>NZ_FMXE01000026.1 GCF_900103735.1 Algoriphagus alkaliphilus | reverse complement strand
ACCAACTGAGCTACCTCGCCTAATAATTTTATAAATCAACATTTCAAATTTATGAGGAGATTTGAACTCCCGTCCGCCGCGCCTGTGCGCCGTGGGGTAGCGGATATGAATCCTGCTCCCGATAGCCACCGGGATAACTCGCAAATATTTTAATTATTTTTTTTTAAATATTGATTTCTGAAATTAATCGTTAAATTAAACCATCATCAAATTTCAAAAAAACAGGGCTTTTTCCGTACGAATTAAGCCATATTGCTCCCCCTGCAAAAGGGAATGCAAATATGAGGTCTTGCGCTCTGAAATGCAAGTTCGGTTTTGAGAAAAAGTGTGAAAAAATCACCTTTAAAATATCTAATCATGGTTAAAAATAAGTTTGTAGCTGATTATCAAATAAATGCTTCCAAAAAAATTGTCTTTCAATATTTAAGTACTGCCAGTGGATTAGAGGAGTGGTTTGCGGATGATGTCCGGATTGATGAGGACAGAAATTTTATCTTCAATTTTGATAATGAAGACCATCACGCAAAATTGACTTCGCTGAGATCAAACCTACATGTCAAATTCGATTTTTTTGATCCAAAAAGCCCAAATGAAACCAATCATTCATTCATTGAATTCAAATTGGAGGAAAATGAATTGACACAGTCACTCTTTTTGAAAGTGATTGATTATTCTAATGATTATGAAGAAGACGAATTAGAAGCGATCTGGGACGGATTAATTTCGAAGTTAAAAGAGATTATAGGTGGATAAATTCCATACTAATTCCCAACTTTGAACTCTGGTACCGATATGTCGTTTCTTTGCCAGAGGTGAACTTTACGGATGAAAAAACTCGATAAGCTAATTCTCGGGTCCTTTTTGGGCCCATTTTTACTCACTTTTTTGGTCGTTGACTTTATCTTACTCATTGTCAACATGCTCAAATATTTCGATGAGATTTTTGGCAAGGGTTTGGGATTTTGGATATATGTAGAACTGATTGGATATTTTGTGATCAGTATTTCGCCTATGGCTCTGCCTTTGGCCGTCTTACTTTCCAGTTTGATGACATTTGGAAACCTCGGGGAACATTTTGAGCTCACGGCAATCAAAAGCAGCGGAATCTCACTAATTAGAGCGATGAGACCTATAGGTATCTTTGCTATTTTATTGACAATTGCTGCTTATTTATCAAATAATTATTTGGTACCGAAAGTCAACCTGAAGACATTCAGTTTGCTATATGATATCCGGATGAAATCGCCCGCTTTGGATATTAAGGAAGGCGTATTTTATTCAGGAATTCCAGGATATAGTATTAAAGTCAATGAAAAAAAAGATGATATCAGATTAAGAGATATTATCATCTACAATCATGCAGATCAACAAGGGAATTTGAATGTTACTTTGGCAGATTCAGGCAGGATGGAAACCTTTTTCAATGACAGTTACCTCAAGCTGACTCTATACCAAGGTCATAATTACAAGGAAGCTCGGGCGACAAGAGGCATTAATGAAGCTCCGGTTGAATTTTCCAGAACTAAATTTGAAGAAAACGTAATTGTTTTTGACTTAGACGCATTCCAGCTCAGCAGAACTCCAGAGGATCTTTGGTCCACGAATAGAGCCATTAAAAATATAGCGCAAATTAAAGATGGCCTGGATTCAATTTACTCCTTGATCAATGATCTTAAATTTCAGAACTATCAAACTGCAGAAAGTATTTATCCTTTTTTTACAAGAAATCGAAAACTTACTCCTCCTGAGTTTATTAAAGAACGAAAAATCAAGGATGATGAGGCTCGAAGAGTGATAATTGAGCAGGAAAAAAAGGTGAGGGACTCTCTTGATAATATTAAATCTTCACCTTCAGATTTTAAAGTAATTGACACGCTTTCTAATCGAGAATTGAAAATCAATGTGGCTACGACCTCCGAAAACCAAAGATTGGATACAATCTTTAAAAGAAAGCGCGGCCGAAATTTGACAGTAAATGATTCTTCATCGCAGCAATCAACGCTGATTACAACCGTAGATACACTGGGAATAGGTGCTCCCAAAAAAATAATAAGAACGACTCCACTAACCGCAACTGAAAAGGAATTGATTGATTCGGTTGTCTTCAGGAGAGGGTACATGTCAAATGCTTTAACCATGGCGCTCAATAACTCCAGAAATCTTAAAAACACTTTCAATGTCAAAATGTCCCAAGTCGATAACCATGAAAGAGAATTCAGAAGATACGAAATCGCTTGGTATCAAAAATATACGCAGGCAATTGCATGCTTTGTCATGTTCTTAATAGGGGCTCCATTAGGATCCATTATTAAAAAAGGAGGTTTAGGTTTGCCTGTTTTGATTTCAATTATCTTCTTTATCATGTTCTACATGCTGACTATTACGGGAGAAAAATGGGCAAAGGAAGGCGTGACGGATTCACTGTTTGGTACAGTATTTTCTAATCTTTGCCTGATACCTTTCGGCTTGTTTTTCTTGAGGCAAGCCAGAAAAGATGCCCGACTATTTGAAGGAGATTTTTATTCGGGAATTTGGAAAAGGATTAGAGGGTTTTTGTACAAATCCCCAGCAAAGTCCAATTGAATATTTACTTTTTGAAATAATAGTCTTACATTTGTGACTGTTTTAATTAATTTAGCTAAACATGTATTTAACACCAGAGAAAAAACAAGAGTTGTTTCAAAATCATGGACGGTTAAAATCTGCAAACGATACAGGATCTCCTGAATCACAGATTGCCCTCTTCACCCACAGAATCCAACATTTGACTGAGCATTTAAAGTCAAATAAAAAGGATCACTCTACGAGATTGGGTTTGTTGAAGCTGGTAGGCAAGAGAAGAAGCCTACTGGATTACCTCCATAAGAAAGAAATCGAGCGTTACAGATCTATAATTGCTGAGCTCGGAATTAGAAAATAACCCATTAGTAAGGTTTTCAAAATGAAAACCTTACTTTTTTCTTTTTTAAGCTAGAGGCAGAAATTTTTCAAACCGAAGAAACTACACAAACAACCATTTATGTTACCAAATTTAATTACAAAGACCATCCACTTACAGGATGGCAGAGAAATCACTATTGAAACAGGAGCACTTGCCAAACAAGCAGATGGTGCAGTAGTCGTGCGAATGGGTAAAGCCATGATTTTGGCTACAGTTGTATCAAAAAAAGAAGCTGGTGAAGGAGTCGACTTTTTACCTATGTCAGTTGATTACCAAGAGAAGTTTGCGGCTTCGGGAAAAATCCCGGGAGGATTTTTGAAAAGAGAGGGTAGACTTTCTGATTACGAGATTTTAATTAGCCGAATTGTAGATCGCGCAATTCGTCCGATTTTTCCGGATGATTATCATGCAGATACCAATGTGTCCATAACATTAATGTCAGCAGACGAGAACGTTTTGCCTGATTGCTTGGCTGGATTAGCTGCATCTGCAGCTTTGGCTGTTTCAGACATTCCATTCAACGGACCTATATCAGAAGTTCGAGTAGCAAAGCTTGATGGAGCCTTGATCCTGAATCCAACTCCTGCGCAACTCGAAAAATCCACCATGGAATTTATAGTTGCCGGTTCGAAGGATTACATCCTTATGGTAGAAGGTGAAGCAAACGAAATCTCCGAAGACGAGATGGTGGAAGCACTTCAATATGCTCATGAGGAAATTAAAAGACATTGCGATGTTCAAATGGAATTGACCAAAGCAGTGGGTAAAGAAGTGAAGCGAGTATATAACCACGAAAAATCTGATCCTGCGCTTTTTGACAAAATGAAGTCTGAGTGCTATGGAAAACTTTTTGAGTCGGTTTCTAAGCAAATCGCAAATAAGTCAGAGCGTTCTGATCTTGTTAAAAAGATAAAAGAAGAATTTGTTAATGGATTAGGTGAAGATCATGGTTTCGAGACCAGCTTGATCGGTCCATATTTTCATAAAATTCACAAGGAAGCTGCTCGTAATTTAACTCTTGAAACCAAAAAGAGATTAGATGGTAGAGCCTTAAATGAAATCAGACCTATTTGGTCAGTAGTGGATTATCTACCATCGGCACATGGATCGGCTATTTTTACCAGGGGTGAAACACAGTCTATTACCACTTGTACGCTTGGTACCAAGATGGACGAGCAGATGGTAGATGGCGCGATGATTTCTGGTTACAATAAATTTTACCTTCACTATAATTTCCCAGGCTTCTCTACGGGCGAAGTTAAAATCAACAGAGGCCCAGGAAGACGGGAAGTAGGACATGGAAATCTTGCGATGAGAGCTTTGAAAAAAGTTCTTCCAGCAGATAATGAGAATCCATACACCATCCGAATCGTTTCGGATATTTTGGAATCAAATGGTTCTTCTTCCATGGCAACAGTCTGTGCAGGCTCTTTGGCCTTGATGGATGCTGGTATTCCTATCAAAGCACCTGTTACAGGAATTGCGATGGGAATGATTTCCGACGCAAAAACCGGAAAGTATGCCATTCTTTCTGACATCCTGGGAGACGAAGATCACTTGGGTGACATGGATTTTAAAGTCACAGGCACAGCAAAAGGAATTACTGCATGCCAGATGGACCTTAAGGTAGAAGGATTGGATTATTCGGTTTTGAAGGAAGCTTTATATCAGGCAAAAGAAGGACGTCTTCATATTCTTGATGAAATCACCAAAACGCTTGCAGCTCCAAAAGCTGATTTGAAGCCACATACTCCACGTTCATTTATGATGTGGATTCCAAAGGAATTGATTGGTGCGGTTATTGGACCCGGAGGAAAAGTAATCCAGGAAATCCAAAAAGACACGTCGACCACAATCATCATTGAAGAAATCGACAATCAAGGTAAGATCAATGTATTCTCTGCTAATCAGTCTAATATGGATGCGGCTATCAGAAGAATTAAAGCGATAGTAGCCCAACCTGAAATAGGCGAGACCTACACCGGAAAAGTAAAAAATATTCAGCCTTTCGGTGCCTTTGTGGAATTTATGCCTGGCAAAGATGGTTTACTCCATATCTCTGAGGTGAAGTGGGAACGTTTGGAAAGTATGGAAGGTGTACTTGAACCCGGTGAGGAGATTATGGTCAAATTGATCGACGTTGATAAAAAAACAGGCAAATTTAAGCTTTCAAGAAAGGTTCTTTTACCAAAGCCAGAAAAACCTGTTTCTTGAGGTCATGCTTGATCAACAATTGACTATTTTAAAACATTAAAAATTTATTTCTCAAATTCTATATTGAATGAGGCAGCTAAAAATTAGCAAACAGATTACCAACAGAGAATCCCAATCCCTGGATAAATACTTGCAGGAAATTGGAAAGGTTGATCTGTTGACAGCAGATGAAGAGGTAGTTTTGGCAAAAAGAATTCGTGAAGGCGATCAACTTGCGCTCGAAAAATTGACAAAGGCAAACCTTCGTTTTGTGGTGTCTGTTGCCAAACAATACCAAAATCAAGGTCTTTCTCTCGGAGATTTGATCAATGAGGGCAACCTAGGTCTAATCAAAGCTGCTCAGCGATTTGACGAAACCAGAGGTTTTAAGTTCATAAGCTACGCAGTTTGGTGGATCAGACAGTCTATTTTGCAGGCATTGGCCGAGCAATCAAGAATCGTTCGTCTGCCATTGAACAGGGTGGGATCTCTAAACAAAATCTCCAAAACCTTTAGCGAATTGGAGCAAAAGTTTGAGCGTGAACCTTCTCCGGAAGAATTAGCGGAGGTACTCGAAGTGTCTGCTTCAGAGGTTGTTGATACCATGAAGATCTCCGGACGTCATGTTTCTATGGATGCTCCATTTGTACAGGGGGAAGAAAACAGTCTCCTTGATGTTTTGGAAAATGATGGAGATGAGAAGCCGGATGATGGTTTGATGACTGATTCGCTTCGTAAAGAAGTACAGCGGGCACTCTCCACCCTTACTCAAAGAGAGGCCGATGTTATCACGCTTTACTTTGGTCTGAATGGCGAACACGCAATGACGCTGGAAGAAATCGGTGAAAAGTTTAATTTAACTCGTGAAAGAGTAAGACAGATAAAAGAAAAAGCCATTCGAAGGCTTCGTCATACTTCAAGGAGTAAGACGCTTAAACCTTATCTGGGATAAATTATCAAAAGGGGCTTAGGCCCCTTTTTTTTTCGATTCCATTGGGGAAAATTATTTGACTGAGTATAAGTCACAATCTTTCACTTTGGGAATTTTAACTTCCCCGTGTTTTGTTTGATATTCAGAAATGACAAAATTTAAACGATTTAAGCAATCAAGAGATGAATCAAGAAATTGAACGGGCCAAAGTAATGATCATAGGATCAGGGCCCGCCGGCTACACAGCCGCAATTTATGCTGCCCGTGCAGGATTATCACCGATCTTGTATACTGGACCTCAACCGGGAGGACAGCTTACAATTACCAATGATGTAGAAAATTATCCGGGCTATCCAGCCGGAGTAATGGGGCCGGAAATGATGGAAGATTTCAGGAAGCAAGCTGAAAGATTTGGCACTTCGGTGCGTTATGGAATGGTGACAAAAGTCGATTTTAAAACTACACCCCGTGAAGTTACTGTCGATGATCAAATTACCATTCATGCCGACACAGTCATTATTTCCACAGGTGCTTCAGCTAAGTGGCTTGGGATAGAAAGTGAATCCAGGCTGAATGGAAAAGGGGTATCAGCCTGTGCTGTATGTGATGGGTTCTTCTTTAAAGGTCAGGAAGTTGCAATTGTTGGCGCAGGAGATACGGCCTGTGAAGAGGCGTCTTATTTATCCAACATTTGTTCTAAAGTTTACATGATTGTGAGAAGAGACGAAATGAGGGCCTCTCAGATCATGCAAAAGAGAGTCATCAATAATCCAAAAATTGAAATTCTTTGGAACACTGAGACTGATGAGATCTTGGGGGAAGAAGAGGTCTCTGGTGTAAGAGTCATGAACAATAAAACAGGAGAAAAGCGCGAAATACCAATTTCTGGCTTCTTTGTTGCTATTGGACACGAGCCCAATACCGGAATTTTCAAAGAATTTATTCACATGGATTCTTCAGGATATATCAAAACAATTCCGGGAAGTACCAAGACAAATGTGGAAGGTGTATTTGCATGTGGTGATGCGCAGGATCACGTTTACAGACAGGCCGTTACTGCAGCAGGAACAGGTTGCATGGCTGCATTGGATGCAGAGCGCTACCTTGCTTCACAATAGAATCTTAAATTTAATTGATGAGTAACTTTAGTCTAAAAGTAATTCTGGGAATACTCTTGAGCATTGGTTTCTTTGAAGCCAATGCTCAAGTTTTTCCTAAGATTATCAAGAGAAACACTACCACAACTCCAGCAACTGCCCAAGAACGAAAAAATATCGAACTGAGGCAATTTGACCAAGGATCATACCTGCGAACTTTAGCTTCTCAGACTGATTCCATGATTTTTCAATTTGATGTGAACCTCGCCCGGATTCAATCAATAATAAGTGAAGATCGATATGCGATGTCTTGGTCTCCTACTAATCAAATGATCCGGGTTTCCGAACAAATTCAGATCGACAGTATCTGGGTGACCGCTTTTGAATATTTTTCAAATTGGGATAGCCAAAAAGTAGATATCTATAATTTTGATATCCGGAACTTCACGGATAGTCTAAGTCTGAGACTATACGATCCAAGGTATGGTTTGGATTGGAAAATGCCGCTTGAAAAAACCATCATCAACTCCAAATATGGCTATCGTTGGAGAAGAATGCATTATGGTACAGATTTGGATTTGGACACAGGTGATCCGGTTTATTCAGCTTTTGATGGTATTGTCCGTGTCAAATCATATGATCGGTATGGGTATGGGTATTTTTATGTGGTTCGACACAAAAACGGTCTTGAAACTGTCTATGGACATTTGTCAAAACATGTAGCCGAAGTTGGAGACGAAATGAAAGCCGGCGATTTATTGGGAAGGGGTGGATCGACAGGGCGAAGTACTGGACCGCATTTGCACTACGAATTGAGGTATAAAGGTGTCCCGTTTGACCCTGAACGAGTATATGATTTTGAAAGCAACACAATTTCAGTTCAGGATTTATTTGTGTCAAAAGAACTTTTTGGACAGGCGGTTCAAGCAAGAACTGCCGCTTATCATAAAGTAAAAAGAGGGGATACCCTCGGCTCTATCAGTAGAAAATATGGTGTGACAGTGACTCAATTGACGCGATTAAATAGCATTAGCACAAGAACTGTATTGCGTGTAGGCCAAAATTTGCGGGTCAAATAACTTGCGGAAATATGACAAAACTTGATATTTTGGTTCTTGCAGCACATCCTGATGATGCTGAATTGGGATGCGCAGGTACGATTGCTGCACATGTAGCCAAAGGTTTAAAGGTGGGGATTGTAGACCTCACCCGTGGTGAAATGGGGACAAGAGGAACTCCGGAAACCCGAATTCAGGAAGCTGAAGAAGCCGCTAAAATCCTCGGGCTTTCTGCACGGGAAAATTTGGGATTCGAGGATATATATTTCAAAGACGACACAAAACACCAGCATGAACTGATAAAAATAATCCGAAAGTATCAACCGGAAATAGTTTTGGCAAATGCTGTGACCGATCGCCATCCGGATCATGGAAAAGGGGCTTCTTTGGCTACTCACGCCTGTTTTATGAGTGGCTTGCGAAAACTAGAAACAAGTCTGGAAGAGCAGCCTCAAGACCCTTGGAGACCTAAGTTTGTGTACCACTATATTCAGAATAATTACATCCAACCTGATTTTATTGTTGATGTATCTGAATTTTGGGAAATCAAAATTGCCAGTATCATGGCGTTTAAATCACAATTTTATGATCCGTGTAGCCAAGAACCTTCAAGTTTTATCTCATCTCCTGAGTTTCTTCCATTTATCGAATCCCGGGCAAGGGAATTAGGCCATCGAATTCTGACCAAATACGGCGAAGGATTTACTGTAGAAAGATTTATAGGCGTAAGTAATCTTTTTGATCTTAAGTGATTAGGGTGCTAGTCTTGAAATTTTCCAGGAACCGTCTGACTGTTTATCATAACAGATTCTATCATGTAGTCGGCTTGGTCTTCCCTGCCAAAATTCAATCTTAATTGGTACCAGACGATATCCTCCCCAAAAATCAGGTCGGGTGAGCGGTTCACTGGAAAATCGCTTTTCCATTTCCTCAAGACGGCTATTTAATTCATTCCGATCCGCAATCGTAGCACTTTGAGGCGATGTCCAAGCTCCAATTTGTGATCCTTTAGGACGGGAAAGAAAATATTCATCGGATTCTTTTTCACTTACTTTTTCAATCAATCCCATAATTCTAACTTGTCGTTCCAATTCGGACCAAAAAAATGTTATTGATGCTTTTGGATTGGCTTCAATTTCCTGTCCTTTTTCACTTTTATAATTTGTGAAAAAGACAAATCCATAATCCATTTCTTTCAAGAGTACTATTCTGGCATTGGGAAATCCATTTAATCCGAGCGTGGAGAGACACATGGCATTAACTTCAGGAACTTCCGAATCAATAGCCTCATCCAACCAAACTCTGAACTGATTAAAGGGGTCAAAACTTACATCATTGAAATCCAGAGATTTGATTGTGTATTCGTTGCGTATATCGGATAGCTTCATTTGGCTTTTGAAAAGAATTTTAAATTACTTGATAAAAGTACCACAGCCATTGGTTTTTTAAAATTTAAGCCTATATTTTTCACTGAAAAGGAAAGATGAACAAATGACAAACGATCCTTCTAAAATCCCACAGGCTGGTAACCTTTTAATCTCAGAACCCTTTTTGCAGGATGAAAACTTCGTACGCTCTGTTGTATTACTTTGTGAACATAATTCGGAAGGAAGTTTTGGTTTGGTTTTGAACAAACCATCAATTTTGAATTTGAGCGAGTTAGTTGAGGAGTTATCTTTCTTGGAATCTGAAATTTTCGTGGGTGGACCGGTAGAGCAAAATACCTTGCACTTTATCTATTTCGGTGAAAAGAAACTAGAAGGAAGTATTTCAATAGGAGAAGGACTATGGTGGGGAGGAGATTTTGAAGGATTGGTGGAAAATTTGAAAATAGGTTCTATGGCCTCTGATTCAGTTCGATTTTTTATTGGATACAGTGGTTGGGGCTCTGGTCAACTTTCCGACGAACTTAGCGAGAATACATGGATAATTTATGACAATAAAATTGATCCAAATGTCCTTAAAAATACGCCCGATGAGCTATGGAGAGTAGTCTTAAAAAACATGGGTGGTGAGTTTAAGGTTATGGCAAATTATCCTCTGGATCCAAGATTAAATTAGGCAAAATGCCTACTTTTGCCCATATTGCCTCGAAATAGTAGTGTTTTTATGACTGAGAAAAGTAACGAATTGTCTGATAAAGACAAGGTGACTCAAGCTTCTTTGGATGAAGCAAAGGGTATCGATAAAGAAGATCAAGTTAAGCAATCAGAAGTGGATGCCGCTGAAGCCAAGGAAGAAATTGTACTGGAAGATACTGTTTCCGTAGAAGCTGAATCTAACATTGAAACCCAATCTGCTGAAGCCAAAGACAACATCGAAATGGAACTGCCAGCCGCTGAGGTTGAACCTATTCTAGATAATCCTCAAGACTCTGTTGAGATTGAATCAGAGCCGATTGCTGTAGATAATGCTGAAAACACCACCGTGACGGATGATTCTTCGGAGAAAAAAGCTTCAATTGCTTCTGAGGAACAAAAAGAAGAAGCCGTCAGCTCTGAGGAAGTAGAAGTCACAGATGAAATAGATCAAAAAGAATCTCCCGGTACCGAAACCTCAGAAAGTGAAGAGGAGGAAGATCATTCGAATGACCCCGTTGAACTCTCCGGATTGACCAAAATTCAGCTTTTAAAGTTACTTAAAGATAAAATCCAGAATATTCCGATTCTCAAACTTGACAAAATTGCACACGAAATCAAGTCTGCTTTTGACGAGTTAACCGGAAAAGACAAAGAAGAAGCACTGAATAAGTTTAAAGCCGAAGGTGGGGATGTGGATGACTTTGAATACCGTCAACATGAAGAGGAGCGGGAATTTTTAAAAGTCTTCAATGACTTCCGTTATCAGTTGAATTCGCTGAGAAAAGAAGCCGAAAGACAAAAAGAAAAGAATCTTAGCGCCAAGACTGAATTGCTGAATAGGCTTCGTGACCTCGTCGATGGGGAAGAAACTACACTCAGCATGGGGACAATCAAATCCATTCAGGAAGAATGGAAGACGATAGGACCGGTTCCAACTGCCCAAAACAGAAATCTCTGGGCAAGTTTTAATGCATTGATGGACAGATTCTACGACAACCGTAGCATCTATTTTGAGTTGAAGGAACTTGATCGTAAGAAGAATCTTGAAAGTAAAACTGAACTTTGTGAAAAGGCTGATTCCCTCAAAGAGGTAAAAGATCTTAAAGATGCCATTCGTATGCTTAATGAACTCCACGAGGAATTTAAGCACATAGGTCCTGTACCTAGAGAAGAACAAGAAAATCTTTGGCAACGTTTTAAAGCGGCATCTGATGCAGTCTACGATCGGAGAAAAGATTTCTTTGAAGGACAAAAAGAAGTCTTCAAGCAAAATCAAACCGAAAAAGAAGTACTGATTGCCAAATTGGTAACATTCGCTGATTTCAAAGCAGACCGAATTAAAGATTGGAATACCAAAACCAAGGAAATTCTCGAAATTCAAAAAGCTTGGGAAAAAATCGGACCCGTTACCAAAGAAGCCGGTAAGGAAATCAACAAAGCGTTTTGGGCTGCATTCAAGCATTTCTTTCACAACAAGAATTTGTTTTTCAAAGAACTGGATGAAATCAGAGCTACCAATCAGAAGAAAGCCGAAGAACTTATTGCACAGGCTGATGCCTTGAAGGATAATAAAGATTGGCAAAACACAGCAAATCAACTGGTGAAGCTGCAGCAGGAATGGAAAAAGTTGGGTCCGACTCCGGAGAAAAACAGAGATGGCCTTTACAAAAAATTCAAAGCTGCCTGTGATGCTTTCTTTGACAATCGAAGAAACTCCAACAAGAAGGCGAATTCTGAATTTGAAGAGAATCTCAAAAAGAAGCAGGATATCATCAAGCAAATTCTGGATGCAGTTGCCGGTACAGATTTCCAGGAAGAAACACTTTCTACCTGGGTTTCTGAATTCAACGAAACAGGTTTCGTTCCTCGGAAAAATATCAAAGAAATACAGGCTCAATTAAAGGAAGCCGTTGATAAATATTTGGAAAAGCTGGATCCTAGCGGATCTGATCACGATGACTTCTTGTTCAGATTAAATCTGAATCGAATTCAGACAGATCCAAATTCAATAAAAACGTTAAACAGAAAAGAACACGGAATTCGCAAGCAGATTTCCGATTTGGAAAACAGCATCACTCTTTGGAAAAACAATTTGGAATACTTTGCGGCATCAAAAACAGCAGATAAGCTTAAAGATCAGTTTGATATAAAGATTCAAAAAGCCGAAGAGGAAGTAGATAAGTTGAAGAAGAAATTGACTATTCTAAAAGAATTCTAAATTTTTCCCGCTCAAACTCTGAGAGATAGAAAATTCTTAGGAGATGAGTTTGGAGCAAATCATGTGAAGGCCTATATTTGCACCACAATAAAAAAAAGTAAGCCTCTTTAGCTCAGCTGGTAGAGCAACTGACTTGTAATCAGTAGGTCGCTGGTTCGATCCCGGCAAGGGGCTCAAAAAAGGGAAACAGAAATGTTTCCCTTTTTGCTTTTTTGTCAATTTCAAAGTAAGGCTACTCCGACCATTTTTCACCTAATAAATTTTTGGAACCTTCCGCAAAATCAAGAAGTAATCCTTTCGACGAATTTATTGATGCGCATCTTACTCCTTGGTAAACTCGAACTCATGGAGATGTATTGACCTTTGACTTGGTATCGTCTGCTAAACTCACAGGGGGTATTATTACCGTTATACATCATATTTTACCCTTTAATATTTCCTTTATAGTATCGCTTCTGGTTATTTTTTTCTACATTTTGTTCTTCATTTTAACTTCTTTCGTATATGAGAAAATTACTATTCAACACCCTTGGCCTATTGATCACACTATCGGCCACTTTTGCGCTTTCCAGCTTTACCACACCTTCTCCTGAATACTATGAGGGAAAATGGGAAGTGACTGTATTTGACACGCCTCAGGGTACTGCTACTATCCCGATGCGCTTTGAGACCGCAGATGGCAAGACCAAAGGGTATTTCATTGAAGATGCTTCCGGTACAGAAAAGGAAATGACTTCTGTCTCAATTACAGGCGACAATTTGGTTGCCTACTTTAACATCACCGGCTATGATGTTTACCTTAGTTTGGTGAAAAAGGATGAGGATGTATCTAGAGGTTCTTTGATGGATATGTTTAACGCTGAAGGAAAACGCGTGAAGTGATAGTATCAAGTAGCTAGATTTTAGTATCAAGACCTAGACCTTTGAGGTTTTCCAGAACCTCGAAGGTCTCTGTTTTTATAGGGCCATTTTATTATCTCCCGCAGAAAAAATAGCTGATTCGCGCAGATTTTTATTTCCCACAGATTCACGCAGAGAAATTCACGGATTTTTATTTTTTGATCTTAGACTACCCGAGGTTTTGAAAATAAGTAAACATTTAGCGCAAGTCTTTTGACTTGTGCTTACCTAAATCAGTCTTCAGACTGCCGCTTGAAATCGAAAGGAAAGCAGTCCGAAGACTGCAGCATAGAAGGTCCAAGTCTGAAGACTTGAACCAGCCGAAGGCTAAAAACCTTGGCTTTTCTTCATGTTCGCGATTAAAAACTCCACAAAATGAAAAAAGCAGCCTCGCAGCTGCCTTTTCTGTTTGTTATTTGTTGATTGTAAAGTCGGGGAGGTACTTGATTTTTCCGCCCTCCATGGCAGATTCATGAGCCAAAATACCCACACAGGTAATATTGGCGGATTGCCTGGCATCCGGATATGGGGCTCTTTTCTCAATCAGGGCATTGAGAAATTCATTTACAAGATGTGGATGAGAACCTCCATGGCCGGATCCTTGAATAAAAGACAAATGCTGATTGTCGTCACCGTCATATACACCCTGAGTTGTAAAAGAAGCGATCTCTTTAGGAAGTAAATGTGCATAATCCGGGATTTTGACTTTCTCCGGACTTTCTCCGGTATGGATTACAGAATCTTCGTGCTCGATCAGTGTCCACTCAAATGACTTTTTAGAGCCATACACATCAAAGCTTTCCCGATACTGCCTTGCCGTGTTAAATAAAGATCTCGTAACCTCAGCCGCCAAATCGGAATCTTTAAGCTTGATGTGACAAGTCTCGATCGCAAAAGGAGAACCGTACTTTGGAATAAGATTTTCATCAATTCTTCCTGACCCTAAACAGGAAACGTATTCTGCCTGTCCTTTTGGCAAGGCCAAAACCGGTCCTACACAGTGGGTGGCATAGTGCATCGGGGGGAGCCCTTCCCAATAGCCTGGCCATCCTGCCATTTCCTGCTGATGAGAAGCTCTAAGAAATTGAATTTTACCCAGCTCGCCTTTCTCATACATTTCTTTTACAAAGAGGAATTCGCGGCTGTAAATCACCGTTTCCATCATCATGTATGTCAAACCGGTACGCTCGGTTTCTTCGACGATCGCACGGCACTCCTCGACGGTGGTAGCCATGGGTACGGTACAGGCGACATGCTTGCCAGCACGAAGGGCTTTTAAGGATTGCTCAGCGTGATTTTGGATTGGCGTATTGATGTGAACTGCATCGACATTGGGGTCTTTAAGTAATTCATCGTAGTCGGTATACACCTTTTCGATTCCAAATGCTTTTCCGATTTCTTCTGCCTTTTCTTTATTCCGCTGGCAAATTCCATACATATTGGCCAAGGGATGCTTTTGGTAAATCGGAATAAATTCGGCTCCAAATCCCAGTCCAATGATGGCGATGTTGATTTGTTTTTGACTCATGGGTATTTAGTGTTTTTGGTTTTTATAATAGTATGGAGGTTAGGAGGTAAGCAAGTTTGGAAGTTAAAACGTCCGAAGTCCGATGACGGATGCGAGGATCTCGTATTTCGTACTTCGTACTTTTTATTTCCTATTCCGCTGCCCACTTCCTCAAAAATTCCAGTCCTTCTTTGGCAAAGCCGTCCTGAGATGGAACCAATGGTTTCCAGATGCATACCGCACCCGCCAGTTCTTTCACATCGGGAGTAAAGCTTTCGACAGAAATTACCCCTTGGTAGTTGATTGCTTCCAAGCCTCGCTTCCAGGCAGCCCAGTTGGTTTGGCCTGTTCCCGGTGTGCCTCGGTAATTTTCAGAGACTTGGACATGAATCAGTTTATCTCCGACAGTTTTAATCGCATGCTCGATACTCGGTTCCTCAATATTCATGTGAAATCCATCCAATATTGCCTTAGCCTGAGGTTCATTGATATCTGTGATCAATTGCATCAACTCTTCGGAGGTGTTGATCAGGTCAGTTTCAAATCGGTTTAGGGTTTCTATTGCGATCTCCAATCCAAATTCACCTGCACGATGGCAGACTTTCCGGAGGTTGGTGACAGCGCGATTCCATTCGATTTTTTTTTGTTCGGCTGAGACCAAACGGGCTTTTCCTACCGCCGAATACATCGGTCCGGCCACAAAACCTGCTCCCAATTCAGAAGCAATTTCAAAACAGGAATCGAGGTAATCGAAGCAGGTTTGATGAAATGCCGGATCTTCATTGGTCAAATCCCGGCTGGTACCGAAAGCGCCGCAGATAACAGGGCTGAGCCCATTATCCGCAAGTGCTTTCTTTACCCAATCAATGTCAATTAAAGCGGGATCTTCCACAGGAATCTCCACTGCATCGTATCCGTAGCTTTTGATTTTTGGAAAAAGCTTGACGGTTTCCTTGTTGAAAGGCGAAGTCCATAGCCAGGTGCTGACTGCAAATGTTACATTCAACGCCATGCCTATTCTACTTTCATGATTCCATTCATAATTCTCCAGTGGCCCGGTACTGTACAGACAAATGGATAGTCTCCCGGTTCGGTTGGGGCAGTGAATACGATTGATTCACGACCTTCTGGATCAACCAATAGGGTAGCAGCTATTACTTGAGGAATCTTAGGGACGTAATTTTGTTCGGCACCTTTTGGATCACGGGCCAAAGCATCCGCAGCTTCACCGATGGTCTCCATGGATCCTTTTTGTCCAATGACCAAGTTATGCTGCATGAAATCAGGATTTTCGAAGTCTATCGTAACCTGAGAACCAGCCTTCACCGTGAATGTGGCCAAGGTGAATTTCATCTCATGGGGGATTACTCCCAATTTGATCAGAGTTGTACCATTTGCCGCGGTGGTAGCACCTCCAGCGTCAGCCATCATTTGAATATCAGAACCTGGTTTTTTCAGTGCTAGGGTTGATTTGTTGCTAATTCTACCAGAGAACATCCAGCCCCCTTCATATTTTCCAACTTGATTTCTTGAGTCATTTTGACCGACACGAACTCGTCTAGGAGTAAGTTCTGCGGCGAAAAGTCCTTTGGTTTTAGCTTTTCCGATTTCCTCCCCATTGATCATCAATGTCATACTTCCATCTTCCACAAGGGTTGCATCAATGATGAATTGCTCTTCAGGAAGGCCTTTTTTAGAACTGATGATCGTGAGTTTTTCATCCTGAGCTACTGCAAAGTGAAGTTTGTCTTCATAGATATATAAGCTGTAACCATTGGTACCATTTCCATGTGCTACCAAAATCCCGTCCAGTGGATTGTTGCCTTTGGATGCAATCATTCGAATTGCAATTTCCTTTCCAGCCACATCAGGTGGAAAAAGGATAGAGTTTCTGGAATCCAATGGATATTGCTCCGCAACCAAGCTTCTACTGATTCGGTCAGCCAAGGACAATTCGGCAATGTCACCGGACTGCAGAGCTGTCTTGCTGTCTCGCTTTGCAAATTCGGTTGGGTGTGCCAAAACCGCTGCAAATATCGCCTGAGGCAAATACGCATCGGTTCCATTATCAGGAACATCGGCTGCCTTGATCAATTCTTTGGCAGCACCTTCATTGAAAGGCATTTCTGACAAAGTCAGGAATGCATATTTCCGCGCATGTAAATCCGAATCGTTCAGGAGATTGGAAGCCATGATAGCTTTCAGCGAAGCCTCAGTACGAGGGATCACGCGAAGTGCATTTTTCCTTACCGCACCGGAGGGGTGTCGAAGTGCTTTTTCTACCACTTGCTCCGCTTCCCTGTTTGTCCCATTCAATTCACCCAAACCATGCAAGGTCCAAAGGGCATTGATTGCAGGACCGTTAAGCCCCACTGCATCCACACTTTGATCTCCGATAATTTTATACAGGTCTTGAAGGACCTCTTTATTTTTTGTCTCTACAATCAAACGCTGCGCGGTCAATCTCCAAAACATGTTCTCGCTTTTCAAGGCAGAGATTAGCTTTTTGGAACTGGCATCTTTCAGGTCAAAAGTCTCTGAATCATCTCCTCCTTTGTATGCCATGCGATAAATACGTCCGTGCTTGCTGTCACGTAGGGGATTGATGTAAGCATTACCGTCACCGTTTTCGAATCCTCTTGGAGTAGGGTTATGCTGGATGATAAAGTTGTACCAATCTGCAACCCAAAGCGCTCCGTCAGGTCCAACCTCGGCATGAACAGGGGAGAACCACTCGTCGGAACTCGCCAAAATATTAAATCCATTTTTTTCTTTAAATCCAGATCCTTCCGGATTGATGATCGCATTGTGGAGCACCCGTCCTGTTGGCTCTGCCACAAAGGCGATTTTGTTCCAATAGTTTTTAGGAAAGCTCCTTGCCGTGTAGAAATTATGTCCTGCAGCAGCGGTATAGCTTCCATGCCAATCGACCTGTCTTAGGAAAGGCGTAAGATGAGGCATATCATAATGCGAGTCGATGCCATGAACTGTATTGGCAGATCCCTGAAAGACCGGTCGCTTTAGGTAGTTATTTGCCATGGAAAAATACACACTGTGCTGACCGTTTGCTGTAGAAATAAATGTTTCAAAGTCTTCGGTGAAACCCAATCCCCAAGTATTGTTGGAAGTATTTCCCAGGTATTCGAGATTATTACCGCTAGGATCAAATCGATAAACACCCTGACCAAATTGATGTCTTACTCCACTTACTTCTCCATTGAAGCCGGAATAACCCAAGACTCCCCAGATTTTATTGTCAAAACCATACTTCAAATTGGAAGGTCCTGCATGGGTATCGCTTTTGCCCCAACCAGTCATCAATACTTCTCTGACATCGGCAACATCATCGCCATCGGTATCTTTTAAGAATACAAAATCAGGTGCCATGGAGATTACGATGCCGCCATTGACAGCCATGATGGATGTCGGAATATTCAGATTATCTGCAAAGACAGTAACTTTATCAGCCTTGCCGTCTCCATTGGTATCTTCCAGGATTTTGATTTTGTCATTGCCACCCTCTTTTCGGACTTCATTAGGATAATCCACTGTTTCGATGACATAGAGTCTGCCTCTTTCGTCCCATGCCATTGCCATCGGATTGATGATCATCGGTTCGGCAGCGAAAAGCTGCAATTCAAACCCAACAGGAACCTGAATCAGCTTCATACTTTGCTCAGGTGTCAAAGGAAGCTGATAGCGTGGGGCGGGATCCCGTTTTTCATAATTTGGGATTTCGGCATCCTGAAATTCAGGTGTTGGAATTTCATATTTGGCCAAAAGTTCATTCACCTTATCTCCAACAGCCCAAAGAATACCGTTTGCCACCAAGTCCTGGAAGCCCTTTTTTCCCCATGTCTTCTCATTATGGCCGTAAGCCGTATAGAACACACGCCCTTTGCCTTCATTCCTTACCCAAGTGTAAGGTTCTTTTTTGCCGCCTTCGACCCTTTCCATCAGGACATGCATATCCGGATTGACTTTGGTATGAACGTAGGTTTCATCCCAAGTTTCAAACTCCTCCAAGCCAGCCATCACCGGATGTGCACTATCAATAATGTCCACGGTAAAATCTCCTGTTCCATGGGTACTAAACTGACCTCCAACCGCACCGATGTACCAGTCAGAGTTTTGGAAACAGAAGGAAGCCGAATGGATCGGTATTAGTGCCTTACCGCTTTGAACATAGTCTTTAAGCGCTTTTTCCTGTTCAGGACTGATCTTTTCATGGTTGGCATAGATCATTAGCCCGTCATAATTATTTAAGGTCACCTTGTTGAGATCATTAAGATCTGTAGTGTAGGTGAGGTTGATTCCTTTTTGGAAAAGGGGAATTCCAAGATACATCATCAGTTTTTCGGAGTTGTGATGTTCACTTTCATGGCCTAGGACGAGGATTTCCACCCGTCTTGGATCAGTCATGGAAAGGAAATTTTCCTTTTTCCCGCAGGAAATAATGAGGGTGAGTGCGATGAGAAGGAGAAGATAAGAGCTTCTCCAATTTTTTAAATTGGTCATGCTTTGGGCTTACTGGTATTTAGATGCTAATATTCCTCAATTTGGCTCAGAATTCCTTACTGTTTTTACTTGAATAGTGACTGTTTTTTTTCAATTTGAATTTTATATTTGAAAAAAAAGAGCAAAAATCAGTGAAAAAACCACTTCAAAAATCCCGTATCCCAGAGGGTAAAGCATTTGTAGTTAAAGAGTTGATCGCTCCATTTTTTGATGTAAATTGGCATTTTCATTCAGAATATCAATTGTTCGTTGCATTGAAGGGGAGTGGTACCCGGTTTATTGGAGATCATATGCAGACTTTTCGGGAAGGGGATATGGTACTTACCGGACCTGATCTCCCTCACCTTTGGAAAAATGATAAGGCTTATCACATTCCTGAGAATAATCTGGGCACACATGGCATTGTGGTTTACTTTCCGGATAATTTTCTTAACAATTCAGTTTTTCAGTTGGAGGAATTCGAAGGCTTATCCAATATGCTCAAAAAATCAGTGAGAGGAATTGAGATTACCGGAAACACGAATCATTTGGTTAAAAATATGATGATCGAGCTGCTCGATTTAAAAGGAGTGAATAGTCTTATCAGTTTGCTCAAAATCCTACAGACAATAGCTGATTCACCGGATTGCAAATTGATTACCGATGCGGCTTATGTAAATACCAACAAAGAATCCGAAAAGGATCGAATGGGTCAGGTGTATGAATATGTCATGCACAATTTCCAGTCGAAAGTCAGTTTGGAAGAAGCTGCCCAAATTTCCAATCTTTCGGTGTCTGCATTCAGCAGATTCTTCAAATCAAGAGTAAATAAATCATTTTCCGATTTTTTGACTGATGTTCGAATTTCTCATGCCTGCAAACTACTGCATGAATCTGATTTGAATATCAGCGAGATCTCTTATGAATGCGGGTTTTTTACTTTGTCCAATTTCAACAAACTCTTTAAAGAACGGATCAAAATGACCCCTGTGCAATACAGGAAAGAGTTTTATAAAACATTTGTGATCGCGTAGGATCAATTCAGGTTTTTAATAATTCCAAAACCTGATCGATGTAAGACAAACTTATCGGAACCACAAATCCATTCAGATGAAGTTGATGTTTTTCGACTTTAGTGATCTGATTTTTATTAACCAAAAACGATCTATGAGTTCGGATAAAGGATACCGGCAAAAGTTTTTCCGTTTCAGAAAGTGTCATCCGACTCATAATCTTTTGGTCTAACAGCTGAAAGGTCACGTAATTTCCCTGAGCCTCGCAATACAGTAAATCCGAAAAATCGACACGAATCTGACCATCGCTGGTTTTGACAAAAAGGAAGGAAGGTTCATTTTTCGGTTGAAGTTCGATCCATTCCTGGGCTTTTTGGCAGGCTTTCAGAAAACGACTGAGATTAAAAGGCTTTAACAAATAGTCCAGGGCATCAAGCTCGAAGCCTTTTACCGCATAATCTGAATAAGCGGTTGTAAAAATCACCACGGTTTCTTTTGGAAGGAGAACAGCCAAGTCAACCCCTGAGATGTCCGGCATATTGATATCAAGAAATACCAGTTGAATGGATTCGTTTTTCAGATATTCAAGTCCCTGAACCGGATTGGTAAATGTGGCTTTGAGCTCCAGAAAAGGCACTTTGGAAGCGTGAGATTTGACCACTTCCAAAGCGTAGGATTCATCGTCGATGGCGATAGCCGATATCATGTGTTAATTCAATTGAATGGAAAGATGAACAAAGAAATCGGTGTCGTTAGATACAATATTAAGGTTGTGCCGATCCGGATACACGAGCTGAAGTCTGCTTTTGACGTTTTCCAAACCGATCCCAGACTCCTCGCGTGATTTTTCGGAGGCCGGTTTCTCGGGATGAGTACTGTTGACCAAATCCAAATGAACAGACCCTGCAATGCACCTCAAGTTAAGCTTGATCCAGGATTTTTCTTTGGCAGATATGCCGTGTTTGAAGGCATTTTCGACAAAAGGAATCAATAGCATAGGAGCGATCTCTCCGGTACATTGATTTTCATTGATTTGAATGTCAATGTCCAAATTATCCTGCGAACCGAAACGAAGCATCTGCAGATCGAGGTAGTTTCTAAGGTAGTTGATTTCTCTGGAGAGCGGAATTCGGGGCAGCTGATTTTCATGAAGCATAAAGCGCATCATATCGCCGAGTTTCTGGATTCCATCAGAAGTTTTTTCTGCATTTTCCATCAGCGAACTTGCATAGAGCGTGTTCAATGCATTAAAGAGAAAGTGAGGGTTGATCTGGGAGCGGAGGAAATCCATTCCTGCTTCACCCTGATTGACTTGGTAAGAAAGGGTAGAGATTTGACCAATGTATGAGTCGTACTTTTTGAAAAGGAGGGAAGTCAAAGGAAAAAAGATCAATTGGATGAAAGCTACAGTTCCCAAGCCGCCAATTACAAATATTTCCTCATGATTGCTCTCTACTGATATAATGAGAGCACCAATTAAAATGATGGCCATCAAACCCCAATTATACCACCTGGATTGCTTGATTTGCCCCTTTTTTCGTTTCCCATAGACCAAATAGAAGTTGAAAAGACTCGCAATGAAAATAATTGGGATAAAAACTGAAAAGATAATTGCAGGCCCATTGTTAACGATAGGCTCAAGTTGAATTAGGCTAAATAAGGTAAATAGGTAACTTAAAATTAATCGGAAAAGGTTGTAAAGCTGAAAATCCCGGACTTTTGGAGGAGTGAGTGCTTGATTTAAAATGTGAGCTGCCAACAGATAGCAGACATAAAGGACAATTACTCCCAAATAGAATGCAGGAAATGGTGCCTTGATCAGATCTGAATTGAATCCAAAAATAGCGATGATCCCAAAGGAGGCGATGCCTGTAAAAACTATCCAAAGGACGGATGGCCACTTGTTGGAATCTGTTTGATACTTTGGAATCAGGACCATGTGAATCAAATGGAAAGCGGAATAGAGTGCAGCCAAAATCAGCAGTCTGCTGGCAAATTGGAAAATTGCCATTCCGGAATCATTGTAGAATTGAGGACGGTAACCAAAGAGGACAAAAAGGAAGGCGGTCAAAACCGCTGTGGTGACGATCCACCATTCGACTTGTCGGAAATCTAAGCTTTTGGACTGCATAGCTGGTAAAGTAAAGATTAATTAAGATTGGGAGAGTTGGAAATTTCTTGTTTGGTCAATTGCCGCTCTTCATGAGGCTCCGGATCCGAAAAAGCCAAAAACAGATTATAGAAAAGCCCCGCAGCTATAATAAAATAAAAGACTGTTTTTCGCTCCACTTTTAGCCTAGGGGTTTTCAATAGTTGGTTCAGTTTTCAGACTGTTTAAAACTTAAACCAAGATTAGCGCAGCTTTCAAAGCTTATCAAAAAAATGTGACGAAATAGGTAGTTTTAGGGGTGGAAAGGAAAGAAGATTAGAAATTTGAATTTAGAAATTTTGACCAGGTATCTTCGATCAAACTGGAAAGAGGTTGTGTCAGACTGAGCGGAGTCGAAGTCCGGTTTCGACTCCGCAAAACCTGAAACACCGAAATGCTCAGGTGAATCAATATTTAGGATTATTATCTCCGGAGACTAAAAATATTTTAGTACCCATATTTGAAGAAAAAATCCAAAATCACATATCCGAAATCAGAAATCAAAATGGATAGTGCTCTAGGTCGATTCCCCACAACAACGGAAGGATAAAGTAGACCATAAGCGTGATGACCACGATGGACACCAAATTGAGACGGAATCCAGCTTTAACCATATCCTTCATCTGAAGGTAACCCGAGCCGAAAACCACCGCATTGGGAGGAGTGGCTACTGGTAGCATAAATGCGCAACTTGCAGCCAAAGTGGCCCCAACCATCAGTCCAAAAGGATGCAAATCAAGCTTGAGCGCAACAGAAGCCAATATTGGAAGCAGCATCGAAGCAGTAGCGACATTAGAAGTGACCTCGGTGAGGAAATTGACCGAGGCGACAACTATAAGTAGCAATACGATAAAACCAATTCCGTCAATGGTGGTAAAACCTCCGCCAATCCATTCAGCCAAGCCTGTTTCTTTGAAGCCTTCGGCTAAAGCCAAACCACCACCAAAAAGAATCAAAACCCCCCAGGGGATCTTCTCGGCAGTTTTCCAGTCCAGAATCCGAACATTTTTCTGAGCGGAGGGAAGGATAAAAAGTAACACCACACCGATCAAGACAATTATTGTATCATCGATTTGAGGGAAAATTTTGGCCAAAATAAAGCTTCGCGTTATCCAGGAAAAACAAACCAATCCAAAGACAATCAAGACCACTTTTTCTTCAAAACTCATTTTTCCCAAGGCCTTTAGTTGATTGGCAATTACGGATTTTATGTCGTCAAGATTTAGTTTTTTAGGTAGGGGATTGGCTGTTTTGACCAAATACAACCAGCAATTAATTAAAAGGAAAGCTGCAAATGGAAAACCAAAAAGCATCCATTCATTAAACCCAATGGAATAGTTGTAAAGTTCTTTAATTACCGCAGCCATAATGGCATTGGTAGGGGTTCCGATCAAAGTCGCCATTCCACCAATCGATGCCGAATACGCAATTCCCAGCATGATATTCTTTCCGAGATTGGAAGCAATTCCTTCATTTTCGGGTCCCAGTTGGGTTTTAAACTGATTGACTACAGCCAAACCAATCGGCAACATCATCAGGGCAGTGGCGGAATTGGAAATCCACATGGATAGAAATCCTGTGGCAAGAATAAACCCAAGTACAATCCGTCGTAAATCTGTTCCCATCAGGTTGATGATGTTCAGCGCAATCCGGCGATGAAGATTCCATTTTTCAATTCCTGTAGCCAACAGAAATCCTCCCATATATAGGAGTACTGTAGGGTGCATGTAATTATCCGAGATGGATTCGATATTGAGAATTCCGAGCAGCGGCATAAGGATCAAGGGCAAAATTGCGGTGGCAGCAATGGGTATAGCTTCGGTGATCCACCAGATTGCCATCCAGCAGGCCAAACCCAGCATAGCCTGCGCTGCAGGATTCAATCCTGCAGACTGTACAAAAAAATAAATCAACAGAAAGGAAATCGGACCGAAGTATAAGCCGAAGCGGGGAAGCCAATTTGTCATTTAAGGCAAAGCAGAGGTTAGGGCTGGAATAGTGCACGAAAGATAAAAAAGAATCCCGAATGGAGATCGGGATTTTCTATTTAACATAATATAAATTATATAACATTAAAATCTATTTCTAAATCCCTACAGCAGCTTAAAACCTTCAAACCGGTTTTCAATAATGAAACCTCGCCTGCACAATCCTTAGAATTTGATCTTCTCCAGCGCCTTGAACACGATAAACCAATCTATGTTCCCCCGTAATCCTTCTGGACCAATATCCCGCTAAATTTCCTTTGAGTGGTTCCGGCTTACCTTTTCCTTTGAAAGGAGTTCGTTTGATTTCCTTGATCAGCTCACTGATTTTTTCAAGGACATCGGCATCCTGCTCTTGCCAATACAAATACTCTTCCCAAGCGTGGTCTGTAAATGCAACTTGCATTTATTCCTCCAATTTTATTTCCCGGATCTGGACTTCACTTTCTTTATCTTGGGCGATACTTTCGAGAAGTCTTTGGGTATTGGCTTGAGTGGATAGCAAGTGGGCAGTTTCCTCCATGGCATTATATTGATCCAAAGACATCACCACGAAATCTCGCTTTTTAGGCCCCGTAAGAATCAGGATATCTTGTGCTTCTTCAATTTCCTGAAGTCGCTCTTTCATATTCGTCCTAAAATCTGTAATTGTGGCAGTTTTCATCTTTTCTTGATTTTATCCAACCAGATTAACTTAATTATTTCAAATAAGTTACAAATAAATGTACGTAATTCTGTACTTTTTTGAACTATAAATCTGATTAACTCTTTTAAAAATTTGATTTGACTTTGGCTGCCTCTATTCTTTTTCAAGGTTAACAGTCTGAATCACAATTTTTCAATCCGCCACAGCGGACGAGTTCTTCAAATTTTGCAATTCTAGTTCTACCAAATCCTGATCCTCTCCTCTTCTGCCTTGTAATTCTTTTCTCCAAGCTGAACGTTAAATGCCGTATAAAATGGATCAAAGTTCATCAGTGGTCCATTGACGCGCCAAATGGCCGGTGAATGGGAATTGGTATTCACATAGTTTCGCATGTACTCGTCCCTTGTTTTTACTCGCCAGATTCGGGCAATAGAATAACAAAATCGTTGATCCGGTGTCAATCCATCGATTTTGGTGCTGTCTTGGCCTTGCTTGGTGAGTTTGAAGGCTTCATAGGCGATGTAGAGCGCGCCATTGTCTGCGGTATTCTCACCGATCGTCATGGCGCCTTTTACCGGTACGCTGTCCAGCACGGTGAAGGAGTCGTATCGCTCGATCAGTTGCTGGGTTTTGGCTTTGAACTTCGCGAAATCAGCATCCGTCCACCAATTTTTCACATTGCCGTCTTTATCATATTGCGCTCCCTGATCATCAAAGGCATGCGTCAGTTCGTGCCCGATGACCATGCCTATGCCTCCATAATTGATCGCATCGTCGGCATACAGGTCGAAATACGGAAATTGCAGGATGCCAGCCGGAAATACAATCTCATTCAGGGAAGGGTTGTAGTAAGCCGTCACCGTGGAAGGCGTAGTCCCCCACTCGTCCTTGTTTGGCACTTTGTTGAGCTTTGCCGCTTGATACTGATAGTCGTTTTCCATCAGAGCCACCACATTTTCAAAATAGGTGTCCCGATCTATAGTTACCGCATCGTATGTCCTCCAGACATCGGGATATCCCACTTTCTTTTTGATGGCGTAGAGTTTCTCGATTGCCTTGATTTTGGTGCTGTCGCTCATCCAGTCCAATTGTTTGATGCGGGTTTCGAAGGCTTTTTGGAAGTTGTCCACCAGTTCCGAAATCCGCTTTTTGGCATCCTCGTTGAAATACCGCTTCACATACAGTTGCCCTAATGCAAAACCCAATTGACGGTCTACTTTGCTGACCATCTGCTGCGCACGGGTCAGTTGTTTGGATTGGCCTAGCAGGACTTTTTCATACTCAAAGCTAGCCGCTTCGAACGGTTCGCTCAATACACTCGCATAGGTCACTAAGGAACTTGCTTTTAAATATGTTTTCCATTCGGCCAGATTGACAGAATTTAGCATCGAATTCAGTTTGGCGTAGTACGCAGGTTGGCGCACATCTACGGAATCTGCTTTGAGATTCAGTTGATTTAGCATCTTACTCCAGGCAATTCTTGGCATTTTTGAATCCAATTCAGCGACAGCCATCTTATTGTAATTCTCTTTGACCACTCTCCGCTCGATGCGTGTTTTATGGGATTCTGCCAGCGACTTTTCTATTCCATAAACCTTCTCAGCACTTTTTTGAGCATCTGCTTGATTTGACCCTGTCAGTTCAAAAAGTGTGGCAATGTAGGTTTTATAGGCTTTTTGTATTCCCAGGGTAGCTGAGTCAGTTTTGAAGTAGTAATCCCGATCCGGCAAACCCAAGCCGGATTGACTGAAATGCAGGATATTGATGCTGCTATTTTCCTGATCCGGAGAAACGTTCATTCCGATGATAGAATTGTTTCCGCGACTGATCTGAGTCGTAACAAAACTCATCAAACCGAAAAGATCTTTAATTGCATCTATTTCATTCAGGATCGGCTGAACCGGTTCGTATCCGTGCGCATTGATCACTTCTGTGGCCATGCCGGAGGCATAGAAGTCCCCTACTTTCTGTTCATTACTTCCTTTTGGATGAGTTTGTGCTGATACTTCTTCGAGTATGTTTTCCAAAAGCTGCCGCTGCGGAATATTCAAGAACGAATAAGACCCCACCCCAACCTGATCGTCGGCTATCCTAGCAGTATCGTACCATTTGCCGTTGACATGCATAAAGAAATTGTCGCCGGGCTTGATGTTGGAATCAATTCCTGCAACATCGACAAACAGGCGCTCTTCGGTCTCTGCTGTTGGAGATTTGGAAGTGCAAGCTGCCAAAGCAAGTAAAGCTAGGAGGGTTTTATGATTCATTGGAGGTCAGTTTTTGTTGGAAATAAAAGTAAAATAGATGGGGATATTACCCATCCATGTACTTGTTTTTATGGCTTATCGCATTCTTACTAGACCGACATAATAATCCGGATCCACTTTTACCTCTCCCTGATTTTTCACTTTCATTTCTGACCAGGCTGTTTTAGGTTGGATTCTTATCTTTTCTCCTCCGATTTCTATATCCACAGGCATGGTGAAATTAGGAAGGCAGGATATCCAACGATAATTAAGCGTCTGATTATCTGAATAATAGTATTCCAAAACCGGAATGCGAAAATCTCTCAAATATTGGTCAAAAATCGGTTTGAGATCCGTACCAAAGGCCTTAGAAATAAATCCTTCCACTTGCTGCGTCGTGACGGTTTGGTGATAAAATTCCTGATTCAGGCCACGAAGAACCTGTCTCCACTTTTCGTCATCATTCAGAATTTCACGGAGCATATTGAGCAGGTTTCCTCCTTTGTAGTACATATCGCCCGAACCCCGCTGATTGAGGCCGTAAGTTCCGATAATCGGACGGTCATTGGCAATATTCATTCGGGTGCCGCGGACATATTCCTGCCCCGCTTCTTTCCCATAGTGAAAATCCAAAAAGAGACTTTCCGAATAGTTGGTAAAACTCTCGTGTATCCACATATCTGCCACATCTTTGTAAGTAATGTTATTGGCAAACCATTCATGTCCAGCTTCATGGATGATGATAAAGTCAAATTTCAGCCCCCAACCTGTACCACTCAAATCCCGGCCCCGATAGCCCATTTGATAGCCATTGCCATAGGTGACCGAACTC
The DNA here is from genome assembly GCF_900103735.1 of Algoriphagus alkaliphilus. GTDB lineage: Bacteria > Bacteroidota > Bacteroidia > Cytophagales > Cyclobacteriaceae > Algoriphagus > Algoriphagus alkaliphilus. Next base: position 43,666 of record NZ_FMXE01000026.1, on the reverse strand, counting down.
TGATGCTCCATACCCAAATAGGGTGCATCGACCAGTTTGAACCCATCTTCATAGAATGGATACGGCCCAAACCAATGTTCAAAAGCCTCCATCATTCTTCTTGCGTCCTGAAAATGCACTTTTGCTTTCTCCAGATTTTCGAGCAGCACAAAATAATCCATGTCCAAAGTGCCTTTTTCTCCGGCGTACTTCTCTCCAAAATGCACGTAATCCCCAATGTTGATATTTACCCCGTAGTCATTGATTGGATTCACGACTGACCAATGGTAGGTGTTTTTTCCATTACCTAGATCGATACCTACCAATCTGCCATTCGAGACGTCCATCAATCCTTCCGGTAGCGTCACGCTAATCATCAGGCTGTCCACTTCATCGGCCGGATGATCTTTGAGTGGCCACCAAATGCTTGAACCGATGCCTTGATTGGATGAAGCAATAAAATGCTTCCCATTGCTGTCTTTTTGCCAAGTGATCCCTCCATCCCAAGGCGGTCGAATAGCTTCTTTGGGCTGTCCCTCGTAGTTGACGATCAGCTCTTCAAAGCTTCCGGGAACCTGCTTTTTCTTCAACCTTACCCAGTGCACTGCACCTTCTCGCTGGAAATCCAACTTCTCTCCTTCTTGAAGAATGGAGGTAATCTTAAGTGGCTCTTGAAGGTCAATCTGTAAAACTTGCTGTTCGGATAGGACTCGGTATCGAATTGTATTTGAGCCTTTTATGGATTTTGATTCTGGGAAAATCTCCACTGCCAAATGATAATGATTCAGGTCCCACCATGCGCGTTCGGGAGTGATACTTCCACGCAAAGTGTCGGCTCGGGTGAATTTTTGCTGGGCAATACCAGCTAGGTGAGTTGACAAAAAAAGGAGGACTAAACCAACCAGTATTTTTACTTTCAGTTTTGGCATATATCTTATAAAATTTCACTAAGAAAGTGACTTTTTGGCTAACATCTCAATACAAAAAACCAAATAACCAGAGTGGAATTTTTTGTCCAAATCCAATTTCTAATTCATCCAAAGCCAAATACCCTTTTTCAATTCCTTTGATTTGGGAGTTATCCTTATTTTTTCCGCCGACTTCAAAGGTTAAATTCTCATTAACTATAAAATCACCTTTTTTTGCCAATCCTACCAAATGACCTGCATTTTTGATTTGATTAAGAAAGAAAGTTTCGCGAATTGTACCCAAAGACGGAGTACCTTGAAATGAAAAAAGGAAGTTGGAATTTTCAAAATAAATTTTTCCTGGCTTTTGAAGTAAACTAATCCCTTTGGTTTTCTCATATAGTAATTGCAGGATTTTAGCATCTTCAAGATTTTTAAGGTAGAGATTTACGGTTTGTCTTCCTAAATGCATCTTTTCTGCAATTTTGGATATGTTGGGTTCAAATGGCACACTTTCAGCGATTGCCCCTAGCAATTGCTTTATTTTGATCAAATTATCAGCGCTAAAACCTTGAATTTGGGAAAGGTCACTTTCTAATACAGTATTGATGATCCTTATCAAACGTTGTGATATTTGATCGCTGCTAAACTCAAGTGTCATTGGAAAATACCCTGATTTAAGATAGTCTTTAAATAATGGAAGAATTGGATGTTTTAGATTTTCAAATATTGATTGAGTGATTTCCATAGACCGATTTAAAACGTCCTCAATTTCGATCTTAGCAAATGAAAAGTAGCCATTAATTGAAAGGTATTCTCTAAAGGAAAGCCCATGGAGAACGGCTACAAATAATCTTCTACTTAAATCAGACTCTCCTCTATATAAATCCAGTGCAGAAGAACTTGTGAAAACCACATCCAGATCTGGGAATCCATCATAAATAAGCTTCAATTCTCTCGACCAATTTGGATATTTGTGGATTTCATCAATAAAAAGGTACCTGCCTCCATAGCTGTACCAAGTTGAAGCCATATCGAAAAGACTGCTTCTATAAAAATAGGGATGTTCAACCGTCACATAAAGTGCTCTTGACCCTTGACTTAACTTCTCAGACAAAAGTTGCAATAAGAGAGTACTTTTACCAACTCCCCGAAGTCCCTTTATTCCAATTAATCTTTCATTGACAGGAATTTGGGAGTAAAGGTATCTATGCCATTTTTTTGGACTGTTTTTTGCCAAAATGGCCTGATAGTTCAATAGTTCATCCATCTCATTGATTTCAAATCATATCAAAAATAAGAATAAATTGATTTGATATCAAATCAAAAAATATAACAAAATGATTTGGACTCAAATCATTTTGTTATATTTTTCTCTTCCATGAACGAACTCAACTTAACAAAATCGAATCTAATCTTACCTTTACCCCTCCCCGTCTCTTACTCTCATCCGCAGCTTCCATAAATGCATAAATTTCAAGCGTCTCTTGAGGATCGATTGGTGACTTTTTAGTTCGAAAAAAGTCTGCGATCTGAATAGCTAAAGGTTCATACCCTTCAAACGGCCCAAAAAACAGGTTTCCATCTGTACCGAAAGCTGTTCCTCCATAGTCATGTTTTCCGCTTCGCATTCCTCGAAATGTCCCAATTCTTCCATCTTTCCAGGTTCCAACTACAAGCTCGGAATCTGGAGTTGAAAAACGGGTTACCGATTCGCAGCCCGGCCCCATGGCAGTAAAGAGAATTTCTACTCCATGAATCCCATACCAGAACAAGTCAGGATGACTGGGTTCCAAAGTTGCCGGGCTGAATGCGTCGCAGGCCAAAACTTTACCGATTTTGTTTTCGTGACGAACGGCATGGACATTCTTTTGATACCTCAAAGAGGAAGAAGAAAACATAGGAACCCCGGCCGCCTCGGCTTCCTTATAAATTTTCAAAGCGTCGGAAAAAGATCCCGCCACAGGTTTGTCGATAAATACAGGCTTTTTGGCTTTAAATACAGCCCGAGCTTGCTCCAGATGAGGTTTTCCATCATTGGTTTCCAATAGCACCACATCCACCTTTTGAACTAGGGTTTCGATGGAATCCACAATTTCAACACCGAGTTCTTTGACCTGTTCAATGTAGCCCGGGATGCGATCCATACTGGATTGGATTGTTTTGCTCCCATAGGGATAGGCTGCCACAACCCGAAAACCTGCCAATTCGGGCTTGGGATTTTCAGCGTTAAACAGTTTGGTAAATGCAGGAGAATGGGACGTGTCCAACCCAATAATTCCGATTTTTATGGGGTTATTTTGAGTTTTTCCCAAGAGGGAAAAGGGTAAAGAACTGAGACTTGCGGCAGCACCTATAGCGGTGGTTTTCTTTATAAATGAACGACGGGAGGATTTCATAAGTAATTAAAATTTTTAACTGGTAATTATTCAATATTTTTGTTAACAGCAATATTCACGAACTCTATTGAAATTCAAAGGTATGCATCCAGAAGATTTGAAAACTCCAATTAGAACACTTGAATTTGAATCTCGTAGTAAAAAGGCATACAAATATTTAAAAGAACAACAAGAAATTGTAGTTAAAGAATATGGAATACATCAGTATGAAAACTGGTTTTATGATCAGGAAACTGGTATTCTAACTTTTTCAAATCCAACTAGTGAAGAAGAAATTGTGCAAATAGAATATGAAGAAGTGGGGAGTATTTCCAAAATAAGCAATACATGGTTATGGAGTTGGGCAAATCCCCATGTTGAAGAAAAAATTAGAACGGATATAGAAATCGTTAAAAAATTTGGCAACGAAAATAATATTGAACAATTAACAAAACGTAAATGGGGTGCAGATGAATATGACGGGTGGGAAATGACAGCAATTGCCGCATTTTTGATGAAAGCAAAAGGTGCTTATAGATTCCCGTTGGATAATACTTTTACTTTTGTCATATACAAAAAATTGATTGATAGACGAATAAAAAAATAATGTTGGTAACATCACCTTGGATACAGCCTGAGGTTAAGGTTTAACTTGAAATTCGATATCTTTAAGAAGTTAGGAATAGGTGAAGAGAACGTCTACGAATGCCCGCCGTCTCCAAGCTGAATCACGATAAGATAGCTTGAAGTCTAGTAATGGTGCTTTGGACTATGGTCTATCGACTGTGGACTGATCAAACCTTAAAGAAAATCTTCTTCCGATAAAGAAAATATAAGAACAACCACACCAACAACAATGCTCCCAAACTTTCCATAACCGGAAACCAATTTTCGCCCAAGGGTCGATACAAACCCTCAAACAAAAGCCTTGAAGTATACCTGAAATTCACAAAGCGGTAGATCATGTAAATCGTCAAACTGTTCATCCCAACCACCACAAAGAAGAATGCCCACTTTTGGAATTTCAGAATATCGATCATCCAGTAAAATAAAGCCATCGAAAGAAACGCCATTCCTGAAGTAAGCATAATAAAGGAACTCGTCCACATCCGCTTGAATATCGGAAAATGAAGGTTCCACACCAGCGCGATTGCTATGCAAATCAAGCCCGTTACCAAAAGTTGCTTGAGTTTTTGAATATCATTTAAACCGGATTTTCTCAAAATTTCCCCTGCAAAACATCCCAAAATGGTGAGGCAGATGGCTGGAAATGTGGTTAAAATTCCGAGTTCATCAAATTGGCCCTGAAGCAATCTTCCGGGAAGAAAAGTGCGGTCAAACCAACCCACCAAATTTCCCTCAAAACTCAAGTCTGCCGCCCCAAAACCCGGTACGGGGATAAGAAATATGGCAGCGTAATAGAGTAGCAAAATCCCCCCGGTAATGATTAGCCGCTTCCTTGTGTTGAAATTCAAAAATAGCACTACGGTGACGAAACCCGCAATTCCGATCCGCCCAAGGACACTTCCCAAGCGTATTTGTTCCCAATCGAAGAATGGAAAAGGCGCATTTTTGTCAAGCATACCGAGACCAATCAGGATCATCATTCTCCAAAATGCTTTTCTATAAATCTGACCTTTTGGGGCATTGGTATCCATCAATTTTCCCAAAGAAAAAGGAATTGAAATACCCGCGACAAACAGGAAAAGCGGAAAAATGAAATCGTAAAAAGTAAATCCGATCCACTCCGGATGCTCAAACTGAAGAGCCAGTCCATCCAGCCAAGCCCAAGAAGTTTTGCCTTCGAAACTTCGGAAAAATGCATCCGCACCGCAAATCATCAGCATGTCGAAACCCCGAAGTGCATCGATGGATATCAACCGTTTGGAAGGTTCTTTAAGCAGGATTTCCATTTCCTCAGATTTTTGGTTCCCAACCCTTTTCATATTCCCTGCTCCAAAGCTTCATTGCTGCCTTTTCATTAAGAATTCTGCCATTGGATTGGTCGAGTTCCAAGGCTCTGCCTGTCCGGTAAGAAATATTGCCCAAATGGCAAAGCATGACACTTTTTACGATTTCCTGATACGGTGAAATCTGCTTCTCCCCTTTGGTTATGGCATTGGTGAAATTGGTGAAATGAGCAATATCCATGTCAAATCCAGCGCCTCGCTGATCTACCACGGTGTTGCTTGTTGGGTCGGCGCTTTTCAAAAGCTTGTTTGCGTTATCATAGATTTTGTAGGAATTGTCGAGCAATTCAAGTGTTCCATTTTCCCCATGGAAAGAAACTCCCGAACCCATTTCGTTGATTCCTCTGCGGTTGCAGCTTCTGCCTTCCCAGAGAATACTTTTTCCCTCTGCGAAATCAAAAGAGGCAGTCTGTGTATCTGGTGTTTGCCAATCGTCTTTGAAATGATAGCGTCCACCGCTTGAATAGGCTTTTTTCGCATAATCCACATTCAATCCCCATCGAGCCAAATCAAGGAAATGGACGCCGTTATTGACGATTTCACCGGTTCCCCAGTTCCAGAACCAATGCCAATTGTAATGAATCAGATTGTCTTTGAATGCTGCTCTGGGTGCAGGGCCCTGCCAGAGTTCGAAGTCCAGCCACTCGGGAACGGCGGCTGTTTTTCCGTAACCAATCGATTGGCGGTTGTTGGTGTACCAAGCCCGAGCATAATAAGCTTTGCCGATCACACCGCCATGTAGTTCGGCGATCGCTTCCTGCACTCTGGGCCAACTACGACGCTGATTGCCCATTTGGACTATTTTTCCATAGGCAGATGTTGCCTTGGAAAGCAATTCCCCTTCCGCAGGATTGTGGCTTCCAGGCTTCTCCACATAAACGTGTTTTCCCGCTTTCAGCGCCATCAAAGCCATCGGAGTGTGCCAATGGTCCGGTAAAGCGATGGAAATCGCATCTACGCTTTTATCGTCCAAAGCCCTTCGGAAATCGGCAATGCCCTGTGGTTTGTTGGTGACTCCGGATTTTTCAGCGACGGCTAAACCATTGCTTACAGCTCTGGAGTCTACATCACAGATGTGCGAAATTTCTGCATTCGGTACTTTTGCAAAAGCCTGAATATGCTGAGAACCCCGACCATTCACACCCATGATTGCCACGCGAACCTTGTCCTCAACCGGATATTTTGACAGAATATTGAAAGAATGTGCGGAACTCATCACGCCCAAACCAAGCGAACCGGTTGCCACGGTTTTGATGAAATTCCTTCGATTGACGTCCTTCTTCATAGATAAGTAGTTTTAGGGTACTGGTATAATCAGGCGGAATAGACTTCCCTCCCGTGTTTGATGGTTTTAATAACTTGAAGCTCACCATTTTCACTCATTCTGCAAAGGATCAAATCGGCAATCGCTCCTTCTTCGAAAATTTTATGACCTGGATTCAAAATCTTTTCCGGACGAACTGAGGCCATTTCCCAAGCTTCGGGAAGTAAGGCGAGCTTGTTTTTTACCAGAAATGAAACCCCGTTGCGGATGTTGGATGCTGATCCGGCAAGGATCGAGGAATTGGATGTGAGGTGTAGCTTGCCTTCCGAAGTCAAGGTCACTTCTCCCCCAATATGAAGGTTATAATCCCCTGCAGGCATTCCTGCCAGAGAAACTGAGTCGCTGACCAATAGGAGCTTTTCGTTTTTTACCTTCTGAAAAACCTGAATCACTTCTGCCGGAAGATGAAATCCATCTGCAATTATCGAAGCTCCCAAAAGGTCCTGCGAAAGCTGAGACCAAAGGTAATTTGGATGGCGTGCAAGTATCGGATGCATGCCATTGCCAAGATGGGTAGACAACCTTGCCCCGGCACTGACAGCATCCAAGATTTGTTGGTGAGTGGCATTCGTATGGCCAATAGACACCAGAATACCATAATCCACGCAGCGCTCGATGAATGAATTGGCATTTTCCCATTCGGGTGATAGGGTGATCATTTTGATCAAACCTTTTGATTCATTTTGCCACTTCTGCACCAAACTCCAGTCCGGCGCACGTACAAATTCTTTGGGATGCGCTCCTCTAGGGCCATCTACAGGAGATATGAAGGGGCCCTCGATATGCAATCCTTCGATGCTCATCCGAGACAACTCATCCCCTTTCCGAAGAGAAACAATCTGATGGATTAACTTGCTGATCTGCCCGGGATCGTTGGTAATGATCGTCGGAAAATGTGTGGTAACGCCTTCTTGGTACAAGAGCCTGGAAATCCCGGCTAAATTCATCGGATCTGATTGAATCTCATTGTAATCGATTCCTCCATAGCCATTGACCTGAATGTCTGTAAATCCCGGTCCGAGGAATAGGTCTTTGTCAATTGAAGATTGGGTTTCGGAGATGCTGTCGATGATTCCTTCTGAAAAAGAAATCTCTATCCCGGAGCTGTCACGGTATGAGTTGCCTTGGATTTTCATGAGGAGAAGGCCCATTTTCTAACTTTATGCCCATAAACAGCATAATAGACCAAGTAGAGATAGCAGGGGAAAAGCACCCAATAGGCCAATCGGACATTGTACAGATCGGCCAGATAACCATAAATCAAAGGCATGATGGCATTGCCGCAAAGCCCCATGATCATAATCGAAGCGCCAAGTTTGGTGAATCTGCCCAAGCCATCCAATGCCAAAGGCCAAATTCCCGCCCAAACCAGGGAATTGGCTAAACCCAGAAGGACAACAAACCAAATGGAAACATCAGAAGTGATGCCCATGAGTGTCACCTGACCTGAGGTGAAAATGATCATCAGGGTAAAAAGTGTCCCCAAAAGTGTACAGATACGCAAAATATTCACCTGGGAAATGAACTTGGGGATCAGTGAAATCCCGATCAGATAGCCCAAAATCGTAAAAGCCAGCGTATAGGATGGAAATACTTTGGCCTCCATCAAACCTATTCCAAAAGAATCGGCATAAGCGATCACCGTATCAATCGCAATCACTTGAGTCCCGACATGCAGGAAAATCCCAAAAGCTCCCAACATCAAATGTGGAAACTGAAGAATGGAGGATTTTCCGGAGTTGGCCTCTGCCACTTCGGCTGTTTCATGTTCGGTGTCAATCTCTGGCAAAGGAGAAAACCGCACAAAAATCCCCAAGGCCAAGAGCACGATACCGACTACGGTATATGGCAAAATCACCCTTCGGATCAACTCATCCAAGGCGGCATCTTTTGCAGCTGGACTCATGGTGTCCAACTGTTGGAAAAGTTCGTTGTCTCCTACCCTCAGGATCACTGCGGCAAAAAGAATCGGTGCCAAAATTCCGGCTCCTTTGTTGAAAATCCCCATCACGCTGATGCGTTGTGCCGCATTTTCTTTTGGGCCCAAAACGGTCACATAGGGATTGGCGGCAGTCTGTAGGACAGCCAAACCTGTTCCCAAAGTGAATAAACCGAGCAGGAAAATTTCATAAGTTCTGCTCATAGCCGCCGGCACAAAAATGAAGGCTCCAAGTGCCATGACGAAGAATCCGAACATCATGCCTTTTTTAAATCCCACCGCTTTGAGCAGATAGGAAGAGGGGACAGACATGACCAGATAGGAAATATAAAAGGCAAAAGCGACGAGGTAGGAATCGAAATTACTTAGCGTAAAGGCGATTTTGAAGTAAGGAATCAGGATGGCATTGACCCAGGAGACAAAGCCGAAAATGAAAAACAGCATCCCGATGATGCCGATTGAGATCCAAGTATCCCGTTGGCTAAGCTGATCGGCAAGCACCGCAGCGGTTTTTGTTGACATAGGCTGGTTTTGGGTTTAAGCCAAAAGAAAAGAAATTCAAGAATAGCTGGAGGTGTCTCATAACTGCCGTTTGTCACATTGAGCGAAGTCGAAATGTGCTTCTATTCGCTGAATTTGGCCTTCGACTCCGCTCAGTCTGACACCTACCCGCCGTTTGAGATACCCTGTGCCACAGTAAGTGCCTGTCTACCTCAGGAAGGTACTCACTCACGGACTTTAGATCATTTTGACGCCTCCGTGAGTGTCTTCACTCACGGATATTTCGCCAATTTCTACGCCGCAGGTTGGTCCTTACTCACGGAATATCATCTGCCTCCGTAAGTGTCTTCACTCACGGACTTTAGATCATTTTACCTTTTGCCTTAAATACAAAATTTTATGTCATCCATCCAAAATTTTTCAGATCAATGGTTGAAAAGTAGGGATGAAAATGAGTAGAAAGAAAACTTTTAATGAAGTGAGTGTCCACACTCACTTCGGCGGATTCGGAGCCTCCCTGAGTGTCCCCACACACGAAACCCCGTTTTCATTGGTCGGTAAGCAGAGATGAAGCAGGCTGATCCAAAAAGACCTTACAATCCTGATGAGTTTGAAGAATCGATGCCGGATGAAGATTGGATACTTCGCTCTCCAGACATTCTTTTACTGCCTGTGCTTTTCTTCGATCCGGAACAGAACAAATTATATGCTTTGATTTCATAATTTGACTGATCGACATGCTGATGGCTTGAGTAGGAACCTCCTCCAAACTTGGAAACCATCCTTCCCCCAATTGCTGCATGCGGCAAGCCTGATCCAATTCGACGACTAAATAAGGTTTTTCAGTCTCAAAATCAGCCGGTGGATCATTGAAGGCCAAATGCCCGTTTTCTCCGATTCCCACAAAAGCCACATCAATTGGATGGTTTTGAATTAAAGTCGAAAGCCGATCGCATTCCTGATCGGGATTTTTCTCTCCACTAATCAGGTGATAGGCTTTCAATTGAGGGACATGAGTGAAAAATCGCTCCATCAGATATTTTCTGAAACTGGCAGGATGTGAAATTGGAATTCCGATGTATTCGTCCAAGTGGAACACAGTCACCTTGCTCCAATCGATGTCTTTTTCTGTCAAAAGCTGACTCAAAGTTTCAAACTGACTGGTTCCGGTTGCCAAAATGATGCTAGCAAAACCTTGGTTTTGAATGGCTTTTCGGATCAGTTCGGCGCCAATGCTTCCGGCCTTTTGGCCTAATTCGATAGGGTTTGGAGAAATGCTAAGAGTCATAGGCTAGGGCTTATTCAAGTTCTTCAATTCGGTATTCATAATCACTTTGTAAATCTTCATGCAAAGTGGAAATGAGCTTTTTGGCTTTTCCAATCTGAACCTTATAAAGGTTATCAATCACTGGATGGTGATGTTTTTGATAGTCATATTTTTTCATCTGCTCACAGAAGTAAAGAATCAATTCAGCTTGATCAGCTTTGTTTTTACTCAATTTGAGTGATTTGTTAAGCTTGCGACGAATGGTCTGAGCAGCTTTTTTTGCCACATGATAATGACGGGTGTTGGCCATCAGAAAAGCCTCATCCAACTCTTCCTTAACTGAATCCACAAACAAATTGGGCTGATCCCGCTCGTTGAGTTTGAAATAGATAAAGGCCTTGTTTTCCCGGCTGAATTTGGCCAAATCAGTGATCAAGGTGATCAATTCTTTTTCGGGAAGGTAGCTGAGATCTTTTTTAAGATTGGCGAGACTGGGTATTTCCATACATTTTGACTTGGGTATTCAAAGATATCAGTTCAAGCCCAAATAGTATAAAAAAGAAAAACCATCTCATGGAGACGGTTTTTACTTTCAAACTCAAGCCAACTATTTTTTACAGTTTCCATCCTTTAGCTGGGCAAGGGTTGGATTGTAGGAATTAGAACTAACAGAGTAATTAGTGATTGTGCCTTCTTTGGCAATTTTTGTCAGTCCGCAAAGATCCGAAAGGCTCTCATTGCTTGATACGGAAACATTCACAGTTGCTCCAGTCCAATTAGCCAGACCATTAAGCGTATTGAGTAATTTATTGGAGGTGATACTAATTCCCAAAGCAATTTTTTCTAGTCCTGAAAGACCATTAATTTGAGTCAGTTTGGGATTGGAGTTTATCGAAAGTTGACTGCATGTTTTTAGGGCATTAAATCCATCCAAGTCTGTTAATTCGCTGTTGTTATGAAGAGTTAAGGTTCCGCTTGCGCCGGTACCTACCCTGTTGAGCTTAGCGAAAGCATGCATTTTTGGCAAAGAAGTGAGAAGAATTGTAAAATCCTGACCTACGGTGGTCAGATTGGCAAATCCACTTACATCGCTTAATTTTCCCAAGCGAGTTAGAGAGAAGACCGACTGAATGTCCGTTAGTGCTTTAAACCCTTTAATTTCCAAAAGCTTCGAACCATTTTGATCATCATTAATCAAGATGGCTTGGGCAGTTTTTAGACTGTTTAATCCATTGATCGAAGCGAGGTTGGGAACCGGAGTTGCAGCAAGATTGACAGAAAAAGTTCCGCTCAATTTTTCGAGTTTGTTAAAGCCATTCAGCGATTTCAAACCTTGGGTATGGTAAAACTCCAAGCTAAGTGCATCCTTGAGTTCAGGGAAATCCAAGGCTTCCAAAGAATAAAGTGTTGCAAAATAAAGTCGATGGGAGATTTTTTCCAATATTGGAGCATTGACAGAAGTCAGTGCTTTGGCATCATCGATAATAAAAAAACCCTGAATTTCCTTCAATTTAGGTAAATCCAAGATTTTCAAGCCGGGTGATACTGATATATTGATTCCCGAAAAATCGACAAGCCTTTCTAAGTTTGTGAAGGTGATGGATTCGATCTTTGGATTCCGGTTGATCAAAATCTGAAACCCTGATTTAATTTTTGAAGTGATTGCTGAAATATCTTTTAACTCGGGATTGTCTTGAATAACGGTATAATACAAATCTTGAACATTCAAACCAGCCCCATTTAGAGTTTCGAGTTTTTTGTTGTTTCTAATCCATACCCCTCTTTGTGGAACAATTTTTTGAATTCCGTTCAAATTGATTAGCTCATTATTTGCATCAAGTACCAAATAGCCCGAAGGATTCCCAGTGACGTTTGCCAAAAAGTCCAAATTTTTCAACAGCGTGTTTGATAGCGTGAATTGGCTGGCATTAGTAATTGACCGGAACTTGGGCATAGAGATCGAGGAAAGAGATGCATTTAGATAGATACTAAATTCCTGCCCGTTTGAACCTATTTCCTCCAAATTGGGGAAAGTGATAGATTGTAAGCTGGGATTGGTATTAATGTACAGACCGCCTGCCATGTTTTTGGTAATAAGTTTAGGGAAACCAATATTTCTCAGATTACCATTATTCTGAAACCGAATGGCTTGTGTGATTTCTTCAACTTCAGCCAGTCCACCTAGCGTTTCGATATTTGTCTGACCGATAAAAAGTGTACCTATTTTTTTGAGAGAAGAAATTCCACCTAGGTCTTTAATAGCTGCAGTACTTAAACTCAAGCTTCCTACTTCAGTGTAAGCCGAGTCGATAAAAGCCTGAAGTTGCTGTGTAGTGGAAATTGTTATTGAACCTGTGAAAATTTTGGTCGGAGTTTGGTTACCCGGATCATTGGGCTCATTGCAGACTGAAATATTCTCCTTGAATTGGTAGGGCAATGAAGGATTTACAGAAATTTGGATGTCCTTACTTTTTTTACCGGATTGCACATCATAGATCGTCAATACCACATTATTGACCAGATCAGGGCCTTTTTGCTTCATGAAATAATTGATCGTAAACAAGCCGTCATTGAATATCGGTGCATAGGCCGAGGCAAGTACTTTATTTCCACTTCTCAGGCTCGCATAGGCATAGCCCTGTCTCAGGGCATTTTTATCACAATTGACGGTTTTTCCGTTCACATTGATGATGTAAGCACCTTTGCCATCTACAGGAGTTACAGGAGGAATTATCACTTCGATTTTTGATGTGGGAGCTTTGGTGAAATCTGCGTCATATTCTTTTTCGACTTTTTCAAAATCATCCGATTGAACGAATTCAGGCATAGGTACTGGTGTTTCACCCGGCACGGGGGTGTAGCGTTCATTGACGGGATATTCAGGGCCACCCGGCTGAAGTGGATAGATCTTCACGACAAGTTTTTCCTGTCCATCCAAGCCGTCAGGTAGTCTGATATCTTCCGTAAAATCGGCGGAAAAGGGATTTTTGGAGGTTTTTGATGGATAGGTAAGGTTCCGATGGTAAACGGTGGAACCGGTACTTTTTCGTGTCACATGCACTGACATCCCCTTTTTCCCTCCTTCCATTTCTTTTAACAGATCTGTAAGCATATCGGGATTTCCGTCCGGACTTGTCGTTCCTAGCAGGTAATCAAAAAGCCACTTGATGGTCGTAGGTATAAAGCGGAAAGGATTCCATTTGTCAAAATTCCAGACTGAAAAGTGGGATACCTCCCCTACATAAACACTCCCCTGTTTGGTTCCTTTTCCTTCTTCTTTCCATATTCCCTTCGCCTCGTCAAAAAACCACATCTCCATCGAAGCAGGTGCTTTAGCAACCATAGATGGAGGAATGGGAAGTGTTAAAATCGCCTTTGAACTTGCTTTGATTTTGAGTTCTTTTCCTGAATTGTCCAATAGCTCAATGTGAGCCATTCCATAGGATTCTAAAATCCCAATTTTTCCCTGAGCATTTTCAGCTATGAGGTCTCCTGGCACTCTCGCTATGAAATCGTGAGACGTTGGATTGATATAGGATGCCACCACATTGATTTGCCCCGAATAATTCTCCACGGCGTTTGCAGGAAGCTCCACCTGGATCCCTCCGGATATTCCGACTTTTCCGCCGGAAGCAGCGCTTATGGTGCCGATAGATTTCTTTTCAATTAACCGGAGCGTCGGAACTTGGGAAAGCTTATCCCGATAAGGCTCCACTACTCGATGCCCGTCAAAATATCCGGCTTTGCTGACTTCGATGTAGCCCCGGTCTCCGTCAATGGATACATCCGAAAAAGTGTAGATCCCATTGACGTCTGTCGCCGTTTGTCGTCCGCCTGCCTGGACAATAGCTCCTACCAATGGATTGTTTTGCTCATCGATCACCCTTCCGATGAGATTTGTTTTTACAATTCCCTTTGGAGGACGGATTGGATTTTCCGAAATCGGAACCGTAGGATCTATTTCTTCAGGGTCTTTACAGGAAAAAAGGAATATAAATATTCCAAAAAGCAATAAAATGGATTGTAGATTTTTCATGGCTGTGTAGTTTGAATTTTGGAAAAACTTCAGGCTTTGAAGCATTCAAAATTGGTCTCATGAAATCCCGAAAAAAATACTCAATTTGGAGTAGAAGAAGCGAAAAATGCTATTTTTAATCCATGGGTAAGCGACTGATATACTGTTTTTTTTTCACCATTGTCACGTGTATGACCTTCGGTCAATCCGTAGAATTGAACTCCCTACGAACCAAAATCTATCAGGCAAAAACAGATTTAGAACGATTAAACGCCATCCTTGCCCTGTGCGAAGTCCATTATAACATTCCCCGGGATACCCTTGACAAATATGCCTATGAGGCTTATAGCCTTGCGCTACAGACAAAAAATGACTCGCTTATCTCATTGGGAGCATTCGCAAAAGCCCAGGATTATTACCGTTGGGGTTGGCTGGATAGTGCGGTTGTTCTGATAGACGGAGTGCTTCCGAGGCTAGCGTTTGACAACAAAGCGACTAGCGAGGGTTATTTTAAATTGATGAGACTGAAAGCCATTTCCAAAGGGGGACGCATGGACTACCTCGGAGCTTTGGATATTCTTTACCAATTGGTGAAGGAAGCAGAATCAATCGGGGATCTGCTTAACCTATCCATAAACCAGAATTCAATCGCCTCAATCGCACTTGCCAGAAATTACCCAGAAGAAGCACTTACTTGGATTAAAAAAGCAGAAACCAACTTGGGTCTAGGCTTGGATTTTCAAACTGCCAAAGCCTCTATTTTGATCAATAAGGCCAATGCTTTTATCCAACTTGAAAAAGAGGATTCCGCCGTTTTTTACATCAACAGGGGAGTGGAATTGAGCAAAGAAGTGAATAATCTGCCCATTTATTCGACAGCCCTACAGCGAAAATCAGAATTGGCATTGAAAAGAGGTGATCTGATAGAAGCTGAACATGCACTGATTGAACTTCTTGAAGCAAGGAAACTCACCGGTGATCAAAATTTATATGCAGATGATAAGGAGGCCCTTCTCAATTTTTATTTAAAATCCGGTCAAAATGAAAAGGTCATAAATCTGGCCAACAATATTTTGGAAGGAACAATGCCTGACCCGAATACTTTGGACTCCAACACATTCACAAACTCCATAAATCTACGATTAATTTATTTTGAGGCTTTGGCTAAAGCATACAAGGCATCCGGCAACTTGCAAAAGTATCAGGAGACGCTCGAACAGATCATCAAAGCAAAAGATGTCTTTTATACTATAAATTCAGAACGGGCCCTAGCTGAACTTCAAACACAATATGAGTTGCAGCAGAAGGAAAACACGATCATACAGCAACAGCTTGACCTGATCCGAAGACAGCGACTCGTCTACGGAACGTTGGCAACAATGGCAATTTTCATCCTTTTGGCTGCTTTATGGATAGTTTTTTCTAAAAGACAAGAAAAAATTCAGCGGGTGAAATTTCAGGAAGAAGAAAAATTTAAAGGTAAAAAGTTGATTTTGGAAGCCAAAGAACAAGAGCGAAAACGAATCTCATCTGATCTTCATGATAATTTGGGAGCTTTTGCCGCTTCCATCACCTCAAACCTTGAATATATTAAATCTGATCATTTGGATGACTTGGGTAAAACAGCCTTACGAGAACTTCAACTCAATTCCCGGTCAATGATCAGCGAATTGAATGACACTATTTGGGCATTGAAAAATGACTCACTTAGACTTACTGCCCTCAGCGACCGACTCAAACTTTACCTTCAGCGATTAAATTCTTCCTATCCGAAAATTCAGATCAACTTTTACGAAGAAATCATGGAAGACAAGACATTGCCATCGGCTGAAGCATTTAACCTGTTTCGAATTCTTCAAGAGGCGATCAATAATGCTCTGAGGCACAGTGATTGTAAGCTGATCACGATTTCACTCAAATGTCACCAATCCTGGTCAGTTGAGGTAAAGGATGATGGCAGAGGCATAAACTCTGATACAACCAATTTATCTGGAAATGGACTGGAAAACATGAAAAAACGCGCAAAAACTTCAGGATGGAGTATTTCATGGCAAGGGATTATTGGAGACACAGGTACATCGGTTCGGATAGAACCTACTGCAAATTGATTATAGCCCATCCTGTTTTTTCCACAGAATTTTGAACCATGGAAGTTTATCGTATCGCACTCGTAGAAGACAATCCTGTTAACGTAAGAAGTTTCCGATTGAAGACCGAGGGGAATATTGCCTTGAAAATGATGTTCATTGCTGATAACGGAAAATCCGCCCTTTCCGAATTGGAAGCATTGCACCATGGGAATTTACCTCAGGTGGTTTTTATGGATATTGAAATGCCTATAATGAATGGCATAGAAGCTATTCGGATCGGTAAAGCACTATATCCGCAAATTCATTTCTTGGTTTTAACGGTGTTCGATGATGAGGAGAATATATTTGAAGCAATCCAAGCCGGTGCTTCGGGTTATTTGCTTAAGCATGAACCTTCGGATAATATTTTACAATCGGTACAGAATGTCATTGAATTCGGTGGGGCACCGATGAGTCCGGGGATCGCCCGAAAGACGCTCCAATTACTTAGCAGGACAAATATGGTCTCAAAATCTTCCAAAATTGAATTGCCAGAATTACTCACTGAACGCGAAAAAGAAGTTCTTCGACACCTAATAAACGGCTGGGATGCAAAAAGAATTTCAGTTGAACTGGAAATTTCAACACTGACAATTCGTAAGCATATCGCAAACATATACCAAAAACTACATGTTAATTCGCAGGCACAAGTAATTAACCTAGCACATAAAAGTCACTGGCTTTGACCAAAGTCAATATATTCCTTTTAACAGGCCCATTTTTTCTGTTTTGGAATATCTTTTTGATTTGAATCAGGTTAATCTTTAAGTTTAACCTGCGAACGATAAACCCAATGGAAGCTTACGGACAAATTCTACTGATTGCCATGCCTGCATTTTTTGTGCTGGTATTGTTTGAAAAGTTTTATGGAATCTGGAAAGGAAATGACACTGTTCCATTGAACGACATGATTTCCAGCCTGAGTTCGGGAATGACCAATGTCACCAAGGATGTCTTGGGGCTCAGTCTGATTGTCATCTCTTATGAATGGATGGTGAATCAATTCGAACTGGTACAGTTTGAAGCGACTTGGGTTACTTATGTGATTGCGTTTATAGCACTTGACTTTGCCGGATATTGGACACATCGGATTTCACATGAATACAATCTTTTTTGGAACAACCACATCATCCACCACAGCAGCGAGGAGTTTAATCTGGCCTGCGCCCTGCGACAAAGCATTTCTTCAATAGTTAAGATTTTCGGTATTTTTTTGATTCCTGCTGCAATTTTGGGTGTACCCCCACAAGTTATCGCCATTGTAGCCCCGCTTCATCTTTTTGCTCAGTTTTGGTATCATACTCAGCATATTAAGCGGATGGGTTTTTTGGAGAAAATCATTGTCACCCCCTCCCACCATCGAGTTCATCATGCGATTAACCCCGAGTACTTGGATAAAAATTACGGACAGATTTTCATCATTTGGGATAAAATATTCAATACCTATCAAGAAGAAAAGGAAGAAATTCCTGCCGTATATGGGGTAACACGTCCGGTCCAAACCTGGAATCCGATCAAGATCAACTTTATGCATCTCTGGCTATTGATCAAAGATGCTTGGAGAGCTGAAAAGTGGGTTGATAAACTTAAAATCTGGTTTATGCCTTTGGGTTGGAGACCAGCCGATGTTGCTAAAAACTATCCGGTGAACAAGATCGAGGATGTATATCACTTCGAAAAATACAATCCACAACTTACCAAAGGGATGTTGATTTGGAGTTTTGGTCAATTGATTGCACTCCTTTTTTTGCTTAGTTATTTATTTGGAAATCTGGCAACTATCGGTGCGCCTGGTATATTTTATTATGGTGGATTTGTCTTTTTGACAGTTTTTGCCTATACCGAACTGATGGATCGCAATCCGAATGCATGGGCCTGGGAATTGCTCAAGGTAGCTTATGCGCTGTACTTCGTAGTGAATTCAGGAGATTGGTTTGAATTGAATAAGTTTTTGCCTGGTTCGGTTTACATTTTTGTCGGGTATCTGGTTATTTCAGCTTTCTTTTCAGTTTGGTTTTCTTTGCGAAAAGAAAAGCTTGAGCTTACCAACAAACTCCGGATGCAGTAAATGAAAGAACTTCAGCAGATCATTCAGGCCTACGAAGTCTGCAAAACCGAAAATCAACCGGTCGCCTTGGCAACGGTTGTACAAGTGGATGGCTCGGCCTATCGCCGACCGGGAGCGCGAATGCTGGTGACTCAGGAAGGCAGTCTTACCGGTGCAATCAGTGGCGGTTGTCTGGAAGGCGATGCGTTGCGCAAAGCCCAAGCAGTGATTTTTCAGCAGAAATCCATGCTTGTTACTTATGATACTACCGATGAAGACGATCAGAAATTCGGTGTGGGTCTGGGATGCAATGGAATCATCCATGTCTTGATTGAACCGATTGACTTCATCAATCCGGAAAATCCCATTGAATTGATCAAAAAAGCATTTTCTGACCGAGAAATTTCACTTCTATTGACCCTTTTTTCGGTCCCCAATTCCAAATCAGAGCAGATCGGAACGATCTATTTGAAAAAAGGAAACCATGACGTTGGAAGTTTATCCAAAGTTCATGCGGATTTTAGACAGGTACTAGAAAAAGAAATCATTGATCTCGATGCTCCGCAAAATGTCATTAAGTCCTATTCAAAATATCAGCAAGTTTCAGTTTTTTTTGAATTGATTAAGCCTCCGATTCGGGTTTTACTTTTTGGCGCAGGAAATGATACGGTGCCCTTGGCCAAAATGGCTGATATTTTAGGACTAGAGTTGATTTTGATTGATGGAAGAAAAAATCTCGCAAATCAGACACGATTCCCTTCTGCCACGAAAATCCTTCAAGGTCCTGCTGAAGAAGTGATTGAACAAATCGAAACAGATCCAAACACAGTCGCACTCCTCATGACTCATAATTTTGAATATGAAGTGATTATCTTGGAGAAATTACTGACTTGCATGATTCCTTACATCGGAATTTTGGGTCCGAAGCGCAAAACCGAAAAGCTGATTCAAAGGTTGGAAACTAAAGGAATTCAAGTTCATACCGATAATTTATACGCTCCTGTCGGAATTGAAATCGGAGCTGAAACATCCGAGGAAATTGCGCTTTCCGTTTTGGCTGAGATCAAAGCAGTATTGAACAAAAAACAGCCTATTTTCCTCCGGGAAAAACCGGGACCTATACACGAAAAAATCTGAGATGAAGACTGGAATTATCATATTGGCAGCCGGAGAATCAAGCAGGCTTGGCTACCCGAAGCAAATCGCTAAATACAAGGATAAAACCTTGCTTCAGCTCGCAATAGATGCTGCAAATGGCTGTGAAGCCCATAAACGAGTGCTTGTCCTCGGTGCAAACCGGGATGAAATCAAGAAGACATTTCCAGGTTCCAGCATTCCAAATATCCCCAATCCTCACTACGAAAAAGGGATGTCTTCCAGTCTTAAAATTGGCTTGGAGTATATGCTCAAATTTGACCAACCGGATCAGGTCATCATCATGCTGTGTGATCAGCCTTTTGTAGATGCGAAGATTCTAAACAAGTTGATCGCTACTCAGGCGAAAGAAGGAAAAGGGATCGTAGCCTGTGGGTATTCAAAGACTGTTGGGGTACCGATTCTATTTGGAAAAGCCTATTTTAAGGAATTGATGGGACTCAAAGGTGACGAAGGGGCAAAGAAAATTGCACAGGCTCACCAGGAGGATTTGGTGAGTATACCATTTCCGAAAGGGAAAATAGATATAGATACTGAGGAGGATTTGCTACAATTGAAAAATTGAAAGATTTGAAAATTGAAAAATTAAAGCATGAAACTATTCTATATCCCCAAAAAATTCCTCCAGGTCCAGTTTAAACCCTTCAATAGCAGTCGATTCGACCACATCACCTGAAGTCAGCAAACCTGAGGGAACATATTTTCCATTTATAAGCGTATAAATCAGCACATTCTGATTTTCGGGATGGATGATCCAATATTCTCGGACACCGTGTGATTCGTAAAGCTCATATTTAAGTTTGAGTTCGGTCTTGCTGTTTCCCGGAGAAAGGATCTCCACAATTAAATCTGGCGCTCCGATGCATCCCCGATCGTCCAGCTTTTCGGGATCGCAAATCACACAGATATCCGGTTGCACTACATCGTGAATTTTGTGATCTTCTTTAGACCCTTTTGGAAACCGGACATCAAATGGAGCATCATAGACTTGACATTTCTTTCCTTCCAAGAAAACATAAAGTCTAGATACTAACTTTACAGATACTTTTTGATGAATTCGGTTTGGTGCCGCCGCCGCTTTCTTGAAAATTTTACCTTTTATCAACTCTACTACTTCTTCAAACTGCCAAGTCAAATAATCGGCGTAGGAATACAAGCCGTAAGCAGCTTTCGGTTCTTCGACGGTATTTGGTTCCCTTTCAGTTTCCATAGTTGAATATACTGATTTTTAAAAGTTTAGAATAGTCTATGTTTTGAAATCTAAATTTATGATATCCATATTTATTCAAGTAAAGTCGCATTAACATTTGAAAAAAACACTAAAACAACTGTTTTGAAGATTCATCTGACATCCATCTTGGCTACCCGACCTCAAATCGAAAATTCCGGAACCTTCCAATTGGGGATTAATGAGTCGACTAACCTGAATCTCAAGAATTCCGCAACTCTACAACCACCTTTTTCACCCAACTAACCGCATCCTCAATGTCTTTTTCAGTGGTTCCCTTTCCCAAACTAAAGCGAATCGATGCCCTTCCTAAATCTGAATTTAAACCCATTGCTGCTAACACATGGCTGGGTTTGGGTGAAATTGAAGTACAGGCCGAACCCGAACTCACAGCAACTTTCTGATTGACTCTTCTGAGCAACTCCTCTCCTTCCACTCCACCAAAAGCGATGTTGGTGACATGGGACAAACGGTTTTCCTGACTTCCGTTCAGTTTGGTTTCGGCGATCTCTAAAAGTTCTTTTTCCAGCTTATTTCGAAGGGTTTTCAATCGCTCTCCCTCCAGTTTCATCTCGTTCATTCGTACTTGAGCTGCGGCTCCAAAACCTACAATTCCCGGAACATTGAGCGTACCGCTCCGCATTCCTTTCTCATGTCCTCCGCCATGGATTTGACACAGAGGTTTGGGCATATCATGATTATGTCGAACGTACAATGCTCCTACTCCTTTCGGCCCATAGAGCTTATGCGCAGAAATCGCCATCAGGTGAATCCCTTTGGTGAAAACAGGTATTTTTCCTGCTGCCTGAACTGCATCTGTGAAAAAAATAACATTTCTCTTCTCGGCCAGTTTGAAAATTTTTTCCACCGGATGGATAATTCCCGTCTCATTATTAGCCCACATCAGGCAGATTAGTTTGGTGTTTGGAAGAATGGCTTTTTCCAGTTCGTCCAGACTTATTTCTCCTTTGGAATTCACTTCAAGGTAAGTGAGTTCAGCGCCTCTTTTTTGCAATTCGGCAAAGGTGTCCAAAACCGCCTTGTGCTCCGTTTTGCAAGTGATGTAATGCTGCTTTTCCCCAAGGTAGGCATCAAACGTTCCTTTGATTCCCAAATTTATTGCCTCAGTAGCCCCTGAAGTGAAAATGATTTCTTTGGATTTGGCCCCAATCAGATTCGCTATTTTTTCCCGAGCCTCTTCCACAGCATTTTCCGCTACCCAACCGTAAGGATGACTTTTGCTGGCAGCGTTACCTAAGTGTGTTCCGAAGTACGGCAACATTGCCTCAATGACCTCGGGTAGACAGGGCGTTGTGGCGTTGTAATCAAGATAAATGGGGTATTGCATGGCTTAAAAATAAGCTATTCTCTCACGAATCACTTACAGATTTATGTAACTTTCATCTTTCTATCTTTAAAACCCATGCAAGAATCCTGGACTTTTGATTTTCCCAACACTGATTTTCCTGAAAATGAACTGAAAGCCATTTTAATGGAAAAAGAAAAAGATCTGGGTATTTTTTTGTCCTACTATTTCAAAAAAGATGGAGCGGTTTCTGAAAAAGTGAAACTGAAGGGCTCTCCACACTTCTCCTCCTCGACGGCGGGAAAACTGACTTTGGATTTTGACTTGGTTCATTTCAATGCTTGTTTGGCAATTCATGAAAAAGCCCGGGATGAAATGGAAATGACTTTTGAAATCGACCAGGTAAATCAAAAAATTAAATTAATCGGAGCTTATTGGCCAAGCCGTGAGATGGACGAAATTTAGACGCTAGATATTAGACTTTAGATGTAAGACTTTAGTGTCATAAAAATTAGAAACATAATAAAGTCGCAATGACTTTGTCTAGAATCGGTTGTCCTATTCTGTTTCTTGTGTCTTATGTCTTGGATCTTTTTTCTAATATTGTCTCGTTCGTTTTTTGGTTGCAATTCCTACCAATTGGACTAATTTTGGCCTTGAATTTTAGGCTATGACAGAATCACTGAATTTTATTGAACATATCATCGAGGAAGACTTAGCGAATGGTTTTCCCCAAGAAAAACTTCGCTTTCGATTTCCTCCCGAACCTAACGGCTACCTACACATCGGACATGCAGCATCTATTTGTCTGAATTTTGGTTTAGGAGAAAAGTACAATGCTCCGGTCAACCTCCGCTTTGATGACACCAATCCTTCCAAAGAGGAACAGGAATACGTGGACGCCATCAAGCGGGATATTGCTTGGTTGGGTTTTCGTTGGGCCAATGAATGCTATGCTTCTGATTACTTTCAGCAGCTTCACAACTGGGCTGTTCAGTTGATCAAGGAAGACAAAGCCTATGTAGATGAGCAGACCTCAGAACAGATTGCAGCCCAAAAAGGTACCCCGACTACAGTCGGTACTGCAAGTCCTTATCGTAATCGCCCTAGTTCAGAGAGTTTGGATTTGTTTGAGCGAATGAAAAATGGGGAATTCGCGGCTGGAAGTTATGTTCTGCGTGCCAAAATCGACATGTCATCCCCTAACATGCACATGCGGGATCCGATTTTGTATCGAATCATCAACGCACATCACCACCGAACCGGAAATAAATGGTGTATCTATCCAATGTACGATTGGGCACATGGCGAGTCAGATTATATCGAGCAGGTTTCTCATTCGCTTTGTACCTTGGAATTCAAAGCTCATCGGGAACTTTACGATTGGTACATCGATCAGATCTATGATTCGAAGCTACTGAGACCGAAGCAACGGGAGTTTGCGCGCCGCAATCTGAGCTATACTGTAATGAGTAAGCGAAAGCTGCTCGAACTGGTACAAAACAAAGCGGTAGCGGGTTGGGATGATCCCCGCATGCCAACTATTTCCGGCTTGAGGCGAAGAGGTTACACTCCTACTTCAATTCGTAAATTCAGTGATTTGGCAGGTATTGCCAAGCGGGACAATGTGACCGATGTCTCCTTGCTGGAATTTTGTATCCGCGAAGATTTGAATAAAACCGCCACCCGTGTGATGGCGGTATTGAATCCGGTAAAATTGGTCATTTCCAATTACCCTGAAGGGAAGGTTGAATTCCTTGATATGGAAAATAATCCTGAACAAGCTGATTCAGGAACTCATGAGGTGCCTTTTTCCAGAGAATTATATATTGAGCGGGAAGATTTCAAAGAAGACGGAGGTAAAAATTTCTTCCGCCTTTCCTTAGGAAATGAAGTTCGGCTGAAAAGTGCTTATTTCATCAAAGCGGAGTCTGTAGTAAAGGATGAAGCTGGAAATATCCTTGAGATCCACTGTACCTATGATCCTGAATCCCGATCCGGAAGCGGATCCGAGGCCAGTCAGCGAAAAGTAAAAGGAACGCTTCATTGGGTTTCTATTGCACATGCGATTAAGGCTGTGGTTCGGGAATACGATCGCTTGTTTTTGGAAGAAGCGCCGGATTCGCATGAGGAAAAGAATTTCATGGAATTCATGAACCCCAACTCTCTGAATAGTATCAATGAAGCATATCTCGAGCCTTTTTTGGCCAATGCAACCTTGGATGAAAAGTATCAGTTCCAGCGATTGGGATACTTTACCTTGGATTTGGATTCCTCGGATGGAAAACTGGTATTTAACAAAACGGTAGGTTTGAAAGATACTTGGGCTAAACAGAATACGGAAACTCCAGCCCAAAATCAGCCTAAGCCCCAAACCTCGACACAAGCCCAGAGTCAGCGATCTGCCTTGAATGAGATTCAACAAATCGGCAAAAAACTGACCAATCTCTCCGGTGAAAAATTGGAAACCGCAATGAATTCAATCCGGGAATTTGCTGAAGATGTCACCTATGATGAATTAGAGCCGCTTTTTGGTACTGCTTCAAAAAAGACAGGAACCCGAATCGGTGTCCTTCTTTCGGTGGGGGTTTTGTTGAAAAACGGTCAGGCTAAAAATCAGGCAATTTCAGATTTTATTGAATCCTGTAAGAATGATGAAAATGAAATTTTGAAAGTTGAAGCTGAGAAGATTAATTGAAATATTTGAATATTGGAAAATTGAAAAATTAGCCAAGTTGATTGTTCCCACTTAATAAATAAAGCCTCTAAATTAAATTTAGAGGCTTTATTTATTTCAGGGATTCAATAAAATCGAATATGACTCTACGGAATGTTGCACGTTGTAGGAATTTTTCGAATTAACCTGAGGAAAAAATCCCCCTAGCCCTCCGCCGCGGCGGAGGGAATCTCCTCAAATTAAGCTTCAAACCCTCACTTTTTAGTACGTGAAAGATTGCGGATACTCATAAAATCGAATCAATTTTTAAATTTTTCAATCTTCCAATTTTTCAATCTTAGGCTCTTCTAATTTCCAGCTTAATATCAGAGAATTCTTTTTGCTCGATAAATGGCTGACTTCTCAGTCTTCTGCCTGTGGCAGAGAAAATAGCATTCGCTATCGCTCCCCCTGTAGGTGGCAAAGCGGGCTCACCCAAACCAGTTGGATCAAAGCCTGTATCCAAGAAGTGCGTATCTATCTCCGGAACTTCCTTCATTCGAATCAAACGGTAAGAATCAAAGTTTTTCTGCTTTGGAACCCCATTTTCGAAGGTCAGATTCCCGTACATCGCATGACCCATTCCATCCACAATTCCGCCGCGAACTTGGTGGTTAGCTCCGATTGGATTCACCACCATTCCGCAGTCGGTGACGGCAGTTACCTTTTTGAGTACAGGGGTTCCTCCCTCCATCGCAATGTCTGCCACCTGAGCGACATACGATCTGTGAGAATAGTAGACGCTAAAGCCTTGTTTCACATTCGGATCTTTTCCCCAATTGGATTTCTCAGCGGCAGCTTTCACCACACCAATCATCCGGTCTACATCATATCCCAACTCTCCCCCTACAGGTGAAGTTTTGGCTTGCTGTAATAAATCCAATCGGAACTGGACAGGATCTTTTCCGGCGGCAAGCGCTACTTCATCCAAGAAACTTTGCTCGGCATAAGCCAAGAAATTCGTGATCGGTGCTCTCCAGGCATTAGTGGTGATGCTTGACTTGTGTTCAATGCTTTCAATTAGAACATTGGCCACTGCTCCGGAGGGGAAGTTATTTTCACGGGTACAGTTTCCTGCATTCATTCCGACTCCACGAAGTTTGTAGGCAATCATATTCCCAGAGGCATCCAAGCCTGCTTCAAATCGGTATCTAACAGCCGGACGATAAGCACCACCAGTCAATTCATCTTCACGGCTCCAGGTAACTTTTACAGGTGCATTCATTGCTCGGGAAACTTCCACAGCTTCTTCTACATAATCTGCTCGTAGTCTTCTGCCGAATCCACCGCCCAAGCGTGTAATTTCTACTGTGATATTTTCTAAAGGAATACCTAAAAGTTGGGCAGTTGCCTGTCTGGCACGATCCGGAGTTTGGGTTGGGCCGATGAGTTCGACTTTGTCCCCCTTCACATGAGCAAAAAAGTTCTCAGGTTCCATTGGAGAATGAGCAATGAAAGGACATTGATATTCTGCGGTCACAACTTGAGCAGCACCTTTAAATGCAGCATCAAAATTTCCGTCTTTCCGCTTCACGTCCGGTTTTCCATTCAACATTAAGTCCGCAAAAATCCGGTCATGATCTGCCGTACTTTCTACTGCTCCATCCGGCTCATAATCTATTCGAAGTAACTTCTTCGCCTTCAACAGTGGCCAGGTGGATTCACCGACTACAGCCACACTTGTTCCAAAAGTGACGACGTCTTTTACTCCTGATACACCTCTCGCTGCCGAATCATCTACAGCCTTAATTTTCATTCCAAAAGGAGCTCGCTGAATCATGGCATGCAGCATTCCCTCGCGGTAGAAATCCAGTCCATACATTGGCTTACCGGTGTACATTTCTTTGGAATCCACATTTTTCACTGATGTTCCAATGATTTTGAAATCCTTTTTATCCTTTAATGTCACCTCCTCAGGGGCTGTCATTGTAGCAGCTTCGGCTACGAATTCGCCGAAATGACCACTTTTTCCCGATCCTTTGTGAGAAATAATCCCTTTCTCCACCGTGATCTCTGAGGCATTTACATTCCAGGCTTTAGCAGCCGCCGCCACCAAAACAAATTTGGCAGTTGCTCCGGCTTTTCTCAGTCTTTCCCAGCTATGCGGCATTGCACCGGATCCACCGGTCAGTTGGCGGTCGTATTTTTCGGTGTCCAGATTGGCTTGGAGTACCCGAACTTTCTCCCAGTCCGCATCCAATTCTTCCGCCACAACCATTGGAAATGAGGTTTTGATATTTTGTCCCAATTCTGGATTTGGAGAATAAATCACTACATCTCCGGAAGGTGAAATGGATAAATAACTGTTGAATGATTTGGCTTGAGAAAGAATTTCCTCTGTGCTGAGTACCTCCATCTTAGGAGAATCGCAGCTAAACCAGCTAAATCCGATGACTAATCCACCGACTGAGGATCCCGCAATTTTGAGGAAGTCCCTTCTGCTTGCTTTTGTAAGTGTTGTCATGATTATTTGGTTTTAGCGGCTAGGGCGACAGCTTCGCGAATCTTATGATAGGTACCACAGCGACAGATATTTCGATTCATCGCATTGTCAATTTCCTCCATATTGGGATTTGGATTGCTTTTTAATAAAGCCACAGCAGTCATGATTTGACCAGCCTGGCAATAGCCACACTGAGCAACGTCCACTTCTGCCCAAGCTTTTTGAACAGGGTGATCCCCCTCCTCGGAAAGGCCCTCAATCGTCAATACTTCTGCATTTCCGATACTGGAAACCGGTGTCAGGCAGGAAAAAGTAGCATTGCCATTGATGTGTACCGTGCAAGCCCCGCATTGGGCGATTCCACAGCTAAATTTGGTGCCTACCAGTCCCAAGTTATCCCGAAGAACCCACAAGAGTGGAGTATCATCATCGACATCTACGGTGTGGGACTTCCCATTGATTTTCAGATTGTAATTTGCCATGAGTTTTGAGTTTATTCAAGATCTTAAGATAAAGAATAAATTTTGCTTATCGAATTGGAATCCAGCTCAATTGCCTAGATTTTGGATGAGTTGCAATAACAAGGGATGAATGACTTACACAATCTGAAATACAGTTCAATCGCTACTATTTATTTCGATTTTCGGGAAAAAACATTATCCAAACCTGGCTTTCCACAACCTGTCAAACTGAGTACAATACTCATCAAAAAGTAATTGAAAGGTAGCTCTGCCTCAGAATAGATTTTTCCTGAATGGGCAAAAATCACTGCAATTCCCAGTGTAAAGGCCATTATCCAAGCACCAAATCGGATTCCAATCAAAATCAAGATTGCTGCTAGAAACTCTGTGATTTGGGAAGCATAAGCCATAAATAATGGATATGGCCAATTCAACGACTCAAGGAAAGAAGCAAGTTCATGAACTTTTCCTTGAAAAAGGTAAGTGCCGCTATGTTTTAGCATGACCGTTCCAAGCCAAAATCGGATTAAAAGAATCGCGGGATTTAAGAGCTTGACTTGGTAGATATTATGAATAGTATTCATAAAATGCGGGGAATTAGAATTCGATTTCATGTGTTTATAATTGATTTTTTATGGTCAGATGGAATCTCGCATGGTATATAATCATCCCTCTGTGTGACACCGAAAGGGTCATGCTCGATTTCATGTGTTTATAATTTGTTTTTTAGTTGCCACATGGAATACCCCCAGATAATCATGCTCCTGTGTGTCGCTCTTTCGACATGGGTATTTCATGTGTTTATAATTTGGTTTTTAATTGCCACATGGAATACCCCCAGATAATCATGCTCCTGTGTGTCGCTCTTTCGACATGGGTATTTCATGTGTTTATAATTTGGTTTTTAATTGCCACATGGAATACCCCCAGATAATCATGCTCCTGTGTGTCGCTCTTTCGACATGGGTATTTCATCTGTTTATATTTTGTTTTTTAATGGTCAGATGGAATGCCCTGGATAATCATTCCCCTGTGTGAGAAGACTTTCTCATGGGCATTTCATGTTTTTTTAACGATAAACTCCCCTTTTCACCCCTGTTTCTTGAAAATTATTTATTTATCTTCGATCATTCTGTTTTTTAACAAAACCCTAAACCTATGTCCCAAACCATCAAAGCTGCCATCGTAGGTACCGGATTTATCGGTCCTGCTCACCTTGAGGCACTTAGAAGATTACCCAATGTCGAGGTAGTAGCACTCTGTGAAGTCACCCAAGAACTTGCAAATGAAAAAGCAAAAGTGCTTGGAATCCCACGAGCCTATACTTTTGACGAAATGCTAAAACAGGATGACATCGATGTAGTCCACATCTGTACACCAAATTTCCTCCACTTTGCGCAAGCAAAGGCTGTGTTGGAATCAGAAAAGCATGTGATTTGTGAAAAACCCCTTGCAGTCAAAATTCACGAAGCGGAAGAGTTGGTGAAGATTGCTTCCGCCACCGGCTTGGTCAATGCTGTTCATTTCAATCTCCGCTACTATCCGATGGTACGGCAGATGAAAATCATGCGCGAAAAAGGAGATCTTGGCGAGGTCTATTCTGTGATGGGATCTTACCTGCAGGATTGGCTTTTCTTCCAAACTGACTATAACTGGAGATTGGAGCCTGACAAATCAGGTGATTCCAGAGCGATCGCGGATATCGGTTCCCACTTGCTTGACATCACTGAGTATGTCACCGGATTGAAAATCACTGAAGTGATGGCTGATTTCTCCACGGTACATAAAACGCGATTGAAGCCGCTGAAAGCTATTGAGACCTATTCTGATACTAAGTTGCAAGCCTCAGACTATGCGGAAGTTCCGATCAATACGGAAGATCATGCGACGGTTTTGCTTCGGTTTGACAATGGATCCAAGGGTTCGATCACTGTCTCTCAAGTAAGTGCAGGTCGCAAAAACCGACTGAATATTGAGATCGCCGGTTCCAAATCCAATTTTGAATTCAATTCAGAAAGACCGAATGAACTATGGATTGGGAAACGGGACAAAGCCAATGAGCAGCTGATGAAAGATCCTTCCCTGGCTTACCCTGAGGCTTCTGCCCTGATCAGTTTTCCTGGAGGACACAACGAGGGCTTTCCAGACACCTCCAAGCAAATGTTTAAAGAAGTCTATGCGGCCATTGCTGTAGGAAAGCAACCTGAAAACCCCTCCTTTCCGACTTTTGCAAGTGGTCTGAGAGAATTGATTATCGGAGAACGAATAGTGGAAAGCGACAAAAAGCAAGCTTGGGTTAAAATCTAAAAACCTTTTGCGGCTTTTGTCAGTAGGAAGACAAGAACTGTTTAATAAAAAACTAAACTTAAATAATTAATAAACTCCATGAAATCTATGAATTTGAAAAAAAGTCTATTTGCGTTTGCCCTCATGGCATTTGTTGCGTTTTCAGCTTCTGCGCAAGAAAAAGCAAGCCCTGCAAGATCCGCTGAAGGAACAGCAGCCGGTTCAAAAATCACGATTAATTACTCCTCTCCTGCCGTAAAAGGTCGTACGATCTGGGGAGATCTGGTGCCACTTGGTCAGGTATGGAGAGCTGGTGCTGATGATGCTACCACATTTACGACCTCCAAAGACATCACCATCCAAGGTCAAAAATTACCTGCGGGCACTTACAGTTTCTTCATCATTCCAGGTGAGACTGAGTCTACTTTCATCTTCAATAAAGTGGCAAAACAGTGGGGAGCTTATACCTATGATGCCAAAGAA
Source organism: Algoriphagus alkaliphilus (assembly GCF_900103735.1). GTDB lineage: Bacteria > Bacteroidota > Bacteroidia > Cytophagales > Cyclobacteriaceae > Algoriphagus > Algoriphagus alkaliphilus. Next base: position 13,131 of record NZ_FMXE01000026.1, on the reverse strand, counting down.
GATGCGTTAAGGGTAAGTGTACCTTCAATGCAAACTTCTACCATGGAGGAGCGCTTGGTATATGAAGTAAAACCTGATGGTTTTGAAGTTAGATGGGAATATGGTAAAGCTGCGGCTAAAATCGGTTCTTAATTAAAGTAAAGCATTGCCAGCAAAGGCCACTAGATCCATTGGATTAGTCTTTCGATTGGTAGTCAGTGATCAAAATTTGAATAGAAGCCCGGGATTGTACCGGGCTTTTTTCATTTTTGGGATAGTATCCGATAGAATTTCGGGAAAAGTTTATGTTTAAATAGTGCTCATTTATATTGTAGTGAGTAAGTGCCTGTCGCATCCGATAGGCAGGCTCGATTTCATCTCAATTCCCTTATTTTTACAGGATGCCAATCCGAAGCTTTAGTTATTCAAATCCAAAGAAAAGCGCCTTTTTTGCCGGAACAGGCTTTCTTTTCCTGTATTGGCTTTTCGGCTTTGACGGAATCACTTTTTCTGACGATGTCTACTACTTACTTGCCGGCAAAAACTTCTGGGCTGGCACCATGGAATTCAACGAATACCATTTCTCCACCCGATGGGGTGCCTACATCCCCTCGGGTTTGATTGGTTTTCTATTCGGTTTTGATCCACATCGAATTTCCTTGATTTCCCTGTTCAGTTACATCGGTACCCTAGCCATGCTGTTGAAGGTATTACCGCGGGAATCTAATCCGTGGGTCTTGCTCATCTGGTTTTCCACTCAAGTCTATTTTCTCCACTTTTTGACCAAGGTTTATCCTGATTCTCAGTTGGTATTTTGGACAGTATTAGTTCCGTTTTCAGCAGTATACAGAAATGAGAGGCCCATTCTGGCAGCCTTAGGATTGATTTCCGGTTTGTTCTTTGGCTTTTTGACCAAGGAAACCATCATATTCCTTGCACCACTTCCTGTTTTACTTTGGGCTTTCGATTGGAAAAAAGGAACCAAAAACATCCCTTTCTATTCCGCTCTTTTCGGATTTGGGATTGTCTTTGGCAGTCTGTATTTGGCTTACTTTTGGATTCAATTCGGAAGTCCCTTTTATCGATTTGAATCAATTCAGGACGGACATTACATTTCAGAATTTACCTATGCTGACAAGAGTGTCTGGGTAATGCTCAAGCGCCTGACCATACTTCCCATTCTTACTTTTGTCGAACGATCTTATTGGATTTGGATCGTATTTGCCATCCCAGGACTGCTGAAAATTCGAAAAAATCCACAGAGTCCGGGAATTGAATTTGGCTTGGCATTCCTGAGTTTACTCGGACTGTTTTGGGTGATGAGTACCAACTTTCGGTTTTACAATCCAATTTACCTCAACCCTCGCCATCTGATAATTTTGGTACCGATTTTAGCCTTTTTGATAGCTTTGGGCTGGGAAGATTGGAGTAGAAACCTGAAATTAAAAAGATCAATGACTGGTCTAATTCTACTTGGAACAGGAATCAGTTTAATCCAACAAGATTGGAAAATGGCAGCTTTTCAGGCTTTCGCTATTGTTATCATTTATGTAATTCAAAAAAGACAACAGGTATGGTCTTTTGGAGTTTATTTGGCTTTTCCTGCTCTAATGGCAATTAGCTACCAAATGAAATTAAAGGAGTACAAACACCTTATTCAAACTTTAGATCAAGAATCCTTAACAACTACTAATCAATCTATTATACTCACAAATAATTTTCTTGATTTCAGCAAGGAAGTGCTTTTACCAGAGAATCAAACCACAAAAGATTTACTTTTCCCGATCGAAAAATTGGACTCACTTAAACCTAATCCACCTCAGAAATTGAGGGTTTTAATCTATGACTATTACAAACACGGATATCCCAAGGAACAGGTAGATGTGTCTGCTTTGGAAATATGGTTGAATGAAAATTACCGCTTGGATTCCGAATCAGTCAATGGCAAACTTTGGTTACGTAATTTTTCCAGAGAATAGTTATTTCCTCTTTTTTTGCCCTAAGGCAAAAATCCGGTTTACGTTAAATCCGAGTCTAAATTCCTCTCCGGGAACACCATTGCCCCCAGCCAATAAATATTGCTCATTGAGTGCCTGAGAGGTCACGAAATACATTTGAAAAACATGGCCCCCCGCTTCGACATCCCAACCAATTCCGACATTATTTCTCAAGTCTGAATTAAGATTGGGTATCCATTGAAGTGTGAGCGAGGAACGATCTGTAACCTTTAATTTTCCGCTGAAACCAACCGCGAGGTAAAGATTTTGGGTACCCTCGATTAGATAGATTTGACGGGGATCGTTGAAATAGGCCAACATTGGACTGACCTGCAAACTGAATTTGTTTGAAAACTTCCGTGCAATCATCACTTGTGCGGAATAGGCAAGCCGATCGACAAATTCCGGTCGCTCAGCTGCCGGTAAAAATGAATACGGATTACTGATCACCCCCGCACCACCTGCCAAGCTTACAGAAATAGGTACATTGCCGTTTTGCGTTTGTTCCAGAAGATGATACCGTCCATAGATGTTGTAAAACTTATCCCGGCTGGATCGAGCTGCACCAAGGGAAAGCTTGTCGGATAAACCAAATTCAAAGCTAAACTGGATGTTTGCCCCATTGTCCAAGCCAAAAAGGTTCTCAATCCCTCCATCAAGAGTGCCGAAAGTGTGCATGATGGCAAAGTGCATGGTCTTCTTCTCAAGCGGCTCCACAGTCATCAGATTGATATGTCTGGGGGCATGAAAAATCAGATCTACCGCTTGATTGGTGTTTTCAAGCACTCGCTCCAATTGAGCATTTGAATAAGAGATTATACCAAAAAACAGCACTATAATAAGTCCTGATGTTTTCATTTTTTCTCAGTTAAAGTGGCTTTGATCGTGACTTTTTGCTCCTCCGCCAATTCATAAAACACGAGCTTTGGAACAGGTATATTATAGTCTGAAAGTAAAATTGTAAAATTTGTGTCAAGTTCGATTTTCTCGTTTTGAAGCTTGGTCAAAAATCCGGAAACTTCAATCTTCCGCTCCACACCGTGAATTTTAAAAGTCCCGATCGCTTTAACCGGCACTTTTTGTCCGACCGACAGTTGGGGGCTGCCATCGATTTTGCCGGTAAACTCGGCAAATGGATATTTATTAGTCTCGAGGTAATTTTCCCGCATGTGACTATCCCGAAGCCCAATACCAGTCTTAATGGTGTTTAGATCCACAAAGAAATCAAGGAGGTTTTTATCAAAGTCCACCAAACCATTCAATACACTTGACTTCCCTTCAAACTCATTGAGCGGTGCTTTTGACAAAAATGTAACCTGCCCTGTTTTAGTCAGAAATTCCTGCCCAAATGCAGCAGAACTCAGCGAAATGGCCAAAAGAAAGCCTAAAATCTTCATCGTTTTAATAGTTGATTTTTAATAGTCAAATGGACATCACGCCGGGTAGAACATCGTCCGCCCAATTGGCATTTTCGCCATGCCTGCCTGCATCAGGCGGACCCACTTTTATTTGTTAATGGTCAATGTAGTCCCTGAAACCTGCGTAGTAAACTGCGTCAAGGGTTGATTTGCGGGTCCTTGCACCACGCGCCCCGAGGCATCAAATACCGAACCATGGCAAGTACAGGTAAAACGACTGGCTGCAAAAGTCCAATTTCGGTCACAGCCAGAGTGGGTGCAAACGGAAGTAAGCGCGACAAATGAGCCATTGACATTTGCGACCAGTGCCTTTGCATTTTCAATTAACAGCCAATTACCAGAATTGTTGAGTGCTGTCTGAATGGCCAAATTAATGACAATGACTGATCCTGAGATGGTAATTCCGGAGCTTGAATTTCCCGGAGGCGTCGGTGGTCCTGTTGGATCAGCATCCTCAGTCGAGGAACATGCGGTGAAAAAAGCAGCACCAAAGGTAGCTAACACGAGAGAAACACCGGATTTTTCCAAAAATCTCCTTCTGGATTCGGTCAAACTTCCTGAACGGGTAATAATGTCTTTATCCATTTTCAAATTGATTATTCGGTAGATAGAATCAAATACGAATAAATAATCTCAAACGGATGCTAAATGTTTTAAATTTTTACTGTAATCAGAAAAACTTTGGCTTCAATATTTCACTCAGGATGACAGCATCTTTCAAAGTTTTCGGGTTTTTAAGAATCTGGGCATAAGGATTTGATTTTTTAGCCTTAATGGCTTCATAGTCCATTTTGAATGAAGGAATCAATTCCGCAGAATTGGCGAATTTATAGTCCCGAAAAGGCACTTTTTTCGAAGCACCGAAAGAACCCTCATAATACTCGATTTCCTCATCATCTTCTACGATGACAGGCTTTCGGGAGACTGTTTTGACTTGGGGAAGATGGGACGGGGCCGGGTAAGGACGATAAGCTTCAGCCCTTTGTGGTTCGGAGATTACAGGCTTTGGCTTTGCCTGAACAGGTTTTTCAACAGGAGTAGGATTTTGAGCCTGACGGATTTCTTTCATCAAATCCTCAAAAGTCATCCCTTTCTGAGGAGCCTGAGGTGAAGATTCATCCGAATCCGGCATATCCAAATCCTTTTTCTTCCGAGTGGCCTGATAAATGAAATAGGCCAAAATGGCCACGATATAAACGATGTTACCCAAATCCATGCCCTCAAGTTAATTCAAAATTTTGATAGTGGGAAGCAGGGAGGTTGGGAATCTGGGACGTTTGGTTCAAGTCTTCAGACTTGGACCCACAATGATGCAGTCTACGGACTGCTTTCAAGCTTTTCCTAACTGTCTTGGGCAGTCTGAAGACTACATTATCCAAAGCACAAGTCGGAATACTTGCGCTAGTCACTCATCCCTACTTGGTACTTTGCACATGGTACTTTGTACAATAATTTGCCATTTCCCTGCTTTGGACTTATTTTGTTCCCTTTACAGGGAGAAAAAAAATAGCATGCTGCTCAGTAAACTGGAGATCAAGGGCTTTAAGAGTTTTGGGGACAAAATGGTCATCCACTTCGACAAAGGAATCACCGGAGTCGTAGGTCCTAACGGTTGCGGCAAGTCAAATGTCGTGGACGCCATCCGATGGGTACTCGGCGAGCAAAAGTCCCGCTTGCTCCGCTCCGACAAGATGGAAAACGTCATCTTCAACGGAACCAAAAACCGCAAGCCTACCAATATGGCGGAGGTTTCCCTGACCTTTGAAAACACCAAAAATCTCCTCCCTACCGAATACACGCACGTCACCATAACTCGCCGCTATTACCGAACCGGTGAAAGCGAATACCAAATCAACGGCGTATCCTGCCGATTGAAAGATATCTCCAACCTCTTCATGGACACGGGGATCAACTCCAATTCCTATGCGATCATCGAACTCAAGATGATCGATGAGTTGCTGAATGACAAAAACAACTCACGCCGCGAACTCTTCGAGGAAGCTGCCGGAATCTCCAAGTTCAAAAACCGAAAGCGCGAGACCCTTCGCAAACTGGAAGACACAGACGCAGATCTTGCACGAGTGGAAGATTTGCTTTTTGAAATTGACAAAAACCTGAAAAGCCTCGAGAAACAGGCCAAACAGGCTGCCAAATATTTTGAAATCAAGGCGGATTATCGCGTGGCCAGTATCAACATGGCCAAAAAATCCATAGAGAAATACAGCACGGCACTGATTGAAGCGAATTCAAAAATCCAGAGCGAATCGGATCGAAAGCTTCAGCTCAGCACGCAAATCACTGATCAGGAGGCCTTATTGAGCCAACTGAAGGCAGACTTGATTATAAAGGAGAAACTCCTCTCCTCCCGTCAAAAAACACTCAACGAGCATGTGAATAAAATCAGGGCTTTTGAGTCGGAGAAGAAAATTAAAAACGAGCGGATGCGCTTCCTCGAGGATCGCTCCCAGGCTTTGCGTGGGCAAATCGACACCGATCGCAAGTCAAATGACCGGGCTGGATTTAGTATCCGATCGCTTCAGCAGGAGAAAGAATCCGCGGAGAAAATCCTTGCGGAAAAGGACCACATTGTCTCCGAACTGCGTGAGCAATACGATGCACAGAAACTGATCACTTCCGCTAGGCAGCAAAGCCAAAAAGAGCAAAGCCTGAAGTTTGAAAGCCTCAAAGAACGGGTGTATCAACTCGGCAAAGAGGTTGAAATCAAGCAGATTCAGCTCAGCACATTAAAGCAGGAATTGGAACGTACATCTTCAGATGATTCCTCCCAGGAAGCAAGTTTGGTGGAGTTTGAGGACAAAATGGTGGAGCTGAAGGCCGAATTGGATGAGGCGATTGCGGCTTTTGCCCAACTCAAATCCAAGCAGGAGGATCAGGACCAAAAGATCGAAGAAACCAATCGTGTGATCGAAATGATCCGGGAGGAATTGACTAATTCTTCCCGCAAGCTCGACTCCAAAACCAACGAATACAACCTCACCAAGTCTCTGGTCGAAAACCTGGAGGGCTTTCCCGAAGCGATTAAATTCCTGAAGAAAAACCCGACCTGGGGCAAGGACATTCCCCTGCTCTCCGACCTGCTGACCACGGATGAAAAGTACCGGGTGACCATCGAAAACTACCTCGAATCATACATGAATTATTATGTGGTGGACACAGAGGATCAGGCCATTGCGGCGATTCAGCTGCTCAGTGATGCGGCACGTGGTAAAGCCAATTTCTTCGTGCTGGAGCATTTTGAGCGGTTTAAGGCGGGACAGAGCAAGCTTTTCGCCAATGCCATCGCGGTGACGGAGATCATCGAATTTGATGTCAAGTACGGTCGTCTGATCAATTTCATCCTGGACAATGTCTATCTCGTGCAGGGAGAATACAAGGATTTCCCCGTGGATTCAGAGTGTGTCTTTCTCTCTGAAAACGGCAAATACATCAAGCGTAAATTCTCCCTTTCCGGCGGTTCGGTGGGACTTTTCGAAGGAAAGCGAATCGGTCGGGCAAAGAACCTGGAAAAGCTGGACCGTGAAATCAAAGACCTGAGCAAGAAGGTGAGTTCGACCCGTGCCAACCTAGACCAAAAGCTCAGCGACCTGATGAAGCTGAAGGAAGTCAGCCACAAGAAAACCCTGGAGGAAAGCCAAATCCGCATCAATGAACTCAACTCGGCTTACGTATCCGTCCGAACCAAAAAGGAACAGCTGGCCGAACTCCTCTCCTCCAATGTGCATAAGCGGGAGGATATTTTGGATCGCATAGCCAGCCTGGAGGATAGTCTGATAGAGATCCTTCCTCAACTAACCGATCAGAAAGCAAGTTTTTCCGAACTGTCGGAAGGACTCACCTTGGTCAATGAAGAAGTAGAAGCCGAAAACAAGAAACTGGCCGAGAAATCTCAGACCTTCAACCAAGAAAATATCACCTACATCCAGCAGGTCAACCGGGTGAACAGTCTGGAGCAGGAAATTGAGTTTAAGCAAAATGCCTTTGAAAGCTCCAAAGAGCGAATCGAAAAGTCTCAGGCCGAACTCGCCCAACTGGATTCAGAGATCAAATCCCTCCTCGACAACAATGAAGTGAAGGACGACGAACTGATTGAGCTTTACTCCGAAAAGGAAAACATTGAAGTTGGAGTCACAGAGGCCGAAAAAGACTACTACGGTGCCCGCGGGATGATCGATGAGACCGATACCCGAATTCGCAGCCTGCAGAAAACCAAGGAAGGATTTGACGTACTCCTGCAGGAACTCCAAAACAGCATCAACGAGATTAAGCTCAAGATGAGCGGAATGAAAGAGCGCCTGAGTGTGGAGTTTGAGTTAGACCTTGATTCGCTGATGGAGGAAAACCCGAATTTGGATCCTGAATTCACAGATTTTGCGGAGGAGGAACTCCGGGAACTCGTGCGAAAGCAAAAGGAGCGACTGGAGAAAATCGGCCCGATCAACCCCATGGCGATGGAAGCCTACGACGAGATCAAAGTGCGCTATGACTTTATCACTTCGCAGAAGGCTGATCTTTTCAATGCCAAGCAAAGCCTTTTGACTACAATTTCGGAAATCGATCAGGTGGCGCGGGAGACATTTTTGGATGCCTTTGGCAAGATCAAGGAGAACTTTATCAAGGTCTTCCGCTCGCTCTTTACCGAGCAGGACGACTGTGACCTGACCTTGATGGATCCGAGCAATCCGCTGGAAAGTGCCATCGAGATCATCGCCAAGCCCAAGGGTAAGCGTCCCTTGACCATCAATCAACTTTCAGGTGGGGAAAAAACGCTGACTGCCACTTCCCTCCTCTTTTCGATCTACCTCCTGAAGCCCGCGCCCTTCTGTATTTTTGACGAAGTGGATGCACCACTTGACGACGCCAACATCGATAAGTTTAACCACATCATCCAAAAGTTTAGTGCCGAGAGCCAGTTTATCATTGTGACGCACAACAAGCGCACCATGGCCAGCACGGATATTATTTATGGGATTACAATGATCGAGGCTGGTGTGAGTCGGGTGGTACCGGTGGATTTGAGGGAGTTGGCGTAGCGTCATTGCGCCTGCCCGCCGTGGAGGGAGGAGCGCAGCGACGAAGCAATCTCACTGGAGTTAAGGGTTATTTGTTAATGGTTAATTAGATGTCAAGCTGAAATGGAAAATTTGAGATTCGAAATTCGGCCCCTTCATCATTCGATGTTTACCATTCGATATTCATTATTTGTAAATTGAATAGAGGATATGAAAGCCAATCTTTAAACAATTAAACCAGATTTTTTATGGCAAAAGGGAAGAAAATAACGGTCAAAGGAACTGAAATCACTTTCCTGTCGACCAATTCTAATGACTATATCTCATTAACTGATATGGCAAGATATCGGGATGCAGACCGGACAAATTACATAATCCAAAATTGGATGAGGACACGAAGTGCGATCGAATTTTGTGGACTTTGGGAACAATTGAATAACCCGATTTTTAAAAGCATCGAATTCGATGCTTTTAAAAATCAATCTGGATCTAATAGTTTTGCATTAACTCCACAAAAATGGATTGAAGCTACTCAAGCAATTGGTATAATTTCAAAATCCGGAAGATATGGGGGAACATTTGCCCATAGAGACATAGCTTTCGAATTTGCTACTTGGCTAAGCGCAGAATTTAAGTTTTTTTTGATCAAAGAATTTCAGCGTCTCAAAGAAGATGAAAATAACCGCCATAACTTAGAATGGAACTTCCAGCGGACACTGGCAAAAGTAAATTATCACATCCACACCGACGCAATTAAAGAAAACCTAATTCCTGCTACAATCACCAGTAACCAAGCCGCGATAATCTATGCCAATGAAGCCGATGTCCTCAACATGGCCTTGTTTGGAAAGACAGCAAAACAATGGCGGGATGCTAATCCGGATAAAAAAGGCAACATCAGAGATTTCGCCAACCTTGAGCAGCTCGTAGTCCTGTCAAATATGGAAAGCACCAATGCACTTTTGATCCATCAGGGCTTGACGCAATCCGAACGCTTGCTTCAACTCAATCAAATGGCCATCTCCCAGATGAAGTCCTTGGTACTGCATCGGAAGAGTTTGGAGACTTTGAAACCTAAAGTTTAAAACTTTCAAAAAATCCTTATTTTTAAAATACTACTTGATTAATTTTTCAACCTGACTTTTAAAATCATGAGCAAAGAACTTCCGCTTTCCAGCCAAGGGATCGAAAATCGGATTTTTACAATCAGAGGTGTGCAAGTAATGCTTGACGAAGATCTGGCAGAAATTTATGGTATACCAACAGGAAGATTAAATGAACAGGTAAAACGAAATGTTGACCGTTTTCCAACAGATTTTATGTTTCAACTCTCTAAAGAGGAATGGGAGAACTTGAAATCGCAAAATGGGATATCAAGTTGGGGAGGCAGAAGAAAACTTCCTCTAGTTTTTACCGAACAAGGCGTAGCAGGACTATCGGGAGTAATAAAAAGTGAAATCGCAGTAAAGGTTCATGTAGCCATTATGAGGGCTTTTGTAGCCCTGCGAAAGATGGTCCAAGACAATCAATTGATTATTTCCAGATTGGATAGGATCGAACTCAAACAACTCGAAACCGATCAAAAATTCGATAAAGTCTTCAAAGCTCTGGACAACAAAGATTCCATCCCATCACAAGGTGTCTTATTAGATGGGCAAGTTCAATGTTGTTGGGGATTTATTGAACTTATTTTGTGGAATCAAAATCTCGATTTAAAAAAGGTTATTCTTAAAGCTTAAGCAAATCAATCTGTTCATTTACTTTGTATAGACTGCCTAAATTACCCGATTTAATTCTAAACTGACTTCTTCGCTTTGCCTTCGGAACCCCTTTTGTGGCATTTTCCAACTTTATTCCCGGATCATAATAAATATTCCCAACTGCCATCTCCTTCAGTAATAAGGTAAAAACAGTCCCTGTTCCTAAGATGATACTGTTGCCGAATTGATATTGTCGATTTGGTTGTGTTTGTGACATAGATGGAATATAACATGCAAGATTATGTTTTCTGTTCCAGTGTTTTAACAATGAAGCAAATGACCAAGATGCAACTTCAAGACCTGTTTTATCCAATAATGCAATTCTTCCATCAGTATTTCTAATTTTTCCGATACCGTGGTCAAATCCAATTAATTCCATATTCAGGTTAGTCAAAGGATGAACCAAGCCAACCTTATGAATCCCACCAAAATTGATTCGATCCGCTTTCCCATTCTTGTCTGGATAACCATACTTTCTCAAAAATTCAACTACTCCCTGTTCCTTATAAAATCCTCCAGTTGGCTCCGGTGTCATTAGTGTGATGATCGCGCTTTGAGTTCTGAGAAAATCAGAAACTCCAAACTGCTTTAGTTCCCAGCCAAGGTAATCAGGTTCAGAAAACCCATTTGGTGTAATTCCTAATTCCGCTTCAAGTGTATAGCCGCCACAATTTGGAGCCAAACACGATAGGATAGAACCATCTTTATCCAATCTTTTGGAATCAATCCATCCAATTTTATGAATTCGGTACAATTCACTAAGTAGGTTTTCTCTTGCCCCCTTTTCAGATTTTAACTCATATACTTTAAAAACACCATACGCTTGTAATCCATTTATTCCATTAAAGTCAGTAGCCAAAGAAGAATCTGGATGTGCAACGTAACCCAAAATTTCTCCTCGATTAGTAACAGACATGAACAATAGTCTTCCGGCTAATCTAACGGTCATCAAGTCTGAGGGAGGATTTTCTGATTTTTGTAAAAAACCAGAAAATCGTATTTCAGGATATTTTGGATATAGGATTAATTGAGATTTAGGAGCTGGGCTTAAATTACCTTCATCTGTTATCCAAGAAAAATTCAAACTAGCCTTAAATCTATCTCGTTCCCAATCACCTGATGAGTCTGAAATGATTTCTTTTATTGGGAACACATTCAACAAATCAAAACTTCCCGCCAAATAGACTTGGTTTTTTGAGTTGTCATTAGGGGATAAACTTTTTACAAAAACTTTCTGACAACCATAATTATCAAAAACTCTAAACAGGTTTTCTAGAGTCATATTCTTCGAAGGTATTTACAATTTGAGAACCTACTGCCTCCATCAATGGCATCACTACCGAATTTCCGAACTGTTTATAGGCTTGAGTATCCGACACGTAAGATGGAACGATAAAATTTTCTGGATATCCTTGGAGTCTAGCGCATTCTCTCGGAGTTAATCTCCTTGGATTTTTGCCTTCCTGGGGTATCAGAATTTCAGATCCATCTTTGTAATACCTAGCACTTAGGGTTCTGGAGATTCCATCAAATTTTACCATACCAAAGCCAAAGCCATTTCCTGCTGCTTTATGTTTCATAGCATATTTTTGCAAGTAATCCCAGAGATTATCAGTTAGCGTATATTTGTCATCTACCTCTTTCTCCAGAATATCCTCGATTACCATCGGAGGATTATCGGGCATTTCAGGAAATGAAAACTCTTCATTTCCATGAAAAACACCTCTATTAAATCCAACAATTATTATCCGCTCCCGGTGTTGAGGTGCATAATATTTGCCATCAAGTACCCGATAATGAATATTATACCCCAACTCCTTCAAAGTCTCAGAGATAATCTTGAATGTTTTCCCTTTATCATGTGAGACAAGGTTTTTGACATTTTCTAGAAGGAATGCTTTCGGCCGTTTTTCATTTATGATCCTAGCAATATCAAAAAACAGAGTGCCTTGGGTTTCATCCAAAAACCCATGGGTTCTGCCCAATGAATTTTTTTTCGAAACGCCAGCTATTGAAAAAGGCTGGCATGGAAAACCGCCGACTAAAATATCATGATCAGGTATTTCCTTTTCATCAATCTTGGTGATATCTCCGAAGGGAACTTCTCCAAAATTGGCTTCATAGGTTTTTTGGGCATAATGATTCCATTCGCTGGTAAAGACACACTTGCCCCCTAAATTCTGGAAGGCCATTCTAAAGCCTCCGATACCTGCAAAGAGATCGATGAACTTGAATTTGGGGTTTTCAGGAGGAGGAAAAGGGATGTCCCATTTGATTGGGAGATATCCCTGATACCAAGGTTCAGCCACCATGTCCAAAATTGTTTCAGCGTATTCGGTTGCGCCTACTTGATAATACTTGGAAGCTCCATTTCCGGCATCATGTAAAAAGTGGGTCAAATAAGCCAATTCGGTCTGTTCTGGCTTTTTGATTTCAATTTTCAATTTTTTCTTTAATTCTGAGTATTTAACGGGCATTTCTGAGCTTAATCTGTAAACAATATAATCAATCAAATATATCGAATTTGGATCAAGGTATTCACCCACCTTGTCAAACACTTTCTGTTTGACATAAGCTGTCGGAATGGTGAAGTTCAATTATTTCTCAAGGAAAGAATTGAAAGCACTTCAATACCGTCCTAAATAAAGAGAGAGAGAGGTCCCGATTTTTGCCCAAACTATTTAATTTGGGTTTGCACCAAAAACCTGAGACCTCTCATGGGTAATATTACCTTGTTTTCGCAGATTATTAAAAAAACCGAGCGTCCAATTTTCAAGAAACTGGTTGAAGAGAAACAAACCGACAAGGCCTGCAAAGGCTTTGACAGTTGGACGCATTTGGCATCGATGCTGTTCTGTCATTTTGCCAAGAGTACCAAGGCACCAGTCTATCTGTTGGACTCCACCGTGGTGAGTTTGTGTCTTTCGGTATTAGACTGGGCTACTTT
>NZ_FMXE01000024.1:69737-75113 GCF_900103735.1 Algoriphagus alkaliphilus | reverse complement strand
CTGTTTTCCATGAACCAAAGATAGCTTAAAAAACGGCTTTTTGAGCAAAATGAGGCACTTTTTGCACAAAGAATAAAAACTCACTTTTGAAATCCCCTCTCGATCCGCAAAAGCAGCTTTACTCAATCCTGATCGCTGCCATCTGTAAAACAGCTCATAGTAGGTTTCAATACTTGTCTTTTTCATCCCGCAACTTTAGCTCATAAAGCAAAGCACATCAAGATGTAGTTCCTCGGAGGGATACTTTCAATACTTGTCTTGTTCATCACGCAACTTTAGCTCATAAAGCAAAGCACATCAAGATGTAGTTCCTCGGAGGGATACGTATCTCTTCCAAACTAAACCTAGTTTCTCTTTTGTATGATGAATAATGAAGGATTCAATTTTAGCTGATTGAAACCTCTCCAACCTGGCTTTAAATCAAATCAAATGCATGGGCAAATCGGATGTAATCATACTGAGATTTTGCCTTTAGTTTTTCCTTGATGTTCCTTCTATGCGTAGTGGCCGTCAAATCTGAAATAAAGAGGAGTTCTGAAATTTCAGCAGAGGAATGCCCCAAAGCTAAGAGCTTTAACACCTCTTTTTCACGGATTGAGAGCTTGGAGAAGATATGTAGGTTTCTTCGAAGAAAATTGTTCTCATCCAGAATGCGCTGAGATTTGGCAGCAATATGGTGCTGGGCATCTAGTGGGATGGAAGTAGTCAGGGTTAATACAGGTTGGTTATGCTCATCTCTCAACAAAATCTTGATACTGCTGAGAAACCAGGCCCACTCCATATTCGGCATTTGTCTGACTTGCTGAAAAAAACTTACAATTTCATCGTCGTTGTTGCGCTCCAGAAGTCCAAGGATTTTTGGAACATAGTCCTTGGCATCCTCCGGATTAAAAAACCGCTGATGGTATTCCAATCCCAAATCAAGTAATTCCTGAAGAGTCACACCAAGACCCCGGAGGGCCATCTCTGACATATATACTACGGTAGAATCCCGGATATCGTGGACAATGATCATTGCAGGAAGACTTTTTTCAATGGATTTTATATGGTCGATTTTCTTCTGAATTGCTTCCTGCATTGGCTAGATTTTGTATGTGATTTTGATCCTGTTTTCGGTTTAAGCCTCCTAAGTACAATGATGTGTTTTTTAATTAATTTTTTTTTCAAAAGTTGGAAATCGGTCATCAAGATTCCCAAATGAATTTAGTCGATGAATGTTGCAGGATTCATAATACAATATATAAATAAGAAAAAACCGTATTCGAAATGAATTTTTTACCTACATCTAGGTATTGAACACATCGACTCTTTGTCCAAACTTTGATTCCTGATCCGGATTGATTCGGGAGCAAACCAAATTGTTCTTCCTAAGGCACAAGGGTAATAACCTTTACGATACTGGGAGAGACAAATCTAAACCTCCTTTGATCTTGAAAATTCACCGGATTCTAGGCCAAAGCCACCAACTACTATTTCAAACTGGTTCAGGAAGGAGTAGAGGAGTAGTTTTAATAGGATAAAAAAAGCTTTTCTCAGTTCCCAAGTTTTGATGTTGACCAGATTTTAAACTAATAATCTATTGATATGGAATCGAGCATGACCCAAAGCGACATACAGAGGAATGATTATCAGCTATGCGAAGATTCCCTGTCCGACTACAGGCGGGCATGTGGCCTTCAAAAAACAAATTATAATTATATGAAAAAAGCTTTACTCTTAATTTTCTTTGGAATTGTACTTCCAGCGTTGGCTTTTGCTCAATTCCCAACTTTTTATCCTACCTATCAAGGTCAGTATACTCTTGGAGGAAAAAAGGTAGTTGAGACTGATAAATTAAAATCAGTATCAATACCTTTCCTTGATTCAATTAATAAAGATTCACTGTCAATTCATGTCAGTTCGGCCCCAAAAATGGCTACTCTTTTAGAAAGAGTAAATGATGGATTAGAACTTGAGATTGATTCATTAGAGTTAAAAGTAAAATCTTCATATTCAAAACAAGCCCCATCGACTCGGGATATCCAAAATGTCGCCAATTGGCAGGAGGAAATTCTAGAAAAGAAAAACAAAGTCAGCGACAATAAGATTCTAATAGATTATTTTTATTCTATTAATAGCTTTCTAGGAAAACCAGTGATGGCTGCAAGGTTTTTTCCGGTGACAAACAGGAATGAAGGTAATTTTTTTTATAATAGTGTTTCATCTTCTGGATTATCTACGCTTAACAGTTTTGTTATTCAAGCATCTGAAAATGGTGGGGCTGCTAATGCTGAGATCGTAAGCGGTCAGATTTCATTTATGAGAGTGTCATTTTCTTCTGTGATACAAGGAGGTGGAGATTCCGCGGATAGTTTGGAGGTGAACACAAAGCTCTTCAATGGTGGAGGGATAACCAATCTTCATTTTGAGTTTCCTTTTTTTTATTATAATAGGCGGAATATCTTATTTTACTCTGCCTTTAAACCCGGGTTTGTGGCAGATATTCCAGTATTTGGGTCAGAACTGGAACGGGACGCCTTTTCAGGATATGCAGATTTGGCATTGGAATATTTAATTGAACTCCGGACTGATGGAGGGGAATTCAGCCTATTCGCAAATTTCAAAGGAAGCTATATAGCTGGTACTCCAACTTTTTATTCAACCTTAAAGTCACCTGATTTTGAGGGAGGAACCCAAAAAGTAACCAAGCCCTTTTGGATATCCCAAGTGTATGTAGGAGCGGCTGTTTCCAAGCGGTTTCGAATCTCAGCGAATATACCCATTGCCACTTCACGCCTAATCCAGATTCCTGATAAAATTCAAATTGGAATTCAAGTCACTCCTGACAGTAATAAATAATCTACAAATGAAAAAACTTCTACTTCTTCTAACAGGATTGCTTTTAAGCATTTCATCCATTAAAGCACAAAATCCGGGTGAACTTGATCTGACTTTTAATCCTGATGGATTAAATTTTGGTGATGGGGCAAACAGTACAGTTAGAAGCATGATCAATCTGCCTGATGGCAAGATTTTGATTGGGGGATTGTTTACCAGCTACAACGGGACAAACATAAATCGGATTGCCCGAATCAATGCAAACGGGAGCTTGGATACCTCCTTTAATCCAGGCATAGGGGCAAACAATTTAGTACAGAGCATGGTCCTTCAGCCCGATGGCAAGATTTTGATCGGGGGAGATTTTCCCGGCTACAACGGGACAA
This sequence comes from Algoriphagus alkaliphilus, assembly GCF_900103735.1. Classification (GTDB taxonomy): domain Bacteria; phylum Bacteroidota; class Bacteroidia; order Cytophagales; family Cyclobacteriaceae; genus Algoriphagus; species Algoriphagus alkaliphilus. The sequence goes on along the minus strand of NZ_FMXE01000024.1, from coordinate 71,910 downwards.
CCAGAAATTACATTGCCAGAATCAATGCGGACGGGAGTTTGGATACCACCTTTAATCCGGGAACGGGGGCAAACAGTACAGTACGGAGCATAGTCCTTCAGCCCGATGGCAAGATTTTGATCGGGGGAGATTTTCCCGGCTACAACGGGACAACCAGAAATTACATTGCCAGAATCAATGTGGACGGGAGTTTGGATACCTCCTTCAATCCGGGCACAGGGGCAAGCAGTACAGTACAGAGCATGGTACCTCAGCCCGATGGAAAGATTTTGATTGGGGGACAATTTAACAGCTACAACGGGACCGGCAGAAATTACATTGCCCGAATCAATGCGGACGGGAGTTTGGATACCTCCTTTAATCCGGGTACAGGGGCAAACGGTACAGTACTGAGCATGGTCCTTCAGCCCGATGGCAAGATTTTGATTGGGGGAAATTTTACCAGCTACAACGGGACAACCAGAAATTACATTGCCCGAATCAATGCGGACGGGAGTTTGGATACCTCCTTTAATCCGGGCACAGGGGCAAACTTTACAGTTTGGAGCATGGTCCTTCAGCCCGATGGCAAGATTTTGATTGGGGGAGATTTTACCGGCTACAACGGGACAACCAGAAATTACATTGCCAGAATCAATGCGGACGGGAGTTTGGATACCTCCTTTAATCCGGGCACAGGGGCAAACTTTACAGTTTGGAGCATGGTCCTTCAGCCCGATGGCAAGATTTTGATTGGGGGAGATTTTACCGGCTACAACGGGACAACCAGAAATTACATTGCCAGAATCAATGCGGACGGGAGTTTGGATACCTCCTTTAATCCGGGAACGGGGGCAAACAGTACAGTACGGAGCATAGTCCTTCAGCCCGATGGCAAGATCATAATTGGAGGACAATTTACCAGTTATAATGGGGCCAGCATAAGTCGAATTGCCCGAATTAATGCAGACGGGAGTTTAGATGGCTCCTTTAACCCGGGCTTAGGGGCAAACGGGTTTGTTCGGAGCATGGTACTTCAACCTGATGGCAAGATTTTGATTGGTGGAGATTTTTCCAGCTACAACGGAACCAGCAGAAGTCGAATCGCCCGAATTAATGCAGACGGGAGTTTGGATGGCTCCTTTAATCCGGGCACAGGTGCAAATAATATGTTACTGATCATGGTCCTTCAGCCCGATGGTAAAATTTTGATTGGAGGATTTTTTACCAGCTATAACGGGATAGTATCAAATCGAATTGCTAGACTGAATTCAGAAGGAAGTCTTGATAATAGCTTTAATTCAGGCATAGGAGCAAATGGTACAGTTTGGGCTATGGCTCTTCAACTTGACGGGAAAATTCTTATTGGGGGTGATTTTACCACCTATAATGGAATAAACATAAATCGAATTGCTCGCTTAAATGATGAAGGAAGTCTAGATACTTCTTTCAATCCTGCACAGGGGCCAAACGGTCAAATTCAAAGTATTCTTACTCAAACTGACGGGAAGGTTCTGATTGGAGGATTTTTTAATGGTTATAATTTTACAAACAGAAATAATTTTGGTCGCTTAAATTTGGACGGGGGTATAGACACGTCTTTTAACCCTGGTACTGGACCAAATTTTAATGTTTTAAGTATAGTTTTTCAATCTGATGGTAAGATCCTCATTGGGGGAAGTTTTACCGCATATAACCAAGTCAGTCGTGTCCGAATCGCCCGAATCTACGGTGGAGGAGAAGCACTTGATGAAGAAGCTCCCTCTGCAGATCTCGAAACCCTAGAACCCATAAACGCACAATGCCAAGTCAACTTCGATGACCTTTCCATCCCTACTTCCACTGACCTTGTAGACGGAATAATCCAGGGGATAACCGATCAGACTATTTTTCCAATTACCGCACAAGGTATTACCACAATTACTTGGACTTATACCGATGACGCAGGGAATGAAAGTAGCCAGACTCAAGAAATAATCATAGACGACACTACCGCTCCGATTCCGACCCTTGAAACTCTAGCCGATGTCACGGGCGAATGTGCTGCGACAGTTACAACTGTTCCAACAGCCTTGGACAACTGCCAGGGAACGATCACCGGAACTACCGAAGATCCTCTGACTTACCATACTCAGGGAACGCATACGGTCACCTGGAAATTTGACGACGGCAACGGGAATACTTCTCAGCAAAC
>NZ_FMXE01000024.1:69329-69556 GCF_900103735.1 Algoriphagus alkaliphilus | reverse complement strand
CTGACTTACCATACTCAGGGAACGCATACGGTCACCTGGAAATTTGACGACGGCAACGGGAATACTTCTCAGCAAACGCAGACGGTCATTGTAAAAGATGTAACCGCTCCGGTTCCAACAAGTGAAACCCTAGCCGATGTCATAGGCGAATGTGCTGCGACAGTTACCACTGTTCCAACAGCTTTGGACAACTGCCAAGGAACGATCCTAGGAACAACCGAAGATCC
>NZ_FMXE01000024.1:67761-68131 GCF_900103735.1 Algoriphagus alkaliphilus | reverse complement strand
TAGCCGATGTTACAGGCGAATGTGCTGCGACAGTTACAACTGTTCCAACAGCCTTGGATAACTGCCAAGGAACGATCCTAGGAACAACCGAAGATACGCTGACTTACAACACCCAGGGAACTCATACGATCACCTGGGATTTTGACGATGGCATCGGAAATACTTCTCAGCAAACTCAGAGGGTCATTGTAAAAGATGTAACCGCTCCGGTTCCGACCCTTGAAACCCTAGCCGATGTTACAGGCGAATGTGCTGCGACAGTAACAACTGTTCCAACTGCCTTGGATAACTGCAAAGGAACGATCCAAGGAACTACGACTGATCTCTTGACTTACAACACTCAGGGAACTCATACGGTCACCTGGAAATT
>NZ_FMXE01000024.1:0-67269 GCF_900103735.1 Algoriphagus alkaliphilus | reverse complement strand
TACAACACTCAGGGAACTCATACGGTCACCTGGAAATTTGACGATGGCAATGGCAATACATCTCAGCAAACTCAGACGGTCATTGTAAAAGATATTACCGCTCCGGTTCCAAGTCTGGCTCAGTTGCCAATCATCATGGGCGAATGCTCAGCAACCGTTTCAGCTCCAACTGCTATTGACAGCTGTCAGGGAATTATTACCGGAACAACCGCTGATCCTATCAGTTACGGCGTGCAGGGAACTTATACAATTAATTGGATTTTCGATGATGGCAACGGAAATACAGCAACTCAGGAACAAACGGTAATTGTGGAAGATATAATAGCCCCAATTCCAACTCTTTCTACTTTGCCAACGATCACTACAGAAACTTCTGTTGTTGTATTTGGATCATTGGCAAGTGATAACTGCGAAGGAGCCATCATAGGAACGACTTCTGACCCGACCAGCTATAGCGAACAGGGAACATACACAATTACTTGGGTCTATAGAGATAGCAAGGGCAATACATCAACCCAAAATCAGACGGTAATTGTAAATGCTGCTACTATTCCGGTTTGGAACACCTTACCAGGAAGCTTAGACAGAACGCTTTATTGTAGCCAGGATCATTTACTAGCCCAAGCACAGCTTCTTGCTCCGGCACCTAGTGATCCAGATAGGGTTGTTTCCCTGGTAAAAACATCTGGAGGATTTGTGATGCCTGGTCCAAATGGCGCAGGAACTTTAACCAATACCTGGATTGCAACTGATCTGAACGGAATTCAATCCCAAGTATTTACTCAGGTAATTACCTTTCAAGGTATAGAGATAGATGCATCTGCAAGTAGCATTCCTGTTCAGGTTGGTACTTCGGCAACCTTAAGTGCCACAGTTTTACCTGCAGTTTCGGGAGTAAAGGTTACCTTCTTGTTGGATGGAAACCAGGTTGGTTTTGCCAATACAGATGTTACCGGTAAAGCAACAATTTCAGTTTCTGGACTTTCTCTGGATGTTTATAAAGTAACAGCCGTAGTTGGAAGTGGTTGTTCAGAATCCATTGCATACCTTCCTGTCTATGATCCCAATGGAAACTTTGTAACAGGAGGAGGTTGGATTAATTCACCTGAAGGAGCACTTGTTGGAACCACAACTGTCGGAAAAGCAAACTTTGGTTTTGTGTCCAAATACAAAAAAGGCTCCAACCAGGTAGATGGCAATACTGAATTCCAGTTCAACGCCGGAAGCCTGAGCTTTAAATCAATCCTTCATGAGGCAGGTACTCTGGTCATTTCGGGTAAAAAAGCTACCTATAGAGGAGAAGGATCAATCAATGGTGTGTCCGGCTTCAAATTTACTTTGGTAGCCATTGACGGTCAGTGGAATGGAGGAACCAACCCGGATCAATTCCGAATAAAGATTTGGGGAAGTAATGGTGTCATCTATGACAATGGACTCGGAGCTGCGGATAATTCCGAAGTGGCTACAGTCCTCGGTGGTGGTTCGATTGTGATACACGAGTCTAAAGCCAAGGGAAATAAGCGGGTGAGCACTGAACTTATCACTGTAGCTTGGAGTACTCCTTTTGAAACTATCAAGAAAAAGTTAGAAACTCAGAGTTCAACCTGGTTTGAAGGAAGAAAACTGGCACTTACACTGGATGCAAGAACCTACGATCCCTTGACACCAGGTTTGTATGAACTGAAAGCGGATTTGGTCGACAATGAGTTCTTCGAATTGGATGAACCGATTGCTATTCAAGTTTTGGTTCAAGACAAACCAATAGCCCTCGACATCGAGCTGAGCAATCAGAAGGTTGTGAAAAATGCTGGATCTGGAACTGTCATAGGAACCCTCAATACCATCGATCCTGTGGACGATATCCACACCTACAGCATGGATCCAAATCCGGATTTGGAGATTCGAGGAAATCAACTGATCTGGAAGGGGATTAATACTCCAGCCGCTCAAATGAAATTTACCGTCTTCAGTACGGATCGGGCAGGTCAGACCATCAGCAAGGACATCGTACTAACCCGGGAGGTAGGACCAAATCAATTCATCCTATATCCCAACCCTGCTCAAAACGAAACCAATATAATGGTCGATTTGGACGAGGGTGCCGAAGTTGAAATCCAAGTATTTGATGCCGTAGGCCGAATGGTAATCGAGGACACCATTTATCGTGGATCGACCTTCATTCAAACCTTAGACTTAAACGGTTTGGCTCCGGGCATGTATATGGTGCAGGTCAAAATCGGATATATCATCATGACCGAGCGACTGATTAAAAGGTAAGATTTTAAGAAAACTTGCTTTGTATCGCAATAGCCTCCAGAATTTTTCTGGCGGCTATTTTTTTGACTTTTATATTTCACTCTAAAATTCAATTTGTAGATTGTTTGAACTTATGTCAAAAGCATTCAAATGAAATCGAGCCTGCCTGTAGCAGACAGGCATGACTAAAAAGTCACACACTGGAATGATTATCAAACTTGCGAGATTCCCTGTCCGAATACAGGCGGGCATCTGACCAATAAAATCAAATTATAAACAGATGAAATGCCCATGAGAAAGATTCTCACACAGGGGGATGATTATCAAAGGGCATTCCATGTGGCAAATAAAAATCAAATTATAAACACATGAAAAAACGAGTCACCGGTATTGGCGGAATATTCTTCAAAGTCAAAGATCCCAATGCCACAAAGTCCTGGTATCAAAATCACTTGGGTTTGAATACCGACAACTATGGGACAGCTTTTGAATGGAGAAGCAGTGAAAATCCCGATCAAAAGGGCTTTTCCCAATGGTCTCCGATGAAGGAGGATACCACCTATTTCAAACCATCCGAAAAGGACTTTATGATCAACTACCGGGTGGAAAATCTGGTGGAATTGCTGGCAGAACTGAAATCGGAAGGTGTTACAATCTTAGACGAAATCGAAACGGTCGAATACGGAAAGTTTGTTCACATCCTGGATCCGGATGGTCACAGCATCGAACTTTGGGAGCCGAATGACGAGGAGTATGATCGCTTAGTGAAGGGAAGGACGATTGGTTGAGAAATTAATGCAAGAAGCAAGATCCAAGAAGCGTGACACCAATTACTTCATCATTCGACGTTCTGCGTTCGGTGTTCATTATTAAACAATTCCAAATTTGATTTTTTCTAATTATAATTATTTGGCACTGCCTATCCTCCCCCTTGAGAGCCTGTCCCGTCCTCCGCGGCGGATCGGGAGGGTCGGGGGGTACAACTAAGACATTTCCCCATACTTCAGTATTAGAAACCTGTCCGCCGCAGGAGGATTTATCACCTGCCTGCTCTTAACCATTAACTAATTAACCAATAACCTTCTCAGGCCTATGGAAATCCAACACCATACCGACAAAATCAGGGGATCTTTTTTTATCGGAGAGGAGACCAAGCGTCTGGCAGAGATGGTCTATGTCATGGCAGGCACAAAGAAAATGATCATCGAACACACCGAAGTGGATGAAAGCCTGAAGGGGCAGGGGGTCGGTGTCATATTATTTGAAGCACTGGTCGAATTTGTCCGAAGGGAAGAGATCAAAGTAATTCCCCTTTGCCCTTTTGCAAAAGCCACGTTCAGGAAGCGGACCGACTTGCAGGACGTATTGAATTAATCAAAAAACAAATAGCCCAGGATAATGGCAGTTAAAATTACAAGTCCAAGGATCATCAGACTTTGATTTTTAAGCCGTGTTTTTCGCACATTCCGATATTCGATTGCTTCAGAGAGGGCTTTGGGATCGGCATTTTTTTCGTCTCTGGAAATTCCTGCGTCCTCGGATTTTGGACGGATTTTTCCCAACTTATGGTTCTCGTTAAATGATTGGCTGCTTTGCCTGCTAAATCCAATTTCTACGGTCATAATCTTGGTTTCTATTTCTCAAAATATATGGTTTCGTTCCAGGTAGAAAAGAATTTAAGTCTTGAAGAATACATTTTCATTCTCAATGACTCTGGTTTGGGGAAACGACGCCCCATGCATGATTCCGATCATTTGCGTCGGATGATAGAAAGTTCAAACCTCCTGGTCACTGCACGAGAAAAAAATCAATTGGTCGGGGTGCTTCGAGGCCTTTCTGACTTTTGCTATCGTTGCTTTATTGCAGATTTGGCTGTCGCCAAAGCGTATCAGGGAAAAGGTATCGGGAGGGAAATCCTTCAATTCACCCGCAGCTTAGCCCCCGATGCCCGGCTGATACTGTTTGCGGCTGAGGATGCCGAACCTTTTTATCAAAAACTGGGCTTCAAACTCCATGAGCACTGCTATCAATTGAAGCCTGAAGATTTACTTGGTTGATGCATCAAATCTTAAAGCGTAATAAAATACCATACCACAGCCTCATTTTCCACCGCAGCCGGATTGTTTCGGATAATCCTTTATCCTGAATCCCGAACAAGGTTAATTTGAGGACATCCCATTTTTCAATGACCTATCTTCTTGCCATCTAATAAACTTAGGTTGACTTCTAGACCTTCGATAATTTCAATATATGTATGTCCGCTTTCTTGCCAGTAGCAAAATAAAATAAGGTTTGAAGTTCCAAAAAACGAGCTGTGGACAGTTGACAGTCGTCTGTGGACGATTTGACCTCAACTTTATATAGCCTAATCTTTCTTACTGGCAGGATTGCGGATAATCAAAATTCAATATCACAGATCATGTATGCGTACTTATTACTTTGAAATTAAAAATTGTTAATTCTATTTGTAATTATATTCAAGGATTGGAATGAGCTTTGCATTAATATGCTGAGTTTTTCTTTATTTTGCGGCCACCTTTGTCGCCCAATTCGGCACTTGAAAATTAAATTATTAAAAACTTAATTTATTAAAATGATGAAACAGTCAATGTTCGCCTTTTCACTCAGAAAAACTCTAGTCTTGGCTTTATTTGCCTTGCTGGCCATGGGTGCTTGTAAGAGTAAAAAGAAAGCCGTCCAAACCGCACCAGCTCCAGCGCCTGTTGAGCAAGTCCAAACTCCACCTCCAGCACCTGCTGCTACCAGATCAGCGGAAGAGATTGCAGCCGAAAAACTTGAAAATTATTTCAATTCGGTAGCCAGAGCCAGCAGCGCGAATTCAGCAAACCAATCCATTCAGGAAACGTTAGCAATGTTCTCAAATCAGGAGACTCCCGTATTGATCGTTATCCACGAAGAAAATGGAATCAAGGATTACGATGAGCCTACCACAATCAAGAAGTATCTAGAATACCTGAAAGACACCAAGAAAAACCTCAATTACATCTCTGATATCAGAATGGATGCAAATGGTAAAGTGTCTGAATTGGAATTGAGAAGAAAATAACCATCACCAAGCAAATCTAAATTGACATGAATAATAAATTACTACTCTTCCTGGGATTATTCCTCTCCGCCTCATTGGTGGCGACAGCACAGGACAATATCAGCCCGGCTCGTAAGCAGGCGATTGATTCACTCGCTTTGGAAAAAGTGAAGGATCTTTCTAAATACATTTCCATTATCGGAAGCAAGGAGACACAATTCTCAGAAGCAAACCGCGTTATGGATAGAGCTGAGGAGCTTTTTGCTCCCGGAGCAGAAATGGGAGTTTCTTCTATCAACACGCAGGAAATCGCTTACTATAAAATAAGAAGATACTTCGAAAGACTGATGGCACTCAATTATGACCGCGTGAATATCACCTGGTACGATATTCAGTACATTTCTGACCTCGAAAGACAGCCCGATGGACGTTTTGTTGGAGTGATCACCATCTATCAGCGTTTTGAAGGGACGTCTATTGAAACTGGCATGAACTATAAAGACACAACCAAAAAAGACATTACGATCTACGTTGAGAAAAAGCAAACCCAAATTGCAGGTCGTACGATTGAATTTTGGGATGTCATGCTCGGAGACGTAAGAGTGACCGAAACCTCCGCATGAGAAAAACCTTTCTGATTTTTGCGTTTTTTATCGCAATCATCGCTAATGTTCCGGGGCAAGGCCTAGGCAGCCCCGGAACTATTAAGGATGATGGCAGATTTGCCGCTTCAACCAAGCAACTCAATCAATTTTTTAGACGATTCAACGGAGAGGAGTCCATAGACGGTACAGTCCGATTCTATCCGGGAGATCCGCTTTATAGAAATATTCCGCTGAGAAAAGGGTTTTTAAACATCCTTTTCGACAATCAAACTTCCTCGGTTTCCCCCGATCTTAAAAATCAGTTTATTCAGAATGCACTCTCTGAAGTCTATCCAAATTACTTGGTGTTCCACAGGGAGGGTTGGTATGCAGAAGTAGAAACTGATTTTATTTTCAAGGGAAAAAAGGAAAAGGCGACCCTGTTTATGAAAATTCAACCCGAAGGACTGGGCTATGAGTGGGTAATAGACCAAGTAAAGTTTGAGCCCTTCAAGAATTTATTCAACAAACCTGTCGGCGATAAAAAAGATTTCCTTCACCCTCTCAGTCACGAATTAGGGTTTATGAACCTCAGAAGGGCATTTCAGGACTCCAATTCACCGGAATCTTTTACCCCTACCTCTTACAAGCCGGATTATCTGGCAATCTTCTTGTATGAAATGAAGCAAAACAATCTTCGTTTCGTTACCGTCACAGGTTTGAAATTTCACTTCTTTCAAATTCAAGGCTGGTATTTCGAAGTCAATCAATTCAATAGACCTGGATTTAATACAGGCTGGTTGATTTCCAATTTGGTCAGACTTGGTCCGGGCGATAAGGAGACTATTCTTAAATACATCTATGATCAGGAGTAAATACTTTCTCTTTACAAGCTTACTCTTCTTACTTTCCCTGTCAATAAGTGCCCAAACAATCAAGGGATACAGCAAGGAGCAGATAAAAGAATTATCAACTAAAGTAGAAGATCAAGTCAGGTTTCTTGAATACCTATTGAACACGGTAGGTAGCGCGCAGACTTCGCCTCGGGACAAGGACGTGATCATACGTGAGAGCTACCTCAAAATTTTCAGAGACGAAAAAGTCCAGGTGGAAGACGATTTGCTCCTGGATCGAAAGGTCGTTACCAATAAAGATGTCACGGCCTATCTCAAAGACATTGAGTTCTTTTACAAGAACATCGAGTTTAATTTTAAAATCCGTGAGGTAAAGCCTGCCCAAAAAGAAAACGGAGACATCTATTTTTTGGCATCCTTAGACAGGACAATCACTGCCACAGCCCTTTCCGGGGAAAAAGTGACCAATACCAAACCCCGTTTTGTGGAAATTAACCTAAACGAAAAATCCCAGGAGCTTAAAATCGTGAGTGTTTACACCACTAAAGTTAGCCGGGATCAGGAATTGACGGCTTGGTGGGGAGCCTTGGATGCGCCATGGAAATCTTTTTTCCGGACCAAATTCAGCCTTACAGAACGTGATACCGCAAATCTGGAATGGTTTTACCGGTTTGTCAGTATAGATTCTCTGGATATTTCAGGGAATAACAGAATCGTTACCCTGAGTCCGCTCTCCGAACTGCGGGACTTAAAAGTCATCAATTTATCAAACTCCAGAATAACCGATCTTGGTCCGATCTCCAATGTGACCTTTCTGGAAAGTCTCAATATTTCAAATACCGCTACCAAGGATATTCAGTTTATCAAATACTCTGATCGACTCAAACACCTGGATATCTCAAATACTCAAATTGAAGATATCTCACAGCTGCTGAACCTGAAAGGCTTGGTTTCGCTGAAAGTCCAAAAAACACCTATTCTCAGTTTTGCTGTTCTCAATGAATTTAAAAACCTGACTCAACTCAATCTTGCTGAATCCGGCTTCAACAATGCTGAAAATATCAAGGAGCTGAAAAACCTGGAAAGCCTCACTTTAGGAGGGAATTATATCATCAATTTCTCTGCACTGGCAGGACTTACATCATTGAAATTCCTCGATTTATCCCAAACTAACATTCAGGATGTTACTCCTTTGGCAGGTCTTGAGAATTTGGAATCATTGGATATTACGGGAAGTGGAGTAGCAGATATTTCTCCGCTTGAATCTCATCCTAACCTTAAAAAAATCGCTGCAGACGAGACTAAGCTTACTCCTCTAGCTGCTGATGCATTTGTTCGTAAAAATCCCCGGATACTATTGATTCACCATGTCAAAGATCTGGAAAGTTGGTGGTCAAGTCTCTCGGAGGAATGGAGAACTGCACTCAAGCAAAACAATCCCCTGATCACTACTGACTCACCGGGAATTGAAACACTTACCCAAGCCGTCACGGTGACAGAATTAGACCTTGATAGCGCCCAAATCGATAACCTGATTCCGATAACGAGATTTGTCAATTTGGCCAGACTCAAAATTTCCAACAACCCGATTTCTGACTTGTTACCTCTGAGCGAGGTAAGGACATTGGTGAAATTGGAAGGAAAAAATACTTCAGTTGAAGATTTGTCTGTACTACGTGAAAATGATCTTTTGGAATTCATCGATCTTGAGTTTAGTCCTGTTCAAAGCATCTTATCTGTCACTTCTTTACCAAGATTGACTTTTTTGAATGTGAATGGTGCTGCCTTTGATCAAAGTGAGATCCCAAACCTATTGATCCAAAGACCAGACATCAATGTCGTCTACAGGACAGACGAGCTCAATTCATGGTGGAGTAGTCTTGATGCGCAATGGGAGACAGTTTTCAGGAAACAGTTTTCTCTTCCCGAAAATCCAAACACTGAACAGCTTCACTTGCTTTCGGCCAGTTCCGAACTTAGCCTTCGAAGTGTGGGTATTCCAGACCTAACTCCACTCGCTGTTTTTGTGAATCTAAGAAGACTGGAAGTCTTTGATGCCCCCATATCTTCTGTTGCTCCTTTGAGTGCGATGAATCTTCTCACCAAACTTAAACTGTCACAGGTAGCGGTTACTGATTTTCTGCCATTGTCTGGACTTTCTTTACTTGAGGAATTGGATCTGTCCAATACAGGAATTGAAGGTTTGGTACCGATAAGCAATCTGATCGAGTTGAAAAAACTTAATATTTCAGGCACAAATTTAAAGACGCTTAAGGGACTTGAGTCGCTAAGAGCCCTTGAAGAATTGGATGTTGCGAGTACAAATCTCAGGAGCTTAAAGCCGATTTTTGGACTTCCAAACCTTAAAAAATTGTCTTGCTTTAATACCAACCTCAATAGCCGAGCAGTCGCTTCTTTTAAGGCAAGTCATCCTGACTGTGAGGTAAGATTTTATTAAGGATCATTCAACCCGGACTATCCATTAGGTTTCGTTATGAGGACAGTAAATGCAATAAAATCAGGCTGTTTGGAGACTGAGTCCGCCGCGGCGGATATGGTGAAGTCGAAACCAGCAACGTAGTGACTGATTTTGAAGCAATTACTGGCCGCAATAACTTGTGCGCCGTGGCGTAGAATTGCTAATGCATATTTCGGGTTGAATCTGCTGCTTTCATAAAAAAAGTGTTATCCGAAATTTTCGGATAACACTTTTCAAAAACTCCCGAAATTACTTCCGGAAACAATTAATCAGCTTCGTTAAAAAAAAATCAAAATATTTCCTTCAAAGCCTCTGAAACAAGCTCTTCTATATTGTCGAGAGCTAAAATAAAAGGGAGGTAAAAGTGCTGAAAAAAGTCCCTTTAAAATTTTCTAGTAAAAATCCTGAGAAAAGTTGCTTAATCACCCTGATCAAATGTACAGCGTTGACCTTTCTTAAAAATACCCAGTACTGGGTATTTTTTGTTTTTACAGAGGTAAAGTTTTCCACAAAATTGTGCTTTACCTATATTGATTTTAATCGAAACAAGAAAAAAAAATTAGGTTATTTCCATTGATTATTGAAAGTTTCAATCTTCCCTCCCTGTTCCCAGGTATCGGGATGACTTATATTCTTTGTCAAATTCTCCGACATAGCCTAAAACCAGAGAGACCTGGTTTTTAAAAATGAGCAAACAATTATGGTCAGGTATTTCTTTTTCTACCCAACCAATACAGTCCCGATCCAATTGCAATAAATAAAGCTGTCATCCAGATAGAGCGCTCACTGACTTGAAGCATCAGCCATAAGCAAGCAAAAATTCCCAAAACAGGGATAATATAACCTCCCTTAAGAATAAATCTTCCTTCCCCTTCAAATCTGGATCTCAACCTGGGAATAGCGGCGCAGCTCATAATGTACAGGAATAGCCGGGATAAAACAGTCATTGCCGCCAATACGGTAAATGAACCGAAGGCTGAAAGCAAAAAGGCTGAAACGCCAAAGAAAATCACAGAATTGGCGGGTGTCAGGAATTTGGGATGGACTTCACCAAACCATTTTGGAAGGGATTTATCCAGGGAAAGCGCGTAAGTCAGCCGTGTGGAGGAGAACATCGATCCCAGCAAATTTGCAATCACCGATGCGGCCACGCCGATCATCAAAATCACTGCTCCGGTATTTCCAAAAAGTGCTGCCGATGCATCAAGCAATGGCGTTTTGGAATCTGCCAAATTTGGAACGGCGGCCTGGGTTACCAGTTGGATTACCATGTACAAGATGGCCACAACCCCAAGTCCAAGCAATAGTCCCAAAGGCATGTCCCGCTCGGGACGCTTTGCTTCGCCAGCGGGTACCACAGCACCCTCAAACCCCACAAAAGCATAGATCAATAACAAAGCTGCACTTCCCAAATCTGAAAATGGCGGAACAGGAGTGTCAAAGCGCGGAATCACCTCAGCACCCAAAAGGATAAATCCTCCCAAGGGCAGCAGAATCAAAACCGCGAATTTGACAATGGTAAATACAGTCATCGAACGGATCGACTCAACTGATCCAAGCACATTCACCAAACTCAATGCAAGGCAAATGAGCGCCAGAGAAATCAACCGACCCAAGCTTTCGGCGGCTGCCGGAATGAAATAGGCAATGCTGTCAGTGAGTAAAACTGTATTGGCTGAAAAGGAAATCAGTCGGGCTAAATAATATAGCCACCCCCCCTGAAAACCTATAAATGAGCCAAAGGCCAAGGTCCCGTATTTGATGGGACCTCCCGTTCCTCGGAAATAACTCCCCAATTCCGCAAAACAAAGAATCACCGGAAGAATCAACAAGGCGCAAAAACCATAGACTAAAATGCTGTATTCTCCGGCCAGTGCTGCTGCTCCGCTGGGAAGCCCAAAAATCCCGGCTCCGATCAATCCATTCACGACCAACATCCAGATTCCCCACAGTCCCAGATTTCTGGGTAATTTTTCTTGGATATTTTCTGTAGTAGAACTCGTGATCATGAAGGGTTTCGAAGAAATTCAGTTGGATTGATTCAGAAAAATATAAAAATTAGTCCAAGGCCAACCAATTAATCTGATCAGGGGCAATACATTTTTCAAAAAGTCCAGGCTTCATGCCTAAGTTATACTGAGACCAAGTCTTTTGCTGCGTCCTCCTTTGCCAATAGGTAGTTGTAAATGTAAGTCACCAATAGTACCATCAAGCCTGCGATCACTGCCAAAAGTACATTGAAATAGGCAGGTGCAGACAAGGTAAGACGAAGGGAAATTGTGGCTAAAGCAAAGGATGAATACCGGAACAGATTCAAATATTTGATTGTGTAGTGTAAGGAAAAAAGCAATATAAATACATCCTTAAATATCAACAGGTTATAAAAAAGCTTGACACTGGAGATGAATGTCTGATTTTCTCAGGCGCTGAACAGGTCATAAAACCCGATCAGGACAAAGAAAAAAACCAGATATATTGACATCTCCTAAATAGTGGCCGAATTCCTTGAATGCATCCCGCAGTAAAATCAATGAAATGATTTCAAACTGCTTGCCGACAGAATCTGCCACGGAATCAGGGAAAAGAAAAATCAGACTCATTGCCTCAAAAATCAGCAAAACATTAAATGCCAATTCAATGGAAAAGAAAATGTTGATTTTCATTCCCTGAGATAGGAAACCTTTCAATTTTTTTATTTTCAAATTTTCCAATCTTACAATCACCTCAATTTGGCGACATAAAAATTCGTTGTTGGTAATGAAAATTCAATAAGCTGAGTACATCTCCAAAAGCTTCTGCAGCTTTCACTTGCTCGTTCGGTACTTTTCTGCCTAAAAGCCTACAAAGCAAAAGTCCATAGATGCCGTTGAGGCAGATCTGAATTTCGTTGCCCGGATTTTCATTGGCTGAGTTGATTATCGCTTTCAGAATATAGGGCTTTGCCTTGGAGTAGGTTTCGAAATAGGTTTTGTCCGTTTTCAGGAGTTTCCAATGGATATGGGCGAGGGTTTCCACCAAATCTTTCAGCTCATTCAAATGTCCTTGCTCCAGGGATTTCTCCGCCCGCATCTTGTTCAGAATCCCTTCAAACCAGGTTGAAATTTCATGTTTCTCTTCTTCCGACACCGGATAATGGGAAATCACATATTGTCGGATCTCATCCATATTTCCCTGATAGGAGCGAATCAAATCTTCCATTTGATACATGTAGATCAGGTATTCTCCGATGTTTTGGATTTTTTTCTTTTCGGCTATGAATTGCATGGAATTGGTTTTTTGCGAGGTAAAGGTAGAAAACAATGGAATTACGGTAGAAAAACTGTTGAAATATGATGGAAATACAATAGAGATATACCTCGCTGTACTCGGTGAAATAGGCATAGCGAAGTAGCAAGCCTAAATCCATTTGGTTCACTTTATTTCGCCGTAGGCGTATTTCTTTTGCGAAGCAAAATCTATTTCCATTGTATTTCACTTTAAGTTATTTCAGCATAGGTGTATTTCCTTCTGCGCAGCAAAAAGTATTTCCATTGTATTTGACCGAAGATCTTTCTCATTTTCCCTTTTCCCAACAAATTATTTTAACAAAGTGTATTTGATGCAAACACTGAAACGGATAGACTAATCATCCCCCTTTTTCACTACTTTTGCGACACGAATAGCTATGAAAAACATAAGAAATTTCTGTATCATCGCCCATATCGATCATGGGAAGAGTACATTGGCGGATAGGTTATTGCAGACAACAAACACGGTTTCAGACCGGGATATGCAAAACCAGTTGTTGGATAACATGGATTTGGAACGAGAGCGTGGTATCACGATTAAGTCTCATGCGATCCAAATGAAATACTCCTACGAAGGCGAGGAATACATCCTCAACCTGATTGACACGCCCGGACACGTTGATTTTTCCTATGAGGTCTCCCGGTCAATTGCAGCGTGTGAAGGCGCACTTTTGATTGTGGATGCTTCGCAAGGGGTGGAAGCCCAGACGATTTCAAATCTTTATTTGGCACTGAACCATGATTTGGAAATCATCCCTGTTTTGAATAAAATAGATTTACCCGGTGCAGATCCCGAAACTGTCGCTGATGAGGTGATTGATCTGATCGGTTGTAAAAGAGAAGATATTATTTTGGCCTCCGGCAAAGCAGGTTTGGGTATTGAGGACATTCTCAAAGCTGTGGTCAACAGAATACCGGCTCCAAAAGGTGATCCGGACGCACCACTTCAGGCGATGATTTTTGATTCAGTGTACAATCCCTTCCGCGGTGTCGAGGTGATTTTTAGGATATTCAATGGCACCTTCAGCAAAGGAGATAAAATCAAATTTGTCAACACGGGCAAGGAATACGAGGCTGATGAAATCGGGATTTTGGGATTGAACCAAATTCCGCAGCAAACCATGAGTGCCGGTAACGTAGGCTACCTGATCTCCGGAGTGAAGGTGGCTAAGGAAATCAAAGTGGGTGATACGATTACCCATGTCAAACGTCCTTGCGAGGCTGCAATTCAAGGTTTTGAAAACGTAAAACCGATGGTTTTTGCCGGGATTTACCCGGTTGAGACCACCGACTATGAGGAGCTTCGCTACTCGATGGAGAAACTCCAATTAAATGATGCATCGTTGGTTTGGGAACCTGAAACTTCCATGGCTTTGGGCTTTGGATTTCGTTGCGGATTCTTGGGAATGCTCCACATGGAGATCATTCAGGAGCGTCTGGAGCGTGAATTCGACATGACGGTGATCACCACTGTTCCCTCGGTGCAGTTCAAAGCCCTCATGACCAACGATACCTATCAGCTCATCAATGCGCCCTCTGATATGCCTGATCCTTCGCGGATGAAACATATCGAAGAGCCTTATGTAAAAGCTTCC
The DNA here is from genome assembly GCF_900103735.1 of Algoriphagus alkaliphilus. Classification (GTDB taxonomy): domain Bacteria; phylum Bacteroidota; class Bacteroidia; order Cytophagales; family Cyclobacteriaceae; genus Algoriphagus; species Algoriphagus alkaliphilus. The sequence continues at coordinate 53,168 of NZ_FMXE01000024.1, read as the reverse complement.
ATCATTACCGCATCAGAATATGTCGGAGCAGTGATTACTCTATGTATGGATAAGCGTGGGCTGATCAAGAATCAGGTTTATCTCACTGCTGAGCGCGTAGAACTTTCTTTTGATATGCCTTTGGCTGAGATTGTTTTTGATTTCTTTGACAAGCTGAAAACAATCTCAAGAGGCTACGCTTCGCTGGATTATGAGTTGATCGGATACCGGATTTCCAACATGGTGCGATTGGATGTGATGCTTAACGCGGAGCCGGTTGACGCCTTGTCCGCAGTAGTTCACCGGGATAAAGCATACGATTGGGGCAGAAGACTTTGTGAGAAACTGAAGGATTTGGTTCCAAGACAAATGTTTGAAATCGCCATCCAGGCGGCTATTGGTCAGAAGATCATTGCCAGAGAAACCGTAAAGGCCATGCGTAAAAACGTATTGGCAAAATGCTACGGGGGTGATATTTCGCGTAAGCGTAAACTCCTCGAAAAGCAGAAAAAAGGAAAGAAGCGAATGAGACAAGTCGGCAACGTCGAGATCCCTCAGGAGGCGTTTATGGCAGTGTTGAAGCTGGACTAATCTGAATTAAGAAATACGAAATACGAGGTACGAGATACGAGGTACGAATAACGAGATTTAAGAACTTCAGACCTGAAATTGTAAAATGAGCCAAGCATTAAAAGATCGAACCAAAAAATTCGCTATTGATGTTTGGCTTCTTTGTTCGAAAATCCCGCATTCGCGGGAGTACAATAATTATGTTAATCAGTTGCTTAGGTGCTCAAGTTCGATAGCTGCAAATTATCGAGCTGCAATGAGAGCAAAGTCAAATGCTGATTTTATAAATAAATTAAAGATTGTGGAAGAAGAGGCTGATGAAAGTCAATTTTTCTTGGAACTCCTTCAGAAATTCAATCATGACGAATCTTTGAGAATTGAATTTGATCAACTGCTCAAAGAAGTAGATGAATTGATTTCAATTTTTGTAGCAAGTTTAAAAACTGCCCGCTCCAATTTCCCGAAATGAGGTTGTAAGAGGACTTGGGCCGTATTTCGTATTTCGTACTTCGCATTTTAAATTAAAACTTAAAAGATAAATATGCCTACAATCATCGACGGAAAACAAACCGCTCAAGAAATCAAGTCAGAAATCGCAGTCCGTGTAGCTGAAATAAGAGCAGGGGGTGGAAAAACCCCACATTTGGCGGCGGTGTTGGTGGGAAGTGATGGGGCAAGCCAAACCTATGTAGGTGCAAAAGTAAAAGCCTGTGAAGAAGTGGGCTTCAAATCCACGCTAGTCCGTCTGGAATCTGATGTAACTGAGGAGGATCTCCTAAACATGGTGGAGGACATCAACAATAACCCGGATATCGACGGATTGATTGTTCAACTGCCGCTTCCCAAGCATATTTCCGTTGACAAAGTCACCAATAAAATCAGGCCAGAAAAAGATGTCGATGGGTTCACCCCGGCAAACGTTGGTCGGATGACTTTGAATTGGCCTGCCTATGTAGCTGCAACTCCCTACGGGATTGTGGAATTATTGAAAAGATATGAGATCGAAACTGCCGGCAAACACTGCGTAGTCATTGGTCGAAGCCATATTGTGGGCAGCCCGATGAGTATCTTGATGGCCAGAAATGGCTATCCCGGAAATGCCACGGTGACCCTGACTCACAGCAAAACTCAAAATCTTCCTGAAATCTGCCGATCTGCCGATATTTTAATAGTAGCGATTGGAAAGCCTGAATTTGTAACTGCGGATATGGTGAAGCCAGGTGCTGTGGTGATTGATGTGGGAATTCACCGCATCCAAGACGCTTCCAAGAAGTCAGGGTTCCGATTGATCGGAGATGTGAAATTTGATGAAGTAGCAGAAAAAGCAGCAGCAATTACACCAGTTCCCGGTGGAGTAGGACCTATGACCATCGCAGCGCTGCTTTACAACACGCTTCAATCAGCTGAAAAGAAGGTTTTTGGATAAATTGGAAAAAAAGTAAAGAAATCCCTGATTCCTGTTTGTTTCAATTGGCTTGGATTTCTACTTTTGCAGACCCTAACCGCGCACGTGGTGAAATTGGTAGACACGCCACTTTGAGGGGGTGGTGCCCTTACGGGTGTGGAAGTTCGAATCTTCTCGTGCGCACAAAGCCTAATCGTTCTTCGGTTAGGCTTTTTTTACTAACGGACTTTTTGAAGTTTGATTTTTAGTTACTTTTCGCCAAAATTCTTCCTGATGCGAACAATCCTTAAATTCACGTTATTCGTTTTTTCCCTTTTCCTTGCTGTACTATCTCAAGCCCAGACTCCCCAATTTCCTATTGTCAATGGTTTTGGAGGAATTTATGAAATAGCTGATGCAAAAGAACGGCCTGATCCATCTTTGGAATATAAAATTATTGTAGACCTTACTTCAGCCGCTGAAGACAACAAAGAGATCTCCCGCTGGGTGGACAATGTCGCACGAATGATGAATCTTCACGGACTTGCGGGAGTGCCAAAGGATAAAATGAAAGTGAAAGTCATCATTCATGGCGGCGCAATTTTCACCTTGCTCAATGATGAGAATTATCAAAAAAAGTTTGAAGTAGCCAACCCTAATCTTAAAGTTTATGAGGCTTTGAAAGAAGCTGGAGCGGATGTTTATGTCTGTGGACAATCTCTGATCGCTCGGAATCTTAAAACTGCAGACCTTTGGCCGGGAGTTACGATTGCACATTCTGCCTTGACTACCATCACTACCTACGTTCCCCAAGGGTATGTTTTATTGAAGTTTTGACAAGCTTGGAATAATTATTGAATAATTGAGGGTTCCTACCTAAATGTATGAAGCCCTTTAAATCAATTATTTCTACTGGAAAGAAAGTAGCCGCCGGATTTTTTTTGGCTACGTTTATTCTCGTTAGTGTTGCGGGCCTGACTTATTATACCCTAAATCAATTAGAGGATTCCGTCAGACAGTTGGCACAGCCCAACAAAAAGTTGGAACTCCTGAATAACCTTCAATCTGAGATTTTTAGAATCACCCGTGTTGGAGGAGATAACCTAAGGACAGATGCCCGTGTCAATGACTCCACAATCGCTCAGCTTCAGATTAAGCTTGACCAGCTTGATACCTTGGCTGTCGATACCTTGGAAAAGCAAAGTGTTCAAATCATCAGAGATAATCTCGCTGTTCTGATCAATGGCTTTGTAGACTTGTATGAAGTCAAAAGGAATCTTGACACCCGGAATTTTTCTCAGGAAGCACTCAACAAGGTGGAAATTGGAATCCGCCGCCGTGCTCAAAATCTGGAATATAGGCCATTGAGGGAATTGAACCCTAAAAAATTTATATACAACGAACTTAAGGAACAAACTAACAGCCGTCAGGAGCTGAGGAAAGGGATTATTTCCAGAGACGAGGATCGTTTGATCACCTATCTGAAAAAACTGCGGGATGAGAATGCACAAAACTTCTTGCAATCCTCGCAAACTGAAAATTTGGACAGTGTATTGTATTCCTTGCGGGGAGTGATCAACAAGATTTACAAAGAGGAGACTTTCCAGCGACAAAAATTGGCCACTTTGGAAGCCTCACTTTCCCAAAAACAAAATGAAATTGGAATCACAATCCAAACGTTGATTGCAGATCTTCAATCCAAAGCGATTTTGGCATCGAATGAGCAAAGTGAACAGGCCTCGGGGCTCGTCTTCGATGTTACTTTTTTCTTGATTATCGTGGTAATTATTGCGGTTTTAGGAACCGCTTTTCTTGTACTCTCTATTCTGAAGGAAATCAACATCAACAAAACTTACCAGGAAGATTTAGAGGTATCCCGAAGGAAGTCGGATCAATTGGCGAAATCCAAACAGGAATTTTTGGCCAACATGAGCCATGAAATCCGTAATCCATTGCACGTAATTCAGGGTTACAGAGCGATTTTGGAAAAGTCATCCCTGGAATCAAATCAGCAGTCACATTTGAAAATGATCGGTTTTGCCTCCGATACCCTGATGGAGATAGTCGATGACATTCTTGATTTTTCAAAGTTGGAAGCAGGAAAGCTAAAGTTGGAAAAATACCCATTTGACCCATTGGAGCTTTTTGGGGCAATTCAGAGTTTCTTTGAGTTGACAGCAAAAGACAAAAAGCTGGAATTTTTATGGGATTTGGAACTGCCTGATGCGCAATGGCTAGTTGGTGATGCCTTAAGAATCAAACAGGTGATGAATAACCTCCTGAGCAATGCATTCAAATTTACTCAGGAAGGAAAAGTAGAAGTTGGTGTGAAATGGGCGGAAAATCAACTGGAGATCAGCATTCAGGATTCAGGTATCGGGATGAATCCGGAGGAGCTTGTCAAAGTTTTCCGGGAATTTGATCAGGCGGATGCTTCGATTTCCAGGAAATTTGGAGGAACTGGCTTGGGCTTGGCGATCGTTCAGCGCTTGGTTACCCTGATGGAAGGGGAACTCAATGCTGAAAGCGTCCCGGGTATCGGGACCACGATGAGGATCGTAATTCCTATGGAATTGAGCCCTGTCCAGATTATCCCGGAAATCCCCGCAGAAGGCAAATTCATTGACTTGTCAGGATTGAATATTATGGTAATCGATGATGATCGGGTTGGCCTGAAGTATTTGGAGACGGTATTGCGCTATTTCGGAGCCAATGTGATTTCTTTTCCGGGAGGTCGCTTTTTTAGGGATGATTTTGAACCAATAGCTTTGGATTTGGCCATGATCGATATACAGATGCCTGAATTTTCAGGATTTGATGTGGCAAAATCAATCCGGAATTTCCCCAAATTCCTAAAATTGCCGCTGTTGGCTATGACTGCAAATGTCTTTGTGGAGGAGAAAGAGCGACTGGTTGCAGAAGGCTTTGATGAATTGATTTTGAAGCCATTTCAGGAGAAAAAGCTTATTTCGGTTCTCGGTAATTTTTTCCCGGATCGTTTGAAGGTTGCCGATCAGGAGTTAGACCAAGTGGAAATTACTGCTGAAGTTGTTAACCTTTTCGATTTGGATAAATTTTGCATGGGAGATCAAGAATTACTGGCCGATATTATCCGTGATCTTATCCGCGAGACCGAGACAGATCTACAAAAAATCACACGGGCAAGACTGAATGATCGCTGGTCTGAAATCCTCGAAATCTGCCATCAATTAGGGAGTAGACTGGGCCAAATCAAAAGCCAAGCCGGACCTATTGCGCGCAAAATCGAAAACAACCTAAAACTTAACAACCAACAGGGCATTCAGGAAATGCTCAATCAGCTGGACGCAGAAACACGGGGAACCCTGCTGGCGCTGAAGGATAAAATTTCAGAAATGGTCTGAGATCACTCCAGGCCGTATTTTTCGATTTTGCTGTATAAGGTTTTCCGATCCATGTTCAAGATTCGTGCGGTTTTGGACTTATTAAACCGTGTGTCTTGAAGCACTTTTTGAATCAGTTCCTTCTCTTGCTCTTTCCATTGAGACTTATAGTCCGTAGCTGAAGCTGGTTGATTTATAGCAGAACCCCCGGTGTTGGAGGAGAAGGTTGCGCCGGATTGTGTGGATCGTTCCGGTAAGAATGCGGAATCATAAAGCTCCAGCGGTAAAGCCTCTTTTTCTATTTTTTCACCGGTGGAGAGCAGTACTGCCCGCTTGATGATGTTTCGAAGTTCACGGAGATTTCCGGGCCAGTCATAGTTGTAAAAAATATCCCAAACAGCCGGACTCAGACTCTTTATCGATTTTTGGAGTCGCTCATTGCTTTCTTTAAGAAAATCACCTACGAAATATTCTAAATCCGCTTTTCTGTTTCGCAGAGCAATGGCATGAAGTGTGAATTCATTCAGTCTATGATACAAATCTTCTCTGAAAATGCCCTCACCGGATTGGGAGATTAGATTTTCATTGGTGGCAGCAATGATTCGCACATCGATTTCTATTTCTTTGTTTCCACCGATTTTTCGGATTTTCCGCTCCTGAATAGCTCTTAGCAACTGAATCTGAACTTCATAGCTGAGATTCCCGATTTCGTCCAGAAAAATGGTGCCTCCGTTTGCGGATTCAAAATGTCCGGTTTTATTGTCCAATGCACCGGTGAAGGCTCCTTTGACATGGCCGAATAATTCACTTCCGGCTAGTTCTTTGGGCAAAGCCCCACAGTCAATGGCTACAAAAGGTCCTTCTTTTCGGTTCGAAAATTCATGAATCCGTTTTGAGATCAACTCCTTACCTGTACCTGTTTCGCCTAATACCAACACACTCAAATCCGTCGGTGCTACAAGTTGGATGTGTTTTTCCAGTTTTTGAGCTTCTTGTGATTCTCCAAGTACATAGGGATTGTGAGATTTTGGTTTGGAGATTTTATGCGGTCTTTCAGGTACGGTTTCGCTTTTTAATTCGGTTTTTTGAGCCAGAGACTCCTTGACGGTGGCTAGCAATTCATCCGGGTTGATGGGTTTGGTGATGTATTCAAATGCCCCGAGTTTCATGGCCTTGATGGCAATACGGATATCAGAATAATGGGTAATGAGAATAACTTGCAATTGTGGGAAGTTCGCCTTTGCCCATTGAAGAAGTTCCATGCCGGTACCGTCCGGTAATCTGAAGTCAGCGATGATCAGATCGTATTTTGCAGAATTAAGGATGTTCTGCGCCTCTTTTACTTTTACAGTGGTGGTGACCTCAAAATTATTTTTTTCCAAAAAAGTCTTTACAATTCTGGAATACGTCAGGTCGTCTTCAACTAATAGTATATGAGCCATCTCTAGTATTTTTTTAGCTTATCAAACAAAAAAAGCACCAGACTGGAGTCCGGTGCTTTTTAAATTAGGGGAATTAGCAACTTACTCTTTTATCTCGTTGCCCTCTGCATCATAGGTTTTCCAAAGTAAGTCTTCAGTTCCATTATCAAAAGCGACTTTGAAATGGACGACTCCGTCGACTTTTTTTACCTGCCATGCTTCAGCAAGAGTCAATTCTTTCAATGTATCATCACCTGCAATCGTAAGTTTTACGGGAGTTGGAAGTTCATCAGGTTTGATTTGAGTTTTTTCTTCCTGCAGCGTGATTTCCATTGGGTTTGAAATCACCTTGGCAATAGTTGGTGTTACAAAAGAAGCACCTGCTACCATCATAGCTGACATTAAAATGATCTTTTTCATGGTGTTATTTAATTTGGTTTAGTATAAAAATCAGAATTTGGATTCTGATTCCGGAAACTTGTTTTCCGATTCTGATGAGCTTACTGCTAAGGCTGTGCCAAGGCTTTTTTGGGGCAAGGAAAGCCCTTTTGTGGAAACTTGACTAAGGAATTTTGGGTAGTCAATCCCCTAGCTGGGGAGAATAGAACACATTTGTTCTTGCAACTGTCACTTAATTATCAATAAATAGCCTGCCATATATTATTCTTCACAACAGAACTTTTATTCAGGAATAAATCTTTTGAAAACACCTACCTTTGACACACCAAAAGAACATTCGCCTTTCTCCATGAGTGACGCCATCAAACATGAATGCGGAATTGCCATGATTCGGCTCCGTAAGCATCCTCAATATTACATCGACAAATACGGCACGAATGCTTTTGCAGCCAAGCGCATGTATGTGCTGATGCAAAAGCAGATCAACCGGGGTCAAGATGGTGCGGGGGTAGCCAACGTCAAAATAGACACCGAGCCGGGAACCCGATACATCAGTAGGTATCGATCTGTAGAAGCCTCAGCCGTTAATTTCATCTTCGATAAGATCAACGCAAAGTATAAAAAGGCCAAAAAGATCGGTGGTAAAAAGGTTCTTGAAGATGCTGAATGGCTCAAAAAAAACATTGCATTCACCGGAGAAGTTTGGCTTGGTCACCTTCGCTACGGAACACACGGGGAAAACAGCATCGAAACTTGTCACCCCTTTTTAAAACAAAATAACTGGAGAAGCCGAAACCTCGTCATGGCAGGCAACTTCAACATGACAAACAACGAGGAACTTTTTAGCAAACTCGTCCAACTGGGACAGCACCCGAAAGAAAAAACCGATACTGTCACCGTGATGGAAAAAGTCGGTCACTTTTTGGACGAAGAAAATCAGCGGATTTTCGATAAGTACAAACACCAATTCAGCAACGAGCAAATCACTCAACTGATTGAAGATGAATTGGATGTGGTCCGTATCCTGAAAAGATCCTGCCGAGATTTTGACGGTGGATACGCAATGGCGGGAATGGTCGGAAACGGTTCATCCTTTGTCGTTAGGGATCCCTCAGGTATTCGCCCCGCCTTTTATTATGCAGATGAGGAGATAGTGGTGGTTGCTTCGGAAAAGCCGGCGATTAAGTCCGCATTTAATATTGACTTCAAAGAAATTAAGGAAATTAAGCCCGGTCACGCCATTGTAATCAACAAAGACGGTTCGTACACCGAATCGCAGATTATGCCAGCGAGAGAGAAAAAATCCTGCTCATTTGAGCGTATTTACTTTTCAAGGGGGACGGACCCGGATATTTACCAAGAACGTAAAAATCTTGGGAAGGCCCTGATTCCCCAAATTCTCAAAGAGATCGATTTCGATCTGAAAAACACCGTTTTCTCATATATTCCAAATACGGCTGAGACCGCCTTTTTGGGAATGATTGAAGGATTGGAAGACTACCTTAGTGCAAAACGAAGAGAGGTGTTTCTGGAAGGAAAGCCCCACGTCGGAGATTTAGACGACCTGCTCAATTTCCGTCCGAGGGTAGAAAAATTGGTCAGCAAGGATGTAAAGCTGAGGACCTTCATCACTAATGATACAGATCGTGATGCCATGGTGGCCAATATTTATGACACCACCTATGAGGTGATCAAGCCGGGAGTAGATACACTTGTGGTGATAGATGACAGCATTGTAAGGGGTACTACCCTGGAGAAAAGCATCTTGACGACTTTGGATAAGTTAAACCCAAAACGAATTATCATTGTGTCCTCAGCACCGCAAATCCGCTTCCCGGATTGCTATGGAATAGATATGTCACGAATGAAGGACTTTATTGCTTTCCGTGCTGCCATTGGATTGCTTCGGGATCGGAAGATTGAACAAGTTCTTGATCGGGTCTACGATTCATGTGTGCAAAACCCGATGTCATCCGAAAACTTCGTGAAGGAGGTTTATGATGCTTTTACGGATGAAGAGATATCTGATAAAATCGCCGAAATTGTAACTACGCCTGAGATCAATGCTGTGGTTAAAGTGATATTTCAAACTGTCGACAACTTGCATAAATGTATTCCCAAACACCTGGGGGACTGGTATTTTACCGGAGATTACCCAACTACAGGGGGAACCCAAGTTGTAAATCGCGCTTTCGTGAATTACATGGAGGGAAAGACTGTCAGGGCTTATTAAAGTCTGAGTCTTGATTGGATCAGTTCGTATACCGGAACATTCAAAAAAGAAAATATGGAAAGGCGCAGAGAGCAATCTTTGCGCCTTTTTGCATTTATGGAAGAATGCTTTGAAGCCAAAAGGTTTAATTTGGAGCAGAAATGAATTCAAAGAAAAATGGAAATAAATGTCGCTTTATTAAAGCAAATCTGTGAGATCCCAGGAGCACCCGGATTTGAAAAAAGAGTAAGAGATCTGGTGATTGAATTAGTCACCCCACTGGCAGACGAAGTGAGTATTGATAACCTTGGGAGTGTGATAGCCATTAAACGGGGAACCCGGAATCCTGAAGGGAAGCGCGTTATGGTTGCTGCTCACTTGGATGAAATCGGGTTCATTATTACCCATATTGATGAGCAGGGATTTTTAAGATTTCACACATTGGGAGGATTTGACCCCAAAACATTAACTGCCCAGCGGGTGATTGTGCATGGAAAAAAGGACATGGTAGGCGTGATGGGAAGTAAACCTATTCATGTGATGTCAGTGGAGGAAAGAGCTAAACTCCCCAAGACCACAGATTTTTTCATCGATATGGGTATGTCTAAAGAAGAGGTGGAAAAGTATATTTCCATCGGCGATCCGGTCACCCGTGATCGGGAACTGATTGAAATGGGAGACTGTGTCAACTGTAAATCAATCGATAACCGTGTGGCTGTTTTCATTTTGATAGAGACATTGAAACTATTGGATAAGCCTGCCTATGATGTCTATGCCACTTTCACGGTGCAGGAAGAAGTGGGTATTCGCGGCGCAAATGTGGCAGCTCATAGCATCAACCCTGACTTTGGAATTGCTTTGGATACGACGATAGCCTTCGATGTTCCCGGAGCTGCAGCACATGAAAAGATCACCGAGCTAGGCAAAGGGACAGCAATCAAAATCATGGATGCCATGACCATCTGCGATTACCGAATGGTGGAATTCATGAAGCAAACGGCTGCAAAAGAAGCCATCTCATGGCAACCCGAAATTCTGACTGCCGGAGGGACAGATACTGCCGGTGTCCAGCGAATGGGGAAGCAAGGCGCGATCGCTGGAGCCATTTCCATCCCAACCCGCCACTTGCATCAGGTGATCGAAATGGCGCACAAAAAGGATATTGCAGATTCCATTGCTTTGCTCAAGGCATGTCTGGAGCAGATGGATGGGTATAACTGGACGCATTAAGTAATCCAAACTTCGAAATTCATCATTCTGCTTTCGGTGTTCGATATTTTAAGTTTTTGAATATCGAATATCGAATGATGAACATCGAATAATGAAGGTAAGAGACCAAAGCCCTAGGCTATAGCCTCACAGACCACTATTTTCCAAACTAAACTCCAAAATTCCATGAAATCCATCCTTCCTTTCTTCGCCATCCTTCTTTTCATTTCCTGCCAAAAAGCCGAAAAAGAAGATGTCTCGGCTGGGTCCGAATGGCAAGTACTTTTTAACGGGCAAGATCTAAACGGCTGGATTCCCAAAATCCACCATCACGAGTCAGGGGAGAATTACGCCAATACATTTAAAGTTATAGATGGTGCGATCGAGGTCAATTACGACGACTATGGAGCCTTTGAGGATCGATACGGACACCTGTTTTATGAGAAGCCGTTTTCATCTTTTCATTTGAAATGGGAATACCGATTTACAGATCAATGGCTGAAAGATGCGGCGAGCTATACCTACCGCAATTCAGGGGTTATGTTTCATTCCCAATCCCCAGCATCGATTTTGAAGGAACAAGATTGGCCGATTTCTGTCGAATATCAGATGCTTGCTGAGGAAAAAGAAGGAGTCGCCCGACCTACCGGCAATATGTGTTCTCCGGGAACTGATGTGGTTTATGAGGGTAAAATAGATGAAAGGCATTGTATCAATTCTACCTCGCCAACTTTCAAATGGGATGAATGGGTGAAAGCCGAATTGATCGTATATGGTGACTCCATTGTTCATCATTTAGTCAATGGAGATACGGTATTAACGTACCGCTCACCGCAAATCGGTGGAGGAGTGGCTAATCGATTTGATCCTGTGATCAAGGTAGACGGCACACCGCTGAAGTCCGGGTATATCGGTTTGCAAAGCGAAGGACAGGGTGTGATTTTTAAGGAGATTAAGATTAGGGAGTTTTAAGAAACCTTTGAGGTTTTTAATAACCTCGAAGGTTTGAAAAATTCAAAAGAGTAAGGAGAAATTTAAATTTCTCGTCTGCCTCTGTCCATCTTGGTATTGTAGTTCCAGATTTTAAAGAAATTCTCATAAGATAAAAGGGCATTTCAGACCTCGAAGTGTGGAGCTCTTCCACTAGTGGGAACTACTGAATGAAGTCTATTAGCCATTGAGAGGCGATTTTTCCCTTGGCATACATGTGGGATACTGTGAATCAAATAAATTTTTCACTTAACTAAAATAACCATGTCACATCATTCCCAAGTAAGTTGCGGTACCGCAACTTCATGTAAAGTAAAAACTGCCCGTGATGAATCGGTAGGATCCATCAAGGAGTTTATGATCAATATTCAATCCGGCAAAGTGGATTATATCGTTCTGAAGGTTGACGAAGGATTTTTGAACTTAGGTTCAAAGCTGCTGGCTTTGCCTTTTGAAGCTTTCGAATTCAACAATGCGCAGGAGGATATCATCATCGTCAAAGAATCAAAGGAAACATTGGAAAATGCGCCCGGATTCGATAATGATAATTGGCCAAGTGGTCCGCAGTCGGAGTTCCTTCACAGTATGCGTACCTTTTACAGCCAAGAAGATCGAAGTCTTCATGGTCGATATGATCATGAGAACGAATCCTTTTTTGCACAAGATGACCGATTTGACATGGAGTCAAAAAGCATCAAAAACCGTCAATTTGGAGATGGATTCTTAGAAACGGATCATCGGGGCGATAGACAATCTGACGTTCGCAGAGGTGGTCAGCCGCTTTTGTAGAATTAATAACCATTGGCAATAAAAAAGGCTAATCCGAAGTGGGTTAGCCTTTTTTCATTCCAATATTTGTGTACCCGTAAATTTGTACGTAGCAGGTGGAGGGCAGATTTGCTAAGCCATGGACCATAGACTATAGTCCATGGTCGAGGATCCGCAACTTACTGTGCCAATTTTCATACAATGTCCATCCTTGACGATACTCATTTAACAAATAACTCAATAACCACTATCCCAACTTCGCCAAACTCTCCTCCAAAGTCTTGATCTTCGCCTCGGCATCTGCCTGCTTTTTTCGCTCCATTTCCAAAACCTGAGCCGGGGCTCCGGCCACAAAGCGCTCGTTGCTTAGTTTTTTCATTACCGAAGCAAGGAAGCCCTGTGTGTATTCAATCTCCTTTTTCAGATTGGACTTTTCTTCTTCTACATTGATGGGATCACCCATAGGAATAAAGCATTCATCAGCTTTCACCACGAAACTCATTGCGTTATCCACCTTCTCGGCAAAATTCAAAGAAGACAAGTTGGCCAGCTTGGTCAATACCGATTCGAAGCCGGCATAGACGTCCGGGTTTTTGGTATTGACACTTAAGTCCAACGCTTCCTTGGGCGACATTCCCTTTGAGGCTCTCAGATTTCGCACTTGCGACACGACTTCAAAAACTTGAGCCGCTTCTTCGATAATCTTCTGATCAAAGGCTCTTGCCTCAGGCCAAGAAGCCAAAATCAAAGATTCAGCAACCGACCTCTCCTTAATCTGATGCCAAAGTTCCTCCGTAATGAACGGCATGAACGGATGGAGAATCTTCAGGATTTTTTCGAAAATCTCAATTGTCTTATCATAAGTAACCTGGTCGATCGGGTGCTGATAAGCCGGCTTGATCATCTCCAGATACCAGGAGCAGAAGTCATCCCACACCAATCTGTAAGTCGTCATCAAGGCATCAGAAATCCTGAATTTCTCGAAATGTTCGTTGATCTCGGTCAAGCCTTGGTTGAATCGGTTTTCAAACCATTCGAAGCTGGATGCATTTGAAGAACCTGACAGATTAGGATCGATTTCCCAACCTTTGACCAATCTGAAAGCATTCCAGATCTTGTTGGCAAAGTTTCTTCCCTGCTCGACCAGTTTGTCGTCGTATGGCAAATCATTTCCCGCAGGGGAGGAGAAAAGCATCCCTGTTCTCACACCATCTGCTCCATTTTGAGCGATAAGATCAAGTGGATCCGGTGAATTACCGAGCGATTTGGACATTTTCCGGCCCAATTTGTCCCGTACAATACCGGTGAGGTAGACGTTTTTAAAGGGCTTTTCACCCGTGTATTCATAACCCGCGATGATCATTCTTGCCACCCAGAAGAAAAGAATCTCCGGTGCTGTCACCAAATCATTTGTCGGGTAATAGTATTTCAGTTCCTCGTTTGGCTTTCCAGTCGTGAAGACATCTGTGTCGAAAACCGAAATCGGCCAAAGCCATGCGCTAAACCAAGTGTCCAAGACGTCTTCATCCTGTTTTAGGTCAGACAAGGAGTAACTCGTGCCGAATTGAGCATTCGCTTGATCCAAAGCTTCTTGAGCAGTTTTCGCGACCACGTACTCACCATTTGGAAGGTAATAGGCCGGAATCCGGTGTCCCCACCAAAGCTGACGCGAAATACACCAGTCTCGCACATTCTCCATCCATGAGCGGTACATGTTCTTGAATTTTGGAGGATAAAGTTTGATCACATCATCCATCACGGAGCTCAAAGCTGGCTTGGTGATGTCCTCCATCTTGAGGAACCACTGTAGCGAAAGCTTCGGTTCAATCACGGCATCTGTTCGCTCGGAGTGACCGACGTTGGATTTGTAGTCCTCGATTTTCTCGAGTTGATCGGCTTCTTTCAATCTCTTCCCGATCATCTTTCGGGCGACAAATCGATCTTCGCCGACAAGGATCTGTGCTTTTTCGTTTAGCGTTCCATTATCATTGAGGATATCTATGACTTCCAATTTATGCTTTACGCCAAGTTCATAGTCATTGATATCATGGGCAGGAGTCACTTTGAGGCAGCCTGTACCAAACTCCATATCCACGTATTCATCTTCGATGATCGGAATGGCACGGTTGATCAATGGGATGAGTGCTTTCTTTCCTTTGAGATGGATGAATCTCTGATCCTTTGGATTGATGCAGATCGCCACATCAGCCATGATGGTTTCAGGGCGGGTGGTAGCGATGGTCAGGAATTGATCTTCGGTACCCTCAATTTTATACTTGATGTAATAAAGTTTTGAGGGGATTTCCTTCATGATCACTTCATCGTCCGAAAGCGCGGTTTGGCCTTTCGGATCCCAGTTGACCATGCGGATACCACGATAGATTTTACCTTTTTTATGCAAATCCACAAAAACCGAAAGCACAGCATCGCTCAATCCCGGATCCATGGTGAAAGCCGTCCTATCCCAATCACAAGAGGCTCCCAATTTTTTCAGTTGCTCCAGGATGATTCCGCCATATTTTTCTTTCCATTCCCAGGCATATTTCAGGAATTCCTCACGGGAAATAGACTTTTTGTCGATCCCCATTTCCTTAAGCATGTTGACTACTTTCGCTTCAGTTGCGATAGAGGCGTGGTCAGTTCCCGGAACCCAAAGCGCATTTTTACCTTGCATTCGGGCGCGACGGATAAGAACGTCCTGTATGGTATTGTTCAGCATATGGCCCATGTGGAGCACGCCGGTGACGTTAGGAGGAGGAATGACGATGGTGTACGGTTCCTTGCTGTGATCCACTTTGGAGGAGAAAAGCTTGTGTTCCATCCAGTAAGCGTACCATTTGGCTTCGGCGGCTGCCGGTTCATATTTGCTGGCAATAGACATACTCAGGGGGGGTCGAAGGTGCAAAAATAGTGGAAAAAGGCCAAAAGGCCTTTATGGAATCGGAATGGGTGGAAAGAAAAAAGACCGACATTGTTGCCGGTCTTTAGTTTTAATATAAGTCTGGATTAGTTCCCTTTGTATTGATCCCAGTTCAATTCAGCTTGTGGATGAGGGAATTGTTTGAATATAGTCCCGCCGTCAAAGCTGGTCGGGATCTCATTTTGTCTGCCATACCTTCTGGTGTCAATCCATCGATGTCCCCAAGGCTCCGCCCATAGCGAATATCTTCTCTGATAGAGAATCTCATTGATCAGGGCAGCCTGTGTAGTTGCCCCAGTGTAAGGGCCAATTTTAGCGGCATTTCGGATAATATTGATGGCTTCCACCGCTTGCGCAACTTGATTTAAGTTGGCATGGGCTTCGGCTTTTAGCAAAATCAATTCCTCATTTCTGATAAATGGAATGGAAGTGATATTAGTAGCCCATCTGGCATCCTGATGTGTACCTACCAGAGCCCCTACATCCGTTGTCACAGTTACGGGGGTAGTTCTTCTGAAGAATTTGGATTTTACCCGCAAATCACCAGCCGTGGTATCTCTCAGTACCGAAGGATGTACCACGATGATGGTGTTTATCGCCGCATTTGGCAAATAAAATAAAGGGTTGAAAATATCCGGTGAAGCTCCGTAAGGGTGTGAAGGCCCTCTGTTCAGGTCTCCGTTCAAGTCCATAAAGGAGGCACTCAATGCTGTCAAAACCCCTTGCCAATCTTTGCGATAAGCATTGAGCCGGGCTGTGATGGCACGGTTTACCTGTCTTAATCCCGTATAGGTGTTAAATCCGTTAAATCCTCTTGTCAAAGCAAAAGGAAAGTTGCCGGAGCCTGCAGCTACCAAGTCTGCATCCCCTTCATCCAATATGCCTTTGATTGCGTCCAAAGCCTGTTCGTAGGGAACGAAAGGTCCCGGATTAAGCGGATTTGCCACGTCAATTCGGATTCCGTTTTCATAGACGAAATTGGCCGGAATCATAAACTGATAGCCCTTGATCGTTTTTGCAAAACCGCGAACAGCGCTTTTTGAAGTTTCAGGAATCAAAGAGGTATTGGCAGCTGAAGTAATCAAGACGTCCGCCTGCTTGATGGCTTGGTAAGGCAGGGCCCATGAACCCCCACCTGTGGTGCCAAACCCGAAATAGGCTCGATCCGGTACACGTCCATTTTGTCCTAACCAATCGGTTTGGAATCGTGGATCGGAGGCATTGAGGAACCAGATCTCTCGCCCGAAGGTATTCCATGCCTGAGAAATGTTGGTTACATAGCCTCTGTGTCTGGATTCCAGTCCAGTGATCAAAAACTGGATTTGCTGAGGTGTGGCATTGATTGATACAGAGGCTTCGGATGGGTTATTGGGATCTTTTACCTCGTCAAGTTGCAGCGGATTACAGCTGGTTAAAACTGCGGCGGTAATCAAGGCTGAAGCGAAATAGTTTCTTAGATTTTTCATGATTAAGCCGGTTTAGAAGTCAACAGTTAAGTGGAAAAACATCCTTCTTGGTGTTGGATATGGCGCAATATCTACGTTGTTGGCAATGGCTTGCGCCCCAAAAGTGGATGTTTCAGGGTCATAACCCTCATACTTTGTGAAAAGGAAAGCATTGTTTACTGAAGTTCCCATACGAATATTTGATACTGAGGAACCAAACCATTCTGAAATTGTGGTTTTGGGAAGGGTATAGTAAAGTCCGATTTCCCTTATTTTCACAAAACTTGCATCTTGTACCCATCGTCCTGCATTATTGAAAGGTGCAGGTGGTCTCTGACGCCCGTTGGGTATTCCATCTCCGTTGTCATCATCAAACCAACCTTTGGTAGTTCCCCCTCCATCATTAAGGAATGATGTCAGGTTGATGTTGTCCCCGCCTTTTTTCCAATCAACCAAGAAGGAAAGTTCAAGGCCCTTCATTATTCGGATACTATTGAAAAATGACATATTGAATTTTGTCTGTGCGTTACCCCAAAAAGTAAATCCTCCGGGATTACCTGGAACCGCTGGTGCTCCAACGATCGTGGTTGGAGAGTAGCCTTCAGCATAGAGGAAGGTTCCCAGTCCTGTTCCAAAAGCACCCGCTATGTAAGTTGGGATTCCTAGTCTAGTCATCAACAGTTCATTTTTCCAAAACATCACCCGGCTAAACCAACGGAAATTGGCCGTTTCGATCGGAGTTCCCGAGAGTGACAATTCAATTCCTCTGTTTTCCAATTCAGCCTCATTACTTGGAGTGGTATTCACACCGGTGGAGGGAGCGAGGTTAAGGTTTTGAATGTTGTTTTGAGTTGATTTGATGTAGTAGGTAGCCTCTAATGAAAGTCTATTGTTGAAGAAACCAGCATCTACCCCAAATTCAAGTTCTTTAGCTGTCTCGGGTAAGATCAGGGTGTTTCCGATTTGAGTACTCACTACAGAACCCAACAGGCCGCCAATATTTGTCCCTCCGAGAGGAGTAAATGTTGCACCAAAATTTACCGGACCGGCAGTCTCTCCATAGGCAATTCTTGGCTTCAATTGATTCATAAACCCTACATTCCAAAAGTCAAAGTTTGCGATGTTGAAGGCAACTGAGGCCCGTGGAAACGCATAGTATTGTTGTGGGTCTCCATTCAAAGTTGACTTATCCCATCGAATACCCAAAGTACCGATGATTTTGTCTTCCCAGTTTGCTTCCTGCTGTAGGAATATGCCTGCATCTTGAATTCTGCTATTGAATTCCTGATTGATTTCCTGAATTGCTGCCTGTTGCAAGTTCCGCTGACCCGGTACCAAGCCTCTGCCTCTGTTGAAGAGTGCGTTGTCAGCAAAATCCAATCTCACCAAACCAGCGGATGAATTCAGGTTTACGCTTCCTAGATTCCAGTTGTAAACCAATGCAGCCTGAAAATTGGTATTGAAGCTTTCCTGCTTTCCTTTGAATACATCACCGGGATTTGCCTGTGCTCTTTGAAACTGGAGAAATTCAGGTAAATAGACCAGAGAGGTGTTTTGCAAGTAATCCAAACCTCCCGAGAATTGAGCTTTTAGGAAGCTATTCTCAGTCTTCAATAGATCGATGTCCAATGTGAACGCTTGGATGAACCGGTTGACCAAGGTGTTGTTGACTCCATGGTCTGTCACAGCTACGGGATTTTCTGAGAAATAGGGATTGACTGGATAAGTTCCATCATCCTTTTTTCTCAAATCATAATAATTTGGAACGTAGGCAATTGAATACCCTATAGAAGCACCTGAATTATTCTGATTTCCGGTGAAGCCTCTGTCAGTATTTGATCGAATGTAGTTTGAAGATACGCCGATCTTAATTCTGTCTGTGATCTTATGATCGATGTTTGCACGGATAGAGTAGCGGTTGAAGCCGGTATTTTTCACAGTACCATCTTCGTCCGTGATGTTTCCTGAGACGAAGAATTTGGTCTTGTCAGTTCCTCCACTCACGTTGATTCGCGTGTTTAGCAAAGTTGCCTGATTGTTGTAGAAATAATCTTCATAATCAATGAAGGTCCCACTGGATTGAGCCGCTCTGAATCTTTCCAGTTCAATTGGTCTTCTGGATTCAGGGAAGAAGAAGTTGATTTTAGCCTCATTCCAATTATCCACTCCGAGTAGTCTGAGTGGCTGGGCAAAGCCTACATCCTGTGAAAGTGAAACAGTGGTTTTTCCTTCCTGACCTCTTTTTGTGGTGATGATGATAACCCCGGCATTTGCACGGGTTCCATAAATTGCGGCAGCAGAAGGGCCTTTTAGGATTTCAATGGTCTCGATGTCAGCAGGGTTGATGTCTGCCAGACGGTTAGAGCTGTCATCCTGGTTGCTACCACCTGCACCGGAGACAGTCGCCCGACCTGATCGTTGGGAAGCGTTGCTGATGTAGACTCCATCTACGATGATCAAGGGCTGGGAAGCTCCCGATAAGCTGGAAATTCCCCGCAGTTGAATGGAAATACCACCCCCGGGTGCACCGCCATTGGAGCGAATAGTTGCTCCCGGTACTTTTCCGTACAGCGCACCGTCGGTAGTTTGAATAGTAGTGGTTCCCGTCAAGTCCCTTGCAGAAACGGATGTAACGGCGTTGGCGAGGTTACTTCTTTTGACCGAAGTTGCGAGACCTGTCACCACTACTTCTTCCAAGTTGGTAGCGTCCTGCCTTAGTCTAATATTAAGAATACTTACTCCTGGAGCTACGTCCACACTTTGAGTAAGGAAACCAATGGAAGAGAAAATCAAAGTAGCCGGATCATTAGTCGGCAAGTTGATCGAAAATCTACCATCGAGGTCAGTGATCGTACCTGTGGTAGTCCCTTTTAGCAAAATGCTGGAGCCAATCAAGGCTTCTCCAGTCCGTTCGTCAACCACTGTTCCGGAGACTGTGTATTGGGCAAAAGCCCAACCTACAGACCCCCAAAGGAAAGCCAGTGTGAGGATTGTTTTGTAAAGTTTGAACATAGGATAAAGAATATTTGGTTTAGGACTAATTTCTTAAAAAAAATTCAATGAGCCATGCTTCATTGCGAAAAGTAGATTAAAAAATTATAAATGGAGTTTAGGCCTGATTAATTGTTTTTAAACCATTTCAAGAGAGATTGATTGAATATGGAGAATAATAGATGAAGTAGTTGAAGCTTTGTGATTTGAAATTCAATTCCCGGTAGGAATCAAAAAATCTAAATTTATAATTTTAAGAGATTAAGAAAAGACCGACATCGCTGCCGGTCTTTAGATCCGAGTGTCCAGTAATTATTTCTTAATAATCGGCAGTACAATCCTACTCAAGCTCTTTCCTCCATGATGAATCGAGTTGGTGGCGACTTTACCTTCGGTTTCATCATAGGTATTTCCGCCGGTATTCATATTGCGATCGAAGCGTGGGAAATTGGAGCTGCTGATTTCGATGCGGATTTTGTGACCCTTAGCGAAGTAGTTAGAGGTGCTCATGGGTGTCATTTTGACCTCATAAACTTTTCCGTTTTCCATCCAGACTTCTTTATCATATCCTTCACGATAGCGTACCCGTTGGATGGTTTCGTCCAGATTGTAAGCTTTTCCATCAGGATAGACATCGATCAGCTTGATGGTGACATCGGTGTCTTTCGCATCGGATGAAAGGTACAAGTAGGCATCTATGAAGCCCGAGACCTCGATTCCCTCCTCCAGGACATCCGAAGTATAGACCAAAATATCGTCTCGCAGTTCCATCTCGCTCTGATCAAATGAACCGCCCACAACGGCATTGCCGGTACAGCATACGTTGCCTCCATAGGACATCACCGGATTCATCGGATCGTATTTGAAGGTATCGGGGTTGTCTTTTTTAGGCTTTTTGGCAGTGAGTTTACCGTCTCCGTTCAGCGTATTTGCATTTCCTTTTGAGTCAAGGAACATATCAGTCATGACCGCATTGGCCGGAGGCCATACCTCGGATGTTTGCCACTTGTTGCTTCCCATGGTGTAATACTGGACGCGTGGCATTTTTTCCATGGTATCAGATTTTTCACCTTTCAGCCAAAGGTCAAACCAAGCCGTAATGATCTCGTCGTAATTCAGTCTTGCGTCACCGACATTAAGATCTCCGATCATGGTATTTTCAGTAGCTCGGGTGAACGAGCAATGCATCACAGGAGCGATGACTAAGTATTGATTGTCTCTGGCATGCTGCGAGACCGCATTTTGCCGTGCATGGTTGAACAAGGCGATGTTTGGCCCTGCAGATACGTCAAACCAGGAGACAAACCAAAAGCTTGGCTTGTCAAAGGGCATTTTGTCGTGATACAATCCTCCATTGAACCATTTGGGATCGTTGGGCTTTCGGGTGATCATTTCTTCGTAGATCCCCATCGGGCCTTTTTGATTTCTAATAATGTCCTGAATCGGCAGGTGGCTCAAGGCAGCCTTAGAGTCGATTCTAGGATATTCAGGAGACATATCATAGAAGCGCTGCAATCTCAACAAATCTTTCTGCTCAATCCCCTTGGCTAATCGAGGAGCCATTGGATCGTGCTGTACACTGTACAACCAATTCGTGAAAAGCATCTGTCCGGCACCACCGCGATACCAGTTACCCTGCTCCCAGAAGTCCCCGACTTTGCCCACGCCAGCTCCATAAGCCTGAGGAACCAACGCTCCCAAAGCCGGATGATCCAGGGAAGCGACCGCCATTTGCCACTCGGCAGTGGAGGAGCAGCCCAAAAGGCCTATTTTTCCATTACTCCAGGATTGCTTGGCCATCCAGTCAAAGGCGTCGTTGCCATCGGTCAGGGGGACCCCCAAGATATCCCAGTCTCCTTCGGAAAAATAACGGCCACGTTCGTTTTGGACGACATAGGCGTAGCCTTTTTTGACCCATTCCAGAGCAGATTGCATGGTGCGGGTATTCATTTCACCGTCTCCCCAAGTGTTGAAGTTGTAGGGCGTGCGGGAAAAGACAATGGGGTACTTGCCATCGCCTTTCGGACGATAGATGTCTGTGGCCAGTCTTATCCCATCGCGCATGGGCATCATGACTTTTTGGTCGACAATGGCAACTTCTTCAAGCTGAACCAGAATTGGTTTTTCCTGCGAGAATGCTTTTGGAGAGGTCGCCAAAAGAAATACAGCGAGTAAGATTTTAAAATATGTCTTCATTTGGGTTGGATTTAGAATTTCAAGATAAGAAGTCTGACTTAGTTTGGTGCTTGTTTTTTACGAAAGGTTTTGGCCTGCCGCAACTTGCTTCTTTTTTTAACTGTAGAGACCGCAGAGACAGCAAAGTGTCAAAAAGGAAAATGACTGGGATTCATTCCTCCTCACCGGATTTAACTGAGTCGCTGTCGCTCCGGCAGAGGGCGCAAAGATTCCGGATTTAAGCGTTAATCTGACTTACCGCTTACTCATCACCACTTACAGCCCTCTGTTTCTCATGCATCGGTCATCGGACATCGGACACCGGTCATCTGTTCCACCTGCAATTCGGAAAATGAGATTTTAAAAACCATTTGGCAATTCGATTTTTCATTTCCCACAATCGGGTTAAATTTGCACCCCTACTAATTTTTGAACATGAGCGACAGCCCCATTCCCATCCTGAGTACTTGGGTGGAAGTACCTAAAAATTCCGATTTCTCGATTTATAATCTACCCTTTGGTGTTTTCAAGAATAAAAAGCTCAGTTCCAGAATTGGGATCGCCATTGGAGATAAGATTGTCGACCTGAGTGTGTTGGATCAGGAAGGTTTTTTTGCAAATATGTTTTTGCCGGAAGGTATTTTCATCAAAGATTCGCTCAATGAGCTGATTGCATTGGGCAAAGTTCAGACAAAAAAAATCCGTGAACGGGTGCAAAGTTTGCTTCTGGCTGACAATGGTGAGCTCCGTGATCACTCAGCACGTGGAAAAGTAATGGTCACCAGAAAAGAGGCAGAAATGCTCCTTCCGGTGAAAATCGGTGATTACACGGATTTTTACAGCAGTATCGAACATGCCACCAATGTGGGTAAAATGTTCCGCGATCCTGAAAATGCCCTGTTGCCAAACTGGAGACACCTTCCTGTAGGTTATCATGGCCGGGCTTCCTCCATTGTGGTTTCAGGTACGCCAATCCATCGTCCAAAAGGTCAATTCAAAGACCCGGATATGGATGTTCCGGCATTTGGGCCGAGTAAGAGGCTGGATTTTGAGCTTGAATTGGCTTTCATCACAGGCAAGCAGACCAAGTTGGGAGATTCGATATCCACAGAGGAGGCAGAGGAATACATTTTTGGTTTTGTGCTGTTCAATGACTGGTCGGCCCGGGACATTCAGGCATGGGAATATGTGCCTTTGGGCCCATTTCTGGGGAAAAGCTTTGGTTCTTCGATCTCTGCATGGGTAGTGACCATAGAGGCGCTGGAGCCATTTAAGTTAGCCGGTCCGGTTCAAGAACCAGAAGTGTTGCCATACCTGAAAAGTGAAAAAAAACACAGCTTCGATATCAATCTTGAGGTCCTGATTCAGCCAGAAGGTAAAAAGCCTTCTAGAATTTGCACTTCAAATTTCAGACACATGTATTGGAATGTGGCGCAGCAACTTGCACATCACACCTCCAATGGATGCAATATCAACGTGGGGGACATGATGGCCTCGGGTACAATTTCAGGTCCTACCGCCGATTCCTTCGGTTCAATGCTTGAGCTAAGCTGGAAAGGAACCCAACCTGTAAAACTTGAAGACGGGGAGGAGCGAAGGTTTATCGAAGATGGTGATACGGTGATTATGAAAGGCTTTGCGGAAAAAGATGGAATCCGTGTAGGATTTGGTGAAGTGACCGGGCAGATTTTGCCGGTGAAGTAAGTTTCTCTTTGAAAAATTATAAAAATCCACTGATAAATAATGTCAGTGGATTTTTCTTTGATTTCAGTAGCTTTTTATCTTTTTTAATCCTTACTTTTAGGCAACATGTTGACAGGCAATTATTTGCGAATTAGTTTCGTGCTAATGTTCTTAGGTTCCCGAAAAGTTTAGCTTTTAAATTCTAACCGGGATTGAAGTTTCAAGTCTAAGCTCCGTTTTTTTGGGTGGAGCGTATTTTATGTTTCTCACTTTTCTTAATCCAAAATGTTATGGCTAAAATCAGAAGCCTTTCCATTACAACGCCCCTTTTATTCGCTGCACCTTTCAAAAGCGAATGGGCCCAGACTCCAATAGACATCAATACCCCGCTGAGCGCAGGTGGCTGGGAAGATGCAGGAAGTCTTAAGTTTTCCAGAGGATTCGTCCTTGCAAAAAATGATGCGAAATTCTTATATCTCGCATTGGATGTCGTTGATGACTTAGGAAATGACACCGGAACCAACGACTATTTCTGGCTCAGTTTTGACAAAAACCGGGACCGGGCCATTACCGCAAACCAGGATGTGAACTATGGGCTCTATCCCGGTCAACCCAATAAGCTAGGGAGGCAATATTACCTGGGGCCGGGTACTTGGACGGCCTTATTGCCTGATCCTTCGCTTAGTGAAGTGAGGCAGGAGTTTGGTTCAAGCGAGAATTCCTCTGCTTCCCACAGGATCTGGAAATTCAAAATTGACCTTCAGGAAATCAATGTGGCACTTTCATGGCCGCTAAGTACCCCCTTTACGTATTTCGGATTTCGGGTAAGGTCATCCAATCCTGCCTTTACCACCGATTTTCCGGGAGACTTTTACAAGGATTTTACCAAATTGAGGCAATTGGTATTTTCAAGAAAACCGGTTATTTCCCCTTCACTGTTAGGGCCTTTGATCGGCAGTGTGGGGCTGATTCCGACAACAAAAATCGACACCACAGGCAGGGCGACTACTGATCCCGGATATTTTATCGCTGTTCAAAATGCAGCCTTTGGAGGCACTTTAAACTTGATAGGAAACCGGATGAAAACCCAGCAACTTTGGAATGACGGGATCAAAAAGTATAAAGTGGAGATTACCCCTCCCGGAGGAAGTG
Source organism: Algoriphagus alkaliphilus (assembly GCF_900103735.1). Classification (GTDB taxonomy): domain Bacteria; phylum Bacteroidota; class Bacteroidia; order Cytophagales; family Cyclobacteriaceae; genus Algoriphagus; species Algoriphagus alkaliphilus. The sequence goes on along the minus strand of NZ_FMXE01000024.1, from coordinate 28,508 downwards.
CTCAAAAGTTGATTTCCAATTGGTCCAACTACCGGTGGACGGGAAGCACCTATGCCTTGGAATCCTTTGCGGCTTCCTCACTTGGGTTTTATGAGTTGGCAAATCCAAGTATCGACTATTCAATCGATGATTTGCTGATCCAGTTTCCAACTTCGGCACTATTGCCCGGATTGTATCAGATCAAGGTGATATTCTATAAAAGGGTAGGACCATTGGATGTGGCAGTGGATAATCAGACCATCGGCTTATTTATAGACAATCACGTGCCTGCGGTCAATATAGACAGCATTAAGCATGGTGCCAACGAGGTGTCTGCCTGTGCGATAGAGACAATAGGAGCAGCACCTGACGGACTGAAATTCAAAATCACTGCGAATGATCCGGAAGGAAATCTTCTGGCAGCAAACTTCTATGCTACCTATGGTGCAGGTCTGGCAGTGGGGATTTACAGTGAAAATTACACTCCTGCCCTTGGGCATTGGATGGGCTTCAGTGGAAAAACAATTCCTGCATCAGGCAATTGGAGGCCTCCCCAGTCCTGTGCATACAGTTTTATTATCGTTGCCTCTGCCCGAACGACCAATGGCTACGGATACATTGGGCAAAACTCAACCCACCGAAACCTAACTTTATTATTGAGTTGAGTTGATCTGGTTCTTTTGGAAAATACCACCTGGGTGATACTTGGGTGGTATTTTTTGTTTTTGGAAGGGGATTAAAAAATCAACATTTTTTAAAGTTGATCCTCAGAAAAGGGGATAGTTTGTACCAAAATTTAGGTTTTGGGACTTGCTTTTAGAAAAGTCAATAACCTAAGTTTAATTCTGGATAATCCTTAACCTTTCATTTTATGAAAAATCAAACTACCCCTTCCAAAATTAAAGTTTCCTTCTCCTGGTCCGGAGGCAAAGACAGTGCATTTGCTCTTTGGAAGATTCAAAATGACAGCATTTTCGAAGTCAGGAGGCTGCATACTACATTTGGGGAAGAGACAAGGCGGGTAGGTTTGCATGGGATCCATGAGGATCTAATTATGGCGCAAGCTGATTCATTAGGGTTGCCGCTGGATAAGATTTTCTACCCGGCAATTGGAGATAATCAGGCCTACGAAAAAGCCATGAACAAATACCTTGATGTTCTGGAAAGCGAAGGAATCCGGCATATTGCTTTCGGAGATATTTTTTTGGAGGATCTTCGAAAGTATCGGGAGGAAAAATTAGCCGGGAGGGGATTCCATGCCATTTTTCCTCTTTGGAAAATGGACACCACGGTTTTGGCAAATGATTTTATTAAGGCAGGATTCAAAACGTTGATCTGTGCTGCCATTGCGGATTTGATTTCAAAAGAGAAAATAGGGATGGATTTTTCTAAAGAGTTTTTGGAATCCTTGCCGGAAGGTGTTGATCCCTGCGGAGAAAACGGAGAGTTTCATAGTTTTTGCTATGCAGGACCGATTTTTGAAAAAGCTTTGGAACTCGAGGCGGGGGGAATTTTAAGCAAATCCTACGACATCCCCCTGGCTACCGGTGCTGTGGATAAAAAGCATTATTGGTTTGCCGCTATCCATTCACTTGGCAGCAAATCACATTGATTTTCAGGATCTCACTTTTTTCTTCCATTCCTCAAATAATGCCTTCAGTTCTTGCGCTTTTTCAGGGAATTTAAGGCTGACATTTTGGATTTCGGAAGGATCTTTTTCAAGGTCATAAAGTTCCCAATCTGCATCTTTTCCATGTTTGACGAGCTTCCAGTTTCCTTTTCGTACAGCCCTTCCTACCGCCCATTCCCAGAAGAGTGGCTTTTCACGAATCGATTTATCACCCCGGATGGCGGGTAGAAGACTTTCGCCTTCTGCCGGCAGAACGGATTTCCCATTCAGTTCAAGTGGATAATTCGCTCCTGCGAGCTCGGCAATTGTCGGAAGAATGTCGATCAAATGAGCAGGATAATGATTGAGCGGAGTTTGATTTCTCAAACCCTTGGGCCAGGAGATGATCAAGGAGGTTTTGATTCCCCCTTCAAAGGAATAATTCTTTTAAAAACGAAGCGGTGTGTTTTCTACATTAGCCCAATCCTGTCCGAGTGATGTCCATTGCCCGACAGTCCCGATTTTTCCGTCTCCGGGGATGTTGACCATTTCCGCGGAGGTCCCGTTGTCAGACAGAAAAATGAATACGGTATTTTCCAACTTTCCCAATGCACGTAACTTTTGGATGATGTCCCCGATTTTTTGATCCATTCGGTCGATATCGAACCAACCCAAATCATCCGCCAAAATCAAGACGATATTGGGCTGATCCGGCAGTTTTGTTTCCAGTGGAGCTATGAACAGCCACAACAGACCAAAAAATATGGAAAAAGGCATAGGCTATTGGAGTTTGATGGATTGAAATCAAGTTTAAGAAAAAGAGCGGATATACGAATCAGGTCCTGTCCTGCTGGGACTAAAAAAAAGCCAACCCGAAGGCTGGCTTTTGAAAGGGAGAATTGAAGTCGGCTTATTTAAATCCAATTTCTTTCAGTCCTGCGTGGCTGATTTTGATGGCTTCCAATGGATCCAGTCCAAAGGTGTTGTCCTGTTCCACTAAGTAAAATTCCATCCCTGATTTAGACCTTTCGGCCAAAATCCGCTTGAAGTCAATGTTTCCTGTTCCTACCGGAGCAAATTGACTGGAATCATTCATGTCTTTCACATGCCAAGCCTTGAAGCGTCCTGGATATTTTTCGAAGTAGGTCAGTGGATCCACTCCTGCCTTAGTCACCCAGAACAAGTCCATCTGGTAATTGACATGAGCAGGATCAGTATTTTCAAGGATATAATCCGTCAAAATTGTCCCATCCTTCATTGCAATAAATTCAAAGTCATGGTTGTGGTACAATAATTTCAATCCGGCTGCTGAGCATTTTTCACCGATTGTCTTTAGGATAGAAACCAGTTCAGCCGGAGTGCCTTTCAAACCCATTCCATCAGGGCCAAAAGTAAACATACCCATAGGTGGAACAGGGATCACAAAATACTGGAAACCCGCGGCTTTTGCTGCAGCAATCTGCTCATCCGCATTGTCCAAAGTCACGCCACCCATGTGTGTACTTTTTGGTTCCAGTCCCAGAGAGTCCAAAAAGCTTTTGAATGCTACCGGCTCCATACCGTAGAATTTTCCATCAGCAAAGCCAGCAGCTTCTACATAGGCATAGCCTGCATCGGCTACTGCTTTTAATGTTCCTTTTGGATCTTTGCCCATGGCATCGCGAACGGTGTAGAGCGCTAAGCCGCCAAATTTGGCAGGTGACTCTTCGATGACTTCGGTGGATTCCTCCACTTTTGGACTACATGCGGAGAACCCGAGTATGATTGCCAAGAGGAAGGAAAGTGAAAGGTTGAAATGTTTTCTCATAATTGGGGTAAGGTTTGAATAAAGCGAAGATACCCAAAACTGTATTAAATGAGCCATGCTATTCTTTCTCTTCCCTAAATGAGGTGAGGAAAGGTTTGTTTACTTCTTTCGAATCAATTCAAATAGCAGCTCGGGTTCATCGGTAGTGATGAAATCGGCCTTCTGCTCGAGCAGCCACAGCATGTCTTCGGGATTGTTTACGGTCCAGGCATTGACTGTCAGTCCCAGATCCTGCGCTTCTTTGATCCATTCCGGTTTCGCTCTGAGCACGCGGATGTTGTAGTCAAAACCAAAAAAACCATCTTCTTTGAGTTGGGCTGGGGATTTGTCCCCATTGAGGTAAGCTACATTGGCTTTGGGATCGGTTGCTATGGCTTTCTTTCCTCCTTCGTAGCTGAAGGTGATGTAATCCACCCACTTTTCAGCTCCCATTTCCATGACAGTTTTTACAGACATTTCTCCCACTCTCTCACTTCGTTCTTTGCTGATTCGGGAAGGCTTGAATTCAAGGATCAATTTCGTTCCTGTTTGCTTCATACCTTCAGCTAGGTATTCTTTCAGCGTTGGAATGCTTTCACCATTGGGGAGCTTTTGAGCCAATAGTTGCTCGTAGCTGACATGCTCAATATCCAATCCCATAAATTCCGGATCGTGGTTTACTACCAAAACTTCATCCGCTGTCATCCAAACGTCAAATTCAGAACCTTCACAACCCAGTCTAATTGCTTCATTGAGTGAGGCAAGGGAATTTTGGGGAAAACCTTGGGCTTTCCAAGCACCCCGGTGGGCGATGACTTTGTTTTGGTGAAACATATCTTGAGAACAGGAAGAAAAGCTGATCAGTAAAAAGGCTAGGCAAGTCAGTTGAATTCGAATCATTTTCTACAAGTTGAAGGTGAAATTGATTTCCTAAAGTATCAAAACTCCTGCAATTGCCTTTACCCGTGAGTCGGATTTCACAAAAACTTCATCAAATGACACTTGGAACTTTTGATTGTCCCTCCTTTTTAACCAGTGGTTCAATTAAATTACTCAAACCCGAAAATCACCGGAAAAAGAAACACTACGATCGCCGTCCAGATCAAATAAATGGGAAGATATTTGACCAGCGTTATTCCTACTTGATCAGGTTGTGCATTTTTTAGGGCAGTTTGAATCAATTTTTTGGCAACCAAAAGAAGATGGATCAGCATCAGTAAATTGACTCCCAAAACGGCCATCCGATTGGGGGTAATTCCCCATTCCGCAATCCGAAATGCAATCGCTGAAAGTGCCACACCATTGACCACGATCGTGATCAGAGAAAGTAAAACCAAAATCCAAATGCCGGGCCCTGACTTTTCATCCTTGGAAGACTCTGCCACAGAGAAAAAAATCAAAGCCATCACCCCGATCAATAGCATGTTGAAGATCATTAAAAACTCCCGGTCGTTGTAAGGATCCTTGCCTGCATAGACGATCGCTCCCAGATAGATCACCAGCATGATCAGGACCAGCGGGCTAAAGATTTTTGCGATGATGGGAGGGACTTTGTTGACCAGTTGGGGATTGGTTTGGGTCAGATGCGTGGCTACCAATGGGGCAGAAGCCAAGCCAAAAACCACGATGTATTCGAAGTAAAACTTCTCGATCTGAAGTCCGATCAGGCTAAAAAGCCCAATGGTGATTCCGGACATCAAACCTCCGGCAAGAAGGAGAAGCGCTCCCATGATCACCGCGTCTCCGTTAAAATTGAGATAGGCTAGCCGGCGGGAAAGGTCCCGGATTTTGGCTGCCGAAAAAACAAAGCCGAGCAAGCCCCAAAGTAAAAGCGGCAGGTGAATGCAAGCAAGGATGAAGGTGTCGCTTTCCTGATTTTCCGGAAGTAGGTTGATGTACAGAGCTGAAACCAGCATAACCCCAACAGGGAGGACGAGGGAATTTATCGATAGTTGATTCTTCCAAGCAAAATAGGCGGTGACAAATGGAAAGGCGATAAATCCCAAATTCCGGGGATAAAAGAACTCCTCGTCTATTGAAAAGAATGCCGGAAATTTGGCTAAAATTCCGGCCAGGAGTGCGGCAATCACCACGAACTTCCATTCGGCTTGACTTCCCCAACTGATGCGATCGGAATCAAAGTTTAGTCTTTCATGCCAAAACTCAGCAGCAGGTTGACCCTTCATTTGTGGATAAAGAAGGCTAAACTCCTGCCTGAATTCGGATTTATTTTTTCGATAATATTTCTCAAGGAGATTGGGATTATCCCAAAGAGATTGAATGGATTCTTTCATGGTTTCAGGGGTTGGTTTAAGTTAGATATTTTAAATGGTTTTGAGTTAGGACTGCTTGATTGAGGCAAATTAGAGTTTGAAATTATTTCGGGTGGTATAAACTGTTTTATTTGAAAGCACTTTGAATTTCAAAGTGAACTTCTAAATTTTTTTTAGACTTTGTTTTGGTTGATCAAATTTTCAAGGAAATCAAGATGCGATTGGAAGGCTCTTTTTCCAGCAGGCGTAGCTGAATAGTTGGTAAGAGGTTTTCTTCCTGCAAAGGTTTTTTGAACAAAGATGTATTCGGCATTCTCCAGATTTCTTAGGTGTGAAGCCAGATTTCCATCGGTGACCTCTAAGATCTCTTTAAAGGAATTGAAATCGTACTGCTCATTTACCATCAGGATGGACATGATGCGCAGTCGGATCACGTTCTCGAACGCCTTGTTGTATGTTCCCTCCACCTTACCTATCATGTTTGTAATACATCATCGAGCCATAGATCACATGCAGGATTCCAAATCCAATAGCCCAATAAATCAACCCGAAATCCGGAAAAAATGCCGCCAGAATTCCCAGAAACAATTGCCCAATTCCGAGATTTTTGATCTCCCCCAAGGTGAAATGCGAGGCATTGATTAAGCCAAGTCCATAGAAAATCAGAGTTGCCGGAGCGATTAGCTCATAGGCGCTTTGGTGAATCAGAGCAAAGGAAAAGAGTCCGCCGGAAATCACTGGAATAAATAAAGCCAAAAGAAACCTTTTGCTGGCCGGAGACCAGAATTGCTGGGAATTGCGCTGACTTTTCTGTTGGCTGAGTAGGTAAGCAGTACCTATCGCCAATACCAAAACAACCAAGGCAACAGCAAGCAAATTGACTTGAAGCTCAGCTCTGTTTATCTGGACTGTTTCTTTTCCATAGGTTGAAGCGGGAAAGTAAATCCAGTAATACGCGATCCCTGCTCCTACAAATGCATAAATCCCCGCCAGCACTCCTGCTAATCCACTGAGTGAAAGGAAGCGCGTGCTCCGCTCCATCATGGACTTGATCTCAGCTAATTCTTGTTCCGGTTTTCTCATATTTAAAAGTACTTTGTATTGCAAAGTAAATTAAGATTTCAGATTATTACCAAGCACTAGGGGATTATTTTAGAAAAATTTAGAATATCGAATATTGAATAAACCCTACTTATGGAAATAACCTTTGATGCGATCGTAGTTGGTTCCGGAATCTCCGGTGGCTGGGCGGCCAAGGAACTTTGTGAAAAGGGGCTGAAAACTCTGGTTCTTGAACGTGGCAGATCTGTCGTCCACAATAAAGATTACCCAACAGCCTTGCTTAAGTCTTGGGAAGTCCCGCATCGGGGTCAGGTTACTCAGGAGTACCTCAGGGAAAATCCATTGATCAGTAAAGCAGCCGGATTTGGAGAGGAGACCAAGCATTTTTTCATTCAGGACAAAGACCATCCCTATATCCAGGAAAAGCCCTTTGACTGGATTCGTGGATATCAGGTGGGCGGTAAATCCCTGACTTGGGGTCGTGCCACGCAGCGATGGAGCAGTCATGAATTTAAGGCGCCAGAACTTCAGGGATACGGCATGAACTGGCCCATCGGATACGAGGACGTGGCGCCTTGGTACTCCCATGTCGAAAAGTTTATAGGGGTCTGCGGTTCCCGCGACGGGATCGAGGCTATGCCGGATGGAGAGTTTCAAAAACCGTTTCTTTTCAATTGTGCTGAGGATTTCATGAGTAAGAAAATCAGGGAAAATTACCCTGACCGACACATGGTTCATGCCCGATGGGCTCACCTGACTGATCCCCAGGAAGTCCATATCCAACAGGGGAGAGGACAATGTCAAGCTCGGAATATGTGCATGCGGGGCTGTCCGTTTGGCGGGTATTTCAGTTCGGTTTCCTCCACCTTGCCTTGGGCAAAACGGACCGGAAATCTGACCATCCGCCCCCATTCGGTCGTGCATTCGGTGATTTATGATGAGGTAACTGGAAAAGCATCCGGGGTGAAAGTAATCGATGCCGAAACAAAGGAAGTACACCAATTCAACGCAAATATCATTTTTCTCAATGCATCAGCCTTAAACAGCGTCTTGGTTTTGCTCAATTCCAAATCCAACCGATTCCCGAACGGACTGGGAAATGACAATGGTCTCCTGGGCCGTTATGTGGCTTTTCACAATTACCGGGGTTGGGTTTCCGGCGAGTTGGATCAATTCCAAGACAAGTATTATTTCGGCAGAAATCCTACCGAGCCTATCATTGCCAATTTCCGGAACCTGGGAAAAAGAGATCCAAACTTAGATTTTGTGGGAGGCTATACCATTTTTTCCGGTGCATGGCGGGGAAGGGGCAAAGAAATGTCCAATCCTAGCTTTGGAGCAGCATTTAAAGAAGCCCAAACCGAACCTGGAAACTGGCATGTCTATATGTACATGCAGGGGGAAACTATTCCCAAATACGAAAACCATGTAAGATTGTGTGAAACCGAAACCGATCCTTATGGAATTTCCCAGCTGATCACTTCTGTGGGATATGACCAAAATGACGAGAACATGCTCCGTGATTTTTTAACCCAGGCTCAAGAGATGATGGAAAAAGCCGGAGTGAAAAATATCGAGGCCAGTGACAGTGAGCAGGCCCCGGGATTGGATATCCATGAGATGGGCGGAGCGAGAATGGGGACCTTACTGGAAAACTCCATACTCAATGGGTGGAACCAGCTTCATGGATGCAAAAATGTCTTTGTCACCGATGGGGCTTGTATGACCAGTACCGGAAATCAAAGTCCGTCTTTGCTTTATATGGCATTGACAGCCCGAGCATCAAATTTTGCGGTAAGAGAGCTTAAGGCTGGCAGGCTTTAATCTTGATTTTATTGAATTTTCTTTTTGGCAGTGAGCCCTAGTTGTCAGAATAGGGCATTTGCCGTATGGCCTTTTTTTGCCTAATGCCTTTGTTTTGAATTGGATCAAAATAAAAAATACCTGTGAAAAAAATATTGTTTATTTGGATAGGAATCTTTTTGTCGGCAGTTCTTTTACTTTCTTGCACTGAAAGTAGTGATATAGATCCTGATGATCCTCAGCAGGCTACCAACGATCTCAACTTTAATTTTACTCTGACTGGGGATGAAAGTAGCTACTCCATGGAAATCGATGGGGTAGAGCTAAAGAACTATGCTGAGATTCTAAATACTTTAAATGTGGACAAGTCGATCTCTTTAAATTTTTGGGGTCAGGGAAATGATTTCAATTTTGCTGGGATTAATTGGATTCCGCTCGGCAAAGGGACTTATGAAGCAGGTCATGATTTGGGTCTGGGGAATGGTACGTTTGGCAACAACCTCTTCATGATGGCTTTTGTAAAGAAGAACAATGTCAAGCATTTTGCTTACTCAGCGCATGATTATGGCTATTTGGCAGAAGAACGGATTCCGGGTTCATCCTGTACAGTGAAGATTATAACTTTCGAAGGAAAGCTGACAAGATATAGTTTTATGGGAGGTACTTTCAATCAGTTTATCGGAACAGTAGAAGGTCAGTTTGCAGGTACTTTCAAAACCAAGGCAGGTCAGGAAGTCAAAGTCACCAAAGGTCAGTTTCGAATTATTCAAAATTTGCCCCCGGGTGCAGTGATTTTAGGTTAATTTTCCAAAAGGCTGTCTCAAAAAGGATTTCAAAGTCAGCCTGACACTTCGACTTCGCTCAGTGTGATTGGAGTCGAAGGCGGTTCCTGTTGAATCAGACCACATTTCGAACTTCCAAACCCTAGTTGGTAAGTTGCTCAATGTGACCTCCGGATTTATGAGACAGCCTCTTTTTTTTACCGATTTCTCCCAAATGGGTGAATTTGAACCCTTTTTCGTACTTGAGACCATTGTTCAAATTAGAATAACATCGGAGCAAACATGGAAAGGTAAGTTCTCCAGTTGGCCCAGGTGTGTCCGCCTTCGTTTTCGAAGTATTCGTACTTAAATCCGGTTTTGTCAAGGACGCTCAGCAGTCTTTTGTTGGAATCCATCACAAAGTCTTCTTTGCCGCAAGCCACCCAGTACGTATTCACTCCGCTATTTTTCAAAGCCAAGAATTTCTTTTCCATTTCTGCCATGTCAGCATTGGCATCGAAGATCCCGCTGCTGAAGACTCCGATGTAGCCGAAAGTGCCCGGATAAGTGATGGAAGCAGTGATTGTATGTCCGCCTCCCATGGATAGGCCAGCTAAAGCCCTGTGATTTTTGTCTGCTTTGACCCTGAAGTTTTTTTCGATATATGGCACTACATCCTCCACTAAGCTTTTTTCAAACTTACCTTGAAACTGCCCGAAAGTTTCCCGAGTTGGGGTAGGAAGTCCAGGGATTTGACGAAGGGTAGACGTCTGCCAAGCGTTGCCGTTGGTCATGACCACGATCATAGGTTCCGATTCTCCTGAAGCAATTAAATTGTCAAGTATCAAATTAGCCCTTCCCAAAGAGGACCAGGCATCCTCATCTCCACCTGCACCATGGAGTAGGTACAATACCGGATAGGAATCTTTCCCGCTGTCATATCCCGGAGGGGTGTACACGTACATTCTACGGTCGGTACCCAGCGTAGGGGATGGATACCAAACTTGCGAGATATTGCCGTGGGGTGTGTCATTGAGCTGATAAACAGAAGATCCTTCTCCCGGAATCATCAGCAAGCTGGCATAGCGGGTTCCGTCTCTCAAAGCTTGTGGATTGGTGACATCAATAGCCGCCACCCCATCGATGAAGAAATTGTAGTGATACATGGAGGAGGGAAGCGGCTTGACTGTCACCGACCAAACGCCATTTTCGGCTTTGGTTAGGGGCAATGTCTCACGGAAACCCATCCAGCTACCATTGAGGGCGACCTCATTGGCTTTAGGAGAAAACACCCGGAAGGTAACCGATAGGTCTGAGGCCACTTCAGGAGACACGACCTGAGGTGCTTGCATGGCACTGATTTCCTGAGCTTGGGTTTTTAGTGAAAATCCCAAAAAGAGCAGGAAAATTAATGGTTTTAGAGAATAAGGAAACTTCATAGTGAAATAGGTTTGGGGTTATTGAAATAATCGTGGCGCAAACTGCGTCAAATACACACGCCAGTTTCTCCAGGTGTGCCCGCCTTCGCTTTCTACATATTGGTAAGGCATTTTCATCGCGTCAAGTTTGGTCCGATACTCTTTGTTGGCATCGTAGAGGAAGTCGGTTTTGCCGATCGCGATCCAGTACAACTTGTACCCATTATCCATCTGGGTTTTGAGCGTTTGGTCAAAGTTGCTGTACACCTTGCCGGTAGCATCTTCCCGAGCCATGATTGCAGCGGAGAATAAACCCATGTAATCAAACGTGTTGGGGTAAAATCGCGAGATGTGCAAGGTGTGGTAACCTCCCATGGAAAGGCCCGCAATGGCTCGGTTGGCTTTGTCAGCTTTAACCCTATAGTTGCTTTCTACAAATTTGATGATATCGCCAAAAGCCCCCTCGTAGGTTCCGTCCATTGTCTTCGGAATCATGAACTGCGGCTTGTAGAAGTTTTGGCTTCCCTCACCGGGTGCGCCGTCTTGGATCACATTTCCGTTTGGCATGACCACGATCATGGGCTTGGCTTTTTTCTGCGCAATCAAATTATCCATGATTTGAGCGGTCCGACCAAGGGCTATCCATGCTTCCTCGTCGCCACCAGCTCCGTGAAGGAGATAAAGCACAGGGTATTTTTCAGTTGAGGTTTCATATCCTGCCGGGGTATAGATGGTGATCCGACGATCCATTCCCAATCCGGGAGAGTCGTACCAGCGACGGGTCACGCTGCCATGCGGGATGTCGTTGGTTTTGAAAAGGTCGGCATGACCGCCACCGACAATGAAGATGTTTGTCACCGAAGCCACGTCTCGAATAAGGAATGGGTTACTTGGATCGGTAGTGGAAAACCCATCCACGATAAAGGAATAATTGTAAAGCTCCGAGCCTAAAACCGGAGTTTTGAATTCCCAAACGCCATTTTCTCCTTTGGTAAGGTTAGCTTTTCCGGGCCCGTCCATTTGGCCCATCGGTGTTTCCATTTTTACCGAGGGAAGGAAATCGCCAGTTACCTGAACTGCCGTGGCATTGGGAGCATGCAGTCGGAAGGTGACTGAATTGTCGTCATGGATTTCCGGGGAAACGATGTTTTGTGCGCGGAATAGCGCTTCCTGAGCTTGAACTCCAAGTGCAAGCAGGAAAGCATAAAGAATTAGGAAAAGATGTTTTCTCATGGGATAATTTTTCTATTGTCTCAAAGTGTGAAAATAGAATAAGGTATTGGAAATCCAAGCGGAATAGTGGTAAAAAGTATAATCACAGGAGTTGAATGGTTCCTAAAGGAAATTGATTTTCAAAATGTTAAATAAGACTTCCGTGGCAGAGGTCATTTGAAATCCGGAAAAATATAGCTTATAAATCCTTTGATTTTTGGTCCAACCGCTTTTTCAACCGCTGCGCCAGCGTATGATTTTTGTCGAGGATCAGGGTTTGATCTAAAAATTTTCCAGCTGATTCAAACTGTCCCTTTTCAAAATAAATAAAGGCATTCGTGAATGAAATGATGGGTAGTTTGGGATTGTTGAGCCTCCTTTCCGATTCACTTGCAGTCTGAAAAGCATTTTCAAAATCCTTCAGATCGGCCTGCATCTGAGCAGTGTAGCTAATCAAGAAGGGATTTAGCTTATTGCCTTTTACAACCTGACTCTGGAGGGAGTCCAATGCTGGCTTAGAACCATAAATCCCATGAATCACCTCCACATATTCGGAATAGACATAGATTTCATTCGGATAAACTTTTAGAAAACCCGAAAAGTGATTTTCTGACAAAGAGTAAAAATCACTGATTTGCTTTCGGCTTATTTGGATTCCTCGGTCTCTTGCATCAATCAGTTCCAGACTTCCCAGATATACCTCCAATAGCTTCTTTTCCCATCCGGTTAGACGACTTTTTTTGTCTGAAAGCTGCTTAAAAATCAACGCTCGTTCTTTGGGATTTTGACTGATTCGGCCCACCTGAGACCAGCCCAAAAGAAAATTGGAATCCAGTTCCACCGCTTTTCGGAAGGAAGCTTCGGCTAAAGTCCATTCTCCCCGATCTAAAATTTGTTCCCATCCCTTCTGATAGTGAGCACGTGCTTCGGGTAATTTTGTCCCATAGTTGAAATGCTCTTTTCCCTGGGAAAAACGGAAAAACACAATTGGAATCAGTAGCCAGAGCGAGACTTTCATGGTGTCAGGGTTCAGGGTAGGGATCGAGTCAGCCGTTTTTTTCTAAGGGTTGTAGAAAGTCAAAGCCCCATTTTCGTCAAAACATAAAACAGTTGGGATCCTCAGATCAATTGAAGTTCTTGATCAAGTAATAGCTAAACTCGATGATCTCCTTGTAATTCTCCTTGGAGATTTTTTCATCGATGCCGTGGAATCGAGTCATCGATTCAGGATTGATTCGAATAGGATAAAACCGATACACTTCTTCCGAGATATCATAAAAATTACGGGAATCGGTGCCTCCTCCCAATAATCCGGGAACCACGATAGCCTCAGGATTCTGGTTTCGGATAGTTTTGGCCAAAATCTGAAAGGCTTCAGATTCCACGGTGGAAACTGGCGATGGCTCTGTCAAATGGCCCACAGGCTCTACCCGGACTTTTTCGGATACCATACTTACAATGTGCGCCTTTACTGATTCGATGCTCTCTCCCGGGAGAATCCGGAAATTGATCGTAGCCTCGGCCACTGTGGGAATAACGTTGTTTTTTACGCCTCCATCGATAATGGTAGGTGCGGTTGTGGTATGAGCGTTGAGCGATTCGAGAATAGGTTTTTTGAAAAGCCAAGGATTGGCAAAAGCTAATCTGGTGAAAAATGGAAGCTCTGGCCCCAAATACTCCAGCTGGGAATCAATTGGCTTGACCATTTTGTAGGGCAATTGATTGTTTTCCAGATCTACTATCGCCTGCGCAAGAATCCCGATGGTGTTTTCACGGGGAGGGGCAGAACTGTGCCCGCCGTTTGTTTCCACGATGAGCCGGAAGGAGGCAAAGCCTTTTTCCGCCAGATTAATCATCGCCACAGGTTTGTCCACTCCCGTGATCATATTTTCGGCAATAAATCCTCCTTCGTCGATGGTCATGGCTGCTTGCACCCCCTTTTCTTTCAGATAGGCTGCGATTTTCACTGCGCCATTTGCTCCACCCACTTCCTCGTCATGACCAAAAGCAAGGTAAATGGAGCGAGAAGGAACGAATGACTCGGTAAGTAATCGCTCAACTGCTTCCAAAAGGCCAATCATCGTCCCTTTATCATCCATCGTTCCCCGTCCGATGATGTGGGTATCGGTGATTTTTCCTTCAAAAGGAGCCGCTTCCCAATCTCCCAAAGTCGGTACATCCACGGGCACTACATCCTGATGCGATAGCAAGATGATTGGTTTTTTCGAGGCATCCGAACCTTCCCATTTGAAGAGTAAGCTGTATTCAGAGATTTTCTCCAGACTAAGATTTGCATGAGTGAGGGGAAAAGTTTCTGCCAAGAATCGATGAAAGCCAAAAAATGCCGCCGAATCAGGAATTGCGTCTTCATTGTATGAAATGGTCTCGAATTGAATGGCTCTGGATAGGTTTTGAAACACCTCATCCGAAATTTCCAATTTTTCAATGGGTTCGGCAGCGACTTGCTTTGAACTCAACCGAAACGTATTGAAAAGCAGAAAAGCAGCTAGAATGACCAGTGCGAGAACTAGTCCAAGGATAATTTTCTTCATAAAAAGGCGGTGGTGAAAGAGCGCATTAACTGGTTGGTTTGGTCAATTTAGGTAAAAATGTAAATATGAAGAGTTTACCTGCGAAGAATATAAAGTGTTTTTACCACGGAGTACGCCAAGTATCGCCAAGTATATTTACCACTGAGAAAAGGAGGTATCGATTCTTTTTGAATTTAGCTTAGTGTGAACCTCAATCCTTGCTCCTCCACAGACATTTTTCAAGAACACAGAGGCAAAATCTTCGCTTTTTTGCAAAAATATCTGCGGGAATCTGTGCCCTTATCTGTGATCATCTGCGGGAAAAATTTACCATCAAGAGCGCCAAGTATATTTTCCACAGAGAAAAGGATGTATTGATTCTTTTTGAATTTAGCTTTGTGTGAACCTCAATCCTTTGCTCTACCACAGGCATTTTTCAAGAACACAGAGGCAAAATCTTCGCTTTTTTGCAAAAAGATCTGCGGGAATCTGTGTCCTTTTCTGCGAACATCTGCGGGAAAAATTTACCGGCAAAAGCCCCAAGTATCGCCAATGATTTTTACCACAGAGAAAAGGAGGTATGGATTTTTTTTGAATTTAGCTTATTGAGCACTCCAATCCCTTGAATTTCCACAGGCATTTTTTAAGGACACAGAGGCAAAAGCTTCGTTTAATTAGAAAAAAGATCTGCGGGAATCTGTGTCCTTTTCTGTGATCATCTGCGGGAAAAATTTACGTTAATGAATCAAAGTCCATAAAAAACGACAAGTGCTTTTTGGATTATACCCTTTGCATGGAGCTGATCCTCATTAATCCATATTCTTCTTATCCACTACCCAACCTTCTGATTGAGCAAGACCAGGTTTCTTTCCGGAAAATAGTTTTCCCGCTTCTTTGTCTCCCTTGAGTTGCCACTTGTACCATGCTGTAGCCACCTTGGCAAATTCACCGCCATAAGGTTTACTATAGGTTCCGCCATGACCGACATCTAGATTGCCCACGAAAATCGGCACATGATTTATCCGCTCAAAATCATCCATTCCATTGCCATAGGCGATATCCGATTCTCCTCCAAGCAGGTAAAGCGTGGGGACTTTGATGTTCTTCAATTGCTCTTTGGTCACCTGCGGCATGCCCGGCATTCCTCCTCCTGGATTTCCCAAGACTCCACTGTTGAATACGCCTACAGTGGTGATGCGTGGATCACCTGCAACTTCCAATGTTTGCAATCCTCCGCATGACATACCACTCACTGCGATATTGTCAATATCGATTTTTTGGTAATAAGGGCTCTTTGAATCAGCATTCTGAGCAATTGCCCAATCGATCGCATCCAATAATTTATGGGATTTGGAGCGAACATCTGATTGCTTTGGCATCGTGCCAATAGCGATGACCAAAAATCCATGAGAGGCCACTTCATTTAGGAAGTTGACATGTTCCCAAGGGGAATCAAAGCAAGCCCCATTGCCCCAAGCGATAATTGGGAGTTTTTCAGTGGAACTAAATTTCGATAAATCCTGAGGTTTGAAGATCGTGTGCCTGGGAAGAGATGCCTCATTCATCATGATGGCAGGGTATTTACCTGTTCCTCCGTTTTCGATGATTTCAGATACTTTTTCAGGCTGAAACACGAGATTTTTGGAGAAGAAAGGCAATGCTTTGGTCTGAATTCGCTCAGCGATACGATTGAGGTGATCGCCTTCATAGCTTTCATAGTAATGGGGGACTTGATAGGAGTCCAATAACTCATGAAGTTTTTTTGTGGCTTCGCTGATCCCCCGATCCTGTATTCCTGCATCTATGCCGATAGCTTTAAGTTTTTTTAGATTAGGAATGTATTGATCGACGATAGACAGCGTCCGGTTGGCGATGATTTTATTGATGACATCTTGACGGGGTTCTCCATCTTTTGTAGGGAGATCAAGGTAGAAAGGAGGATTTTTTGGATTTGGAGCAAAAGCTGCTGAAGTAGCCAGCGTGGCGATTTCAAAAAATGATGCACCCTCAATCTGATCCGCAGTGAAGCCTTCCAGTTTGGTGATCAATTCCGTATTTGTCGTGGCCCCACCATCCATACAGCAGGGACTCAAGGCATAGATGGAGGAGAAAACATCGGGATACTTCATGCCCAACCGCATGGTTCCATATCCGCCCATGGAATGTCCTGCCAAGCCACGGCTTTCTTGCTTGGCCAAGGTTCGGTAATTGGCATCGACATGGCTGACGAGTTCTTTTGCGACGAACGTTTCCCAATCTCCGACGGTCGCCGAACTTGCATACATGCTTCCTTTGAAGCGGTTGTAGGCATTGGGCATGACGACGATCATCTCCTTAGAAAGTCCCTCAGCGATGGATTGTTCGATTACATCCTGCAGGTTAATCCAATGCTTTTCCCAGCCAAACCACTGGGAATCCGTATCGGTAAATCCATGCAGCATGTAGAGTACCGGGTAGCGCTTCTCTGGATTGGACGCATAGGAGGGAGGGAGGTAAACAGTCACGTCCCGGTCGGCTGGATCGCCGGCTAGATTTCCTTCAAGTGCGATGCTGTGCAGTTTGATACGTTCTTTGGTGCCCTTTTGGGAGAATGCTGTGAAAGTCCCCACGCAAAGTAGGAGAGTAAACAAAAAAAGCTTTTTCATAGGTTAATGGGTTTAGGTTGGGGCTAAAAGTATGCCTTCTGTTGAACTCGTGCAATATTTGTCATTGGCAAATAGGTGCTGAAATATCAGTTATACCTTTAAAAGTTCCTACTCTTAGGATTTTGCCAAACATCGAAAAATGCCAATATTAGAATATAGGCTGGCTTAATGTTGAAAAAAACTCTAGTTTGGCTCGTAAGCTGAAATCCACGAATATTTTTCTCGGGAAATTCTAATGCCCAAATTTCAGGGAAGCTTTCCAAAATATCCAGAAAGTCATTAGTGATTGATTTGAATTTTTCAACCGACCCCAAGGCCCAATTATACTCCAGATATTTTAAAATCTTCAAAAAATCTTTATTTGCTCGTTTGCTGACGAGGATTTTCATTTTTTCGAATTCAAAAAATCTTCTCTGGTAATCAGGGTTGATTGATCGTCTGACTCTTCCAAAGCCAATAAAATTTCCTGTTTTTTACCTTCTGGCAATTCTTCCCAAAGTTTTCCGGGCTGAGTTTCTTTTCGTAATTCAAGAAAATCCCTAAGTTTAACCAAGAGTTGTTCATTTTCGATCTCATCCACGAGTCGGTGTACCGAAGATTTAAGCGTTGTTGACATCACTCTTTTTTGTTGATTGGTTTTAATGTAGTGAACGTGGACTTAAAAGTAAAGATTTTTAAGTCGGTTTTTTGCCTGTGGATTGTCATTTGGAATAGCATCCTATTTACATTTAGTCAGACAAAGAAGAAAACTAAAGATTTTTGGTTTTTTTACCGCCGAAAACACTAAGTTTCTCAAAGGAATTTTTTGTCAAGGAAAAACCGAACGTTGCTTTTTATTTATCTCCTTGGATGCTTACGGTTTAATTTTCTAACTATTTGATAAAGATTAATTGAAAAAATGGGTTGATATTTTTGAAGGAGATTTTACCTTTCAGTACAAAAATTCAAACCATGGCGAAGAAAAAATCAAAACCCCAAAAATCTTCTTTTAATCCCATCACATATTTGAAAACTGGAAGTGCTCGAAAACTGTCGATTTTCGAGTGCCTTCTGCCAAAAGATTGGGAAAAAATCAAGAAGTTTCCGGTGATCTTCTCCAGGAAGCATGTGAATGGAAATGTCACCTTCACTTCCGTTTTGGTAGATTTATTATGTACAGGGGCCAAGGATGTCCTGTTTTTTGTCAACGAACCCGAATCCCTCTATCGGGAAATTTTGGATACTTATAGGGAACAGTTGATGTTGGATTTTGAACCTGTATCCTACGAGTTAATCCATAATGTAATTTTTGAATCCATCGCTTTTGCTGATGAATATGGGATTGCTCCACATGAAGATTTTAGGTATGCAGAGATGATATTGAATGAGGATTCGGACGATTTTCCGAGGATCGAAGTGCCTCTTGGCGAAGGTGGAAAAGCGCAGCTTTACTTGAATTTTGATGATGAACGAGCCCCTTATTTTGAGCGGCAAATATTGAAATATGGGGAAGCCGGTTCGTATGAAATTATCCGAAATGATTTTGATCCTTTCTTGGATGAGGATGAATTTGATGATGAGGATGATTTCGATGAGGAAGATATGGATGATAAATATTCAGAACCATGTTTCACTTGGGATGAATGGGATTGGAAGGAATTTTATGAGGAGGGAAATTTTGTAGAGTTAACCAACGAAATTGTGATTTACACGCTTACCAGGTTACCCGAATACTCTTATTTTGAAATGATCGAGGAGCCAATGTTTGCTCCATTTTTGGAGATTTTTCACACTGACGAGCCTACCTCCAAGTATTCCTTCACGAAGGAAGAGCAAAAATACATGGCTGAGGTCTATGAAAGACTCGAATTTTCTGATTTGGAATTTGATGAGGCTGATCTGGAGCTACTGAAAATGATTGAAACCGGGATCAAGAAGTATCCCAAAAACAGAATCTTGCATCAGTACAAATGGGAGTATTTTCAACGAAGCGGAGAATTGCCTCAATCTTTGGAAGTCGCTTTGGAGATGAAAGCGAAATTCCCCGACTACTTGTTTGGTTTATCCTGTCATGCGCAAACCTTGATTGAAATGGGTGAGGTCGATTCCATTCCAGAGGCGATGAACGATTTCACGAAAATCCAGGATTTTTTACCTGAGAGAGAGAAATTTCATATCACAGAGTTACAGTCCTTCTATTCGCCTTGGATTTACTATTATGCCAAAACAGGGCAACTGAGGGCTGCTTCTTTTCTATTTGACCTGCTCGAAGATCATTTTGTACTCATTTCTTTTCCTTTGCATCCACTTGTCGAAACTGCACTCGCTGAGGCTGCACTTAAAGTCGTCGAACCTTTTTACAAGAAGGTCAAGGCAGGTGAAGTCTCAATTGAGGAGTTTTTAGATCTGATGATGGGGGAAGACTAAATCTATGTGAAGCGAGGAGTTTCCGGCAGTTTCGGTGCCTAAAAATTGAGAATCTATGGTTTTGCCTACGATTCCGAAGCCCCATTTTCCAAGGAAGAGCATCCTTCAGCTCCCTAAAACAATGAAAACTTCAGCTTATCCGTCAGCAGTTCCAAAGCCATAATCGATTTAACTGAATTTCCTTTTTCATTGAGTTCAGAATCCATCACTTCTTGGTTGATTTTGATGCATTCTTTGCCTGTGATTTCATTGATAAACTTGCTTATTTCGGAAATAGGATCCTTGAACTTAGAAGTCAGGGCATCAGTAATCACCAAAGCACCGGCATTGATAAATGGATTTCTTGGGATGCCTTTCTCAAATTCCAGTTGCGCGATAGAATTAAATGGATCCCCGCTAGGCTCCACATTTACTCTTGACCAGAGTTTGCTTTCAAAAATACGAGCCACCATGGCGAGCGTGTAAACTTTGGAAATACTCTGGATGGAAAACTGTTCCTCAAAATCGCCCGCGCCGAAGATATTTCCTTCCAAATCTAC
Source organism: Algoriphagus alkaliphilus (assembly GCF_900103735.1). Taxonomy (GTDB): domain Bacteria; phylum Bacteroidota; class Bacteroidia; order Cytophagales; family Cyclobacteriaceae; genus Algoriphagus; species Algoriphagus alkaliphilus. The sequence continues at coordinate 8,484 of NZ_FMXE01000024.1, read as the reverse complement.
CAGTGCTATTCCAAATTTATCCCCATCCACGCTAGCAAGTTCAGGGATGTAATCAGCCAGCTTTCCTCTGGGATTTGCCGATTTTACTTCATGATAAACTTCGTCTATTAACTCCTGATAGTCCATGTGGGAAAAGTGGTGATTTTGCTATCTAGTATCAAATTCTAAGTTGAATATGTTCGAAATATTCTGCGAACAATTATTTTTTTGAAAACTCGAGAAAAGCCAGAAGAGCTGATTGACTTTTGAAGTGTAAACACTAATTTGCATCAATCGTATGAATATTGGTGTAAATTAACTTACTATGTCTACAATTAGAAAAACATTGACTTTCACAGATCAACAGGATTTATGGATCAAAGCTCAAATTGAAGGTGGGGATTTTACCAATGAGTCTGAATACATTCGACATCTTATTCGCCAAGACCAAGATCGAAAAAGTAAATTTCAAGATTTGAAAATTGCAATTCAGGAGGGAATAGACTCGGGTGTATCGACCAAGTCTTTTTCCGATATTCTTAAAAACGTAGAAGTTCAGTTGAGGGCTGATGGCAAGCTATAGGTTATCGGTAAAGGCTGAGGAAGATCTTACTGAAATTTACACCTATGGGATCTTGCAATTTGGATATTCTCAAGCGGGAAGATATACCGCAGGGTTAGAAGAAACTTTATTGAATTTGGCTCAATTCCTTTATTTGGGAAAAGAATCCAATTTTTTGTATCGAGGTTTAAGGGAGTTTATTTACAAGTCCCATCTGATTTTTTATCTTATTGAAGAGGAAGGGATTTTGATTGTTAGGATTTTGCATCAGAGCAGAGATTACAAAAATTTCATCTGAATGATTTTAGAATAATAAAGACTGGGACTTCTAATTGGGGCTTTTGTAATAATTGGCTTGCAAGGATTCCATTGATATGAATTTTTTGCCTCTTGGTGTAGCATATTGATTCTGTCATTCGATTTTATGTGTATCCGCACTGATGCACGTGGACTAGATTTGGGGTATTTTGTATGCGGATACACGTCCACAGACGACTGTCAACAGTCCACAGCACATTCAATTGGAACTTAATTCTACCTTTATTTGGGTACGTGCAGCTAACCGAATACACATATTCGATTTAGACGGTGAAAACAAAACCAATCGCAATGAAAAGGAAAAAATTTAAACTGCTACTCAGTACCCTATCCCTAGTTGTTTTTTGTGGGGATGCAGCGAAGATGCTGAATTTACACCAATTAAAACCGGTCCATTTACCTTGGTTTCACACGAACTAAATGGGATCACAATAAATGAACTGCTGATCAAAAATGACTGGATCTTTGCGGCTACCTCAGATGGGGTTTATGGGAAAAATCTCAAGTCCACCAATTCGAAATTTATATCGCTGGGTTTGAAAGGAAACAATGTGCTTGACCTCCACCATTTACTGATTCTGAAATTTTGTCATCTGTAGTCAATCTAAAAGAGAATGAAGGCTTAGTTTCCAAGTTGTACAAGACGAATGACACGGGAAACACCTGGAGTGTTTTCGAATCCAATTTTGGAGGATCGGACCCTCGATTTAGAGATGGGCTTAGTGATTTTGAGGAGGTTCTGGGCCACCCCAATCACTTATATGCAACCGGACAATCAGTGATCGCGAAATCTCTGGATAGAGGTAAGACATGGCAACCGATTTGGGGAGAATGGGGAATGGTAGCCCAACCCTCTATGAACATGGCCTTAAACCCGATCCTTCCCAATGAGCTGTGGGTAGGAGGTCAGGGCCCTATCGAAAATGGTTACCTTGTTCACCTAAAAAATGACAGGGAAGAAAAATCCTGGAATGACTTAGTACCAAATCCAACTGTGGTCAAAGAAATCGTGATTGACCGTGACAATCCTCAAACGATTTATGTAGGCTGGGAGGGGGAGCTTTCCAAAACCACCGATAATGGAAAAACCTGGAAGACGCTGATTGATAGACATGCAGAATCTCATTTCTTTTTTGGAATTGGGATAAGCCCCGGCAATTCCAATATTATTTATGCGGCCAAATGGAAAAAAGCCATGGAGCGGCAAATACTGGAGATTTATCACAGTAAAGACAAGGGACTGACGTGGGAGACTACAGCTTTCCCCCAAATTGCACGAGGCGGAGTTTGGGATTTAAAGGTTATCCGCTCAGGAAATCAGGACAGATTATACCTCGGATTGGACAAGGGTGGCATTGCGGAGGTGATCGTTGATAATTTATAGGATGATCCGCAGTGATGTCAATTAGCTTAAAAATATCCTAAAGCAATATTCCTATCCGAATGATTGAGTTCAGAATCCATCACTTCCTGATTGATTTTGATACATTCTTTTCCTGGATCCAACCATTTATAAAGAACTACACCTTTTCAGGGGCGCTAAGAGGAAAATCAAGTGCTTTTCTTTGGGATACTTTACCTTTATTTATTTCCCAAAATCGAACAATATTGTCCGTTGAAAAATTATCCAACGTTTTCAAATATGCCTTATTATTGCGTCTTGGCCTTTTTGAACAGGCATGGCTTTGGCTCAACCACTGACTAAAACTCGAATTCCAGTCCAAATCCGAAAATTCAATGTGGAAAAATTACCTGAAGACATCTTTTAGAAATCTGCTTCGTCAGCGGGGTTATACCCTTATTAATATCCTCGGACTAACTTCAGGTATCGCAGTGAGTATTTTTATCCTCCTGTGGATCCTGGATGAAGTGTCCTATGATCGTTTTTTCGAGAATGGTGACCGCATTTACAGCGTCATGGTGAACAGTACACTGCCCGACGGAAATATTTCCACTCATCCTGTTCCTCCAGCCCGGCTCAAAGACGTACTGCTGGATGAGATTCCAGAGATCGAAGCAGCGACCAGATACAGCTTTGAAACGCCAATGTTGGTTAGAAACCAATCAACCGGCTATAACGAAACTGGAATCTTTGCCGATTCTGCGTTTTTCAAGGTTTTCAACTTTCCATTTTCAATCGGTGCATCAGAAAATCATGCCGCAGAACTCAATTCCATTGTTATCTCGGAGGCCTTGGCAGACAAACTTTTTCCACGGGAAAACCCAGTAGGAAAGTCACTCAGTCTCGATCAAAAACTGGAACTGACCGTAAGCGGAGTCTTTGAAAATCTCCCTGAAAATTCCTCGCATCAGTTTGATTTTGTCGTTCCATTTGAACTGTATCTGAAGGAAAATCCATGGATGCTAAACTGGCAAGCCGGAGGTTCCCGAGCAGCGGTTTTGCTCGTGGAAAACAGTCCAAACCCTGACTCTAAGATCGCCGGACTAATCAAGTCCAATTGTGCCGATTGCACAGGTGTTCCTTTTCTTTTCCCCTATGAAAATCTCTGGCTTCACGGCAAGTTTGAAAACGGCGTAAATGTCGGAGGCAGAATCCAGCAGGTCTATCTTTTTGGTGGAGTGGCACTCCTGATCCTCCTGATGGCCTGCATCAACTTCATCAATCTGGCCACTGCCAGAGCCGGAACCCGTGGCCGTGAAGTCGGTATCCGCAAGTCCATCGGAGCAAAGCGAGGAGAACTGATACTCCAGTTTATTACGGAATCAGTCCTGCTTTCCTGGATTGCTCTGATCTTCGCCTTATTACTGGTGCAGTTGCTTCTGCCATTTTTCAATGAATTGACTGGCAAAGCTGTCATTATTGAGCTCGGAAATCCGGTTTTACTCTTGGCTCTTTTTGCGATTACCCTACTCACGGGATTACTTTCAGGAAGCTATCCTGCTTTGGTCCTATCCGGATTCAATCCCATCAAAGTTCTCAAAGGAGACAGCCGGTCCATGCACAGCGGAAACGGGCTGCGCCGGGTGCTGGTCGTAGCACAATTTGCAGCCTCAGCGATTTTAGTAGTGGGGAGCATTGCTGTCCACAAGCAAATCACCTTTATCAGTGAGCGAAATCTGGGTTTTGATAAAGAAAACATTCTTGTGATTGATCAAAACGAAGGGATTGTCAAGAACTACGCAGGCATCAAAAATGACCTACTCCAGCTTCCCGGCGTTTCATCTTTCGCCTTTGGAGGAAACAGTATTTTCACGGTGCCGATCACAACTCCAGATCCTGTATGGCCGGGAAAACCGGAACGATCCACGATCAACTTCAAGATTTTCCGCTGTGATGAGGGCTTTATCCCTACGCTGAATATCCCGATCCGTGAGGGTAGGAACTTTGCTGGAATCCAGGACACTTCCAACTACATCATAAACAAAAAAGCCGTAGAAGTCATGGGACTGGATCCTGAGACGGCCGTGGGAACTGAACTGGAAATGTGGCAAGGCAAAGGGCGGATCGTAGGGGTCACCGAAGACTTTCATAATGACAATTTTAGACATGGCATCGAGCCTATGATTTTTATGTATTCCGAAAATGTGGGTTACCACTACTTCCTCAAAGTATCCGAGGAGGCTTCTCTTCCTTCGGTGGTGAATCAGATCGGTGCGATATTTAAAAACCACAATCCGGATTACCCCTTTGAATACAGTTTTCTGGATGAAGTATTTGAACGGGAATATGAAAGCGAGCAGGTTATCGGCAAGCTCTCTCTTGCTTTCACCTGCATCGCCAGTTTAATCTCAGCCTTGGGTTTGTTTGGTTTAGCCTCGTTTACCGCAGAGCGAAGGACCAAGGAGATGGGAATCCGCAAAGTGCTGGGGGCTTCTGCAGGAAGCTTGTCCCTGCTACTCTGCAGGGATTTCGCCATCTTGGTAGTGGTAAGTTTGGGGCTGGGATTTCCAATCGCTTGGTATTTTGTAGAGCAGTTTCTTTCGGGATATACTTTTCATGCGGAGATCTCTTGGACGCTCTATTTCTTTACGGCAGTTCTGGTGTTGGGACTAACCTTCATCTCTATAGGCTACCATTCTCTCAAGGCTGCCTGGAGCAATCCGGTGAATTCGCTGCAGAATGAAGGTTAATAACTTCCGGCTTCCAGATTAATTTGATTGCTTCAATTAGCTGACCGGACGGAAAATCGAAAGTAGAACTCACTTCAGAAAAAACCTGGTATCGAAAAGTATTCGTGGTAGATTTTAGAAAAGGAGAGCACCAATTACAAATTGGTTAGAATATTAGGGTTGAATTGCAAATTCCACCCAGCGCATCCGAAGACCTCAATTTAGAAAGGCAGACTACACTTAGAAGGGATTTTTTTAGAAAAATCCTTCTCAAAAGGAACAAAATTGTTCCTTTTTTTCTTTATGTAACAATTATGATCCTTAAATTAAGGAATGAAAATCAGTGAACTGCTCAAGCTTTTAACTGCGGATGGATGGTATCTGTATAAGCATGGCAAAAAGCATGATTTGTATCGACATCCTAGCAAATCAGGACAAATACCGGTTCCAAGACACCAATCCCAAGAGCTAAAAAAAGGTACAGAAAGAGCAATACTGAAAGATGCAGGGCTGAAATGATATTCACAGCATTAACCAATTCCAAATTATGAACATTAAAGCAATTCAAACCTCCTCTGAGAATGCCTTGAAAATCATTCTTGAAAAAACAGAATCTGGGTTCAGTGCCTATGCTCCAGCCCATTCAGGAATTTACACGGTAGGTGATTCGTATGAGGAATTAAAAGAAAATATCGAAGAGGTAATCGAGTATCAAGTCGATTACTTGAAGGAAACGGGGAAGAATGCAGAAGCTGAGTTTCTAAAAAATGCGAAAGTGGAATACTTTCTCGATGTTAAGCAGTTTTTCGAGCAATATCCTATCCTGAACAAAAGCGAATTTGCTAATTACATTGGTATGAACGCCAGTATGATGCGAAAGATTAGCAGTGGAATAATTCCCTTATCCGATGCGAAAGCCCAACAGATTCAGGAAGGTCTTCATCGCTTGGCAAACGATTTAAAGCAAATCCATTTTGCATAGAGAGGGGAAACTCTCATTGAAAAGTCATTGAAAATCAATGGTGTCGTGGTAAGTTTGGGTCTAAGATTTCCTTCTGTAGGAAGGTTAGGTTGGTGGATCAATGGCAGGGAGTTGGATCGGTCGTTCCGTAGGAACGTCTGGTGTTAAATAACCATCTAGCTTTCCGATGGAACACTAATAAAACATCCGCTACGAATTTTTCCAACCAAAAGTACCGCTGAGTAAATAAGCTTTCGTTTTTTTTGAGATTATAAAAGATAGATAGCAGCAATTTTCCAATTTTTCAATTTTCCAATTTTACAATCCCGAAACTCATTTGCCATTCCCCCCCACCCAAGGTATCTTTGCACCTGAATCAAAAACGCCTTAGCCGTGTCAAATAAAACCGTCAAAGTAGGTATGGTCCAACTCAGTTGCTCTGGGAATGTGGCCGAAAATATGGAAAAAACCATCGCAGGCATTCGCACTGCCGCCCAAAAGGGTGCTCAAGTCATTGTCTTGCAGGAGCTTTTTAGATCGCTCTACTTCTGTGATGTAGAGGATTACGACAATTTCCTCCTTGCCGAAGCTATCCCCGGCCCTTCTACAGATACCATGGGAGACCTTGCAAAAGAATTTGGAGTGGTGATCGTAGCTTCACTTTTTGAGAAAAGAGCGGAAGGACTTTACCATAACACCACGGCTGTTTTGGATGCTGACGGAACCTACCTCGGCAAATACCGAAAAATGCATATTCCTGACGATCCTGGCTATTTTGAGAAGTTTTACTTCACTCCCGGAGATCTAGGCTACAAGGTTTTCCCAACCAAATTTGGCAAAATCGGCGTCCTCATCTGCTGGGATCAGTGGTATCCGGAAGCAGCACGAATTACAGCTTTGAAAGGTGCCGACTTCTTGGTGTATCCTACCGCCATCGGCTGGGCCCTGCATCAGGATGAACAGACGAATGATGATCAATACAATGCCTGGCAGACGATTCAGCGTTCGCATTCTGTGGCAAACGGTATTCCTGTCGTTTCAGTAAATCGAACCGGCATCGAAGGTCCGATGCAGTTTTGGGGAGGGTCTTTTGTGTCCAATGCTTTTGGAAGAGTAACCTACAAAGCCCCTCACTTGGAAGAAGAGATTCATGTGGAGGAGTTGGATCTGACAGGTTCGGATCGCTACCGCACGCATTGGCCATTCCTGAGAGACCGTCGCATTGACTCCTATGCACCGATTACAAAGCGCTACCTCGACGAAGAATAGGCATGAGAGACGTTTTTGAACTTGCCAGATCCGGAGCAGCGACTCCGGCAGAATTGGGCTACTATTTCCCTGCGGAATTTGCACCCCAGGAATCCATGTGGCTGAGTTGGCCGCACAAGGAAGAAAGCTGGCCGGGAAAAATCGATACGATCTATGCGCCTTATTCCCAATTTGTCAAAGAATTAGCTGCAAGTCAGAAGGTTAATATCAATGTGGCCGATTCCGAAATGAAAGCTTTCGCCCTGAAGCACCTGAAGGAAGCTGGAGTGAAACTCAGTAATGTGACTTTTCACTTATTTCCAACCAATGACGCTTGGTGCCGGGATCATGGTCCTGCATTTCTAATTAATCCAGAGGCTGAATACAAAAAGGCTTTGGTGAAGTGGGAGTACAATGCCTGGGGTGAGAAATATCCTCCCCACGATCTGGATAACATGATTCCACTGCACATAGCGACGCATTTGGGCATTCCCAGCTTTCGACCAGGGATCGTCATGGAAGGTGGTTCGGTGGAATTCAACGGAAAAGGAACCCTGCTTACTTCCAAGGCTTGTCTGCTAAATGAGAACCGAAACCCAACCCTGAACCAATCTCAGATCGAAAAATACCTTCGAGATTACTATGGAGTAAACCATATTCTTTGGGTAGGAGATGGGATCATTGGAGACGATACGGATGGACATATCGATGACATCACCCGATTTGTAAATGCAGATACGGTGGTCACGGTGATTGAGAAAAACAAGTCAGACGAAAACCATGAAATTCTGGAGGAGAATCTGAAGCTTTTGAAAAAGATGCGGCTGGAAGACGGAAAGCAACTCAATATTGTGGAGCTCCCGATGCCGGGGATGGTGATTTGGGAGGAACAGCGACTTCCGGCTTCCTATGCTAATTTCTACATTGGAAATGAGGTCGTGGTAGTTCCGACCTTCCGGGATAAAAATGACCAAAAGGCTTTGGATATTCTGAGCGATTGCTTCAAAGATCGAAAAGTTGTTGGCATTGACAGCACGGACATTATCTGGGGATTGGGATCATTTCACTGCCTGAGTCAGCAGGAACCGTTTGTGGAGTAGGTAGTTTACAGTTGCAGTTGGCAAATTTGTGTCAGGCTGACACTTTGACTTCCTGCCTACCGTCGGCCATAGCCGTCAGTTTAGCAAGCCAAAACACTGGTAGCGAGTTCATTTATGGTTAGGACGTAGATCCCCATTGGGATCTTTCTTCCTTTTGCCCATATTTGTATAATGTTTTTTTAGTTTAAAAAGGCGGTCGATTTCACGGTTTGTCGCCTTTTTTCTTCTCCCAATATACGGATTAA
>NZ_FMXE01000023.1 GCF_900103735.1 Algoriphagus alkaliphilus | reverse complement strand
AAAGTAGCCCAGTCTAATACCGAAAGACACAAACTCACCACGGTGGAGTCCAACAGATAGACTGGTGCCTTGGTACTCTTGGCAAAATGACAGAACAGCATCGATGCCAAATGCGTCCAACTGTCAAAGCCTTTGCAGGCCTTGTCGGTTTGTTTCTCTTCAACCAGTTTCTTGAAAATTGGACGCTCGGTTTTTTTAATAATCTGCGAAAACAAGGTAATATTACCCATGAGAGGTCTCAGGTTTTTGGTGCAAACCCAAATTAAATAGTTTGGGCAAAAATCGGGACCTCTCTCTCTCTTTATTTAGGACGGTATTGATATTCGATCATTTATTGATAAGAAGTGGCATTTTTTGACATTTTATCTAACTTAGAACCACACAGAAATTTTTATAAAAATGAGTTCAATCGACCCTGCAATCCTTAGCAAAGCGCAAAGCTGGCTGGATGGAAATGTAGATGCTGACACCAAAGCATCAATCAAAAAATTAATTTCGGAAAATCCCACCGAACTGGTGGATTCCTTTTACCAAGACCTGGAGTTCGGAACCGGAGGACTAAGGGGACTGATGGGTGTGGGTACCAATCGAATGAATGTCTACACGATTGGAATGGCCACACAGGGATTGGCAAATTACCTTCTGAAATCCTTTCCCGGGCAGGACATCAAAGTAGCAATCACACATGATTGCCGCATCAATAATACGCTGTTTGCAAAAACCACTGCTGATGTCTTCACCGCAAACGGGATAAAGGTTCTCTATTTCAAAGAAATGAGGCCAACGCCTATGCTTTCCTTTGCGGTACGCCATTTTGGCTGCAAATCCGGAGTAATGATCACTGCCTCACATAATCCCAAAGAGTACAACGGCTATAAAGCCTACTGGGAGGACGGAGCCCAAGTAGTGGCACCTCATGACACCAACATCATTAAGGAAGTTCAGAAGATTACCTCTTTTGACCAAGTTAATTGGAATAAAAACGAAGCCTTATTCGAATACATTGAGGAAGATTTTGACGCTATCTATTTAGAATTAGTCAAAGGCTTAAGCCTATCTCCCGAGGCGATTAGAAGTCAAAAAAATATACCCATTGTTTTCTCTCCAATCCATGGTGCCTCTGGCAAAATGGTCCCTGCCGCTCTCAAGGCTTATGGATTTGAAAATATACATATCGTCAAAGAACAAGCTGAACCGGATGGAAATTTTCCAACTGTAATTTATCCAAATCCGGAGGAAGCTGAGGCCCTAACTATGGCAATCGAATTAGGCAGGAAGGTAAACGCCGAACTTGTCCTTGCCTGTGATCCCGACGGAGATCGATACGCAGCTGTGGTTCCCAATGAAAAAGGTGAATTTGAACTCCTCAATGGAAATCAGTCGGGGGCATTGTTGAGCTATTATCTCCTGAGTAAATGGCAGGAAGCCGGTAAACTGGACGGAAATCAATTTATGGTCAACACCATTGTCACCACCGAATTGATCAATGAAATTGCCGAAGGATTCGGTGTGAAATGCTTTAATGTATTGACCGGTTTTAAAAATATTGCCGCCATTATACTCAAACTAGAGGGCAAAGAAACCTATATCGGAGGTGGGGAAGAGTCCTATGGCTATCTGGTTGGCGACTTTGTCAGAGACAAGGATGCAGTAAGTGCTGCTGCGATTTTTGCTGAGTTGATCGCCTACTATAAACAACAGGGGAAAAACACCATTGATGTATTGGCTGGAATTTATTCCAAGTTTGGCTTCTATAAAGAGTCTTTGATTTCTGTGACCAAAAAAGGAAAAGACGGTGCAGAACAGATTCAATCCTTGATGAACGGATTCAGAACAAATCCACCAACGCAGATGAACGGCATCGAGGTAGAGCGAATTGTGGATGTCAAGAACTCCACGATCACTCATCTGAAAACAGGAAAGGTAGAGAATTTGGAAATGGACAAGTCCAATGTCATGCAGTTTTACCTATCAGATGGCAGCAAGATTTCAGCGCGACCTTCTGGAACAGAGCCAAAAATCAAGTATTACTTTTCCGTGAGCACCCCGCTTTCCGATCCAAAAGATTACAGAAAAGTTGAGGGTGAATTGGTGGAAAGATTAGACGGATTAAAAAACTACTTCAGTTAATACAAGAATTGAAACACCTTAAAAGCCCGATCAACCTCGGGCTTTTTTAATATACAACTTAAGTAGGCCAAGTCAATTTACTCCTTCCCAATGTGAATCAAGGCATCCCCCACATTGACCACAGGATTATTGTTTAGGCCGATGACATAGCCATTTGCACTCGCCTTCACCGGCACAATCACCTGACCATAAGGATCGGATATATTTGCTATTAATTGGCCCTTTTTTATCGATTCACCTAATTTGACTGTTGCGAAAAAAATCCCCGAGGCTTTTCCTCTTGTCCATTCACTTTCTTTTAAGATCAAGGTATGGGTAGACGGTTGAGGTGAATTGATCATTTGAAGATGATGAAGCAATCGTTTAGTACCTATTATCCCCTCAGCTATGGCATGGTGATCAAGGCGCATACTTTCTCCTCCCTCATATACCAAAAGATGCTTTCTGGCATTAAATGCCGTCTTTCGAAAGGACTTTTCAATATGTTTGGAATTGACCACGAAATTTGTCCCAAAGGCTTTAGCCAATTCCAAAGCTACTTTATCTTTAAAATCAACACGCACTTGGGGTTCATTTGACAGCATCCGTCCACCGGTATGAAAATCTATTCCATAATCGATCTGAGGAATAATTTCTTCATTAAGAATATAGGCAATCCGGGATGCAAGAGAACCTTTATTACTGCCTGGAAAACTACGGTTAAGGTCACGCCCATCCGGGAAAGTCCGGCTATTCGATAGAAACCCATAAATATTGACCAGAGGAATAATGATCAAAGTTCCTTTGAGGATTTCCAAACCAGCATCAATCTCTCCCAAAATCTGCTTGGCAGTAAAAATTCCATTAATTTCATCTCCATGAATTCCCCCACTAACCAACACTGTGGGGCCTTCTTCCTTAGCAGATCTGATAAAAATCGGAAGGTCAATCAGGGTATGTGTGGGAAGTTTGGCTATGGGCAATTCGATATTTACAGATTGTCCGGGTCTAATTCGGACTCCATTGATTAGAACTTCTTTCATCAAATGGGATAGCAGATTGGGGTTTCATTTCACTTTGGCTCAAAATCTTGCTTATTTCGCAGCTCAAGATAGAGTACATGAATATACAAGAAAACATTTCCCTGAAACCACTTAATACATTTGGTATCGCCAAAAACGCAAGATTTTTTACAGCTGTCGATTCAGAAATGCAACTTAAGCAGGCACTGGTTTGGGCTAAAAATCAGAATCAAAATGTGCTCATTTTAGGCGGTGGAAGCAATATTCTTCTGACGAAAGATTTCGATGGTTTGGTGATTAAAATTGAAATAAAGGGAATAAATCTGATCAGGGAAGATGAAAATTATACTTGGGTAAAAGTTGGAGCTGGTGAGGGATGGCACGATTTAGTAAGGTACGCCATCGATAAAAACTGGGCTGGAATAGAAAATCTATCATTGATCCCCGGAACTGTAGGTGCCTCACCTATGCAAAATATCGGAGCTTATGGCGTAGAGATCAAGGAGGTATTTGAAAGTCTAGACGCTCTAAATCGATCAAGTGTGCAGATGGAAACTTTTTCTGCGGAAGCATGCAAATTTGGCTACCGCGAAAGCGTTTTCAAGCATGAGCTCAAAGATCAATATGTCATTTGCACGGTAGTTTTCAGACTAAAGAAAAAGCCCGATTTTCGTATTGAATATGGTGCAATTCATGATGTATTAAAAGAAAAAGGGATTACAGAGCTCAGCATAAAAGCTGTCAGCGATGCGGTATCTGAAATAAGAATGTCAAAACTTCCCGATCCAAAAAAAATCGGAAATGCAGGCTCATTCTTCAAAAACCCGACAATCAGCCAAAAACAATTCATTGAGCTGAGGTCAGTTTTTCCGGAAATGCCAGGATACCCTACTCCAGATGGTGTAAAAGTCCCCGCCGGCTGGCTGATTGAGCAAGCAGGCTGGAAAGGTAAAAGAATTGGAGAGGTCGGAGTACATGCCAAGCAAGCCTTAGTTTTGGTCAATTATGGCAATGGAGAGGGCAGTGATATCAAAGCTCTATCCGAAAAAGTGGGGCAATCAGTTATGGAAAAATTTAAAGTACAACTTCAGCCTGAAGTCAATTTCATATGATTATAAATTGTTTTTTTTAGGGGCCATCCCGAGCTATCGGGAAGAATACCCTGGATAATCATCTCCTTGTGTGAGAAACTTTTCTCCAGGACAGTACATTTAAATCAACAGATCATTGACTTCAAAACTTTTCGGATAACGGGCTACTTCCACTCCAAATTTTTTAAGAAAATCCACCCCTTCATCAGATCCGATTCCTTTGTACTCTGCATAAGAAAAAAGGTAAACCACCTTGGCAATTCCCATTGAGAATATAATTCTTGCGCAGGCCAGGCATGGTGACAAGGTTACATAGAGCGTGGACCCTTCTACCGAGGTGTTATTTTTAACAGCATAAAGAATTGCATTTTGCTCAGCATGAAGCGCCAGAGAACAACTCCCCTTACTGTCTCTGGCGCAGCCATGCTCCGGAAATTCCACGTCACAGTTATGAGTACCTGCCGGAGGACCATTGTATCCAATTGAAATAATCCTTGTTTCTTTAGTCAAAACAGCTCCTACATGCTTTTTAATGCAGTGAGACCTTTTGGCGAGGTTAACTGCCAATTCCATAAAAATATCGTCAAAATCAGGCTTAATCATGAAAATTCGTTTCGCAAAAATAGTAAACCTGCCCAATCTTGGGAAAGATTCTCGAATAAAGACTTTTGTTTTTTCGTTTGAGAAGAAAACCTTACTTTCAAAATTATTGAGCATTTCCAAAGCATAAATCACCCATCATGAAGCGGAAAATTCAAATTGTCTTTATTGCTCTGTCTCTTTTCGCCTTTTCTTCTTGCAAGTCTATAGAAATATTCAAAGAGAACACAGAGATCCCGGTTGCCCGTCCTTATCGAACATTTGTCATTATCAATAAAGAAGTGGGAATGCGGGGCTTTAATTCTCAATTTCTTGACGAACTCGTGCAAATTCAACTGCAGGAAACACTTGAAGAGGCAGGAATGAAATATGATGCGAAACAACCGGATGTGGTCATCAGGTATAATTCCAATGAGGATGTAAGACAACGAGAAGTAGTTTTAAATCAAAATCCTTACCCCTTCTGGGGGTATAGAGTGTATAATCCTTGGATTTTCAATCCCTACAACAACAACAGAGTTTCATCCAGTAATTATGAGCTTTTGCAGGTTATTGTAGACTTTATAGATCCCGTTCAGGACAAATTTCTGATGACCTTGACCGGAGTGACCGAAGTGAGCAACCCGAAGTACAAACAGAAAAAAGTGGAGAAAACCCTCGAAGCAGTTCTTGAATCATTCTTAAATCAAATCTTAAATTGAAATGGAAAAGGAATATAAAACGCTAAAAGATTTTTACCCCTACTATTTGAAGGAACACCAAAACCCTACCTGCCGCAAACTTCATTTTATTGGGACAGCTCTTCTTTTCGTCCCATTGGGTATCGCCATTTTTTCCGGAAATTATCTTTGGCTGGTAGCCATTCCTTTTATTGGGTACGGCTTTGCTTGGGTGGGGCATTTCTTTTTTGAAAAAAATAAACCTGCCACATTCAAATATCCGATGTTCAGTCTCGCTTCAGACTTTATTTTGTTTTTTGATCTTCTCAGGGGAAAGGAAAAGTTCCATAAATATGGAAAATCTCATTAATTTAATGAAGGTTTTCTGGCCGATAATTTGCTAAGTAACAAAAAGACTGTACTTTTGTATAGTTATTAATGTATTTCAAAATCATATTTCTGTACTTAATGCTAACTATCGTACTTATAGACGATGATCCAATCAGCACATTCGTGACTGAAAAGCTGATCACAAAGAATGTCAAAGAGCCTTGTCAGTTCTATAAGTATCATAGTGCCCAAACTGCACTCGACGAGATTGGTGATATCAGTCCAAATTATCTGTTTCTGGATCTTAATATGCCAGGAATGAATGGATGGGATTTTCTGGATCATTTTCATCCAAAAAACAATGATGCACAGATTTATATCTTAAGCAGCTCAGTTGATCAAAGAGACATTAACAAAGCCAGTCAGTATCAGCTTGTAAAAGATTACCTATCAAAACCTCTGATAAAAAAGTATATCAACCTAATATTTAACTGATCAAAATTGATCAGTTTTTTTTTCGCCACCATTTTTTCGAAACCTACATTCCATAAATTGGTTATATTCAAAAAATCAAGATTATGGCTAAAGCGAATCCAAAGCTAATTGAAGCTATCGAAAGAACAGTAGCTAAACTCTCAAACGGCGCTGCATACCAATGGGGGCACATGGGTGCATGCAATTGTGGCAATCTCGCTCAAGAACTAACACAATTCACGAAATCGGAAATCCATCAGTATGCCATGCAAAAACATGGTGACTGGAATGAACAACTACTCGATTACTGTCCCACAAGTGGCTATCCGATCGATTTGATGATTTCAAAAATGCTGGATTTCGGCTTAACTTTAGATGACTTGGCGCATTTGGAAAGGTTATCTGATCTTGGCATTCTATCCCAAATTCCTAAAGAAAGAAGCGATAAAATCAATAAAAACTCAAGAGAAGATGTTGTACTTTACATGGAAACTTGGGCAAAAATATTAAGAGAAAATTGGATCAATGAAAATGAAATTTCACTCGAATTGGCTCTTGAAAAAAAATTAAAGTTACCAGTATTGGTGTAATTAATTTTTTGTCTTATTTCGTAAACCTATTCAATTAACCCCCTTTTCAACACTGCTATGGAAGATCCTGAAGAAGAGTTCGATGCAATCGACGACTTTGAAGAAGAAGATGATTTCGGAGACGATTTTGAAGATGAATACGATCTGGATGAAGAAACTGAACTTCTCGACGATAGTATTTTAGATTTTGGTGAAGAAGATGATGATTTCGAAGACGAAGAAATCATCCAGGATGATGGCTTTGAGGACGACTTGGATTAGATTATCCTGTACTCAATTTGAAAAACAAGAATTTGCCTTTGTAAAATCAGCTTAGGGCTTTATCTTCGCATATAAATACGAATTTCAACCAAAATCAAATGATACTACTTGATATTTTCAGTTCTCCGATAATGCCTGGCGCGCAGCTTTTCATTCTTATCGTTTGCATACTCATAGGTTTGGGCGCGGGACTTTCAGCTATGGATGCTCGAAGTACATTCAGCAAAAAGAAGAAAACTGATCATTGATCATTCATAACCAACAGAAGGAGGCTTTGCCTCCTTTTTTTTTACCCAATAAGTCATTCTCCCGATGAAGAATTGGGACAGACTACCCGGCTGAAGGCAGTCAGGTCTGATCACTGAAAAACAAAATATAAACAGATGAAAACGCAAAACCATCAAAACCACGCAAGGTATTTTCCATTTCACCATTTCGTGGTAACTCCAATGACTTTGATCTATTTAGGTTGGACCGTTTACAAGATGGATTTTAGCTCATCCGAAAGTCTGAATTCAGGCATTTATTCTCTATTGGGGGCAATGATACTTACGCTTCTTCCGCTTTTAGCCAGAATTTACGCACTCAAAACCCAAAATAGAATTATCTTGACGGAGATGCGTCAACGCTACTTTCATTTAACGGGTGCACCCTTTTATTCTGTAGAAAACCAATTGAAACTGTCACAAATCATCGCCTTGAGATTTGCTGGAGATGAAGAATTATTGCCTTTAATGGAAAAAGCAATCCAAGAGAAATTGAGCCCTAAGGACATCAAAAAACAGGTAAAAAACTGGCAGGGGGATTATAGAAGAGTTTAATCAAATCTTTCTCCCAAAACCGCCTTGTCAATAAGCCCGCTAAGATTTTGGCGGGCTTTTTCTTTGAAATCCTTTGTTGAAAAATCCAGACTGGGAAGCTCCAAAACCAAATCAAACCCGGCTTTTCGACCTCCCGAACCTGAGGTGATCAAGGCAATCTTTTTTTTATGTGATCTTGCCAATAGTAACAAGGCAAAGCTCGCTTTTCCTTGATCACTTTGGGAATCATATTGCCCTTCCCCTGTGATTATCCAATCGGACTGAATTACTTTTTCTTCAATCGCTACAAGCTCAAAGAAATAATCAGCTCCAATTTTTATATCGATGGGGAAAAAGAAACCAAGACCCAAAGCTATTCCTCCCGCAGCTCCAAAACCTGCCTGATCGGCCCATTCACCTTTTGATTTCTTAATTAAAAGACCAAGTACATCCAAGCATGTTTTTTCAAAGTCTGGAACATGTTTCAATGCCAATCCCTTTTGTGGTCCATAGACTTTAACTGCTCCATTTTCTCCAAAAAAAGGGTTTTTCACATCGCAAAGGCAGGTGAATCTAATCTTCGCGATTTCGAGGGTCTTTTGGATGTGTTTAATTTTCTCCAAATAATGCGGAGTAAATGCGGGAATTTCTCTTCCGTTTTCATCCAAAAACAAGATGCCTAGGGCATTCAATATACCCAAACCCATATCTATGGTGGCACTTCCTCCGAGACCAAGAATTATTTCCTCCGCTCCCATTTGGATTGCTTTTAGGATTACTTGTCCCGTGCCGAAGGTCGATGTCGAATAAGGATCTCTTTGCCGAAGTTCAAGCGACCCAATTCCCGTCGCTGAAGAAATATCCAAATAAGCTTTTTTGTGCTCAGAGTCCCAGCCAAAATACCCCATGGCGGGCTGACCAATGGCATTCAGCGTCAAAACGGGAATTTTCTCCAGGAGCAAAGAATCAATCAATAAGCCACAGGTCCCATCCCCACCATCTGCGACAGGCTGGATTATACACTCAAAACCTGATCGTTCCTCTACCTTCTGTGCAATGATCTTTGCCGCTTCTTCTGCTGATATCGTTCCTTTGAAGGCATTGGGGGCAATCAAAAACTTCATATTCCATTGGCCTTCATTCTTTCAAAATAGCTTTTGGATGCCGCTCTAACTTTAGGAGCTAAGTAAAGGGCAGCAATCATATTTGGAAATGCCATCACAGCATACATTCCATCAACCAAGCTCACTACTACTTCCAAAGACGCCACAGCTCCTACCACGATAGTAGCTAAATAGAAGTAATTGTAATAATTCGCCTTGCCAGCTCCAAAAAGGTAATTGGTGCATTTGTGTCCGTAATAGGAATAAGTAAACATCGTAGAAAGCGCAAAGACAAGTACTGAAAGCATCAATAGATATTTCCCATATACGGGAATCCCGATTTCGAATGCTTCCAAGGTTAATCTGACACCATCATTTTCAGAATTTTCCCAAACTCCGGTAAGTAAAATTACCAAAGCTGTCAGCGTGCAGACAACTATCGTATCCACAAATGGACCGAGCATAGCGATCAAGCCCTCTCTGATCGGTTCATTGTTTTTGGAAGCGCCATGGACCATTGGGGCAGTACCAATGCCTGCCTCATTGGAAAATGCAGCCCTTCTAGCCCCGACGACAATCACCGATCCTACTGCCCCACCCATTACAGCATTTCCGGTAAACGCATCCACTACGATCAATTTTAGCATTTCAGGAACTTGACCCAAGTATTGGTATATAATGATCAATACAGTGATCATGTAAATTCCAACCATAAAAGGAACCATTTTCGAAGCTACCGAAGCAATTCGCTGTATACCACCCAAAATTACAATGGCCGTCAATCCCATCATCACAAACCCAATAATCCAGCGATTACGAACAGTTTCTTCCATCGTTTCCGGCTGAATCAAAACAGCCTGAATGACGGCTGTAAGTTGATTTGCCTGAAAAATAGCGAGTAAGCCGATCACTCCTGCCACACAAAAAATCACGGAAAGAAATTTCCACCTTTTACCCATCCCCTCTTCAATGAAATACATCGGTCCTCCCTGAATTTCGCCCGCACTATCTTTGCCTCGATACATAATTGCCAAACTACAGGTGTAGAATTTGGTGGCCATCCCAACAAATGCCGCCATCCACATCCAAAACAGTGCCCCTGGCCCCCCCATATTTATAGCAATTGCCACCCCTGAAATATTTCCCAAACCGACTGTGGCAGCAATAGCCGATGATAGCGCCTGTGCTGAAGAAATTTGTCCAGGAGCTAAATTATCATCGTATTTTCCACTTAATAATTTGATCGCATGTCCCATTTTTAAAAAAGGAACAAAACCGGAATGAATCAAAAAAAAGAGTCCTCCGCCTAAAAGCAAAACTAAAATTGGAGGTCCCCAAATCCAGTTACTAAATTCAATAATGATGTCTCCCATGGATAATTCCTATTACTTAAGATGTCTGTCAGCAAAACTGATTCGATAATAGATCCAATTTCACCAAAATCAAAAAGTTTTGATAAGTGGTATAAAAAAACCCGAAGTATTTAAACTTCGGGCTCATGCTTGGTTAAGTTTTACCAGGTGATTTTTGGCGATTTGTAGAATCCAACTCCTTGGATATCCCATCTTTTACCATGAACGGGAACTCTTCTACTGTAACCTTCCCAGCTTCTTCGGTCCTTTTTTGTCCACGCGACTTCGGCAATAGCTGAAAGTCTAGGAAAAACCAAGTAATCGATATCCGCTCTATTGGTTACCGTTTCGGTCCAAAGAGGCGCTTCTACTCCCAAAATATTTTCTGCAGTTATTCCTGATACATATTCTGAGGGTTCCCACAGATATGCTGAGTCCAATTCCACGTAGGCTGCCCAATGTAACCCAATTCTTGACAAGCTATCATATTGCATATCCAAGTAAACTTTCTTGGCAGGAGACATCAATACTTTGTTTCCTTGGTCCTTCGCAAGCTTCGCATTTGCCTCCAAGGCCCAGAATTGCGCCACGTTTCCAGGAAGAAGTTTAGCTGTTGCTACTTCATCCCAACCAATACTAGTCTTTCCATATTTGGAAACGATGTCCTGGACACGTTCGATAAAGTACACATAGTCGTCTTTTTCAGTGACATGTGACTCATCTCCACCGATGTGAAAATAAGGTCCCGGTGTCATCTCAGAAATCTCCCTAACTACACTGTCCACAAATGCATAGGTCAACTCTAATTTGGGAGCAAACGTACTCCAGCCTACTTCAATACCGGTGTAAAGCTCAGAAGCCTGAGGATTTTTCAAAGGCATTTCATAATCAAGAGGCGCTCTGTTTACAGAGTCCAGCTTGCCATTGGGCAAATTTACCCCGGGGTTCAACTCCGCATAGGAAGCCAGGGCAGAATTGGTATGGCCGGGCATGTCCACTTCCGGTACGATAGTGATAAATCGATCCGCGGCATAAGCCACGATATCTTTGTATTGGTCTTGGGTATAAAAGCCCCCTTTACCGCCACCCACTTCGGTACTTCCCCCGATTTCAGTAAGTTTTGGCCATGACTTAATTTCAATTCTCCATCCTTGGTCGTCTGTTAGGTGCAGGTGAAGATGGTTTAGTTTATATACAGCCATCTGATCGATGTAGTATTTGACATCTTCCACTGAGATGAAGTGCCTGGCTACATCAAGCATTGATCCGCGGTATTCAAATGCAGGAGCGTCCTTGATTGTTCCTCCCGGAATTGACCATTCTGCAGATTGGACGGTCTTATTCATGATTTGTGGAGGGAGAAGCTGTAGCAAAGTCTGCACTCCGTAAAACAAGCCTGCTTCTCCCGCAGCAGTCACCTTTAGTTCTTCTGCAGAAATCTGTATTTCATAGGCTTCTGAATTTTCATTGCCGGTCAATTCCAATACGATCTGACCTTCATCAAAGGAAACAGGAATATCGTAACCCGTGGAAGGTCTGAGTTTTTCTGCGAGATGTTCTCCTATTCTGGTCAAATGATCGCTTGTACCTACTAATTTGACACCGGTCTCAGCGGTCAATTGAAAGATTCCGGAGCCATTGTTGATTTCTTGAGGGAATGGGATGATTGCAGCGTCGGAAAGGGTTGCTTGTTTTTTACAAGCCCCCAATGCAAGTAAGACACCAAACATAAGGGGCCAAAGTGTTTTTTTCATGGTCGATGATTTTGCCTAAACTTACTTGAAATTATTGCAAATCTATTTTTCTAAACTCAATTAATTTCAAAAACGGCACTCGTTTACAATGATGGATAATATTCCTGATCCATTGCCTCTTTTACAAAAGAACCAGATTCAAATTTTGACAATCGGAGCTAAACTCTGGTGCCTTTTTAATATTTTAACACGCTCATTTACAATAAATCAATTACAGATTATATGGAAAAGAAAGATTCCAATTTGGAGAAGAATAGCAGGAGAAGTTTTATCAAAGGTTCAACTTTAGCCTTGGCAGGTTTTTACATTGTGCCACGCCATGTATTAGGCGGTGTGGGATTCATTGCCCCAAGCGATCGTTTAAGAGTGGCAAGCATAGGTGTTGGAGGGATGGGGGCAGGTGATGTCAGTGGTGTTTACCGAAGTGGAAAAGTTGACATGATTGCCCTTTGTGATGTTGATGATACACGCGCGAAAAAGAGCCGGGAGGATCATCCTAAAGCAGGCTACTACAAGGATTTCCGTACAATGCTGGAAAAGGAGGAAAAGAATATTGATGCAGTAACCGTTTCTTCTCCTGACCACATGCATGCAGTTCAGGCTATGATGGCTATGAAAATGGGCAAACATGTCTATGTTCAAAAACCAATGTCTCATGACATTTATGAGGCAAGAATGCTCACTGAAGCAGCGGAAAAGTATAAAGTAGTCACTCAAATGGGAAACCAAGGTTCCTCCGGTGATGGAGTACGTCAAATGGTCGAATGGTACAATGCCGGATTGATCGGAGAAGCAACAAAAGTCTATTCATGGACCAATCGCCCCGTTTGGCCTCAAGGGATCGAATGGCCAAAAACTCCTATCACTCCTCCCACTGACCTAGACTGGGATTTGTGGCTGGGAACTGCTCCCTACAAAGCCTACGTGGGGAACTTGGTGCCCTTCAACTGGAGAGGCTGGTGGGATTATGGTACAGGTGCTTTGGGAGATATGGCTTGTCATATCATGGAGCCTCCCTTCCGTGTTTTGGGACTTGGCTATCCCAAATCAGCTGAATGCTCTGTTGGTTCAGTTTATGTCGGGGAATTCACCAGAGGATATTTTCCTGAAAGCTGCCCTCCTTCTTCTCATATCACACTGCGCTTTGACCAACCGGGAAAACCTGATTTGGAATTCCATTGGATGGATGGAGGAATCCAGCCCACTAGGCCCGAAGAACTAGAACCGAATGAAATGATGGGTGATGGCGGAAATGGCGTAATTATCGAGGGAACAAAAGGAAAAATGATGTGTTCGACTTATGGAGCAAACCCAAAACTTCTGCCTACCAGTAGAACTGCTGAAGTAAGCGTACCTCAAACAGAATTCAGGGTTCCCGAAGGAGACCGAGGCCATTACAACAACTGGGTAGAGGCCTGTATCGGAGGCTATGGTTCTAATGAATTCAAAAGACTAAGTTCTCCATTCGCTGTAGCTGGTCCATTGACTGAGTCTGTATTGATGGGAAATCTTGCTATTCGCAGCTATGATTACCGAATCCCAAGAGCTGGATCAACAAGCCAGTTTGATTATCCGGGAAGAGGGATCAAATTAATCTGGGATGGTCCAACTATGAAAATCACAAATTTTGAACCTGCCAATCAGTTTGTAAAAAGAGAATATCGAGGTGCTTACTCACTTTAATATTCTAATCTGACCATAAATAACTTAAATGGCTGTCTCATAACTGCTGCTTGTCACTTTGAGCGAAGTCGAAATGTGGCTGTATTTGCTGAAAATAGCCTTGGACTCCGCTCAGGCTGACACTTTCAGTCCTTTTGGGACAGCCTCTTTAAGTTTTTATTGTTCAACAGCTAATTCAACTCTTCGGTTTTTTGCCCTTCCTGCTTCAGTAGCATTGGAGGCGACTGGTCGAGTTCCTCCCCAACCTGATATTCTCAAATTTTCAAAATTAACTCCTTTATCAATTAAGAAATTCCTGACACTTCCTGCCCGTTCTAATGAGAGTTGTTTATTTAATCCAGGATCTCCGGCGTTGTCAGTATGCCCATTGATTCTGATTTTTATCTGGGGATTTTCTTTCAGAAAAATAGCCAAATCCGATAAGCTGGCTTCAGTGCTTTCCCCTTCTAATTCTGCGGTTCCCCGTTTGAAATTTACGTCTTCCAACAGGACAGTACTCCCCAGCTCGGCCTTTATTAACAAGACTATTGTTTTGGTATTAAAATCCAGATTTTCAACCAAAACCTGTTTCGGAAAATAACCAGCCGAGGATATTTTAATCAGATTTATACTTCTGTTTTTTAATTCTGAAACTAACTGTGTTCCCTGATAATCAACAATTTCAGCCCCATTAATAAAAGTAAGTGTATAGGGCAATTCTACCTTATTTTTCCCATCAATCACCAGCCAAGTTACAGGAGACTCCACTTCAGGAATTTCATTTGCTATGGGAGTAATTGGTGGGAGTTTAAGAGAAACTTCGGTGGAGTCTGAAAGTGGCAGGATCACAGTGCGCGATGCGGATTCATTGGCTTGAATAGGCCTCCTCGTTGGTTTTGGTTTTTCGGGTTCAGAGGAAACTGTAATCGGTGCCGAAAACTCAATTGGAATTACCAAAGGAACCGGAGTGGAAAATGTCATCAAGTCAGCGTATCCGTCACTGTTCTGAGTACTTGTCCAAACTACCTCATCTTTGCTTATAAATGTAATCGAAGCTTCAGAACCTCGAGAACTGATTTGTTGCCAAACTTCCGGTTTGCTCCAACTATCCCAAGATTCTCTAAGACGTTTCGATATAAAAATATCTTTTCCATTTGCTCCAGGGTAAGAATTGGAGGAAAAATAAAGTTTTTTTGCCACCGGATCATAAAACGGACCCACTTCCTGTCCAAATCCATTGATTGCCGGTCCGAGATTTTTAAGTTCAGACCATTCCACAATTCCTGTTTTTTCGCTTAAATAAATATCCTCATTGCCAAATCCTCCCTGCCTTTTACCTGCCAAAAAAATCAGCTTTCCGCCCTCTGCTACTCTTCCGGTCACCGGGCCCTCAAATGAATTCAAGTCCGGAAAATTAACTTTTCGGAGATAATTCCAGTCTGTTCCAAATTTTGAGAATTGATGAACTGAGGTTTGATCTCCTTCTTTTCGCAGGATCAAAAGTGTCAATACATCTTCCAGGCCCAGTACCAAATCATAACCGGCAGTACTTAAATCAGGTCGGGGAATGGCTTTTCCCCATTCTCCTGTTTCATCCTTTTTAGTTTCCCAGATATCTCCGGAATCAGACACTCCTCCCAGATTCTGGGGATGAAATGCTCGTGTAAAAAGAAGTGTGTTGTTTCCGATCCAAACCGGATTAGTGTCGTCATTTGGACTGTTAGCACCAGAAAGCGAACGTAGTTCCTGGGCCTTGGCACTTAATTGCAAACAAAAAGCAAGCAGCACTAGGCCACTTGCTTTGAGAAATAACTGCTTATTTTTTTTCATAATTATTGATCCAACACAATGGCGAATATCAAGGGCGCCACGATGGTTGCATCAGATTCAATGATAAACTTTGGAGTGTCCTGTCCAAGCTTTCCCCATGTAATTTTTTCATTTGGAACGGCTCCCGAGTAAGATCCATAAGAAGTGGTCGAATCGGAAACTTGACAGAAATATCCCCAAAGGGGGACATTGGTTCGCTGTAAGTCCTGATGCAACATCGGTACCACACAGATTGGGAAATCACCTGCAATTCCCCCGCCAATTTGGAAAAATCCAACAGTGCTTTCATCCGTAGCATTTTGAGTATACCATTCAGCAAGGAACATCATGTATTCAATGCCAGTCCTTACGGTATGTACCTTTTTGACATCTCCGGCGATCACATGTCCCGCAAACATGTTTCCAAGCGTTGAATCTTCCCATCCCGGAACAATGATTGGGAGGTTTCTTTTTGCCGCTTCCAATAGCCAACTGTCTTTAGGATCGATTTGAAAAGAAGCGTCCAATTTACCTGACAACAGGATTTTGTAGAAAAACTCATGCGGAAAATAAGCTTCTCCGGCTTGATCTGCCTTCATCCATTCTTCGAGGATCACATTTTCGATACGACGCATGGCTTCCATTTCAGGAATACAAGTATCAGTCACACGGTTCATGTGACGTTCAAGAAGTTCTTGTTCCTGTGCGGGCGTCAACTCACGGTAATTGGGTACACGTTCGTAATAATCATGCGCCACTAGGTTAAAAACATCCTCCTCGAGATTTGCTCCCGTACAGGATATGATTTGCACTTTATCTTGGCGGATCATCTCAGCCAGTGAAATACCCAACTCGGCTGTAGACATTGCACCTGCCAAGGTTACCATCATTTTGCCGCCATTATCTAAATGAGTTTTATAACCCTCAGCTGCATCAATCAAAGCGGCCGCATTAAAGTGGCGGTAGTTGTGTTTTAAAAATTCAGTGATTTTCATTTTGTCAGTATATTCAATAGAGTTGCAAAATTACCCAAATTTTACCCACAAAAAAACCCGGACAAAATCCGGGTTTTCGATTGGGATTCCAAAATCCTCTTATTTCTTTTTAGTCGTATCGGTAGCAGCAGGAGTCGCTCCTGATGGGTTAGCCAAATATTTTTTATTCAAACCTTCCACGACAGAGGCCGTTACATCCATGGCATCACTTGCATACCACATCGCCCCGCCTCGGGTGTAGCTCAAGATGAGGTCAATGTCATTTTCGGAAGCATATTCTTTAATATATTTCTGAACTTGCTCGTAGATGTCATTCATCATTTTAGCCTCATCAGCAGATAATTCCTGCATTAGGTTATTTCTGTAGGTCATCAGATTTTGTTCCTTCTGCACCAGTTCGTCTTGTTTTGCTCGAGCCTGATTTGGAGTCATATTTCCTCCTGTTTGTTGGAAAGTAGCTACTTCCTGCTCGAAACCTCTTGCTCTGGACTGGAGATCGGAATCAAACCTTTTACCTTTTGAAGTGATTTCCTCAGACATT
Organism: Algoriphagus alkaliphilus; assembly: GCF_900103735.1. GTDB lineage: Bacteria > Bacteroidota > Bacteroidia > Cytophagales > Cyclobacteriaceae > Algoriphagus > Algoriphagus alkaliphilus. Next base: position 58,641 of record NZ_FMXE01000023.1, on the reverse strand, counting down.
TTTTTGAAGTAATCATACTTGTTGATCACTGAGTCAGTGTAGACGTAAGCCACCTTCAAGTCTTTGGCAGCAATTCCTTCTCCTGAAATTTCAACTTCCGCCGTAGTAGCAGTTTTTTTATCACATGAATAAAACAGCACAGAAGCAAGTGCCAGTCCTCCGAAGATTTTCAATCCTTTTTTCACTTTAAATTTGTTATGGTTCGCAGGGCGCAAATATATAGAAAGTATTGATTTTGCAAGAATTGAATGGTTAACAGAAAGTTAAAATCGGTTAACTTCCTAGCTATAAAGCTCTTGGGCTAAACGAAAAACATGGGCGTGGGCCTCAATAATTACCTTGATCTGTTTGGAATATCCACCACCCATACAACAAAAGATGGGAATTTCATGATTCTTAGCCAGGGAGAGCACCATATTATCTCGTTTTCTGACTCCATTTTGACTCAAGTTTAATCGTCCCAACTGATCGGTGGAGAGCACATCAACACCACATTGATAAATGATAAAATCTGGGGAAAACTGTTTCAGAAGAAAAGGAAGATTGAGTTCCAATTTCTCTAAATATTCTTCGTCCGCTATACCATCAGCTAGCCCAATGTCTAAATTCGATTGCTCTTTGCGATGGGGATAATTCTTTTCTCCATGCATGCTGAATGTAAAAACATCTGAACGATTCTTGAATATTTCTGCGGTTCCGTTACCCTGATGGACATCCAAATCCACAACTAAGACCCGATTAACTTTTTCATTTTCTAGCAGGTAATTGGCCGTGATCGCAATATCATTCAATAGGCAAAAGCCCTCTCCCCGGTTCGTAAATGCATGATGTGTACCGCCGGCTATGTTCATACCGATCCCATGATCCAAAGCGTAAAGTGCTGCCTGAACAGATCCTGTAGCAATTTGTATTTCTCGCTGAACCAAGGCTGGGGAAAGTGGAAAGCCAGTTGCTCGGATTTCGGATCGCGTTAAAGCAAGATTTTTGAGACGATTGTAATAATCCTTATCATGCGTATTTAAAATCCATTTTTCTTCTAAAAAATCGGGGGGAAAAAAATTTTCTTTGGCTAATGTTCCTTCATATAGCAACTGTTCTGGTAGTAGGCTATACTTTTCCATCGGAAACCGATGTCCTAGAGGCAAAGAATGAGCATAAGATGGGGAAAAGGCAACTTTAAGCATAAAAAAAAACGCTGAATGGATAACCAGCGCTTTAAGGGTTTGTTCAGAATTTTAATTCATTTCAAACTTCATCGTCTTCAGTTTGAAACGAATACAAGGTATCATCCAAGACGATCGTGTCGTCATTAAATTCCTTCACGAATTTTGAAATTGCATCTTCGTTAATTTCTTCCAAGTTAAGTGCAGCATCAAGACCCACTCCATAATCATGGTTGGTATCAATATCAATAAACTCCTGTACTTTAACAGTTTCTTCTTCTTCCATTTCCATAATCATCTCAGTAATAAACCAACCAATTTCTTCTTCTTCACTTGAAAGGGGTTTCATATTCCCATTCTCATCTTCTTCGTAGTTGATTCCCTTGAAATTGGAAAATTTCTTGGCAGCCTCATGCTCTGCCAGTTCGTACACTTCACTGGCATGATGAAGTCGAAGTGTATAAAGCGCCGCGTCATAAATCGCTTCTTTACCTTCATGCATTCCTAGAAAATAAAAATTTACAAATTCATCTGAATTCTCCTCATCTGGAATAATCTTAAAGTTCTTTCCAGACTTCTTTAAATCAGATTTTAAATTTTCAATGTTTTTGGGGTCAAACCCCGGATTGGCAACTGACATAGCTCAAAAATTCAAGTAGTTAATTTGGTTTATATAGGGCAATGAAGTTGATTCGAAAACCGAATCTAAAATCAGATAAGAAAGTAAATGAATAAAATGAAATCGGCAAAATTTGATGAAGAATTTATCAAAAACCTGTTAAAACAAAAAGAAGGAGAAAAACTAGATTTTAAGCTGAAAATTACTTCAAAAGAAAAAATAGCTAAAACTCTCTCAGCCCTTAGCAATTCACAGGGAGGGTTTATTGTGGTCGGAATGTCCGACCAAAAAAAAATAGTCGGCATTGATCCAGAAGAAGAGCGCTACATGATCGAAGCCTCAAATGAGGAATTTTGTACACCAAGTGCTTCATTGATAATTGACGAAATAAAAGTCTTCCAAGAAAAATTTCCGTCTGCAGAACTAGGAAGCGAAACATCAATGCTAATTGTTGAAGTCAAAAAATCTCCTTCGGCGGTAATTTTTTTCAAAAATAAAATCGGTGAAATGAAAGCTTATAAGCGTATCAATGATCGAACGGTGGCAATGTCAATCTAGACTATTCCCGAAAACGCCATTAATCAAACTGACTACCAGAGAAAAACCTAATGCCCACCAAAAGCTCTCCACAACAAATCCTGGTATAAAGTAAGCCGCCAATAGAATCACACAGGCATTAATGACCAGTAAAAAAAGCCCCAAGGTGATCAGCGTAATTGGGAAAGTAAGGAATATCATAATTGGCTTAAGCGTCAAATTGATCAAAATAATAACCGCTGCCAAAATAAAGCCTGTAGTCCAAGTATCAATGCTAACCCCTGGCAGCAAATAGTCTGCAATCAAAATAGAGATCCCACCCAACAGAATCTTCGTAAGTATTTGTCCAGCTAGATTTCTTGAATTCATAAGATTGTTATTTGTTTTAAAAAGCCATAAAGCTTACAGGAAGGTAGATGCGCAATAATCCAGATTATGATCCAGTAATCTGGGGATCATACTTCCTGCCTCAGACATGCCGACTGGATTTCATTTACAATGAGGTAAAAACTGACTTTTATCATCGATAAAAAGAAAGACAAACCTTTCATTTGAAATCTAAGTTCTCAATCTAGTCTTATATTTGCAAAAGTACTTTAATTATTACCTAAGTGATTTTAATAATCTTCTTCCTCCTTCACTGGTATTTCTCACTGTTTTGCCAGAGTTTCTTCCTGCATCGGTATGCCGCCCATCAAATGTTTGTAATGAACAAGTACTGGGAAAAATTCTTCTACTTCTTCACTTGGTTGTGGCAAGGAAGTTCATACCTGTCTCCAAGGGCCTATGCAATCCTCCACAGAATGCATCATGCTTACTCTGATACCCCCAAGGATCCTCATAGTCCCCATCATACAGAGAATCTGTTCACAATGATGTGGAAAACAAAAAATATTTACAACGACTATTTTAGCTTCAAACTCAAGCCAGAAGATCGGTTTTCAAAAGATATTCCCGACTGGAATAAGTTTGACAGATTTGCCGATAACATGGCTGTAAGAGTGGGATGGCTCCTGTTGTATGTATTAATCTATGTACTTAGTATTTCTGTATTTGAGTTAGCCGGAACTCATTGGTGGATGTATTTCCTTCTACCCATTCATTTTCTAATGGGTCCGGTCCATGGTGCAATTGTAAACTGGAGTGGACACAAATATGGTTATGCAAATTTTGACAACAACGATAAATCAAAAAACTCGCTTTTGTTGGATGTCTTGATGCTAGGTGAGCTTTTTCAAAACAATCACCACAAACTTCCTAATCGACCAAATTTTGCTGTCAAATGGTATGAGTTTGACCCCACTTATCCAATTGTTAAATTGCTACACGCAACCGGAATCATACGGTTGAAAGCTGTCTAATTTTACATTCAAAAAAAAAGACCTCAAATTGTGGTCTTTTTTTTATTCCTATCTCATTATAATTCAGTTTTTTAACACTTTCACCAACTAAATAGTAAAAATATTTTATGTATTTCTTTGGATTTAAGAAACTAAACGAATAATTTTCTATCGATTTAAAACTTAACATCTTATGAAACCATTAACCAGAGCAGAAGAGGAAATCATGCAAATCCTCTGGGATATTGAGCGAGGCTTCGTGAAAGATATCCTAACCCCTATGCCCGAGCAAAAGCCGGCCTACAACACAGTTTCCACCATCGTGAGAATTCTTGAGCGAAAAGGATTCGTAAGTCACAAATCTTACGGAAAAAGCCACGAATATTTCCCAATTGTATCCAAAGATGAATACAGAACATTCATCATCAAGAGAATGTTGGAAGGCTATTTTGAAAGCTCATTTGCAAAGCTTTCTCAGTTTTTCAAAAACGATGAATCACTGAACATCAAACAGTATCAATAAACTGTTTTGCGTAAACTAGGTATAAAAAAACCGATCAAATGATCGGTTTTTTTTATTTGATTTCTCCTATCGAATATCCTTAAGAAGTACCTCAACAGCTTTTTCGAGTTGCTGATCAATACCGCTATCAATTTTTCCAGGCATATTCTTCACTTCAAACTCAGGTTTGGTTTCATTATTTTCAAGCCATTCGCCTGCTTTATTTTTGGCTGAAATAGGAACTGCACCCCATCGCGTTCCGTCAGGCAGACTTTCCCATCCTGCAAACGAGCAGGTTCCCGGTGTAGGCATACCTACAGTTTTTCCAATCTTCAAATCCGTGTAACCACAGGCAAAACAATGCCCGTCAGAGTAATTCGCTTCATTGAACATTGCCAATGTGGGTTTTGTCCATCTTGCAGTTGGTTCACCCCCCACTACTTTGTCAGCAGTAGCGTAAGTCAAAAATGGTTCTCCCGTGAAGAACATCGCCAAATCAGCGACTAAGTCACCTCCTCCATTGAATCGGGTATCGACTACTACCCCCTCTTTTTCGAAGTATTTGCCCATCATGTCTTCATAGACATTTCGATACGAACCGTCACTCATTCCCGGAATATGTACATAGCCAAGTTTCCCGCCGCTGAGTTTTTCCACTTCCTCCTGATTCTTCTTCACCCATCGCTTGTAGAGCAATTGATTTTCAGCACCTAGCGATATTGGCTTCACCGTGTATTGTTTTCGACTGTTATTTGCAGGATCCAGTACTTCCACCAAAGTGAATTTATCAGCTTTTCTATTCAGCAGCTTCGCAATATCCAGATCCGCAGCGATCAGTTCCCCGTCGATCCTTTCAATGATCATCCCAGCTTTTACTTGTATGTCAGCTTTATCCAAAGGGCCACCTTTGATTACTTCTGTAATTTTGACCCCGTTGCCAATATGAGAATAATCAAAGAAAATACCCAAGGCACTCGTGGCATCTTCCATCGGTACGCTGCGCGAATACCTCGCACCGGCATGAGAAACATTTAATTCGCCGATCATTTCTGAGATCATCTCCGCAAATTCATAACTGTTTCCAATATGCGGAAGGTACTTTTGGTATTCAGGTTTGATCGCCGTCCAATCGATTCCATGCATATCGGGTGTGTAGAATATCCCCTTGGTTCGAAGCCAAACATGTTCAAAAAGATGGGCAGTCTCAGCTTTTTTGTCGAAAGTCATCTCTCCGGCAATTTTGATGGTTTCTCGCTTCATTGTCTCCGGGTTGATTTTCGAAATGCTTCCATCCGATAAAAGGAATAAGCTTTTCTGGTCCTTATCCCATTCCAATTTACCAGAACTGGCATCTAGCGAAATCTCCTGCTTGGTTTCCTTCGTCCGCAGATTTGTACTCCAGAGATTCATTCCTTTTTCAAAACGCGCGAGATAGAAAAGCTTCTCTCCATCCTTGGACAGCAAGGCATCGCCCATACTAGAGGAGTGAATTGTCAGTCTCGCCTTTCGCTCTTCAAACCCATCCCAGTTGAAAACAATTGGTTTTACGGTTTTATCCTCCGCTTTATTCGATTTGTCATCTGATTCAGCTGGTTTTTTAGTTTTTTCGATTTCCTTCAAAAGCTCAAACTCATCTTTATTCAATCGGAATTTATCCCAAGCCGCTTGCTCAAAAAACAGCGTATAAACGTCATTTTCATTCCGGCCACTGGTAGCATAGCTTCTCAGCCCATCTCGATTGGAAAACCATATCATCTGCTTTCCATCATTGATCCATTTTGCATTATTATCCGAATAGCCACTCTGGGTCAACATTCGCATTTTCTCTTTTCCGGAAGCATCCAAAAGTACCACTTCAGAATTGGTCATAGTGGGTCTATAGCTGGCCAGAAGCCACTTGCTATCCGGACTCCAAGTGAAATATTGATCCCCATCGCTCATGTGAAACAGCAAATCAGGCCCCATCAGGGTCACGGAAGTTTTGCTCGAAATATCCAATATCTTCAGACTACGACGACCTTCGATAAAGGCAAGCTTTTTACCGTCAGGAGAGAATTTCGGCAAATAAGCATCCTGCTCAACACTGACTAGGGGCTCTTCTTTAAGCAGGGTAGCTGCAAAAAAGAAAGGCTCTTCTGTTCGCACTTTAGAGCTTTGAAAAATCTGCCACTTCCCGTTTCGCTCCGAGGAATAAATGACTGATTTACCATCCGGTGCAAACTCAACAAAACGCTCCTGTTCCGGTGTATTGGTAATTCTCTTGGTCAACGCGCCATCCACAGAAGTCACAAACACCTCTCCACGCGCGATAAATGCAATTTCTTTTCCGTCAGGAGAAATGGCCATTTCCCGTACTCCACCGTTGATGGCAATGTAATTATCAGGATTGGAGATCGATTGAGTTGCAATTGACACTTCCAGTTTTTTGGGCTGCTCTCCTGCTCTTAAGGTGTAAAGCTCCCCATCATAACTGAAACTCATCAATCCTTTGTCAGAAATCGAAAGAAATCGTACAGGAAAACCGGAGAAGCTTGTCAAGGCTTTAGCTTGTGAAGGATTCGCCAGAGACATGCTGTGAACATTAAAACTTCCATTAGCTTCACTTAAATAGAATATCTCGGACTCATCCGGAGAAAATACCGGATTCCGGTCTTCACCATAAAATTTGGTAAGCATGGTGTGTTGGTTCTTGGCAGCATCATAGATCCAGATATCACGCGCAATTCCGGATTGGTGATGCTTTCTCCATTCGTTTTCACCCCCCTTTTTGTCATGGTAAATCATTTTTGATCCGTCCTTGCTCGTTTGCACATACTCCGCAGGAATCGTCCAAATCTGATCGATCCGACCACCTGATTTCGAAACTTGGTATAATTCAGGCTGTGAGCCAGTAGGATATTGACGATGCGAGGCAATATCCATTCGTGCCGCTCCGAAAATCACCTTTTGATCATCAGAACTGAAGTCAAATGGCAGCTCATCCGTAGAGTGATAAGTAAGACGTGTGGCCTCTCCACCGGCGGAATTCATGATAAACACATCAAAATTACCGTAACGATCAGAAGCAAAAGCGACTTGTTTTCCATCTGAACTCCAAACAGGCTTGAAGTCATGCGCTTCATGAAAAGTAAGTTGGATGGCTTTACCTCCCTCACTTGACACGAGGTAAAGGTCTCCCATATATGTAAAAGCTATTTGGCTTCCATCCCGAGAAATGGCAGGATAGCGAAGCCAGTTAGGTGCTGTTTGGGCCAAAACAAAGGAACTTACTGTCAGTCCAAAGCTCAGGATTAGAGTGAATAGTCGTTTTTTCATAGGGTGTGAAAAGATTTGGTCGAAAGTAATGAAAAAATATGCGCCACTATTCGCCACTAATGGAATACTAATGCAACATGATTGCATAATTTATTTTGAGATGAACATCAAGCCTGCTTGTGGCAGAAAGGCTTGTGCTTTACAAAACAAATTATAATCATAGGAAACTTTTCCTTGGTTTTCATACTACCCCCCTAGAACCTATATTTGCACGCTTATTTAAAGACCCTTTTTCAATGAATTCATTTATAGAAGAGCTGAAGTGGAGAGGAATGTTGCAAGACATGACTCCGGAGATCGAAGATCACCTGAAAAAAGGCATGACTTCGGCCTATCTGGGCTTCGATCCTACAGCTGATTCCCTACATATTGGACACCTGGTAGGCGTGATGACTTTGCTCCATTTTCAGCGGGCAGGACACAAGCCTTTTGCTTTGGTCGGTGGAGCTACCGGAATGATCGGTGATCCATCCTTCAAATCTGCCGAAAGAAACCTCCTGGATAAGCCAACTTTGGATCACAATGTGGCTTGCATCCAAAGCCAACTTTCCAAGTTTTTAGACTTTTCGGGAGCAAGTGCAAATAAAGCCGAGCTCGTAAACAACTTTGACTGGATGTCCCAATTTTCATTTTTGGAGTTTATCCGCGACGTTGGGAAGCACATCACGGTCAATTACATGATGTCCAAAGACAGTGTAAAGCGTCGTCTGGAGGACGGAAATGGACTTTCCTTCACCGAATTCACCTATCAACTGATACAGGGGTACGATTTCTATCACCTTTGGAAACATAACAATTGTTCGATTCAGCTTGGAGGTTCGGATCAATGGGGCAATATCGTCACAGGGACAGAACTCATCCGAAGAATGGGCGGAGGAAGCGCTTATGCCTTAACTGTACCGTTGGTCACCAAAGCAGACGGAACCAAGTTTGGTAAAACCGAAGGTGGGTCCGTTTGGTTAGATCCTGAGAAAACTTCCCCTTATGCCTTTTACCAATTCTGGATGAATGTATCTGACGAAGACGCTTCCAAATACATCCGTATTTTCACGGTATTGGATCAGGAGACCATTAATAATCTGGAAATTGAGCATGCGCAAGCACCCCATTTGAGGACACTCCAAAAGGAAATCGCCAAACAAGTCACAACCATGGTTCATTCCGGGGAAGATTATGAAATGGCAGTGAAAGCCTCTGAAATCCTATTCGGAAAGTCATCCACAGAAGATTTGGCTTCCCTGGATGAGCGTACATTTTTGGCTGTTTTCGAGGGGGTTCCACAGGTACAGCTTAGCAAGGCAGAATATGTAGAAATGGAAAATGTGCTGGATCTATTCGGAGAAAAGACTCAGGCTCAAATCTTTCCTTCTAAAGGAGAAGCACGCAAAATGATCCAGGGCGGTGGAGTAAGCATCAACAAAGAAAAACTTGGGGATCCAAATGCTCCACTTACTTTCAATCTGCTTCAAAACAAATACCTACTGATTCAGAAAGGAAAGAAAAATTACTATATACTGGAGGTAAAATAAGTCCCTGACCACCAATCTTAAAGGCCTCAGAATAAAGTTTTGAGGCCTTTTTTATTGACATTACCTGGAAATCACCCTCCAATTTGACCCTGATTTAATATCTTTGTACTGCACTTTTAAATCTTGAAAATCCAACTATGGCAGGCGAAAAAAACAAAGAAAAACTCATTCTGGATTCAGCGGTAGCACTTTTCACAAGCAAAGGATATCAGGCCACTCGAATGGAAGACATTTCAAAGCGCGTGGGAATCAGCAAGGGTCTCACCTATTTTTATTATAAAAACAAAGAGGATCTTTTTATGGCATTGACCAAAAAAGCCTTTGATCAGTTTAAGGAGGAATTTCGCGAGGTGCTCCGATCCAAAGGTAAAAATGGGATGGAAATGTTGACAGATTTGGTTGGAAAGGTTATCAATTTTTCCAAAGAGCATCCGGTTTTTTACCATGCTATTTTGAATTTTCTGGATGTATTGAAAAAATACAACGATCAGAGTCTGCGAAAGGAAATCGATCCGATGATTTTAGACTCCATCCATTTTCACAAACTTTTGGAAATTCATCACGAACCGATCAAACTTGGAATTCAGATGGTTTCCCAGGGAATCAAAGATGGAAGCATCAGACCCGAATTGCAACCGGAAGTTGCTTTTTACACAATCTGGAGCATGATTATCGGGTTTGAAAAAATGAGTGGCCCTATCGGATTTGAAGGCAAAGACACCAAAATCAGCACGGAGGCCTGGCAACTTGGATTTATCAAATTGATGCAGGACATGCTTAGGGGGACAATCCAAGCCAGCCGGCCGGCGATTGTTCAGACAAGCCTTTTTTGAAGTATCAGGATATTAGATTTAAGTATCAAGAAGGAAGACTTTAAACACAAGAAGCAAGAGGCAAATTGCAGTAAAAAATAAGACGTTAGTGGTTAGTGGTTAGAGCCGCAAACAACTCACTTTTTTTACCGCTTACGCCTTACAAAGAAATAAAAATCAAGAGCCAAGACACTGATTTTTTCAATTTCTTAGCTCTTGCTTCATGGCTCTTGGTTCTAATCCCTTCTCTACAGTCTTGATACTAACATCTTGATACTAGATACTTAAAATCATCTGCTTTTCCACAGATCTTTCATCTGCTTTCCGTTCATAACAAGCACAAATCTCGTTGGGTTTGGAATCAAAACGATCCGAACGTCAAGTTTATCAAATTGGTCGGACTCAATCGGAACCCCTACTTTTCCGGCTACTTCATAGGTCACAACTCCATTTGCATCAGGAAGCATTTCCTTGTAGGCATTGGCCAAATATGCTGATGGCAGCAAAATATCTGTGTCTGATTTGAGCTTTGAATAAATCTTTTCCAATTGAGGTTCAAGCACTTCCTCATAGGCTTCATTGAAGTCATCCTCCAAATCATGCAATTCCTCCTCCAAGTCATCATAGCTTTCATCAGCGTAATCCATCTGACTGAGTTGATTTCTTTTACTTACGATTTCTGTGAGTTGCTTGTCCAGCTGTTCCCAATTCATGAACTAATCTTTTTAATTTAAAGTGCAAAGATGACCAATACTTCTTTTTTACCCGAAGATTCTCGGAAAAATTAACTGATGAGCAGGATTTTTCCATTTCGCCCAGGCTCGGTATATGCCTTCAGGGCATCCCGGAAATCCTCCAACTTAAATTTTCCGGCTATGTCAATTTGAGAATTGTCATCCATCAAAAATCCAAATACCGATCTAATAGCTTTAGCCCGCTCACCTTCGTTTTGTTCTTCCATCCAGCTCGAAAGCCAAAAACCTTCAATTTTCAAATCTTTAAATATCAGTAGCCCACTGTTGATTGGCATATTATCCAGTGCCAAAGCTCCAAAGACCATCATTCTACCTTTCGGGCGGAGACAAGACAAAGCTTTTGCTCCCAGCATCCCTCCTACTGCATCAAAAATCACATGAACACCTCCATCCGTTTTTTCAGTTACCAACTTCTGGATTTTTTCAGTTTCAGTGTTGATGACAAGGTCTACACCAAGCTTATCAAGTACTTCCCTTTGAGAATCATGGCGTACAGTAGCGGCAACTTTAATTCCCCTAGCTTTTGCGAGTTGAATTGCAAACTTCCCAAAAGCTGAAGCTCCGGCAGTAATCAGAAGCCAATCTCCTTCTTTTAATCCAGACTTTTCCACCATGGCAAAAGCAGTCATTGGATTCACAAAAGCTTGACAGGCTACCTCATCAGGCATAGCATCCGGTACCGGAATAACCATCGCGGCTGGCAAGCACAAATACTCTCTCCAAGTACCAATTGCCGTAAACATCACACGAGATCCGGTTTTCACTTTACCTGCTTCATCTCCCTTTTCCACCACACCACTCGCTTCAAAACCAGCACTGCTTGGCAGCTTTGGCGTGATGCCGTACATTCCGCGGACAAACATGATATCCGAGGGATTGATATTTCTGGCGGTTACCCGAATCAAAACTTCATAGGACTTTGGAGTTGGAATCGGACTTTCCTTAAGTTGAAGTACTTCTAGAGGTTGGCCGGTTTGTTCAAATATTAGTTCTTTCATTTGAGAATTAGAAAAATGATTTATATCAGATTAATAAAGGAGAAAGCCTAAAGAAAGCTTTCTCTCAGGTAAATTTTCATATCTTAAGAGTCAATATAAACCAAAATGTATGGATTTGTCCACTGTTTTTTCTCTGAATGGAAAAGTCGCCTTAATCACAGGTGCGAGTAAAGGAATTGGCTTTTGTATTGCCGAAATTTTTGCTGCTGCAGGCGCAAAGGTCGTCATCAGCAGTCGCAAACAAGATGTGCTCGACCAAATGGCTAATAAGCTCAAAACCAAAGGATATGAAGCTACCGGAATTGCCTGTAACGTTGGAAACATGGAAGAACTTCCTCTTTTGGTAGAAAAAACTGTCGAAAAATATGGGACAATTGACATCTTGGTAAATAATGCGGCGGTCAACCCTGTCTTTGGACCCGTCCATGAAACAAGTCTGGAAACATTTGACAAAATTATGAATGTTAATGTCAAAGCCGCATTTGAGCTTTGTAGACTTTGCTTCCCTTATTTAAGAAAGTCATCGGGGGCCTCTGTCATCAATATTAGTTCAATCGGAGGCCTTTCTCCTGAGCATGGATTGGGGATTTATTCGGTTTCCAAAGCGGCATTGATTTCATTGACTAAAGTCTTTGCAAAGGAATGGGGTGAAGCCAAGATTAGGGTAAATGTAATTTGCCCTGGCTTGATCCAAACCAAATTTTCGGAAGCGCTATGGTCCAATGAAAAAATAATGAACATGATCATCAAGCAATTAGTGATCAAAAGAGCCGGAACTCCTGATGAAATTGGAACAATGGCACTTTTCCTGGCCTCATCTGCTTCTTCCTACACCACAGGTGGTGTTTTCACAGCTGACGGAGGTTTCACTATTTAAGATCCACCCATGAACCCTAGCCAAAATCCCCCACAGGAAACGCTAAATGTGCTTCTTGAGCGCTACCGCGCTTTTGTGAAAAAAGAACTTTTCCCCCTCGATTTGAGTGTGGTCATAGGTCCTTTCCGATCTTATTTACCCCAACTTCAGGCGCTAAGAAAAGAGGCGAAAAATCTCGGGCTTTTTGCCCCTCACCTCCCAAAAGAAGAAGGAGGACTTGGCTTAAACTTAGTTCAATTTGCTCAGGTATCGGAAATTCTGGGACAAAGCCCAATTGGACATTATGTGTTTAATTGTAATGCACCCGATATCGGAAACATGGAATTGCTGCACCTTTTTGGCACTGAAGCTCAAAAAAACACCTGGTTAAAGCCACTTCAAGAAGGTAAAATCCGAAGCTGCTTTGCGATGACGGAGCCAGAGCATGCCGGCAGCAATCCGATAAATATGAGTACCACAGCTACACGGGAGGGTGATTATTACCGGATCAACGGACACAAATGGTTTACCACAGCTGCAGACGGTGCAAGCTTCACGATAGTGATGGCTGTGACCAATCCGGATGCCGATTCTCCCTACCAACGTGCCAGCATGGTCATTGTCCCCTTGGATAACCCCGGATACCGATTCATTCGGAATATCCCCATCATGGGCGAAGCCGGGGAAGATTACATGTCTCATGCCGAGATCAAATTTGAGGACTGCATCGTGCCTGCTGCTAATCTCATTGGAAGTGAGGGAGCGGGATTTGCATTGGCTCAGGAACGACTGGGACCGGGTCGAATCCACCATTGCATGCGTTGGATTGGGATTTGCGAGCGGGTATTTGACCTAATGTGCCGACGAGCCATTTCCAGAGAATTGGATTTGGGAAAACCATTGGCCGAAAAACAGACGATTCAAAACTGGATTGCGGAAAGCCGTGCAGAAATCAAAGCAAGCCGATTGATGGTCTTGGATACCGCAGAAAAAATGCAGGAGCTTGGTGCCAAAGCAGTCCGCGAAGACATATCGACTATTAAGTTTTTTGTAGCTGATGTCCTGATGAAAGTAATTGATCGCGCCATCCAGATTCATGGCGCCTTGGGCATTACTGATGATACACTTCTTTCCTTTTGGTATCGGCACGAACGTGGAGCGCGAATCTACGACGGACCGGATGAAGTGCATAAATCTGCATTAGCACGAAGTATTCTGAAAAGTTATCGAAACGATGGATAAATCACTCGACTTTTCAGGACTGAAGACCTATCTCCTGAAAACGCTATCACTGGACTCGAATGCCATGGAGATCACTCAAATCTCCGGAGGTTTTTCTAACCTCACTTTTCTGATCCAGACTCCTGAAGGGAAATTTGCCATGAGAAGGGCTCCATTTGGAAATAAAATCAGCAAGGCACATGATATGGTACGGGAATGCCATGTACTCGAAGCGCTTCAAAAAGCCGGTTACCAAAAGGCACCAAAGCCCCTTGCACTTTATCGGGGTGAGAACTTCGATCAAGCTCCTCTTTTGGTCATGGAATTTGTCGAAGGAGTTATTCTAAGAAACAAACCAAATCCTGATTTCACTTTAAATGAAATTGAATTCAGAAGGCTTTCTGAAAACACCATTGACAGCCTCGTTGAGCTTCACCTTTTAGAACTTAAAGAATCTGGATTATCGGATCTTGGAAAACCTGAAGGCTATGTAGAAAGACAAGTCTTGGGATGGTCTGAACGCTACTTCAAGGCCAAAACCAATGAACTTCCTGAAATGGAAAAAGTCGCTGAATGGCTGAAGCTTAACATCCCACAAACGAAAAATATCGGCTTCCTTCACAATGACTATAAATACGACAACCTAATGCTTGATTTTGAGCAGAAAACTGAAATCAAAGCAGTGCTGGACTGGGAAATGGCGACAGTGGGTGATCCGCTGATGGACCTTGGGACGTCCTTGGCCTATTGGGCACAGGCTGATGATCCGAATATTCTCAAAATGTTTAACATGACTCACCTGTCGGGAAATATGACAAGGGCTGAGGTGATCGCGTATTACGGAAGCCGTACATCGTTTGATCTCACTAATATCCTCTTTTATTATGTGTTTGGGCTATTCAAAGTCGGAGTGATTGCACAGCAGATCTACAAGCGATATACTCAGGGTTTTGCCAATGACCCAAGATTTGCAGGTTTAATTCATGTAGTCAAGGCCGCCGGAAAAATGGCTGAAAAAAGTATTCTTACCGAAAAAATATAAGCAAAATGAGTATCAAAAATAGTTGCATTCTCGGCGCGGGAACACTCGGTTCTCGGGTGGCTTTGCAGTCTTCAATCTCAGGTTTTCATGTCAGGGTGTATGATGTTCAACAAAAATCCCTGGATTTTTCACTGAATACCATGCAAAAAATATTGCATCAACTTCACAAATCAGGTCAAATCAGCAAAGGGCAAGATTTGGATATTTTAAGCCGCATAAAATTCACCCTTGATCCTTTAGAAGCTGTAGAAGATGCGGATTTCATTAACGAAAGCGTCACCGAAGATGTCGATATCAAAAAAAAGGTCTGGAAACAGTTTGGAGAAATCGCTCCTGAGAAGACCATTTTTACTACCAACACTTCGTATATGCTGGCATCCATGTTTGCCGAAGATTCCGGTAGACCTGAGCGATTTTGTGCCTTCCATTTTCACGATGTGTTTTATTCGCGGGTGGTTGACATCATGCCTCATCCGACAACAGATCCCGCTTTGATTCCAATTTTGGAAGATTTGGGAAGAAAGCTGAATCAGGTACCAGTCATTTTGAAAAAAGAAAATCCGGGGTACATTTTCAATACCATGCTAATGGCTTTGATCGGTGCTGCAGGCAAGCTATTGACAGGCGAAGTAGCTTCTATTGAGGATATTGACAAATCCTGGATGGTTAATTTCCACATGCCGATGGGGCCTTTTGGGATTTTAGACTCCATAGGTTTGGATACGGCTTGGCATGTGACACACAAAATGCCCGATCGGGCTTCTGTCGCTTTTGCTGCTTTGCTCAAAACCTACATTGACCAAGGCAAACTTGGAGAGAAATCAGGAGAGGGATTTTACCAATATCCCAATCCCAGATACAAAGCGCAGGATTTTGTAAAGTAAATCCAAAAACGGGCCTTTCACCGTAAATAGCAAAACCCGACCTTCAGAACATGCTAAAATTGTACTTCACCCTTACAATGGCATGTCTTTCCATAGTGGTTCTTGCTGATGGGAAACATGTGAATTCTGTTGAAAAATATCCTTTTTCAATTCATCATCAGTCTGAAATACTAGACTTGGGTGAGGATTTTGTGTCCCTTGAGGAAGTTCTTGGTAACAAGTCAAATTTCATTTTCACACCTTTGGCAAACCCTACCACCAACCTGGGATTTACCAACCATCACTATTGGGTCAGATTCAAATTGACAAATTCCTCCAATGAGGATAAGAAGTGGTTTCTTGAAACTGCCCGCCCCATTACTGATGTGGCTGATCTTTATCGCATAGATGCAGATGAAAAAATTAGTCTGGTCAAAAATGGAGATATGATTCCATTTGCCAATCGACCGGTAGAACACCGAAAGTTACTTTTTCCTATCCAACTGGAAGCTAACTCCTCCGCAGAATTCTTTTTGCATCTGCACAGTGATGGAGAGGTTATCAGTCTTCCGCTGACCATTCATAATGATTTTTCATTGATTAAGTCAACCTATTTTGATCAACTTGTTTTTGGGATCTTTTACGGATTGCTTGCTTTAGCTGCAACCACCTATTTGTTTTTCTATTTTGGGATCAGGGAAAAAAGTTTCATGCTCTACGTCTTTTATGTGGTTTCAGTGGCTTTGCTTCATTCCTCATTGGATGGGTATTTTTTTCAATATTTCCTTAAAGATTCCGGCTGGTTTGCTGACAGAAGTCTGTTGCTTTTTGCTGCGATATCGGGAGTTCTATTCGGAAGGTACACGCAGGTATATAGTCGAGTCAAAAACTTCTCAAAACCACTGAATACTGCTTTCAACAGTGTCAATATCTCAATCCTGATCCTGATATTGGGCATATTAATATACGATCCCGGACGTCCGTTGTATTATCCACTGGTCAATGGACTTGGCTTTACACTAATCATACTCTGTACTATAGGTGTGACATTAAGTATCATCAGAAAACAACCTGTTGATATTTTCTTTGCATTGGGTATTGCCTCATTTACTCTGGGTTTTATCGTATTTATTCTCAATAATTTCAACCTAATTCCAAACTCTTTCATCACAGAAAATTCCGCCAAATTGGGTACCGGGCTTGAGATTCTATTTCTGTCCCTGTCGATGGCAAACAGGATTCGACTTTTGCGAAATGAAAAGGAAAAAGCGCAAACCCTAGCCCTTCAGCGATCTGAAGAAAGCAACGAGATCAAGTCCTATTTTCTTTCCAATATGAGCCATGAACTGCGCACCCCGCTCAATGCGATTTTGGGACTTTCTCAGTCAATCATGTCTGAAATTTCTGACGAAAAAATCAAAGAAAATCTAGAGGTGATCAAGTACTCTTCAGTTTCACTTTTGACCTCGATTGATGATATTTTGGATTTTTCCAAAATCGAAAAAGGAGAGATTAGCTTAGAGCGGAAACCTTTTGATCTTCAAAAGTCCATGACAGAAATCAAATCCCTCGGCTATCAGCAGGCACGCGACAAAGGACTGACTTTTATCTATGAAGAAAATGTCGAACTCCCAAAACGAATCGTCGGCGATGCTGTCCGGTTTCGTCAGATTCTGAATAATGTTCTCAATAATGCAATCAAATTTACACCTTCGGGAAAAGTGAAATTACAAATCACACAACTTGAGGAAAACGGAGAAAATCAAATCTTAACCTTCAATGTCTCTGATACGGGCATTGGAATAAGGCCCGAAAAACTGGATCGGATATTTGAATCCTTCATTCAGGAACAAATCGATGACAAGCGGAAATTCGGGGGATTTGGCTTGGGACTTTGCATCGTCAAAGCCTTGGTGAATTTGTATCAGGGAAGTGTGTCAATTGAAAGTAAAGTCGGGTTAGGTACCACTGTCGAGGTCAGGCTTACCTTCCAAAAAGCACCGCAGGAACCCTTAGAATTAATCAAAAAAAACTCAAAAGCTCTTTTGAAAGGAAAATCGATATTGGTCGTGGAAGACAATCCTGTCAACCAGTTAGTAATCAAATCTATCCTCAGAAAGTGGGAAGGGATTACCTTTGATTTTGCAGGACATGGATTGGAGGCCCTGGACAAGTTAAACTCCAAATCCTTCGCCCTAATCCTGATGGATCTCCAAATGCCGGAAATGGACGGATACGAAGCCACAGAGGCCATCCGAGGCGGGCGAGGTGGACTGAGGCACACGAATGTACCAATCATCGCCGTCACAGCGGATACCACTGAAAAAAGCAAAATTCACGCAAATAATGTTGGCATGGATGACTACATAACCAAACCTGTAGATTCCGAATTATTATTTGAAAAGATCCTGAAAGCCTTTTATTTGGAGAAAATAGAGATTGACACTATTCAGTCTTAAACCGGAACTTCAGGTATTTGATCTTTTCACCTTTATCCGAAAACAATTTCTCGTACTTGGTTTTGATTCCATGGTGGTCGTCTTTCATTTCACTTTGATAAAAATCAGAAGTGAAAGCAAGGACTTCGATATCTTCTCTGGATTTGACCAATTCGAGTGAATACTCAAAAAGCCCGGTATTGTCGGTCTTGAAATGAACGATTCCGCCGGATTTGATCATTGGCTTGTACATGTCAAGAAATCTCGGAGATGTTAATCGACGCTTTTCATCTCCATCCCTCGGGAAAGGATCTGGAAAAGTGATCCAAAGTTCTGAAATCTCGCCTTGGGCAAAAAACTGATCTAAGTTCTGAATTTGAGTTCTGAGAAAAGCCACATTGGTAATACCCTCAGCAGTTGCGACGGAGCTTCCTTTCCAGATTCGGCTTCCTTTGATATCTACTCCGATGAAATTTTGATCACGGTATTCCCGACCTAAACCCACTGTAAATTCTCCTCTTCCGCAGGCCAATTCAACCACAATCGGGTTTTCGTTTTGGAATTGGGTGTCGTTCCAGTGGCCTTTGATTTCTTCAAAAATTGCCTTTCCGGCCTGTATTACATTGGGATTCACTTCGTTTTCAGCGAAGCGCACCATCTTTTTTCTACTCATTTAAAGCTCGTCGATTTCTGCGACCACAAAAGTACTCCCTCCAACAAATATCAGGTCATCTGAGCCGGCATTTTTTCGGGCAAAGTTTAAAGCATCGTTTACATTTGGAATGATTTCTCCTTTGAGTCCCAAAGAAAAAGCCATCTCCGCCAGTTGGTCTGCCGGCATAGCTCTCGGAATTTGGGCATTGCAAAAGACATAGTTCGCCTCTTTTGGCAGTAGGTTGAGGATGTTGGAAATATCCTTATCCTGCACCATCCCGATGACCATCCAAAGCCTAGTGAAGGTATGATTTTTCAACTGCGCTAAAATCTCCCGGATTCCCGGTTCATTATGACCCGTGTCAGCGATGACCGTCGGATTCTCTCCCAATATCTGCCAGCGCCCCTTCAGTCCGGTCAATACTACAACTTCTGCCAAGCCTATTTTAACCGCTTCTTCCGATATTTTCCAGCCTTGATTTCGAAGTTCATCAACGGCTTCGAGTATTCCGGGTAAGTTATATTTCTGATAATTACCCAAAAGTCCAAACTCAAGGATTTCCGATTTCCCTTTACTGGAAACTTCAAATTCAGCCAAAATTTGATCTTGTGATCTCTTTTCCCTTAGGCTCTTTATTGCAAACTTTTCATCTGCAAAAACAATGGGAGTATTCATTTGCCTCGCTTTATCGAGGAAAACAGAAGTGGTATCGGCTTGCGTTTGACTGATAATCACAGGTATTTGAGGCTTGATGATTCCGGCCTTTTCGCCTGCTATCTCAGGAAGGGTATTTCCCAAAAACTGCATATGGTCATAGCCAATATTGGTGATGATGCTGAGCTCGGGAATAATCACATTGGTGCTGTCCAGTCTCCCTCCCATTCCTACTTCGATCACGGCGATATCCACTTTTTGCTGCGCAAAATACCAAAAAGCCATTCCCACAGTCATCTCAAAGAAACTGGGTTTTAAATCATCGAGAAAATCCCTGTTCTCGGTTACAAACTGAACCACGGCATCCTGAGCGATTTCATCTCCGTTGAGTCGGATTCGTTCGGTAAAGGATTTTAGGTGTGGGGAAGTATAAAGTCCTGTTTTATATCCGGCAGCTTGAAGTATAGCAGCCAGCGTATGTGAGGTGCTTCCTTTCCCATTGGTCCCAGCAATATGGATGGAGTTGAATTTTCGCTCCGGATTTCCCAAAAACTTGCAAAGTGCGAGGGTATTGTTAAGATCACTTTTATATGCGGAAGCGCCCACTCGCTGAAACATGGGCAAGGAATTAAATAGATAGTCCAGCGTCTCCGGGTAAGTCATTTTATACTTCGAATATCAGGTATTTTACCAACAAATTAAGCTGATCTTTGGAAAAAACTACTTACGGAAATTGCTGAAAATCTTCGGTCTTCCGGCATCGGTCTTCCAAACCTTTCAGATGAGAATAGTCAACTTTTAGCAGCGTGCAAAAAAAAATCTTAATCTACCTTGATGATGAAGGTGATTTTACCGGTGGAAAAATCCGCTGTGGAAGTACCTCCGGATTTTCTGAAATTAATCTGATTGACCACCTGACGGTAATAAGCAAGCACATCATTGGAGACGTTGTATTCCAAAGGAACTGCCTGAACTACACGACCTGAATCGTCAATTGTGATTTTAAACACAATCCTTCCATTTCGAGTCGAAACCCGATCATTGATATTTGGCTTGGATGCAAAATCCCATCCGGCAAGATCCAAACTATATCCCGCACCGGAATTTGCGCCTTTTCCTGATCCTTCACCCATCACAGCTCGACCATCGACAGTCCCTGTAGGCTTGCCTTCATCCCCTTTGGCGTTAGAGGTTCCCTGTGCTCCACCGGATGCAGGTTGGGTGCCTTTGCCGGATGTTCCGCCGGCACCCATTACTGCTCTTTGATCAATTTTTGGCTGTTCCGGAGCTTTTTGGGTGGTAGCTTCCGCCTCGGATTTGGCAGGTGCAGTGACTGTCTTGGTAGGCTCCGCTTTGGTTGGTTCCGGCTTTTTGGTTTCTACGGCAGCCTTTTCCACTCCTTTTATGGGTGAGGGCTTAGTTGTCACAGCTTGATTGGCAGCTGGTTTTGCAGCTGCTTTTGGTTTAGCTGTTTCTGTTTTTGGACTTGGTGCAGGAGTGGCCGGTTTGGTTACAGCTGGTGCGATTTCGCCGGGTGCAGCGGCCTCTGTCACTTTTGTTTGCACTTCAGAAGGTGCATTTGGACTGTTTCTGTCTCCGGAACCCGTCTCAGTGAAGCCCAGATTCAACTCCAAGCCAAATTTAGGAAGCGGTGGAATAGGTTGTTTCCATACCACAATGAAATAGAACGCCAGAAGTAAAAGGATATTCAAGACAATCGTAATGATTGCTGATTTCCGCTTACTGTCTTTTTCGACATCGTCTGTGTTCCAAGTTTGCATGATTAGTACGGTTTAGTAGCGATAGAGACGTTGGCTTCCAAGCCAGCAGCTATTCCGCCAATCTCCACTAAGTATTCAACGGGCACTTCCTTATCAATGTGCAAAACAACTTGACCTTTTTTTCCCTGAAGCAAGGAAGTCAGTTCAGATTTGATCTGATCACGGGCTACAATCCGGTCATTCACGGAATATTTGAAGTCTTTGGTGATCGTCACCGATACTTCCTGCAAGACGATATCCGAGGTCTCACTGGAAGGTAAATTCACAGGAAGTCCCGACGGAGTAATAAACGAGGAAGTCAACATGAAGAAAATCAATAACAGAAATATAATATCTGTCATGGATGACATGCTGAATGCCGGATCTACCTTATTTTTTGACTGGAGTCCCATAGTTATTTATCCTGAAGGAGGTCA
Source organism: Algoriphagus alkaliphilus (assembly GCF_900103735.1). Classification (GTDB taxonomy): domain Bacteria; phylum Bacteroidota; class Bacteroidia; order Cytophagales; family Cyclobacteriaceae; genus Algoriphagus; species Algoriphagus alkaliphilus. Next base: position 37,145 of record NZ_FMXE01000023.1, on the reverse strand, counting down.
ATAAATTCGACTGAGGTGTATTCCATGTTATGAACCAACTTGGAAACCTGTGTCACCAAGTAGTTGTAACCTAGGTAAGCCACAATCCCCACTACCAATCCTGCAGCAGTGGTAATCATTGCCTCGTAGATTCCCATCGAAAGAAGTTTGGGTGAAACCATTCCTTCTTCTTGGGCAATTGCAATAAAGGCTTGAATCATCCCCGTTACCGTTCCCAAAAAACCGATCATTGGGGCTGCACCGGAAACTGTAGCCAAAAGACCCAGGTTTTTCTCCAACTTGTAAATCTCTATTTTACCAACGTTCTCGATGGAAACTTCGATATTTTTCAAAGGTGAGCCGATCCGTTCAATCCCCTTTGCGATCATATTTGCAACGGGAGTGTTTTCACCGGAACAAAGCATTCTTGCTTTTTCGGTCTGACCACTTTGTACCAAGATCTTTACCTGGTCCATCAGATGGTTGGAAGTTTTGGAGGCTTTCTTTAGAGTGATGAGTTTCTCGAAGAAAATGAAGATTGCAAGTACAAGTAGTATGTACAAGGGAATCATCATGTATCCCCCTTTGATCAAAAGATCAAGGAGACCGATGCTTTGTTTAGTGGTACCTGGTACCAATTCATTTAAATTGGATAAACTGTCTGTAGAGAGGGTTTGGAGCAACATATTAATATTTCAAAATCCACAATTCTTCGGTGTATTGAGATTTGACCCGTTCCAGTTCTTCAGCTGCTGTCCTAAAGCTTCCAAATCTGGAAAGACCCAGGCGATAATTACTGCCACCATCATAAGGGCTTATCAAATAAATTTCAGAAGTTCTTCCAAAATATTGACTCGCTTCTTGGACGGCTAGCTTCTCATTTGGCAAGCTACCCACAATGATGAAATACTGTGGACGTTCGGCTTTGGAATCGATTCGGATCAAATTCCCTGATGCTATATTGGCAATAGTTGTACCAGATTCTGCTGGTTTAGAAATATTAGGATTTGAATTAGTTGGATTCGCTATAGAATCTTGATTTACAGCTGATTGATTTTGTTCTGCTACGGTAGATTCGGGAGCAATAGATTGGGGTTCGGATGATTTTTCTACAATAGAATTTGCCGTGTCAGTTGATTTAGTTTCTGTTGCCCCCGGATTCATTTGAGCTAATAGTTGCCAAACGATCACAGCTATAATTCCAACGCCGATGAAGACTACTGCCCAATTCCAAGCTGAAGATTTATTTTCCTCTTTAGGTTTGTTGGTACTAGCAGTTTGGATGGAAATTGAAGGCTTTTTCGCTTCTTTTGGTAAGGCCTGATCTGGCTCCTGTGGAGTTTCTGCTTTTTGAATAAGCTCAACAGGCTTAGGAATGGTTTCTTCATCAGAAGTAACTAAAGCCACCGGCTCTACAGATTGAATCACTTCCTGAACAGGATCAGGTGGTATAATTTCCTTTTCTACCAGAATTGACTTAGCCTGTATCGGGCTGATTTCCACAAATGGAAGCCCATAATCCTTGGGATCGGTCCACTGTTTTGTTTCTGAATCTTTTGCTGCCATAATCTTGGAGGGAGGCTACGAAACTAAACCAAATGAGGCGAAAGCCCAACCGATAGCCAAAGTAAATCAGAATTTGAAACTTGCGCCACCAATCAGTTGAATACCCCGAACCGGATAATTCAGCCAACGGGTGTTTTTACCGTTCAGGATATTGTTGCCTTCGGCAAAAATCGAGAGGCGATTTGAGATCTTGAAATCTGCTTTGAGCTGCAAATCTGCGATGGTTTTAAGGTTTACTACTTCGACCCTTGGCGGGTTGGTTTCTATAACAGTATTACCCCTTGCTTTTAGTCCTCCCATAAAGTTCACATTGGCCTGAACAAGTAATTTGTCAAAGGGAGTAAATTGATTATTCACTCGTACTTCCCATAATGGTCTATGCCAAGCTGCGGGCTGGGTATTCAAATCATACTGATACACATCCAATCGGCTACCAAGCGAATAAACTTCGGAAATCTTGAATCCCAATTCCGCATTGATATTGAAGACGGTAGACTTGTCGTCGTACACAATCTCAAATCGTGAAGAATCTGCAAAAGAATTGGTGAAGAAATGAAGGTTGTTAAATCTGCTTACATTTATGCCGGCGCGATAGTGAAATGCCTCTTGAAATTGCCCTTCTATCCCACCTTCAACCTTATAATTGTTAATCGTATTCAGCAACTGCTCGCTTGGCCCCAAGAAAGGGTTTTCATTGACAAAGCTGAAATAGGTATTCCGCTGTACATCACCGGAGAATTCCCCATAGAAACCAAATTCATCTGCGAATTGATAACTGGCCTTGAGCACCGGGAATATTCTAAAATCACTTGATTTTTCAGGCATCGGGTCATTTTCAGAAACCAAATTCAGACCTGCTGTGAATTGAAAAGCCTCGTAATTGTAAGAAATCCGTGGTCGGATGGAAAAATAGTTCCGCTTCTCCTGATAGTTAACATCATTGGGATTGGTATGGAAATAATTCAAATCCACTTTCCCGGACCAATCAGAATCTGTTCTGAATTTGATGCCCGCCTGCAATCCAAGTTCATTTTCTTTGGCAGCGTAGCTGTCTTTGAAGTTTCTGAAGCTCAGTTGGCCTTCATACGAAATTGTCCCCGTTTTTTCGATATCACGGATTCCAGCCCTAAACTGAAAATTGTTCAGAACATTATTGTTTGTTTCAAAAGGAATATCGGGATTTTCAAAAAGAATGGGATTCACTCCATAAAAGGAATACTTATCCTGTCCCCAATTCAAACCGCCAAAGACTTCTACCGCATCCATGAAGTAACTTCCATCGGCTCCAAAAACCGTATGGGATTCCGAACTTTGTTCAGCAGCGACAGGCCCCTTGCCGAAGCTCTGATGCTTGAATTTTATCGCATAATTAAAAGGGTCAGCAGTAGTCGACATATACCTGCCTTCCAACAGCGGAGATGCAAAATTACCGTAACCGGCACGGATGAATCCGTTATATAATTCCCGATTTGGCAGACGAAAATTTTTTTCCAAGGCAGTAGGCTGCAGATTCAAAGCCGGCAAGTTCAGAAAGAATGGAGTCACCGTATAATTAAACTCCGCGATACCTTTTGGTTGAGGCAATACAGGAAGACGCTCAAAGGATCTTGGTTGAGTTGGTACCGTCAAGACCCGATCCTTACGGATAACGAATTCCTGATCCTGCACAGCACCACCTTTTTTATTTTGGGCTAGAGCCATTGAATTCCCCAAGGAAATTGCACCGGCAAAGAATAGAATTACAGGTAGTTTTTTCATGGTTTAGTTCAGGCTTCTAAGTTTAGCTTGGGCTTCAGCTTTGATTTCAGCATTGGTCGATCGCTGCACGATGGATTCCAGGGTAGCCTTAGCCTGAAAGTCCTCTCCTGTTTTTTGATAATTGTCTGCGAGCAAAAGGAACATTTTTCCATACCAATAATCGTAATCCGCAAACGGACTGGAGAAGTCAAAAATGCTGTCATTCGATTTGACAAAATCAGAGCGTTCCTGAAATGAAAGGGCAAGTAAATACAGTCCTTCAGCACCCTGAATGGTCTTATGATTGTTTACCAAATTTTGCAAAGTCACTTCTGCTTGCGCTTTCTGATTCATTTCACGCTGCGCTTTTGCTTTAGTCAGCAAGGCTTTCGGTGTTGATTCCGGGATGATTCCATCCAGGGACATCAACCTTTCAGCGTAGGTAATCGACTGCTGATATTTTCGGGTGGCAAAGTTGGCGATCATTAACCCCTGCACAGCCTCAGCCTCTTCGACTTTGCTTCGGGCATTTTGGGCGGCTGTTTCCAGGTAAGGAATAGCCGCGGCGTAATTCCCCCTTTCCAGTTCGATTACCCCTATTTTTTGCATCGCCCGCACACGCTGCGGGGAGGATGGTTCCTTTTCCAATTGCCTAAAAAAGCCCAGTCCTCTTTCCTGATCACCTGCCTGCATGTAGGAGTCTCCTGCAAAATAAAGTGCATCGGCACGCTGCCCTGACTTGGGATAACTTTTCAGGTAATTCTCAAATGCTCTTGCGGCCTGCGTATAATTCTTGTCGAAATAAAGACTTTTGGCTGCTTCAAATTCAAGAGACTGCACATTTCCGGTTCCCGGATTGGTGCCTTTGTAGCGCGCCAGATAATCTCCAAACTCTGCAGACCTTCCCTGTAAAGCCAAAGTTTCCTGCAAGCCTTTCAGTGCATTTTCTGCATTCGCGGCATTGGGATGATTATCTAAAATTGCCTTGTAATCTGCGATGGTCTGATCATAATTCTGAGTGGAAAAGTTGGCTACTGCCCTACTTTCCAATGCGTAAGGAATGAAAGGGGAATTCGGGCGACCTGTGATCAGTTCCGTAAACGCCCGTGAAGCCTCACTGTATCTGACCTCTTCGAGATAAATCTGCCCTCTAAGAAACAGGGCATCTTCTATGTACAAACTGCTCGAAAAACCGGAGATAAGTCGATCCAAATTGGAAAGAGCCTGATTGTTTTGAGACTGAAAATTCTGTACTACTGCAAGTCGGTAATACGCATAATCCATTCCTGAATTGGATTCCGTGATTGCACGCTGAAAAGTAGCTGAAGCATCAGCAAACTTTTTCTGCACATAATAGCTATCACCTAATCTAAGCAGCGCATCATCGTAGTACTGTTTATCCGAGTTTCCTCTTAGCTTTTCAGTATATATTCTAAACTGCTCCTCAGCTTTTGGATAGTTTTGGGAATTGAAATAGGCATAGCCCAATCCATAGTGAGTCTTGATCAAATAAGGATGAGCCGACGCTGGATTGCTTGCTCTCAGCGCTTCATAAGAACGAATGGCTTGAGGAAGATTTCCATCCGCAGCATTGATTTCGCCTTTCCAGAAATGGGTCTCTAAAAGCAAATCCCGGTCTACAGGGAAAGACTGAGACTTATCCAACAATGCCAAGGCTTGCTTATACTTCTGATCTCTGTAATAGACCATCGCCTGATAATAGGCCACTTTTTGGTAAGCAGATTGGATTCTTGGGGATTTATTCTGGATACGATCCATTTGCTCGATTGCCCGCAGGTAATCGCTGGAATTGATCAAGGCCTCAGAAAGCAAAGTTTCGGCTTCAGCCCTGTTCTTTCCCGAAGGGTAAGTTTCCAGATATTCATCCAAAGCGGAAATCGCCGTTGAAAATGTGCCTCTTTGTAGGTTTGTTTTCGCAAAGTTGAAAAGCGACTCTTCCTGAATCTGCTTGTTGAAGCTGGATTTGGAGGCGGCCTGAAAGCTTGTGGTTGCGAATTGGTAGTTGCCCAATTTCAGGTATGCATGACCGAGGTAATAGCTTGAAGATTGGCCGATTTCATCTGTGGACGAAGCGGATACTTTCAGATAATCAGTCGCCCGCTGATAATTTTTGATTTCAAAAAAAGAAATCCCGGCTTTATAAATTTCTTCACGGGAAAGAACCCCTTTTTTAGCATTGATAAAGGCATCGTAATTCTTGGAAGCATTGGCAAAATCCCGTTTTGCATAATAGGCTTCGGCCAAATAGAGATTGATGGTCTCCTTTCGATCGAGATTTTGACCAGAAGCTAATAAGGGTTCGGCATAACGGATCGCCTGATCGTAATTGCCTTGCCGGTAATAAAGTGCAGTCAATAAATAAGGGACTTTAGTCGCATAGAAGGACGATTTGCCCGCTGCCTCGAGATCTGCTATAGCTTTGGCATTGTTTCCATTTTCTACTGCAATGAAGCCGCTATAGTAATAAGCATCTGCACTGATCGGCTTATTGAGTACTTTTGCCTGATCAAAAAACGGGGCAGCAGCACCATAATTTTTTAATTGAAAATAAGAGTATCCCTGTTTAAATAGCACGTCAGCTTTGTTGGCCTCATTCAGGCTATTTGCATTCACCAAATTATACCCCTCTATCGCTTCCCTGTAATTCTTTTTGTAGAAAAAATGATCGCCAAGATACAATCCAGCGGTTGTGACACTGGGATGATTTCCATTATCCAGGATGTAGGATTTCATCAATCCGGGGCCGTCGGGACTTTCGATTTCGAGGGCCGACATGGCACGGTGAAGCTCTGCTGATTTTTGTTGTTCTCCGTTAAGGTTTTGATTTAGCAGCCGACTGTTGTCGTATAGGGAGGCAGAAAAAAGCTGCTTATCAAATAGTTCCAAATGATAATCCAAGGCTTGTTGGGAGCTCGTCTGATAGAGGGTAGACTGTGAAAAAGCATCCGCACTTATCAGTAGTCCTGCAAGCAGCACCAGGTAGTTTTTCATAGATGGTTGAGGGTATTTCAGTGCAAAATCTTGTATACCAATTCGCGAAGGATTTCACCCTCGTCCATGCTTCCGGAGTCTACTCCTTTGAAACGAAGATCTGCCTCTTTGATGAATCCGAACACCTCAATTACCTTGCCCAATTTATAGTTTCTGGATACTGCTAAGTATTCTTTCACCCCATAGGGATGTACACCGATCAGTCCTGCCAGCTGATTCTCGGGCATCGGCCCGGCGCGATGAACCAGGGCGATTTTACTGAAGTAATTGTAGAGTAGCGAAAAAATCGGAATTACAGGGTGAGCTTTAGGGTTTTGAATGAAATAATGAATGATCTGATTTGCCTTGATCACATCCCGATACCCGATGGCTTTCGACAATTCAAAATTATTGTAATCTTTATTGATACCGATGTATTTGGAAATGTGTTCGGTGGTCAATTTGGTGGGCTCCGAAAAATTGATCAGCATTTTCCCTACCTCATTGGATATTACCTCCAAATTATTGCCAATTGAATCGGCTAAAAGTTGGGCTGCTTTAACATCAATCTGATACCCCAGTTCTTTGATATAATTTTCCACCCATTCTGTCAATTTCCAGTCTTTGACTTTCTCGGAATTGACGAAAACAGTTTTTTTATCCAACTCCTTTTTCAACGATCCCCGTCCGTCCAGCTTTTTATGCTTATGTGCAAAAACCAGAATGGTACTTGGCAAAGGATTATTGATATAGCTTAAGAGAAGCTTTTGGGCATCCTCTTTTCCCAAATCCGGAATACTCTGCGCCTCCTTCACGATTACCACTTGACGATCTGCCATCATCGGAAATTTCCGGGCATTGCTCAGAATCACATTGACTTGAGAATCCTTCCCGTACATCACCAATTGATTGAACCCTTTTTCGTGCTCAGCAATTGCATGCTTTTCAATGTAATCCGTAATCAGGTCGATAAAATAGGGTTCATCTCCTTCTAAGAAGTAAATTGGAGCAAACTTTTTAGCTTTCAGATCTTTAAGTACTGCGTCGGGTGAATGGGCCATGGATTGGAAAAACTAGAGGCTTTAAAGATAACATGCGAAAGTAAAGGCTGGCAAATCCAAGGAAAATATTCTTCTGTAAACTATTCGGGACTTAACTTTGTATTTCTATGTAAAGAAAAAAAAATGAGCTTCGAAAAGGGATTGGCATTATACAAAGAGGGAAAATTTGAGGAAGCATTACTATGCTTTGATGAATTGATTTCAGTTCAAACCGGTCAGGCTGAGCTTCACCTATACCGAGGGCGAATTTTAACCCGAATGGGTAAAGGAGATTTGGCACTGGCGGATTTTGACTTGCTGGTATCCAATGAACCGTACAATACCGATTACATCAGTGACCGTGGAGTTGTACTTCATTTATTGGGACGAAATGAAGAAGCGCTAAATGAACTGGATCGTGCTGCCAATCTTGACCCAAAAAACCCCTATCGCTACAGTAGCAGAGCATTTTTGAAAGATCGATTGGGTGATTTTAACGGAGCAATTGAAGATTACGGCAAGGCCATCGAACTTGATCCTGAGGATGCCATCGCCTACAATAACAGAGGGCTGATCGAAGAAAAGATGGGAAGCATTGCCCGCGCCAAGAAAAGCTTTGAAAAAGCAGATGACTTGATTGGATGCAAGTCGCAGGCAACCAATTCTTTACCTCCCGTCGGGAAAGCTGAATCTAAGAGGCCTAGTCCTAAAATGCCGGATTTCAGTCAGACCAATTCCACAAGTGAGGTGAGTTCTAAGCATTTCTGGAAAACACTAAAGGGAGTTTTCGGGGATTATGAAACCCGAAAAGAGTTTGGGTTATTTATAAAACGATTTTTCTCCGGAAAAAAACTTTAGAAAGATTTAATCACCCAAAGCGGTTTATTCAGAAAATAGGACATTTTTTTCGATAGATTTTTTGTGAAAATCTGATCGAAAAAGCTCTTTTTCTTGCTCAAAGTCACCAGCATGTCGCCCTTTGCTACTTGCAGGTAATTCTCCAAACCCAAACCAAGATCATCCCGGTAGGCTTTAAGTACATAATTTATTTTTTCATATCGGACAAAGGGCCGAATTTCATCAACCATCGTCATGTGGAGGGATTTATCAATGGCCTTTTGGCTGGAAGATATGTGGACCAAGTCAATTTCCGAATCGAAAAAACTTGCCATTTCGACCACTTTTTGGATGGCCAATTTATCTTCTTCGAGGTAGTCTGAGGCATAGACAAACTTCCTCGGTATTTTGAAGAACACCTTTCTGGGGACGATGATGATATCACGATCTGACTGTTCGACCATTCGACTCGCCCGGCTCCCGATAATATTAGTCCTAAGCTCATTCATTCCCTCGGTACCGGCTACTATCAAATCAGCATTGATCTCTTTTGCAAAATCCAATGCTCCGTTTACAATTTTACCTTCCCGAATTGCAATCTCACAGTCTTTCAAACCATTCATGAGACTCTCCTCCATTACTGCCTTTTGGAGGTTTTTAAGTTTTTCCTGAATAAACTCCAGTTGGTACTTCCCATCCGTATCCATGGGCGAGAGTTTTTGGTAGTCTTCTCTGTTGAGAACATGAAAAAGCACCAAGATTGCGTTGAATTTTTCGCCAAGACGTGCTGCATATTCAATGGCATTCAGAGAGCATTCCGAAAAGTCTGTAGGGCAAAGAATTTTAAATTTTTTTTCCATGGTCTAAAAATTAATATCCTCTGTCGCGGTTTACGAGATTATGTAATGGCTGGTTCATCTTCAATCTTTTAAAATTCTCAATAATCTGAGGACTGGCTGCCTGAGGGTTGGTGACACTTGCAATATGCGGGGTAATTTGAATACGACCATCTTCCCAGAAGGGATGATTAACAGGAAGAGGTTCAGTTCGATAGACATCCAAAAGTGCGCCAGAAAGGAATCCTTTTTCCAAAGCAGGAATTAAGTCCTCCTCAACTAAGTGCTTTCCCCTTGCTACATTGATGAGGTATGTGCCGGGTTTGCATTTTTTAAAAAAATCCAAGTTCAGAATACTTTCAGTATCCGGAGTCAAAGGAAGCAGACACACCAATACATTTATTTCATTTAGAAAATCTTCAAGTTTTTCTTTGGAAAAATAAGGATAAGGAAACTCCTCTTTCTCCGAAAAACCAAATCCAGAAACCGAAAATCCCAAATAATTCAATTTGTCCAAAACATCGCCTCCCAGGGCTCCTACCCCCATAACCCCCACTTTCACAGGAATTTCAGGATTGCTCATGTCCCAAACTTTACGCTTTTGATCGGCTTGATATCGAACTAGTTGACGGTGAAAATTGAGGACTCCCATGATCACATAGTTTGTCATCGACCAAGTCAATTTTTCGTCTACAATCCTCACGATAGGCATCGACTCAGGCACAGCAGGGTCGCTTAGAATATGATCTACTCCAGCCCCAAGGGAGCTGATTAGTTTCAAATTAGGAAGTATGCTGAGGTATCCCGGAGGATGCTGCCACAGTAAAGCCATTTCTACAGCCTCCGGTCGTTGGATATCCGGAAAGACCTGAATGTCGATTTCAGGCTGATGAAATTTGAGGGCGTCAATCCATACTTTCGGATCTCGTCCCGGGCTGATAATGGCTAAACTCATTTTAGGTGCTTTTGGGTTGCAGACACAAAAATACCAAGTTCAGATGCGGTTCAAAGTCCACTAATCAAAAAAGCTAGCCCGATTTTCGCAAAAGAAAAAAATACCATGAAATTGCAACTTGATTTGAACCTTCTGAAAAGAGTAGTGATTGCGTGTCCAAACAAAAAAATCTAAGAACATGAACAAGAAATTTAATGTTGGCTTTTTGATTTTGTCAATGGTAAGCTTCCTCAGCTTTGGCCAGCAAATTCAAATGCCTCAGGCCAGTCCAAGTGCAAAAATCATTCAAAGGGTTGGATTGACGGATGTGACTGTTGACTACAGCAGACCAAGTACCAAAGGCCGGAAAATATTTGGAGAACTTGTACCCTATGGTGAAGTATGGAGAACGGGTGCCAATGCAGCTACAGTTTTCTCATTTTCAACCGATGTGACTATCGGTGGCCAGCTTGTGCCCGCAGGGTCTTATGCGCTATACGCTATTCCGGGAAAAAATGACTGGACAATCATCTTCAGCAAAAACACAAAACTTTGGGGAGCGATTGGGTACAAGCCCGCAGAGGACCAACTGCGATTCAACGTAGAACCTTCGAAAACCAGCAAGAAGTACGAAACATTTGAAATCGCATTCAACAACTTCACAGACAACAGTGCGGTGGTATCCATGAAGTGGGAGTATGCCAGAGTAGATTTTAAGATTCAAACTGATGTGGATCCGATTGTCATGGCTGATATTCAAAAACTGGTGATCGATACTCAAACTACTGATCCCGGCCTTTTATTTCAAGCGGGCAGTTATTATTTCACCAATTCAAAAGACCTGAATCAGGCATATGCTTGGGTCAAAACTTCTACAGACATGGATCCAAAATATTGGACAGTACACCTGAGAGCGAAAATTGAAGTTGCTTTGGGAATGAAAACTGAAGCCCTACAGTCTGCAAACAAATCCAGAGCAATGGCAGAAGAAGCTAAAAATCCGGACTATATCGCCCTGAATCAAAGACTGATAAAGTCGATTAAGTAATGATCTGATTCATTTAAAAAAAGGTCTTCAAATAAATTTTGAAGACCTTTTTTTGTTGTCAGAAATTCTGGGATCAAAATGAATATGCCCAACGCTCTAGTGATATGGGACTTTGGTCTAATCCATCAAATTCTGACTTTTTTACTGACAATCGGCTGCAAAATCAATCCAAACAACATCACTGCCAAGCAACCAACAGCATTGTACCACAAAAATCCGATATCCCAATGAATGCCTAAAATACCTGTTCCGTTTCTGAAGTGAATCAGCAAAATCAAAGCCTGCGAAAGTAAGGCTGCAATAAAAACGGCTCTCCCCTTCACCCACTTCACAAAAAAGCCTACTATAAAAATCCCCAGAATAGTGCCATAGAAAAGCGATCCCAAGAGGTTCACAGCCTGAATTAGATTTTCAAAGAGTGAGGCATATGTAGCAAAGAGAATCGCACCCAATCCCCAAAATGCTGTAAAAACCTTGGATGAAATAACGTAATGTTCATCACTCGCATCTTTTTTAACTGATCTTTTGTACAAATCTATCGTGCTCGTTGACCCAAGCGCATTGAGCTCTGAGGAGGACGAAGACATCGCCGCGGAAAAAATGACGGCAAATAGTAAACCCACAATTCCCTTGGGAAGGTAATCCATCACAAAACGCATGAAGACGTAATCCGTATCCCGTGTTTCGGCAGATGGATCATTTTTCACAATGAGGGATTTCACTTCATCCCGGATTCCATTTTGCTCACTTTTGAGTTCTTTGATCTGACTTTGTATCAAGTCAATTTTATTCTGGTCTTCCGAATCAATGGCACCAAGCATTTCCTGATAAGCTAACTTCCCCGATTCGAAGTTTGCTGAGTATTTTCCTTCCAATTCTTCAAATTGAGGTGCCAGATCGCTTTGCTTCAATTTCTCGGTCTGAACCTTGTTGAAAATTACGGGAGGCTGGATAAACTGGTAAAAAACAAAAACCATCACTCCGATAAAAAGTATCACAAACTGCATCGGAATCTTCAGAAAACCATTCATGATCAGTCCCATGCGGCTTTGTGTCAGGGTCTGCCCGGTCAAATACCGCTGAACCTGACTTTGATCTGTACCGAAATAACTCAAAAAGAGAAATACCGCAGCTGTCATGCCTGACCAGATATTGTATCGGTCAGCAAAATCAAATTCAAAACTCACCACATTGAGTTTATCCATCTTACCCGCTACCTGCAGTGCCTCCTGAAATGAAATCGGGAGTAGCTGAATCACGATAATTCCGGCAAGAAGCATCCCCCCCATCATCACTGCCATTTGCTGTTTTTGAGTAATCGAGACTGCCTCAGTTCCACCTGATACCGTGTACACGATCACCAGACATCCAATAAAGATGTTGGTAAAAGTCAAATTCCAGCCTAATAAAGTTGACAGGATTATCGCCGGAGCATAAATGGTAATCCCTGCTGCCAAACCTCGCTGAATGATAAAAAGTAAAGCAGTCAGCGTTCTGGTCTTAAGATCAAAGCGGTTTTCGAGATACTCATAGGCCGTATAGACTTTCAGCTTGTAATAAATCGGGATAAAGCTGACCGAGATAATGATCATCGCCAATGGCAATCCGAAATAAAACTGGATAAAGCGCATTCCGTCTTCGTAAGCTTGGCCGGGAGTACTCAAGAAAGTGATAGCGGAAGCCTGTGTGGCCATAATGGAGAGACCTATAGCCCACCAGTTTGAATTTTTTCCTCGAAGGTATGAGTCTAGATTTTTCTTTCCCCGGGTTTTATAGACCCCATATGAAGCAATTGAAAGCAAAGTAACAAACAGGACTATCCAATCAAGTGTACTCATGCGTAGGCCACTGTTAACCAGTAAAACAATGCGATCATCACTATCAAACTGACCATCAGGCCAAGGTAAATGGTTTTCCAACGAATCGGCTTTTCCCCCATTTTATTGCTCGATTAGGTTGATGAATAACTTGATAGCTCCGGGTACACCAGCCGGCAATTGCCTGAAAAACGAAATTCCAGTGTAGACAAATGTACCATTTCCATAGTTGGCCACAATCAAAGAGCCATTACTGGCAGGCTCATCGGGATCTTGCATCGTAAGTGGTGTTTGATAAGCTGGATCGATCGCAGTTGCAAAATAAAGACCACGCTCCTGCACCCAGCCGGTAAAATCTTCTTCATTAAGTTGATTCGGTGTAGCTAATACCGGGCTTTTCCAATCTGCCAATACGGGGGAGTTCTGAACAGCTACCCGATCTCTTCCTACAGTAAAAGGATAGGGTCCAATTTGGCTCGTTAAAAGCGGCGAGCTGGTATTGTATTGCACGATCAGATTGCCTCCTGATCTGACATAACCCATCATATTCTGCTGGTTTGCAGCCAAGATTTGATTGGTGTTAAATGCCCTGATACCTACAATGATTGCTTTAAACTGGCTCAGGTAATCCACTGAATAATCTTCGGGTCCAATCATTGTAACCTTGAAACCCAAGGCCGACAAAACTCCGGGGACATCATCGCCAGCACCTGGAATGTATCCGATTTTGTCACCTGACAATTTCCAGTCAGCCTGGATCAGATTGAATGATGCTGGACTAAAATACGTCAAGTTGGGAATATGCTTGTATGAAATCGACTTGGTAAGCTGGTTAAAGCTTTTTCCATTTGGAGTAGTAAATCGGGCAATTATCGTTTTTTTTCCAATTCCATTCGGTAAAAATCCAACTTTGTATACCCTGCGTTTTTGAAGTGTCATATCCTCAATACTCAGAATCCTGAATTGAGTGGTGTCTATGCCTTCAAAATCAAGCTCTCCCTCTAGGTATTGATCCCTAAAATTAACAGTCACTGTCACAGTCGGATCAGCACCCGAAACAAGAAAAACGTTTTCTTTTGAAACTGTCAGATCTACCTCGGGCACAATTGTAAAAGGCTGTTTTACTTCCCCGTCTACCTGATCATTAAACTTATATTTCAAAGGAACTGCAGCGAAAAACTTCTGCGTTCCAATCTCAAAGTGCAAGTTTCCTGAAGTCGTTGTCTCATTGAAAGGCATTCCAATCTTCCTTTGATCCTTCACATCATATAAAGCCCCTTCAATGGAGTTTTCCAACCAATAAGGCTGAGAATACGACGCATCAGCCGGGATAGTAAATGAAATAGGAAGAATCTGGGTTCTATTATCTTTCAGTTCCTCAGCCTTTCCGGGAAAATCAAGTTTATCTACCTTGAAGTTGATATTAGTAATTGCTACTGCCGAAGGATTATTAATAACGAACTCTGCATTGATTTTCTCTCCGGGAAATCCAATTTCTTTTCTGACATTAAACTCAAATTCTAAACCCAATCCATAAAAAATAGCTCGATCGAGTTTTTCAACTTTCTCCTTTAACCACATCTCTTGACTGTTAAGTCCAAGTAAAGCGGCTCTCAACTCCAAAAGTCCCGTTATATTTTTTTCAGGCTCGAGAAAGTCAAATTCAGAAATCAATCGATCCAATTTGGTGCTGATTTCTTTACCTCCTGAAACACTTTCCCAACGGTCATTTACTCCATCGAAAGGCCCATTGACATAATCTTCCCCATCGACCTGCTCAATAAAATCTCTGGATAGGCCAATCCCTGCTGTGGCTCCAAACCCTTGAGATTTATGCATCGTCCGGCTGTCCGCAGCAATTTGGTTATAGGTTTTTCCCAGCAATGGATTGTATCCTCCGACTTCAAACGCGTGGTATTTTTTACCCTCTTCCGGCTCAAAATCTCCTCGAAAATTATAGGCATTAAAGAAAATCCGCTTAGGCTGCCAAGGCTTCACCCATTGCAGTTGGTCTGGAAATACCTCCGGTTTTCCGGCAAGTTGAAATGCTTCCTCTGCTAAAATCGCAGAAGTGGTATGCTGTCCGTGGGTAACACCTGGAATAGTATTGAATCGGGTAATGATAATGTCTGGCTGGAACTTACGGATGACCCAAACCACGTCTGCCAATACCTTTTCTTTCTCCCAATTTTGAAGCGTTTCGGTCGGGTTTTTACTATAACCAAAGTCAATGGCTCTAGTGAAGAATTGCCTTCCTCCATCAGTTTCCCGCGCTTTGATCAGCTCCTGAGTACGGATTTGACCCAGTTCGATTCCCAATTCCTTTCCTATAAGATTTTGACCCCCATCACCACGGGTTAGGCTCAAGTAGGCAACTTCTGCATGCACTCCGTTTACCAAATATGCAATCAATCGGGTATTCTCATCATCAGGATGGGCCGCTATGTAAAGGACACGTTTAGTCTCTTTAATCTGAAGAAGCTGATGATAAATTTGAGAAGATGGTATAGACTGAGCCTGAGAATATTGACCTAAAAATCCAAGAAGACAGAATACAAATACCAGAAGTACTTTGGGTTTAAACATAATGGGTTTTAATTGACATGGGAAGCTATCGGAATCCGCAGGTAAATAAAAATATTTTGTGATCAATGGAGAAGTTTTCAAGACTTTGAATCACATTTTTCCCGGAACAGTATAACCGATCGTAAATTCAAAAAAATCCGCTTTGGCTTTATGTGCCTTAATTTGCATACCTACCGACATCGAATCAGAAAAGCGATACCTAGCCCCTACACGCTGATAAAACCAAGTAATCTCCTGATTTAGGGTATTTCGATATAAATATGCACCCAAACCAATCGGTACAAACAAGCGCTCTGTAAGCTGCCATTCCCAGGCACCAACAACGGCAAGTGAAGTGCGGTCTTTAAATGAGAAGTTTCCTTCAGGAAATCTCAAATTCATACCCTGAGCCCAAAATAAATCAAGACCTAAGCCGAGTCTATATTTATAAGCAGGCTCCAACAGGTAATTGACTCCCAACCCCCCTCTAAAATAGGCAGGATCACCGATCTCATAATTTCTCACTCCGGTATAAACAGCAAAGTTCCAAAAGGTCTTAAGATGCTTGTCAGGAAGAACGGGGACATGAGAGGGTGTGGGATTTATTTCGCCCAGCTTCATTCTCATTGAAAGATTAAGCGGAAAAAGATTGATCCCTGCATTGGGTTTTTTGGCTGCACCATTTGAAAAATGCTTCAGTCCAAAGCTAACCTGAAAGTCTGTTCGCTTTGAAATCCTAACCGATGAAAACAACCCTAAATTAATGTAACCATTCACTCGTGATCCGATGTAACGATTGGCGGGATTTGCGATGGAATCGTAGGGCCTGAGATTAAATCCTACACCAAGTTGTGTGAAGTATCCAAAGTGAACTTTCCGGTCTAATCCCTTGATCGAAAAAGGAATTTCCATAAATCCATAGATCGACTGAGGCATTCCGATTTCCGGATAGTTTTTTAAAGCCGAATTAAAACCTAAACCAAAAGTAGGATATCTATAAATATAATTGAAAGTGGTATTTGAGATTTTTCGCCAGCCGATTTTAAAATCTATTGCTCTGAAATCAACGGCATCTTTAATTTCGTTTCCCCAATAAGTACCGTTGCTCAGCAGCGGACCCGTCTCATAAGAAACGCTTAACGATTTTTGAAACCTGACTTCTTGTGCCGACAAATTGCTCAGGCAAAAAGTCGTTATAACTAAAGAAACTAGTCTTAGCTGGATAGTCATTACTTTATTTTTTCGTGACCTTAATTGGTAAAACTATCAAAAAATGGGAAAGGACCACCAAAGGGCTGTTTCAACTTATTCAAAATCTCAAAAAAAAAGGCCGACAAAATGCCGACCTTCTTTCCTACATTTGAGATTAATTGTCTTGCCAGTTTGCTCCAAGTATGGCAGATATCTTTTTGTTCAAAGCATCTGCCTCAGCAGTGTTTTTCAATCTGCTGTGAACCTGAAACAAGATGATCATAATATCGGTGTTGTCAGGTCTGATTTCTACAGCCTTACTGAAATACTTGACAGATTCACGATAATTTTCGTCAGCTTTCTTACCGATGATTGGAGACTGTTTTTCCCACTCGGCATCAGAAAGGTCATTTAATGTACTCAACATTTTGGTAGCTTGCTCCAAAAGCAATGCACCCGTGTAATAGTTTCCTTCAAAGAATTTTGGATCTACTTCAACAGACTTTTTATAGTCTACCAAAGCACCTTCCAGGTCACCAGCCTGCTCTTTCAGATAACCTGATCTCAAAAGAAGACCGGTATTGCTAGGGTCATTTGCCAATGCTTCATTGATCTGAGCCATTGCTTCGTCCATTTTATTTAACTGAAGAAGCAATTGGATTTCATACTCAGCCAGTATTTTATCTGTGGGATACTCTTTTTTTGCTTTTGTTATCAATTCGTAGGCAGCTTCTGGATTTTTCTCCTCTGTGCTGAGAATCTGAACCATGGTATAATAAGCATTGATCTTATTATACTCCGGTACCTCTAATAAATACCCAAAGTGTCTTTTTGCATCCTCAAACCTCCCTAGCTCATTGGCAAGGAATCCGGCATTATAGTGACTTAAAGTATCAGTATAATCAATTTCGCCAGCCATGTTGAAAAACTCATAGGCTAATTCAAAGTCGTCATCTGTGTATCGCTCGATCGCTTTATCATAGGCTACATTTTTCAACGTGATAATTGAAAAGGGTCTCAGGTTAAGAGGAACGCCTACCAACTCATCTTCATAAACTAATTTACCGACACCAACATTTTTATTGCTACCTGCCATTTCAAACGTCTTTTTGAAAGTTTCCAAGGCAGTGAATCCTTTTTGGACTGTCTCTGCTGTATTGGAAGAATCAGCACCAAATATTTTAGTCTCAATTTGTGCTTTCAACAAGAAAGTAGCAGGGTCGCCGCTTGTTTCAGGATTTGTGGATGCTGCGTTTATAGCAGCCATGGCAGACTCAAGGTTTCCTGATTTGAATCCTTTTTCTGCTTCTTTAATTACTTTTTTTTGTCCAAAGGCTAGGGTGGCAGCACCAATCAGGACCATTGAGAGAATCAGCTTTTTCATTAGCGTATTTGTCTTAATTGTTTGGTTATTCAGTTGTTTCTTCGGGCGTTTCAGGCGTTTCGCTTTCCAAGTCAGGAGAATCGATGATTTCAATTTCTTCTTCTTTTGAGATTTTCTCAACAGAGGAAATTTCGTCACCCTCTCCTACTCTTATCAGTTTCACGCCTTGGGTAGCTCTACCCATTACTCTTAACTGATCCATTGAAATTCTGATGGTGATTCCAGACTTATTGATAATCATAAGATCGTCTGAATCAGTCACTTGCTTGATCGCAACTAAGGCTCCGGTTTTCTCAGTTACATTCATTGCTTTTACTCCTTTTCCACCACGGTTGGTAATTCTGTACTCCTCCAGTTCGGAACGTTTTCCGTAACCTTTTTCGGACACTACCAGCAGTGTTGCAGTTTCCTCTGAGGCACAAACCATGCCAATGACATAATCTTTATCTTGATTTAACGTTATCGCTTTCACGCCTGTCGCAGTCCTGCCCATCGGACGAACTGCCGACTCGGGGAAATGTATTGCACGGCCGGATTTAGCGGCTATCACGATGTGCTGTCTTCCATTGGTCATGCTGACATTTACCAACTGATCATCCTCTCTGATATTCAAAGCGATGATACCATTGATACGAGGGCGACTGTATTGCTCCAAGGTAGTTTTTTTGATAATCCCCTTTTTGGTAATCATGACCAAGAAGTGATTATTCAGGTAATCCTGGTCTGCCAAACTCTCCACCTGTATGATGGATCTGATTTTGTCATCAGATTCAATGTTGATCAGGTTTTGAATTGGACGGCCTTTGGAAGTCTTAGACCCTTCCGGAATCGCATAAGTTTTCAACCAGAACAATTTCCCTTTATCAGTGAAAATCAAAAGGTAATTGTGCGTGGATGCTGTAAACAAATACTCTGTAAAATCATCTTCTTTGGTACTCACGCCTTTAGAACCAACTCCGCCTCTACCCTGAGTTCGGTATTCTGTCAAAGCAGTACGCTTCACATACCCCTGATGCGATACGGTGATTACCACCTCTTCATTCGGGATCATGTCCTCGTAGCTGAAATCTTCTGCATTGTGCTCAATTTCGGTACGTCGGTCATCGGAATACCTGTCTCTCACCTCCTTAAGTTCAGTCTTGATGATCTCCATCCGCTTTTCTTCGCTGCCAAGGATTTCTTTCAATTCATCGATCAAGGCCATGATCTCTTTGTATTCTTGAATGATCTTATCGCGCTCCATGCCGGTAAGACGTTGCAATCTCATATCGAGAATCGCACGCGCTTGGATTTCACTCAATTCAAACCGTTCCATCAGGCCATTTCGAGCTGTCTCAGGATCCGGGGAATTCCTGATCAAGGATATGACCTCGTCAAGGTGATCAAGTGCAATCAGATAGCCCTGGAGGATATGTGCCCTTTTTTCAGCTTCTCTAAGCTCAAACTCGGTTCTTCTAACCACCACCTCGTGTCTGTGAGCTACATAGTGGACAATCAGATCTTTGAGGTTCAGGGTATAAGGTCGACCCTTCACCAAGGCGACGTTGTTTACCGAGAATGAAGTCTGTAATGCGGTATGCTTGTAAAGGTTATTCAATACCACGCTGGATATTGCATCACGCTTCAGCTCATATACGACTCGCATCCCTGATCGATCCGACTCATCGCGAATGGCAGAAATGCCCTCTATTTTTTTCTCATTTATTAAGGCGGCAGTTTTTTCAACCATGTTTGCCTTATTGACCATGTATGGTATCTCAGTAATGACAATCATCTCCCGATTGCCACCATCTTTGATCTCCACATTGGCTTTTCCTCTCACTACTATTCGTCCTCTTCCGGTTTCGAAGGCTGCTTTGACACCATTATACCCATAGATGATACCTCCAGTAGGAAAATCCGGGGCAATGATGTGTTTCATCAATTCAGCTACTGTAATCTCTTTGTTCTCGATGTAGGCAACGATTCCGTCTATGACTTCTCCCAAATTGTGGGGAGCCATATTTGTCGCCATACCAACTGCTATACCGGATGCCCCGTTGAGAAGCAGTGCAGGGATTTTGCCAGGAAGAACCGTTGGCTCTTTGAGGGAATCATCAAAATTGAATTGAAAGTCAACTGTTTCCTTGTTGATATCGACCAACAATTCTTCAGCGATCCTTTTGAGTCTAGCCTCAGTATATCGCATCGCCGCGGGGTTGTCCCCGTCAATGGATCCAAAGTTACCCTGACCATCCACCAAAGTGTATCGTAAAGACCAATCTTGGGCCATTCGCACCATGGTCTCGTATACTGCGGAATCACCATGCGGGTGATATTTACCCAAAACCTCACCTACAATTCTGGCTGACTTTTTATGAGGTTTATTATGTAATACACCAAGTTCCTGCATTCCATAAAGAATACGTCTGTGAACTGGCTTTAGTCCGTCTCGGACATCCGGAAGTGCTCTTGAAACAATGACCGACATCGAATAATCGATGTAGGCACCACGCATTTCCTCTTCAATATTAATTGGGATAATGTTCTCGTTTTCTCCTTGAGCCATATAATGCTAATTCGGGGGTCGATTAAGCCTGCAAGATAGTAAAAACTGTAAGGTTTCGAAAGCACAGTTTCAAACCTTGTTACAGCAATTTTTTCCTTAATACCACTGTCCGACTCTTCGGTTTTGCATATTTAAAATAGAACTTCCCCGATATTCTACCCCATTGTGAAGGTGCTTCATGACGACTCCGCAACCCTGAATTTTACATCTTTTAGTCCCTGGGATTTTTATTGCCATGCCTGCTTGTACTGCATAGACATTTTGATTAATATTTTGGAATTCAGAAAAACCCGAAGCCGCATAAGTGAATTTTCTGAATTCAGCTCCGCCTTTCAAAAACAGCTTTGCGTATTCTGAAAAATCATATTCCACACGCATTGCTACTCCATAATAAGGATCCGCAGAGACAGCAAGTCTTGGAACGTAAGGAATAGAACCTGCATCCAAGGAAGGATCATAGGCTTTTGTCAATTTCATTTTACCAAATTCCCCCTCCAAAATAAACCTCCATGGATAATTTTGTCTGGCTCTTTGTTTTAGTTCCGACTGCATGTAAATGTTGTTGCTACTGTATCTGCGATATTTCCATTTCAAAAACCCCTGGCGTCGCTTGGCATCATAGAGCACCAATCCCACTGTACCATAAGTTTTACTCAATTGATACGAAGCTCCTTCAAATTGGAACTCATGGTCATTGCCTCTCATCGGAGCAAGATTGCCCCACTCTCTACCGATTCCGCCTCCTATAGTCAATAAATTAAACAAGTTGATCCTTACTCCGGCATTGACTAGCGGGAATGCCCATTCGTTACTTGATAAAGAAAGCGTATCTGAAAGCTGAAAGGATGATCCTTCAAAATTTTGGAATTGAGAAATCGGATAAAGGGATGGGCTTTTCGAAAAAAAATCTGTGCCCAGCTGATGGTAAGCTGCCCCTGTGGATACTTCCAAAGAAAACATCTCAATGGCATTCCTGAAAAGGTTTCCTGATCCGGAGTTACTTTTAGGATTCTTTGCTTTTGAACTGATTCCAAAAATATCATCCTCCTGACCCCAAGCAGCAGAATTAGCAATAAAAAAAACTACTGCGAAGAAATAAAATTTTCTGATTATCATGCCTTGGTAACGATATATTGCTTTGGATGGTGTGAAAATAAAAAAAGAAGCCTCTTTTTAAAGAGACTTCTTCAAATCTATTGCCAATCAATTTTTTTTATTGATGACTTTTTAAACTCCGTCTTTTTTAACTTTCATTTCTGCCACTAGCTGATCCAACTTTTCTTTCAGCGCAGGGTCCCCCTTAATGGCACCATTTACCTTGTTATAGGTAGACACTCCAAGGACAGCATCATCCTTAATAAGGTCTGTTTTGAAATCTATGACAGACTGTTGAAGTGAATCTTGAAAATCCTTGATCGCCTGATAGGCGATTTTTTCTTCAGCTGTAAGTTTGATTTCCGCCTCTTTCGCTGCGTCACCCCAAGCTGCCTTGATTTCATTGTATCTGGCTCCTCCCTCGATGACCTCATTATTAAGAATCATCTCTCTCAACTCCAAGGTTTTTTTATCAACATATTCAGAAGTCATAACCTCAACTGTGGCAAACTTCTTCAATTCTTCATCAGTTACAGCCTCTTTAGGTGCAGTTTCCTGCGAAAATCCTGACAAACTCAATCCTCCAAAAAGGAGCAAAAACATCCAATTTTTTTTCATAATTATTGTGGTTATGTATTCAACAACTTGCAATTAATAATCCTAAGATTAAGGATGCAAGTTAAAAAATGTCTTTTAGGATATTTTATGATGAACGGCAGGACACCTAATTTATTAGATTAAAATTGCTTGAGACTAGCGATTGTGGCCTGTGGATCATCTGAATTAAAAACAAAACTACCGGCTACCAATAGGTCTGCACCTGCCTGAATTAATTTTGGAGCATTGTCCAGATTAACACCTCCATCTATTTCGATTTTAGCTGAGGATCCCTTTTTTAAAATTAGGTCCTTAAGCTTGGAAACTTTTGAATAGGTGTTTTCAATGAATTTTTGTCCCCCAAAGCCAGGGTTAACAGACATCACGCAGACTAGATCAATGTCGGCAATGATTTCACCAAGCAGATCGATAGCGGTATGTGGATTGATCGCGACTCCTGCTTTGGCTCCCAAATTATGAATCGCCTGTATGGATCGATGCAGGTGTGAACAAGCTTCATAGTGCACAGAAATGATTTCCGCTCCGGCATTCCTAAATGCCTCCAAATAACTATCCGGATTGACGATCATCAAGTGTACATCCAATGGTTTTTTTGCATGCTTGTGAATCGCCTCCGTAACGGGGATTCCAAATGAAATATTCGGGACAAATACGCCGTCCATAATATCCACATGAATATAATCCGCTTGAGATTTATTCAGCATTTCAACCTCTTTTTGGAGATTGGCAAAATCGGCAGCAAGAATTGAAGGGGCAATCAAGATGGACATAAATACTTTTTAATTTTCTAGTTAAATTTTTATCGGATAGAGATCCCTTACTGTCTTACCAGCTTGCTTTGCTTGATGTAAGAGCCATCTCTCATTTGAATCAGGTACATCCCCGGCTTGACTCCATTTAACTGCACCCGGTAAGGTGATTTGGGATTAGCTCGGGTCAACGGTGCTTGGATCAGAGTTTTACCTGTCATGTCTATCAATTCAAAGTTACTGCTAAGTCCTGTTCCAAAATAAATGGAGATCTCGTCCGTGGCCAGTGGATTTGGATAAACCTTCCATTCGATGTCTTCTTCTTCTACCGAAAGAATTTCCCCATACAAAGCCTCATAGAATTTTGGAATTCCATAGCCCAATAGATTATCGGGGGTTTTATATTGAGTGGCACTTCTAAGCAAATTTTCAATTAGTTTATCCTTTGTCCATTCAGGTTTCGCCTGCCATAGTCCTGCTGCCAAAGCTGTGATTTGCGGAGCCGAAAAGGATGTTCCACCGGAAGCACCCACGGTCCCATTAGAGCGAATCAATACCGGAGAAGCTCCAAAAGCTGCCAATTCAGGTTTTAATCTGCCGTCGCCTGTAGGCCCTCGAGAACTAAAACCTGACCTGGAAAGGTCGGTATTTACCGAGCCGACGGATAAAATACCCTTTGCATCAGCCGGTGCAACTAAGCTTGATACTCCTCTTGAGCCATAGTTGCCTACACTATTGACAATCAAGATTCCTTTCTGTGCTGCAATTGTTGCCCCTTTGGTAATAATTGCCGTTTTCCCATCCAAATCAGCAATGGTATAATCCATTTTTGGATCATCAAAATCCCAATAACCAACAGAACTATTAATAATATCCACTCCAAGACTATCAGCATATTCTGCACCCCTTACCCAGTTGAACTCCTCAACTCTGTATTCCGTCGCTACCTCCTCAGTGATGACTAATATATAGTTTGCATCATATGCTCCGGAAACTAATTTCCCCGGCTCATTGGCTGCTATAAGTGAAAGCACATTAGTGCCATGCTGATTGTCAATAAAAACACCTGAATTCCAAGGTCGGACAAAATCCCGCTGCCCAACAATCTGATTTTTTGAAAACAAATGGGCAAATGGAGAGCCTGTATTAGTACCCGGAAATCCCGCATCAAATACAGCCACAGTTACCCCTTTTCCGGTGTAGCCTTCCTGATGCATTTTATCAATGCCGATCAGCTGATTTTGAAAATCATAAGTATTATTTGCTACCGCCAGTTCACGGGTATTCAATTTGGGTTCACTACAGTCGGTTTCCAAAGTGACAGAAGCATAAACTTTGTATTGAATACGGGCATTTGGCTTAGGTAAAAAACCCACGCCTGCCAATTCAACCTTATCCACAAAAGGCAGTGATTTTAACGTTGTAGCACCTTGGGCATCAGTTACCAACACTGCTGCGTTCATCCACTTACTGGTATAGAGTATAAAATTGGCGGTTTTGGCGACTTCATCCAGATATTTTGACGCGACAGGTAGGTCTAAGCTATCCGCTTGAATACCTTCCCTTGTCCTTCGTTGAATTGCTTTTTGAGTTAAAAATGCCTGGGGATTTGCCAGTGAAAGACTTGTCTGAGGTTTATGTTTAAAGTAAACAGCGTATCGATCCTGAGCCTCGGCAGCGAAAGCAAAAATCATAAAACTCAAAAAACCAACACAGAATTTAATTCTTCCCATACTCCAATAATTTCAAATGAGTTTTTTTTCCACTATCAATTAATTGCTTGCCTAAACAATCATTTCTTGAGCAATAAGTTAACACTTCATCATATTTTTCCAATAGACCTATCTCCTTGCCGAAAATCTCATAGCGTACATCTCGAATTGTAATTTTATCATCCAGATTTTCTTGGTTGACCCTCACCAAGGGAACACCCTCAAAACCCGGTAGGTTTCCAACCCCAGCATCCACTATTTCAAATTCATCCTTTCCTTCGGCCTGATATATTTTGCCATTCCAATTTTTCCCTAAAATCGGTGGAAAAACCAGTGCAACAAGGGGTTGATTATTGATAGTTCTTAGAAGGACTTTGTTTCTGTGAATCATGGTATACTCCAACTCAAAAACCCAATTGGACCGATTTTGTGATTTGGACCGCTCTACGATATAGTTGAATTCATTCTGTTCATTCAGATATCTTGACCTTATTCTATCCCGATAAAAATACTGCTCGGTTTCGGAGTCATTTTCACCAAAAAAAATGGTCTCATCCACCCCATAAATCCAAAATTTACCAATCTCGAGCGGTTGATATTCCAGCTCCAGGTCCAAGTTTGGGGTTTCAATGTTTTCCTCACAGGCTACTCCAAACAGTAAAAAAATGAATAAATAAAGCGTAAAACGTTTCAGCATATCGGAATTTTAAATTCAAAATAAAGTGTGTTTTCGCTACTTTACCAATAGAGCAAAAAGGCTAACAGACAAATCCGAAGAACTCAGCATCCCAGATTTCTCCCCTCGGCTGTACGGATTTTTGTGTACTGATACCTTCAATGCGGGCCCAGCATCCTTCTACCACGTCTATTGTAGGGCCAGCATCCCGATTTCGGAAGTAAATTAACAAATTGGCATAAAACACATCATCCTATAAAATTACATTCATTTATTGGGTATGAACCAAACATGAGGATTTTTTAGTGTCAGCTCATTTACTTTTCTGTGTAAAATGACCTGCTTAACTTAGCGGTCAATTTAATCAACTATGGCACTAAGCACTTTTGTAAAAATAAACAGCATTACCAACCTCACCGATGCCAGGTACGGGGCCGGCATGAATGTCAACCTTTTGGGGTTCAATTTGGATTCAAATTCGGATAAATATATCAGTCACTCCGTTTTTAAGGAAATCAGTGGGTGGTTGTCAGGAGTAGACTTTGTGGGAGAATTTACCCATGAATCCATACACGGGTTATTAGAAATCCTTAAGGAATACCCAACCATCACCTGGATAGAATATGACCGAATCGAGGAACTGAAAGCTCTGGTCGGAAAAGGCTACTCGCTAATCTATAGAATGGACCTGGAAGAGGTTCGGAAAATTGAACCTCAGGTAGCCAAATCACTCGGACAGTCAGGAATTATTTTTCATGTGGTTTCGAAGCAAGACACGCTATCGGAGGATGATTTGAAAGTTCTCAAAAACCTGGCTGAGAAGTGTAAAGTGATTTTGGGAACCGGCATCAATGTTCAAAGTGTGAGAACCTTGCTGGATAATACTGGTATTTATGGGATATCACTCAGTGGAAGTGATGAAATAAAGCCCGGATTAAAGGACATGGACGAGCTCGCAGAGATTCTCGAACAACTAGAAATAGAGGAGTAAAGACAAACCCCGACCTTTTTGGCCGGGGCTTGTTTTTTTAGCTATCCCAGAGATCTGTCAGCTTATAGGGACTTTGAGGTCCTGTGAAGAAGCTACCGTCGACAAAACGATGATTTACTTCAATATTGGCAAAGTGATCCAAATCCTGTTGATCCAAGTCCAATTCTGCAGCTTTAAGATTTTCAATGATCCGATCTTTGTTGACTGATTTTGGAATTACAGCAATATCTCTTGAAATGGACCAGGCAATCAAAACCTGACCTACACTTGCATTATGCTTTCGGGCTATTTCTGCCACTACAGCATTTTCGAGAAGTTTTGGGTCATTTTTATGCCGGTCAGCTCTCGAATCCGGTGAACCAAGTGGTGAATAGGCTGTCAGTAGAATTCCGTTTTCCGCGCAAAAATTCACCAAATTTTTCTGTGGTAAAAACGGATGCATCTCCACCTGATTCATTTCAGGTTTTTCACCTTCCATGCCCAAAATTTCTTTCAGTTTACCTTGATTAAAGTTAGAAACCCCGATGTGCTTAGTCAATCCAGAAGATTTTTGTTCTTGTATTGCTTCCCAGGTTTGAGTCAACGGGACATCCTGATAGGTATAGAATTCTTCGCGATGTGTAGCAAAGCCTATCCCAGGTTTGAAGGCAATTGGCCAATGAACAAGATATAGATCAAGACTATCAAGCCTCAAATCACTTAATGATTTTTCCAAGGCAGGTTTTACGTCTTCATGACGGTGACTGTCATTCCATAGTTTGGAAGTGATAAACAAGTCTTTTCGCTTCACCAGTCCATCTGCCATGGCATCGGCAATTCCCTGACCTACTTCCCGTTCGTTTTGGTAGATCGCGGCACAATCAATATGTCTATAACCCGCTTCAATTGCCCAGTAAACCGCCTTTCGTACCTCGCCAGGCTTACTTTTCCAAGTTCCTAAACCAAGAATCGGCATTTTGTCTCCGTTCTTAAAAATTAAATTTTTCATACTTCTCTAAATTTCGTTGTTTTTTTTGGGTGTCTTTGCCTACTCATGAATCTACCCTCGGTTAATACGTTTTTTTCTCCAAATATTTTTTGAAACGATTCATTACCCAAAGGTGCAACTTCGCCTGAGTATTTACATATACGAGCCAAGGTAATCTTGGGACGAATTCATGAATGGCAGATATGATGTATTTACTGTCGAGAACTTCTCTGAACTCCAACCAACCATAATCGAAGCGCTTCACCAGCCATCCTCCTGTAATGTAAAACAGTTGCCTTTGGTGATCACTTCGGTCTGGAATCATAGTTAATTGAAGCATCGGCTTTTTGCTTAACAGCAAATAAAATGCAAGATCCCCGTTTTTTGAGATTTTTCCGTTGATCAGAAATCTAAAGAAAGTTGGAAGCCAGAGGTTATATCGATTTGCTACCCAAAGCGCCGATTGTCTGTTTTTATTCGGCATTCGCTGAATAGACCGCACAGTATTTCTGACACTGTTAGATTTGAAAAAAGAAGGCATTTTTGGATAATCCTTCGCAGTAAGTGCTACTTCACAGGCTTCGTCAAAAGTTTGATAATCAATTTCATTTTCTTTAAAAGCCAATTCCGGAGATACCGTTAAGGTGTGTCTCAAACTTTCGACCAAAGGCGAAACCAATTGTGGTGGGCTGTCTCCAAAAACGCCCACCCAAAGTTTGGAGAGACCCAGCGAAAAAAAAGGGACGGAGAAAATAAGTCGTTTTTTCCCCATTGCTTTTGCCGTGCGTTCCATCATATTTCGATAGGACATCACTTCGGGGCTTCCAATTTCGATCGCTTTGCCAAAGACATTTGGGTTGCCAATGCAACTGTCAATGATCGTAAGTGTGTCCTTCAAGGAAATAGGTTGCGTCAAAGACTCTGTCCACTTCGGACACATCAGGACAGGAAGTCTGTTGATCAGATTTTTGATCATATCAAAACTGGATCCTCCCGGTCCCACGATGATCGAAGCACGCAAAGCTGTCAATCTTGAACTGCATGATCCCAAAGTCTGCTCTACCTCCAATCTGCTTTTGAGATGTCTGGAAAGCGTTTCTTCCGGTTCATCTGGCAACAAGCCTCCCAGATAAATGATTTGTTTTACTTCATTTTTTTCGGCTGCACGACTAAAATTATCTGCCAAAAGTAAATCCGTATCCTCAAAACTTCCTTGATTGAGTCTGGTGGAGGCATTCATGGAATGCACCAAATAGATGGCTACGTCTATTCCTTTCAATGCCTCTACCGTAGAAGTGATCGAGTAAAGTTCCACTTGCCTCCATGCTATTTCGGGATAGGGGTTTTGATCTACCTTCTGTCTGCTCAGAGCGACAAAATTATATTTATGCCGATATTCTTTGATTAGCCATCGACCGATATAGCCTCCTGCGCCGGCAATTGCAACTGTAAGTTTTGGATCACTCGAAATGGGATTGGAGGCAGGCATAAAAAATAGGGCTGATTGGGAAATATAACACAATCGGCCCTACTCTGTTTAATAAACTGGCTTATTTCAGCGCAAACTCTCTTGCCAGAATCGTAGTGTAATATTTTGTGATCATATTGGGAACCTCCCAATTGGGCATTTTTCCACTTTTATAATATTCCAAAAACCGCGCTGTCACTTGGGCAAAATGGGCTTCATGCCCATTGTGATAGGAATCAGGGACGATCACTTGATATTCACCGGAAGGCATTTTCAATAAGTCAATTCCGGGATAGTTAGCTTGAAGCGTCTCTTTTACCGCTTTTTCCAAAGTAGCCAAATCCGATCCGGTTAGCTTTACATACAAGGCAGGCCTATAGTTTTCTTCTTTTCCCTGACGGATAATCAAGTTGGCTTTGGTTCCCCGCATCATGCTGTAGTGCGTATCCGCACTTCCTTCAGGTGCTTGAAAATTCCATATCACACTTACTTTGGCATGTTTCCCTTTGAGGGTATAGTTCATTTCACCATTGGAATAAACTTCGAGTTTACCGTTTTTTACATCCTTTTGAAGAAAATCAGAGAACTCAAACTTCCCGGTCACTTTTTGGAACTCCTCCAAGGTCATCTTCGTTGCCCATCTTTTTGCTGAAAGCATCTGGATGTCTGTTGTATCCAAAATCACTTCCGGAAAAGCTCCCCATTGAATCAAATCCACCAAATGCGTAGTGACATCCACTATCCCGTCCCCCTCCTTTTCCACATCAAAAAACCAATCCGGACGGATTAAAGGCACTCCTGATACGTACTTGAAGAAATGGTGAATGGACTCTTTGGTGATTGCGGGATTTTCAGGTGTTCCGTTTTCCAATTCCCCAAAAACATCTGAAATCATTGATAGCTCCCGCTGAAGGAGTGTGGTGATTTCGAATCGCTCCGTCATGATGTCGTAGAGCAACAAATTTTTCTCTGCTGCAATCTGAAATGCTTTTTTGAGCTTTTGAAAGCCTTCTGGATTAATCACCAAAGGTTTATCCGCATAGACGTGAATTCCATTTTCCACTGCCGCGAGGATGTAATCGATCTTTAGATCATTTTTTCCGGCCACCATCATGACATTCCCCGGTTTCTGGGAAATCATCTTTTTCAGGTAATCCGGCCCACTGTACACCTCAAGATTCCAAGCCGTTGGACTCTCTTCCCGATTGTTGTAACTCGCGATTCGATTGAGATGATCTTTCAATTCAGGGCCCTCAGGAGCGAAAATATAAATTGTGGAATCCACCACCGGGTACATGGACTTGTGAATCAATCCCGCATGAAAATGTCCGGGATCAAGCGTCATGATTCTCACTTTTGAATCTGATTTAGAAGTTTCGGTTTTCAATTCTGAATTGGAACAGGAAACGAGAAAAAGGGCCAAGACGGCCCCGTTAATTACTTTTGATGATTTCATTTTGTTTTTTTTACCGCAGAGTTCACAAAGAAATATGTTTTTTAGGTATTGACTTCGTCGGTACTTCTTAGCTGAAAGTCTCCAGCGAGCCTTTTAAGAGCCCGGAGTTTAAAAGCCTCGATTTTGTGGACGATACAACTTACCTCTTACTGTTCACTACTTACTAATTTATACTCCAGCATCGGTCGTCGGACCTGCCTTTGCCGGCATGCAGGCACCCGAAAACGGTCAAACTAAACCTTCACAAAGTCAGTTCCCCAAGGCGCGCGCTGAGGTCGACTCAAATGAGAATTAGCTTCCGCATCGTTGATAAATTCTTCTTTTACGGGATCCCAAGCCAGTTTTCTTCCCAATTTCATTGCAACGTGGCTAACCAAACAAACGGAGCAAGACCGATGACCAATTTCTACAGGAGAGAGCAATTCTGCATTGCCTTGAATAGCATCCAACCAATTTCCATGATGCTCCTTGCTACGAATTAAGCGAATTTCGTTTTCTCCAATCACGGACTGAAGAATTTTAGGGTCTGAAGCATCCAGTGCTTTGGCACTATTTCCCTGTGCAACAGGATCCGATGCGGAAGCGACGTAATTACCACGTGAAACCCAAATCCAACCTTCAGAACCTTCATACCTTATCCCATTTGGATAGCCA
Source organism: Algoriphagus alkaliphilus (assembly GCF_900103735.1). Taxonomy (GTDB): domain Bacteria; phylum Bacteroidota; class Bacteroidia; order Cytophagales; family Cyclobacteriaceae; genus Algoriphagus; species Algoriphagus alkaliphilus. Next base: position 6,286 of record NZ_FMXE01000023.1, on the reverse strand, counting down.
CCGGAAGTAAACATCATGACTCCATTGTCATATTCTGCTTTGACCATGAAGTCCCCGTGTACATTCCAAAGCCCGGCTCTTGGAAATTCGGCCACAGCCTCAATGTATCTTGGGCCGGTAAGTTCCGTATCCATCCCCCAAGCCGCAGAGTCAAAGTGATGCTGTCCCCAGCCGGTGATCATTCCTGCTCCGTAATTTTCATGTCTCAACCATCCCGGACGGCTGTAGTCATTTTGTGGGTGAACTCCGATTTCAGTATATGGAACTAAAGGTGTTGAACCCAACCACATGTCAAAATTCAGGTTGGAAGGAATCGGCATTGCAGGCGCGGCAGGTCCTGCAGGATCTCCTGGCAATCCAATTCGAACGGTGTGTAGCTTTCCGATTCGCCCATTTCTTACCAATTCAGCTGCAATTCGAAACTGTTCACTGGAACGCTGCTGGGTACCAAGCTGAAGAACTACGCCGGTTTTATTGACCACGTTAACCAATTGACGGCCTTCTTTGATGGTCAGGGAAGTTGGCTTTTGCACATATATATGCTTCCCCGCCAATGCCGCTTCCATGGCAGGTTGAGAATGCCAATGATCCGGAGTGGAAATGATCACTGCATCGATGTCCTTATTCAGCAGCATCTCGCGGTAGTCCCCATACTGCTTCACGTCCATGTATTTCTCACCGAGTTTTTTGGTGTAGTAGTCTTCCACCAGCTTTTTTCCATCAGCCATCCGCTTGCTATCCACGTCCGACACCGCCACGATTCTAGCCACGTCATGCCTCCAAGTACCCGGGAGATCATGCTCACGGGCAATTCTGCCACAGCCAATTTGACCAATGTTGATCTTGTTGCTTGGTGCATTCTTTCCAAAAACAGATGCAGGCACAATCGTGGGGAATCCAAAGGCGGCAGTCGCCAAAGCGGATTTTTTCATAAAATCTCTTCTTTCCATAATTCGGGATTTAATGGGTTTGAATGTTGACTGAAATTAAAATTCTCCAAATTCTCAGGCAACAATAATTTGTTTAAAATTCTTAGTTCGTGATTCTGAAAACTTTGGACTATGATCAATGGATTATCGTCTATCGTCTATGGCCTATCTCATTTTACAAAGGCTCTCCAATAGGCTTCTGCCTCCTCGGCAGTCAAATCTCCATCAAAGACAATCATTCGGTATTTCAGGGTATTTCGCTCATTGGGCTGAATCTCCCAGGACTCATGACGAATCGGACAAAACTCTATGAACACATTTCCTTCTCCCTTGTATTGTCCAAGTGGCCAAACGCGAAGTGGTTCGGGATGCGATTTGTTGGTATTATGACTTAAGAAAAGGATTCCGCTTTGGCCGGAGGCATCTGCGGTCTTTCCTTTGACAATGATCCACTTGGCATTGGATCCATCTGCATCCTTTCGATCCTTACCTTCCGAAGTCAGGATTGAGCTATTGGCATCACCCCAAAGCTCCGTGGCGCGAAAGCCAATTCCACCACCATATCTGTAATCATCCAGCAGAATTCCTCCCGGAATCTTGGTGGAAATCGTCGTGGTGTAATCGACCATGTATCGACCTTTGTCAGCAGGTTTGACTTTAATCCTCAGGTCTTCTTCAATTGCCAATCGCTCACTTTCAGGAGCTTTGAGATCCAGATGATTCTGACGGACATTGAGTTCGGCAGCTCCTCCGGCTACTTTTTTGGAGAGCACTTTGGCAAAATCCACTCTGCCTTTTCCATCTCCCAAATTCCAAAAATCCACTTCTCTACCACTTATTGTAGCTCGAGTCCAAGGACCCCAAATTCCGTAATGATGATAATGATCCGGAGGCTGGATCCTACTGAGCACCTGACCGCTTGGCGAAGTGATGGGATGAATAAAGCCTGACTTTTTGAATTCCGGCTTCACTCCCTCCGGCACATCGGTGGTGGCAGTTTGATAGGTTAAAACCCGTTGATTATCAATTAAAAAATCGATGCCGACCGGAGTCTCTTTTAGGTTTACTTTTTGCGAAAACGATCCCGTAGAAAAAGTCAGAAATACAAGGATCGGAAGGAATATTCTTTTGAAACACATGGAAAATTCAGGTTATTGGGGTTCGAAATTCAAGTTATAAAAAACTGCAGTAAAGCATCAACCCATTGAACCCAATAACCCATGAAGCGGATTATTTTCTACGCAATCGTTTCCATCTTTTCGCTGAATTTTGCCTGCGGGCAAAGCCTACCCGAAGTCACGCTTGATCAGGCTTGGAAGGCCAAAATCAAAGCTTTAGCTCCTGAAAAAGCCACCTTTCCCGCCAAAAAGAAAAACATATTAGTCTTCTCCCTTCATACCGGATTCAACCATTGGGTGATTCCCCATACCGAAGAGATGATCAAAATCATCGGGGAAACAAGTGGGGCATTTACTGTAATTGGAAGCAAGGACATCGCAGAATTTGAGGCCAAAAATCTAAAAAAATACGATGCGGTCATCTTAAACAACACCTGCTCCAAGCCTGACCATCGAAATCTTTTTTGGGACAAACTCAAAGAAGATACCACTAAAGACTCCGTGACTTTAATGAAAAAAGCGCAAGAATTAGAGGGCAATTTATTGAGCTATGTCGAAAATGGCGGAGGGCTGATGGTCCTTCACGGCGGAGTGACTACTCAAAATAATTCATGGGATTTCAGCCGATTATTGGGGGCGAGCTTCGATTACCATCCTGTGCAGCAGGCGATTCAGGTGAGATTGGAAGATCCAAATCATCCACTTGTCCAGGCATTTCCATCCGAGGGATTTAACCATATCGACGAACCTTATTTCTACAAGAATGCCTATGCAGAACTGGATTTCAAGCCTTTACTCTATTTCAACAATGCAGAAATCAAAAGTCAGCGCAAAGGTCAGGAACTGACAGAAGGAAAAACGTATGTTGCTTGGATTCGCGCCGAAGGCAAGGGAAAGGTCATGTACGCCTCCCCTTCTCACAATGCACAAAGCTTCGAAAACCCGGATTTGCTGCAGTTTTACCTAGACGGAATGCAGTATGTGGCAGGTGATGTGGAATGTGATGAGACGCCTATCAAGAAGTAATTGATAAATGTCCGATGTCGGGTGACCGATGTCCGATGTGGAAAGGCAGAAGTATGAAGCAAGAAGGCTAAAAGGGGCTAGAAATGGATAAAATCAAGGTTGGCTATTTCTCAAAAATCCGCGGTAATCTGCAACCTATTTTGCGGAAATCTGCGGGAGATTTTGAGATCAATCCCTTTGCGATCTCTTAATTAACCTCCGCGTCCTCCGCGGTTAAAAATCAATACGTAGGCATATAGCTATGCACCACCGCCTCAGCTGCCGTTCTGCCCGAAGTCATTGCGGCATTGATCGAGCCATTCAGCAAATAATCTCCCGCCAGGTAAACATGATCCGTGATCTTGCACTCAGTCATCGGAATAGAATACCTCAAATCCTCCAAACTTGGCAAGGCATAGGGTATTGTATAAGCTTTTACAAATTTGAAATACTCCCCTTTAATTCCCGAAATCGCTTCCAGTTCTGCCTGCACCGCCTTAATCAGATCCTTTTCACCCATATCTGACTCCAAAACAGAAACAGATAGCAAAGCTCTGCCATTAGTTGAATAGGCTTTGGAAACATCATCCATGAAGACAATATTATTCACCAGCTGATCTCCGGGAAGCAGTCCGATCATCGGACGGGCAAAGAAGGATTTATGTAATGAAAAGTAGAGGTTGGTCACCTGGTGTGCCGGTGCAAATTGCCCTTGAAGCTGCTTCATCACTTTGTCAGGCTGTACCGCAATGATGATCCGATCAGCTTCCAAGGTTTCCCCATTCCTCAAATGAATGGTTTTTCCTTCTACCTTTTCCACAGGCGAATTAAAGTAAATCTGGGTGGTACTCAATTGACGACGAATCATGGCTGGAATTTCTCCCATCCCTTTTTCAGGGACTGCCGCCTGTCCTAAGGCAAACATCTTAAAAATAAACTCAAACATTCTTGAGGGGGTATTCAGGTGCTTTTCGAGAAATATGCCACGGAAAAAGGGTTTAAAAAAATTGTTGATGATCTGATCCGAAAACCCATAGTCCTTTAAATATTGATGCGTAGGAAGCGAGGGTTCTTTGAAAATAGCCTCATTGCTTTTCTTTTTCAGTTCCTGTGTCAAAGTGAACATTTTCACTTTATCGAGAAAAGTCCCCACTTTCGAAAAAGCCATTCCAACTATTTTTAGGGGATTTCGCATCGGATCGGTGATGATGTAGGAATCTTTCCCCTCAAAAATTACTGCTCCTGGATCAAAAGTCTTCAGATTCAAGGCCTGAAAATCCAGGTATTTTTTTGCTTCGGGATATGCCGTATTCAATACCTGAAAACCATGGTCAAGTAAAAAACCGTCTACTTCATCGGTTTTCATACGGCCCCCGATCCGATCAGATGATTCCAGTATAATAGGTGAAAAACCGGATTTTTCAAGTTCCAGAGCTGCTATCAAACCGGACAAACCTGCACCGATGATGTATATTTTTTCTTTTTCCATAATTTTCCCAATTGGGCTAAAATAAAAAGGCTCGGATGCCTGACAAAATAAAACAAACAGTTTGCTTCATTTAGTTAATGAACCGCTAGGATGGAAAAGAGTTTTTATCCTGAACTCCTTTTGGAAAGTTTTACAGGCGGTTTAAACCACTATTAGAATTTCTTTAAAATCGCAACAAATCCCCTACCATGAAAAATTTCTCTTTACTTCTGGTTTTCTTTTTGTGTTCGACATCGCTTTTTGCTCAAACTTATTTTCCGGGAAAAAATAATTGGGAAAGCAAGAGGCCGGCAGACCTCGGTCTCGATCAGGCCAAAATTGCGGCGGCAATCGAATTTGCCGTAGCTCATGAAAGTGACCAAAACAAAAACCTGAAAATCGCTCACTACGAAAGTGCCTTTGGGCGCGAACCTGTAGGATATCCCATCGGCCCGATGAAAACCCGAGGCCCAGCTTCGGGCTTAATTATTTACAAAGGCTATGTGGTCGGGCAATGGGGTGAACCGGAGCGGGTAGATTTGACATTTAGTGTAGCGAAAAGCCTCCTTTCCACCACCGCAGGTTTGGCAGTGGCAGATGGATTAATCAAAGATGAAAAAGACTTGGTCTATCCATACATGGCACCGATCTATCCCTTTGACCCGGTGCGGTCCATGATGAATAAGGCTGATCATCTCTATGAGGATGATGTTTTTGAGCTTTTTGGCACCGAGCACAACCGCAAAATCCGATGGGATGACTTACTTCGGCAAACTTCAGATTGGGAAGGTAGCCTTTGGGGCAAGCCGGACTGGGCAGATCGACCAAGTGGGGAAGCCAATCAGTGGAGGACTCGCGCTAGAAACACACCGGGTTCGGTCTATGAATACAATGACACGAGGGTGAATGTTCTGGCTTTGGCTTTGATGAATATTTGGAGAAAGCCACTTCCTGTGATACTCAAAGAGCGCATCATGGATCCGATTGGCGCATCAGATACCTGGAGATGGACAGGCTATGAAAACTCCTTCGTCATCATTGACGGACAAATCATGCAGTCCGTCAGCGGCGGTTCACACTGGGGAGGCGGTATGATGCTGTCTGCTTGGGATCAGGCAAGGTTTGGTTATTTGACTTTGAGAAACGGCAACTGGAACGGTAAGCAATTGATCCAAGCCTCTTGGATTGAGAAGTCCCGCACACCTACCCCTGCCCAACCCGGGTATGGATTTATGAATTACTTTCTGAACAATGATTTGAAGGAAGTGCCTGCTGCACCGAAAACGGCATTCCTCCATATCGGTGCCGGCACCAACATGATCTATGTCGATCAGGAAAATGACTTGGTGATCGTGGCGAGATGGATTCCAAATGGGGATAAAGCGGAATTGGTGAGGTTGGTTTTGGAGAGTCTGAAGAGGTAAGCAGGAACTTAAAAAAGTTCGACACCTCCGGGCATTGGCGTTAACTTAAGGCTTATACCCCTATTAGAGAGATAGTTCCTCTCTTATTTTTTAGCCTTCTTCTTCAGAAATGATTCTTTTTTAATTACCCTTTTCAAAACAAAGGTATTCCTGTCCTCTATCTCCCATTCCAATTCTTCTGCTTTTTCTATATCACAAGACTCTGCCAGAGCCGCAGGAAAATTGATATAATAGGAACTGGTTTTTCCTCTTTCAACTCTTTGAATTTTAACTTTATAGCCCATATTTTTTATGATTTTATAATAGTATATTTACTGTTATAAATGTAAAACAAAATACCTT
>NZ_FMXE01000010.1 GCF_900103735.1 Algoriphagus alkaliphilus | reverse complement strand
TCTTTACTTTACCACTGGAAGTTGTAATTCGGGGAAGCTTACATCTGAGGAAGGTCTTATACTGCATCGTGTCTAAGTGACGCCATTCCCGTGAGGGTGCATGATCATAAACCCGGCAAAGCTCCCCTGTTTCAGCATCTTCCAACTCGTCCAAAACACACTCAATTTGGATATATATCTCTTCTTGTTTAAAATCAGTTTCTACCGATTCTACAAACCATCCATCTTCTAATTGAAGCAACTTGGTGAAAAGTCCCTCTGTAAACATGTTTTTGACCAAAGGTAGGAATTCCATTAAATTCGTGGTAGAACCTTAATATTGAATGATTAAACCGATTTTTAACTTTCAACTAATCGAAGGTAAACACAGGAATTTGTGGAATTTATTCTCAATTCATATGCTTTGACCCTCATTTTTTCGAGCCTACTGGTCGGAGGGCTTTCTATTTACATCGGACTCAAATTAGAAGATTCTGTCAGATGGATTGCATTTACCATGCTTGCTTCATCAATTTGGGGCTTTTTTTACGGTGTCGAACTCACCGCTCAAACTCTGGAGGATATGCTTTTTTGGGTTAAACTCCAATACATAGGACTGGTATTGGCACCTTCGTGTTGGTTAGTTTTTGCCCTGAAATATACTGCGTACGACACCTCCAAAAAACCATGGCTTTATCCTTTAATTTTCATTCTACCTTTCCTCACTTACCTGATTGTACTAACAAACAGCTGGCACAATCTCCATTATAAAGACAGTTGGCTGATCGCAGACGGCCCTTTTCCAATCCTAGGTATCGAAAAAGGAATCTGGTATCCTGTACTGGTTATCTATTCCTATTTCTTTTATTTTCTGGGCACCTTAGTCCTTTGGAATCGTTTCCAATATGCAAATATTCACTTTAAGCTTCAAACGAGACTTTTGATAATAGGGGGATTTTTTCCATTGGTTATCAATGTCTTATATCAGCTCTCTTGGTTGAAGCCTTTTCAGGGCTTGGACATGACTCCGTTCTCTTTTCTTTTCTCCTATTTTTTGATATCAATCGCCATTTTGAAGTTCAATCTTCTCAATTTAAAGCCTGTCGCAAGAGATAAAATTCTAGAAGCGATGACCCGTGGAGTTTTGATTTTTGACAATCAAAACAAGATTGTTGATTTCAACGCTGCCTCAAAAAACTTCTGTACCCAATCAGATAAAATTCGAATTGGGCAGTCCTCCGAACTTATTTTTTCCCAAAGGCCGGAGATCGAAAAATTAATAAAGGAGAAAAAAAATCACACGATCGAAAGTCGAATCACCCTAGATGGTAAGGAAAGAATTCTTCGCGTGGAAGCTGTTCAAATAAATGACAGTAAGACATTAGCACTTGGCGTTTTGCTCCTGATGGATGACATCACCGAGCAAATAAAAACAAATGAGCAACTGAAAAATCAGACCGTAGAACTTCAACAATTGAATGATCTCAAGGATAAGTTTTTCAGTATTATTTCTCATGACCTCAAAGGCCCTGTTTTTGGAGTTAAAGAACTCATACACTTAACTCAAAGCGGTGTTATTTCCAAAGAAGAGTTTCTGGACATGCTTCCCGAGGTATCCAAAAACATGGAACATGTTGCTCTTCTCCTGGAAAACCTTTTGGCCTGGACTAGCTCACAGCTTCGGGGTGAATACTTACAGCCTCAAGTGGTGGATTTGGCAAAGTTGCTCAACAGCCAAAAAAACCTTTTAGATCGAATAGCTAGAGAAAAATCCATCACAATCGAACTTCATGGTTTTGAAAACGCATGGGCTTTTGCAGATAAAAATATGCTGGAATTGATTGTCCGGAATTTGATTTCAAATGCACTGAAATTTTCCAATCCGGATTCCAAGGTTTTGGTTACCAATGAAATTCAAGGTGACAATCTGAAACTTTGTGTACGGGATTTTGGGACTGGAATCTCCGAGGAGAACCTCTATAAGTTGACTAATGGTATTTCTTTTACTACAAGAGGGCAGGCAAATGAAACTGGTACAGGTCTGGGATTAGTATTAGTTCGGGAATATATCCTTAAAAATGGTGGGACGATGACTGTTGATTCCACATTAGGTGAAGGCAGTAAATTCTGTGTAACTATACCTAAGGCAGCGGAATCTGTTACCACATTGATTACTTGAGTCCTAAAAGAAATTTCAGGGTGTCCACCTTATCCGCATAATCCCATGGCTCGGGATACTGTGCTTCTCCAAATCTAATAGCTCCCGGAATTTCATCTGGATCTCCTACGACACATTGGATTTTTGATTCCAATGAATCTAATTTTTGAAAAAGGTCTTCCTTTGAATCATACACTTCATAAAAAAGGACTCCAATTGGTGAAACGAGTTCAGTGCTCTCCCTGAGAATCAAAAAACCATTGTCTAAGTGGGGCTCACTATTGACCAAATAGATGGATTTGATGTACTCGTAATTGTTGAGGTATTTATGATTGAAAGCAACCCAGTTAAACTTCTCCATCACATCCAAAAAATGCTGGAGATGGGCTACGTTTTTGACGAAAATCTTGGATACATTCCTGCAGCCCAATCCGAAGTAAAGAAATATATCCTGCCCCAATCTATCCAAAGTTTCCTCACTTTCATTTCCCGTCAAAATTGCCACCGAAGTCCTATTTGCCCGTATGATACTTGGGTATTTGCCAAAATAATAATTAAAGTATCGGGCCGAATTATCACTGCCTGTCGCAATATAAGCGTCCATTCCTTTCAGCATCTCTTCCACCTGAATGTAATTTTCAAAACCAGATTCAATCTGCAATAATCTGTTAATCAGCCACTTTGAAAAAAATGAATCAGCGGAACTAAGTTTAGGAACTGCAATATGGCCGGAAATCAAGACACACATCAGGTCATGAAATCCAACCCCCGGGATATTTCCCGCCATCAAGATTCCGACTTTTCGAGAAACAGGGTTTTCAGCAAGAGAGTAAGTAGAAAGCCATTTTTCAAGTTTTTCTTTTTCTAAGAGTTTGGAAAGACCATTCAAAGCAGACTCCATTGTGACCTCTGTAAACCAGCTATTCTGATTATTAGCTCTTCGGAAAAGATCATCCTTTTCCTCCACGTTTAACTTGCTGAGCAAATTACCCAATCTGCAAAAAGCCTCAATCCTTTTTTTTGACGATAATCTTACTTCCATAGCACAAAGGTACCAAAACCGTCTAAGCTTGGAATAAAATTAAATTAATTAGTATGACAACTTTTTATTGCCTTGGAGCTGTTGAGATTGTACTTTTGGGATTCAAATTGATTGAACCATGGCAATAATGATTACAGACGAATGCATCAATTGTGGTGCATGCGAACCTGAATGTCCAAATACAGCAATTTATGAAGGCGGAGTAGAATGGACATGGGGAGGAGGAACAACCTTAAAACAAGTGACCCTGGAGGATGGCTCAGTAGTGGACGCTACTAAAAAACAGGAGCCTGTTTCAGACGAGTTTTATTACATCGTGACAGCAAAATGCACCGAATGCAACGGTTTTCATGAAGAGCCTCAGTGCGCTGCCGTATGTCCCGTTGATTGCTGCGTCGATGATCCTGACAATCGAGAAACTGAGGAAGAGTTGCTTGCCAAAAAAGCATTTATGCACGGCGAATAAGAGTGGTTTCAATTCCACTCTTTTGTTGTTGAATTTTCGCCACTCATTCTTGTTTTTTTACCTTTGACATCGTCTTTTAACTACAGTTTCAAAAAAAAGTAAAATTCCTTTTTGAATTCTACGGGGCTTTTGTTTTACTTTAACCCATCATTTAGTACAACCCGACACTAAAATCAGAAAGCACTGTGGAAGATCATAGAGGATACGACAGAGAAGAAATTTTCTCCAAAAAAGTTAAAGCAGGAAAAAGAACTTATTTTTTTGATATTAAATCCACCCGGGCAAATGACTTTTACATCACCATCACGGAGAGTAAAAGGAAAATGAACGGAGACGGATTTACATATGAAAAACACAAAATCTTCCTCTATAAAGAAGATTTCTTCAAGTTTGCGAATGCACTTAATGAGACCGTAGATCACCTCAAGGAGGAATTGATGCCGGAGATCGATTTCACGCAGTTTGAAAAAGAAGATTCTGAAAATGAAATCAACGATGAATTAAAGTGGGAATAATCCAACATAAACTTAGTGATTGCTAATCCACAGTTCATTACGGTATATTTGAGGAGGCAAACGCCTCCTTTTATTTTGTAGCTATGCAGCGGTTTTTCTTATACCTTATTCTGTTTATCGCAGCCTTTTTATTATTTGGTTGGTATTTCTCCAATGTCACCCTTTATCTTATTCTTTCATTGATCATTGCCGCTTTGCTCCGGCCTCTCACAAACAGACTGAATGACTTCCATCTTGTCAAACAGCATATTCCTAGGTGGATGGCTATATTGATTTCTTTTGCCTCCATAATTTTATTGTTTTTTCTTTTGAGTTTGTTGTTTCTTCCCCTGATTAATGATCAGATACTCATCCTTTCTGAAATGGATCTTGAAGGTATTTATACCCAAATTCAAGAGCCAATTGGAAGAATTGAACGTTTCCTTTTAAGGTATCAGTTGTTGGAAAATAAACCCGGTTCCCTTTTCGAAGAGCTAAAGACCTCCATAATTGATTTTATCAGAACTTTTGACTTTGGGAGTTTCATCAGTGGCTTAATTAATTTGACCAGTAACTTTTTGATCGGCATCATAGCTGTGGCATTTATTACATTTTTTCTGCTGTTAGAAAATGGCCTGTTACGAAGAAATCTTTTGAATCTTATCCCCAATGCCTATTTCGAATTATCTGTTGCCACATTTACCAAGGTTGAAAAATTGCTTTCAAACTATCTTTTCGGCCTGTTGATCCAAATGCTTTTCATTTTTTCCATTGCCAGTTTGGGACTCAGTTTTGTAGGTGTCGATTACGCACTCACTATCGCCCTGTTTGCTGCAGTTGCAAATCTAATCCCGTATGCAGGGCCAATTTTGGGATCAGCTTTCGGGATCATTGTGGGAATTTCAACAGGTACTTTTTTGAGCGATGCGGAGTACACCTACTTTTTGCTTAAGATAATATCAGTTTTTTCAGTAGTCCAACTCTTTGATAATCTGGCACTGCAACCGATGATTTTCTCGAAAAGAGTAAAGGCCCACCCGCTTGAGATATTTGTTGTTATCTTTGCCGGGGCAAAAATTGCAGGTATCACGGGGATGATCTTTGCAATACCGGTTTATACCATATTCAGAGTATCCGTAATGGAGTTCTTCAGAGGGTACAAATCCTATCGAATATTTAAAATTAAAGCAACGAATTAATGGCATTACAATGTGGCATTGTCGGACTTCCAAATGTGGGAAAGTCTACCTTGTTTAATGCGCTGTCAAGCGCCAAAGCAGAAGCAGCGAACTTCCCTTTCTGCACGATCGAACCAAACGTAGGTGTAGTATCGGTTCCAGACAAAAGACTTCAAATCCTTGAAGGACTGGTCAATCCGCAACGGGTTGTCCCGACAATCATCGAGTTCGTCGATATTGCAGGCTTAGTCAAAGGCGCTTCAAAAGGGGAAGGTCTCGGGAACAAATTCCTTGCAAACATCCGCGAAGTGGATGCTATCATTCATGTAATCCGATGCTTCGAAGATGACAATATTGTCCATGTGGCCGGGGGAGTTGACCCTATATTTGACAAAGAGGTAATAGATACTGAACTCCAACTGAAGGATTTGGAATCTGTGGAAAAGAAAATCCAACGAATCGAAAAAGTAGCTAAATCCGGAGAACCGAAGGCAAAGGCGGAGCTCGAGATTCTCAACAGATTCAAACAAGGCCTGACATCAGGCATGAATGCACGGGCGATTGAAGCGGATAAGGAAGAGCTTGAGGCTGTTAGAGACCTTCATTTATTGACGATCAAACCTGTCCTGTATGTAGCTAACGTGGATGAGAGCAGTATTCTTACAGGTAATAAATTTGTGGATATCCTGAAGGATAATGTAAAAGAAGAAAATGCTGATGTCATTATTCTTTGCGCCGCAATTGAAAGCCAAATTGCCGAATTCGAAGATGCGGATGAGAAAGCGATGTTTCTTTCAGAATATGGATTAGAGGAGAGCGGTTTGAATCGTTTGATATCAGGTGCCTATTCATTATTGGATCTAATCACCTATTTCACAGCAGGAGTTCAGGAAGTTAGAGCTTGGACTATAAAAAAAGGATGGAAAGCGCCTCAGGCAGCAGGAGTTATTCACACTGATTTCGAACGAGGGTTCATAAAGGCCGAAGTCATCAAACTGGCTGACTACCAACAATTCAAGAATGAAGCAGGCTGTCGGGAAAACGGTAAAATTTCAATCGAAGGAAAAGAATATATTGTAAAAGACGGTGATATTATGCATTTTAGATTCAACGTTTAACTTTTTTTCAAATTTATTCGTACTTTTGAGCATTGCTTATTCACCCAAACAAATAAGTATTTTAATTCATAATTGTCTCATTTTATTTTTAAATCACCGTGAGAGTTAGACTTATATTTTCACTTAAAAACAAAGGCTCCTATCTGCCTTTCCATCACCAGTATATCCTTGCGCAATTCCTTAAAGGAGTAATTGTAAAAGGAGGAAGAGAGGAATTCTTCAACTACAATTTCTTCAACTTTTCAGGCCTTAAAGGTCAGACAAAAGTAAGTAGAAGTGGCTTGCATTATTACTCCAGTCTGGTGACGCTCGTCGTTTCTTCACAAAGTGAAGACTTCATGGATTACTTGCTAGAGCAGGTTTTTGCTACACCAAAAATCGAGATGGGTAATTTAATCCTTTCGCCAGAATACACCGAATTGGAGACTGAGCCCACGCTCGAGACCAACAACAAATTCGTGTGTATCTCCCCGTTGGTATTGATCACTCCCGCCTTCAACGAAGAAGTCGGTAAGCGATTTATCAATCCGGACAGCGACGAATTTTCTGATTTGCTTTACGAATCTACCTTGACCCGGATGGAAAAATCGGGTTGGTATACTCCTGAGCAGATGGAATCATTCTTCAAGTTCCAAGTTGTGCCTGACATGGTTTATGTAAATAAGCTTAAAGAGCAGCAGAAGAAGTTTGCAAGAATCTATGCGGTCTACGACATGGATGTGAAGTATGAAGTAAGAGGCTATACACTTCCTTTTACACTCTATGCTGCACCTGAAGTTCAGGACTTCGTATTTAAGTGTGGATTAGGAGCATTTACACATAAAGGATTTGGAATGCTTGACCTTGCAAACCATCCTTCAGGCGCAAATCGAACCACAACTTACAAATTCAAAAGAGAAGGGTTTGTTCCTTATAAACCTACAGAGCGTGTAAGGCAAAATGTAGCTCCTGCATCTGAAGAAGGTGAAATTGAAGGAGACCTGCCCGAAGAACTGTAAAATTTAAATCCTCTCATTCGAGAGGATTTTTTTTTTAAATTCTCCGGCGATTGGGATGCAAGTATACGTAGCCGACTAGCTGATCGTATCTAGATCCTAAAGCTCTGTAGTAGACTAAAACCTCATACTCATTTTCTGTCTCAAAGAAGCTCCCCTCAATGGGATAAGAATCAAAACCCGCTCCGGTCGAAAAGGCATATTGGTAATCATACCATCCCTGCTTCATAAGGATGGAGGTAGTGTAGAGTCCGGTCTTTGGTTCATAGACCATTTTGGATTCTGGACTTTTACCCCATGCTGTCAATGCACCGAGCATCCTAATATCACGTCCTGCCTCGGCTTGAAGGTAAAAAGTCGTATAGATGTATTCGCTCTCAACTTCAGGATTGCCTCCGGGACGATCATTGGTGTATATCATATACTGCCCATTCATGTCCAAATACTGCGAATAAACTCCTCCCGGCCTTGGTCTGTCGGCCAAGGCATTGGCGAAAATCGCAGTTTCCTCAACTTTAATTTCGGCAATATTTACTCCCGTAGCCCTAATAAATCTTAAATCCACAAATCTAAATTCATTGCCTGCCCTGAAGGTGCTGCCACCGTCAAACGGCTCATAGCGAATACTTTTGGAGATTTGATTTAAAAACGTGGGCTTATTAAGGTATTTCGCATTGTCCCAACGTTGATTTTGACGGATCACTACGCTGACCTGCGTGGTAGGATCAATGAGGTCTACTTTAGAATAATTGACCACCACATTGATTTGCTGTAAGGTTCGCCGATCCTCTGTTTGTGTAGGAGGAACAATCGAGGCTCCTATCGAAAAGAGATCCTCATAAACCATAAACCGTCGCGTGAGTATTACGTCATCTTCATTTCTGTTTCGATAAACTTTCAGGACATAATTCCCGGATTTAGTAACTCTTGGAACTGTAAAGGAATAATGGATGTAAGGAATTCGAGTGTTGACAGAATAGCTATATTCCTGAATGTTATACTCATTGAAAGAAATAGAAAAATCGTTATTCCTAAGTGCGGACTTCTTCCAATCCACATCGCAGTGGATCAATTTGGCGGAGTACTGCTCGGGATCGTAGGCAATGTCATCAAATAATAACACCAACGATTTCGAGTCATTAATAGAAACAACAGGGGCATCCAATTGGCTGTCTTGTTGAGATCCTTGGGGAAATAACCTAACGGAAAGAACGTGCTCCGAATACACTCTGTCTTCAAAAACCTGGGAAAATGCCGAGCTCGTCAACAAGAGAGTAATCGAAGAAGCGCAAATCAGTATTTTTCTTAGCATGAGTTCAAAATAGAAAATTTAGCCCAAACATTTGGGCCATTATCCTGCCAATTCTTGCAAAGTAGAAATCTGATCCACCAATTCTTCCCATTTTGAATTGACTTCCCGGAGACTGTTCTGTATGTTTTGATAGCTATCCTGAAGTTTTTGGGCTTTTATCTCATCCACATAGATATCCGGATCCGCCATTTTTTCCTCCGTTTCGGATTTCAAAAGCTCCAAAGACTCAATCTCCTTTTCTATTTTAGAAAGCTGTTCCTCCAATCTCTTTAAATCCTTTTTTGCTTGAAGTACCTCCGGCGCATTTCTTGGAATAATCGGTTGCGCCTTCTTTTCGGTTTTCTCAACAGGCGATACGGCCTTCACTTCGACCTGTTGACTTTTCCAAAAATCATATTCATCATAGGATCCAGGATATTCCTTGATCTCTTTGTCTTCAATGTACCAAATTTTATTAGCGACGCCTTTGATGAAGTGTCTATCGTGCGAAACGGTGATGAATGTACCCTCATATTGCTGCAAGGCCTGAATGAGGATATTCACTGATTGAAAGTCGAGGTGGTTGGTAGGTTCATCCAAAAGCAGGAAATTCGCCTCAGAAATCAACGTTTTGGCCAATGCCACCCGAGACTTTTCACCACCGGAGAGTACTTTGATTTTTTTGAAAACTTCTTCATTGGAAAAAAGAAAACAGCCAAGGACTCCTCTTAACTCCATTTCGGATTTCTTACTTCCCGCCTGAGCCATCTCCTGCATGATCTCATTGTCCAAGGTCAATGCTTCGAGCTGATGCTGCGCAAAAAATGCTTTGATTACATTGTGGCCTTCACTTCGTTCGCCTTGAAGCTTTTCAGTTCCATCGATGATTCTGAGCAATGTCGACTTCCCTTTTCCATTTGCTCCAATCAGGGCGATCTTATCCCCTCTTTCGATTCGTGCAGTGGTATTTTTCAAAATCACCAAATCACCGTAGGCTTTGGAAACATGATCAAGTACCACGACATCCCGCCCTGATTTTTGGGAAAACTTGAATTTAAAATTCACAAAGGCCTCATCATTCACCACTTCATTCACCCGGTCTAATCGATCCAGGGCCTTGATGCGGGACTGAACTTGATTTGACTTGGTAGCCTTCGCCCGGAATCGCTCGATGAAACGTTCGGTCTGCTTGATCATCTGCTGCTGATTCTCATAGGCATTGTTCTGCAGCTCCATTCGAATCTTTTTTTCCTCCTTGTAAAAGGAGTAATTTCCCGGATAGGAAGTCAAAGTCTGATTGGCAACTTCCACTGTGGTATTGATACAATTGTCCAAAAAGGTTTGATCGTGAGATACCACTACCACAGCACCTTCATAATTTTTTAGGTAGTTTTCCACCCATTGAATAGAAGGTAAATCCAAGTGGTTGGTCGGTTCATCCAACAACAAAAGTGAAGGCTTTTCCAGGAGAAGTTTGGCTAACATCACCCGCATTCTCCAACCTCCCGAAAAAGTCCGAAGTGGCTTTTCCAAGTCTGAAGTCTGAAATCCAATCCCCTCCAAAACTTCTTCTGCCTTGGCTGTGATGGTATAGCCTTCATTGGACTCGAATCTATCCTGAAGAAAAGCCAATCGGTTGATTACTTCTTCCGAATAATCAGTTTCCATTTTTTTTAGCACCTCATCAATCTCATCCTGAAGTTTCAGCGTTTCTTTGAACGCCGCTAAAGCCACATTCAGAATACTTTCATCCGACTGAAAAGAAAGTAGATCCTGGTTCAAAAATCCGATTGTACAATCTTTGGCTTTTTGAACCTCACCAGTGGTGGCTTGGTAGTCTCCATTGATGATTTTGAGTAAGGTAGACTTGCCTGTCCCGTTTTGTCCGACGAGACCAATTTTGTCTTTTGGCTTGATGTGAAGGTTGGCATTTTCGTAGAGCGGACGCCCTCCGATGAAGTATGATAGATTACTGATTGAAAGCATGGCGCAAAAATAACCAATAACCCGTTTATACACCTTTACTGGGAAAACAATCTCAGAATGTTTAGCTTATTTATTAAAACTAAAACTCATGAATTACCTAAAACCTCTAATTTTCAGTTTTTCAATCGGACTCTTTTCCCTGAATGCGAGCTGTCAGGGAAAACTTACCCCTGTCCAAACTTCAAACAGCAGCAATAAAAGGGACATTCGACCTGCCAAAGCGGATGTCAAGCTGGATCAAATCAAACTTCAGCCGGGTTTCAAAATCGAAGTTTGGGCTGCAGATGTCCCCAATGCACGCTCAATGGCTATTTCGGACAACGGTATTGTATTCGTGGGAAACAGGCAGGAAAAGAATGTCTATGCCCTAGTCGATGAAAATGGGGATGGAAAAGCTGACACCAAGTACATTCTGGCCGAAGGCCTAAAAATGCCCAACGGTGTCGCTTACAAAGACGGTGACTTGTACGTGGCTGAGGTAAGTCGAATCTTGAGGTTTAAAGACATCAAAAACACACTTACTAATCCAAAATACGAAGTGGTATATGACCAATACCCGACAAAAACCCATCACGGCTGGAAGTTTATCGCCTTTGGACCGGATGGGATGCTCTATGTACCAGTGGGCGCACCATGCAACATCTGTGAATCCGATGAGGAAATCTTTGCAAGCATTACCCGATTGGATGTCTCCAAACCTGGCTCCAAACCAGAAATAGTTGCCCATGGGGTTAGAAATACAGTAGGATTTGATTGGCATCCCCAAACCAAAGAACTATGGTTTACAGACAATGGTCGTGACATGCTGGGCGATGACTCGCCGGATTGCGAACTAAACCGGGTCACAGCCAAAGGTCAACATTTTGGTTACCCATACTGGCATGCCGGAACAATAAAAGATCCTGACTTAGGATCCAAAGGAAAGGAGGCATCTGCCTATATCGCACCAGCAGCTAAACTTGGAGCACATGTGGCCCCGCTTGGCATGCGATTTTATAAAGGAGGAATGTTCCCAACAAGCTTTAAAAATCAAGCGATTATTGCCAAACACGGAAGTTGGAATCGAAGCAAAAAATCAGGCTATGAAGTGGTGACGGCTAAAATTGATGGGAGCGGAAAAGTAACCGGACAGGAAGTTTTCGCTTCAGGCTGGTTGGACGAGGCTTCTCAGGAAGTTTGGGGAAGACCGGTTGATGTCCAGGAGTTGCCTGATGGGAGTTTGCTGATTTCCGATGATATGGCAAACTGTATTTATCGGGTGAGTTATTCGAAGTAAATGTTTTCCATCTTCGAAATTTCTCTAGAACATAATTAGTGTGGAAGACCGGAGACCGAAGACCGAAGCCAAAGGATGGCTATAAACAACTGGTCTCGAAAAAAATAGCCCGTTCGACCAAATTCATTTTCAAAGTTTAACCAAAAAGGGAGGCAATTACCTACTCTTTTTTTTGAACCATTAAGAGAATTTAGGGAATTAAATTTTTACAGCAAATCAAGTATCTTGAAATGCGGGCTTCTTAATTTTCTTAACTTCCTTAATGGTAAAAAATCAATTAAAATAATAAACACTAATTTTTGAGCTGCACCACTGTCCTTTTAGAGGACAAAAAAATCCCCGAAAAATTCGAGGATTTATATTTAAAACTTGTCTCATTTCAACCAGTCTGGCTTAGTCGTCTCTACTTCCGCCTGAAGCTGATTGAGCAGATTGTACAATCCAAAATAGGTTCTGTTGATGTATAATCCGTGTCGTGATCCTCTGGCCTGACGTGACTTTCGGAACATTTTATCATTTGAAATTCGATCACCCAACTGGAAAATTTGCTCGAAGAAACTGTCATCTGCGAAATCAAACCTGTCCACATGGAATGGCTTACCCAACAGGGAAATCATTTCCCTGAATACGCTTTTAAAGTAAGCCTCCTCAGTAGGAGTATCTTTGTCAGAAATAAACTCCAAGTCAAAAAAGATCTGATCCAACTCTTCCTGATTGATCAGCAGTTCCTTTTTGATCAGTGCAAAATAACCTTCATAGAAGTCTTCAGGAATCACTTTCACACAGCCAAAATCAATAATCCCCAATTGATCATCTTCCTGAATGATGAAGTTGCCCGGATGCGGATCGGCATGTACTTGTTTCAGATTATGAACCTGGTGATGGTAAAAGTCCCAAAGGGCCTGACCGATTTGATTTTTGGATTTCTGAGAAGGATTGGTGTCCATCCACTCTTTGATATGCTTACCTGAAATCCAGTCCATCGTGATGATTCGGTCAGAACTCAGTGCATCGTAATAAAGCGGAAATTTAAGATTCGGAATATGTCCACATGCCTCCGAGATCTCTCTGGATCGCTCTACTTCCAATACATAATCCGTCTCCTCTACCAATCGCTCCTCCACTTCCCCCATGTAATGATCGAGTTCTTTCTCATTCATGTTGAGCAGGCGAAGTGCGAAAGGTCTGACCAATTTCAAGTCCGAACTGACCGAATCGGCCACACCGGGGTATTGGATTTTCACGGCCAGTTTTTTGCCGTTTTGAGTAGCCTGATGTACCTGACCAATCGATGCGGCATTGACAGCCGACCGGGTGAAGGTGTCAAACATCTGCTCCGGACTTTTTCCAAAATATTTCTGAAAAGTTTTCACTACCAAAGGATAAGACAACGGTGGAGCAGAATATTGCGCCATAGTGAATTTATCCTGGTAAGCTCTTGGGAGCAGGTTTTTGTCCATGGACATCATCTGTGCCACCTTAAGTGCAGACCCCTTCAGCTCACTCAATGATTTGTAAATATCTGTCGCGTTGTTTTGATGAAGTTCCTCCTTATCCATCGATGGATTGACCATCTTTTTGGCGTAGTGCTTCACATAATTCCCCCCCACTTTCGCGCCGGTGGAAATAAATTTAGCCGCACGCTGCACTTTGGAAACCGGGATAGCTTCCTGTTCTTTCACATTGATGGCCATGATTATTTGTTTTGATAAAGAAACTTCGCAAAGTCTAAAAAGCTGTCTAAGGCACTTTTACCCATGAGATCGAATGTCAGATTCACGGACTTTTCTATGGCAGCATCTGTTTTTTCAAACCTCGGTGAGCGGTCATCCAGCCAGAAGCGGAAGATAAAAGCCACTTGAAGCCAAAGGGCCTCATCATATTTGTCTGAAATAATGGGCCTATTGGCTATTTCTTGGGTTTCTTTTCCTTCCAGGATAATTTCTCCGGCGAAATCCTTGAACTTCTCTTTAAACTCTTTGGCATCCAAAGGCAAAGATTTCATCGATTGGGCTTTATCTTGATAAAGACTCAGAAGGTAAGACCTGTTCTTTTTCAATTCTTCGATCCAAGTGAACAAGAAGCTGAGAAATTTTTCTCGAACGCTGTATTCCTTGAACACTTCCTGTGATTCAATTTGCTCCAGGGTACTTTCAAAAATCGATACCCAGATGGCAGATTTGATGGATTCAAATGAAGTGAAGTAGGTATAAAACTCCTCTTCTTTCATTTTTAAATCTTTTGCAAACTTAAAAACCGACTTGGGCATGCTGCCATGTTCCAAAACATGATTGACAAATCCTTCCAGAATCAGTTTTCGAAAATCCTTCTTTGCAGCTTTTTTTGTTGTTGTAGTTTCCATGTTGTGAAATCAATTCGATGTAGTAACACTATAACAGAGGAAGGGGTTTGGAAAAGACATAAAAAAAACCGAAGTATTCAACTTCGGTTCCCTAATCCGCATAAGATCTAGGCTTTCACTTTTTCGATTACGAGGTTGTGATTCGTGTAAATACACACATCCGCGGCGATATGTAAGCTTTCTCTGACCATGTCTTCGGCAGTCATGTGTGGAGCGAATTGCTTCATGGCTCTGGCTGCTGATTGGGCAAACATACTTCCCGAACCAATTGTCGCGATTTCCATATCCGGTTCGATCACGTCCCCTGTTCCTGAAATGATCAGAATATCATCCTTATCTGCCACGATCATCATCGCTTCCAGCCGACTAAGCATGCGATCCATTCTCCATTCTTTGGCCAATTCCACGGCTGCACGCTTCATGTTATTACCGAAGGCTCCGAGCTTCTCTTCAAACTTTTCCAAGAGCGTAAATGCATCGGCGGTAGATCCGGCAAAACCGGTCACAATTTTACCACCTTGAAGTACACGAAGCTTTTTGACGGTACTTTTGGCAACTGTATTTCCCAAAGTCGCTTGTCCATCTGCTCCGATGACTACCTCTCCATTGTGTCGGATTGCAACTACGGTTGTTGATTTGATTTTTTCCATGGGTACTAGTTATTGGTTTTTAGTTATAATGTTATTGGGTTAAGCAATCTGGATATACAAAAATTGGTAGTTTGCACTTTTAACTAATTTCCAATAACTCAATAACCTCCTAACCAATAACCATACAAAAGCAAAAAGTCCTGCGGAAACAGGACTTTTTGGCAGTTTATTTTAGATAAGGATCCGAACGGGATCTTCAAGAAGACTTTTTAGAGTCTGAAGAAATGCAGATCCAACTGCTCCATCTACTACACGGTGGTCGCATGAGAGCGTCACTTTCATTACGTTTCCTATTTTCATTTGGCCGTCTTTCACAATTACAGTTTCCTTGATACCTCCTACTGCCAAAATACACGCATCAGGTGGGTTGATAATTGCCGTGAATTCATCGATGCCAAACATCCCTAAGTTGGAGATTGTAAAAGTGTTTCCTTCCCAATCCTTCGGCTGTAATTCTTTGGTTTTGGCCTTTCCTCCCAATGTTTTTGCCTGATTGGAAATCTGAGAAAGTGATAACTGGTCAGCAAATCGAATCACAGGAACTAGCAAACCTTCTTCTACAGCCACAGCCATTCCGATATGAATGTGGTCATTGTAGCGAATTTTATCTCCCAGCCAACTAGAATTGACTTTTGGATGCTGACGCAAGGCTGAAGCTGAAGCCTTGATCACCATATCATTGAAGGAGATTTTTACAGGAGAAACCTCATTCATGCTTTTTCGGGCATCCATCGCCTTGTCCATGTTGATTTCCATGGTCAAATAGAAGTGTGGTGCTCCAAACTTACTCTCTGCCAATCGCTTGGCGATCACTTTTCGCATCTGAGAAACTTTCTCCTCTCGGAAACTCTCTTGTCCAAGTGAAGAAGTGGTAGCACCCACCGCAGAGGCTACTGCCGCAGAAGGTGCTACAGCAGGCACAAAGTTTTCTACGTCTCTTTTTACAACTCTTCCTCCTTCACCTGAACCTGAAACAGCTCTGATATCAACTCCTTTTTCTTCAGCGATTTTTTTGGCAAGTGGTGAAGCTTTTACACGTTCCCCGTTAGCAATTCCACCATCAATTGTAGGCACCGCGGCAGTGACTGGAACGGAAGTGGCTGCGGGTTTTTCAGATTTGTTTTCTGCTGGAGCCTCAGATGTAGCTTCCGCAGGTGCTGAGTCCTTATTCCCTCCTTGCTGTGCTTTGAGCAATGTTTGGTAATCCGCACCCTTTTCGCCGATCACAGCAATCACCCCATCTACGGCAACGCTGTTGCCTGCCTCTACCCCGATGTACAACAGCACCCCGTCTTCATAGGACTCAAGCTCCATGGTCGCTTTATCAGTTTCCACTTCGGCGATAATTTCACCTGATTTTACTGTGTCACCTACTTTTTTCAACCAAGTGGCAATTGTTCCTTCCGCCATTGTATCACTCATTTTTGGCATCGTGATGACAGTAGCATTTATTGTGGAGGTGTCAATTTTTTCAGTAGCAGCTTCCGCTTTGGCAGGTTCTTCTACCTTGGCTTCCGGTTTTGCTTCTTTTTCTTTTGATTCTTCTTTTTTGGATTCAGCAGGAGGAGTTGCACCTGTCAGCAAGTGCTCGAAGGCTTCTCCTTTTTCCCCAATGATCGCAATGACACCATTTACAGGCACTGAGTCCTTTTCCTGAACTCCAATATATAAAAGGACACCTTCGTCGTAGGATTCCAACTCCATGGTTGCTTTATCGGTTTCCACTTCAGCCAGAATATCCCCCGGTTTGACGCTATCTCCCACTTTTTTAAGCCAAGAAGCGATCACCCCCTCTTCCATTGTGTCACTCATTTTTGGCATTCTGATTATTTCGGCCATAGGTAATTTCGATCTTGTTCGTTTTTAAAGTGTCCAAAAATAGTTTTTAAAAACGCTTTATTCAAATTTATATCCTGTATTTTCCGTGTTGTTTTAGGCCCTTTCAACTCATGCCCCTTACATCTGAAAGCTTTTATCAAAGACCTAAATGGCTCTTTAGCGGACATTTAGAGACAATTTATCCCGCATTATTTAGGAAAGTAGAAATACAAAAACCTGAGAGAGAACGAATAACAACAGCTGATGGAGACTTTCTGGATCTGGATTGGTACAGAGGGGGAAATGATGCTTTGGTGATTCTCAGCCATGGATTAGAAGGAAATAGCACAAGGCCATATATGCTGGGAATGGCAAAAGAATTTATTCTGAAAGGGCTTGATGTCCTGAGTTGGAACTTCCGGGGTTGTGGAGAAGAGCTGAACAAAAAAATCATTTTCTATCACAGCGGCGCTACTTATGATTTGGATACTGTCGTCATCCATGCTCAAAAAAACTATCGTAATGTGTACCTGGTGGGGTTTAGTCTTGGCGGAAACCTAACCCTCAAATACTTGGGAGAAAAAAAATCATCCTACCCGAAAATCAAAAAAGGAGTGGCGATTTCCGTTCCCCTTGACCTTGCCGGATCCTGCAATAAAATCTCCTCAGGGGAAAATGTTATTTACTCCAAGCGTTTTTT
The DNA here is from genome assembly GCF_900103735.1 of Algoriphagus alkaliphilus. GTDB lineage: Bacteria > Bacteroidota > Bacteroidia > Cytophagales > Cyclobacteriaceae > Algoriphagus > Algoriphagus alkaliphilus. The sequence goes on along the minus strand of NZ_FMXE01000010.1, from coordinate 137,915 downwards.
AAATACGCTAAAGGAAAAGGTTATCCGCAAATCATTGGCTTTTCCGGGCGAATTTCCGTTAAGACTACTTCGGAAAATTAAAACATTACGGGATTTTGATGAATATTTTACCGGTCCATTACATGGGTTTTCAGATGCCGCAGAATACTATAGCATCAACTCCTCCCTTCAGTTTTTAGATCAGATAGAAGTGCCTGCACTGATTCTAAATGCCCAAAACGATCCTTTTTTAAGTGACACTTGCTTTCCAATAAAGCTTGCGAAACGATTGGAACTAGTTCATTTTGAATTCCCAAAACACGGGGGTCATGTTGGATTTTCAGGGCCAACAGGTGAAAAAAGCTTTTACTCTGAGCTTCGGGCAGTTGAATTTATAACCCGCGATCTCTAACTTCCGCCATATTATAATAACACCCTGATCATGTGCGGAAGATACTCCCTTAGCAAAAGTAAAATTGAATTGGAAGAACGGTTTCAAGCGGATATGGTGGTGGACTTCACTCCCAGATACAACATTGCCCCTACCCAACTTGTACCTGTAATCACTTCTGACAGCCCTAGGGGATTTTCTTTTTTCTATTGGGGAATTACCCCTGATTTCGGACAGAATAAGCCCGTCTCCCAAAAACTGATAAATGCCAGGGCGGAATCAGTAAATGAGAAAATTTCTTTCAGAAATTCCTTTCAGAAAAGAAGATGTCTTGTCCCTGCCGACGGTTTTTTTGAATGGAAAAGACTTGGCAAGAAGACCAAAATTCCCTATCGCTTTACACTCAGGGATGAAGACATGTTTGCCTTTGCCGGAATCTGGGAAGAATACGAAACTGTCTCAGGAGAATCCCAACATACCTTTTTGATACTTACCACCACTCCTAACGAAGTGGTCTCTGAAGTTCACGATCGGATGCCGGTGATCATCAGCCGAGATCAGGAAAAAAAATGGCTTGATAAATATACTTCTGAAGCGGATCTGCTTAAAATGCTCAATACCTATCCCGGGGAACTGATGATGAGCTATACCGTATCACCTTTGGTCAATTCAGTGCATAATGATGTCCCTGGAATAATCCGAAAAACATCTCCCATGGATCAGTTTGGAAACTATACCTTGTTTGGATAAATAAAACATTTTACCGAGTTAAGCCCTTTTTGTCTAGGTGCTTTTCTGTACCGATATTCGTATTCCGCTTATCTTATTTCAATAGACCCAAATAACAGATGAAAAAATCCCGAATTCTTGGAGCCGGGCACTATGTCCCTGAGCGAGTCGTGACCAATGAGGAGCTTTCCCGAATGATGAATACGACAGATGAATGGATCGTGGAGCGAACAGGAATTCATGAGCGTCGTTGGTTTACCGCGGGAGTGGATACGGTGACCAATATGTCTGCCAAAGCAAGCCAAATGGCCATGAAACGGGCTGGAGTTGAACCTCAGGATATCGAATTCATTGTTTTTGCTACAATCACCTCGGATTATTTTCTTCCCGGAAATGGAGTTTTGCTTCAACGGGAACTGGGGCTTACCAGTGTAGGAGCATTGGAAGTTAAAAATGCCTGTTCTGGTTTTGTTTATGCATTATCAGTCGCAGACCAGTTTATCAAATCCGGAATGTATAAGAAAATTTTGGTCGTTGGAGCGGAAATTCAGTCCTCCGCTTTGGATAAAAGTGATGAGGGACGCTCGAGTGCAGTGATTTTTGCGGACGGAGCCGGTGCAGTGGTTTTGGGAGCTGTGGAGCTCGACCAACCGGGAATTCTCAGTACCCACCTGCACGCTGATGGATCTCATGCGGAGGAATTATACTGTATTGCTCCAAGCAGCAGCGGAAAAGTAAGAATCTCCCAAGAAATGGTCGATCGTGGAGATTTTTTCTTAAAAATGAATGGAAACGCAGTTTTCAAACATGCGATCGTCCGTTTTATGGAGGTTATTAAAGAAGCCTTGGATCACAACGGAGTGACTAAAGACGAAATTGACCTCTTAGTTCCCCATCAGGCCAACCTCCGAATCAGCCAATACATCCAGCAAAAAATGGGGCTTCCTGACGAGAGGGTATTTAACAATATCATGTATTTAGGCAATACTACAGCAGGAACTATCCCAATTGCACTATCCCAAGCTTGGGAACAGGGAAGATTAAAGGAAGGAGATTTGGTTTGTTTGGCAGCATTTGGATCAGGATTCGCATGGGCCTCAGCCTTACTACGCTGGTAATATGGATAAATTACAGAATTCTCTTGACGTAGAACTTTGGTTAAACAAGGATTTAATTCATCGGCAAAATCTTCTGAAAACACAATTTACCTCGGTTTTAGAAGATGTAGGAAACTCATTCCCAAAAGAGATTTTTGATAAAATATCAGCCAAGTCTAAGGGTACGAAAATATCCAAAGGCAATGACTTGTTGGGATTTCCTTACTTAGTTCTGGATTTAATCCGAGATTTTGATCCAATTACCGGATCAAACATCCGTCTACTCAATTGGTTTGGAAATGGGCTTTTTATTACCATCCTACTGGGAAGCAACCGAGAAAATCCGGTCAAGGAATTTATCGGTCTGGAATTTTCCTTTGGCCTCAGTGAAAATCAATGGGATTATCCGGATCTGATATTGAATCGAAATCTCACAACAGATGAAGGGAAAATAGCAAAGGCAAAACTCGGCTTTTATCATTGGATTAAACCAATCCCAGTCGATCCAGACCTTTTGGTGCTCAATCAAAATCTTTGTAAGTGCCTAAAAAAAATCCTTGGTATTCTGAGTCTTCCGGCAGAACAAGTCAGGAATTAACTTAATTTTAAACAGGAAACTCATTCACACGTAGATAATATGTCGAATCTGTTCATTCGATCGTTTGTATAAGGTTCCAATTGAACCAAACCGAAATTTACAAGATATATGAGATATTTGCTTTTGGCAGTTTTTAGCTTCCTCTATTTTTCAACTCTCGCGCAGGACCCCAAACTGGTACAGCAATTCAACTCTGATTCCTCTCTTATGGCTACGGGCGTAATAAGAAATAATATCCGGGAAGGTTTGTGGAAAATATACAATCCAAAAACCAATACCCTTCTCTCGGAAGGCACCTTTGGGAATGGAAAAAGAGAAGGACTGTGGACACAATATCACCCCAATGGAAAGCGTAGAGAATCGGCGGAATACAGAGATGGTAAACTCTTTGGTCCAGCCCTTTACTTTGACGCAGAAGGCGCTTTAAAAAAACAGGTGATTTACAGAGATAGTGTTCTGGTCGGCAAGTACACGGAGTTTTACGGAAAAGAAGGCAATCCCAATTACATTGACCCCAGTCAAGTTTTGACAGAGGGACAATATGATAATGGTAAACGTACTGGTCAATGGGTTTCCTTTTATGAATTTGGTGAATTGGCTTCCAGGGAGTTTTATGTGAATGGACTTCGCGAGGGACCCTACATAGAATATGCTCCAGATGGCACGGTGATCACTGAGGCAAGTTATTCAAAAGGACAGTTTGAAGGTAATTTCAAAAGGCTTTTAGGTGGAATTCCTTTTGAAATCGGAAGCTTCAAAAACGGTAAAAAAATAGGGGATTGGAAAAGGTATTTTCCCGGCACAAAAGTCCTGGAGGCAGAGGAGTTTTATGATCAAAACGGCAATAAAACCGGAGACTGGAAATACTATTATCAAACGGGACGATTAGCCCGAATAGAAAAATATAAAAATAACATCGCCGTGGGTGTCTGGGAGGAATACTTCCCAAATAAAGCACTATCAAAGCGGAAAACGTTTGAGCTTGGCGTGCCGGTTGGCGAGTATATCGAATACCACAGCTCCGGACATGTTTCCGTCCAAGGTCAATATCAAAGTGGAGCCAAAACAGGTGTTTGGAAAAGCTTCTTTCCTGACGGGGAAATTTATTCTATCGGAGAATATCGAAACGATCTCCAAACAGGAATTTGGAAATATTTCAATAAGATCGGAATTCTGATTGCTGAAGGAAAATATAACCTAGGAATGGAGGAAGGCCAATGGTTCTATTATTATGATGGCGGACAACTCAAGTCAGTGGGCACCTACAATCTTGGCTTGGAAGATGGAATTTGGGGTCTTTTTTATGACAACAAGCAATTGACTCAAGAAGAATATTGGGACAAAGGCAGATTAATGAATATAGGTGAATACCATAGTTTTGATGGAACAAAAAAACTGGATAAAGGAACCCTCAAAAATGGAAATGGAACTCGCATCACCTATTACATCACTGGCCAAAAAGAATCTGAGGGGACTTTTAAGTCTGGCAAGGCAGAGGGATTGTGGATATTTTACCATGAGAATGGAAGAAAAGCCTCTGAAGGCACAATGAAGGATGGAAAAAAAGAAGGTCCATGGAGGTATTACAATTCAGCAGGCCGACTTGAAGACCTTGTTAATTTTAAAAATAATGAGATAATAGAGGGAAGGTGAACCCTGTTTTTTAAGGATTGAACATTGGCTACTGAATTTGGTTCACTATAAAAAAAGATATCATGTTCGGACTATTCAAGAAAAAATCAGAAAAAGAAAAGCTTCAGGAAACCTATGCCAAAATGATGTCTGATGCCCATAAACTATCACATTCCAATCGTACGGCCGCTGATAAGTTAATGGCGGAGGCGGAGGCGATTGCGAAAAAAATGGATAAATTCTAATTCAGTTCCTTCGGATTTCTTTCCTTACCGCGTATTTTTTGAGTTTAGCAATTACTTTTCAAAGGTCATTTCGACTGATATGAAAGTTTGATTATTAAAACCTCGTTAGTTCAATCAAGCAGGTAATTCCGTTTCCTTTGGACTGCCGCATGACTTTCCTAAAACAGCAAAAATTTCCAACGTATTGGATTTAAAGCGCAATTATTTGAATTTTAAATCATTATGATTAAATTCATTGACTTCTTTGGACTTGTCCGCGGTAGTTTTTTAGTATTGTGCAGTTTTTTTATTTTAAGAGTGATTGAGCTTCGGACCAATAATTTAAACTTTTAAAGCTCGGGGAATAACCCCGAGCTTCATTATTTTCTGAAGTAATCGTCCTGTAATCTCACAATATCCTCCTCATCCGAAGGATTGGCAGGATCAGCGTGCATCCAAATCTCTGCTACCACACCCCAGGATTCTGTACCGATTAAGCGATGCCGCTCTCCTTTTTGAAGCGAAACCACATTACCTAGAATCATCTCCTCTACAGGACCCTGTTCATCGGAAAAACTCCTACTTATCGCCGACTTTCCTGCTATTAATTTCCAAAGTTCTGCCCTTCGGAAATGATATTGCCATGACAATCTTGCTCCCGGAGCTACCAAAAGAAATTTCGGACTTAACTTTTGTTCCAATTGATCGGCGGATAAGTCCACATCTGAAAAAAAGTCAGTTTTAAATTTCAAAATTTGCGATTCATCAAGGACAAAAAAACCTCCCCAAGGACGATTCAGATCTCTCGAGGTAATTTTATACCCCAAATCAGAAATATATTTTTCAACTTTTTCAAAAAGCTCTGACTTTTTCAAGCGAGCTTCAATTTCCAATTTTTCCATTCTTTAAAAATTCATGGGCAAACTTAACAAATGTTTAAACTCTTAGAAATCAAGTACTGAAATTTTCAAATCTTTTTTAAAACTCCTCATGATTCAAAATAAAATTGAGTTTCTTAAAGAAATTTACCTCTTGTTATATGATTTTTTTTTGGAAGTCTTTTTTGAAGTCTAAAATTTCCTTTAATTCAGGGATTACTACTAGCCATGAACCTAATTAATCCTCAAGAAATCATCGCCAAAATGGACGGTGTGGTGGAAATCAAAAGCTACCTCAACAAAATTAAGATCATCAAAAATCTTTACCTCAAAGGCGCAAACACGGCAAGTGAAATTTGCAATGAAGTCGGAATTTCTCTGCCGACTGTAAATGCACTTTTGGGAGATTTGATGAATTCCGGTGAAGTCATCAAGCAGGGACGGGCAGAATCCCAGGGAGGCCGAAAGCCTGACTTGTATAGACTGGCTGAAAATGCCTTTTATGTGCTTTCAGTCGATTTCTCGAAATTCAATATGCATTTAGCCCTGTACTCATGCAACCATGAGTTGGCTTTTGAAAAAGAAGATCACAAGATCACGCTCAATAATGAAAAGGAGACCTTCGATTTGATTTGTGGGACCATTGACCGGTATCTGGAAAAGACCAATATCCCCGCGGATAAGATAATCGCTGTCGGATTTTCCATGCCGGGATTGGTGGATTCGGTAGGAGGTGTTAACTATACCTATCTCAGATTTGGCAAAAAGACCTTGCTGGAAAATCTGGAATCTCATTTTCAAATGAAAATATTCCTTGAAAATGACGCTCGGGCGATGACTTTGGCAGAATACAAATTCGGTTCTGAGCACAATTATAAAAATGTCCTCGGTTTATTCATAGGTTGGGGAATAGGGCTGGGAATCATCATCGACGGAAAAATCTACCAGGGAGCCTCGGGGTTTGCCGGAGAATTTTCTCATTCTCCTATCTTCGAGTCAAGAGATATCACTTGTACTTGCGGCAAAAAAGGATGTTTGGAAGCAGTGGCTTCGGGTACTGCCATCGTTAGAATGGCAGAAGATGCCATCAGGCTGGATAAGGACAGTATTTTGGCCAGAATGGTCAGAGATCATCAGGGAGAATTAGAGCCTGACCTGGTGGTGGAAGCCGCCCTGGCAGGTGACCAACGAGCAATAACCATTCTTTCCGAAGCAGGCCTAGATCTTGGACGGGGGATTTCGATGTTGATTCAACTCCTCAATCCCGAACTGATCATCATCGGAGGCTCTGTCGCCGAGGCAAACCAATACCTCATCACTCCTATCCAACAGGCCTTGAATATCTACAGCATGGCTAAATCCCGTGAAAAATCGAAGCTGGCCCTATACCAGTTAGGTAAAGACGTCGGACTTTTGGGCGGGGTGGCTGTAGTGAATGAAAAGTTATTTGAAGACGTCATTAACAGGCTGGGGTAAAACCAGCCTTAGTTTAACTTTCAAAAACCGTAATTGATAACTTGATCTAAATTGGAAGCCTTTAAAGGATTTGGAAATTATAATTTTCAGCTCCATAAAATTGAAAATTGATATGATGATCACCATCTTAATTACGCTGCTTTCATTTTTCAGCCTCTTAAATAAAGAAACTCCAACAAATACTCTTGAATCAGAAAAGCCAAACATCATCCTGATTTTTGCGGATGATATGGCCTATGGGGACTTGGGTTCCTACGGTGCAAGAGGATGGGAAACACCTCACCTCGATCAACTTTCTGCGGATGGTCTTAGATTCACGCAGTTCTATGTCCCTCACGCAGTCTGCACAGCTTCCAGAGCAGCCCTTTTGACCGGCGCCTATGCCAACCGACTCGGACTGTACGGAGCGTTGGATCATACCGCCGATCATGGCCTAAACCCAGAAGAGATCACCATTGCGGAAATGCTTAAAGAAAATGGCTATCAAACGGGCATGGTCGGAAAGTGGCATTTGGGACATCATCCGGAGTTTTTACCCACCAGACAGGGCTTTGACAGTTACTTTGGACTGCCCTATTCTAATGACATGTGGCCCAAGCATCCCGAGTCAAAAAATTACTATCCTCCACTTCCGCTCATTGAAGGAGAAAAAACCATCGCCTACCTGGATGATCAGCAGGAATTGACTTCTTGGTACACTTACAAATCTCTTGAATTCATCGAAAAAAATCAGGAGAATCCCTTTTTCCTGTATCTGGCACACAGCATGCCGCATGTCCCACTTTTCGTCTCTGATAAATTTAAGGGTAAATCTGAGCAGGGATTATATGGTGATGTGATGATGGAAATTGATTGGTCTGTAGGCGAAATACGAAAGAAACTAAAAGAGCTTGGCTTGTCCGAAAATACGCTCATCATCTTCACTTCCGACAATGGTCCTTGGCTTTCCTACGGAGGACATGCCGGATTGAAAGCTGGATTGAAAGAAGGTAAAGGCACGTCCTGGGAAGGAGGAATCCGGGTTCCGGCGATCTTTTCCTGGCCCGGTAAAATCCCTGCAGGTCAAGTTCAGAATCAAGCGGCCATGACCATTGATATTCTGCCCACTTTGGCAAAACTCACCAATTCCAATCTCCCGAAACTGAAAATCGACGGTTCGGATATCTGGCCTTTGATCCAAGGTGAAGAGCAGGAATTGAAACCCTACTATGCTTATTACAATCAAAATGAGCTTCAGGCAGTAATCTATGGAAAATGGAAACTGGTATTTCCTCATGTCTATCGCACGATACCAGCTGATGCAGAAATTAGGAATGACGGAATTCCGGTGAAATACAGCTACATCAGACTTGAAAATTCACAACTCTTTGATTTGTCCAAGGACATGGAAGAATCATTAGATGTCTCGGCACAGAACCCTGAAATTGCGGCAATGTTAAACAGATTTGCTGCCGAGGCGAGAGCTGACATGGGTGACGCGTTGACTAAAACGGAAGGATCTGGAAATCGGAAGGTAGGGAGACAAAGTCAGCACTGAAGAAAAGGCGAAATTCCATAGGGCTGAAATACCGATGCTTCAATCAAGCTCAGTTCAAGCGATTAAAGATCGAAAAAAGCGATTATCCATAGCCATTTAAGACAATTCAGGAAAATACAGAACTGTCTAAGGGATTAAAATCAGACATTTTGAATTATCCGCCCAGATCCTCCAGAATAATGAATCTTAATAATCGAATATGTGTATTCGGTTAGCTGCACGTACCCAAATAAAGGTAGAATTAAGTTCCAATTGAATGTGTTGTGGACTGTTGACAGTCGTCTGTGGACGTGTATCCGCATACAAAATACCCCAAATCTAGTCCACGTGCATCAGTGCGGATACACATATAATCGAATCAACTAATTCTCCATTCAAATTTTAATGATTTCATTTCCAATCAACTTAACTAAGCATGAAACCAAAAATTCATTTGACGATATAAAAACTCCAATCGAATAGAGGCTAATCCTTTTCATTAAAAGAATTAACCCTCCGGGATAAATGGAAGACAAGCCCCAATCAAGGACGCTTTTTCTTCGAGTTCAGAAATTTTGATTTCAACCGGATAGTCGACTTTATCGAGATAGGCTTTGGTGTAAGGCAAAAACCGGTCGGCTGCACGGGTAATTTTTCCTCCTAAAACCACCCCCTCGCATTGCAGCCGAATAACATAAAAAGACAGAAATTCACCCAGGGTCTCTCCAAATTGAGCAAAAACACAGTCAGCAATTTCTCTGTCCAAGTCAACTGCCAACAAGTCTTTCACACCGGCTAATTTCAGCCCAAACTTTTGTAAAGCATACGTCTTGAACCAGGCAGTGCCCAAATAATCTTCTGCTATTCCATCCCGAAAAGGGGCTGTCCAAAGTTTTCCGTCTTTGACCACCTGACGGATTTTGATGGCCGATCCCAAACCGGTACCCAAGGTAAGGCCAATGGAACTTTGAAAATCCCTACCCGCTCCTGCAAGACTTTCACCTGCAAGAAAGGCCTCAGCATCGTTGGAAAATACAATATGCTTGGAATCAATTTTCAAGCTTTCGCTCAGTAGTTTTTTTACAGAAAGCCCAAAAAGCGACTTCAGTTTACCCTGATCTTTGATAAGAGAAATGCCATTTGAGTAATCGAATGGCCCCGGCATAGCGATTCCGATCCGAATATCCTTTTGGCTTCCAATCGATCCCCTGATCACCGCACTCCAATCTGCAATGAGCTCTGACGTAGAACGGAAAGTATCTATATCCGCTTCATGAAATTCGGTGATTTCGGCTGATTTGCCATTCCATAAAATCTGTGCAGAAGAAATATGAGATCCACCGATATCCACTCCTATTTGTATCATCGCTTAATTTTCATTCACTGATTTTGGACTAAGAACTTCATGTAGAGCATCCAGCAAAGCTCCTGTATTGTCCTCGGACATCTCCCAAAACATGGCTCCTGCCAAACCCTTTTTCTTCACAAACTCCATCTTCAGGGCCAAAGATTCCGGATCCTCAAATGTCACCCAAGCAGAATCAAGAAGTGAAAAAAGGTAAGGAGCACTTGCTTTTGAATCCCAAAATCTGGAATAAGCGGAATTTCTGGAGAGTGCAAAAACCTGATGGTAAGGTAAGCCCATCTCAAACTTTCCTTTTTTAAACAATCCATTATCAGTTGGATCTACACCTTTCCACATCCGACCATAAAAAGGCACGCCCAAAACCAGTTTTTCGGCAGGAACTCCAAATTCGAGATGCTCCTCGACTGTGGTTTGGGCAGATCGCCCTTTTCCTCCGTTTGGAAATAGGTTGGCATGGTGACCGGTAATCGCATCTCCGGCAGTATAAAAATCATAAGCCATAATGTTGATAAAGTCGAGGTACTCGTGAGCCTCTCCCAAGTTGTTTAGTTCGAGGTAATTCCTAAATCCCCCTGAGGCGATGGTACTCAGGTAATGCGTATTATTCAGGCTTCCAACCGAATCCAACGCTTCGCGAAAGCTTTTGAGCATGGCCACGAAATTTTCCTTGTCTTCAGGTCTAACGACATTATTATCTCCTTGCAGGGCCGGATACTCCCAGTCAAAATCCAGACCGTCCAGCTTATATTTGAGGAGAAAATCGATGCCAGAGTCAGTCAATTTTTTCCTGCTTTCTTCGGTCAATACTGCATCCGAGAAGCCTTTGGAATGTGTCCAGCCTCCAATCGAAACCAATATTTTCAGGGCCGGATTTCGCTTTTTCAATTCCTGCAGCTTTTGAAAATTCGCACTATCCCGCACTGCTCTTCCCTCCATATTGGTCACAATGCCGTCGGCCACATTGGCAAAAGCGTAATTGATGTGCGTGAGTTTTTCGGCAGGTATTTTTTTTGGATTCAGCTCCTTCCAGCCTGCTACATAGCCTACGATATGGTAGGTTTTGGATTCAGACTCTTGACCATTTTTAGTTTGTGTACAAGAAAAAGAAAGGAAAAAGCATGCAATCAGCCAGTATTTCATTGGATTTGGGTTATGGTAAAAACAAAAAAACAGAGGTTCTGACTGAAATCAAAACCTAAATCAATAGGTTAAATCAGAGTTATTTTCATCCTTTCCCATAGCTAGTTTTAGAATTAATAATCTCCTGTTTAAATTCTAATTTTTAAAACAAAAAAAAAGCCATCCGAAGACGGCTTTTTTATTATTAACTATTTGATTACTAACGGATAAAAAGCATTTCACGGTATTTAACCAATGGCCAACTTTCATCTTCCACCAGCAATTCCAACTTATCTACCGCATAGCGGATTTTATCGAAATAGGCCTCTTTGACTTCTTTCTGATATCCTTTTGCCCGTTTTGAAGCACTCTCCTCTTTGTTGAGTCTTTTTCGAGCCTCTACCATCGCAGATACATTAGACTTTACAGATTCGATGTGTCTGGACACGTCTTTGATGGTCTCTACTGCCGCAGAGTGATCCAAGCCCAATCCTTTTAGACCATTGGCGTTTTCGATCAGTTTATTCTGATACAGGATGGCAGTCGGGATAATGTGGTTCAAAGCAAGATCACCCATCACGCGGCTTTCGATTTGTACTTTTTTGACGAAATCTTCCAGCATGATTTCATGACGGGCATGAACTTCAATGTGGTTAAGCACATTATGACGCTCAAAAAGCTCTTTAGTAGCTTTCTTCTCATACACATCCAAAGCATCAGGAGTAGACTTCAAGTTTGAAAGGCCTCTTTTCTCAGCTTCTTTTGCCCACTCCTCAGAGTAACCGTCACCTTCAAATCTTATTTTCTTGGAATCCTTGATGTATTTCCTCAGGACATTGACGATGGCAATTTTCTTTTCTTTGCCCCCATTCATTTCTTTATCGATATCCTTCAGCATTTGCTTCAGTACATCGGCCACGATCACGTTGAGCGTAGTCATCGGACCACCCACATTAGCCTGAGAACCAACTGCACGGAACTCGAATTTATTTCCTGTGAATGCAAATGGAGACGTTCTGTTACGATCTGTATTGTCAAGGATGATTTCAGGAATCTTGGAGATGCCCAATTTCATGTACATGTTGTCTCCCTTTTCTATTTTCACATTTCCGTTTTTCTCCAATTCATCCAATAATTCAGAAAGCGTAGCTCCCAAGAATATGGAAATGATCGCAGGAGGTGCTTCGTTTGCACCCAAACGGAAGTCATTGCCTGCTGAAGCGATACTTGCTCTCAACAAATCCGCATTGTCATAAACCGCCTTAATCGTAGCCACCAAGAAGGTCAAAAACTGAAGGTTTTCTCTGGCTGAATTGCTGGGCTGAAATAAATTGATCCCCGTATCGGTGATCAGGGACCAGTTGTTGTGCTTACCGGATCCATTGACACCTGCAAATGGCTTTTCGTGGAAAAGAACTTTCAGGGAATGCTTTTCGGCAACTTTATCCATCACATCCATCAATAGCTGATTGTGATCGGTGGCTTTATTTATCTCTTCGAAAATCGGTGCAACTTCAAACTGTCCGGGTGCTACCTCGTTGTGACGGGTCATTACCGGGATACCCAGTTTCAATGCTTCGATTTCAAATTCCATCATGAAATCCTTCACTCGAGTGGGGATCGAACCGAAATAATGATCCTCCAACTGCTGACCTCTTGCAGGGATATGCCCAAAAACAGATCTACCAGCCATCACTAAGTCAGGGCGAGCGGCATACAATGCCTTATCAATCACGAAATATTCCTGCTCCACCCCAAGAGATGGAGTCACTTTCCGCACATTTCGATCAAAAAGCTGGCAAACAGCCACTGAAGCTTCATTGATGGCTTCTATCGATTTCAAGAGTGGGGTCTTGTAATCCAAGGCCTCTCCGGTATAAGACACGAATATGGTAGGGATACAAAGTGTCTTTTCTAAAATGAATATCGGAGATGAAGGATCCCAGGCAGTATAGCCACGTGCTTCAAATGTCGAACGAATTCCACCATTAGGGAAAGAAGAAGCATCAGGTTCCTGCTGAACCAAGGCCGAACCTCTGAATTTCTCCATCCCGGCATACATATCAAAGAAAGAATCATGCTTTTCGGCAGTAGACCCTGTCAATGGTTGAAACCAGTGCGTGTAATGCGTAACGCCCTTGGACATCGCCCAAGTTTTCACCGCAGAAGCAATTTCTTCTGCTGTTGCAGAATCAATTTTAGATCCTCTGTCAATGGCTTCCATCACTTTTTTGAAAACTGAAGGAGCCAAAGACTGTTTCATTTGACTGGTGCCGAAAACATTGGTCCCGAAGAAGTCTGAGATTTTTGAGGCGGGAGGGATTACAGGGACGCGCTGTCTCGCCTGCACCATCGCCAAGGCTTGTTGTCTGAGTGTTGCCATTTCTACAATATGAGGTTTAATATTACACCCACAAAAATAGAAAAATACTGATGCGAAAAAGCTTTTACCCCATTTTTGAAGTCATTTTTCGAAAAATTTCCACTTTTTTCAAAAAAACATGGTGTTTTGAGAGCCAAAAGCCTAAAAAAAGGATGATTTATCCCCGAAAATTGGAGAATTGAAAAAAGATCGGGATTAATTACCTTTGCAGCTGATCATTGAAATGAGTATTCATGAAAAAAGTCGCCTTTTATACCCTCGGTTGTAAGCTAAACTTCTCTGAAACTTCTACTATTGGCAGGCAATTCGAAGAAAAAGGGTATCTGAAAGTCGATTTTCAGGAAAATCCCGACATTTTCATCATTAACACCTGCTCGGTCACCGAGAATGCCGACAAGAAGTGTAAAAAGATCGTCAAAGAGGCTAAAAAGATATCGCCTGATTCTTATGTGGCCATCATCGGCTGCTATGCCCAGCTGAAACCTACCGAAATCTCCGAAATAGAAGGAGTGGACGCAGTCTTGGGTGCGGCTGAAAAATTTCGTCTAATTGAGCTTTTGGATGGTTTCGCCAAAGTGCAAGAGACCAAAGTACTCGCCTCTGAGATCACTGAGGCCACCACTTTTAATAATGCCTTTTCTATTAATGACCGAACCCGAACTTTCCTGAAAGTTCAGGACGGATGCAATTATGGCTGCGCTTTTTGCACGATTCCACTTGCGCGCGGGAAAAGCCGAAGTAACACCATCGAATCAGTATTGGCTTCAGCCCGGGAGATCGCTGCCACAAAGGTCAAAGAAATCGTCCTGACGGGCGTCAATATCGGCGACTTTGGAATCGTGGACGGAAAGCGTGTCGAACGATTCGCTGATTTGGTTTATGCCTTGGACGATGTAGAGGGAATTGACCGGCTGCGGATTTCATCTATCGAGCCAAATTTGCTGACAAATGAGGTCATCGAATTTGTGTCCCGATCCAGGCGATTCGTTCCTCACTTTCATATTCCACTGCAGTCAGGTTCTAATACAATTTTAAGGAAAATGGGCCGTCGCTATTTGCGGGAGCTGTACGAAGACCGTGTCTCCAAAATCAAAACCCTAATGCCCAAGGCCTGCATCGGTGTAGATGTGATTGTGGGCTTCCCAGGGGAGACAGATGAGCTTTTTCTGGAGACTTACAACTTCCTGAATGAACTGGACATCTCTTACCTCCACGTATTCACCTATTCCGAGCGTGCCAATACACGGGCGGTCGAAATGGATGGCGTTGTGCCACTCAAGAAAAGGAACGAGCGATCAAAAATGTTGCGAATTCTATCCGAGAAGAAGCGCCGTAAGTTTTATGAGGAGAATTTGGGCGGCACCTTTACCGTGCTTTTTGAAGAAGATGTCGAAGATGGAAAGATCCACGGCTTTACCGAAAACTACATCCGAGTCGCCGCCAAATACGATCCCATGCTGGTCAATGAGCTCAAGTTGGTGACCTTGGATCAAATCAATGATTCTGGCAATGTCGAGGTGAGAGAACCGGAGTTGGTGTATGAAAAACACTAGTCCTGGGATTACTGATTTCACCCCTTCTGGGCTCTAAATTGCGTGTATCAGCTCGGCCCACGGCTCCTTTCCAGTCACACGGGGGTTATGAATAGTTGCGATCCTTCGGATCTCTTGTCAAATCAAAGCGAACAGTTCCCTCCTGAGTTTTTCAAAAATTCCCACCTCATTTTTTAAGATAAACCCAGCTCCGAAGGAGCCAGACTTTTCATGACCGCGGGTGAAGCCCGTGGTAAAACGGATTAACTCAGAAGATTTAGCCCCGAAGTGGTGAAACTTTTTTACCTCCCCTTCCTTTCCACCCAAATTTTTCTAATTTCATACGATTATAATTTCTCGTTAGAGACCATCCGATAATCCCGATAGTTATCGGGATCGGAAGTAATCTCGCAAAACTTTAATCATCTCCAAGTGTGACTTTTCGGTCATGCTCGAATTCATCCTAGGCAAAAACCATTTTTTGTGAAAGAATTAAAAAAGTTACCCCTGATCGTAGACGAACCTTGGCTGGAACCCTACGAATCCAAAATCGAGAAGCGATTCCAAAACTATCAAAACGCCATTCGGGCCATCAATGACTTCTCAGGTAGCATTCTGGAATTCGCCGGAATGCACGAATACTTTGGTGTGCACTTCGACAAGCTCCGAAACGGTTGGGTTTATCGGGAGTGGGCCCCTGCAGCCAAAGCACTTTTCCTCATGGGCGACTTCAACTGGTGGGATCGAAATTCCCATCCCATGCGCAGCAGTCCGAGGGGCGATTGGGAGATTTTTCTTCCTTATGAAGAGTACAAACATACCTTCGTCCACCAAAGCAAAATAAAAGTTCGGGTCATCGGAGCCAATGACAGCGATCTCGATCGCATTCCGGCCTACATACGCCGGGTGGTGCAGGATGAAACCAACCATGACTTTGCCGGGCAACTCTGGTTTGAGCCGCAACCTTTTTCCTGGACGGATCAGGACTTCTCTCTGGACGAGCCTGCCAAGATGCCGCTCATCTATGAGGCTCATGTGGGCATGGCACTGGAGGCTGCAAAAGTGGGGACGTTTATAGAGTTTGAGGAGCTGATCCTCCCGCGCATCAAAGCAGGTGGCTACAATGCCATCCAACTCATGGCCGTGATGGAGCATCCGTATTACGGCTCCTTCGGCTATCACGTCTCCAATTTCTTTGCACCCTCTTCCCGCTTTGGGACCCCCGAGGATCTCAAATCCCTGATCAACACCGCCCACGGTATGGGCATCGCCGTGATCATGGACATCGTGCATTCCCATGCGGTGAAAAATGTCAACGAAGGCCTCAATGAGTTTGACGGCAGCGACCACCAATACTTCCACCCCGGCCCAAAAGGCTATCACGAAGGCTGGGATTCCAAGCTCTTCGACTATGGGAAGTGGGAAGTGCAGCAATTTCTCCTCTCCAATATCCGCTACTGGATGGAGGAGTTTCACTTCGACGGATACCGCTTTGATGGGGCCACCTCTATAATATACAAGCACCACGGCTTGGTTTCTTTTGATTCCTCCGATAAATACTTCGACGAAGGCGTAGACGAAGATGCCCTGCTCTACCTCCAACTCGCCAATACGGTGATTCATGCCCTGAATCCCAAAGCACTCTCCATCGCCGAGGAAGTCAGCGGGATGCCGGGACTTTGCCGAACGATAGCTGATGGGGGCATCGGCTTCGACTTCCGACTTGCCATGGGCATTCCCGACTACTGGATCAAGACGCTGAAGCATAAGCTGGATGAGCAGTGGGACATGTTTGAGCTGTGGCACGAACTGACCAACAGGCCGAAACTTGAGAAATCCATCGCCTACGCAGAAAGCCACGATCAGGCACTGGTCGGTGACAAAAGCATCGCTTTCTGGCTGATGGACAAGGAAATGTACTTCTCCATGACCGTGCTGGAGCAAAATCTCGTCGTGGACCGCGGCATCGCCCTGCACAAGCTGATCCGCATGATTACCCTGACCCTAGGCGGGGAAGGTTACCTGAACTTTATCGGCAATGAATTCGGCCATCCCGAGTGGGTGGACTTTCCGAGACTGGGCAATGACTGGAGCTACCAATACGCCCGACGACAGTGGTCACTGGTCGATGATCCCCTACTCCGCTATCAGCAGCTGGATAAGTGGGACAAAGTGATGATTCAACTTGCCAAAGACCACCAAATGCTCTCAGCCCCTCCTGCCATACAACTTCACCTCGATCCGGATAAGAAGATTATCGCCTACGAACGCGGCAACCTGATTTTTGTCTTTTCCTTCCATCCTACCGAGTCCTTTTTCGGCTTTCCGATCAAAGTCCCACAGGCCGGAACCTATCAAATCATCTTGGACTCTGACGAAACCCAATATGGCGGATTTGCCAGACTGGAAAAGACTATGAAATACAAAACCGACAAAGAGCAACAGGTCAGTTTGTATGTTCCGAATCGCACAGTGATGGTGATGGGGAGGGGAAAATAAAAATCACCCAAGTTGCATTTATGGATTCAAATGAGGGAAGTATTATAGTATGCTAAAAATGTTCTTGAAAAGTAGCGGATGAACCTCCACACTTGTCCGATGCCGTGGCGACGACTGTCCTCAATCCTCAACGCGTTACATCAAAGTCCAAACCTTATTTCCTATAACTATTGGTAACAAACCGACAATACATACAGCCTAAGGAAAATAAAGCCAAAACAGACTCTTACCAGAAAGTAGACATCTATCTTTCATTGAAAAGTCAAGTATCCCTAGGACAAAACTTACAATGGAATATTCAAAAGGTACCCAAAATCAATTTTAAGATTTGAATAACACAGTATCAATTACTAATCATCTGACAGTGTTATTGTTATCTCTGAGCTTATTATGAGCCTCTTGTCCTTTGCCTCAGCCTCATTTAGTATTTTTTCTAACTTAACAAGCTCTTTTTTTAAGGCAGGAATCCTTTTTTTTGCCGTTGGATCTTCTTTTCCAAATCGCTCTTTATAACTAAAGTTATTTCTTTGATGAAAATTAATCTTAGTATAAAATACGTTGAATAAAATTTCTTTGGCTTCCCGGAATGGAAATTCACCTTCAATCAGTTTAAGTTTCTTTGCTTTACTCATAGTTTGGTACTATTAAAATAATGAAAATTTGAAAGTTGGAGATCGTGTTTTAGTTGTTGAAACACCCTATTAGGGAAGTTTCTTTAAATCCGCGTTTATTTTACCTTCGATTCACCCTCTTTACCAGGGTTAGGAGTCATGAGCTTCAGCATTTCTTATTGACCTTGCCCCAATGAGTATCCTGGCTTTCCATCAAAAGAATAAAGATTCTCAGTTTTAATGGTATCTATATTATGCTTAAGTCCATTTGCCAAGAGGTCAATAATAGTTTGCTTTTCGATTTTATTTCCTGATTCATGCTGGAATCTGCAGCGCCAATGATCAGTACAAAAAGTTTCATTGAAGCCATCAGGCCAAACTTTTATCCCCCGATTGGTGATCATGGATAGTTTGATTCCATCGCTTTCCACAAGTTGAAGTCGCTCTGCCAGTTCATTGGCCTCAGTTCCATTCCAATGCACAAAAATATCCACTCCAACCAACTCCTTTAAAGCCGCTGGTTTCCTTTTATATTTTGGTAATTGAAGTGCTGAGGTGTCATTCTGAGTAGCAGGTTTTAGTAGTGTCGGCCTTTTTCCCAAATTTTCAATTACTGCTTTTGCAAATTCTTTGGTACTAACCTTTTGCTTGCTGGTTTCATTGTTAAAAATATCAAATGTATGAATACCCTCTTCCAAGGTTTTCAGCCATGCGTTCTGCACTTTTGCAGCTACCTCGGTTTCCCCGATATGATTCAGCATCATGATCGCACCATTCAACAAACCGGAGGGATTGGCAATATTTTGCCCAGCAATCAAAGGGGCTGAACCATGAATTGCTTCAAACATTGCACATACCTCCCCGATATTTGCTGATCCTGCCAATCCTACCGAACCTGTGATTTGAGCTGCCACATCAGACAATACATCCCCATAGAGATTTGGCATGACGATCACATCAAAGAGTTCAGGAGTGTCTGCCATTTTAGCAGCACCAATATCTATAATCCAATGTTCGTTTTCGATTTCAGGATACTCTTTGGCGATTTCGTCAAACACTTTATGAAACAAGCCATCTGTTTGTTTCATAATATTATCCTTGGTAAAACAAGTTACTTTTTTTCTTCCTTGTTGCTTGGCAAACTCAAAAGCATACCGCACGATTTTTTCACATCCCGGCCTGCTGATTAATTTCAAACACTGCACTACCTCGTCTGTCTGCTGGTGTTCGATACCAGCATATAAATCTTCTTCATTCTCTCGAACGATCACCAAGTCCATGATAGGGTGTTTGGTTTTGACAAAGGGATGCAAACTCATGCAGGGTCGAACATTGGAATAAAGCCCTAAAAATTTTCGAATACTGACATTTAGACTTTTGTAGCCTCCACCCTGAGGAGTGGTAATCGGAGCCTTTAGAAAAATTTTATTTTTTCGGATAATGTCCCAAGACTCCTTGGCGATACCTGATGGATTTCCGGCTAGGTAAACTTTTTCACCTACCTCTATTTCCTCAATCTCTATGTCGGCCCCTGCTGCCAAAATAATCGCTAGCGTTGCATCCATGATTTCAGGACCAATTCCATCTCCCTTTGCTATGGTAATTTTCTTCATTCTTGCCTTATCGATTAACTATAGCACAAAGGTGGTTTTCGAAAGTCATAAAATTTCATTTATATTTACAATATTTCACATAAATCAATTTTATGAATTACACCATAAATCAACTTCGTATTTTTTTGAAAATCACACAGACACAAAGTGTAACCAAGGCCTCTGAGGAATTACACCTGACTCAACCTGCTGTATCCATTCAGTTAAAAAATTTTCAGGATCAGTTTGAGATTCCATTAACTGAAATAATCGGAAGGAAAATTTTCATCACAGATTTCGGAAAAGAAATAGCTGTGACTGCGGAAAATATTTTAAATCAGATCTACGAAATAAATTATAAAACGCTAGCACATAAAGGCCTGCTGACTGGACGACTCAAAATATCAGTCGTATCAACCGGGAAATATGTTATGCCTTATTTTTTATCGGATTTTTTAAGGGAACACGAGGGAATTGAATTGGTAATGGATGTGACCAATAAATCAAAGGTGATTCGGAGCTTGGAAAAAAATGAGGTTGATTTTTCTTTGGTTTCAGTGTTGCCGGAAAACCTTCAAATAGAGAAAACTGAATTGATGCAAAACAAATTGTACTTGATCAGCAATACCAATCAACAATTCAATGATAAGATCTATGACAAAAGCATCTTGGAAGAACTACCCTTAATCTACCGCGAGCCGGGATCCGGAACCCGACAGACTATGGAAATATTTATTCGCGAGAATAAGTTGCCTGTCAAAAAGAAGATGGAACTCACCTCCAATGAGGCTGTAAAACAATCGGTGATTGCAGGTTTGGGATGCTCGATTATGCCTTTGATCGGAATAAAAAACGAATTACAAAATGGTCAACTGCAGATCATCCCTGTGAAAGAATTCCCAATCAAATCTGTTTGGAATCTGATCTGGCTAAAAGGAAAAAACCACTCCCCCGTTGCCTTAGCTTTTCTGGATTACTTGAAAAATGAAAAGGAAAACATCATTAAAGCCAAATTTGATTGGTTTGAGCGTTATTGAGAATTATAATTGATCGTTTCCAAGAGAGTACATAGACTTAAACACAGAGCCTAAGTATTTTATGATTTTTACTTAGAAAAATCAATATAAATTTGATTTTAGATTTTTTAAATACGTATATTTACTTACTTTTGAATTAAAATACGTAGCAATGGAACGGATAATCTTAGTCGGAAATGGAATGGTGGGATACAAGTTTTGCGAAAAACTCATCGCCCACCCCAACAGAAATCAGTTTGACTTTCTTGTCTTTGGAGAAGAAGTCAGACCCGCTTATGACCGCGTACACCTAAGTGAATATTTCTCGCTGGAATCCCCGGATGACTTGCTTTTGGCACCGCTCAACTGGTATCAGGAGAATAACATCACGCTAAGAACTTCTGAGCTTATCTCTTGGATAGATACCGAAAACAAGAAAGTCTTCACCCACAAAGACGAATCCTTTGACTACGATTACCTGGTTTTATCGACCGGATCTTCCCCTTTCATCCCACCTATCAAAGGTGTTGAAAAAGAAGGCATTTTCATCTACCGCACTATCGAGGATTTGGAAGCCATTCAGAATTATGCGGATAAACTCAAGTTAAAAGGCCGATTTCAGTCTGCTGTTTTGGGAGGAGGACTTTTGGGATTAGAGGCTGCTAATGCCAGCAAAGAATTGGGAATGACTACGCATGTGATCGAGTTTGCACCCAAGTTAATGCCAAGACAATTGGATCAGACGGCCTCAGACTTGCTCCAGTCCAAGATTGAAAGTCTGGGAATGAAAATTCATTTGGGCAAAAACTCAAAAGAAATAATCGGTGAAAGTGAAATTGAGGCCATCGCGTTCACTGACGGCAGCTCGCTGCCGATCGACATGATTATCATTTCTGCAGGCATCAGGCCACGGGATGAAGTCGCCAAACGCTCGGGGATCGCAGTCGGTCCAAAGGGAGGAATCCTGGTCAATAACAAAATGGAAACTTCTGTTCCAGGCATATATGCCATTGGCGAAGTGGCCCTTTACAATCAAAACATCTACGGCTTAGTCGCTCCGGGATATGAAATGGCCGGAGTTGCCTTGGATCAAATCATGGGCGGAACCAAACTCATGAGTCCTTCCATCGATATGTCCACCCAACTGAAACTGGTGGGTACGGAAGTGGCATCTTTCGGTGATCCATTCCCTGAAAACGAGGACACAGTAGTCATCCGCTATGAAAACAAACAGCGGGGAGTCTATAAAAGGATCAATATCCGCAAGGATGGCACCAGGCTATTGGGAGGCATACTTGTGGGTGATACCTCGGATTACAATACGCTTTTTCAGCTTTATCTCAACGAAATGAAGCTTCCCGAAAACGCGGAAGATCTTATCCTCGGACAGCGGGGTACCGAATCCAAAAGTCTTTTGGGATCTGTACTCGATCTGCCTGCTGCTGCCCAAATCTGCTCCTGTGAATCCGTGTCAAAAGGTGCCATCTGTGATGCCATCCAAAACGGAACATGCCAAGACCTTAAAGGAGTGATCAGGCAAACCAAAGCTTCCACCTGTTGCGGCGGTTGTAAACCAATGGTTGCGGACCTTGTCAAAGAAACCTTTAAATCTTTGGGAAAAGAGGTTAAAGAGACTATTTGCGAGCATTTCAATTATACCCGACAGGAACTATTTGACCTGGTAAAAATACACCAAACCGCAGGATACGATGAGGCATTGAATCAATTTGGCAAAGGCCATGGTTGCGAAGTCTGTAAGCCGGTAATGGCCTCAATTTTCGCCAGCATATTTATGGAAACTGCCAACAAGCAAATCGCAATTCAGGATTCCAACGATAGATTTCTCGCCAACATCCAGCGAAACGGCACCTATTCCATAGTTCCGAGAGTGCCTGGAGGAGAAATCACGCCAGAAAAATTGGTCGTTCTGGGCCAGGTTGCTAAAAAATATGACCTCTACACCAAGATCACAGGAGGACAACGAATAGACCTCTTCGGTGCCCAATTAAATGAATTACCCATGATATGGAAAGAACTCATCGATGCCGGATTTGAGAGCGGGCATGCCTATGGCAAGTCACTAAGAACTGTCAAAAGCTGCGTGGGATCGACCTGGTGCCGCTTTGGAATGCATGACAGTGTAAGCTTTGCGATCCGTATCGAGGAGCGCTACAAAGGCCTCCGCTCACCACACAAACTGAAAGGCGGAGTCTCAGGCTGCATTCGAGAGTGCGCAGAAGCACGAGGCAAGGACTTCGGTGTGATTGCAGTTGAAGGAGGCTGGAACCTCTATGTCTGCGGAAACGGCGGAGCTAATCCGAAGCACGCCATTCTCCTAGCCTCCCAACTGGACGATGACACCTGCATTAAATTCCTGGACCGATTTCTCATCTATTACATCCGAACTGCAGGGCCACTGATCAGAACCTCCACCTGGCTTGAAAAACTGGAAGGTGGAATCGAATACCTCAAAAAAGTAGTCGTAGATGACTGTCTCGGAATGGCGGAAGAATTTGAAAGAGAAATGGATGGACTGGTTGAAAAATATGCCTGCGAATGGAAAGAGGCAATCGAAAACCCTGAAACCCTAAAAAGATTCAAGCCATTTGTCAACACCGAGGAGTCGGATGACCAATTGGTCTTTGTGCCGCTTCGTGAACAAAAAATGCCCAGACCCTGGTAATCCTTAATTCTAGAAACCATGGAAGAGATCGTAAGTCAATATCAAACCGTTAAGCCAGCCGAGGTAAATTCCTGGGTAAAAGTGGGACTTATACATGACTTTCCCGAAAATGCCGGAGCCTGTATCAAGTATAAGTCCAGGCAGATTGCGGTATATCATTTTACCCGAACCCAAAAATGGTATGCCTGCCAAAATCTTTGTCCGCATAAAATGGAAATGGTACTGTCAAGAGGTCTGATTGGAGATACGGAAGGCATCCCAAAACTGGCCTGTCCCATGCATAAAAAAACCTTTTCGCTCGAAGATGGCTCCAATCTGAACGGTGAGAAATACAGCATAGCCACCTATCCGGTCAAAATTGAGGAGGGAAATGTCTATATTGGATTTGTCGAATAATCACTTTCAATGACCCGTTTTGAAAAAGCCATCCAGTTGATCGATCAAATCAACGCCGAAGATCCAACTCTTGAAACATGGAAAGGCAAAGGCTTTCCCAAAGAATTGCTCTATTCCCATCGAATGACTAAGAAACTGGAGGAATTCGCTCCAGACGCGGCAGAGCACCTGAAAATTGCCGCCCGTGCCCAACATATTGCCAGGTGGAAAATCCAGCGGTCAGCCTATCCCATGGATCGCACCGGCTATCTGACTTGGCGTGAAGAACTAAAAAAATTCCATGCTGATCTTGCAAGTGAAATCCTGTCACAGGTAGGATATGAGGGAGAGATTATCTCCAAAGTCAAATTCCTCATTCGTAAAAAGCAACTCAAAACCGATTTCGAAACGCAGATCTTGGAAGATGTGGTTTGCCTAGTCTTTTTGGAATATTACTTTGAGGAATTTGCCGAGAAGCACGAATCTGAAAAGATCAAGGATATCCTAAAAAAAACCTGGAACAAAATGTCCGACAATGGCCATAAAGCTGCCTTACAACTCAATTTTTCACCCCAAAGTCTTCGCCTGATTCAGGAAGCACTTTTCGAATCCAATGACTGAGAAGACCAATTCACTCGATCAGGACACTTTCACTCGGCTCAAGCGACTCTATCTCATCGCGCTTGGAGCGATTGCCATTTCCCTGATCACCAGTCAAATTTTGATCCGGCAGTACTTAGCCGATCAGGAAGACGACAGTCGCTTAGTCAATTTAGCAGGCCGTCAGCGGATGCTTAGCCAAAAACTCAGCAAAGAAGCTTTAATTCTATCACTTAGCCCAGCTGACTTTGAGCGAAAGGCAATGGAAGACACACTTTTGGCAACAAAAAAAGCCTGGGAAACAGCTCATCTGGCACTTCAGTTTGGAGATAAAAAACTGGGACTTAACCCGGGAAACAGCCCGGAAATCATGAAAATGTTTGAAGGAATTCAAGCTTCGTTCGATACAATCGTCACCAACACCAATTCACTGATAAAGCTTTCGAGAGCCAATTCTGACTCGCTACATCTCCATCTTCCAGTGGCCAAAATCTTAAACAGTTCGAAGAAATTTCTTTCCAAAATGGAAGAAATAGTAAATCGCTATGACTTTGAGGCCAAGGAAAAAGTCGAAAGTCTTAAGCGCCTCGAGCTCATCATTACCCTATTTACCCTGCTGATCTTAGTAGCAGAATTTCTTATCATCTTTTGGCCTTCGGCAAAAGCCATGCGGGCCAGCATCCAAGAACTGATGGAGGCGGAGAAAAAAGCAATAAAAATGGCCCAAGACGCAGATTTCCTTAGCCAGGCCAAGGAAAAATCAGTACGCGAACTCCGGGCATTGAGCCAGGCTATGGATCAAATTCTGCTTTTTGCAAGAATCTCTCCGGACGGCCACATTACCCATATTGGCGACCGTTTTGCCAAATTGCTCAAGTTTGAGAAGTTCAACCAAAATGCAAAGTTTTCCGAGGTGCTGACTGTACAGGAAAATGAGCAACTGACCATTGACCGTATTATCTCCGAAAACAAGAAATCAGGTTGGCAGGGTGAACTGAAGGCAACCACACCCGGAGGGCAAGACCTCTGGCTTGACTTTTCCATGATTCCCTTTTTCTCGGGAGAAAAATCCGAACTGATCATTATCTGTCTGGATATCACCAGGCGAAAAGAAGCTCAATTGGAAGTGGCGCAACTGACCAAGGAGAGTTTTGAAGAAAAAATACTGCAACAAAATGCGATCAGTCGTCAAATCATTGAAAATCAGGAAAACGAACAAAATCGAATCGCCAAGGACATTCACGACGGGATAGGTCAGATGCTGACCGGATTGAAGTATTTGCTTGAAAGTGTGGATCTCAGCGAAGGCGAGAAGGCGCAGCTCAAACTCGAAAAACTCAAAGAACTGACCACAAACATCATCAAGGGAGTTCGAACAGCCACCTTTAACCTCACCCCTCCCGAGCTCAAGGATTACGGAATCGTGCCGGCTTTGACTGAACTGACGCAGGAACTGAGCAAACTCACCGGCAAAGACATCATCCTGATGAACAAGTCCGACTTCAACCGAAGATTGGATTCTCTGGTAGAAATCAACCTCTACCGAATCACCCAAGAAGCCATCAACAATGCCATCAAATACGCAGAATCTACCCTGATTCTGGTGACCATTTCTCACAGTGAAAAAATCCTGAGCATCACCATCGATGACAATGGAAAGGGTTTTGACAAAAAATTGCTCAAACCAAAACCTGACAAAAACGGTGGAATGGGGCTCACATTTATGCAGGAACGAATCAAATACATCAACGGTCGACTATTCATCAATTCCTCCCCGCAAAAAGGAACCAAAGTCACGCTGAATATTCCTTTACAATAATTACAACTTCTAGGATTTTTCACCTCAGAGAATGAGGCTTTTTTACAGTGATATTTCAAGAACTTCACTCCGGATTACTAGGACTGAGTTCTTATGAGTACACAGAAAAGCTGAAGCTTTTGTTGCCACTTACCGCTTAATTTCACCTCTTACCTATTGGCTCCCTCACTTCACAAAACAAACCATTCGAAGGAAGGAAAATGTAAATTTTCCAGATGGGATTACGTAAAAACCCTTTACTTTACTACGTAATAAATTTAGAAGCAATGAACCCGACCCGAATTGTGCTTGCCGATGATCACGAACTCGTACGTGACGGAATCAAATCCCTTTTAGAAAATGAAGAAGATTTCAAAGTCGTAGCAGAAGCTTCTGACGGAAAAGAGGCCCTAAAAATAATCGCTCAGGAACAACCAGATATCCTGATTGTCGATATACGAATGCCTGTCATGAACGGCATCGAAGTGGTCAAAAACCTCACCAGGGATTTTCCAAAAGTCAAAAAGCTGGTCTTGTCCATGCACGATTCCGAGGAATATGTGGTGGAATCCATTGAATCAGGAGCAGACGGTTACTTACTAAAGGGAAGCAACAAGGCAGAATTTCTCAAGGCTCTCCATACTATTGCGGCTGGGGGCAAGTATTTTTCGGGTGACATTTCAGAGATTATTATAGACAACTTTGTCAATGGGAAATCCAAAACTTCCAAGAAGCCACTAAGTACACCTGAGGAAATCTCCTTTCTCACAAATCGGGAAAAGCAAATCCTCGAATTGATCCTCGACGGAAAAGGAAATAGCGAAATCGCTGAAGCTCTGAAAATAAGCAAGCGGACTGCCGAAGTACATCGCTTTAATCTGATGAAAAAACTGAATGTCAAAAATCTAATCGAACTGACTCAAAAATCCAAAGAATTGAACTTGATCTAAGAGTCATCTAAGTATTTTTATTTTTAAAAACCCATTTTTTTTGGCTTAGAATAAATTTTTCAGTTTTAATCACTTATTTTTTTACGTATTAACTGTTTTATATAAGTATTTTTACTTACTTTTATTTTAAATAAAAGTAAGTACTATGAAGAATCAAGCTACACTTAAAGCCACACGCTTAAATCTGGGAGATTTTAACAGTGTGCCGATCCGGACATTCTGGATCACCTCCTTCGCGTTTTTCATTTGTTTCTTTGCCTGGTTTGGTATAATCCCCTTCATGCCTGATGTGGTCAGAGATCTCGGTCTTACTCCCGAGCAAAAGTGGAATTCAGTTGTATTGGCCGTTGCGGGGACTATTTTTTCCCGCTTACTTATCGGGAAACTGTGCGACAAATACGGCCCAAGGTTATGCTACACCTGGCTGTTGATTTTGGGCTCAATTCCGGTGATTTTGAGTGGATTGGTCACCTCTCCGATGCAGTTTTACATCTGCCGGCTTCTTACAGGTTTTATAGGAGCTTCTTTTGTGATCACACAGGTTCATACTTCGCTGATGTTTGCTCCAAATGTGGTCGGCACAGCCAATGCAACCTCAGCCGGCTGGGGGAATCTGGGCGGAGGTGCCAATAGATTGGGAATGCCACTGCTGGCTGCGCTGGTAATTGCATTTGGAATTGCCGAGGCTGATGCCTGGAGGTATTCGATGGTAATTATCGGGATCATTTGCTTTTTGACAGGTCTACTTTATTATTTTTTCACCAAAGACACGCCTTCAGGAAATTACTCTGATTTAATCGCAAGAGGTGAAAAGATTCCAAAAGGAAAAAAAGACAGCGTAGGTTTTTTTGAGGCTGCCAAAGATTACCGTGTTTGGGTTTTGTTTATGGTATATGCGGCCTGTTTCGGCATCGAACTGACCGTCTACGGCACCATGGATGATTACCTTCAAAACACCTATGGCTTAAATCGAATCTCAGCCGGTAACCTTGTATTGTCTTTTGCCCTGATGAATATTTTTGCCAGAACATTGGGAGGATGGTTTGGTGATAAATTCGGTAAGACCAACGGACTCAAAGGAAGAGTATGGTTTCTTGCTTCCATCATCGTGGCGGAGGGGCTGATGCTGGGATTATTTTCAATGGCTACAAGTTTGATTTTGGGAATTGCGCTATTGATTGGGTTCAGCCTAACCGTGCAAATGGCAGAAGGTGCCACGTTTTCCGTGGTTCCTTTTATTAACAAGAAGGCCATTGGATCCATCTCGGGCATTGTCGGAGCCGGAGGGAATTTCGGGGCATTTTTGACCGCTCTTTTTCTTAGATACCGATCCGCCGAAGCGGAGAAGCAGGCTCTTCAGGCAAATGAACTCTTGGGTGAGGAAGCCACAAAAGTAGCTCAGGCAGCAGGAGCAGCTTCAGCAGTTTCAGGAGGCTACCTACTGATCGGTGCGATGATAGTTGTTTCCGGAATAATTACCTTAATCATACGATTCAGCCTGGAGGATGAAAAAGTCGCCAAAACAGAATTGGAACAACTTACTCCTGAATTAATCCGGATTGAGGATTAAATTGTGTCATTGAATAATAGAATACCACTTTCTCTGGAAGCATATCTTTTGGAGGAAGTGGCTTGAATTTCCTCATCCGGTCAACATTCTTTGCTGTGAATTCCCAAAAAAAAATAAAAACTACTTGCCCTTACTGTGGGGTGGGCTGCGGAATCGTCGCCGGAGTCAATTCGCAGGACAAGGTAACGGTGGAAGGCGACCCGGATCATCCGGTCAATTCCGGAATGCTCTGCTCCAAAGGGATGAATCTCCACTACGTGGCCAACGATATTTCGGATCGGATTCTGTATCCTGAAATGCGCTGGGGTCGGTCTCATCCACGGGAACGAGTCACCTGGGATGAAGCCCTTGACCGGGCTGCGGCAGTGTTTAAATCCCTCATCCGAAAATACGGGCCCAACAGCGTCGGTTTTTACATTTCCGGCCAATGCTTGACTGAGGAATATTACATCGCCAATAAGCTGACCAAGGGCTTTTTGGGAACGAATAACATCGACACTAATTCCCGGCTATGCATGAGTTCGGCGGTAGTAGCATACAAAAAGACTTTTGGAGAAGATTCTGTTCCGATTTCGTATGAGGACATTGAGCTGGCTGATGTGTTTTTGATTGCTGGGGCTAATCCTGCCTGGAATCACCCTATCCTATTCCGAAGGTTAGAAAAACACAAGGAAAAGAATCCCAATGTCAAAGTCATTGTAGTCGACCCCAGAAAAACAGACTCAGCCAATTTTGCAGATATCCACCTTCAGCTCATCCCCGGCACGGATATCATTCTCTACAATGCCATCGGACGAAGACTGATCGAGACGGGATTGATTGATCCTGATTTTGTAAAAAATCACACCGAAAACTTCCAAAATTACCGCAAGCAGGTAATGGAAACCTCCCTGAAAGAGTCTGCCAAACGCTGCGGAATAAGTGTGGAAGAAATCAAAGAAGTGGCTGACTTGATTGGTACATCCAATGGATTTATCAGTATGTGGGCCATGGGACTGAATCAAAGTTCTATAGGAACGGACAAGAACTTCTCCCTGCTCAACCTTTCACTGGTGACAGGAAGGGTCGGTAAACCCGGTAATGGACCTTTCTCTCTTACCGGTCAACCCAATGCCATGGGCGGTAGGGAGGTTGGTGGCATGGCCAATCTTCTTGCAGTCCACAAAGAACTCCAAAACCCGCAGGATCGACAGGATGTGGCGGACTTTTGGGGAGTTGATCAGATCTCCCCTACTCCTGGGTATACGGCAACTGAAATGTTTGATGCCTTGGCAAGCGGGGAGATGAAAGCAGTTTGGATCATATGTACCAATCCCATGGTTAGCCTTCCCAACCTGAATAGTGTGGAAAAAGCGCTGGCCAACGCCAAATTTGTGGTGGTTCAGGACATCTCGCACCGATCGGATACAGTTGCTTATGCAGATTTGGTTTTGCCTGCTGCCACTTGGTTGGAAAAAGAGGGCACTATGACCAATTCTGAGCGACGGATCTCCTACCTGCCAAAGGGAATCAATCCTCCAGGAGAAGCCCGCCCTGATGTAGAGATCCTTTGCGATTTTGCCAAGCGGATGGGCTTCAGAGGATTCAACTTCACCAATGCCGAAGAAATCTACGAGGAGTATTGTGCCATGACCAAGGGGACAAATATTGATATTTCTTTCCTCAATTATGACCGCTTAAAATCCGAGGGTAGCATTCAGTGGCCTGTTCCTGAATACCGTCATCCGGGTACAACCAGACTTTTTGCAGACAAAAAATTCTATACCCCAAGCCAAAAGGCCATTTTCAACATTCCGGCTCAGATCGAAAATAGTTCTGAGAAAATAAACCAAGAATTTCCTTTCATTTTGACCACAGGGAGAATTAGGGATCAGTGGCATACCATGACCAAAACAGGCAAGGTAGCCCGACTCCGGACTCACTATTCCCATCCTGTGTTGGAAATCAGTTCGCTGGATGGCTACATCTACAAGGTCAAGGACGGGGATGTGGTGGAGGTGAAAAGTAAAAACGGGGTAGTCAGAGTTCGTGCGAAACTTTCCAAATCCATCCGGAATGGTGTGGTCTTTCTGCCCATGCACTGGGGAAAACAACTGGAAAACGACCTCAATCGGGCGAATAACCTGACCTATACCCGGGTGGATCCGCAATCCAAAGAACCTGATTTCAAATACACCACCGTTTCGGTCACCAAATACCAGAAGCCAAAAGAAAAAATCATTGTGATTGGAGCCGGAGCAGCATCTTTCCGGTTTATCCAAAATTACCGGGAACACAACGAAACCGACTCCATCCATGTTTTCTCCAAGGAACCGCATCCTTTTTACAACCGAGTCTTGCTACCTGAGTATGTGACTGAAGAACTCACTTGGGAGCAGCTTCAAAAAATCAAAGAGAAAGGGCTTGCAAAACTTAAAATCAACCTGCAAACCGGCCTTTCAATAGAAAAAATAGACCCTGAACGTCAGATGGTATGGGATTCTCAAGGGAATGCCCATGCCTATGACAAATTGATTTTGGCGACAGGGAGCCGGGCTTTTATCCCAAAAGATGCCCAACTGGACCTCCCAGGACGCTTCACCATGCGCAGCCGCGAAGACGCAGACAAATTCAAAAACTATCTGAATTCCACAAAATTACCCGCTGAGGATCAGCACGTAGTCATTGTTGGTGGTGGGCTTTTGGGACTCGAATTGGCAGCAGCCCTTCAGCATACGAATGTAAAAGTCACCATTGTCCAACGAGCATCCCGCCTGATGGAACGTCAATTGGATTTGGTTTCAAGTAAACTGCTTTCCCTGGATGTTCAAGAACGAGGCATTCATATTTATTTCGACAATGAGGTCAGTACAGTTTTTGACGATGAAAATTCAAAAATCCTGAACATTACCCTAAAAAGTGGCAAAACCATTCAAGCCAATGCCATTGTCTATGCCATCGGCACACAGCCCAACATCAAAATTGCCAGAGAAAACGGCATCAATTGCGGACGGGGAATCAAGGTAAACAAGCATCTGCAGACTAATTTTCCCAACATTTTCGCCATCGGCGAGATTGCGGAGTTTGAAAATCAACTGTTTGGAATCACCTCAGCTGCCGAAGAGCAGGCAGCCATTCTTTCCAATTTCATCCTTGGCGACATCAGCAGTACATACAACGGATCTGTACTGATGAATATTCTGAAATTTAAGGATTTGGAGCTTTGCAGTATCGGCGAAATCATCATCCCCGAAAACGAGGAGGGCTATGAGGAGATAGTATTTACGGATCTAAGCAGGAGGTATTACAAGAAATGCATCGTCAAAGATGATTTGTTGATCGGGGCGGTTTTGATGGGAGACAAAAGTGAATTTGCCGAATTCAAGAGCCTGATTGAGAATAAAATCGAGCTTTCTGAAAAGCGAAAATCACTATTGATGGGGTCGTCGGAAACCCGACCTATACTGGGAAAACTGGTTTGCAGTTGCAGCCGGGTGGGTGAAGGGAATATCTTGGAAGCGATTGCTGGTGGATGCTCGGATTTCTCAACCCTCTGCACCCAAACCGGCGCGGGTCTCGGTTGTGGAAGTTGCAAAACTGAAGTGCGAGAAATATTAAACCAATCAAAGATTAAGGCATGAAGAGTACATTCACCCGGGTAGTCGTCAAAGGCGGAGTACTTTCTCCGGCTGAACTCAAGCAAATTCTGGAAATCGCAGAAAGTGCCGGACTGGACACGATATCGTTTGGGTCTCGGCAAGACATCTTATTTATAAAAGAAGATGGTGAGTTTTCCTTTGAGCCCCAGGGTAAATTTCAGTTCATTTCCCCAGAGGTAGAAGGTGCAGAAAATATCGTTTCATCTTATGTTTCCTCGGACATTTTCCCTAATACACCTTGGCTGACCAGTGATCGCTACCTGTATATCCTGGAGCAATTCCGAATTCTGCCTATCCTTAAAATCAACATCACAGACCCCAAACAACGCCTTGTTCCTCTTTTCACCGGACACCTGAATTTCATCGCCGCTGAGCATGAAGATTATTGGTACTTATTTGTCAGACTTCCTGAATGGGAAAGCAATCAGATGTACCCGGCGCTGATTTACAGTTGGGATTTGGCAAAAGTTGCAGCAGCAATCGAGGACATTTTGCAGGAAGAGCCGGAGACGGTGGACTTCCTTTTTGAGCTGGTCAATGATGCGCTAGACCTCAACAGCCGCACTGTGGACAAGCTCCTGGAGGTTCCCTTCTACCCTTTCCCCTACTATGAAGGAATCAATCGAGTGGGTTCAGACACCTATTGGCTGGGATTATATTGGAGAAATAATAGATACTACATCGAATTTCTAAAGGCACTCTGTGACCTGTGTTCAGAATGTAGAATTGGAAAAATCTCTATCACCCCCTGGAAATCCCTTATCATCAAAGGAATTGCCGAGCAATACAAGTTGGAATGGGAAAAGCTACTGGGAAAATACGGAATCAATGTCCGCCACTCTATGCTGGAGTTAAACTGGCACTTACCTGTCAGTAACAAGTCGGCATTAAAACTGAAAAAATACCTCGTTTCCTACTTCGACAAGCATGACATCAGTACCTATGGATTGACTTTTGGAATTACGGATTACACCAGAAAAGCCTATTATTTCACTTCGATAATTATTGAAAAAAACGAGCCTCCAACTCAGTTGGAAAGTGTGAAAATCCGAAGCACCTACAATCTCTTGTTTGCCAAAAACTTCGACCCCAATACGCAGGAATATTTGGTTTACGTACAAGAAGTGGACAAAACGGATCTGCCGGAATTACTCATTGAATTGAGTAAAATCTATTTTGAACAGTTGGGAAGGGAAAATCCGAAGCCGGAAAAACCCAACAAACCAAAAGACCCTAGCAGTCGGGAGGTGTATCAATGTCAGGAATGCCTGACGGTCTATGATTCTGAGTTTGGAGATTTGAGCCAGGGAATTATTCCGGAAACTCCTTTCGGAAACCTTTCGGAAACCTACCACTGCCCGCTTTGCGAAGCACCAAAAAGCAGCTTTTTGAAAAAGAAATTTCTCAGACGGGAGGAATAATATTGTATGTATTTTATTAAGTATTTTTTTAAATATATAAGTATTTTTACTTATTTTTATTCAACCTATTTTATCTTTGATGAAAAAACTAATCTACACCACAATCAAAATAGATATCTAGGTTCTGAACTGGATTTGGTTTACTTCAGAACTATAGCAAAAAACATCAAACTAAACGCTGGCTACTCCCAATTTTTTGAGACTGAAAGCATGGCAAGTGTCAAAGGTGGAATTCAGCCTGCAAAAACTCAAAACTGGGCTTGGATTCAGCTGATTGTGACTCCAAATCTGTTCAAGCACATCTGGAAAGAGGAATAAAACCTCTTTCCTTCCAAAAATCACTTGAGGTATTATTCATTGGGAACTTTCATGCTTTTGATTACATGAAATGCCCATGAGAAAGGCTTCTCACACAGGGGAATGATTATCCAGGGCATTCCATCTGACCAATAAAAACCAAATTATAAACAGATGAAGTATGGCAGGGAAAATAGCCTCTACTGATTCCTTGGCTCCCCTTGTCGATCCTGGTAAAGCCATTACAAGGCAATCTCCGATCATACCAGCTAAACTTCTTGAAAACATGGCATATGGCGTCCTGATTTGCCCATAGCTACGCATCGCTTCTTCAATTCCGGGAATTCTCCTTTCGAGCAATGACTCCAAAGCCTCGGGAGTGATATCAGTTTTTGAAAGTCCGGTTCCACCGCAGAATATCACCAGCTGATTTAGGGCGGATAGACTTTTTGATTTTTCCCGGATCTGCTGCAAATCATCCGGGATAATCTCGTAGGAGTTTGGATGAATGTTTTAAGCCTTCAGAATTGATAAAATTTCCTGCCCGGCCGAATCCGGTTTGAAGCCATTATAAATCGCATTAGAGCATACTACAAGAGCTGTAGTGATTGCTTTTTGATTTCCGACATTCGAAATCTTTTGAGTCCTTTCTTCGGATTGAATTTTCAGGATGCTGATGCCTTTATCGATCGGTTTAAGCATATCATATATAGTCAAAGCCCCTATTGTGGCTCCATAGAGAGCTTCCATTTCAAGATCTGACTTGCATACGGATTTTACTTTGACCAGGATATGGATTTCCAAATCCTGAATCTGATACTCAATTCCGGTGAATTCGATGGGTTTGGGATGCGAATTAGGAAGAATTTGAACTGTGCTTTTTACTGCAAAAAGTCCGGCTACTTTGGCCATTTCGAAGACGTTTCCTTTTGGAACTCGATTTTCAACCACCGCTGAAATCGTCTCGGGATTGCTGACTTGAACGATCGCTTTTGCTGATGCCTCCTTAAGAGAGAAAAGGTTTGGAGTGATATCTACTATTGAACAAAAATTGTCTTTTTACTCTTTTAAAATGGAAAAGCTCCAAGATTCTGGAAAATAAATTCATCCTCGCAAGCAAAAATCTCCTCCGTTATTTTTTTTACCCCGGCAAAATTCACCACCTCTCCGATTACCAAAACGGACGGACCTTTGATTGCTTCTTCTTCAGAAAGTTTAACGATCGACTTAATCGTGCCAATCACTTCTCGCTGATCGTTTCGGGTACCATTCTGAATGATTGCTATGGGTAAATCTGATCTCCCTAAGTCCTTATAAATCTTGGTGATTTCCTCAATTTTCGACAATCCCATCAAGATTATTACTGTAGCTGAAGACTGAGCTGCCAGTGCTATATCGCCCGACAATTCATGCGAGCTGTTAGTACCTGTTATCACCCAAAAGCTTTCGGAAATTCCCCTAAAGGTAACCGGAATCCCAATCGAGGCAGGCACGGCAACACAGGATGAAATCCCTGGAATTACCGTTGTTTCAACTCCATGCTTTCCGGCAAATACTTCCTCCTCTTTTCCCCTGCCAAACACAAAAGGGTCTCCCCCTTTTAGCCGAACTACAGAACCAAATTCATAGGCATAGGTGACGATCAATTGGTTGATTTCGTCTTGAGTGAAAGAATGGGATCCTCTTCGCTTTCCAACCGAAACTTTGACCGCATTTTTGGCCAAGTCAAGAATATCCTCATTGACCAAGGCATCGTAAAGCACTACTTCAGCTTGCTTCAAGGCTTTGACTGCCTTTAGCGTGAGCAATTCGGGATCCCCCGGACCTGCTCCGATCAGCGTGAGATGAGGAGTTTTTTTTGGTGAGATTTTCATGGTAATCAGGTTTAAGATAGGCTGAGTAACTGGTCTTTGGTATTAATATTCTGAACCGCTTGAATATGACTGGGGCTCAGCAAAATCCGCTGATGAGCTTGGCTTTCCACAAACTGTCGAAGTTTCAATTCATTTCTTAAAACTGAATTTTCGACAGCTTTTAGACATTTTTTGGGATAAACTCCAATCAATGGATAATCATTCTCTCCATCTGAAAGAAAGGTGATTTTGTCAGGATTTCTAGTGGAATATCGAAGCAAAAAGGCAAGAACATCGGTGCTAATTTTCGGGATATCACAACTTAGAATAAGTACTAAACCGGTGGGGGAATGAGTCAAACCTGAATAAATTCCTCCCAAGGGCCCCTTGCCTTCGATCCTATCAGAAATCATATCCAATTGGAATGATTCATAAGCTGGATTTTTGGCAACCAAAACTGGGCATAGAACCAAGGGATAAAGGGCTTCAAGAATCCATTGAACAAAGCTTTTTCCCTGAAATTGGACAAGTCCTTTTTCGGTTTTCATTCGGGAGCTTTTTCCTCCACAAAGAATATAGGCCGACAGATTTGGATCCATAGATTACTTAAATTGAGAATAAATATAAATACAAATACGTATTTATACTTATGTTCTACGTATTTTTTCAAAAAATGAGAAAAAAGCTGTGTAATCAAAATTGTCGGGTTTTGAAAAAAAACATCTTTTTTCAAACCTCTGCTTTGAGCAAAGATTTTAATCCGTATGTTTGCATGCCGTTAAAAAAAAGACCTGATAATCCAAAAATTAACAGAAAGCAGAGTATAGGGTAGCCCTTTATCTCGTCCCGATTTCGATCGGGAAGGTCTCAGGTTCGAATCCCTCAATTGGCAAAAGTGCCGGTTAAAAAAATAGATTAAAATTTAAGTCTTCGGGGTGTAGCGTAGCCCGGTATCGCGCCACATTTGGGATGTGGAGGTCGTAGGTTCGAATCCTGCCACCCCGACTTAGTTTCAATAACCTTTGGATAAAAATCCAGAGGCTTTTTTTTGCCTTTTTCCTTCCCATCCTTTTGCTTAATCTGAGGGTTGTGGCGTAGCCCGGTATCGCTTCCCGATTCAGATCGGGAAGGTCGTAGGTTCTCCCGAAAGCTTTCGGGACTGCCACCCCGACTTAGTTTCATATAGCCTTTGGATGAAAATCCAGTGGCTATTGATTGATTTAAAAAATCCAAATATCTGTGATTTTCTATGTCATTTGAGAGAACCCAACAAAGCAAAATCCCTCCCTCTACCATGCCCTATCTTAACCTGCACTCAAAACCAAATCCCCTCATTTTTCAACCCATTCATCAAGTTATTCACAATTTTTCCGCTACTTAGCCCCTATTTCAATGCTTGATTTCTAAAAAATAAAACCTTAAAGAAAATATAATCTAATTTATGAAGGAGATAATTGATACAATCAATGGTATTATTTGGAGTAATGCCTTGATATTTTTGTGTCTGGCGGCAGGAGTTTACTTTTCTTTTGCAACCAAATTTGTTCAAATCACCTATTTCCAGGAAATGATCCGTCTGCTTTTTGGAGGAAAGTCCTCTGAAAAAGGCGTTTCTTCTTTTCAGGCTTTTGCAATAGCAATTTCCGGTAGAGTGGGCACTGGCAATATTGCAGGAGTTGCCACAGCGATTGCCATGGGTGGTCCCGGGGCGATTTTCTGGATGTGGGTAATCGCATTTTTGGGTGCTTCTTCGGCATTTATTGAATCTACACTTGGCCAGATCTACAAAGAAGTAAATAATGGGCTTTACCGAGGTGGTCCCGCATACTACATCGAAAAAGGACTAGGCATAAAATGGTACGCGGTAATTTTTGCTGTTGCGACTATTCTGAGCACCGTTCTATTTCTTCCCGGGGTTCAAAGTAACAGTATTGCACTAAGTGCAAATAATGCTTTTGACATCCCTGTTCTTTACTCTGGAATAGTCGTCACATTTTTTCTTGGCTTGATTATTCTTGGCGGCGTAAAACGGATTAGCAAAGTCGCCGAAATAGTCGTTCCGTTTATGGCCATGACCTATATTCTAATGGCCGTTATTATCATCGTTATCAATATTACAGAAGTGCCTGCTGTTTTTGCCATGATCTTCAAGTCTGCATTTAATCTGGAGGCTACTTACAGCGGGGTGTTCGGGATGGCGATTGCTTGGGGTGTAAAGCGTGGAATCTACTCCAATGAAGCGGGTCAAGGCACTGCACCTCATGCTGCCGCTGCTGCTGAGGCCTCTCACCCGGTGAAACAAGGATTGGTACAGGCATTTTCCGTTTACGTTGATACTTTATTTGTTTGCACTGCTACAGCCCTGATGATTTTATTCACCGGACAATTCAATGTAGTGAATCCTGAGGGCGGCTTTATTGTAGAAAACCTGCCTGGTGTTCCATTTGGTCCCGAATACACGCAGTATGCGATTGGCACCCACTTCCCCAGTATTGGAAAAGGATTCATTGCCGTCTCTCTTTTATTTTTTGCATTTACTACTATTATGGCTTATTACTTTATCGCAGAGGCTAATCTGAGCTATCTAACCCGAAACAAATCCTCCAAATTGGCAATCAAATTACTCCAGTCAGCGATCCTTATCGCAACATTTTATGGTTCTATAAAAACCGCAGAAATAGCCTGGACTCTCGGAGACATCGGTGTTGGAATAATGGCATGGTTGAATATCATAGCCATACTATTACTCCGAAAACCCGCATATATGGCTTTTGAAGATTACAAAAAACAACGAAAAGCCGGAAAAGACCCTGTATTTATAGCAAAGAATGTTGGGATTGAAAACACCGATTTATGGAAGTGATTGGCTGTCAAAGCTATTTATGAAAGGAGCTAAGCTAAGCTCAATTTTATTGAGTTCTCGTTTAGTTTAGGTGTCAGAGTTTTACTTTATTTGTAAACCAATCGAATGATGCGGATGTGGCGAAATTGGTAGACGCACTGCTTTCAGGTGGCAGCGCCTTCGGGTGTGAAAGTTCGAATCTTTTCATCCGCACAATATTTCAAAAGCAGACCAAATGGTCTGCTTTTTTATTTTTTTTGAATCCGTTTTTGCAACAGTTTCCAGAAATTCTCCTTTTCCTCTGATATCGGAATGTCATCTCCCAACAAATACGCAAATGCTTTCAGAGATTGACTCCTTTCTAGGGTAATTTTCAAAACTCCCACTAATGGAATGAAAAGTACCATTCCGGATATCCCCCACAGCCAACCTCCCAGTAATATGGCTAAAATCACAGCTAGGGCATTCACCCTAACTTTTGACCCAACTACCAAGGGCGTGATTAAATTATTTTCAAGAAGTTGAATTCCCCATAGAACAGCAAAGGTCAAAACCGGCGGGAACAAGGAATCTGTGGTAAGAAACACATATAGAATGACAAAAAAGGAGGAGATAAAAACCCCCACGTAAGGAATCAGATTCATGATCGCGATAAATAAAGCAAACAATATAAAATACTTGATTCCCATCAGGTAGAAGAAAAGCCCCGCCATTAGCGCTACTATCCCCGTCACCCGGATTATCCCGGCAAGGTAAGACTGGATAATATGACCTGAGTCCGTGGCCCAATTGAGAATGAGCTCCTTGTTTTTGGATGAAAACCGAACTAAAAATTCGATAAAAAAATCCTTGTAATACATCAATAAGAATGTAAAAAGAGGCACAATTCCTGCCAAAGTCAATGACTTTCCAGTTGCGAGTAGGGTCTGATTGAAGTTGCCACTGGGTAGCAATGAAATCTTATTCCCGGGATCTTCCAAGTCTTCCCCAATCAAAAGGCCGAGTTCATCGATATATCTACCAAGCTTTTCCTCAAGATTATTACCGATTTCAGGAATTTCCTTTATCAAACCAACCATTTGATTGATAAGTAAATAGAACACCCCAAGATAAACCAGGCCAACAATTAAAATACTCGAAAAAATAGCTAATCCACGGGGTATCCTTTTGCGCTCAATCCATGATGAAACAGGATACAATGCAAACGCGAAAAAAACTCCCCAAACTAGCGGCACCAAGATAAATGCACCTTCGATTAATAGGATACCACCCAGTACTACTATGATCAGAAAGTTGGCTATATCTTGTAGGCGATTCATAAAATTTCTTTACGAAAAAAATTAACTGGAAATAGTTTGAATTGCACTAAGGTGTCCAGTGAATTTCATCCTACAGAGAAAATAAACTGAAACAATCTCACTTTTGGGGAAATCCTTTGTCATAGGGAGGTTGAAGTGTAGGAGCATCATTTCTTGCTTCATTTTCCTGAAATATCCCCTCAAATGTAGGTGCTTGATCCATTCGGTCTCCCAACCCCCATCGGGTTTTTGGAATTCCATACCATTGAAGCAGTGTCGCTGCAAATGAAGTAGAGTCGTATGGTTTTGGCCCTCCTGATCTGAAAACCGTGTTTTTCTTAATCCAGGGTGAGACCATAATGGTAGGGACTCTTGGCCCCATCAGATCAAATTCAAACCCATCCGCCCAGTCATTTGGCCAAGGCTTGGCCGCATAAGGTGGGACTACATGATCGTATATCCCTCCATTTTTGGAAAATGTGATCACAAACAAGGTGTCCTCCCAATGAGGACCTGACTTGATGGCTTCATAGATGGTGTTCAGTGTCACTTCTGCCGGAACCATACTTGCGCCGGGATGATAAGAAGAGGTCCCCACGGGAGCAATCCACACCGGTTCCAAAAAGCTGAAACTTGGGAGAGAACCTGACTTGGCCTGAGTGACAAAGTTATCCACGCTATCCAGGTAATTCTTGGAGTTGGCATCGATGCTGGGGACTTGGCCTTCTAAATATAGGTGGTAAGTGAATGGGTGATTGGTCCATTCAATGGCATTATAAATTTTCCAGTCTTTGATCCCATTATTCCAAAGTACCTTCCAAAGCGAAGGACGATGAGGGTACTGATTCCAATTTTGATAAATATTTCCTCCCTCCCAAGTATCCAGTCGATTCATTGCTGATCCTGTATGCGCAAACGCTCGGTTGATGTCGGTACCACCGGGCACCGAGCAAAACCATTCATCGCTTATGGCAAAATTCTCCGCGAGTCCATTGAGAATCGGAAGCTGCTCGGGTGTCAAACTGAGCATGACATCGTCACTGGAATTATTCTGAACAAAACCTCCCATATCTGGCTTAGCCTTGCCAGGATAGCCCGGATATCCGTTGTAG
Organism: Algoriphagus alkaliphilus; assembly: GCF_900103735.1. Taxonomy (GTDB): domain Bacteria; phylum Bacteroidota; class Bacteroidia; order Cytophagales; family Cyclobacteriaceae; genus Algoriphagus; species Algoriphagus alkaliphilus. Next base: position 96,840 of record NZ_FMXE01000010.1, on the reverse strand, counting down.
AACATTTGCTGCAACCCATCCGAGTTGTCATGGAATGGGTCTTGCTTTTGATCCGATAAATCCCACTGATTACTCAGCTGCCCATCATGAAATTTGCTCTGGAAAGCTTTCTTTTCTCCGTCCATATTAAAGTTCTGGCTGCTTGCTCCCTCGAAAGGCTTGTCAGAACCGATATAATTGAGGGCAGCCTGATTTTTTTCATATAGCCACCCACATACATTATCAAAAGACCTACTCTCCAACATGTAATAAACCACATGCTTGATTTTGGACCTCATGTAGTCCATCGTCGCCGGCTGAATATCGCCTTCAGCCTCGATCTGTGTTTTGCTTTGGATGGCTACTAAGGAATCACTGTTTTTGATCTCATCCGGTAATTTGCCAATAGCCAATTCCTCAAATGGAACTTCTGAATGAGGGTTAAAAGACCAAAGCTTATAAACTGATTCTCCCGGGATCCAAGTCAGGATTTTATCGCCTACCGACACTAATTGATGCCGGGAGTCAATTCCATTCCACTTTCCACTCCAGACTTCCGGAATGGAGAGTGGGACAGTATTTTGGGGATCAAAACTCCAAATTCTGACATTGGTTCCATCACCATGCCTGTCAATGACATAGTTATTCATACAGACCAATTCATGGCCTTGCTGTATCGTAGGGAAGCCGCCTTGGGGCGTATAAGTTGAAGGTATGGGATCCGTCGTATTGGGATTGGCGGAATTGGGATCAAAGTTATACAGCATGTAGGTGCCTCTTCCTTTTCCACCAATGAAAAACAACATGAAATTACCCATTGAAATGAGAGGTAACTCATTTTGCTCCTTTGGATTATCGGAATAGTGAGCACGGTAGCCCCAAAACTTCTTGGAGGACCAAACTCCCTGTTGGATTGCCTTTCCATTGAGGGGATCTGAGGAAGTCGGATCAAATTCAAAAAGCTTATAGGGGTAATTTTTTCCATTTACCGCATCCATACCGGGACCCCATTCCAATACATATCCTCCAATCGGAGCGAATTTGAGTGTAGGATTATACTCGGCATCTTTGGAAATCGAAACGGAACGAAAAAACTCCTGTTTTTCGGTGTTGAAACTCCAGACCAGGTATTTGCTGTCTGATTTACATCTGCTGATAAGGAAAGTACTCATAGGAATGGCTTTTTATGAAAAATATGAGAAGAAGCTCGAAATTACTTTCGGTACACAAATCAAAATTGTATTAAATACTGCTTAAATTAAGTAAATTATTCTGGAAAAAATCCTATATTATTCCGCCAAACATTCAAATGCGATTTAATTTTTTCTTACAGCCAATTAATGGCAAAAACGTAATTCAATTTAGTTCCAAACATTACTTTTATTCTCAATAGATGGAAAACACAATCGACATCGGATTAAATTTTAGTGAAGAATTTCTTTCCCGGCTTTTTTCATTTACTCCCGAAAAATCAGCCGATGGAATGACTTCTCTGGAGACTTACATCGGGCATTTCATCAACCAAACGCTCCAACGAGACGGCTTATTTGGGGCCTGGGCCAAGGTCTGGAAAATCGGGGATAGCTACAACCTCAAAATCTCCAGCCCTCATCATGACCTAAGTCAGTATCGCCAATGCATTCCTGACTTCATCGAGGCCGGAACACTTGCCTTGGAGATCCTCCAACAAAATCAGGAAAAGCTCGATCAGGTAATAAAAACCACGGGCAAGGGAATGCAATTCATGCTGCCTTGGGGACTTTCTTTGGCTAAAGTCAAATCGGTACAAATGCTGCATTTTCCTCCTATTGAAGCATTTATCTACTCAGATTATATTTTTTCGCCAACCAACCGACGCTGGGAAAACTTACTGGGTTACAACGATTTGAACCCTGCAGATTTTCCCAAATTCGAAAGCATTGTGGATTGTGTTCCAATTGGAGCTCCCGGAGGTGATATGCAGGGAATCGAACCTTTTAATGACACTTTCGCACCCTATGTCAAAAAGATGCTTCAGGCGCGCCTTACCTCTGATGGGTATCACACTCAGCCTGTTGTCGCTTGTGGGTCACCAGTACATGATTTGCTACAAAAATTGTTTCCGGATCAGATCCCCGAAAAACCCAAGACCCTTTCTGTACTGAAGCTCAAACTCTACGATGATGATACCATCACTCCATTCTTAATCGCCAACCACCCCAGTCAATACCTTTATTATACCAATAAGCCCTATTCCGATGAAAAAAGGGAGATTTTAATGCAGGACTTAATTGCAACCGGATGGCAGGCAAGAATGACGGAAAACTTCAACGGGAGATCAGAGGAAATTCTCGAATCCCTGAACGTGTTCTGGACTGATAATCCCGATTTCCAAAGAATCATGGACCAGGAAGACAAAGCGTACAATTTCAATCAATAGGAATGTTCTACTATTTCGGATACGGGTCAAATATGAATCTGATTTCTCTGAGGGCAAAAGGAGTGGATCCAATCCATTCCCAAAAAGCGATCCTGAGAGGCTGGAAACTTACATTTAATGTCCAGCATTGGTTTCGGCACGAGGGAGGAATGGGAAATATAGCACGCTCCAATAATGAGGATGACCTGGTCGAAGGTGTGGTTCATTTGTGCCACGATGATCAGCTAGCTTCGATGGATGCTATGGAATCATTCGGAGTAGCCTATGACCGCGTTGAGGTACAATTGGAGACCGCCTCTGGCATAATAAAAGCATTTGCCTATATCGGCATGCCGGATTACCTGGATAATTCTTGTCTTCCCACCCGCAGGTATTTAAACATCCTGTTGAAAGGGGCAAGGGCCGCAGAACTTAGTGAATCTTATATTTACAACCTTAGCTCCTACTCGCTTTTACCTGAAATCGTGTATCCTGTATTTGAAGCTCCTGCTGGAAATTTCCCGATTTATACTTCAGAGACTTTGGCCCAACACAAGCACCTTACGGCACTGCTGGGAGCAGTATTCGATATGAGCAAAGCCCGGCCAAAATTGAAAGTGATTGAAGGACTATTTGGAGGCAAAGACATGACACTTTTCCATGTGAAACGACACGATACCAGCACCGGGACCGAAACTTTGGAAGATGTCAAATTGGGACGAATTTCCAAACCCGTCCAAACCTATCTAAATGCCTACTTGAATGAGTATAGTCAAGAATTCAGCTATGCAGGAAGGTATCTATCCGATCCTGCTTAACTTGTACATTTAAAGATATTTAAGAAAAACCAAACAACTTTAACCCAACCAAACAACAACATGAAAAACTATCAAGAGGCCATGCCCCATGGCCCAATTCAGGAGGTTTTTAAAGATGTATTTTTCGTTACCGGGACGATGAAAAATGAATTCTTTGGTTCGATGTGGCAATTCAGCCGCAATATGACCGTCGTTAGAGAAAACGGAAACCTTACCATCATCAACTCTGTCCGACTGAAAGATGAAGCCCTGGCCGAGCTGGATCTTCTGGGTAAGGTAATCAATGTGGTAAGGATCGGTGATATGCACGGAGTGGATGATCCGTTTTATGTAGATCGCTACAAGGCTAAATTTTGGGCAATGCCTGGCATGAGAGTTCAGGAGGGACTGACTGTAGACAAGGAACTCCGGGAAGGCGGAGAAATGCCTTTCGGTGACTGCACCTTATTTGAATTCAAAACTGTAGCCAGACCCGAAGGCATCCTCCGGCTCGATCGTGAAGGCGGAATCATGATTGCCTGCGATTCGCTTCAAAACTGGGTGGAACCAGATCAGTTTTTTGATGAGGAAACTGTACCCACTATGGAAAAAATGAATTTCTTCAAAAAAGCCGGACTTGGACTTGCTTGGCTTCATGAAAGCCAGCCAAAACCTGAAGATTTTGAACGCTTGAAAAAAGTCCAATATAAACATGCATTATGCGGACATGGGTATCCACTGAAGCACGAAGCACAAGAAGAATATCACAAAACTATTGCACAATTTTTCAATATTTGATTTGTGAAAAACCTCCACGATATACCACTGACTGAAGATATCCCAGGATATGTCGTGGAGGAAATTATCAAAGAATCCTTTCCCCATATTTTGTACCTCGCCTCCAGAAAAAAAGACGGCGTTCAGGTAGTCTTAAAAACTTTACTTGACCAATATCCCAAAAAAGAACACTTATCCAGTCTTCGTAGAGAATATCAAATCATCACCAAACTGCAGGGAGAAGGGATCATTGCGGCAAACGCTTTGGTCAATTTCGGAAATGGCAAATCGGCCATTGAAATGGAACGGTTTGGAATCTCTCTAGAAGAACATAGTGCAGCCTTTCCAGGTCAAATTTTACCCCTTGACCAATTTTTTACACTTGCTATTCCTCTGGTTAAGTCTCTGGGCAAAATGCATGAAAAAGGGATTGTTCATAAAGATCTCGTCCCGCGAAATATTCTGATCGATCCCCACTCTGCCGATTTTCGGCTGATTGATTTCAGTGCTTCATCTGAGCTTTCCAGGGAGCATCAGGATGTTGCTTTCCTAAACAACATCGAAGGCTCACTCCCCTACATGGCACCGGAACAAACCGGAAGAATGAACCGCGACATTGATTACCGCACAGATTACTATACGCTCGGTATTTCTTTCTTTCAACTTCTCACAGGCAAGCTTCCCTTCAACGCCAAAGATGCCTTGGAGTGGGTTCACTGCCACATCAGCAAGCAAGCTCCCGCGCCGGTAAGCATTGATAGTGCCATTCCAAAAATGGTATCAGCCATCATCGAAAAACTGATGGCAAAAAATGCCGAAGACCGTTACCAAAGTAGTTTTGGACTGGCATTGGACTTGGAAAAAGCGCGTGAAAACTTCCAAAACGGGGTAAATCCGGATGCTTTTTCGCTGGGCCTTTCGGATGTATCCCAGCTTTTTCAAATTCCTCAACGCCTCTATGGAAGAGCTCAAGAGCTTCATAAGCTGGAGACTTTCTTTGAAAATACCAGCACAGGTTCAGTGGAATTCTGTTTGGTGTCAGGCTACTCAGGTGTCGGAAAATCTGTATTGGTTCAAGAATTAGGTCGGTCCATTGCCAAAAAAAGAGGATACCTCATTCACGGAAAGTTTGATCAGTTTCGACAAAATGCCGCTTATATCGCGATAGCGAGTGCATTTCGGGATTTGATCCGGCAATTGTTGGGCGAACCCAAAGAACGACTGGACGAATGGAACACAAAAATATCCTCCGCACTCGATACCAACGGACAACTGATAGTGGATTTGATTCCCGAATTGGAACTGATCATCGGAAAACAAGCCCCGGTACAGGAACTTTCTCCGGCAGAAACCCAAAACCGGTTTTTGATACTCTTTCTGAACTTCGTTAAAGTTTTTGCTACAGCAGATCACCCCTTGGTTATTTTTCTTGATGACCTGCAGTGGAGTGACATACCTACTCTCAACCTGATCAACAGATTGGTCACCGCCCAAGAACAAAGTCACTTGTTGTTGATCGGTGCATATCGCGACAACGCCGTGGATGCCACCCATCCTTTGATTTTGACTTTGGAAGAAATCAAGAAAAAGCGAAACGTGGGAATACTTCCACTTCAGCCGCTTACGCAAGAGGCCGTAGAACAGATCATCATGGACACCTTACTTTGCGACCATTCAAGATCTGAATCCCTCAGTGCTGTATTGTATGAAAAGACTGGTGGAAATCCATTTTTCACTATCGAATTGTTAAAGGACTTGCATGAACGGGGAGTCATCGTTTTCAATCTGAATAAAGGAGCATGGGATTGGGATCTGAATGCCGTAAAAAATGTTGAAAACAGTGATAGCGTGATTGATTTTTTGGTTTCGGGTCAGCACAGATTGAATGAGTCAACGCAACATGTCTTACAATTGGCAGCTTGTATCGGTGCTACATTCGACCTCAAAACCCTTTCTATAATCCGTGAAGGAAGTATGGAAACTACAGCGGCAGAACTGTATGAGGCCATCAAATCCAACATGGTCATTCCGCTGAATGAAAACTATAAATATGTAGGGGTTGCATTTGCCACGACAAACGAAGAAATACAAGACTTTAGCGAGTCTGGCTCTGATCTTCTCAATCCAATCTACAAATTTCAACATGACCGGGTGCAACAGGCTGCCTATTCAACGATTCCAAAAGAAAAGCGGCAGGCCTTACACCTTTCTATAGGAAGGTTGATACTTGCCCACACGACTGCAAAAGAACTCGACGAAGTCTTGGTAGATGTAGTCGGCCACTTAAATGAGGGTAGGACTTTAATTCATGATCCCAAAGAACGCAGGGAGTTTTCCCGCCTGAATCTGGAAGCTGGAATCAAAGCCCGTCATTCTTCTGCCTATGACGCCGCACTGGGTTATCTAAAGATCAGCTTTGAAATGCTGGATGAAAATTCCTGGGAAAATGACTACGCGCTCATGTGGAGACTCAGTGAAGAATTGCAAAGCTGCTATTACCTGACCGGAGATTGGAAAAATGCGGATGACTGGACCGAAGTCATGCTCAAAAATGCAAAAACACCTGTTGAAAAAGGGTTGGTCTTGGCAGCAAGAACGCGTCAGTACGCCACTATCGGTAAACTTCCCGAATCTATAAAAGCCGCCTATCAGGGACTTGCCATTCTGGGGTTCAATTTTATCCAAGTTCCCGACTCCAAAAATGTCGCCGAGGAAGTCCAGCTTGTCACTGAAAACCTCAACGGAAAAGAAGTCGCTGACCTCATCAACAATCCTGAAATCACTGACGAAAAAGCGAAAATTGCCAGTCAACTTCTGATGGAAATTTTTCCGGCAGCTTTCCTTTCAGGAACCGGTAGAATGTTTCCATACCTGGTGTTGAAATCTGTCAATATCGCATTAAAATACGGCAACAGTCCCGAGACGGCCTTTGCTTATGCAGGCTATGCCATGCTCCTATCGGGGTATTTTGAAGATCCCGCTGAAGGCTATAAATACGGTAAACTGGCTGTGAATCTGATTGAAAAGTTTGACGACATTTCCCTTAGGTCTAGAATCATCTATGTCTACACCATGTTTGTCCATCACTGGAGCAATCACTGGTCCAGTATGACGACTTGGTTTCAACGAGGCATCAAAGCCGGTTACCAATCCGGTGACTTATTGTATTTGGCTTACAGTGCGCAGGATTGTATCATCTGGGATCCGACCCTTGATTTGGAAACTGCCTCCCGGGAACAGCGAAAACTACTCGTCATTGTAAAAGAATGTGAGTATCAGGACTCCTATGATTCCGGCACACTCTTTCTGCAAATGCAGCAAAACTTCCAGGGACTGACCAAAAGTCAATTCACATTGACTGATGAGAATTTTGACGAAATGGAGTGTGTGAGCGGGATGTTGGAGCGGCATTTCATGACCGGAATCGCTAATTACCACATCTATAAAGCAGAAATTCACCTATTTTACAATGATCCTGCAGGGGCAATGCCTCATATTAAAGAACAGGAAAAATTGATGGCATCCGTGATGTCATTGCCCCAATCCGTAAGATTTCAAATCGTCGCATTTTTAGTCAGATCGATGCTGCTTTCCAATCTGGAATTGGAAGAACAAGAGTCGGTAGTTTTAATCTTGCACCAAGGACTGGAGAAAATGGCCAAATGGGCCAAAACTTGCCCTGAAAACTTCGAACACCTGCGATTACTTATGGAGGCCGAACTTAGCGGCCATGCAGGCAGAATCAGCGAGGCCTTGAATCTGTATGAACAATCCATCCAACATGCCAATAAAAATGGATTTATAAGAGACGAAGCTTTGGCAAACGAACTGACTGCCCAGTTTCTGATACGAAAAACTTTGCCTAAAGCTTCCGAAGGGTACCTGCTTGCCTCCCACTACCTCTACTATCGATGGGGAGCTTACAGAAAAACCCAGGAGATGGAGAAAAAATATCAGGTTTTCAGGACTTCTTCACAATACAACAGCTCCTCTTTGTCCCGGCAAAATTTAAGCGCGCCAGGAACCATGGGTTCTGATACGCTCAATGCAGATTTCTTGGATATGAGCTCCGTTTTTCGAGCTTCTCAGATGATTTCCGGAGAGTTGGTGCTGGGAAAGCTACTGAAAGCAACTTTGCAAATCCTAATTGAAAATGCAGGGGCCAAAAAAGGATTCTTGGTCGAACAGAAGGATGGAACTTTGGTTGTACTGGCACAAAACGATGCGGATCATCCAGAAGAAGTTATTCCTGTCCAAGTCGCTGGAAAGGCAGATCCATCCTTAATTCCCGCATCCCTGATCAACACGGCATTGCGAACCAATAAGCCGATTGTGATCGGGAATGCCCGTGAACAGAACTCCTTTTCCTCAGATCCTTACATCATTCATCAAAAGCCACTTTCAATGATGTGTGTGCCACTTTCCACACATAATCAGGGAAATGTAGCAGTCTATCTGGAAAATAACCTGACGCACAGTGCTTTTACAGAGGATCGGGTCAAAGTAATCAAATTGCTGGCTGCCCAAGCAGCCATTTCCATCGAAAATGCCCGAATCTACGAACAGCAGGAAAAACTCCTGAAAGCACAGCAGCATTTTGTTCCTATTCAATTTCTGAAACACCTGGGACATAATGACATTGCCAAAGTTAAACTGGGAGAATCGGTCTCCATGGATATGTCAGTCCTCTTCTCTGACATTCGGAATTTCACTCCTTTGGTAGAGTTACTCACCCCGCAATCTGTGATTGAGCTACTTAATGAATACTTCAACCACCTCGGGAAACACATTTCAGAGTCAGGCGGATTTATTGACTCTTATTCAGGAGATGAGTTTTTGGCACTTTTTGCTGTTCCTGCACAGCAGGCTGTAGAGGCCGGAGTCAACATGGCTGCAGCACTTCGGAAATTCAACCTGGAATCCGAGTTCAAGGGCCGTCCAATCCTGAAAATGGGTATCGGAGTCAATACTGGCCCTTTGGTCTTGGGGACGATGGGGGCATACGACCGGATGCAATGTTCTGTGTTGGGAGATACCGTCAACCTGGCCTCCAGGATCGAGCAACTCACCAAAGTCTATGGTGCCCAGTTTCTGATCGGGGAAAATACCTTTCAATCTTTGGGAGATCCTGATCAGTTTTCCATCCGAATGGTGGACCGAGTAGCGGTAAAAGGAAAAGCACAGGCGGTAAGCCTCTACGAGGTAATCGACGCAGAAAGCCCGGAACGGAAAGAAATCAAAGAAGCGACAAAAGGCCTACTCCATGCCGGCATGAATGCCTATTTCGGCAGGGACTTTGCCTTAGCCTTTGAAATTTTTTCAAAAGGAACGCTCCAAGATGCAGAGGATCCGGTGTTTGAAATTTTCATCAATCGGTCTCAACGATATCTCGAAAACCCTCCACCGGAAGATTGGATGGGGTATGAAAGCCTCTTTTCCAAATAGTTTCACAGTGACCTATTTTTCTTACATTAAAAGAAAATAGATACGGGTATAGGCACAGCTTTTATAACCACTCAATAAAGGACCACGATAAATGGATTTTTTTTCTCGCAACAAAATGGAAACAATTTCATGAAGGCTTTTCGACTAGGCGTAGTAATGGATCCCATCGAATCCATCAATCCAAAAAAAGACACTTCACTTGCACTCATGATCGAAGCACAGGCAAGAGGCTGGGACTTGGTTTATCTTGAGATGAAAGACCTATTTCTAAGAAGCGGTTGTGCAGAAGCAAGGATGCGTCAGGTCAAAGTCTTTGACGACCCGCATCATTGGTATGAAATCGGAGTTGAAACCTACGGCAGTCTTTCAGAATTGGATGCCATCATGATGCGAAAGGATCCTCCTTTTGACATTGAATACATCATGGCAACCTATATTCTCGAACGTGCCGAATCCGAAGGCGTAATGGTCCTCAATCGGGCCCAGTCACTCCGCGATGTCAATGAGAAGGTTTTCACAGCTTGGTTTCCTCAATGCTGCCCTGCCAGCCTATTGACACGTTCTAAATCGGCCATTAAAGATTTTCTCCAAACTCATCACAAAATCGTCGTAAAACCCACCGCTAAAATGGGGGGACAGTCAATTTTTGTGATTGTAGAAGGAGACCCGAATACCAATGTCATCATCGAAGAATTGACCCAACGGGAAACCTGCTACATACAGGCACAAGCCTATATTCCTGAAATCTCGACTAAAGGCGACAAGCGAATCATATTAATCGACGGAGAGGCCGTGGAATATGGCATTGCACGAATCCCGGGAGCAGGTGATCATCGCGGAAATCTAGCCGTCGGAGCCACCGCAGAAGGATTTGAATTGACTGAACGTGATAAATGGATATGCGCTCAAATTGGCCCGGAACTAAAACAGCGGGGCTTGTTTTTCGTCGGAATCGATGTAATCGGAGATTACCTGACGGAAATCAATGTGACCAGCCCTACCGGAATCAAAGAAATCGGCAAAATTTTCCACATCAACATTGGCGCAAAATTTTTTGAGGCACTTGAAAACAAGCTTTCCACCCAGAAAAATAAACCATGATTTCGCCCTTAAGCAACCAAACAGCTCAGGTCGTAGATTGGTGGTTTATTTACAAATTACCCATCAAAATCGGACCCCATAAGAACAGCACCGGTTTTGAATTTTTGTACTCAGATTCGCTTCCCGAAAACGGATTGAAGCTTTCTCCTATTTCAATGGATCATCCCGAGTCAGCCTTGGGTTTGACTTTGGAGCAAATTTTTTCCCCCGATTCAGGCTACGGATATATTATCTGGAACGACGAAATCCCCCCAACTCCGGGAAATCCTAAGCCCAAAAACAAAGGATCCATGGGACATACCAAAGGAATTTTAGCCTTTTCCAAAAAATCCAACAGTGGATTTTATTTGCTTCATTCTACGCCAAGATTCCCTATTCCGGGTGCTACCGTTCTTCCAGATTACGAACGGAAATTTGGACAAACCTATCTTTGTGTAAGCTTAAAGGATTATGACACTGCAAATCAGATTGCCGGAATTTTGCATTCCCAGCATGAGGCACAAGTCTATGCGAGCCACCTACCGGAGACAGATCCTGATGAAAATCTCTCCAAATTCGCGAAAAGTGAAACTATAGATAAACCCATTCAACCTGTTCATTTTCAATTTAATACTCACAATGGAATCGAGTTTAACTTGATAGCCAAAAACAGGAGATGGAGCAAAGCTCCAAAGGGAAGTAAAGTCGGCAGGGACTTCTGGAAGGATCTGGTTGGCCCTACGCTTAAGTGTGACATCGATGTGGAATCCTGGCGGAGAGGAATAGTATTCGGTGATTTGGATTCCGAAGTACAGGATATTACAGAGGACATTGTGGATGTGGATCTCAGCAAAATCGGACTGACAGGATTTTCTTGGGCATTCGAAAAAGATCATGCGAAATGGGGAATTACTCCTAGTATCGAACCGGGATACATCATCGTATCCGACATCAACCGACAACTCAGCCAAGCCAACCGAGGCGGAGGCGGTTTGGCTTTTCGGGATCCCGACCTTTGGAATTTCCTTGATCAAATCCAGATTGTTGAAAAAAATATTGAATCCAATCCTCACAAAGACCTATCCTAACTGAATACTTTTTTGTCATCTGAACCAATGAAAATTGAAAAACTTACGCTCGATGGATGTCGAAATTTTCTCGCGCAAACTCTTTTTGAACCTAAGACTGATTCGGGTGCGTCTCAAAAAAATTCGGACAAAATAGGCGTTGAACTGGAAGCTTTCCCTGTTCGGTTTACAGACTATGAAAAAACTAAAGCTATTCCAATCCCGCTGAAAGGTGAGAAATTATCCTTGCATCAAGAACTGGAAAAAGCCTCCGCCTTGATGGATGGAAAAGTTGATTTTAGCAACAATGGAAGTCTTGCTCCAATCAGATTCCCGAACGGAAGTTTGTTTCAATATGAGCCGGGAGGACAACTGGAAATTGCCACCTCTCCCTGTAAAACCCTGCCGGAGTTGATCGCTCAGCTCAGACTTCAACAGGATATTTTAGACCGTATTACAAGCGAACATCAGATATACTTTTCCCAATTGGGCACAAATCCATGGTTTGATCTCACACAAATCGGACTTCAATTAGACAAGCCCCGGTACCGGGCATTGCAAGAATACTTTTCCCGATTGGGTCCATATGGTGTTCAAATGATGCGGCAGACTTGTTCGCTTCATGTCAATCTAGACCTGGGATTGGCTGAATCAACCCAAGTTAAACGGATTGTGGCGGCAAATCTTTTGGCACCGTTTGCCACGGCAATTTTCGCCAATTCAGGGATTTTGGAAGGGAAAATTACCACTCGGAAATCACATCGAAGCTATCTGTGGCAACAACTTGATTCCTCAAGAACAGGGGTAAGAGGGCTTGAACCCTTTGATGGACTACCCGAAAAAAGTCAGTTAATAGAAACATATCTGGATTTTGCCATGAAGGCCCCAATCCTTCATATCAGGGCCTTGGGAGATCGTGTTTTCCCGGTTGATTTCACTTTTGACTATTGGTTAAAAAATCCTATTGCGGGACTTTCTCCATCATGGGACGACTTGGAAAATCATCTATCCTTACTTTATCCTGAAGTGAGAATTAAAGGATTTTTGGAAATCAGAACGGCAGATGCATTACCCCGGGAATGGCAATTGGTACCTGCATTTTTTTATACAGGTCTTCTCTATTCCAATGATTCCTTGGAAAAAGTATTGGAGTTGCTTTTGCCCTTTCAGAAAGAAATCAACGCAATTTGGGAGAAATCATCCTTCGGATTTGAATCCAATGAGATCTTTGGAATATCCGGTAAGTTGATGAAGCTGGCTTTGGACGGGATGGCTGGATTCGAGGAGGAATTTGCCTGCAAGGATTCAAAATTAAATTTGGAAAATTATTACAACACCTTCACCTCACAACGAAAATCTGTTGCTGAAGCGACGGTTGCAAGATTTTTAGAAGGTAAATCATTGATTTATTGATCCATTATTCTAACTTCTGGATTATTCTATTCACATATTTTTAACCCAACAAATCTTACATGACAGATTTTTCCCCACTTCAAAAAGTCATTCCTGCCATCAAATCAGAAAACCTGCTGCCGATTGTGGTTTTTGACTTGGACGACACGCTGTTCTCAACTGCCCGCAGAAACTTGACCATTATTCAGAATTTTGCCGCGGACCAGAGCGATCAATTTCCTGATTTTGCAAAAGTAGCTGCCAAGCTGAGCCTCTCCGACATGAATTGGAGTGTGAAGTTTGCACTTACCCAAGCCGGATTAGATGCTAATTCTGCCTCAATCGCCCCTTTCATTGCCTATTGGGGCAATACTTTTTTCACCGATGACTATGCTTCACTTGATTTGCCAAATCCCGGCGCAGTTGACTTTGCAAATGCCTGCCATGATGCCGGAGCGATGATATTCTACCTCACCGGTCGACATATCGGAGATCCCGGGCTGAAAAACGGGATGGGACTGGGAACTGCTCTGGATTTTACCAATAGAGGATTCCCATTTTGGAAAGGGCGTTGCGAATTGAAATTGAAAAAAGAGAAAACCCAAACCGATGTAGATTACAAATCTGAAGCTTTGGCTGAGATCAACTCCTTAAAGGGTACTGTTGTGGCGACCTTTGACAATGAGCCTGGAAACTCAGTTTTATTCAACCAACATTATCCAAATGCATTGAACTTTTGGGTGAAAACCACCTGGAATCCCAATGATAAAGTCAGTACTGAGGGACTGAATGTGATTTCTGACTTTTCAGATTGGCAGACACCTGCAAGCAACTATTCATCCCAAAAACCATGACCACTTATCGGTATTCTCTCGGGCCTGTCCGGGCACTGAATGAGCTTTTTCCTGCGGCAAAATTCGCCAATAAAGACCTGAATTTTAAAACCAGGGCTGATGTCATTGCCCATTACACCAAAAACTCCCTGGCAGCCGACAGGATCAGCGGCATCGATCAGGTGAATGTCAAAAAAGAAAATGGAGAATACATCATCGAACTCAGCGGTACGGCATCATTGGAAGTTTTAAAGACATTTGGAAATCGCCATTTCCGGATATTCGATGCTTCCAATTCACAAAAAGCCATTCGAGGCAAGAAATTGATGGAACGCTTTGGCGTTTGGAATCCCATGAACAACTACTCCGTCAATAAAAATCCAAATGACGGCACCTCCAAGTGGACGCTTTTTCCACCCTTGGGACTAAATGTGATCGGGCAAAAAGGATTGCTTTTACTTCATTATCCACCTTGGGCAGTGCTACAGGCAGGCACTTTTGAAAACGCCATGACGATGCAGCGTTGGGGAAGGATGCTATCCGCGGCCGGAGTCCCGGCTGATGAAGTCGATCTTTACAAAACCTTCATCGATGTCAATCCGGTGGCTGCCCCGGGTTCGGGCGAAAGTGAATATCCAAATGACTACATGCCGATCATGATGGCTTCTGCATTCTTTGACGGGCCAAGAGACCGGGATTATATCAAATCCATGTTGGAACTTTACCTGAGCCCTCCGGGATGGCCCGAAGACAGCAAATACACTTTGCCACTTTTGATTTGCGGCTCACCGCTCTATGATCCACAGGCTCCGGGTTGGTTTAGGACGGCCTACACTGATATCTTACCTACTGATACAGGTGAACAAAGTGGTGTCCCCTACTCCATTCCACTGGTCGATGTGATGCAGACAGGTAAGTTTAGAGTCTTTCCTGATTCCAAGCGTGAAACACCTTATTTCATCGGGAATCACATGATTGCTGCCGGAGTGACCGGAAAATGCACCAAAGACCCATCGCAGATTCCTGATATCAGGCAATATGAAGCGCAGGATTTAGTGGCGGCAACTTTCCTGAAACTCTATACCGAAAATCCGAATCTGGAACCCGAAGACGCCAAGGCACAAGCCTGTAAAAGATGGTATGGAAACGAAACCGGAACCGGGGCTCCGACACCTCCGGATCCAAAAGATGCCCTCACATTATGTGCGCTGGCTCAAATGGATCTCTTTTTCACTCCAAATCCTCCAAGTCCAACTTACAACTTCGATCAGGCTTGCAAGCGCTGTCAGGAGGCAAAGGAAAAAAACAATCCCTGCGGTGATCCCATTGGTCCTACCGATCCTCGGAAACTTTCCTGCTGATTAAGAATGGAATTATCATACCGATTCGTCTGATATTCTACCTCAACCCAATCAACCTCAAGCTTATGTATCCAGCACGTATTTCCTGGCTTTCGCTCTTTTGTCTTTTAGGTATTCTTCTCTACTGTAAGCCAAAAGCCCCCAAGCAAGCTGAAATCTCAACAGAACCTACCCTCCTTACACTTGTCCAAAATGAAGCTGATGGCACCATATCAGTTTATAGGCAGGGAGAAACAGATCCCCTTCTGACCCAAAATGCAAAAGATGATTTTCGCCCCTACATCCACCCCATTATTGCTCCCGATGGAAAAGGTGTGCTGACCGAATACAGTCCCGGCCACCATAAACATCAGACCGGACTCTACTGGGGCCTAACCCGGGTCAACGGCCGGGATTACTTTCACAATCCTCAGGGCGACTATTGGAAAAAAGTAGCGCTGAATATCGTGGAGGAAGGCGGTCAACAGGTAAAATGGCAGACGATATATCACCTTTTGGATTCCCTTGGAAATCCGGTGATGGAGGAAACCCAAAACTGGTCTTTGGCTGAAGTGAACGGGGAATATATCCTGGATCTGGAATGGAAAGGGGAAGCAAAAACGCAGGTGACGATTGGACAATATGACTATGGAAGCCTATTCATCCGAATGCCCTGGAAAGAAGGAATTGACGGGGAAATAATCAATGCGGCCCGACAAAAAAATGCCCAAGCAGAAGGTCAGCCTTCCATGTGGATCAATGTGGGCATGACGGTGGACGGCAGGGAAAACCGGGCCAACATAGCAGTTTTTGATCATCCAGAAAACAGAGGCTATCCCAATAAATGGCGCGTGGACGGTCAGTTGGGCTTGGGGCCCGCATTTACCAAGGATGGAGACTGGACCATCGATCAGGGCAAAACAGAGACCATCAAACTTCGCCTTTTAGTCCATTCCGGTGATATAAATGAT
Organism: Algoriphagus alkaliphilus; assembly: GCF_900103735.1. Taxonomy (GTDB): domain Bacteria; phylum Bacteroidota; class Bacteroidia; order Cytophagales; family Cyclobacteriaceae; genus Algoriphagus; species Algoriphagus alkaliphilus. The sequence continues at coordinate 80,761 of NZ_FMXE01000010.1, read as the reverse complement.
GTGGCATTGACGGAAGCCTGGGGAAAATTCTCCGGAAGAGAAGGGATGTATTCGACCACCGAACTTTGGGGTCTGGCTCAACAAGAAGGGCGAAATGCGAAATTTCTAACTGCCCAAGAAGCGGTAGATGCGATGACTGTCAAGGCAGGATACAAGGTAAATGTCTGGGCCTCCGAACCTATGATGACCCAGCCCATGGCTTTTTGCTGGGATGATCGGGGAAGACTTTGGATTGCCGAAAACAAGGATTATGAGTCCCGGGGGGACGGTTTCTCCAACTCCGGAGACAGCCGAATCCTGATTTTGGAGGATACCGATGGGGATGGAGTGGCCGACAGTCAGAAGGTGTTCATGGAAGGATTAGCTTTCCCTGCGGCAATCGCAGTGGGATTTGACGGGGTCTTTATCGGTGCACCGCCCAATCTGATTTTTGTACCTGACAAAAACGGGGACGACAAGGCCGATATGAAAGACATCCAAATTCTGCTGACCGGCTGGGGAATCCGGGATCGCCACGAAACACTCAACAGCTTGCATTGGGGTCCGGATGGTTGGCTTTACGGCCTACAGGGTTTTGCTACCCCTTCCAAAATCCGTAAACCCAAGGGTGATGGAGATTCCAAGCTTTATTACCACAAGGATCCTTTTCCGGAAGACATTTTGGAAAAAGACGGAGTGAACATCAACGGTGGCGTGTGGCGCTATCACCCGGTCAAGGACAGGTTTGAGGTCGTAGCCCATGGATTCAGCAATCCCTGGGGGATTGACTACGATGCCAAAGGTCAACTTTTCATGAGTGCCTGTGTGATTCCCCACCTTTGGCATGTGGTACCAGGAGGAATCTACCACCGTCAGGGCGGGCAGCATTTCAATCCCTTCGTGTACGAGGATATCAAAACCATCGCCAACCACAGCCACCGTTCCGCCCATGGAGGCGCACGGGTTTACCAGTCCGATGCTTTTCCCAAAGAGGAACAGGGAAGGATTTTCATGGCAAACATCCACGAGCATGGTGTCCTGTCAGACATTCTGATCCCAAAAGGCTCCGGATTTGAAGGAAAACACGGCGATGAATTCATGTTGGCCAATAATGCCCAATGGGTAGGATTCAGCATGGAGATTGGCCCGGACGGGGGACTTTACGTATTAGATTGGCATGATGCCGATATCTGTGGCCAAGAAGTGTTGAATGAGGAGACGGGCCGGATTTTCAGAATTATGCCGGAGAAATCACTTGCGCAAAATTTTCCCGGCAGATACAGTGATTTGAACAAAATGACGGATGCCCAACTGGTGGCCTTGCAGACCAATACTTCTGACTGGCATGCCCGCAGAGCGCGGGGCATTTTGCACAAGCGGGCGGTAAACAAAAAGTTGGATACAAGGACCAATCCGGCCTTGAAATCGATTTTTGAAAAAGATAAAAATCCCGACTGGAGGCTTAGGGCCATGTGGACCCTGCATCAGACCGGAGGATTTTCAGAAAAGGAATTGATCAATTCACTTTCTGACACCGAACCTTACATACGGGCATGGGCGATCCAACTGCTCTGCGAAGACATGAAACCTTCTCAGGAAGCCCTGACAAAATTTAAGTCAATGGCAGCGAAAGACCCCTCCCCTGTGGTTCGGCTTTATCTGACTGCGGCTTTGCAAAGAATTCCCACTTCCGAAAAATGGGCATTGGCAGAAAGTCTGATTCAGCATGCCGAAGACAATAAAGACCACAATCTGCCTAAAATGCTTTGGTATGGTGTCGAGCCTCTTTTTGCTCAAAGTGCAGATAAATTCCTTGAATTGGCTCCCAAATCTAAGCTCCCTTTTGTCACCCAAAATATGGGCAGACGGGCTGTGGACGGAGATCAGATTGAAAAACTGGTCGCCTTGATCGGCAGAGGTGGCCCCAATACCGAATTGCTCATGTCGGGTATGCTGAGCGGAATGGAGGGGCGAACAGATCTCAAAACTCCGGCTAACTGGAAGGCAGTAGCTGAAAAACTTCAAAAGTCAGGAGGAAAACAGCAGGACTTAGCCACAGAAATTTCCAGTTTATTTGGTGATAAAGAAGCCACCCAACGCGCTTTTGCGATGCTGAAAAACAAATCAGCGACCCGAGATCAACGAATCAAAGCCCTGCAAACACTCAGCGCACAACAGCAGAAAGGATTGCCGGCGGAAATCCCTGCCCTGCTGCAGGAACCAAGCATGAGACTAGATGTCATCCGATCGGTCGCAGCTTTCGATAATGAGTCCCTGGGAAAACTACTTTTGGAAAACTATCCGAAATTTTCCCCCACGGAAAAACTTGAAGCCATGCAAACCCTGTCCTCCCGGGCGCGCTATGGAAATATGCTCACCCAGGAAATCAAATCCAAAAAAATCGCCAAGTCGGAAGTTCCAGCAAGTGTCGCCCGACAGCTGCTGCGGGTAGTGGGAAGTGGATTTATTGAAGTATGGGGACCGATTGAGCAAGTGCCCAGCGACAAAGCAGCCTATGCGAACTATCGCGCCATGCTCAGTACTTCCGCCCTGAATTCCGCCAATCTCAAAACCGGAAAAACGGTCTTTTCAAAATCCTGCGGAAGCTGCCACAAAATGTACGGAGAAGGCGGAATCATCGGCCCGGATCTCACAGGATCCAACCGAACCGATCCGGAATATATCCTGATGAATGTGCTGGAGCCCAGTGCCGAAATTCAGGATGATTACAAAATGGTCGTGATCAATACCCGGGATGGCAGGACCTATTCCGGAAATATCATTTCGGAAAACGAACGCCAAGTCACCATACGGATCGTAGGTCAGGATCAGCTCATCATCAACAAATCCGGCATCCTCTCCCGGGAAGTCACGGATGTGTCCATGATGCCTGCTGGCTTATTTGAAAATTTGACCAAAGAGGAGATTGTCAACTTGATGGCGTACCTGAAGACGAATAAGCGGGTGGAATGATTTTGGCCGAAGGAAAACCTTGGTTTCTAAATTTAAAAAAAAGAGGTTGTTTCAAATGGTCAGAAGATGTCAGCCTGATCCTTCGACTCCAGACACACTGAGCGGAGTCGAAGGGTCAGTGTGACAGGAGTCGAGGGCCATTTACAGCCAATCCAGGCACATTTCGACTTCATGCCCTCCGGGAGGCGGGCACTCAATGTGACAAACAACAATTATCAGACAGCCTCTCATAAAGCTAAACAAGGGGCACCGAGCTAAGGTTGGTGAGCGAAGTCGAACCAAGTCGAGGTGAAATCAATATGAAATTCGGCCCCTAGTGTCATTGGGAACAATCATTTTCTTTTTCAAAAGGCTAAAATAGCCCAACTATTAAGCTTAAAATAGGGTACCTCGATCGCAATTGATGAAAAAAAACCGAAGCTTTCACTCCGGTTTTCAAAAATAAATTCATCCTGTTTGACTTTGGTGGGATACTTTTTCGCTAGGTCTGGCAAATTTCGGCTCATGAATGATTAGAAATTTGTAGATTTTCTTTTTTACCAGTAACCCTATTAAATATCGCGGACCGTCGACCGTCGTCTGTGGTCGATTAGCCGCAACTTCAAAAGGATATTTCTTAATTACGGGCAGGTTTGCGGATAATCAGAATTAGAAATTACCTCTTAATTCACCGGAACCGAAGTTTGCGGTATACACATTCACATAAGCATTACCGGTACGGAAGGCTTCTTTCAAAATCATCAAATCCCCTCCAAGAAACTGACCGGACAGCATCCCTGCTGTGATGCTTCCATTGGCATAGACCCCATTAAAAGGTCATGGCACTACTTCTCCTTTTAGCGTAAACACCACTCCGCCGTTAAAACCGGGCTTTCCAATATGGATGTGGAAAAACAGAATATTGGAGGAAATCTGACTCACATTTATCTGAAAGTCCATATTGGAATCCTTGGCGTTAAACTGAAATCTTGCCAAGCCTGCCGCATTTGTCATTACTGCCGGAACTTCATTGGCACTGGAAAGCTTCACAGTGAAGTTTTTGTTTGCACCGGGATCTACCACACTTACCTGACCCCTGAGTTCTCCGCCGGGATTCGCATCAGTATGAATATTTACATAGATGTTTCCCGCCTTGAACTCTTCTACAAGCTGAGCTACCGTAAACCCATTTTTGATATCCTCTTTGCGGATTTCACCCATGGCAATGACACCATTATTTAAGCCTGGTTGGCTCCAAGTATATCCAAAATCACAGGCCCATTTACTCCGGCAGGAGCTAAATGAAGATGTCCGAAAATGATGTCTTTTGTGTTTGAAACTCTGATTTCATACATCAACAAATTCCCGTCAGGACTGACCGTAAATGATGCTGTTCCTGCACCTGAAGACCCTAAAATATTGGGGCTTCCTCCGGTAACTTCTTCAGTTCCTATCAAAAAAACTCCAAATTCAGACCCGAACCCCATACGGGCATTTTCGTCTCCACTACCTCCCTCGGATACACCATCCACAAATGTCTGATTCATGGGGGTTTCTTCTGACATTGTTTGGCAGCTGATCATCGCCAAGCCCACCAGGCTGGCAATGAAGGTTTTGTACATAGGTTTTTTCATTGGTTTTTTTGGTTTTGGTTTATTGAAACTCATTTTTCAATAAACGAACTGAACCAATTAACCGGATTGAGCTGATGGTCTAAAAGTTACTATCCAAAAGAGAAAGATAACGCTGATAAAAAAAAAGAAGAGCAAAAAACTTATATTATTAGGTGATTATCCCCGAAGCTGGCAATAGATCAAATATACTTAGACCGCAGGGGATAACCGACGACACTTGTCCGCATGGGTGGAGCGAACTCCACGGCCCTCACCATGTCGGATATGGTGACCCTGTCTACTGATAGGTATTGTCAAAAACAGCAAGGTAGTGACTGATTTCGAAGCAATTACTGACCGGAATATCTTGTGTGCCGTGGCGTAGAATTGGTTATGCATTTTTCGGGTTGAAGATTGATTTTATAGCATTCCCCGAATACTTCGCAATTCATTGTTTCTACCTCTGCAAGCAAGCTGCGCACGCAACAAAAACTTTGTGGTGAGTCAATTTTATTTTTCAATTCCTGAATACTTTTTATAAATCGCTCGGTAACCCAAAAGCCGACCAATTGGAGCAATGATATTCATTAGTATTTTTTGTACTCCAATTGGTATATCAGCAAGATATGATTTGCTGTCAAGGTACTTAAGAGCAACCAGCTCCTGAACTAAGCCATATTTTCCGTTTTTGCTTTTTCCGTCGGCAGCCAATCCTACTAAATTTTCAATCAAATAATCAAAATCCAATGCGGGCGTAACAGAATGAAGGTATGTTACCGAAATGATTTCATCATTATAATGATTATGGGGAACATTCTTGGGTAATGTTATTTTTTCTCCTGCCGACAGTTTATATGTTTTGCCTTCGAATAAAACTGTAAGTTGGCCTGAAATAACTTCAAAAGTCTCGTCTTGGAAAACATGAAAGTGTTTAGGAACGAGCTGTCCTTTACTCTTTATGACCGCTTTCATGATTATTCGTTCTCCATTAGAATCCTTGGCCGTTTCTAAAAATTCATAAGAATCACCATTTGTCGGGTTGATTATAGTTTGACCTTTTGTTGGCATAAACTTGATTTTTAAATTGTTTAACTGAAGACATGTAATTGAAGCCTTAACCTAATAATTACCTCCAGAGGGTCAAGAAATGGGGATCTCCTCAGACCTTCCCTCACCGTCCGCACATGTGACACACTCAAGGGCCGCAGTGGACTCTGTATGCAAGACTTTCGACAGCCAAGGTCAAATATCCTCTCGCACTAAAATACTTAAGCTTGAGTCAAATTCATTCGATTTAGCAGGATTTTTCATTGTGCAGATGATTGGGTCGATTCCAGATTTCACACCCAATCATCCAATCGGAATTTACCAAATCGGTGGTTCCGCTTTTCCTGTTTTGTACTATTTCAAGAATGCGGACTTATAGTGGTTTTTTTTACTCGGATGACAGTAAATTCCTATTCTTTTCTATAACTAAAACTGATTTTTGAAATAAAATAGAATTCGGTATGGTAATTATTTCTTCATTTTCCGTTTTTAAATGGATAAAAAAATAGGTCAAATCAGACACCTCTCCTTCAAAGGGGAAATCTCTGTCTAATATTTTTATTGTATCTCCTATTTTTATTGGGTGATTAAAAAACAATAATAGGCTTGATGTAACATTCGAGAGTAATGACCAATGGGCAAAAAAAACGATGCCTAATGCAGTCAGGATAGTGCCAACGAAAATAGCTATTTCACCTTGTTTAAGCCCCCACACTGCCGATAGCAGAATGGCTACAGTAATGAAAGAAAATAGATGCATGGCTTTCACAATAGTTTTTCTTCTGCCTCGCTGCAAATGAGTTTTTTTCAGTGTATTGTTGATAACTATTTTAGTCAAGAAATGTGTAGCTATGTAGCCAACCAAAACTACTACGGTTTCTATGATTTGAATTTTGTAAGTTTCCATTCTCTATGATTTTAATTTTAATTCTCGCTCTGAGCCTATTTTATTGACCGTTTCATATAGTAGCGTTGCGTTAGTTACCAACCTATCCAGTTCTTGTCCAAAAAATGCTTCGGTATGCTCATTCCATTTTTTTGGCGATTTGTCTAATTTGCTAAAACTTTAATCTAATCGGACACATCGTTTGGCACAAAAAAAAACGACTCAATCCCCATAAATACTTCACCGTCCCGAATGCTTTCGGGAAGCGGTTTCATTGTTCGTGCTTCGCGCGCAACGAAAACCTAGTTGTTTTTTAGTTGCTGTGGATTTGTTTTTCGGTCTGCTATTTATTATTTCCAATCTTTGTGTCACTTTTTTATGGATTACAATAGTCACAATACATTGGGTCTTCTGTTTTCTTTTTATTTGGAAACATATCTTCCTTAGTGTATTTACAATGTTGGCATTGATAAATATAACTCAGGGTTGAATTAGTCGGGGATCCGCATAAACTACACTCAAGTCCTTTTTTTGCTTGCGTGATTCCAAAACCTGGCATTTGACATTCAGGGCAGGCGGACTTAATTTTTTCAACCAACTTCTTTGCGGCTTTCTTTATCACTTTCATTCGTGTTGGGTTATACATAGCCCTCATATCTGTTTCCGCATAAACAGCGTGATATTTGGAGTGTAGATGGTTAAAGACCGTCTTTAGCGATTCAAGGTCAGTTATTCCTTTACGGATTTCAGAAACATCATCTTTTGTTTTGCGAAGAATTAATCCGTGTGCCGGGAATCCGATTGAATTTGCAAAATCTAAAAGTTCACTCTCGGTTTTTAATTCTTTACCATTGAAATTAGTTTCAGGACTCAATTCTCTGGCTATTATTTCCAGATTGTTTTTCTTGTCAATAAAAATCAAGAATTCATCATCAGCACTCACAAAAAACAAGGATGGATGCGGTCCGAAAGAACCTTCGCTCGCAATACCCAAATCGCAGTCATTCATTTTCATTGCCCTTAGACACTTTTCTCTGGCGGTTGAAATAGGGTCAAGTTCTCTTTCAATTTCACCCGTAAATGTTCCCAAAGTATCGGTATCAAAGGTCTCATCAATAAAGCAGATTACGCCTAATTCCTTCTCAAGAATTGGGGCAATCACATTTTCTTTTTGATGCTTTGTTGCAATAAGTAATTTTCTGTTTTGAAACATTGAACTTAAACTCAATTATTCTTTTTTGTTAACGCCACTCCTTTTTTTGTTTCGTTAAATCGTCCGTTGTCGTAAACTAAGTTGCCATTTACAAATGTATGGGTCACTTTTGTTTGAAATGTTGTTCCGTCTAAAGGTGACCAACCACATTTGGATAAAATATTTTCTTTACTAACTGTCCAACTTGAATTTAAGTCAACAATAGCGAGGTCTGCAAAGTAGCCTTCACGTATAAAACCTCTTTTCTCAATTCGGTAAAGTGTCGCTGGGTTATGACACATTTTTTGAGCGATTTTCTCTAACGAAATAAGTCCTTGTTTGTAGAACTCAAGCATAATGTTTAACGAATGCTGAACGATTGGAGCACCTGACATTGCTTGAAAATAAGGTTTCTGTTTTTCCTCTAAGGTATGTGGTGCGTGGTCTGTCGTTACTAAGTCTATTCTATCGTCCAACAACGCCTTCAATAATCCCTTTTTATCTTTTTCTGTTTTTATAGCTGGGTTCCATTTTATTAGAGTTCCTAAACGCTTATAATCTGTGTCGGAGAACCACAAGTGATGAACCGATACTTCTGTCGTTATATTTTTTTCTTCAAGCGGAATGTCATTACGGAAAAGATGTGTTTCCGCTTCTGTGGTCAAATGCAGAATGTGAAGTCGTGCCTTGTGCTTATTTGCTAAGTCTATTGCTCTTTTAGTTGCTTCGTAACAGGCTTTTTCGCTTCTAATGATTGGATGAAATTCAACAGGCACATCATCGCCATATTTTTCACGATATATGTTTTCATTCTCTTCAACTATTTGTTCTTTTTCGGAATGTATGGCGATGATTGATTTGCAGTTCGCAAATAGTTTTTCCATTGTATCCGGATTGTCGGCAAGTAGGTTTCCTTTCTTGGTAAAGTAAAGTCCGTCATCGGAAACGCCTAAAAGTTTTGATGTGTCGAGGTTGATTACGTAGTCGAGATTGTCACCATTAACACCTAAAAAGAAACCATAGTTGGCTAGGGATTTTTCTGATGCTATTTGATATTTTTCATTGAGTATGTCTATGGTCAATACATTCGGAAACGTATTGGGCATATCAATGAAAGAAGTCACGCCACCTGCAATTGCAGCCTTACTTTCTGTATATAAGTCTGCTTTGTGGGTTAGGCCAGGCTCGCGAAAATGAACTTGTCCGTCAATGATGCCCGGAAATAAATATTTTCCTGTTCCGTCAATAATTTTTGAATTAGTAATGTCTGCGAGCAGTCCAATTTTTTGAATTACGCCATTGTCAATTAGAATGTCGGCAAGGATTATTTGTCCTTCGTTAACGATGCTAATATTTTTGATTAAAGTTCTTTCTGTCATTTAAAATTGTCTGTTTGTATTGGGCCTTCTGCCAATGATGCTAACGCTAATGTCTCTGCAGTGGTGTGCTTCGGAAGCCGCATCCTGTCCCACGAAACCAAACGTGGAACGAAGATAAAAACTTATAGCTTACACGTCACCGAACCATTGAAGAAACATGTTGGTGGTGGCTGTGTGGCGATGCACACGCTTTTCAGTTTCTCGTCCGCTTAACATAGTCCATAAGTATTTTAAAAAACTCAGCAGGTTGTTCCTCTAGAATTTCATGTCCGCATTTTTCTATTACATGTGTTTCACTAAACCTCAGACTTTCCTTTTGAAGGTAAAAAGTCGATTCGCCTTGGTCATCTTGTCTACCATAAACGATAAGAGCTGGTGTTTTTAATTTTTTAAGTTCACTTGTGATATCCCACTTGGTTTCTAATATTTCCTTGTCAATTATTGGAATTGGTTGAAAATTGAAACTGTAAAAAAGGTCGTTGAAGTTTTTTTTTGATATTTTGCTTCTGTCATAGTACATCGCTCGGACGTGGAGAGCAATAAACTCCTTGTATGCAACAACTTCTTTGCAATTTTGAGCTACTAACTTAAGGGAGTCCAACTCTCTTTCGGTCTTTGTTGAAAATAATTTTTGCAGGACGGCCATTGAGTCCAATTCTGGTTTAGACCGTCTCGCAAATTGATTGTCATAAAGTACGTTCCATACTGTATACGATGGAGGAGCCGAACTTACAAGAATGAGATTTGAAACATTTTCCGGATGAAGTATGGCATAATTCATAGCCAACAACCCACCCCATGATATTCCTAATAATGTAACTATTTTATCACCTCGATGCCTCCTTAATAGATCAATATCCTGCGTGTAGTTCTTGATTGATATTGTCGTATGATCTATAGGTATGTCTCTTGATTTTCCCGAACCTCTTTGATGCATTAGAATACAGGTATAAAATGATTTAAGGCTGTCTACGATTTGGCGATATGGATGTTCGGGTGCTTCTCCTGGTCCGCCTGACAAAATGTAAAGTGCGGGCCCTTTACCATATTCTTCATAGTACAATTTTAATGGGCCATTATTGAAGGTCTTAAGATTCTGTCCCAAACAATAAGAATAAGTCAAAAGGAGGATAATGGATAAAATTAGGTTTCTCATCTGTCGAAGATTTCGTTCATTTTCGACCATTCTGTTTTGTCCAACGTTAATTGTCCTCTTATGAAGCAGTTAATGTTGTACATGTGAATAATTTTTGTTCAACGTTTGGATGGCTTCATTGTCCCGGCCACATTGCCACCAACTGTTTGCAGATTTGGGATGTGACGGATTTTAGCACAAAATTTCAATAGAATTTCTATTGTTGAATCTTTCACTAAACTGCCATAGAAGCACTGAACCGCCACTTTTGCAAAACCCATATTGCACTAAACCTGCGGTAGTTTCTTCGATTAGCAGTCGGAAGCCCGTAACTTTTTAACTCATTCATTAACTCTTATTCATCATGAAAAAAAAGATAACCTCCTCCAGACCGCTTGCTCCAAGATAGCTGGATTTGCTGAACTGCTAGCCAAGTTTGAGCAAAAAGTTACTGTGGCTGGCAAAAGTCAAAGCACGGTCACCAACTATGGCCGCCATCTGGCCAAATTGGCCCTTCACCCTCCTCCTACTTTTCCTATTTCTATTTGTTTCCCACCCGATCTTCTCTCAATCCTTCAACATGGAGCAGGTCGGGAAGTTCAGTTTCCCTTCCGAACTCGTCTCCTCTCCCACCGAGGAAGCGATTGCTTGGGCAATGAATGAACAGGGTAAACGTAATGGCTATTGGGCAAAAGCCCCCCCTCTGGCGTAGAATCTCCTCAGCAGCTTTGAAGTTCAAGTGGACGCTAGGTGGAATTTGCAATTCCACCCACTCAAGTTTGGCTAATTTCTAGCATGAAACAGTGCTGATAGGATAGGATTATCTGATTTTTTGAGGGTTTGCATTTTTTTCTGGATGTTTACGAAGTCTGAGAAATTGATTTTTGAAGTGTGGACCCAGTTTATTGCGCGGAATTGGTTGAGGATGTCTCCGGTTGTTGTAGGACTGATTTCTCTGATTTATACCACTTTGGCCGGGGTAGGACTTGGTTCTTGGTAGTTTCTGCGGCCAGCAGAAGCATGGAATAAACGGAAGTGAGGAATGCGGGGACCTTTTCACAGGCTTGCCGGGTTCTGACCTGAGCTTCCCCGCATCCAAGGATAGTTTTCTCGTCTTTGAAGTTGACCTCGATTTCCCATCTCCAGAGATAGGCTTGTAGGAGCGTGGCTAATTCCAGCTCCGGTTCAGTACAGATGAGGTATGCCGGATCCCGGTATAGCAGGCGTGATTTTTTGGTTTTACGATAGGAAATCGGACGGATGATGACCAGTTTAAGATCTTTGTTTCCGGCTTTTCTCCAGCGGACAGCTGGGATTACTTTAAGTTCAAACTCGTGAACTTTTCCTGCTGCCCATGCCTGCACTTTTACCCAAGAATAGTCATCGGACTGGCGGATTTGCTCCGGAGTTGGCAGCGACTTTCCATAGACTTTTTTGCGTCCTTTTCCGGATGTGGGTGGTTCAGGAGGAAGAAAGAGGCTACAGTCTTTTCGGATTCTGCCGATCAGGATGGTGTTTGAAGGAAGTTTCTTTAGAACCGCTTCATTGGTATAGCTTCCGTCTACGCTGACCACCAGTTCCTTGTCGGTGAACCCGTCCTGATCGAGATTTTCACGCAGGAGCTTGATCCGTTGAGCACCGATGACACTGAGCTTAGCTTTTTTCTGAGTTTCCCGAAACAGTTCCCAATCCTGTTCTCACCCTGCTTTACCGGGCTTTTTTACGGTGGGACAATGATGAAGATATATGGGAATAGCTCTGGCCTGTACCGAGCCCATTTTTGAAAAACAGGACAATGAAAGCTGAATGAAACGCAGTCCCCAAACCAGATTAATCTGGAAAGGTGGCCCAAGTGCATCTTTGAGCCAACGGGCACCAAATACGTTTTTCTTTTTTCGTAATAGGGTGTCATCCATGTGGGCAAAAACATACCGCTGTACCGGATCAGCCAATCCGACAACTTTCCTTCGGATGACACCGAAAATCCCGGCAATATCCATCCTGTCCCCTTTAAAAAGGCGATAAGCAGCCGACCAATCCTTAAACTGATCCCACTCGCAGTCAGCCAACCGGTAATGGTGGAACGCCCCATACAGGAAAGTACACCGTTAACCAGCTTTGCGGCTCTTTGCCAAGTCCGAATCTGCTTGAAGCAGGATTGGCATTCTGAAAAAATCCCCTCCAATACGCCTTTTAGGTCTTCTTGGGGAGTTTTTTTTTTAAGGTCTGCAACAGACTGATCACTGCGCTGAAGCACCAGGCGTTGGTGGTCGTCGATGATCCATTCCACCACTTCTCCTTGTTGAAACTCAATGGCCTGAGCCACAGCCGCGGGAAAATTGACATACCACTGTTCACTTTTGGCTCTATTGATTCGCTGTATTTTGGTTAGATACCCCATATCTAGTCTATTAACTAGATATAATGCATCAAAAAAAAGGGCCATAACTTCAATTTATGACACTTTTATTTTCAATATCTAGTAAATAGCCCAACTTCCGCCGCAGTGAGTGATGACACTCACTGCGGCGGAAGTTGGGCCACTCACTGATGCGGAATGAAATGTTCACCCACGTGAGTGTCTCCACACACGTGATCCTAATTTCAGCCCTAATTTTCCATGCAGACACTTATTTTTTAAGAATTTCAAGCATACCCTCAGCGGTCTTTTTACCTATTCCCGGTGTTTCAAGTAAGACATCAGAACTAGCAGAGAAAATCGCCTGAAGACTTCCGAATTTCGTCAAAAGCCTTTCTGCCTTGTCCACACCAATTCCCGGAAACCCTTCCAAAATGTGAAGCTTTTGAGCCAAAAGAGGATCTCTTTTCAATTTTGAAGGAAAAGGTCTGGGATAAAAGCGCTGGTCTTCCAGTTTATCCCGGGTAAGTTGCTTATAGCCCTGAAGCATGACTTCGACCGATTCATGTGTGCTTTTAGTCCGCAAAATCGGCAGTTTGAAAGCAAGAGAAATGGAAAGCATTATCCCCTGAATTGCTTTTGGAGAAAAATCAGTCTTCCTGAATTCCCTGTTTTTCCCTTCCAAAATAAGGCAGGCAGGAATTCGGCTGTTAACCAATTTTCCGGCTTGGGTAAATAATCGTCCGTCTTTGACGGATACACAAAAATCAGGAATGGACTTTCGCTCCACCAAAAAATCTCCGTCAAGCAAAAAATCCCCTACTTCCAACCGCTTTCGATGGATGATCATGTTGCCCAATTCCCGAAACTCACGTTCCAATACACCGGGTTCACGGTCATCGATAGTGACCTGCAAGGGGAAATAACTGGAAGACTTCAGAATTTTGGGCATAAAAATGACAGGAATATCTTATCTAATTTACGAGGTTATCATTTTACACCCTATTGAATCAAGGAGGAAAAATGAAAAGGTGACCTTAACTAATACCCAATTCTAACAACTCTGAAGAAGCATCTGTCTATTTAAAAGGCAAAAAAAATTAAATGAACCCACTTTAAATTTTTATCCTTTTTTTTCTACTAGCTTTAATCCCAAATGCAGTTTATGCGGATTTTGGGGACGTTATTCTTATTTCTCAGTCTAGTCGGATCTTTGGTCTTCGGAAAAGATCAGCTACCTGGCCATTGGGATCAAAGTGTCCCGGAAAACGGCCTGATTTCAAATTCAGATTTTTTTGTTCAGCATTATTCCATTCGAGAAGTCGGCGAACCTTTAGCCAACTGTTTTATTCCTGAAAGACCTGCTTTTCGCTCCCTTCAGAAGTTTGATTCGTTAAAGGTTCTTTTTGCCAATCTTACGGGCTTATCAGCCAATTGCCAATTTCTGGGACGCTGCTACCAAAAATCAGCACACACCATCGAGACAGGTTTACCCGCGTTTCTCATTGCCTTTCCGCACCACTATTTCACCTAGCCCAGGGGATCTTTCGCTTTTCCCTACAAGGTAATCCCCAATTCTAACCAAGGATTAAATCATTCGCTTCTAAACAAAGGCTCCTTATCCGTAATCTGATCAAGGGTAATTCCTCCTTGATTTCCAACGGAACAGTCGGTTTATCTCAGAAGTGAATTCAGTATTTCAAAATCTAATTTCTATGTCACTTCATAAATCAAGCGGGGTCTTGATCCTATTAGCTGTATTGGCTACTCAAGCGGCCATTTTAATTGCTATCAATCTCCTTTTTCCGGGTACTGTTGGCGACCCGATGATGCTTACCAGTCGATGGTTGGGCTTGGTGGCTGTGGTGGGCTATTGCCTCAAAAGAGCTTCGCTCACCACCTGGATATTTGGCAGCATGCTCATCGGAACGGCAATCGGAACAGATTTTCCCGAGGTGGCCACGAATCTGAAAGTAGTCAGTCAGCTTTTCCTCAAACTGATCAAAACCGTGATCGACCCCCTGATTTTTGGGACGCTCGTGGTGGGAATCGCCGGCCACTCCAACTTGAAGCAAGTGGGAAGAATGGGATGGAAATCGCTTTTGTACTTTGAAATCGTCACGACTTTGGCACTGTTGATTTGTCTTTTGGCCATCAACATTTCTCAGGCAGGTGCCGGCATCGAATTGCCTGTAGGTGAAGTTCCGCTTCAGGGAACGGCCAGAACCTGGCAGGAAGTGATCCTCCATATTTTCCCGGAAAATATTGCCAAATCGGTCGGAGAAGGGGAAATTCTTCAAATCGTCATATTCAGTATTCTCTTCGGGATCGGATTGGTCCTGGTAAAGGATGGAAAAAAGAAGCAAGTCATGCTGTACTTCACGGAGAGTCTGTCCGAAGTGATGTTCAATTTCACCCGAATCATCATGTATTTTGCTCCATTCGGAGTCGGAGCAGCGATCGCTTACACGGTAGGTGAAATGGGCCTGGGCATCTTGGTCAATCTCTTTCATTTGCTTGCCACCCTGCACGTGGCCCTCTTGGCCTTTTTGGTCTTGGTATTAATGCCTATTGCGCTGCTGCTAAAGATCCCGGTGATCAAATTTTTGAAAGCCATCTCCGAACCTGTATCCATTGACTTTGGCACTACGAGTTCAGAGGCAGCCCTTCCCAAGGCGATGGAAGCCCTGGATATGGTTAGGACATCGGTCAACGTGATTGGTACCTGCCTGGCTACCAGTGTCATTGCAAAGTGGGAGGGTGAGTTTGGTCTCCCTATAGTCGAAAATCCCGATTTGATCTTGCAGGGTGCCGAATTCACTACCGAAATGCCACATGCTACCAAGAATTAATCAAATCTCTCTGAATCGAGCCAAGTTTTCTCAAAAAGTATAAGCCAAAAATTCCATGTATGAAATTATTCAATCTATTTTGGAGCATTTGAGTCCAGCCATGATTATCAATCGGGGTGGACTTATCGTGCTTTTGGCGATCGTGTTTACCGAAAACGGCGTATTCTTCGGCTTCTTTCTACCTGGGGATTCGCTCTTGTTTCTGGCAGGAATGCTCTGTGGTTTACCGATTTTGGATGTTTCCATCTATCTGTTGGTGGTTTATATAGCCATTTCTGCATTCATTGGATACATCGTCTCCTACTATATAGGGCTGAAATTAGGGACTTGGTTACTATCCCGACCGGATTCTCTGTTTTTCAAATCAAGCTACCTCAATATGGCTTCTTCTTACTTTGATAAGCGACAGCATGGGGCCATCATCATCGGCAGGTTTATTCCCGTCATACGTACCTTTCTGCCACTTTGCCTGGGTCTAATCAAATCCGATTTTAAAAATTTCCTGATTTATAATCTCATCGGGGCTTTATTCTGGACTTCAAGCTTGGTTCTGGCAGGATATTGGTTGAAAATGATCTTTCCTGACCTCATTCATTACCTGGAATGGATCATTTTGACGTTGATCGCTATTACCTCCTTTCCATTGATCAGACAATATCTCAAATTCAAGAGAGGTCCAATTTCCTAACCCGATTTCACAGAGTTGGTTTAGACTTTATCCAAATATCCATTGATAAACAAGTTGTCAAATCCTCTGCAATGCTGCCCAGAATAACTTGACCAACCACAATTTGAAAGATGTGTATTCATAAACTTGCACATCGCAATTGAAATTTGGATCGGAGGAATGATTTGCCAAGCAACCAAGGACTATCGACCAGAATCGAAGGTTTACGACTTTACCGGCCATTTTTCATCCAACTTGAATCCTTGCGGAAACTCATAGTTTAAAATATCCATTTGTCGGTTTCATTACATCCTAACAATACTTCAGCATCGTATATTTGGAAAATCATAATCTAAATGGTTTCAAAACAACCCCTGCCTTATTTTCTCGCATTTACATTACTTTTTCTGAGCAACTTTTCGCTTTGGGCACAGGAAACCACCGGAAAACTTCAGGGCTTTGTATTGGACAACGATAAGACTCCAATTCCCGGAGCTTTGATTCGTGTTGAAAACCGATCCAACGGGAGCAGATTCATTGTCTTCTCGCAAAATGACGGTTATTACGAATTCAATCAACTTCCTCCCGCAGAGACCTACCAGCTCACGGTTCAATACATTGGCTTTTTGGATTTCTCCGAAACAGCGGTTAAAGTGAACCTAGGAAAAACTACCACTGTCACTATTCTTCTCAATCCCGAGGATCTGCAGTTGGATGAAGTACTCATCACTGCCGGAGTGGATTTCATCGAAAACCCCAAAAAGGGAAATGAAACTAGCATTGACGGGACTGCTTTATCCAAAATCCCTTCGCTCAACAGAAGTATTCAAGATGCTACCCGGTTGATTCCGGAGTCCAACCTCAATTCTTTTGGAGGGGCAAATTACCGATTTAACAACCTAAGTATCGATGGATTGGCCACGAATGACGTCTTTGGATTTCAGGAGCCCTCCAGTGGGGCGGCAGGATCGACTGCCTCCGGAACTCCAGGAGGATTGGCCGGAACACAACCCATTGGCTTCGGTGCAATTGAAGAACTTTCGGTCAAAATCGCTCCCTTTGATGTCAGCTATGGGAATTTCTCAGGTGCAAGTATCAACGTGGTAACTAAAAGTGGCACCAATGATTTTGTCGGAAGCTTGTATGGATTTGGGAGAAATGAACTGCTGCAGGGAAAATTTGCCGGAGGTGAACAACAGGAAAAGGCCGCATTTAAGGATGCCCAATTTGGAATGAGTTTGGGCGGTCCGATTATCAAAAACAAGCTGTTTTACTTTCTTAACGTGGAGAGGTCGTATCGAAACGCTCCCTTATTGAATGCACCCGGAAGTCTAAGTTCCAATATTCCCCTGGCATTGGTCACTGCTATTTCCGACACGCTTCAGTCCCGGTATGGTTACGATCCCGGTGCATATCAAAAAACAGCGATCGAGCGGGCAAGCACGAAGTATTTTCTTCGATTCGATTTCAACCTGTCCGAACGGCACAAACTCACCCTGCGAAACAACCTGGTCCAGGGCTATGCGGACAATCTGGAGTGGTCTCAGAATTTTTTCAATTTTGGCAATCAGGGATTCCGGCATAACACATTCACCAACAGTTTTCTGGCTGAGCTTAAAAGCAATCTGGGTCCAAACCTGTCCAATAAATTCACCATTGGCAACACCCACGTGAATGACAACCGGACCTACGCTGGTGATGTTTTTCCCCACTTGGAAATCACTTACAACACGGCCAATACCATCTTTGCAGGAACCTACCGGGAGGCGGCTATCTATGGATTAAAGCTGAATACCACGCAGATTTCAGACAACCTCACGCTGTACAAGGATAGGCATATTCTCACTTTTGGAGGAAATGCCGAACTTAGTTCCATTCAATTTAATTTCCTCACCGCATATAATGGACGTTGGCAGTATTCCTCAGAGGAAGCATTTTTCAATGACCAACCTTCACGGGTACGCGGGGTGTACAATGTCCAAAACAATGCGTTTGATTTCAATAAAAATATCCTCTCTGCCGATTACGGAGTTTTGCTTTTGGCTTTTTATGCACAGGATGAATTCCGGGTC
Source organism: Algoriphagus alkaliphilus (assembly GCF_900103735.1). Lineage (GTDB taxonomy): Bacteria > Bacteroidota > Bacteroidia > Cytophagales > Cyclobacteriaceae > Algoriphagus > Algoriphagus alkaliphilus. Next base: position 62,628 of record NZ_FMXE01000010.1, on the reverse strand, counting down.
AATCAAAAGCTGAATATCCAATCAGGTGTACGGGTGGATATGCAAAATCACATCGGGAAATTCCCTCTAAACCCCGATCTCAATGTCAATCCTGAATTTGCCGGATTTGAAAATGACATCAACACCAAGCCACAATTGAATCCTCGGGTAAGTTTTGACTATCGCTGGAAAGAAAATGTGCTTTTCAGAGGAGGAACCGGGCTTTTTACCAGTCGAATGCCCTTTTTGTGGTATGCCTATGTGCACTACAATTCAGGAATCACTTACAACAATATCGACTATCGGCCAGCAGGACCACTGCCCATCACACGGGATTTGTCCGAGTTGGCGGCTTTGCAGCCGAAACTGACCGAAATTAACCTCGTAGACAATGGCTTTCAACTTCCACGGGACTGGAAAACCAATTTTGCTGCGGATATACGGCTTAAAAACGGATTTGAACTCACTCTGGAAGCTACCTATGCCAAGGTCATGAGCGGATTACTTTTCCAGTCCATTAACAGGAAAGATTCAGTCGGGAATTTTTCAGGAGCAGACAATCGAAGCTATTTTCTCTCTGGCGGCAAATCCATCCAGATCAATCCGAATTTTACAAATGTCTTTTTGCTCACCAATACCAACCAAGGCTGGAGGTATAATCTGACCGCCGGGCTGAGCAAGAAGACCAAAACCTACCAGGGTTATATCGGCTATACCTTTGGGGAGAGCAAAGACATCTCCAGTACAGTCCGAAGCTCGCATGCGGCGAATTTTGAATGGAATCAGGCTATCAATGGCAACAATCCAGGTTTGGCCTATTCCAACTTTGATCTGAGGCATAAAATCATTTCGACCCAATTTCTAAATTTCGGGCTGGGCAAGAATCAATTCATGACCATCGGTTTGGTCTATAACGGCCGTGCAGGCAGCCCTTTTACCTTCGTGTATGAAGGTGATCTGAATCGGGACGGTTCAGCAAAAAATGACCTGATCTATATCCCGGAAAAACAGGAAGACATTAAATTCAGACCGATCAGAAATTCAAATGGTCAAATCCGTGTCAGTGAATCCGAACAATGGCAGCAGCTGGATGCCTATTTGAATTCCAATTCCTATCTAAAAGCCAATCGGGGTAGCTATGCTGAACGAAATGCTGCACGCACGCCCTGGAATCATCAGGTGGATCTCCGTCTGAGTTCTAACAGGGTATTCGGTGACAACGGCAATCAGCTGAACCTCACCCTGGATGTGTTCAACTTCGGCAACCTGCTAAACCGAAATTGGGGTAAACAGCATTTTGTACCCAATGTGCAGAACTCAGGCTTTGGGCTGATTGATTTTGTGGGAATTGAGGGTGAAAGGCCTGTATTTCAGTTCAAAAACCCTGAAGGAACTCCCTGGCTAATCGATCCGATAGAATCCCGCTGGCAAATGCAGCTGGGATTGGCTTATACTTTTTGATTGGCTAAATCAAATAGTCAACAGACAACGGTCAACAGTTGACGGCAAATTGTAAATAGCTGATTTTTCAGGTTTCTGACTTCAGATTTCGCCTGCGTGAGTGCCCCCATTTACGTGATTGCATTTAAATTGATTGTGATTTTTTCGGAAAAGAAATGATCAACTTCTTCATCTCTGCTATACATTAATATCTCTTTCGATTTGTTTTAAAAAAAGCCTTTATTGAGGGGAAGGAGTCGTGAGTGGGGACACTCACGGCGGCGTAAATCGAGGGGAAGGAGTCGTGAGTGGGGACACTCACGGCGGCGTAAATCTTTCTTTCGTCCTTCTCGCTTTTTGACTTATTACCTAGCTTCTTGTGTCTAGCTTCTTGCTTCTCAAAGGATCGTCTGCCCCAAGGAATACAAACACAGTTTCGCTCATCCCTAAGGGATTTCAGCTGAAACGCCAGGAGAATGTAAGACAAAAACGCCGAGCAAACAGGCGTCAAAATCAAAGGAAGAACGAAGACAGTAGCCAATTTGGAAAAAGCCACATCCCCACCTGAAATGGCCAAGCCGATTCCCCCCATGCCCCGACCATGGCATGGGTGCTCGAAACGGGCATTCCGATTTTGGTAGCAAGGATAACCGTCAAAGCTGCACCCATGGCCACCGAAACGGCAAAAATCGGATCAGAGACAATGCTATCGGGAACAAGCCCACGACCGGAAAAACTCTTAACCAAGCTCACAGCCAAGATAATCGCTGCCAAAGACCCGAGAAAGGTGGTGATCGTGGCCCAGATGATTGCCATTTTATAGGACAATTTTCTGCTTCCATAAAGTGTGGCAAAACCTTTGAAATTAGCATTTGAGCCGTGGCTATAACTAAAAATGCAACTGCGAGAATCAAGAATATCCAAATCATGACACAAGTACGAAAAAAAAATTCTTTAAGATTTTTGAATTGGATAATCGGGATAACTTTTTGATATTCTAAACCAAAACCACCCCTCATGTACGTCAACAGGCATTATCATATTTGGAGCACCATACGCTGGTCAAAAAAACCACTTATCAACGCGCTGTTTTATTCGGCGGCCGTAATCATACTCTATGAAGTCACCGGAATTCCGTTTTCACTTCCTTGGCAGCCTATCTCAGTTATCGGTATAGCGGTAGCTTTTTACCTTGGATTTAAAAACAACAGCTCCTACGATCGGGCATGGGAAGCCCGGAAAATCTGGGGGGCTATAATTAATGACAGTAGATCCATTGCGATTGGCGTTTTGAGCCTTCCCAGGTCAGATGTTCCCTTTGAGTGGCGGAAAGAATTTGTCTATCGTCATATAGCCTGGGTTCTTGCGCTGAAGCACGCGATGCGAAAGATGAAATCCTGGGAGCATGGAGCGAAATTAGAGAACTTGGTTTTTACCCCTTACTATCGGGAAGAAGGTCTGAAAGGAGTCTTTCCGGAATTGGAAAAATACCTCAGCTCTGATCAAATAGAAAACTTAAAAACCTACACCAACATCCCTTTTCATCTTTTGAAAACTCAAAGTTTGGAATTGAAAAAACTGGAGGAAAGCGGAGGAATTACTGAATACATGCATGTGTGGCTGCAGCAATTGATCTCCAAACTTATGGACAGCCAAGGCATGTCGGAGCGGATCAAAAACTTCCCCTTTCCGAGACAATATGCCTCCACCGGTTTGTTTATCAATTACATCTTTTGTGCACTGATTCCATTTGGTTTGCTGGATATTTTCACACAATCCTCCATGCTTCATTATTGGCTAACCGTGCCGTTTTCTACGATCATCATTTGGATTTTCTTTTTGGTGGATCGAATTGGAGACTATTCCGAAAACCCATTTGAGGGAGGATACAATGATGTGCCGATTTCTTCAATCTCACGGGTTATCGAAATTGATTTGCTGGAATTGCTGGAGGAAAAAGACATTCCCGAGCCTTATCCGGTGGAGAATGGGTTTTTGATGTAGGGAGGATTGGGAGTATGGGGTCTTGGAGGCCAGGAGGTATGGGGCTCGATATCTTAAATCTTATTTCGTGACCGCAGGGAGCCTATTTCTATCGTCTTTCTACCATATTTCCAGAATCTCCAAACTTCCCGACCTCCCGACTTCCTAACATCCAAACCCCTCACTCATTCTTAATACTCTTTATGGGATTTGACCAAGCGGCTTTGAGGGTTTGGAAAGTAACAGTGGCGGCAGCGATGATTCCGGCGATCAGACCAGCCCACAGAAAAGTTGTCCAGCCGATGCCTGTCTTGTAAGCGAAATCTTCCAGCCAATTGTTCATTCCGAACCATGATACCGGGATGGCAATCAGGAATCCAATGGCAACCAACTTCAGGAAATCCTTCCCGAGTAAAACCAAAATATTACCAGTCTCTGCTCCCATTACCTTTCGGATACCGATTTCACGGGTACGCTGCTCGGTTGCAAAAGTTACCAAACCCAACAAGCCAAGGATGGAAATCAAAATTGCCAAGACCGAGAAGAAAGTAAAGATGGTTTTCACCTTGGCTTCGGATTCATACTGCCGATTGAATCCCTCATCGACGAAAAGGGGTTCAAAAGGGTAATCGGGTCGCAACTGAGCCCACTCCCCTGCCAGATAGGCCAAGACCTGTTCCCGTTGTGCAGCATCGATCTTGATGCTGACCTGATTGTTTCGATTTTGAGAAATCATGAAAACTATGGGTACGATGGGCTGATGGAGACTTTCGAAATGAAAATCCTGCATCACACCTGTTACAAAGCCTCTTCGGTCACCGTAGAGAAATTGCTTTCCAACAGCCTCCTCGGAATTTGCCCAACCTATGGCTCGAATTGCAGCCTCATTTAAGATAAAAGCTTCGGTAGAATCACTGGCTCGCTGGAAGTCAAAATCCCTTCCAGCCTCAAGCGGTATCCCATAAGTGCTTAGGAAGTTATGCGCAACATGGATATCGGCAATTCGGACATTGAGCTGAGTTAATTCTCCGTTGACTTCAGCTGTGGTTCCCTGAGAATCCAGCAATCTTCCCGAAGGAACCCGGCTGGAAATGCTAACTTCCTTAATTCCGGGATGATTTTCCAGTCGATCTTTTATAATGAGATAATTCGAATTGATTTGTGCACTATTGGGCAAGACCAAAATATCCTCCTTTTGGAAACCTAAATCCTTACTCTGCATGTAATCCAGCTGTCGTACCACCACCAAAACTGCTACAATGAGGATCACAGAAATGGCAAATTGTCCAATGACCAACACAGATCGGAAATTTTCATGACCTTTTCCGGCTTTGAATGCACCCTTTAGCACTTTTGCAGGCATAAAGCCCGACAGAAACAAGGCAGGATAACTTCCGGAAATCAAACCCACAAAAACGATCAAACCAAAAATCCCCAAGAGGTATTCAGGATTTTCGATGAAATTCAGACTGAGATTTTTATCAGTAAAATCAGAAAAAAAGGGCAAAAACAAGTAAACCAACAGGATCGCCAAAACCATGGCAAAAAGTGTCATAACGAAAGATTCTCCCATAAACTGACGGATCAAAACCATTTTATCCGCTCCCATTACTTTGCGAAGCCCCACTTCCATGGATCTCAAGGAAGACCTTGCAGTAGAAAGGTTCATGAAATTGATACAGGCGATCAGGAGAATAAAAAGCGCCACTGCCAGATAGACAACTACATAAGCAATGTTCCCGTTGGGTTCGATTTCAGAAGCCAAATTTGAATGAAGGTGAACATCTGAAATCGGCCAAAGATTAAGCTTAGTGCCTTTAGACATCGGTATTCCGGCTTGGTTTTCTCCCATGTGTCGGTCGATCATCGCAGGAAGTTTGGCTTCGAATGCCTTCCCGTCAACCCCTTCGGCCAATTTGATGAAGGTGGAAAAATTATTGGAGCCATAGTTGGACATGAAGGCTTCCTGTCCGCCGTAAAACTGAACCACAGGGATCATGGAAGCCAGGAAATCCACATGAAAATGGGAGTTTTCCGGCATATCCCTTATCACGCCTCGCACTTGAAAGGTGAATTCCTGACCTGCCAATTCTGCCAATAATTCTTTACCGATTGCTGATTCATTACTAAAATACCGTCTAGCCGTACTTTCAGTCAGTATAATGCCATCCCCTTCCCTCAAGGCTTTTTGGGCTTCGCCTTCAATTATTTCCCATGAAAACAGGTCGAACGATTCCGGATCAGCAAAGAAAAACCGCTCCTCAACCATGGCATTAGAGCCGGATTTGATCAAAGCATCAAAATTGAATAACCGGGCAGAAACTGCGACATCCTCCGGAAAATCGGATTGTATCAATGGACCAAAAGGGGGTGCCAAATGACCCAGATGAAGGCTTTCTTCTCCATCTTGGTTGAACCAAGCCCTGGAAACCCTATATATCCGATCTGCATCAGGATGGTATTTGTCATAGCTCAACTCATACTGAACATACAGCAAGATCACGATACTCACTGCCATGCCGATTGCCAAACCGGTCAGATTGATCAGCACATACATTGGATGCTTTTTGGCATTCCGGAAGACAATTTTGAAGTAGTTTTTGAACATGGTTATTTGATTGAAATATTGGAAGATTTGAAGATTGAAAAATTAGGATCACCCTTTCATTTTCTTTTTTTTACTCTTGGTTCTCGATTCTAAATACTTATGTCTTGTATCTTATGTCTTGTATCTTATGTCTTGTATCTTATGTCTTGTATCTTATGTCTTAATAATTTATTCACTTTTCAAACTTTTCACGGGATTGACTATGGCCGCACTGATGGCCTGATAGCTCACTGTCAGCAACGCTATCAAAAGCGTAATGATGCCTGCAAAGGCGAAAACCCAAATCCCGAGTTCAATTTTGAAAGCAAAAGAATCAAGCCAGTTATCCATCATTTGCCAGGAAACAGGAATCGCAAAGAGAAAAGCTATTCCGACGAGTTTGGCAAAATTCACAGAGAGCAAAAGCACAATACTTCCTACCGAAGCTCCCAAGACTTTGCGAACTCCGATCTCTTTAGTACGCAAAAATGCCGTATAGGCTGCCAAACCGAACAAACCGATACAGGCAATTATAATTGCTAAAAACGAAAATACTCCTAAGATCTGACCTGAAACCCGCTCAGTCCGATACAATTCAGCCAAGTTTTCATCCAAGAATGAATAAGCCAAAGGGCTTCCGTCTGAAAATTCCGACCAAGTAGCCTTCAGCTTATTCAACACTGCCTCTTGGTCAGCACCCGCATAACGAATGGTTAAGAAAGCTGGAAAACCATTTCCATTTCGAATGTTAAAAATCGCCAAGGGCGTGACTGTAGTATGTAAGGATTCAAAATTAAAATTGTCCACTACACCAATCACTGTCAATTCGTTAGGAACCTCCTGCCTAAATGCGGTATTAAAAAGCTTTTTCCCAATCGGATTCTCATCCCCAAAAAATACTTTCACCGCCTCCCTATTCAATATCAAAGAAAGAGAGTCATTGAATTCTTTTTGGAACAATCTGCCTTCCTCAGCGGCAATTCCAAGTGTACTGAAAAAGTCCTCATCGGCGGACATACTCTTGGTGGTTAATACTTTCTGATCTCCCGGCGTGGTGAACTGGGAACCGAAAGTTCGCACTCCAGGGATTGAACTCGAGGTGCCTACAGAAATTACATTGGAAAATCGTTCAATTTCATTCCGAATCACCTCTTGATTTTCTTGATTCGCAAATCGTTCAATGATGACCACATTTTCTTTCTCAAATCCCAAGCTGGAGGATTGGATAAAATCGATTTGTTTATTGACAATCAAGGTGCCTGAAATCAGGATGATAGCGATAGCAAACTGAAAAACAACCAGTCCGTTTCTTAGCCAGTTTTGATTTCCGTTGGCTTGAAGTTTACCCTTTAGAATACTGATGGTATTCAATTTAGAAATATGAAAAGCAGGATAATAGCCTGCCAAAAGTCCTATTAAAATGCCAAATCCAACCAAAATGGGAAGAGCAATTAACACGGCAGAAAGATCTATTCGAAGGGTCTTTTCTGCAAGCTGATTGAAAAATGGAAGCAAAAAACTCACCAAAACAATCCCGATGCCTAAACTGACGAAAGTCAACACCATGGCCTCTAATAAAAACTGAACAACGATTTGATTTCGTTGAGAACCCATTGCTTTCCTTACTCCCACTTCTTTAGCTCGGTCTGCAGATCTTGCCGTGGCCAAATTGATAAAGTTGATGCAAGCTAGGACTAAGATGAAAATAGCAATGGAAATAAAAATATAGACGTATAGGGCATTTCCATTTGCTCTTAATTCAGATTGCAAATTTGAATTCAGGTGAATTGAAGCTAAAGGTTGAAGGAAGTAACGGTATCCATTTCCAGCTTTTGAATAGTCGGAAAATGAAATTCCCAATTCTCGTTCGATCTGTCCTGCCGCATACTTTTCTACCAGGCTTGGAATTTGATTTTCTACTTCTAGAGGATCAGTACCCGGACTTAATTTCAAATAAGTAAATGCCGAAAATCCGGTGAAATTTTCCTGGGCCAGATTGGGAAATGAGACTGATGAAAAAATGTAATCAAACTTTAAATGAGAATTTTCAGGGATATCCTGCATCACTGCAGAAACGGCATAATCCTGATCAAAAAATCGAAATGATTGACCAACAGCATTTACACCTGGAAATAATCTTTGAGCGGTAGTCGTAGTAAGGACAACCGTGTTGGGTTGGCTCAGTGCGGATTGGGCATTACCCTGCAAAATTTCAAACTCAAAAACATTGTAAAAATTAGAATCAGCGGAGATTACATTCTTTTCTTCAATTTTTTCTTCTCCTAGTTCGATGATTAGGGCATTTCCAAAATTGAACAAGCGGACAGATTCCTCTACGCCCTTGATTTCCTCTGCTATGACTTCAGAATAGCTATCGGGAATAATCGCATAAAAGCTGGAGTGATCCGGGTAGATTCGCTCCAAAGCTACCCGATAAATATTTCCCTTATTCGGAATCCATTGATCATAGGACAATTCGTCCTTGACAAACAGCATGATCAAAATGCAGCAAACAAAGCCTAAGGTCAATCCGAAAATATTGATTGCTGAATAGACTTTGTTTTTGACAAGATTCCGATAGGCGATTTTCAGGTAATTTTTGAACATTATTTCGGATTGGAAAATTGAAAGATTGGAAAATTGGAAAATTGAAAGATTTAGGCACTCCCAAATTTTTCCTTTACACCACTACTCACTATTTTCTACTTACAAAATCTCATGGCTACCCGCTCTTGGTTCTTGCCTCTTGGCTCTTGCTTCTAAATCTTGATACTTTTATCTAGATACTTTTATCTAGATACTAGATACTATTGTTTAATCACCTTGGTAGATCCGGATACGCCGATGCTTTGCTTCTCTGGATTCCCACGGTAGTAGACATTTCCTGAGCCGGAAGCACCTACTGTCAGTGATTCCACTACGCTGATTGCTGTGGTACCCGAACCCGACTTTCCGATTTTTACAGATTCAGCGGTGAAGTTTATTCCTTCAAAATTACCGGAACCGGATTGCCCAATATTGGCTTCTTCAGCCTGACCGCCCTCGATTTTCACTTTTCCTGATCCACTCATTCCGACACTGAGTTTTTGGGCGTTGATTTTTTTAGCTGAGATGCTCCCGGATCCAGAAAGTCCGATTCCAAATGATTCAGCACCAAAATCAGACTTGATCTCCATATTACCTGAGCCACCGTTTCCTACTGATTCCAATTGGCGAACAGTGATAAATACTTTGAGGTCAACGTTTCTGTAATTTCCTTTTTCCAGTTTGATTTCAAGTTTTCCTCTATCGAGATCTGTGATCACTTTACTGAGGTCAAAACTGGAAGACTCCAATCGGATTTCATCCTTGGAGCCTTTGGTGATTTCGACGTCCCAACTCCCACCGTTTTCGATTTTGGTGAATGCGCCCGGGGTTCTGGTTTGAGATCTTTGAGCGAATGCCACTGATCCTATCAGGAACAAGGCAAAAACTAAGGAGGAGAATTTTGAAGTTTTCATGGGATAGTTTTGTGTTAGTTTTCTATTGATTTAAAATGCCAGAGATTGTGCCAAGGTAAAAAACCTCGATACGCGTTCCAGCGTGGGTAATTTCGAAATTGAATTGTCCGAGATACGGCATTTTTGACCGTCAGCGAACGAAATCAGTGATCTGTTTCCGGTTGCAGAAGGCAGTGAGAAGTCGCAGTAGCTTTGGTCTATGGGTACTTTCTTACTTGCTATAATGATAAAAGAGCGAAGCGAATATCCTTTGTGACCTTGAAAAAGGCCAGTTAAACAAGTAATTTCTGAAGTCCGGTTTAAGGTCAAATCTATGAAACCTCTATAGTCTGAAATCCTAACCAGCGGTAGACAGGTCTGTGGAATAACCCTTTGTGTTTCTTTGTGGTCTTTGCGGTAAAGAAAAGCCATTTTTAATTATTCGTTTTTTAAGTAGTCCACAGGATTATTTGCCGCAGTTTTGAAACTCTGATAGCTCACGGTCAACCAAGAAATAGTGATGGAAATGACGCCAGCCATAAGAATCAGAAATAAATCTATCTCTACTCGATAAGCGAAATTAACAAGCCAATAATTGGTCATAAAATAGTAAGCCAAGGGCCCTGCGAATACAAATGCTAGTACAACCAAAAGCGTGAAATCCTTGCTGAGAATCGTGACCAAATGTGCCGTAGATGCTCCCAAAGTTTTGCGTATGCTGATCTCCTTAGATCGTTGTTCGGTGGTGTATGCGGCCAATCCCAGCAATCCCAAACAGGCAATGCTGATAGCCAAAACTGTAAAGATCAGGATGATATTCCCCATTTTCTGTTCGGATTGGAAAAGGGCTTCAAAATTTTGATCCACAAATGAATACTCGAAAGCCGCGCCGTCTGCATGCATTTTCCAAGTTTTCTCTAAAAAGCTGAGCTTGGTTTCTAAATCCCCCGAACCGATTCGGATCGCCATTTCTTGGTTGGGATTTGGTCCTAAAGTCATGATTAAAGGGCGAACCGAAGATTTTAGACTTTCAAAATTGAAGTCCCGAAGTACCCCGATGACTTCCCGCTGAATTGGCTCGTCGTTCACATTCCAAAATCCTGCCAAGCGCTGATTTCCGTCGAGCGTGGTCCAACCCATTTGCTTAAATGCACTTTCGTTAAGAAGTATTGCTCCAGTATCGCTCGGATAATCCCGCGAAAAGAATCGGCCCATGACCAGTTCATATTTCATGGTTTCCAGATGGTCATGGTCCACAAAATTCAGATTGCAAAGGAAGTCCTGATTGGTATCTGAAGTCTTGAAAACCGAGCTCCAATCAATATTTGGTGGGAGTGCATTCGCAAAACTTGCAGACAAAAATCCGGTATTTCCGAGTAGTTCCTGCTTGAAGGCTTCCGCATTATTCCCCAATGATCGGGTATGAAGGAGTTTCAGAACATTTTCTTTTTGGAATCCCAGATCTTTCTCCTGCATATAGTTCAGCTGCTTATACACCACCATACTACTGATGATCAAAGAAATGGAAACAATAAATTGAAAGACAACCAGCCCATTTCTGAAACCAGAACGCTTGACACCATTTCGGATTTTTCCTTTCAAAACTGCCACAGGTGAAAAAGAAGTCAGGTAAAATGCCGGATAAGAGCCTGCCATCATCCCGATCAAAATTATAAACCCTAAATACCCGAGTAGAATCATTGGATTGGCAAATATCTCCAATCCCAAATCTTTTCCTGAAAGTGCATTAAATGGTCGAAGCGCTAGAATAATTAACACCAAAGCGAAAAATCCGGAAACAAAGCTGTAAACCATCGACTCTAACAAAAACTGACCGATCAACCTCCCTTTTCCTGCTCCTACTGATTTACGAACACCCACTTCTTTGGCGCGATTTGCCGAGCGGGCTGTGGCGAGATTCATGAAGTTGATGCAGGCAATCACAATGATGAAAATTGCAATTGCTCCGAAAACATAGAGGTATTGGATATTCCCACCGGGCTTGATTTCTTCACCCAAATCCGAATTTAGATGGATATTAAGAAGTGGTTGCGATATGTACCCAAACTGATTTCCTTGGGCTAGAAACGATTCCAAAGAAATGCCCAAATACTGCTCAATCTCCGGCCCAAAGTATTTTTGGATAAAAGAATCCAATGCGACTTTGACATTTTCAGGATTGCTTTGAGGATGGATTCTGTAATAAGTATAAAGATTGTTGGAGGACCATTGCAGGTCTTTCATATACGCCCAGCTTTCGCCCGAGAGGATCATATTAAAGTCCAGGTGGGAATTATGAGGCGGATCTTCAACTACCCCTGAAACCTCAGTTGCCTTTTTATCAGGACCCCTGAAAATTACTTTTCCGATGGCCTCTTCATCCCCAAAATATTTCTTGGCCACTGTCTCTGTCAATACTATTTTGTCTGTACCAGAAAGTGCAGTGTTGGGATCTCCCTGTAGCATTTCAAACCCGAAAAAGTCAAAGAAATTAGATTCAGCCACCAGCATCATCGGTTCAGTGAAGGTTTTATTTTCGTATCGGATCGGCATGGTGCGGAATGCACCCAAACGAATGGCATCTGCTACTTCGGGAACTTCATCCTTCAAAGCCTGAGCCATTGGCGAAGGCGACAAGGCCATGTTAAATTCATTACCATTCATTTTTCCCTGCATATTGACCCTATAGGTCAATTCGCCATGCGGATGAAACTTGTCGTAACTCAGTTCATCAACGATAAAAATGATAATAAGAATACTGGCAGCCATTCCAAGACTAAGTCCAAGAATGTTGATCGCTGAATAAAACTTGTTTTTGATCAGGGTTCGGTAGGTGATTTTGAAATAGCTCTTGAGCATAAGGTGGCTGGAGGAAAAGTGTTGGCTTAGTTTCTACTCCTTGGATGCAGACTTCTTGAAACTGGTTGCATGGATCTTTGGAGAAATTTTAGGGAGTTTTAAAAAACCTAAAGAAGCATAGACCACCCTAAAAATGCTGAGCGTAAAAAATGAATAAAACAAAAGAAATATTTAAAATAAATTTATATTTTTTCATCTCAAAGTCTTGAGATTTAGAACAATAGCAAGTAATTTTTCCTACATTTTTTAGCGTCATGTTTTATTTAATTTCTTTTTAAGCTATTGGTCGGCATTGTGAGGCTGTTCATTAAAGTGTGTCTGCTAAATTCACACGAGATGAGAAAAAAACAGACGATTGAGGATTTATTGAATGATCCCAAAATGAATGAACGACTAAAAGAGCAGCTCTACAGCAAAAAAAGCTTATCGAATCCTTAAAGGTCAAAATACCTTTGTGAATTTTTTCAACCAGAAAATCTCTATTGGGGATGTTTTTGAAATGGATAAGAGAAACCATCGGAAAGTAATGAATGTCTTTGATTTCATATCCCGGGAAGGAATCGAGGACAAAATTGAATACGGCCCGAAAAGTGAGTTTGAGTTTATATCGAAAAGCAATTTCAACCTAGAGTTTTCCAATCAACAAAACAGCAGCCCAATATTAGCCCATCAGGCTAATATTACCTTTTCGAGGGCAAAATCGGTGTATTGCAAATTGGAGAATTTAAGGCATGCTTTTTTGCCCATTGCCTATATAGAAGAAGAACTGAGGGCTCTTTGGGAAAAAATGGGATACGACAAAGGTGCTCGGAAAAAGCATTTTCACTTTGTAAGTGAGGTGTTTGAGGCCGAATTAGGAATTTTACTCTACAGCAGATCGGCGAATACTTCCGCCAAATTTATTTGCAATTCAAAGGCCCCTCTCCTTGAGGATACGGACTTACTTAAAAATGAAATTGACATCAAGGCAGATTCTAGCCAATTGATGAAATTAAATTTGAAAGAGCCATTCACCCCCTTCTATAAAACCCTCCGGCAGAATGGAAGTGGGAGATTTGAGTATTTGTAGGATCAAAAATCAGATTTTCGACGCTTTTGATATCAAATCGATTCGAATAAAAATTGAATATGTATGTACGGGACTTTGCCAGTAGCTTTTGAATAGACTTAAAATTACCTAAAAACACCAAAAGTTAGGCTTCATCGGACATCGGACACCCGACATCCGGCCCAAATGAGTCATTAAATTTGCTTACTGGCAGAATAGCGTATAATCATATTATTTATTTTGATTATCCGCAATTCTACCAGTTTGCTAAAATTGAAATTGCAAAAAGCGGATAATCGTCGACAGACGACCTTCCACAGTCCACAGCTCGTCTCATCGGACTTCTATCCTTATTTCCTATGGCTACTGGCAAGAAAGCGGACATACAGATTATTTATAATCAATTTGAAAAAATGTTTTGTTAGTCCCTAAAGACATAGCATTTAATCAAGGTAAAAAAAAGGGACCTGAATGATCCCTTTTCCTTTATTAGGCTCAATTCCACCCTCCACCCAAAGCCCGATAAAGCTGAACTTGAGACTGAAGTCGGGAAGCTTTCAGATCCGCCAATTCGATGGCCGATTCCAAGGCACGGCTTTGGGCATTGATTACTTCCAAGTAATTGGCGTATCCCACAGAAAAAAGCGTATTGGAATTGTTAATCGATCGCTGCAAAACCAATACTTCTTTTTCCTTCAATTCCAGCTGATTCTCGAAAGTTCTAATCTGATTGACCAAATCCAAGACTTCCAAATAAGCATTGAGCGTACGTTTTTCATAGTCAAGCAATGCAATCTGTTGATGCGTTTTAGCCAAGTCAAATTCAGTTTGAATCTGCCGTCTATTGAAAATCGGCAAAGCAAGACCCGCTCCAAATTGGTACATCGTAGAAGCCGGATTGAAGAACAATTTGGAAAATTCAAAGGCATTGAATCCTGCCATCCCAAAGAGATTGATGGAAGGATAGAAAGCAGCTTTAGCAACAGAAACGTCAAATTTGGTAGCCTGAAGGCTATATTCGGCTTCCTTCACATCAGGACGGTATTGGAGCAGCTGAGCAGGAAGGCCTATTTCCAATACACTTGGTCTTTCCACTGCACTGTCCAATTCGATTCGATCCAAAGGTATTTCTATTGTACCCACCAGTCGAGTTAATCCATATTCTGACGTTTTCTGTTCACGAAGCTTTGCCTCCAACAGGGATTTGGAGTTCAAAACCAATGCTTCAAATTGATCAATTGCCAATTGATTGGCTCTTCCTCCTTCTTTCAACTCTGTGATAAGTTCCAAGGCCAATTCTTGAAGTATAATATTCTCATTCAAGACCTGAATTTCAGCATCAATCGCCAATAGTTCGTAGTAGGTACTTGCCACTTCCGACACCAACCAGGTTTGGACACTTTTTGAAAATTCCTCTGATGCCAAATAGCGGGAAACAGCTGCCCGTTTACGGTTTCTCAGCTTGCCCCATACATCCAATTCCCATTCAAAACTTGTTCCGATAATAAAATCCTTGTAAGGATCCGGAATACGCTTATCTTCAGGAACTGCCAAAGAAAGGTTGGAATCAAAATTACCGACTCCATCCATGGTGTATTCACCGAACTTACGTTGAGAGGCACCTGCCATACCTGAGACAGACGGTAAAACTCCAGCCTTGGCTGCCAAAAGAGAAGCTCGGGCTGCATTGATGCGTTGTAAGGTCATCAGATTATCCTGATTATGAGTCAGGGCACTACCGATCAAGGTCTTCAATCGGGGATCTCTGAAGTAATTCTCCCAAGAAATCTGTGCAATAGAGGCAGCGGTATCAATATCTGTCCCATTAAATTCGGCAGGAAACTGAATCGAAGATTCAAGTTGGGATACCTCACTTACCTTACACCCTGAAGCCACAATCAGCCCAAGGAGTAATAAAGAAGTTATATTTTTCATTTGTATATGTCTTGTTCTTCAAAAGGCCTAACTGTGGATATCGGGAAAATCTCACAATTGACCAAACCCTTAAAATTAGAAGGGTTTGATCTATGCTTGGTTTTATGCGTGGACTTCCTGATTAAATGGTATGGTTTGTAGCTTTTTAGCCTTTTTCTCTTTGAGTCGGGAATCGATGGTTTCAAACACCACATACAACCCCGGAATAAGGAATATCCCTATTACAGTTCCTATAAGCATCCCGCCGGCTGCTGCAGTTCCGATGGTACGGTTACCGATCGCACCTGCACCTGAAGCGATAGTCAAAGGAATCAGACCACAGATGAAAGCAAAAGAGGTCATCAGGATAGGCCGAAGACGCTCCACCCCACCATTGATCGCACTTTGAAGGATAGAAATTCCCTTATTTCGGTTCTGAATCGCAATCTCGATGATCAGGATGGCATTTTTTCCTAGCAAACCGATGAGCATGACAAGAGAAACCTGTGCATAGATGTCGTTTTGAAGACCTACCAGCCAAAGGAAGAAATAGGAACCGAAAATCCCTGCAGGAAGTGACAAAATCACTGGTAAAGGAAGCATGTAGCTTTCGTATTGCGCAGCAAGCAGCAGGTATACAAAAACCAGACAGATTAGGAAAATGTAAACCGCTTGGTTACCTGAGGCAATCTGCTCTCTGGTAATTCCGGACCAGTCAATGTCATACCCTCTAGGCAATACTTCTGCCGCTACTTCCTCTACAGCTTTAATCGCATCACCTGAAGAATAACCAGAAGCGGCATCCCCTGAAATCAAGGCGGAAGTAAACATGTTGTATCGGGTCAATTGCTCCGGGCCATAGACACGTTCAAGGCTTACAAAGTTGGAGTAAGGCACCATTTCCCCATCCTTATTTTTCGCATACATATCTAAAATAGACTCGGGAGATGTTCTGTATTCCGGAGAAGCCTGAATCATGACCTTATACATCATACCATAGCGAATGAAATTGGAAGCGTAATAAGAACCGATGTAGCTCTGAAGCGTCTCCATCGCATCATTGACAGAAATGCCAAGCTTGGCTGCCTTGTCGTGATCTACACTCAACAAGAATTGAGGAAAACTCAGGTCAAAATTGGTAAAGGCTCCATTGATTTCCGGACGGTCATTGAGTGCTTGGATAAATTCCTCATTCACCCGTGACATATTATCCAAATCAGCCCCGGATTGATCCTGAAGCCGAAGTTCAAAACCTGATGCATTACCAAATCCCGGAACAGGCGGAGGAGCCAAAAACTGAATTTCAGCACCTTTTATATGGGAAGTCCGCTCTGCATAATCTGCCATCAAAGCATTCACATCCATTTTTCTATTGTCCCAAGGTGCCAAGTTAATCATACCCATGCCGTAGGAAGCACCAGCAGTTTCAGTCAATAGAGAATATCCCGCCAAGGTAGACACCGTCTCCACTTCTTCCAGTGGAAGCAAAGCTGCCTGCACTTGATTCATGATTTCTGAGGTCCGGTCCACCGTAGCGCCTGGAGGAGTAGTCACGTTGATATAAATCATTCCTTGATCTTCATTCGGAATAAATCCGGTTGGAACAATCGAAAGCATCCCATATGTCAGTACAAAAAACAATACCAGAGCTCCAAAAGTTATAGACTTTCGGTTGGCAATACTTTTTATCACACCCAGATATTTTCCCGCAAGGGCATCGTATTTGGCATTAAAGCCATTGAAAAACTTCTGAAGTGCATTTTCATGTCCCTTTTCTGCATGATGCACCGGCTTGAGCATCATGGCACAAAGTGCTGGGGAGAGGGTCAAGGCATTGATTCCCGAGATTACGATTGCAATTGCTAAAGTCAGGGAAAACTGACGGTAGAAAATCCCCACCGGACCGGAAAGGAAACTCACCGGAATAAATACTGCAGACATAACAAGGGTAATGGCTACAATCGCTCCTCCGATTTCTTTCATCGCTGCGATGGTAGCATCAAGCGCGTTCATCTTCAGTTCATGCATTTTTACGTGTACGGCTTCCACGACCACAATGGCATTATCCACCACAATACCGATGGACAGAACCAAAGCAAAAAGGGTAAGCAAGTTGATCGAGAAACCAAACAGCTGCATAAAAAAGAGGGTACCCACCAAGGAAACCGGTACTGCAATGGCCGGGATCAGGGTAGATCTGAAATCCTGCAAGAACAAGAATACCACAATGAATACCAGCAAAAAGGCCTCAATCAAGGTTTTCATCACTTCATAAATCGAAGCATCCAAAAATCGGCTGACATCATACGACACATTGAAAGTCATCCCGGGAGGAAAAGAAGATTCCTCAATCTCTTCCATCTTAGTTTTGATATTGGAAATTACCTCTCGGGCATTGGAACCCGGACGTTGCTTGATCATGATGGAAGCGGAGGGCTTTCCGTCGGTCATAGAAACCATGGAATATTCCAAAGCATCAAATTCGATATCTGCCACATCCTTCAACTTCAACAGAGAACCGTCAGGCAAAGCTTTTAGCGTGATATTTCTATATTGTTCCTCTTGATTGAATTTTCCCGTGTACTTCAAAACATACTGCAAGGCTTGGGGATCCCGGTCAGAAGAGATACCGGATTTACCGGGAGCCGCTTCTACGTTTTGAGCACGAATGGCTTCAGTCACATCCTGAGGAGAAAGATCATAAGCAGCCAATCGGTCAGGCTTCAACCAAACCCGCATCGCGTAGTCCTTCATACCCATGATTTCGGCACGACCTACTCCATCGATTCGCTTCAACTCTGGAAGGATATTGATATCAGCAAAGTTGTACACAAATTTTTCATCCTGAGCAGAATCAGAAGAAGTCAGGTTGAGGTAAAGAAGCATGGAGTTTACTTCCTTTTCCGTCTGCACCCCTGCACGGATTACTTCCTCGGGAAGTTCATCCAAAACAGTCGCCACACGGTTTTGTACGTTTACAGCAGCCTGATCGGGATCAGTTCCTACCTTAAAGACGATGTTGATCAGTGAAATACCGTCGTTGGTATTGACAGAAGTCATGTACTCCATCCCCGGGACTCCGTTGATGGCGCGCTCAAGTGGAGTAGCTACTGCTTTTGCCAATACTTCCGCATTGGCACCTGTATATCGGGCTGTTACCGTCACGGCAGGCGGCACGATATCAGGAAACTGGGTGATCGGAAGCGAAGTCAGCGCCAAAATACCCAGCAAAGTAATGAACACAGAAATGACGGTGGAGAGAATCGGTCTCCTGATAAATAATTCCAGCATGTTTTGGGTAAGTTATAGGGTCAGATCAACGGGGGCCTAGAAAATCGGGATACACGTCAGCTGCCGCCACAGACTGAGGAACCACCTTTGTTCCGTCTTTCACCTGTTGAATGCCTTCAAAAACAATCCTATCACCTGGCTCAAATCCTTCTGCTATGTAAAAGTTCTTGTATCGATGAATCGGCTTGAAGCTTCTCACTTTCACTGTGTCTTCCTTATCAACTACATACACATAAGTGAAATCCTGGATTTCGAAAGTGGATTTTTGAGGGATCAAAAATACCTGATCCAATTTAGACATCATCTGGATTTTACCGGAGGCACCGTGCTTGATCAAATTATCAGGATTCGGGAATCGCACGCGGAAACCGATCGAACCTGTCCCTGATTCTATATCTCCTTCGGTTGTCTCAAGCTTTCCCTTATGAGGGTACATTTCCCCGTCAGATAGGAATAAAGTCAACTTTTCTGAAAAAGCATCTGCTCCGCCCTCAATTTTATTTCGCATAAAGGTTAGGTATTCGTTTTCGTTAACCTTGTAATAAGCAAAGACCGAAGAAATGTCGGTAATGGAAGTCAATAGGTCATTTTCAGTCACCAAGCTTCCGGTTTTATGTGGAATGCGGTCCACAATTCCATCAAATGGCGCTTTTACCGTGGTGTAAGAAAGGCCGGTTTGGGCATTCTTTAGCATGGATTCTGCCTCTGCGATTTGGGAGTCAGCCACTGCTTTTTTAGATTTCGCCAGTTCAAGTTCAGATGGAGAAATGATCTTTTTATTGACCAAAATCTCAAGACGCTCAATCTCTACCTTTGAAGCAGACTGCTCTGCTTTTGCTCCTGCCAAATTCGCCCTAGCAGAGTTCACCATTTCGCTGTATTCTGTGGAGGAAAGCTGAAAAAGGGTTTGTCCTTTCTTCACATATTGACCTTCATCCACAAAAATACGATCTACAAATCCGGCGACTTTGGAACGAACTTCAACAAACTGTATTGCCTGAATATCAGCAATATAGGTTTGTGGAACTTCCACAGACTGAGGCTGCAATTCCAATACAGGAATATTTAGCACCTCTTTTTCTATTTTATTTTTTGAATTTCCTTTAGTACAAGAAGACAATGTTCCTCCAAAAACCATTAGGGACATCAGGGGAATATACAGAGTTATAACAAATGTTTTCACTCCGGAAAACACAGTGAGTTTTTCAGTTTTCATAAGTTTAGAGATAAATAATATAGAGCGACATCAGGGCTATTGTCTGATGATAAAAAAGGAAGGTGAAAAATTCGGTCAGGGGGCGTTGACCTGGATGGTATACTGAATGAGTTGTTTTAAATATTTATCAATATGAATTTCACAATAGGATTTAGCAATTCTACAAGTCAGAAAAATCAGACCGTGTATTTCGACCTTATCAAATTCTCGGTCATCCTTTATTCTTTGTGAAGAATTTGAAGTAGACCTAACCCTAGCTTCAGCAGGGATTAAATCAGAAGAATCAAACTGAAAAACACCCAATGTTTCAGTTTGTAAATCTGCTTTCGAATAGTGGCTAATTCCAGATAATTCGGGAGTATTGTCCCCAACAGTATAGGCACCATGACAGATAAAGAAAAGAGCAAACCTTAAGAACCATTTCATATTTTCAATCGCCGGAATAAGGTGTATACGGTTGTTGGGCTATTGTCGGACATAGATTCTATAAATCAATCCGACAACTGTACACAAAGTAAATTAGTTCCCAATTGATTATCATTATTTTGTCGAGTAGTTAAGTGGGATTTCACCCCAAACCTCTCACAGCACCGTGCGTGATAGTCTCTCCGCCGCGGCGGACGCTTCCAAAGTCAGGGTTCCTGTTTTTACCAAGAGTTGGTGGTACCAATTGCCAGTGGGCGAAGAGATTTGGCTTTCCTCAGTAGACCTTTTCCAGCCACCTGATCGCTTTTCTTTTACCCATTCTCCGTTTCTGAGCCATCTTCCACTCTATCAGTTTCCTTTTCAGCCAATACCATAATCCTACCGTTGTCCATCCGTTGTCCATCCGTTGTCCATCCGTTGTCCATCCGTTGTCCATTTGTGAAACTTGAAGTAATAGTTAATCCGTATCCCCCCGAGAAACTTCATATTTTCTGATTTGACTTGAACCCATAGGTTTGTTTAAAAAGACAAACCGATGAAAAGAGCGAGTCAACAAGAAATGGAAGCGATGGTAGCTTCCTTCAAATCCAGTGGTTTTACCCAACGTGAATTCTGTCAGCGGGGGAATATCAAGCTGCCCACGTTCTCCTACTGGTACCGGAAAGTAGGAGCCGGAGCTACGCCTATCTCATCCGGTTTTACCGAAGTGACCCCTACTTTGCCTTCTGACGGTCTTGAGGCAGTCTATCCCAATGGGGTGAGGATACGGGGCATCCAGGACCTTTCACTGCTTCAACTGCTGGTCAAGCTGTAAGATGTTTGCCTTGGGATCTTCGCACCGGTTCTTTCTTTTCGGCGGGGCGGTGGACATGCGGAAAGGTTTTGACGGACTCTGCGGTCTGATCCGCAATTCACTGGATCGGGATCCGCTGTCCGGGGAAGTGTACATTTTCCTAAACCGCAGCCGTACCCTGGTCAAGCTGCTCCACTGGGAAGCCGGAGGACTGGTGATCTACTACAAGCGTCTGGAAAAAGGCAATTTCCGGCCTCCCGAAGGAATGGAAGGTGGCGGTAAACTCCCGTGGAGTTCACTGGTGCTGATAGTCGAGGGCATCCGGATTCTGGAATCCCGCCAGCTTCCCGGATTTACCGTACCCTGAGAATTTTTTTTCAGGGTTTTTACCCCTTTTTTATCGACCGCCGTTCAGGTTTTTGGATGTGAAACAGGCTCCCGTGGCAA
Organism: Algoriphagus alkaliphilus; assembly: GCF_900103735.1. Taxonomy (GTDB): domain Bacteria; phylum Bacteroidota; class Bacteroidia; order Cytophagales; family Cyclobacteriaceae; genus Algoriphagus; species Algoriphagus alkaliphilus. Next base: position 41,166 of record NZ_FMXE01000010.1, on the reverse strand, counting down.
CGGGACGACCTTTTGTGCGGTAAGTCAAAAATCAGCCCTGATGGGTTGTTTATCCACGGTTTGTGTGGGAAACCAATGCTTTGACCGCTTCTTCCGGGGTATTATTTTCGGTGTATGAACAAACCCCTGGACAAGCTCTCCACTGCCGAACTCATCGCCCTGTTGGGCGAGCGGGAAAAGGAGCTGGATTCCAAGGATCAGCGCATCGAAAAGCTGGAAGGGCCGAACAGGCACTGGTCTTTATCGGAAAACTCTATGAGATCGAGGCCCATTGCAGGGAAAAGAAGCTAACTCCAAAAGACAGAAAAGCTTATCGGCTGGACAAGGCCCTGCCTGTATTGGAAGCCTTCTCCAAATGGCTGACTGAAAACTATGCCCAGACACTTCCAAAAAGTGCCATCGGTAAAGCAATGGCCTATACCATGTCCAGATGGAAAGAGCTGTCAAACTACCTCATGGACGGGGTACTTGAAATCGACAACAATCCCGTCGAGAACAAAATCAGACCCGTAGCCCTGGGACGGAAAAACTACCTGTTCGCAGGATCGCACAATGCAGCTCAGCGGGCAGCGATGATCTATTCTTTTTTTGCCATGTGTAAAACCGAAGAGGTAAACCCACAGTAATGGCTCAAATACGTCTTCGACAATATTATGGACACAAACATCCATAAAATACACGAACTCCTGCCCAAAAAATAATAAATTGTTCCTAGAAAAAAATCAGTCTAAGTGATAATGTACTTGGCCGGGTGGATACATCGTAAACAATACCACTACCATGAAAAATGAAATTTCCGATAGCTGGTATGAAGATTTCTTTAAGGGAATCAATTGTGAAATTTGGGAAAAAGCAATCCCAATTGATCTAACACTTCAGGAGGTTGATTTTTTATTAAGTGAATTAAACCTCCAGCCAGGTCAATCTATACTTGACATACCTTGCGGCAATGGTAGACATGCCATTGAACTTGCAAAAAGAGGCTATCATGTCACTGGTGTGGACATTTCTGAGAAATTTATTTCTAGTCTTTCCGATAAAATTAATTCCAGCGGTCTGGATATTAAAGTAATTCAAGCTGATATTCTTTCTGTTCGGCTGAATACGTCGTTTTCAGCAGCCATTTGCATGGGAAATAGCTTCGGGTATTTCTCCATTGAAAAGATGAGCTTATTTGTCGAAAAGGTATCTGCTTGCCTTATGCCAGGTTCAAAATTTATAATAAACTCGGGTATGGTAGCTGAAAGCATATTACCAAATTTCCTGAACTACGCTCAAAATAAATCTTATACAGTTGATACTATCTCAATGGAGGTCACCAACACCTATTTTGCCGATGAAGGTTACATGACAAGTGACCTTCTCTATAAAAAGGAAGGAAGATCTGAGGAGCATTCATTTAAGCACTATGTATTTACTTTAGGAGAAGTAATTCGGCTCCTGCAATTACATGGGTTGCGTACAATTGCAACTTACAGTTCAACAACCAAAACGAATTTTAAACTTGGTGACCGGCAAGTTTACATCGTTGCTGAGAAAGAGGGGTGAGCAAGGGAGTTGGTAAATGTATTGAACACGAAACTCCATTTTTCAATTAAGGAAATCCCCCAAAACCGAGAATAGATTGGCGCAGGCCTTGGCCTGGTTTTCCTTTTCCCTGATTCTACACCTTACCAAATTATTCCCAATGTGAATAGATTATTCCCGTTTTTTTGATCCCTTGGACCCTCGCAAACCTAATCCTTGCTCAATTAGGCAGACAAATTCAACTTTGGCACGGGATTAAAAGCATAAATTACAACAAACTCAAAAAAACACATGAACAATATTTTCAAGGCTTTGATCGCAGGTTATGGTGCCAAAAAACTCGGTGGCGGTTGCATCAGTACCATTGTAGTTTTTGCGGTCATTTGGTTTCTCTTAGGCCAATGCAGCTGAAAAATCACTAAATCATCTCTGATTTGGCAATAAAAAGGACCGGTATCCCAAACAAGTTTTGGTTCCTTCCTACCTGAAATATGCTCAGGAAATCCTAGGATGGCCTTTAACTGCCTCCCATCTGAGAGTGGTAATGGCATTAGGTCAGGCCTAGTTTTCAGATTGCCAATACTCGAACGATCGAAACGTTCAGCCAATAAAAAATTGGTTTGGATATCTAGTCGGGACAGACAAACCACTCCTGGCATCCAGCATATATATTATTAAATAATCTGCCAATACCTGACCCGGATTTTTTTAAACCTTACTCTTTACCTAAACTTCGAGGCAAAGAATGAAAACCTCAACAGCTTGTAGGATATCCCAAACCCTTGGATAAGTTTTTTTGGAGCGGAATTTGCAATTGAACACTACTCCTTTGATAATTGATCGGTTTGAAAACATTGGAGATACCAGATCATTTGAAAACTTAGTATTTTTCGCGATGTCAGACTTCTCCCTCCACCTCCTTGATATTTTCTTTTTTTCCTTCCACACTATTTTCATTCTGTTCAATATTTTCGGATGGCTGGTCCCACGCTGGCGTTTGCTGAACCTGTCCACATTAGCGCTGACGGCATTTTCGTGGTTCATCCTTGGAATTTGGTATGGTTGGGGATATTGTTTCTGCACGGACTGGCATTGGGAAGTCCGTGAGTTGTTGGGTTATCAAAATCTGTCAGATTCCTACATCCATTTCCTTATTCTGAAATTGACAGGAATAAATTTGCCTACACATCTGGTAGATACAGGCACAGCCCTAGTATTTTTCAGTGCCCTTTTTTGCAGCATTTTTCTGAATTTGAAAAATTGGTGGTATGGCTACAAAAAAGGGAATAAATGAAAATCATCCCGTATCCTCGCCTGGGTAAAGCATTGTCCTAATGCCGAATAAAATCACAAAAAAAACCATTTAATTCAAAAATGGGCGGAATACGAAAAAGGGATTTTAAAAAAACGTACGGAAATCTCCGGACGACCAAAAAATAGCAGCGCATCCAAGGCTAATGGATTTGACAAATCTTTTTCTTCCGGTGATTTCACCAAGTTGGCAAAGGCGAATTCAAGCATTTCAGCTTTTATCACTTCCAAAAGCTCATTGAAAAACACTTTCGGTGCAATTGCTTTCATCCCGCCATGGACAATTTTTCTTTCCTGGGGATTTAATGCAGGAACGATAAACCTAAACCATCTCAGGATTTTTTCAGGAGTAAAGGAAGACAGGATCCTGTGATGCTGGACAATTAATTCTTCATCTGTAAAATTGGCCCAAATGGCTTTTAGAACCTCCCTCTCCTCCATAAGCATGTGGGCAAGGTATTTCGAATGGAAGTCGGATATATCTAAAAAGAAATCCAAAAATTCAGTGGGAGTACTCTCGACCGATAACTGCTCCGCCTTCTTGTCCAGCTTGGTAATTATTGCTTCCAGAAATTCATGCCCAAATACATTCCCTCCCCCTATATTCAGCTTCCGGGAAGAGTACCTCATATGGGAGTTCATTGGATAAATCCCTTAAGTCCAGAACTTGCAGGTGAAACCTTTACCAGAACTTTTATAGATGGCACTTACAAGGAGAAAGTGGCATTTATGGAGCCGATGATCACCTTGGATTATATCAAGAGCAAACCAAGCCATCTGGATGAAATTCCTCTACCCACACATTTTCAGGTATACGGCTTCTATCCTTCCAAATACAGGGTGAGCTATAATCCAAGTAGAAAAGAATACCTGATTATGTTAACAGATTTTTCATTTAAAATGGCAGACGAGTAATCGCCTGACATATTTCTTGAATATCAATCCCCGGGCAATTCCGGGGATTTTTTTGTTATTGAATTTAGCTTTCAAACCCGAACTGCGGCCGGAGTCTTTGTGTCCGGACAGACCCTGGCAAATTGAATATTTTGGTTAAGATTCAAATCTCTCTGCTAATGGATTGATCCCCCATCGCTGGATAAATTTGGGGAAGTTTTGAACTTGTACTCAATCAAGGCTAGGTCACTTGTTTACATAACTTAGCGATTTTTGAATTTAACGAATCAAACAATGATTTTTTCAACCCTTAGAAATTCAAAAAAAAGATCAAAACATCTTATTTTAAATTAAATCTAAACTTTCCGGTTTGAAACTCTCATTTTCAGATCTATATAAAAAAATGGTTTCTGACATCTCGAATAAGTTTATCCTTATTGAATTTTCCTAAATGACAAAAAATTGAGAATCGAACCAAGTATGACTTTTTGGAGAAAAAACTTGCGGATTAAGGGCTGATTTTTTGGATTGGTTTATGAAACCCGCGTTTAGGTTTCAATCTGCATAAATTATACATTCGCCTGTACTAATGTCAGTTAAGGGAAATTTTCCTTGATTTCGCTTAGGTATCGCCCAATAATTACCCAAAAACCTGCTTGAAAAGGAAGTTTTTCAAGAAATCAGAATCTATGCCATTAATAAACAACCTGTGTCGATGGACCTTGTGTTTTTTGGCCTTGCTGTCCCTGTCAGTGACAAGTGTACAGTGCCAAAAACTCGAAGAACGACCTGATCTGAAATTCCAACGAATCTTCGAAGGATTGATCAACAACCGGATATCCACTATAAATCAGGACAAATTTGGCTTTATTTGGGTGGGAACTTTCAGTGGTCTTCACCGATATGAGGGCTTGGGTTTTACGGTATATTCCACAAGCACGGATTCCACGAGCATCAACGATAATTACATTGGTTCCATCTATGAGGACAGCAGGAATCAATTGTGGATCGGAACTGGCAGTGGAGTAGCACAATATAACAGGAAAACCGATGATTTTACAAGGTTCAATCTCAAGTCCGACAATCCGGTACAGGGTGGGGAAAATAATTTGGTCAATACTATCCTAGAAGATGAAAAGGGAACAATATGGGTCTCCAGTATTGCTTCGGGCTTATTCTTTTTTGATCGACAGCAGCAGCAATTTTTGCCTTATAAAGTCGAAGGAATCGTAGCTATAAATGGTATGGCAGCAGGTGAAGGTGAGGTATTATGGCTGGCAACTTTAAATAGTGGCTTGGTCAAGTTAAACACTCGAACCAAACATACCACATCTTACCAGCATGACCCTGCCAATCCCAGATCTATCAGCTCGAATAATCTAAAAACCGTCGTCATGGATCCTGAAGGAAATCTTTGGGTAGGGGCCAGAAGTCAGGGACTGAACAAGATGGTTGTGGAAGAGGACAAGGTTAGCTTTGTCAGGTATCTCCATGATCCGGTAAATCCGCTGAGTTTATTCAATAATAATATTTATAAGCTCTACATAGATCAAAAAGGCAAACTCTGGAGCTGTAATGAAAATGGAGGACTTCACCTTTACAATAAAGAAAAAGATACCTTTTACAGATATCTGCATGATCCGAAAGACCCTAAAAGCCTTACTCATAATTCGATCTGGAATATCTTTCAGGATAATCAGGATCGATATTGGGTAGGCACCGCCCAATCCGGCATCAACCTGGCAGATCCCCATGCTTCCAAGTTCACCCACTTTTTCAAAAATCAATTAAATCCGGAAAGCTTGAATAATGACATCATCAGGGAATTTTTGGAAGCAAAAAGCGGAAACATCTGGGTAGCCACTGATGGCGGTGGACTGAATTATTATGATCCATCGAGGGGTACATTTAAAATCTTTAAAAATGATCCTCAAAACCCGAAATCTCTGAGCGCTGATGCCGTCATCAGCCTAAATGAAGATCCGGATGGAAAACTTTGGGTAGGTACCTGGGGGGGTGGACTCAATATTTTACTGGATGAGAAAAAAGGGGATTTCATCAACTTCAAAGAATGGATCAAAAATGAAAAATATCCTATCCAGCATGTTTTCGATGTTCATTTTGATTCAAACTACATTTGGGTAGCGGCTTTCGATGAGGGTTTGTACCGCTATGATTTAAAAACGAAAGAGCTCAGGCTATTTGATAAAAATGACAGTGATTTAGGTGGGATTTCTTCCAGTCAGATACTTCGCCTTTTCGAAGACAGCAAAAAAAATCTTTGGATCGGGACCCAATCCGGTTTGAATAAGATACATCCGGAAGACAAGGCAAAAGGAAAGTTCAAAGTCTACCATCCGACTGAATCAGATCCTAAAAGCCTGCCAAGCAATTCTATTCGGCAGATTTTCGAGGACCGAAATCAAACTATTTGGATAGCGACAGACAGGGGGCTTTCACGTTATATGGCTGAAGAAGATAATTTCTTCACCTATCACCAAAAGGATGGATTGCCTGTGAATGAAATCAACTCGATTGTGGAAGATGATAGCGGTTTTTTGTGGATAGGGACCATTAAGGGGATTTCAAAATTTGATCCGGTCCAACAGGTTTTCACAAATTTTGATCGATACGACGGCTTACAGGGAAATGAATTTTCCAGGTATTCGGTCCTCAAAACCAGAAATGGCGAATTACTTTTTGGGGGAATGAATGGATTCAATCTTTTCCATCCCGATCACTTGGCGTCCAATCCCCATCTCCCTCAAGTTTACCTGACCGATCTCAAGCTTTTTAATCAACGTGTAAATTATAAAGCGCCTGATTCACCTTTGCAAAAACATATCTCCGCCACTGATACTCTTACCCTCTCCCATCGGGAAAACGTGCTGACCTTTGATTTTATAGCATTGAATTATACCCACCCGGAGCAAAACCAGTATGCTTATATTTTGGAGGGATTTGAAAAAGAATGGAACTATGTGGGCGCTCAGCGAAATGCCACCTACACCAACTTAAACCCCGGCACCTATATATTTCGAGTCAAAGCTGCCAACAATGATGGCTTATGGAATGAAGTTGGCACCTCTTTGGTCTTAGTCATTACCCCGCCATTTTGGAAAACCACCTGGTTTGTGGTCATCACGGCACTTATGTTGACAGGCATTTTAATTCTTGCCTATAAACTGCGAATCCGAGCCATCAAGGATCGAAATAAGCAGCTTGAAAACACCGTTGAAGAGCGAACCACCATGCTCAAGCATGCAAACAGCGAACTCAAGAAGCACATCAATGAAAAGGACAAACTCCTTAGTATCATTGGGCATGACCTGAGAAATCCATTTTTCTCCATCATAGGCTATATGGAACTCCTGGAGGAAGAATTTCAAAACACTCAAAATATCGAGCACTTGGAGAATATCCGGTATCTCCTGAACGTCTCACGAAACACCCATAATCTCTTGGAAAACCTTTTACAATGGGCAATCAAGGAAACGAAGCTATTTGAGGTGAAAACCGAAGTGATTGACATGAATCAACTGGTAGATAAAGCCATAGCCATGGTTTCTTCCCAGGCTGACTATAAAAAAATCACCCTGGAGAAATTATTTTCAGAAAATGTATTAGTCCATGCTGACCAGAATATGATCCAGACTGTGGTAAGAAACCTGATATCCAATGCTATCAAGTTTTCTGATCAAAATTCCAAAATAGAAATCTCTGTCAGGGAAAAATCCGGAGCCATTATCACGTCCGTCAAGGACTATGGCACGGGAATGAATGAAGAGATGCTCAACAAACTGTTTTCAAAATCAAAATTCCAAAAATCAGGTACGATGGGCGAAATGGGCACAGGATTGGGATTGGTACTCTGCCAGGAAATAATCAAAAAACACTTTGGTAAAATTTGGGCAGAAAGTAAACTTGGGGAGGGCAGTACCTTCCATTTTTCTCTCAGCAAGAAAGAGCATGCAGAAGTAGCTGTATAGCACCCAATCGCTCTCGACAGCTAGTAGGATAATCAAAATTCCAGAATAGCACCTGACAGAGCATGATTTGAACTCCATGCATTGGTGCCTTTTGCAGCTGGAAACTCAGGGGAACATTCACAACCCTTTCACCCAATCCTCAGCTTCCTCCGAAGTTTCAAATATTTTGTAAGGAACCGGCTGCTATTGAAGCGAAAAGATCATTTTCAAAATAGCCCGGATGGCGGCATTGGGAATGATGTAGGCTGTTCCGGCACAGTAATGCTGCATCAGATCCTTGTTTTCCCTGAGCCAGCTTGCCTGCATTTTTTGCTGAGAAAGAGAAGGAATGCTGGCTTTGGACGCATCAAAGATGATGGACAATCTCTTTTCATTCCGATAGCAAGCTTTGGTTTGATCCAGGTAGGTTTGGAAGTTTTCATCTGTACTTTTATTTCCGGTAAAACCAATTCTTACGATTGGAAATGAGGATTCATCGATGATTGCGTAGGGTTCCATGCTTTTCAAACAGGATTTGGGTCAAAGAGTTTTTGATAAAATTGAGACCATTCTCTTTCCTTTCAATGAAACTGAAAGACATGCATCTGATACATGATAAACCGGCATGGAAACGATAGGTCCCAAGGAACAAACTAAATCCCTACAATGGAGTATAAGTTAAGTGGCATTGAGCGAACAAAACCTGCAAGGAATTTTCCGCATGAAGTTTATCTCAAGTCCCTTTAACAAACCATTTCTATCGTGTTCGTTTAGATTTTTTGCTTTCTGAGCATCTGATTTTTCACCCGAGCGAAACCAACCCCTATCAAAAAGACATGTCTGAACAAAACGGAGTAATGATGCAGTTTTTCCATTGGTACACCCAGGGTGACGGAAGTCTGTGGAAACAATTGGAAGAAAGTGCCCAAACCCTTTCAGAGGCCGGAATTACCGCACTTTGGTTGCCTCCCGCATACAAGGGGGCAAATGGGGGATACGACACCGGATATGGTGTTTATGACCTTTTTGACTTGGGTGAATTTGATCAAAAAGGCAGTGTTCGCACCAAATACGGAACTCGTGATGAATACCTCAATGCAATCAAAACTGCACAATCAGCGGGAATTGAGGTCTATGCTGATATTGTTTTTAATCACAAAATGGGAGGAGATGCGGAAGAAAAATTTTTGGCCACACCCTATAGTCCTACCAACCACAACGAGCCAATCGCCGAAAAGCAGGAGATTATGGCTTGGACTAATTTTACTTTTCCCGGCCGAAATGGAAAATATTCGGAACTCCAATGGCACTGGTGGCATTTTTCAGCCACCGACCGTAATATGTATGATCAGGAAATGGAGGCAGTTTTTCTTTTTGACGGGAAGACATTTGGCGAAGAAGATCCGGCCGAAGGCAATGTGGACTTTCTAATGGGCTGCAATATAGACACCAAAAATCCGGATGTGCGGCAGGAGTTGTTTTATTGGGGTGAGTGGTACTTGGAGACTACAGGGGTAAATGGATTCCGATTCGATGCGATGAAGCATCTGGAATTTGGCTTTATGCTGGATTGGATCAGGCATTTGCGCGAAAAATCCGGGGAAAATCTGTTCGTAGTCAGTGAATACTGGACGGGACACAGTGAAGCCATCAAGCAGTTTATAGAAGTTACAGATGGCAACATGATGTTATTTGATGTCAATCTCCATTACAATTTTGCAAGAGCCAGCAAGGATGGCTCTTCCTTTGATTTGCGGACTATTTTTGACACTACGCTCGTCAAAGATCATCCGGACTTGGCAGTCACATTCGTAAGCAATCACGATACGCAGCCGCTGCAGGAATTGGAGTCTGTCGTTGAAGAATGGTTTAAGCCCTTGGCTTATGCGCTTATTTTATTACGTCAGTCAGGCTATCCCTGCATTTTTGCGGCAGATTACTATGGGGCGCATTACTCCGATCAGGGAAAAGACGGACAGGACTATGAAATCTGGATGGCTAGCCATCAGGATCTATTGAATGGCTTCCTGTATGCGCGCAATACCTTCTGCTATGGCCCGCAATATGACTATTTGGACGACCCAACATGCATCGGTTGGACACGGTCAAGCAATGAACGGAATCCAACCGGAATGGCAGTACTGCTAAGTTCAGGCGATTATGCCACCAAACACATGGAAACAGGCTCGGCCAATACGCAATATTATGATTTGACAAATCAAATTCAGGAAGACGTGTGGACAAACGAATCCGGTTGGGGGGAGTTTAGGTGCAATGCAGGATCAGTTTCGGTTTGGCTTCCGAGGTAAAAAAAGGAGTCAACTTGAATTCCCTGAAAAATTCAACTTATTCTCGCATTTACGGTCTAAAAATCCGATTTTGACCCTGAATCAAATCTAAGTTTCCATGTCTAATCGGTAAAAAACAAAAAACCCCCGGAACATTGTCCCGGAGGTTTTGTCAAAAAAAACCACCAACCTTAAATCAATCATTCTTTGAGATTGCGGAGCCTCATTGCGAGTTTGTCCGCCAGCAAATACATGACTGGTACGATGACTAACGTAATGATTGTTGCAAAGGTTAACCCAAAAATCACAGTCCAAGCCATCGGTCCCCAAAAGGCTGCATTATCTCCTCCCACATAAAATTGGGGGTCAAATTCCGTCAATAAAGTCCCAAAATTGATGTTCATGCCAATCGCAAGCGGGATCAATCCAAGTACTGTGGTGATCGCTGTGAGTAAAACAGGACGAAGTCGTGTCTTGCCTGCTTCGATAATACTGGACAACAAATCTTCGTATTCTAAAAACGCTCCTTCTTTTATCCCTTTTTCCTCCCGCTTCCTCTCCCTTACCAAATTGGTGTAATCAATGAGTACAATCGCATTGTTTACAACCACCCCTGCCAGGGAGATAATTCCTATTCCGGTCATAATCACCACAAAGTCCATGTTGAAAATAACTAATCCCAAAAACACCCCTATTGTACTCAACAGTACCGAAGTCATGATGATAAAAGGACTGATCACAGAATTAAATTGAGCCACAATGATTAAGAAAATCAAAGACACTGCAATCATGAGCGCATTGAGCAAAAAGGCCATTGACTTCGCTTGCTCTTCTTGCTCTCCCGTGAATTTGACTGATAAGCCGTCAGGGATTGTGTAGTTTTCCATCAATTCTTTGATCTTATTATTAATCTCGGTAGGATTGTATCCGTCGAGAACATTCGAAAATAGCGTGATTGCCTTTTCCAGATCCTTTCGTTTCACCGATCCATAGGTTGATCCATACTCAATAGATGCGACTGCCGAGATGGGTACTTCTCTCTTATCTCCAAACTTATCTCTAAAGCCTATTTTCTTGTTAACAAGGGTATTGATGTCATACCGATATTCTTCGGAAAGGCGTAGTTGAATAGGGAAGTCCTCTTCTCCCTCTTTGTATTTTGATACATCCAGTCCAAAAAGAGATGTCCGCAATTCGGTGGCAATCTGAGAGGTGGACAAGCCAAATCTTCTGGCTTTCTCTCGATCAATTTGAATCACTACTTCGGGGCTTCCCAAAGAAAGGTCAGACTTCAGTTCCTCCAAGCCCGGAATATTGTTGGACTCCAGGTATTCTTTGGTATCCGCTACGAAAGCGATCAACTGTTCATAATTTTCCCCTACAAATTCAATATTGACAGCCTTGCCTACCGGCGGCCCATTTCGCTGCTTATCCACTGTAATGAGGACGCCAGGATATTTCTCAACCAAATCACGGATCGCTTCCATGGCACCATTGGTATTGATGCCTTGTCTATTGATGTAGTCTACAAACCCAATTGTAATTTTAGCTTTGTGCGGAGTAGCTTGCTGACTTGGACCTTCTGTAGGATCTCCGGTTCCTTCACCCACCTGTGTGATCACAGATTCCAAAATATTACTGTATGGCTCCAATGCAATCAACATTTCATCCTCCATCATATCTACAAAGGTATTAGTCGCATTGATGTCGGTCCCGATTGGAAACTCTATAAACACATTGACCAATTGTGGCTGATTATCTGGGAAAAAGAGCACTTTGGGAGATCGAATCACCAACAAGGCAAGTGATAAAATAAGCAATGCGAAAATTCCTCCAAAAAACAGGTAAGGCTTTTTGCCATGCAGCGCAAACTGGAGTGTGGATTCATAGGCATTTTCAAGTTTGACCAGAAAAACTGTCTGAAACCATCTGATCGCCTTTCTCAATAAGAACACATTGAACATCGTCAACACGGAGGCAACCAAGGCCAAAGATCCAAAAGCTGTCCAACCTATCAAAAAGAAAATTGTCGATAAGATCAGGAAAACGCCCGCTATGATAATTGATTTCTGCTTTGGCTTTTCTATCCCCAATTCGTCAATCTTCATAAACATGGCCGTCATCACCGGATTGATCACCAAGGCTACAAAAAGGGAAGATGAAAGTACAATGATCAGCGTAATCGGAAGGAATTTCATAAACTCCCCAACTAAATCATCCCAAAACGCCAAAGGAAGAAAGGCCGCCAAAGTTGTGGCTGTAGAAGTGATAATCGGCCAAGCCACTTCTCCTACTCCTTCTTTTGCAGCTCTGATGGCAGGTTTACCTTCCTGCATCAAGCGGTAAACATTTTCCACCACCACGATACCATTATCCACCAACATCCCCAAAGCAAGGATCAAGGAGAAAAGCACCATCAAATTGAGTGTAATCCCAAAGGAATTCAATATCAAAAAGGAAATGAACATGGAAAGTGGGATCGCCGAACCCACAAAAAGGGCGTTTCGGAAACCCATGAAAAACATCAAAACCAAGACAACCAAGATAATCCCAAAAATGATTGAATTTTCCAGATCACTTACCTGAGTTCGGGTTTGCTTACTCTGATCATTGGTAATGGTAATCTCAAGATCCTGGGGAAAGCGGTTGGCTTTGGTGGTTGCGATGATGGTTTTAATCTTATCGGCAGCATCCAGGAGGTTTTCCCCACTACGCTTGGTGACATTGATCGTGACCACCGGCAGGTTTTTGCTTCGGGCATAGGAAGTCCGGTCTTTGAAGGTGTCCTTGATTTCGGCTACATCTCTCAAGTAGACGATCTTTTGTTGATCGTTCTTCACGATGATGTCCAGCAATTCATTGGGATTTGTAAATTCTCCATCTATTCGAAGGCTCCGCTCGAAATCCCCGCTTTTAATACTTCCTCCCGAGATAGTCAAGTTCTCGGCCTGAATAGCGCCGGAGATGTCTCCAAAACTCACGCCGACCGCTTCCATTTTATAGGGATTGGCATTGATCTGGATTTCCCGCTCGATCGTTCCCGCCAAGTCCGCTTTTGAAATTTCCGGGAGCTTTTCGATCGCATCCTCCAAATATTCTCCAAACTTCTTCAGTTCCTGCTCTGAATAAGGCCCCGAAAGGTTCACATTCATGATCGGGAAATCAGAAGTATTGATTTCAACTACATTCGGATCCTGATCGAGATCAGTTGGAAGCTCGCTTTTGGATTTATCGACCGCATCCTTGACATCTTGGATCGCCTTTGAAATCTGAATGCCGGGGTTAAACTCCACTACAATAGAAGAAAAATCCTGAACTGAAGTTGACTTAATGAATTTCACATTATTAATCGACTTCAGTTCCTTTTCGATCGGTCTAGTTATCAGGTTTTCAATATCTACCGGTGAATTGCCCGGATAAGGCGTGCCGATATAAACGGTAGGAATGACGATTTCAGGAAAACTTTCCTTGGGCATGGTTCGATATGCCCCTAGGCCAAGAACCGTAATAATCAGCGTTAAAATAACCACGGATGTGGAGTTGTCTACACTGAAACTAGACAGTCCAAATTCCCGAATAATACCGGATTTAGGAGTATTAGTCATAAATTACAATTGAGCAATATTGACACTGAAATTATCTCCGACCTCTCGGAATCCTTTGTCTACCAATATTTCGGTACCTGACAACCCTTCCAATATTTCTGTTTCGTCACCGGCAGTAAGTCCCCGCTTCACGTACTTCTTTTGCGCAGTTTGATTTTCAACGACGAATACATAGTCACCTTTCGTATCAGCCAATATCAAATGAGCGGGTATCAGTACACTGTTTGAATTGCGATAATCACGGATTTTCAATACTGAAATCATATTTGGCTTAAGGTCTGACATGTTAGGCAAAGCGACTTCCAGTTTGAAAGTTCTATTATTGGGATTGATGATTCCCCCTATGGAAGATACCCGGCTGGACAGGGATTTATGGATCGAAGGAAATTCTATGTTGACAGTGTCCCCTTTAGCCAAAACCCCTATGTAATTTTCCGATACATCCGCCTGAATGAATAAGTCACTTTCCCCTACAAACTCAAACATGGGTACCCCAGGCTGAACCAGTTCGCCCATCCTAACTTGTACGGTTTCGATTGTACCATTGAATGGGGCTCTGACGTAGGACTTGTCCAATTGTGTCTTCATAGAAGCCAAATTTTTCTCCAAGCCCTCTTTCCGGTTTTTTGCTTCCAAGTACTGAATTTCTGTGCCGATTTTTTGTTTCCAGAGGCGTTCTTGCTTTTGGAAAATGGTAGCGGCCAATTCCAAAGAGTTTTCCATTTCTTCCAGATTTCGCTGAATAGATTCAGCATCAATCTTGGCCAGGATTTGACCCTTGCTCACCCGCATGCCTTCCATGACCGGGACTTCAAGTATTCTTCCTGAAGTTTCAGCACTGATACTTACGTTTTTCTTGGAAAGTACCGAGCCGGTGACTTCCACATAATGTGTAAACTCCCCTTTGCGAGCAGCAACAGTAGTAATAAGAATGGACTTTTTATTTGCCTTGGCAAAATCAGGATCAAGCTTAGAAATTTCAGCTTCCAACATTTTGATTTCACTGTTCAGCTCGCCGACTTGGTCCCTGAGTCCGGAAAGCTTCGTTTTCTTGGCTTCTACGCCTTCTTCCTGAGAGCAGGAAATTACTATCCCTGCAAGGATGAGTACTGGGAAAAATTTAAGTATAGATTTCATATCAAGAAGATAATTTTGAATGAGGAATAATAAGTTGGTTTAGTTATTCAAATTGGCTTTCAACAGACCAAGGGCTTTTTCAAGATTTACTTTCGAAATCAGTCCATCATACATTGCCGCCAAATAGTTAATCTCTGCCTCAATCAAGGCACTGTCTGCATTGACTACTTCCAAATTAGACCCGACACCTTCCTGATATTTAATCCTGGCGATTTCGAATACTTCCTGAGCCAGATCGAGATTTTCACGCTGGATATCGAGGAGATTAAGATCATTCTTGAGATTAGACTTGGCCGTGAATATTTCGTTTTTGAAATTATCATTTAGGAAAAACCGCTGGTTTTCGAGCTGATTGATGGTGTATTTGTTCTTCTGTATCCGAGCGCTTTTGCTTAGTCCGTCGAAAATCGGAATGTTCATACTTACTCCAAGAAGGGAGCTTCCAAACCAATTTTTTTTGTCAAACACCGTGTTCATTTGATTGCCGGCACCAGTTCTTCTTGCATTTCCGATAAAATCAATTGTGGGCATATACTGGGAGGTGTTAAACTTCAAGTCCAACTGCACCAGCTCGATCTGAGTTTTCAATTGGTCTAGTTCAACTCGTCCTTCACTTTCAAGTGCCAATAACTGATTAAGTTCCTCTTCGGGATTTAAATCCTGAAGAGTCTCCGCTATCAGTATATCCACTGTTAGTGGCATTCCCATTTGTATTTTTAGGATTTCCTTGCTGATTTCCCACGCAGTCCGACTGCGTTCCATTTGACTGAAGGTATTGTTACGCTGTACCTGAATACGGGACACTTCGATCTTTTCAGCAAATCCGGCCTCATTCAGGGCTTTGGTTTCCTTGAGTAAGGAATCGATTCTGGCAAGGTTAGATGCTGCAAGGCGGATTCTTTCCTGATTGACCAAAACGCCGAAATAGGCCTTTTTCACGTTTTCAATCACGTCATTTTCGGCTTTTACCAAATCAAAATCCGTCAGTTGCGTCAAGGTTTTTGCGGCACGCAAGCCCACAAAAAAAGACCCGTCGAAAATCATTTGAGTCATATTTACTCCCAATCCTGATGAATAACTCACTCCAAATCTGGCGGGGATTACATCACTGGGATTGGAAGGATCACCAAAAGGAGGTTGATTAGGAAGAAATACCACCGGTATTTGGGGATTGTAGTCCACATTAAAGGAACCATTGATCTGAGGTAAACCCAGGGCGGTCTTTTCCTTTACTGTTGCTTTGGAAATCAAGGTCTCCAATCGTGCATTTTTGGTAGTTACGTTGTTTTCAATGGCATACAAAATTGATTCATTCAAAGTCAGTTGGGCGACTTCTTGAGCTTGCATACCTGAAAAGGTCAGTAAAAATACCAAAGCTGTAAAAAGGTAATTTTTCATAGGTGGGGTAGTTTTCAATCTTCTATTGCTTGCTGTGTAGTGAAGGCCAGGCGACCTTTTTCTGTAAAAATCCCATGAAGAAAATGATCCAACAAAACCATCTGCTCGTCCGCTAAATTGTGATTTGGGTTGATAAAGTTGGATGGATCAAAAGATGAGGTGATCTGATTGACTCGAGTTTTGGCCAGAATTTCAGAATCGATTTCAGCTCTGAAATACCCAAGTTCCTTTCCTTTCTCAATAACTTTGACCAGATCTTTCATGATCACTTCGACTTTGAAGGCTTCAAACATTTTCCATGCTTCCGGAAAATATTTTTGAATCTCCAGGATCACCATGGGGTTCATGTTTTGCAATCTTTCCCGCATCATTTTTGAAGTCTTGACTAAGTGCTCAATCACTCCGTCCTCAGTCTCCAGAATGAATGCAAGTTTGCACCTGTCTTCATCCAAAATTTTCTCAAAAGCTTCCTTGACCAAATCCTTTTTGTCAGAAAACTCCTGGTAAATTGTTTTTTTTGATACGCCTGCTTGACGGGCTATATCCTCCATAGTCACTGCACGCACTCCATACCGGGCAAACTGCTCAGTGGCGATTTCTAAAATCCGCTTTCTCGTCTCCAATTCTTTTTCCTGAATTTCAATGCAAAACTATGGAAACTTTTTATTGTTCAATAGTTTCCATAGTTTTATTTGAAATATTATTTTGAAAAATGAAATTTCAACCGTTCAAAATCGGACAAAAGAAAGTTTTTAAATCCTACACGGAATATTATTCCAATCTTTATTTAATTTCTGAATTAAATTTTCTATTCTGCATATTCTCAAAATATAAATTTCTAACTCCATGAATTATTTAATTCATCCAAAAGGAAAATTGGCTTATCAAAAAGTCGGAGATGGTAATGAAGTGTTTTTGATTTTCCATGGATTTGGTCAATGTCATCGGGACATGCTCTCCTTTGAGAGAATTAGAAAGCCAAATCAATGTTTTTTGTTTGTTGATATGTTTTATCATGGACGAAGTCAATGGGTTGAATCTTCCAAAAAACTCGACCGGGTCACCTGGTCAGAATTAATCACATCACTCCAAAAACAGGAAGATTTCAAAGCGTTTCATTTGATCGGTTACAGTATGGGGGGAAAATTCTCATTGCTCACCTATGAACTTTTTGTGAAAGAACTTAAGAGTATGACCTTACTTGCCCCTGACGGAATCAAAACGGGTCTTTGGTATAGCATGAGCAATTATCCCAATTTCTTTCATGCCGCATTCAAAGGCGTAGTGTTCAAACCCAATCGTTTCTTCGGGTTAGTCGATGGGCTGAATTCCTCAGGATTGGTCGAAAAAAGCTTGGTGAAATTTGTAAGGACTCAAATGGAAACTAGATCCAAGCGAGCACAAGCCTATTTTGTCTGGAAAGTTTTTGGGTCAATTCAGCTCCAACTTGGAAATATCATCCGGCAGGCAAGAACCTACCGGACACCAATCACTTTGTTCATCGGAGAATATGATAAAATGGTCACCCATAAAAACCTCGACCGATTCAGCGGAAAAATCCCACAGCTGAAAAAAGTCACACTGCCTGTCGGTCACGGGCAATTGATTGAAGCTGCAGTGGACTATTTAAGATTTGAAAATCAACAGGATAAGATTTGAAGTGTAATTTTTCAGGTGGTGAAGAAAAAACCTGAAAGTATCTTAGGCCAATAAAACCAAGTCCCGATTGGCTAATTGATCGGACATTGGTCAATTTGTTTATCGCTCCTTTACCGCCGACAAGAAGTTGAGGTATTTTTGAGCATCCTACACTTTTCCCGATCTTTCAATCCTTCATACTTTTCAATCTATCGCTCGATTCCTTACATTTGCAACTTACCAGCCAAAGGACATGATTTTCTTCTTTGAATCACCTCAGAAACTCATTTACGGAGTTCAAGTTCCTCACCCATTAAGTACCGAAGACACCGAAAAACTCACCTGGCTTTTTGCAGAAGCAAAACCTATACAGGGAGAAAAAGTAAGTGGAAAATACGCCGGCCCACGAAAAGAAATGATCACTCCTTGGTCTACCAATGCAGTGGAGATCACGGGGAATATGGGAATCCGGGGAATTGTTCGGATTGAGGAATTCACTCCTTTATCCGAGGAGGCTCAGATTGACCCAATGCTTCAGAAAATATATGACGATTTGGATCAGGAGATTTTTGACATCCATCTTCAACCTGAGCCGATCAAAGCCATCACCGACATCGCCGCATACAATAAATCAGAAGGTCTTGCGCTGAGTCAGGAAGAAGTCGATTACCTCGATAATGTAGCATTGCAGTTGGCTCGTCCATTGACAGATTCAGAAGTTTTTGGCTTTTCCCAAGTCAATTCCGAGCATTGCCGACACAAGATCTTCAATGGAACTTTTGTCATCGATAGAGAAGAAAAACCGATGACGCTTTTTCAACTTATCAAGGAAACTTCTAAAAAACACCCCAATCGAATCGCGTCGGCCTACAAAGATAACGTGGCATTCGTCACGGGGCCAAAAGCACAGCAATTCGCTCCGAAAACCCAGCATCAGGCAGACTTTTTTGAAACCAGAGAGATTGATACGGTCATTTCCCTGAAAGCCGAAACGCATAATTTCCCCACAACAGTAGAGCCTTTCAATGGCGCAGCAACCGGAGCCGGTGGAGAAATCAGGGACCGCTTGGCAGGCGGAACTGCCTCGATTCCTTTGGCCGGAACGGCAGTCTACATGACTTCCTATTCCCGATCGGAAAAAGGAAGAAGCTGGGAGAAAAACCTGGCTGAGCGTCCTTGGCTCTATCAAACTCCGATGGATATCCTGATCAAAGCTTCAAATGGAGCATCTGATTTTGGTAACAAATTCGGTCAGCCGCTCATCGCTGGATCAGTCTTGACATTTGAGCACGAGGAGGATGGAAAGCACCACGGTTTTGACAAGGTAATCATGCTCGCAGGTGGTGTCGGCTTCACCAATGCCAAGTACACCAAGAAAAGTGAACCCGCAAAAGGTGACCAAATCGTCATCATGGGCGGAGACAATTATCGCATTGGCATGGGTGGATCAGCGGTTTCTTCATTGAATACCGGCGAGCTTTCAAACGCCATCGAACTTAACGCCATCCAGCGCTCTAATCCTGAAATGCAAAAGCGCGTTTCCAACGTGATTCGCGCCATGGCTGAGAGCGAAAACAACCCCATCATATCCATTCACGATCACGGAGCTGGAGGACACTTGAATTGCCTTTCTGAATTGGTCGAAAGCACCGGTGGCACAATACACATTGATAAATTACCTGTAGGAGACCCTACCCTCTCCTCCAAAGAAATTATAGGCAACGAATCCCAGGAACGAATGGGATTGGTCGTGGGCAAGAAGGATGTGGACACCTTGAAGCAGGTTTCCGAGCGGGAACGCGCGCCATTCTATGTGGTGGGCGAGACGACCGGAGACATGCATTTCAAGTTTGAAAACAGCACAACAGGTGAAAAACCGGTAGACTGGAACTTGGCCTACATGTTTGGCTCTTCCCCAAAAACCATTTTAGAGGACAAATCTGGGAATGCTTCTTTTGCCGAAGGCGAATACAATCCCGAGCACCTCAAATCCTATATATCGGAAGTCCTTCAGCTGGAAGCTGTGGCCTGCAAAGACTGGTTGACCAATAAAGTCGATCGCTCAGTCACAGGTCGTGTTGCTACACAACAGACGGTTGGTGAAATCCAAGTTCCGTTAAATGACGTGGCTGTCATGGCCTTAGACTATACCGGAAATAAAGGAATCGCTACTTCGATTGGTCATGCACCTGTAGCGGCATTGGCAGATCCTGAGGCAGGCAGCCGATTAGCCATCGCCGAGGCCTTGACCAATTTAGTTTTTGCTCCGATTGCGGATGGATTGGCGGGAGTTTCACTTTCTGCCAACTGGATGTGGCCTGCAAAAAACAAAGGTGAAAATGATCGGCTATACAGAGCTGTACAAGCAGTTTCTGAATTCGCAATAGAATTGGGAGTGAACATACCTACAGGAAAAGATTCCCTTTCTATGACCCAGAAATATCCTGACGGAAAAGTGGTCTATTCTCCGGGTACAGTGATAATTTCCACCGTCGGTGAATGCTCCGATATCAAAAAAACGGTAAAGGCAGCGCTTTTACCCAAGGTGGGAAGCAAGGTACTTTACATTGATTTTTCCAAAGATTCAGCCAAACTCGCAGGTTCTTCTTTTTACCAAATCCTGAATAAAATCGGGACTGAAACCCCTACTGTCACCGATTCTGCCTATTTCGCAGCTGCTTTTGGAGCGGTTCAAAATCTGATCGAAAAGGGATTGGTGCTGGCTGGTCACGATATTTCATCAGGCGGAATCATCACTGCTTTGCTCGAAATGTGCTTCCCTTCTATGAACCTTGGGTTGATTGTTAAAGAATCCCGCCTGAAGGAAACGGACTTGATCAAGGCCCTTTTCGCAGAGAATCCGGGAATCCTGATCCAGGTCGCAGCTGATCATGCTGTTGAAGATTACCTCACAGCGGCTGAAATCGACTTTGTGGAATTGGCTGAAGTTACCCTAAACGGAACGGTGACGCTTGAAAATCAAAGTCTGAACGTGACCGAAATGCGTCACCTTTGGTTTAGCTCATCCTATTTATTGGACAGAAGGCAATGCGGAGAGAAACTGGCCAAAGAGCGATTTGAAAACTATAAAAACCAAGCCCTTTCCTATCAATTTGCAGAAGGCTGGAAAGGCAGCTTTGCAGCAGCAGGATTGGATCCATTCCGAACTACAAAGGGAAAAGCTAAAGCAGCCATTATCCGTGAAAAAGGCGTGAACGGTGACCGGGAAATGGCCTATTCACTTTGGTTGGCAGGATTTGAGGTGAAAGACATTCACATGACTGACCTGATCGCTGGCCGTGAAAACTTGGAAGATGTACAGATGATCGTCTTTGTTGGTGGTTTCTCCAATTCGGATGTTCTGGGTTCGGCCAAAGGTTGGGCCGGTGCCTTCCTCTATAATCCAAAAGCCAAGCAGGCCTTGGATAATTTCTATGCGAGACCTGATACGCTTTCATTGGGCGTGTGCAACGGCTGCCAACTGATGGTGGAACTTGGTTTGGTCACCCCTGATCACGATCAGCAACCTAAAATGCTCCACAATTCCTCTCATAAATTTGAGTCCTGCTTTGTGAATGTGACTGTACCGGAAAATAACTCCGTAATGCTGGGCTCTTTGGGTGGTCAGCGATTAGGAGTTTGGGTAGCCCATGGAGAAGGCAAATTCTCCCTTCCAAAAGGTGAAAACGGATACAACTTTGCGATGAAATACAGCTACGCCTCCTATCCGGGAAATCCAAACGGTTCGGACTTTGCCACAGCCGGTATTGCTTCGGAAGACGGACGTCACCTGGCTATCATGCCCCATATCGAGCGAAGCCTCAAGCCTTGGAACTGGGGCCACTACCCTAGCGACAGAAACGACGACTTCACGCCTTGGATGGAGGCTTTTGTGAATGCGAGGAAATGGGTGGAGGAGCATTCCTAATCTTCAATATTCGACGTTCAGCATTCGGTGTTCGATATTCTTTTGATTCGAAATTTGAAGTTTGAGATTTTAGATTGAAGAACTTGCAAACCGAAAACTTGAGAATTTCAAATCTCGAATCCCTAATCTCAAATCAACAAAAATCCCTTGGAGCAATCTGAGGGATTTTTTTTGTTCTCTTAATTTTTATTCCCAAATTGGGAATAATTACTTCATTTAAATTCTTTAGAAATGGAGCGGATTTTTTTCCAAGGGAACATTAAGAGCGTATTGGGAACGATATCCAGAAACCGAACAGCACTTAAAGGTCTGGTATGAAACAGTTCATAAGTCTACTTGGAAAAGTCCTGCTGATGTGAAAGCAACTTTTGCTAACGCTAGTATTCTAAAAGAAGGTCGAGTTGTTTTCAACATTAAAGGCAATTCCTTCCGATTAATAGCCCGAATTAACTATGAAAAGGAATGGCTCTTTATCCGGTTCATTGGAACACACCGAGAATACGATTCAATAGATGCTAACACAATTTGAGATGGATATAAAACCGATTAAAACTGACACTGATTACCAATTCGCCTTAAAACGATTGAATGAAATTTTCGATGCACCGATTGAAAGTCCGGAAAGTGATGAAGCAGATATCTTGGCTTTGTTGATTGAAGACTATGAAAACAAGCATTTCCAAATTGGTCCCCCTGACCCAATTGAAGCTATAAAAATCAGGATGGAGGAACTTTCGCTCAAGCAAATTGACTTGGCTGAAGCTATGGGCGGAACCAATCGAGTGTCTGAAATTCTGAACCGTAAAAGAAAACTCACCATTGAGATGGTACGCAAACTGACCAATAAACTCAACCTCTCGGCCGAGACTCTCATTAAGGATTATGATTTGGTGGTTTGATGTTCGGTGTGTTCGGCGTTCGATTTTCGACATTCGACATTCGACATTCGACATTCGACATTCGAAATTTACTGCAAACCGAAAGCTTGAGAATTTCAAATCATAAATTCTAAATCTTAAATCCCCAAAAATCCCTTGGAGCAATCCCCAAATATCCTAACCGATTTGTAATCGGGAATGATTCCACCTTCTATCACGGCATGAAATCGAATTCGCAATTCGATTTGAAAGGAAGGCGTTTTGCTTACTACACCAAGCCCAAGATTACGCCTAACCCAAGACAAACAAACTTGGTCAAAGGACTAGAAATAACATTTTCGGTTCCTCAGAATTATCGAGCGGAGATCCTACCAACTATTTGCTAACTTTTGTTCCTGATGATCAGTAAAAAAAATCTCAAACTTCCGCTCACTGACGCTGAAAAGGCCAGGTTGAGAGCCCATAAAATCAAGATGGCCAACATTCTTGACTTTGCTGTGGACGAATTGGAAGTTTTGCTTCAGGCTTCACCCGAGCGAGCTAAAGAAATCCATGCTTTGGCAGAATTTCAAACTGTCCCCTCCGTTGGGATAAAATTTGCCGAGAACCTGGTGTTTTTAGGATACTTTTCGCTAGACGAACTAAAAGACAAAGACGGCGCAAAACTGACAGACGAATACGAACTGAAAAAAGGGTATTGGACAGACCCTTGTGTGGAAGACCAATTCCGATTAGTCGTACATTATGCCAACACAAACGACCAGAAAAAAACGTGGTGGGACTTTACCCCAGAACGAAAAAAGTTTCGCGCTGAAAATGGATATCCTGAGAGCAGACCTCAAAAAGCATGGTTTGAAATTCTGGGATATGGAGGAAAGGACAAGAAAGGCAGCCATTCCGGAGCGTAGAATTTTGGGTTAAGCGGGGTCCTGGAATGGGGGCAGTACACGAGCTACCGGGAAGAAAACGAGGCTATCACTTTATGCCTTCCGATGTCAGGTTAACCCTTCGACTCCGCTTAGGGTGACTGGAGTCGAAGGCCCAAGAAATTCTTGATTTACGATTGAATTTTGGCTGCTTAGACAAAACATTGATCGGAAGGGCGCGGTGGGAGGATTTGCCCCTGCCTACAGCAGGCAGGAGCGAGCCAGCGTTCGGCCTAGTGCGGTGAGGACCGAGTGTTAAGAATCTCTCCAGTGGAGAGATTTAGCGAGGGGTCAGCTTGCAGGGTGGCGCAAATCTTGAACTTTTCCTCTGCTACTCCTGGCTCCTAGCTAAAACAGTCCACTGGACTGTTTCTATACGCTAGGCCCTAATTCAAGCCAAAAGAACAAAGAAATGGAACAGGCCAACCAAAATCCGATGGCCTTTTTTATTTGTTAAAAGGAAATAGGAAGACATAAAAACAGAATAAATTTTTGAAATATCGATATTTTCGAAACTAAATATACTCTGCCACTGGCAGAACCTGACCAACACGAGTTGGGAAGTCCGAAAGGTCCTCGACTCCGCTCGGACTGACACTCATTCAATTGCCCCGTCTGGGAGTAGTATGTATAGCTAAGCGGAGTTTGCAACTCCGCTTTTATATCCTAGGGAATTTGTAATTCCTTGAAAATTCCATTTTTTTTGGAAATCTACCTTGCAACCTGAATTAAAAAATTTTCATCTTTTCCACTTAACATTTCTACTCAGGCACGAAACGTTTCTACTTTTTTATTGAACCTTGATACCTTGAGATCAGACGTTTCTACTTTTTTATGGAGCATTTCATCTTTTTCACTAACCTTTTCTATTCCAAGATGAAATGCCCATGAGGAACTCTTCACACACAACTGATCCCGAACTGGTTTCGGGAGGGGTATGATTATTAAGGACATTCCATCTGACCGTTAAAAAACAATTATAAACAGATGAAATACCCATGTCGAAAGAGCGACACACAGGAGCATGATTATCTGGGGGTATTCCATGTGGCAATTAAAAACCAAATTATAAACACATGAAACGTTGCTACTTTTTCATGGGACGTTTCTACTTTTAGTAGAAGCATTTCTACTTTTTCATTGAACGTTACTACCGAGAGATGAAACGTTACTACTTTTTATTGTAATGTTTATATTAAATCTTGAAATAGATCAATAAAAAGTTGAATCGAAGCAAAGACACAAAAATACTGCCGGGAGAATATCCCGGCAGTAAGGGTGTTTGAAGAAACTTTTTAATTATACCAGTCCGCAGGCCCGTTGATGCTTTTCTTGGGCTTCCGCTCCTACGGAGGAGCTTGAGGAGTAGATTTGAATTTTCAAAGAAAAATCAATTTCATAAATTTTATTCTGTGTTCAACTTTGTACTGGTGTCATTGCGTATAAAGACATATAAGTATACTTATGAGATATTACAGCAATTTAAACGGTAAATCCAAAACGAAATTTAAAAACCTAAAGTGGAGATCTAACTTATGAATACTACCAGCATCCTCGATCAATTACTTAAATCAGTCCAAGGAATAGGGCAGAACGGAAGTGAACAATCTAAAAATGTAAATTCGCCTTTGGGCGGACTCGGAGACCTCCTTTCGGGCAGTGGTTTGGGAGGCATGCTTTCCGGTTTTGGTGGAGGAGCTCTTACAGGTGGCGCAATTGGTTTAATGGTTGGCAATAAAAAAGCCCGTAAGGTTGGCGCAAAAGTCGCAAAGGTTGGCGGCCTGGGTGCGCTTGGTGTAATTGCTTACAAAGCTTACAGCAACTGGCAGACTCAAAAATTACAAACTACGCATAGCGAGCCAAGAACCATTAATCTTTTGCCTGCACCGCAGGTTGAGCAGCACAGCATGGCAATTCTTAAAGCCCTTATTGCTGCATCGAAAGCTGATGGTCATTTCGATGCAAAGGAACGTCAACTCTTGGACCAGGAATTAAACAGGTATTCAAACGATTTGGAATTACGGCGCTGGTTTGAGTCTGAACTTAATAAACCGCTTGATCCTGCTGATGTAGCTAGTGCTGGAAAAACACCTGAAATGGCTGCAGAGATGTATATCGCAAGTGTTTTGATGGTGGATGAAGAAAATTTCATGGAGCGATCATACCTGGAGGAGCTGGCACGTCAGCTAAAAATTGATCCGGATCTTAAAGGTGAGCTTGAAGCTCAAGTTCGCCAGCCGCTGAATCGCGGATGATATAGTAAGAAAAGTTCAGTGCTTCTATTGTGCATTCCTATAGGCTGCCCCCTCTGGGGCGCTGGGTATAGTTTGCCCAACGACGCACTAGCTAAAACCAAAAATGACCCACCAAAGGGTCATTTTTTTGCCTTATCCTCCTTTCGAATTCAGGATTTGTTCATCAGGTTTTCCATCCCCCATTTTTCCATTTCGTTCAGGACTGGGTTCAGGCTTTTTCCCAGGGCTGTCAATTCATATTCCACGCGGGGAGGAATTTCATTGTACTGCGTTCGGGTGAGCAAGCCATCTTCCTCCAACTCTTTCAACTGTTCGGCCAACACCTTCCTGGAAATAGCTGGGATTCGGGCGGAGATTTCGCCAAAGCGCCTCTTGTCCGACCTGAGGCAATACAAAATGATGGGCTTCCACTTCCCTCCGATCAGTTGAATCATTCCGGTGACCGGACATTTTACTTCTCGCTTTTTTGCTGCTCCAGTTACCATTTTGTTACCACTTTATTTCCAGTTACCAAAAGGTTACTTGTTACTTTTCAAAACTATCAATTGTTACTTTGTGTAACAAATGTAAATAATCCACTTAAAAAAAACAAAACACATGATTTTAGTAACAGGAGCCACAGGGCATTTTGGAAAGTCAACGATTGATTTTCTTCTGGAAAAAGGGATTTCTCAAAGTAATATCGGGGCATTGGTCCGGGACGAGGAAAAGGCGGCGGATCTAAAAAACAAAGGAGTTGCATTGCGGATAGGCGATTACGACAGTTATTCTTCTCTGATAAATGCTTTCAAAGGAGTAGAAAAACTGCTCTTCGTATCCGGAAGCGACATCATGGCGCGCCGTACACAGCATCAGCACGTGGTCACTGCTGCCAAGGAAGCCGGAGTACAGCATATAGTGTACACCAGTTTTCTGGGAAAAAACGAAACGGCCTCTTCCCCACTTTGGCTGGTAGCCCAATCCCACCTGCAGACCGAAACTTGGCTTAAAGAAAGCGGCATAGACTATACCATTCTCAAGAATACGCTCTACATGGACTTTGTACCCACTTTTCTGGGTGAAAATGTAATAGAAACAGGTGTCATTTACCTGCCCGCAGGCCATGGCAAAGTCGGGGCGGTATTGAGATCAGAAATGGCAGAGGCTACAGCGAATACCTTGACAGGGTCCGATCACGCCGGTAAAACTTATCACTTTACCCATCAAGAAGCATTTTCTTATCAGGAAGTAGCCGATCAGCTCTCTGAGATTACCGGTAAATCCATCGCCTATCACTCCCCTACAGCAGAAGAGTATACACTGACCTTATCGGGATACGGCGTACCGGCCGAGTACATTGGCTTGTTTTCGAGCTTTGCGGTAGCGCAGGCAAATGGGGAATTGGATACAGTCGGTTCGGACTTAGCGCAGCTTTTGGGTCGCAAACCAACAACTGTAAAGACATTCCTTAATCAGGTTTATTCCCAATCAAACAGATGAAATGTCCATGATCCCGTATTTACCGGATCATACAGGGGGATGATTATCCAGGGCATTCCATCTGACCACTGAAAAACAAAATATAAACAGATGAAGTCTTTAAAATCAGTTACTTTCCTTTTGATTCTGAGTGCTTTCTCAACTCTAAAAGCACAAAATCTTCCTACTGGAACCTCGTGGACTGTCACTCAAAACAAGAAGGTGAAAGTTCACACTTACATGAGCCCCTCGGCCATGTTTGCAAACACAAGCCATGTAATCGAACTGAAAAATGAGCTCATCATAGTCGATGGACAATTCTTTGCGCCTTATGCACTTGAATTGAAAGAATTTACTGACTCATTAGGCAAACCAGTAACGAGGTTTTACGTAAGCCACGACCATCCAGACCACTACATAGGATTTGGAGATGCTTTTCCGAATGTACCAGTGTATGCTTTGGCTGAAACAAAAGCGGCCATTGAGCAGGCTGGACAAGGTGTTCTTGAGCAAAGACAGGCACAGTTTGGACCTATGATTGCTTCTAAATTGAACAAACCTTCGGTTGTACAACAACCGGGAGAGGAAACCATAGGAAACGTAAAGTTTATCTTTGAAAAGTCTGTAAATAATGAATCGGCTGTTTCGCTTCTCATCAAACTGCCTGAACTTGGCGTGTATATCGCCCAAGATATTGTTTACAACAAGATTCATTTATTCATAGAAGGCGACACCAAAGGTTGGGAGACTGCTTTACATCAAATCATAAAGGATAAAACCTATCAAACAATCCTATCGGGACACGGAAAAGAAGGTGGAATTGAGCTTCTAAATGAGAATCTTAATTACTTAGCTTTCGTGAATGAAACCATCTTGAAGTCAAAAGATAAGGAAGAGTTTAAGGCAGCTATCCTCAAAAAATATCCTGAGTATGGAGGCGAACAATTGGTTGATATCTACCTCGATTATTATTTGGAACCCAATACTTGGGCTAAATAAGCTCCTAACTGGTTAAACAAAAGTGAAGTAGGTCTTTCTGACCTACTTCACTTTTGTTTTATATCCTACCGATGGGCTGCGCCACCTGTTTCATCACTTGGCAAGGAGATTTGACTCACTCTAAAAATAAAAATATTCCTTAAACAGGGTCCCAACATCAGTTCGGGAATTAGGCCTTTTTACTTTTTGACGAGGATATATTTTTCGAGAAAAATTCTACCAATTCAAAAACACCATGCTTCCGAGGCGATTCTTCTTATTTCTCATACTCAATCTTCTTAATCCGCCAAAGAATCTGTATCGTGGGTGTTTGGACGCGAGCCTCATCCCCTACTTCCTTTTTGAGCAGTGCATGGGCCATGGGTGAATCGATTGAGATGTAGTCCCTGCGCTCAAAAATCTCCTCACCACCCACAATACGGAAGCGTATCTTTTGCCCTTTTGTATTCTCGATCTCGACCCAAGCTCCAAACATCACCTTTCCTTCTTGATAGGGTGTATAGTGAATTACCTTCAAGTCATCCAGGCATTTGCGGAGATAATGGACTCGCTTGTCTATTTCGCGGAGCCGTTTTTTATTGTAGTGGTAGTCGGCATTCTCCGAGCGATCTCCCAAGCTTGCCGCCCAGGCGACTTTTTGGGTAGTCTCCGGACGCTCAACTTTCCATAGATGATCCAATTCGGACTTCACCTTCTCCAAGCCTTCGGGAGTAATCCACATGGTCTTCATATTTCCACAGCTTAATTAAACCCTCCCATGGCTAGAACGGTCGTTCCCCAAACGATGACACACGAGAAAAAAATCCCTATGGTGTTGGCTAGAAAAGCTTTCTTTCTATCCAAACCAAAAAGATATCCTGCAATACTCCCAGCATACACCCCAGTGCCGGGAAGCGGAATCAGAACAAAGATCATTAAGCCCCAAAAACCATATTTCTTCACGTTTTTCCCAGCTCCAGCTTTGGCCCTACGCCCTACAAAAATTGCCGCTTTTTTGTAGGAATTCCATTTCATGAAATATCGGTTTACTACATCTAAAAAAAATATCATAATGGGGAATACCAGCACATTGGCCGAAAAACAAAGAACAAAGGCCAAATAAATATTTATATCATTCAGCAAGGCGTAAGGGATACCCAATTTCGCCTCTCCAAAAGGAGAAATGCTCCACAGCATGGCGATTAATATGTCGAGAAACATCAGGTGAAGATTAGAACCAACAAAAGTAGTGAATTTCGGAAGTGCGACCTCAGGGAAAAACTTCGATTTGTTGATAAAAACGCTTTCCCGTACAAAAGGATTTTCTTTTTAGGAAGTTAGAAGCGATTTCCATGATTCCTCTGACCCTTAACCGCTACTTATCAACCTGGACTGGTTGTAGTCAGGACAGCTCTACGCGATTAAACACCCAAGTATCCTAACCAAATTGGGATCGGATTCGACTACATCCTAGCTTCCCGTATTGGAATCGAATTATAAAACCCTTGGATTGGCATTTGAAGGCAGCAGCTTCTATCGTATTTAGCACCATGGATTGATGATGGAACCCAACAACCTTTTTAAATCGATATTTCGTTAAATTGATCTATCAAAAAAACATTTCTATGAAAACTATAGGAAAAAGCAACTTGACTTTTGAACAAATTCTTTCAATTGTAAACCGGCTGCCAAAAAATGAAAAGCCAAAACTAGCGAAGGAGTTGGAAAAAGAGGTTATCGATACAAAGCTTTCTAGGTTGATGAAATCTTTTCAGGCAGATGATCTGGATCTTGATATCCTCACTGATGAGGTTGAAAGTGTAAGGGAAGAAATCTATGGCAAGCAAAAGTCTTAAGGTCATTTTTGACACCAATGTCTGGATTAGTTTTTTAATCGGAAAAAGACTCTCAAAAATCATCACACCAACCGAATTTGAATACCTATTAAGGGATAGTGCCTAGTTTCCCGATGAATAAAACTTATCATCTACTCCATCCTGATCATCTGCACCGCATCCAATCTTATTCTTGCTTTTTTGATTAGGAAGAATAAAGTGTTTCGCTCTTCTATGGCTGCCTGGATTTCGTCAGCTCGAATGTCTTTATTTTTCTTTTGCAAAGTAGTGAGCCGATTGATCTCATGATTCAGGATGCCTTTCATCCGTTCCAATCCTTTTTCGATTTCTATTTCGCCCATTTCCTCTGCGATTTCTGTGGCGGATTCAATCATATTGGGCAGCATCGTTTCCACAAATAGATCATTTTCCAGCAAGGTATCTATGTTGCCGGGAACAATACTTTTGTTGAGCATTGCCACAGAATAGTTGTCTGTCTGGTCCTCCCCTTCATGGTCTACCACCACTCGCAGTGGGGTATGAGGCAGAAAGCGGTCTATATCCATCCGCTGCTTTCCCGCTGTTTCCAGAACAAAAATCAATTCAAGCATAAGTCCGGGTTTACCCGATTTCCGAATCAGCCCACAGCTGGCAGTTCCGATGGAGGAGCTTAGTACCTTATCGATGGCTCCAGTTGCCATGGGATGATCCCAAGTAATGAAGCTAACATCCTCTCTGCTGAGTGCGCGCTGTCTGTCAAAGGTGACCTGCACTCCTTCCTTCGGAATAGACGGAAATACGGAAGCGCTGAACGAAGCAGGATGGAGCAAGTAGGTCCGTGCAGCAAGGTCTTCCATCTCGATGTCAAAATGTCGAAAAACTTTGGTCAGATACATCTCCAAGGCAGGATCATTGTCTTCGGCACGTATTTGCTGAATCAATTTCTCCGCAACTTTCGGGCGAAATGAATTCATTTCCAGCATACTGTCCCGCCCTTCGGCAAGGCTTTTCTTCAGCACTATTTGATAGTCAGCGGTCTCGGAGATCAAGGCATCCAATTCGGATTCGGCGGCATCAAAAGATGCTTTATTGGAAATGGCAAGTAATCGCTTGCTGAAGAGTTTGGAGATCATATTTCCACCTTCCAAATTGACAGTGAACGCACTTAAGCCTTCATGAAACCACCTGACAAGGAACTCTTGAGGGCTGCCGATAAGATAGGGAATGTAGATCGTGACATCCTCCTTTTGGCCGATTCTGTCAAGTCGGCCGATTCGCTGCTCCAGCAACTCGGGATGGTAAGGCAGATCAAACAGGACGAGGTGATGGGCAAATTGGAAATTCCGTCCTTCACTGCCTATCTCAGAGCAAAGCAGGATCTGAGCACCATCAGGCTCAGCAAACCAAGCGGCATTGCGATCCCGCTGTACAAGCGTGAGGTCTTCGTGAAAAACACTCGCGGTAAGCTCAGGGAATTTACTTAATGCCGACTCTAGGGCCAGTACTTTTTCCTTGGAAGTGCAGATCAACAGGATCTTTGCAGGGTCCAACTCCTCCATTTTTCCCACCAGCCACTTCACCCTCGGATCTTCGTCAAACCAAAATTCCTGCTCAGAATTTGAATCAGAGCCCTTTTCCATATCCCGGGAAAACTCATTTCTCAGCCGATCAATCCATAGGTTTTGATTTTCCCCTTCGGAAAGGGGAATCAGCTGGGCAATTCGTTTGGGAAATCCGCTCATGGCCAATCGGGTGTTTCGAAAAAGCACTCTTCCGGGGCCATGTTGATCCAGCAAATCTTCGATTAAGTTGTGAATAGCTTGTTCATCCTTTTTGACAAGTAGCGCAACTCTTTCCTTGGAAAAAATCGACTCCAATAGCATTGTTTCTTTAGCTTTTAAAGCTTTGCCAGCAGATAGTTTTTCGACAATCGAAGCGATGTCTTTGTTACCTTCAGGTTCGTTTATAAAATCCCGGAAATCAGCATACCGATTGGGATCAAGTAACCGAAGCCGGGCAAAGTGACTTTCTTCCCCCAATTGCTCCGGAGTAGCAGTCAAGAGCAACAGGCCTTTTGCCACCCGGCTCAACAAGTCTACAATACAATACTCCGGACTTGCCTCGGCTACCGACCATTCGAGGTGATGCGCTTCGTCCACTACCAGCATGTCCCAATTGGCAGAAACGGCCTGTTTGGTTCGCTTTTCAGAACCTGCCAGAAACTCGGTGCTACAAATCACCAGCTGATCATCCAGAAATGGATTTCCTTCGGGAGCACCTTTTTCAAGAGAAGCACAGCGTGATTCGTCGAAAATATTGAACCACAGGTTGAATTTTCGCAAGACCTCCACAAACCACTGATGAACCAGGGATTCAGGAACAAGAATCAGTACCCGTGATATCCGACCCGTCACCAGAAGGCGATGTAGAATCAGGCAGGCTTCAATGGTTTTTCCCAGTCCCACCTGATCGGAAAGCAAAACACGTGGCGCAAACCGCGAGCTCACCTCATGTGCGATGTACAATTGATGCGGAATCAAATCTACTTTCCCTCCAACAAATCCATACACCGGAGCTATTCTTCGTTGATAATCGTGATCCAGCGTTTCTCGGCGCAGGGCAAAAAATTCCGGCAAATCCACGTCTCCCGAAAACAGTCGATCTTCTACTGTGTGAGAGATGGTCACATCCCCAAGTTCCGGCTCACTTAACTTTCTGCCCTCGCCAAAGTAGGTATAAAGCCCACCTTCGAGTTTTACTTCTTCAATCACCAGCCTCTGTCCCTGCTGATCGACAATGGAATGCCCCGGTTTGAAAATCGTCCGCAGTAAGGGAGCGCTTTCTATTGAATACTGTCTCGCTTCGGCTGACGCAGAAAAAGAGATCCGTACCTTACCCTTACTGACTTCTGTCACGATACCCACCCCCAACTCAGGCTCTCCGGCACTGGTATAGCGTTGATTTAATAAAAATTCTCCCATGTTGTATTTAAATGTCAGGTTCCGAAAAATAAACCATTAGGTTTTAGGTTCAGAATCGCACAAAGGTAACAGTCTCGGGAAGGGGATCAGGAAAAACTATAAGGTTATGGCTAAATCAACCTAAGATTGGATAGTATTAATTTTTTATGTTTTACCGATTACATACCAATAACCCTATTAAATATCGTTTGAAGTTCCTTAGAACATGCTGTGGACCGTCGACCGTCATCCGTGGACGATTATCCGCAACATCTAAAGCATATTTCTTAATTACTGGAAGGATTGCGGATAATCAGAGTTTTTTTCTACTCTAAAACAATCTTTCCTGCATAAATCGCTCACAATTCATCACAGGAATTTTGGAGAAATAAAAGCCGTTTTTATCCTCCGTGATAATCAATTCACAGGCAGAATTCAATGCTGAATAGTACTCCAAACCATCTTCAAAATCATTCACGCGCTCGTCCGATGCAGTCAATCGCACAGTCTCCTGATCGACTAAGGTGCTTTTGAGCTTGGTGGAAATGATTTCAAGCTTCTTCTTAGCCATAGCAGTTCCGCTTTTTTTCTCCGAAAAATAATAAGCAATTGCCAGACAAATCGGAGAAGTATAAAGCTCAAAGCCGGGTTTGTCCGCCAAACTTAAAATCCGGGATGAGTTTGGAAAAAGTGGATACTCCTTGTTCAAGACCGAAACCAACACATTGGCGTCCAGAAAAACTCTCATTTTTTATTTTCAAAAAATTCATTCTTGAGGTCATTTCGGCCAGGAAGCTTTCTGTATTCGATCGGTCCTTCAGATACTTCATTGATCCAATCCGAAACAGGCAACTCCTCCAAAGATTTATAGTTTTTGGAGGTAATCTGAGAATACAAATACTCTGTCAATCGGGAAAGACTGATATTATTGCTCTCTGCGAAGTCCTTTGCCTTTTCAATGACATCTTTATTGAAGGCAAGTGTGATTTTAGCATCCATGACAAAGAAATTATATGAACAATAGATTTACTACGCAAAGAAAAATAAATCTATACGTAAAGCAAAATTTTTTCGACCTTTTTTCTCACAATCAATTAGAAATAAACCTATTAACTTAAACCTTCCTTCGCCATTTTTCTTCAATTTCAGCGATTTCGGCCTCGGTTTGCGCTTTGTTCTTCTTATTGGTTTTTTCTTTGTTGAGGTCCGTGGCGTAAAAATGTGTATCCTGAAAGTAATTCACCCGGGCTTCGGATTCCCCTTTGGCTTTGGTCCACTTTTCACCTTTGAAGAGTTTCACTTTTTCCTCGTGTAGCTCCAGCAATTCATCATAGGGACCCCGAGCTGAAATCAATTTCACGAAGATCGGCGCAGTTTCGATTGCGATGAAAAGGAGCATGATAAAAATATTAGCCATCGCCATGGCAGAACTTTCCGTTGTCAACACAGACAGGGCATCCATTCGGGCAGCCAAACCGTCAAAGCCTTCGATTCCGGGTTGTTGCTTTTCAAATTCTGCCTGACGAAAGGCGATAAATTGACGAATCTGCGCTTCCAAGGTATCAACCCTCACCTGATTTCTTTTGCGCAACTCATCCAATGCAAGCTGTGCGGCATCGAGTTGCGCTTCCTTCTTTTTGGCATTGGTTCCCAGGCCTACAATTCCGCTGGTGCCGGAGGTTTTCTCCCCGAATCGCTCTGCATCGTATTCTCTTTGAACCTGATCTCTGAAAGTTTCCGCTTGGGAAACTTCACTTTTCAAGGTGTCAATCTTTGATTCCAATTCCTGAATCTCAGGAAATCCTTTGGCTAAATTCGCTTTGGATTGTGCAATAAATTCAGTCTTTTTCTCATCCAGCTTACGGTTAATTTCCCGCTCAAACATTTTCAATTCCAAAGGCTTGGAAATTACTAATGCGAGTAAAACAGCCAAGACCAGTCTTGGAATTGCAAGCTTCCATTCAGCCCAGGCATTTTCTTTTTTTCGCATACTGGAAACAATAAACCGATCCAGATTAAAAATCATCAGTCCCCAAAGCACCCCAAAGAAAATCGCTGGTACCAAAGATTGAAACACCGTGAAAAGCGCATAGCCGGCAGCCAATGCCGCCAGTACACCTGTGAAAAAAACTGTCGCGCCAATTCCAAAATATTTGTTGGATTCGGTAGGGGCACGCTTGAGCAAAGCAAAATTTGCTCCGCTGCAAAACCAAAAGAAACGGGTGAGTTGATGCATGGATGGAAGATTGATTGTTGGAATATTAAAGAGAACGCTAAAACTCCTCCAAAAAGATGCTGGAAAGTTTTTGACATCCACATCCCCTTAGAAATGTGACCAAACCCCCATTTCCTGTGACAGAAACAGATTTTGAGAACTCCAGAATACACAGCGTACAACCATCTATTTTGTACGGACTGTACGCATTCGGCCAGCTGATGAACGGTTTTGGTTCAGGCAAAAAATCGACTAAGTTTGGTCCTATGAACAAGCCGCTTTATTTTCTTATTGTCTTTTTTGGTCTTCTCCATCTGACCGCCTTTTCCCAATCTCTTCCATTCGAACAAGAAGTCAGACAAATTTCCGCACGAATTGACAGTTTAGGATGGAAAAAAGGGGGGACAGTCTTCACCGGAAGCTCAACGATCCGTATGTGGAAGAGCCTTCAAAGCTCTTTTCCGAAAGAAAATATTCTGAACACTGGTTTCGGAGGGTCGAAAGCTTCCGATCTTGAAAGCCACTTATTTCCATTGGTGATCCGCTTGGAGCCAAGTCGAGTCTTTATCTATGAGGGAGATAATGACCTTTGGAGCAATGTGCCGGTTGCTGCTATTCTTACCAGCCTGGACGCAATCGTCAATCGCCTACAACTCATCGATCCGAATATGGAGATTTACCTGATCGGTGCCAAACCGAGTCCTTCCCGCTGGGAGAAAAAGCTGAATTATGAGATTTTCAACCAGAAGTTAAATGAGTATTGTCTATCCAAAGAAAAAGTAGAATTCGTGGATACTTGGAAGGCTTTAACTGATGGAGCAGGAAACCCAAGACCGGAGTTATTTATTCAAGATCAGCTTCATCTGAATGAAAAAGGGTATGAACTCTGGACGGAGATTTTTAGAAGCTATTTTGAAAATTGATATTAGGCTGTCGCTTTTCGCGCTTGTTTCAGTTGTCGATTAAGCACTTTAAGTGGGATTTTATAACCTAAATCGAACATGAAGCCATTGATATTTCCCGGGCTTTCTATTGAAATAGGTATTCCTTCAATGATGTAATTTCCTTTGATTAGTACAAAGTCAGGTGAAGCGAAATTTCTGGAAACCTTGAATGTCAAAAAACTGGAATTGAAAACCGACATTTCGGCAAACATACCTGCGTTAAAAATAAATCTTCCATGGTCCAGATTCCGGACAGAATACGATTCACTGGTGTATCTGTATTCTTTTTCATCAGTAATCGTTGCTCCCGAACCTTTAGAAATAAATCTATATTTACTTTGATCCCTAATCCCAAAGTAAGTACTGAAGCTTGGACCAAAACGTACGGTATTTTGCTCATTAAGCGGAATATGGTACTTGAAAGTCAAGGGGATAATGGGCATATCATATTTTTCCCACTTCATAACTAATGCTTCTACCCCATCAAAATCAATTTGATAATTGGCATTATAACTGAAGTTCCCATAACCTGTTTCTACTGAAAAGCGGTTGTAATTATAACCCAAAACTGCCTGAAATTGCCCGCTGGTATTGGAATAGGTAAATTCATTGGAAAGCGGATTTTCCCGTCTTCTCAGACCTCCATAAAGCATAAAATACCAACCATCCTCAATGGACAATTCATGCTTAAGCAATTTATTGTCATTGTACAGCCGCTTGGGGGATCGGCTACCGGCTGATTTTAGGTTGTGACCGTTGATGCCATATCCCACAAATAGTCCCGCATACGTGCCTCGACTCTTTGCAGACAAGACATGTCCAATCCGCTCATTATAGCGAACCGCAGCATTCATTTTATCCATTAAAATCAGCCCCTGCTGGTATCTCAGTCCACCCAAGAAGTAATTTCCCCTTCGATTATAAATTTTCATCCCTCCTTCTAGCCTCAAACCTATACCCCAGTCGGACTCAGATATAACGCCTAACCTAATATCATTCCATTCATTTCCCCGATCGTATTGATCCAAAACGGAAGGACTTCTCATCAGACTCACACTAGGTTGGAGGTAAAGATTCCCCCAAGTTTTCCTCACTCCCAAAGCCAAAAGTGGTATTCCTTCAGTGGAATATCCCGTGATTTGGATCGTGTCAGCAGGACTTGAATAAGCGTGTGTCCCCAACTCCCGTTTGAAAAATTCCAATTGTGCAGTCAACTGCCAATCGTCTCTCAATTTCCATAGAAAAGTAGTACCCAGATGATACTGCATGTTATTAGATGGAGAAATAAAATCATTCCGTGGAATAACTTCATATGTCAAAAAAGCTTGTGAAGGGCCAGCATAAAATTCAAAGGCAAACTTTTCTTGGCAAAAGCCAGGTGATAAAACCCCGAAAAAAGCCAGAAAAGAAATAAGCGCTGATTTATTCATATAAGAAGCGTTACGATAAAAGATGATATTATAACTAAACTCCTATGCTTTTATTGCGCTCGTTTCAAATAAAAAAGTCACTTTTCGTTTACCACCTTTTTGTGCCAATAACTTGCTAAGATCGAACCGGAAATGTTTTGTATAGGGCCAAAAACAGCAGGTGCTAGACCAACGGTTGCGATCTTTCCAAGCGACTTGGCCAAGCCTGATGCCAAACCGGCATTTTGCATGCCTACTTCAATGGCAATCGTCCGGCAATCCCGCTCACTCAAACCCGATAGTTTGCTCAAATAATAGCCGATACCATAGCCGGAGAGATTGTGAATCATGACCAAAACAATAAGAATTGGACCGATACTCAGCAGACTGTCACGACCTGCGGCAGTGATGACTAAAATGATCAATGCTATCCCAATCATGGAAACTATCGGCATGGCCTTGTCCAACCAATCGGATTTTCCTTTTAAAATCTTATTAAAAATTAATCCGGCTGTGATTGGGAGAAGGATCATTTTCACGATATCCCACATCATTTTCAGTAAATCGATCTCGATGAACTCACCCGCCAATAACTTCATCAATACAGGCGTCATCAGCGGTGCCATCAAGGTGGTGATCGAAGTCAGCGTCACCGAAAGTGCAAGATTGGCTTTAGCGAGGTAAGTCATCACATTGGAGGCAGTACCACTCGGAGAGGATCCTGCGAGAATAATTCCAGCTGCAATCTCGGGAGGCAAGCCACTGAAACTGGCAAGAGAAAATCCAATTAACGGCATGATTAAAAATTGAGCGAAAACTCCAATCATTACTGATTTGGGACTTTTCACCACTTCGGAAAAATCGCTCAGACTGAGGGAAGTGCCCATTCCAAACATGATGATTTGAATTAATGGTGTGATCAGATTGGAGAGCGAATAACCTTTGATTTCCTGAAAATATTGTGGAAAAAATAGTGCTGTTGCTACTACACCAAAAATCAAAACCGGGAAACTCAAGCCTCTCAGGGATTCTTTGCTCCGAAATCCAATTCCCAAAAAAATGAAAAAACCAATCAGAGCCAATCCGGAGTATTCCAACCCGAAAAACACCCAAAGCAGTATCCAAACGGAAAATAGTACAAACGAAAATCTCAGAAACATTCGATACATCAGGCTCTTGGGGATATTCAGGTTTCGGGATAACAGCCCTTTCTAAAAAGCCTGCTCGCCACATAATTTTCAATTTTAGAAAATTTTAGCCATCCAATCTAATCCAAAGTTCCTGTCGCTTTGGCAAATTGTCATCGTAAACTTCACAGGTCAATAACCTTACTCCCAAATAAAATTCTTACTTTTGCGGCTTCAATTAGGCAAACCATGCAGAATATTCGGAATATCGCGATCATCGCTCACGTTGACCACGGTAAAACAACCCTCGTGGATAAGATCATCCACGCCTCTCAAATCTTCAGAGAAAATCAACAATTCCAAGACCTAATCTTGGACAGCAATGACCTCGAACGCGAAAGAGGCATTACGATTCTTTCCAAAAACGTGTCAGTACGTTACAAAGACGCGAAAATCAACATCATAGACACTCCAGGTCACGCTGACTTCGGAGGTGAAGTAGAACGCGTTCTGAAGATGGCCGATGGGGTTATTCTTTTGGTGGATGCCTTTGAAGGACCAATGCCACAGACCCGATTTGTATTGGGGAAAGCTTTGGCACTCGGACTTACTCCTATTGTAGTAGTCAATAAAGTAGATAAAGAAAACTGTCGTCCGGACGAAGTTCATGAGTCAGTTTTTGACTTGATGTTCAACTTGGATGCCACAGAAGAGCAATTAAATTTCCACACCTTATATGGTTCAGCCAAGCAAAATTGGATGGGCCCGGACTGGAAAAACCCAACTGATTCTATTTTCCCACTTTTGGATGCGATTTTGGAATACATTCCTGCTCCAAAAATCGATGAAGGCACACTTCAGATGCAAATCACTTCATTGGATTATTCCAACTTCGTAGGTCGTATTGCAATCGGCCGTGTGAAACGAGGAACAATCACTGAAAACCAACAAATCGCACTTTGCAAAGCGGACGGCGTGATCAAGAAAATGCGTGTCAAGGAATTGCAGGTTTTTGAAGGATTGGGTAGAGTGAAAGTTTCTGAAGTTACGGCCGGAGATATCTGCGCAGTAATGGGCGTGGAAGATTTCGAAATCGGCGATACCATCGCAAATCCTGATAATCCGGAAGCACTTCCTAGAATCTCGATCGATGAGCCGACCATGAATATGCTCTTCACTATCAACAACTCTCCTTTCTTCGGTAAAGAAGGAAAATTCGTGACTTCCCGTCACTTGAGAGACAGACTTTTCAAAGAAACCGAGAAAAATCTTGCGCTAAGAGTTGAATCAACAGATTCTGAAGATAAATTTTTGGTCTATGGCCGTGGTATTCTTCACTTGTCAATTTTGATTGAGACCATGAGAAGAGAAGGTTACGAACTTCAGGTAGGCCAGCCTCAGGTGATCTTCAAGGATATCGACGGGGTAAAATGTGAGCCTATCGAATTGCTCGTTGTGGACGTCCCACAGGAGACTGCGGGTAAAGTCATCGAACTTGCCACACAGCGAAAAGGCGAACTGACGATCATGGAGCCTAAGGGTGATCTTCAGCATCTCGAATTCAGAATCCCTTCCAGAGGGTTGATCGGTTTGAGAAACAACGTCCTGACAGCAACTCAGGGTGAAGCAATCATGAACCACCGATTTTCTGCTTACGAGCCATTCAAAGGCAATATCCAGGGCAGAATCAATGGATCATTGATCGCCATGGAAGGCGGGCCTTGTACTGCTTATGCCATCGACAAACTTCAGGACAGAGGTGTATTCTTCGTTGATCCAGGAGATGATTTGTACGCCGGACAGGTAGTTGGTGAGCACTCACGTGACAATGACATCGTAGTAAACATCCAAAAAGGAAAAAAACTAACGAACATGAGAGCTTCCGGTTCTGATGACAACGTGAGAATCATTCCTGCCAAAAAATTCTCTTTGGAAGAATCTATGGAATACATCCAAAAGGATGAATACCTTGAGATCACTCCAAAATCCATCCG
The DNA here is from genome assembly GCF_900103735.1 of Algoriphagus alkaliphilus. Lineage (GTDB taxonomy): Bacteria > Bacteroidota > Bacteroidia > Cytophagales > Cyclobacteriaceae > Algoriphagus > Algoriphagus alkaliphilus. The sequence continues at coordinate 493 of NZ_FMXE01000010.1, read as the reverse complement.
AATGCGGAAAATTTATTTGGATGAAAACGAAAGAGGAAGAATGGCTAAAAAAGATGCCTAATTGAACTGATTCTAAGTACAATCCAACATAAATCAAAATCCTCCGACCTAAAGTTGGAGGATTTTTTATTTCCATTCATCATGAATTTGATTTTCAATTGTAACCAAAAAGCCAAACTTTCGTCAGATAAACTAAAATTAGTCGAGTAGGTAAGGGGAATTTCACCCCAAACCTCTCACAGCACCGTGCGTGATAGTCTCTCCGCCGCGGCGGACGCTTCCAAAGTCAGGTCCCCTACTTTTTACCAAGAGTTGGTGGTACAAGTTGCCAATGTGCGAATAGATTTGGCTTTCCCCGGTAAACTGTTACCAGCTACCTGATAGCCTTTCTTTTACCCATTCTCCGTTTCTGAGCCATCTTCCATTCTATCAATTTTCTGTTCAGCCAATACCACAATCCTACCGTAGTCCATTTATGGAACTTGCAGTAATA
>NZ_FMXE01000003.1 GCF_900103735.1 Algoriphagus alkaliphilus | reverse complement strand
ATCGAAAAGACCCACTTACTCATTCTGGATGACTTTGGCCTGCAGCCTCTCAATGCCGATACTAGGATGGCAGTACTCCAGATTCTGGAGGACCGTTATCAACGTAAAGCAACCCTGATCTCTTCTCAGATACCAGTGGCTCAATGGCATGATTACATCGGTGATCCCACACTGGCAGATGCTATTTTGGATAGATTGCTGACCAACTCCCAAAAAATAGAATTAAAAGGTAAATCACTCAGACACCAGAAATAAAAATCCATCCCTAAATTAGCCAACAGATCCACCGGTAAAGGGGTGGGTCAGTTTAGAGCGAAACACATGGGTCAGTTTGAGTGAAATAATCAGTTTAAAGAATTTCCGGAAAAAATTAAAAATAATTTCAAAATCGCAATAGTTACCAGTTCCTTTAATCCGGCAGACAGAATGCAAGCCTCAAAATATAAAGACTTAATGGAATACATCAATAAACCAATATCTTCTGCAGACTTACTGGCGTTTCTAAGGAAACATGGGTTTTATGAGGATTGAAGAAATTTCCCAAATGTAAATTTGACTGAAAATAACCCAATTACTGACCTCACACTAAAAAGTAAATCTATTTCCACCGTATCCCCCCGAGCAACGTCATATTTTCTGCGTCTTTTTGCTCTAGTAGGTTTGAAGCAAAAACAAATCGATGAAAAGTTGCAAGTCAACAAGAAATGGAAGCGACGGCTTCTTTGATATAGGTGCTGTATCCGAAAAAGTACTGGAGGTAGATGTTTTCTGTAATCTGTTCGACTGTCTCATGGTCATCCAGATTCAGCAGGTGCTTGATCATCACTGCTCCAATCAGAATCCCGGGATTTAGGCCAGGCCTGCTGGTTGATTTTGCAGGATGGTACTTGTTGAACAGGTTGACCAAATCATCCCAAAGGATCCGAGCACTCAGGACTACCCATCGGTTGCTGGGATCGAAAAACGACATTTTAAAGTTTATCAGCAGACCCTATTTATTTTTGAATCTATAATTCAATCAAAAGACAAGCTGTCTAGATTGATTGCAAAGACCGGATAACTTCAAAAAAACTGAGGAATAAAATAAAAGCGGAAGCGAATCTTTTGATCACGGGTTTATCCATTCACTTTTTCCTGTATCCCATCCAGTTCATAAGGCTGGATGAGCGCATCAACCGGTAGTTTCAAGAAGGCCGAAAGATTTCTAACCATATCAATGGTCAAACTCCTCTTTCTATTCAAAATAAGGCTGACTGTAGTTTTGCTTCCTATTGCCGGGATTAGATCTTTGTCCTTGAGACCTTTCCTGTCCATTGTTTCTTTTATGGCCTCAATGGGATCAGGCAAGGCAATGGGATAATGCTCCTTTTCGTATTTTTCGATTAATGTAACCAACAATTCTGCCTCCATTCCTTCAGCACTGTCGGGATCTGCCTCGAAGATTTCAGAAAGCCTTGCAAGGGATTCCTCATACTCCTTTTCTGTCGTAATAGTCTTTTCCCACTTCATAATTTCAATTTGATTTACAAGTTTAAAATTGGTCTACGTTAGTTGCGTCCACTTTGTCATATTCGGTGTGGGTCCCGATAAATTTGATAAAAACCCACTGCCTCAATTAGCTGATCTGAACGATTAACCGATATTTATTTCGGGCAATGTTAAACACCACCCTATTGTTTTTAACTGAATCTGCATCAGGAAAATCCTGAATCACATCTGAAGGTTTTTGCCATACAGAATTTTTAGTGATAGCAATCCAGGTTTCAATGCTTGATTTTGAATCTGGATGCTTTTGGTAAAACTCAGTGAGATTTTTGATCGCAATAATGTTTTTCAAAGCCAGCTATTTAAGAAACAGTTGAAGATAGTAAAAAGTTTTCATTATGAAAACTTATGAAAACAAAATTCTAATTCTTCAACCTCCCATTTCAACTTTGCCATATCCATTTCAGGTTAGAGCTTATTTTTGAAGTTCCAAACTGATAGGTAAGGACTTTTAGCTGATAAGTCAGCCCCAAAGTTCGATTATCATATACGAATGTCAGCCGATTCCACTATATTCAGTTAGGCTAAAAAATTATTTCCGTAACCTCTTCCCCCAATCCATTTCGAATGAAAACCCTTTTGATCTTTCTTTTTCTTCTGTTCCACACCGGAGCTTTTGCTCAAAACTTGGCTAACTCCGACGAAACTGAAATCCAAAACCTGATCCAAAACTCCTTCGATGAACTCTTTTCCAATTTGGATGCAAAGCAGTTGGGTGACTTCTATACCCCTGATTTCTTACTTTTCGAGCAGGGGGAAATTTGGGACATGGCTTTTATCCAAAACTACCTGACTCGGGCTCAGGCCAATCCCAATCCTCCAACCCGAACCAATCGTTTTGAATTTATTCAAACCAAAGTAGAAGGAAATCGGGCTTGGGTGGGCTATTGGAATTATGCGACGATCACCCGGGATGGAGAAGTGATCCGTGAAATCAAGTGGCTGGAAAGTGCCACAGCAGTGAAAACCAATGCAGGCTGGCGATTGGATATGCTTCATTCGACACGAGTGGAAAAGCCTTGAGTTTAATGAATGCAAAAAGCGGATGTTTCAAAAGAGCTTTTACTGTCAGCCTGAGCGGAGTCGAAGGCGGTTTCTGTTGAATCAGACCACATTTCGACTTCGCTACCGATGACAGCTTGTATTTAATTTTTTAAAAAGGAATATTATAGAATTTTATTCCGATTTGGAGTCTTTAAATCGTTAGACATTGATGATTTAATTATGGTTCGGGATTTAGGTTAAGTATTTTTTTTATTCGTTCTTTTGGCATGACCCAAAAGAACCAAAAGGTCAAGATTTGCCAAAGCTCCCACCGCACTAGGCCGAACGCTGGCTCGCTGGCAAATCCTCCCACCGCGCCCTTCCGATCAATGTTTTGTCTAGCCAGGCACCATATAAACCTAAGTTCCCATTTTATCGGCCTTTGGCAGGCTAAACCCTGTCATTTCCATTTTGTATGTTTACCGAATATTTCCAACTCTATGTGACAAACAGCAGTTATGAGACAGCCTCTTTTTTAAATAGTTAGAATTCTCTTATAAAGAGCTTAACCAAACAGTTTTTCCAAAATTTTATAGGTGATCAGGTAAGTTGGGCGAACGCCCTCCATTCCCAAAGCTCCCGAGGCCAAGGTACTTCCCGTCTCTAGTGGGTTGTCCGACGCATAATAGGCATAGAGCACTTTCACATTGGAGCGGATGCTTTTTCGGATTTTGGAAGCGGATTGGATGGCTTTTTGATAATGCGCCCCTTCCATCTCCAGTCCCACGGCATGCCAGGAAGACTTCATGAAATAGGTGAGGATATCCCGGTTTTGCAGGGATGTGCCCAAGACAGTTACCATTGATCCGGTATAGACTCCCAAGCCATATCCTTCGAAGTCTGCTTTTTTCAGCTCATTTCTGAAGGGATAATTATCGGCAGTTCCTTCGAACACGTGTGAATCCGGAACCATTAAGTCTCCTTTTCCGCCGTGTAAAATTCCTGCTTTCCCCATAATGGAAGTCGAAATGACATTCAGTGAATATTCCTTTTCGCCTACATTATATTTTTTCAATAATTCGTCAAAGCACTCATAGGCCTGCTCCCCAAAAGCATAATCCATTACCACGAAAACCGGACGCTTTTCTTTTTCTTCCGGAAGGGAAACACCAGGGATTAGGGTCGATTTTTCCAGCCAAGCCGTATCAATGATCTGTGCTCCGATATTCGTACCTGACTCGTCAGGAAGATCGATGAATCCATGTTTCTCCGCATATTCACGAATTTTCTTACCGTGGTTATTTTTTGCTTTAACAGAAATATCCATCACTACCTGCTCGATTTCCTCATATGACTTCAATCCCAATGCCTGATGACCATAGATGGTATTCTGGACGCTGTGAAGATTGGCTGAGATGATATGAATCGGACGTTTAAGCAGATCCAGATTCAGTAGCGTTTCCTTGATTCGGTCTGCCCAAAGTTCTCCATAGACATGATGCCCCACTCGTTCTCGCAAGGTCGCAGAGAAGCTTATCTCACGATCCAATCCTTCTGTCGCTTCATCCATGGCCAGTTTCCCGAGGTAATACACGATGGAAAAAAGACTGTTTGAATTACTGCTACTCTCAAACTTATCTACTGCGTCTCGGGTCTCTTCAAAAGTTCTTCCGATCAAATGGCTCAAGTAAGCACTGGCAGATTCTTTGTCAAATTCCTCCCCATCCTGTTCCTTTTTCACAAAATCAGCCAGCATGGTCCAATTGGAAGAAAGTCTACCTTTTGGGTCGGAGCTGTTTCGCAGAATTTTTTGGGATTCGATGTATAGAAATGTAAGGTGAGTCAGGATATCGTAGATGTCAGACCGACCACGGGTCATCTCCACATACATAATCTGATGATCCAATCGATAGCAGTTACGCTTTCTTTTAGCCGGGATGAGTGGTGTCAAATGGGAGGTTTCATAACCCTCCCGACTGATCAAGCGTACGTAGCGGCATTCCTCAATCCCTCTGGGCAGACGCTCCATCACATAGAGCAAACCATCGAGTTCCAACTTTTCGGAATCGGTAACCAAACCATAAATTTCCGGACTTAAAGTCATCAGTGCACTTATAAGTCCTTCACCGGAAACACCTAATGGCTTGTAGCCACCTCTGTTAAAAAGATGGCGCATTGTTATGTATAATCGCTCAATGGCGGCTCTGGACTCTTGTGCTCTGGTTCGTTTCATTCTGATTTTTTAAAAAGGTTAAATGCTACAAAAGTAGTCCTTTTTGGCGAACTTAATCCCTCCTTTGCTTAATTGACTGTAAAGAATGGATTTTTGAATTGCCAATATTATTAAAACCAGACCTTTAAAAAACACTTCCATTCTTTCTCCAGACCCCATACACCCTTTCCCTACCCTAAACTCACTTTTTTAACTTCTCCCCAAAATACTTCTTCAGCTTTTCAACTTTTGGGCGGACTACAAACTGGCAATAGGGCTGCATTCCGTTCAGAATAAAATAGTCCTGGTGGTAATTTTCAGCCGGATAGAAATTGGTGAATGCGGTAATCTCAGTCACGATGGGATTGTCAAAAACCTTACTGCTATTCAGTTCAGCTTTATGTTTAGAAGCAATTTCCTTTTGAGTTTCATTATGATAAAAAATAGCCGAGCGGTATTGCGGGCCTGCATCTCCTCCCTGTCTGTTGAGTGTAGTGGGATCATGTGTTGCCCAAAAAACTTCAAGTAAATTCTCCAAGCTGATTTTCCTTGGGTCAAAATAAACATTGATAACCTCTGCATGTCCGGTCGTCCCGGTACAGATTTGCTTATACGTTGGATTGGGAATAATCCCCCCTGCATATCCGGAGATGACTTTTTCCACCCCTTCCAATCGCTGGAAAACAGCCTCGGTGCACCAAAAGCAACCCGCACCAAGCGTAATCAGCTCAAGGCCGTCCGGAATTTCAACAGATGTTTTTGGAAGTGCTTGCTCTAAGTTCATGTGGATTAAATTTAAGGGATAACACCAGGGTAATCACTTTGGTTTGGCAAGTCCGGAAATCCTCACAGGACCTCCGGGGTTCTGGTTAGGGTCGATGGGATTACCCTTTTGAGTCAACTCAATCAGTCCTTCACGGTACATCTGCATCATCTCTTCGCGGATATCCGGCATAAAAAGCTCCCAATCCTGCGGAAATAGCTGCCGAACTACCTCGGATGGGCAAAATGTTTTCTTCTTTCTCCTTCTACAAAAATCCATTATGGCTGTTCGGAGTACTTCCACGGACATTTTTTTTAATGGCAGATCATGACAAATGCGGGTGGCAAATTTCGCATAGTGAACTTAGTTTCAATTTTTGAAAAGTATTTTCCGAAAAGTTTTTTTAGCAAATAGGAATAGCAAATCTGGATAAATTTCCCTTTTTCGTTGAGTGAGTTTTTGGTATAGTATAGAATCTGATCTGTAGCATCCTTGGAGATTAAACTAAAAGGCAGGGACGACAAAACATAATCCACTTTTCTTCCTTTCAGATAAAGCTCTAAATTCTCTGCTGAATCACAAATTATTTGGACATTCGGCATGGGAAATTGCTTTTCCATGGCATCACAAAAAGATCGGTTTATTTCAAATACCATTAGCTCTGCATCGGGTGAAAGTCTGTCCATGATCCCTTGTGTGATACTTCCATCCCCACCTCCAAGTTCTACCACTAACTTGGCATTGGCAATATCTGTGTATGAAAGCATTTTATTGACTAAGGCTTTGGAGCTAAAGGTAAGTGCCCCGGTAGTACTTAAATTGGAGTAAAGCTCCAATAACAAATCTGATTTACTCATATATTTGAAATAACGGCTGAAGATACCCTGTTTTGCCTTATATTAAATCTCATCTTCCAAAAACTTAACCGCACAATATGGCCCAAAAGGCTGAAATTCGCTCCACACTCCCACTTCGTGTACAGGAAATTTTAAGGAATTTTTGGGGTATGGCCCTGATTTTTACCGGATTGATTATCCTGTTTCGAATTGCCGAGGTTATTCTGGTATTTCAAACACATGTTTTAAATTTTCCTATCGCTGAAGTCCTTTGGTCAGGTTTATATCAGGATGCCGGCTGGTTGTTCTATTTTCTGGGACTTCTATTTATAATTTATGGAATACTAAGTCTTATTTCTGCGCTTTTAGCACGAATCTTACTTCAGATAACACTGACCATTTTTCTGATTGCTCACTTGGCCCTGGTATTTTATTTCACGAAGACACTAATGCCGCTCGGAAAGGATCTTTTTGCCTATAACTGGAATGATCTTGTATTGACTGTATCCGCCTCAGGCCAGTTGAATACACTTAATCTGATTTTTGGAAGTTTGGTTATTGCTTTGATTTTGGGCCTACTTTATCTGGGGATCAAAGTTTCCGGGTTTGGACTGAAATTCTACGCAGGAATGACGGCCTTTCTTTTTCTCGGACTTTTGATCATGACTTTGATTCCCAGAAATTCCAATTTGGATGCCGATGAAACCAAACGGAATATTGCGCTGAATAAGTCCAAATATCTGACAGAAGAATCCTTTGACCACTGGATGTATGGAGGCGAGTTTTATTTTGATTTTTACCTAAGAGGAACAAACGATGATCTGTTGGTGAAAAAAGATTTTACCAATGACGAGTTTCCATTTCTTCATAAGAACAATTATCCTGACGTATTAAGCCCATTTTTCGATAGTCTGACGCAAGCTCCCGATCTGGTTTTTATTTTTGTGGAAAGTCTTGGAAAAGCCTACTCCGGAAGAGATGCGTACCTGGGAAGCTTCACCCCATTCCTTGATTCACTTGAACAGCACAGCCTTGTCTGGACCAACGCGTTATCCTCAACAGGACGTACTTTCGGACTGCTCCCAGGTGTATTTGGAGGCCTGCCTTTTGGTGAAAAGGGGTTCCTCGAACTCTATCAGGATTTCCCACATCATCAATCGCTCCTCAGCGTTTTGGGGGATAATGGCTACGAGACCCGATATTTTATTGGAGCTGACAAAAATTTTGACCGGGTAGCGGATTTCCTAAACTACCAAAAGCCAGTTCAGCTGGAAGATGAGTCTACTTTTTTGCCACAATTCAATAAAACACCTTCTAAAAGCGGCTTTTCCTGGGGGTATCCCGATAAGGATCTTTTTCTGAACGGACTTCAAAAACTGCCCAGCGAACGAACAGCCCCTCAACTGCGGATCTTTCAAATGCAAACCTCCCATGATCCTTACATTGTTCCGGAAAGAGAATTTTATCAAGAAAAACTCCAAAATCACCTGCGCAATTACCTAAATCTGAGCAATGCAAAAATCTCCGAATATATGTCCTATCAGGACATCTATATGACCATATTATATGCAGATGATGCAGTGAAATTGTTCATCAATGCGTATAAAAATCGTCCTGAGTTTTCCAATACCATCTTCATTATTACGGGCGATCACCGGCTTCCCGAAATCCCCATGGTCTCCAGGATTGATCGGTTTCATGTGCCCCTGCTTATTTATTCACCCTTGTTGAAACGCAGGGATTATTTCAAGGGGGTAGCAAGTCATTATGAAATTACCCCTTCGCTTTTGGCCATGCTGGAAAAACAAAACCTGGTGACACTTCCAGAGGAAGTTATCTGGCAAGGACAGGTATTGGACACCGCAAGAAACTTCCAATCCCTATTGGCAATGCCCTTGATGCGAAACAAAAACCAACTTCTGGACTACATTCACGGAGAGTTCTTTCTTTCCGACGGTCAGGTTTTCCTTGTTTCTGACGGGATGAATATTGATCCAATTGAAGACAATGACGCACTTAACAGACTAAATGGAGAGTTTGAGGAATTTAAAAACAAAAACAGCTATATGGTCCAAACCAGAAAGCTTTTACCAATTCGGTAGCAGGTTTTCAATTTGTTAGTTGGATTCTTTTTTGCTTTTGTCTAAGACCTGAGTAACTAAAGGAAGGTAGTAATTCCAGAAAAAGCTCTGACGATCCGTATAATCTGAGGCAACATAAAGCCCACGCCAAAGCGTAGGCATTCCATAGAAACGATGGGACCCAAAGTCCCCTCTTATGTCAGAAAAGTCTCCGGAAAAATAGAATTGACTGCCTTTTTCAAAATTCCTGACGATTGCAGCCGGAAAAAATCTCGGTAATCCCATGCTCCTCATTCGTTGTAAACCCTGTGAAGTGGGAGCAATATCATAATAGGAAATCACTTGATAGTCCCGTTCGATCATCACCACATCAAACCAATCTGGATACGGTACCACTTCGGGCAGTTTGAATCCATGTTTGTTAATTTTCTGAGTACGAATAAGTGGGATCTTGTTTTCATAATCCCGAGTATGAACAAAAGCCTCAATTTCACCGCTTTCTTTAATGAAAATCAATCCCGGGCCGCTTAGATTCCAAATTTCGTGTTGACGTTCGTATTGCCGGATCATCCAACCGGGAATATCTCCATTGACCAAGGTATCCAATTCATCGAAGTAACGACCAATCCATCCCGTCCATTTGATCCCCATCAGATTTTCAAATTCCGTCCGAATTGCTTTTGGCGTAGGCGAAGCAATTGAATTGTACTCAGCCACTACCACTTTGCCTTCCTCCTTGGCTATTCGCAGCATTTGCAAATCAGCATAGTCCAAGCCTCCATAGATTTTTTTAGTGATCTGGACATTCTGCCTATTCGAAAAATCACCTTCATACACTCCATAGGTGTCGGCAATGTATAGGAGATCTTGCTGTCTGACCAGAGCCCGAATTTCGTCCTGAGACTTACCTTTCAGATCTTTAGACATTCCAAAATCCTGCTTTCCAGTGGGGAAAAACCCCAAATAATCCTTGTCAATCTGATAAAATTCACCATCGGATTTTTTGTATTTTAAATGATTTAAGCTCCAAAAAAGTCCAGCATGCTCTTGGTAACTCTGATTTATCACAGTTTTGTTTATAACCAAAATATCCAGCTTTTTGCCCGGCAATAAATGCCAGATTGCAAAGCTGAACAGTGGAAGACCCACAAACAATAAGAATAGTGGCCAAAGCCGAATAAGGAAACCCTTTAATTCTTCTTTCATAATGCTTCTGCCTAGAATCGGTACTCGAATCCGAGGGATAAATTAAGGTTATTTCTAATATTGTCTGCACTCAATTCATCGCGACTGTATCCAGTGAATCCATAAATCATAAACTTTGGAGAAATCAGCTGTTGATAGCCAATTCTTGCTCGGTAGGAATTGAGCAATTGGGATTGGTCCCGTGTTTCTTCGTCCGGTGATACCCCTGTACCGAGCTGAATGCTGAAGAAATCTTCAGCCGTCTTGAAATAATATCGAGCCGTAAATTGTGTGGAGGTACTCGCCCCTAACGTTGGATCAGGAACCACATTTAATCTCAGATTTAACCACCAGTTTCCGGTGTATTTACCAACAGAACCGGTAATTATATGGGTGACAGCCGAAAAGCCGAGATATCGATATCCACCTTCTAGCTCCCATCCTTTTTCCAAATTATGGAAATAAGAACCACCAAATCTGAATTTTGGAAAAAAGGATGCTCCCGAACCCCCGACATTAAAATAGGCGTACCCGTTTTTCCCGATGGAAGGATACGCGTCCAATTCTACCAAAGTCCCAAAATTATCGAATCTGGCTGACTGAGTTACACGGGCGATCAGGGCTCCGGTCAATTTTGTACGGGTCCTTCCGTAGAACGACCAAGTATGCCAAGGTTCAATGGCTCCCTCAAATGTATCGTAATCATAGGTAGCTCCCACAGCATTTACCTTTCTGAAGCGCTCGAGGTTTTTCATGTAGCCCAGCATCCCCTCAGTTTTGAAGCCCTTTTTAAAGAGGGGATTAACTAATTCAAAAGCCTCCTTATATAGCTCACGATAGTAAAATAGGCGGGATTCCCGGTAGGTGATTTCATCCGGAATTGAAGTTCCAAAACTGGATTTTGCCCGGCCAAGAATCTCATCCGCTTTGTTGTAATTTTCTGACCAAAATAAATTATCCAAGTAAGCGACATACCCGTCAGAATAAGTTGGAGAGGCCACTATTGCACGTTCCAGATAAATATTGGCTGAGTCATTTTTCCCTTCCCAAGCATAACTTCTTCCTACCAAAATCAAAATATCGGCGTAGTTTGGATACTTATCCAAAGCTCGAAAGGCAATTTTTCTTCCTTCAATATACTTTTTCGAAAAAATCAACTCTCTTGCTTGAAGTAATAGTTCGTCAGGATCAAATGAATCTTGGGCCATCAAGGAGTGGGTCAAAACAAGCAGAGAAAATACAGCGATAAATAATTTTTTCATCAGCTCGTAGATTGTGGAGTTAAATTTTTCTTATCCTCTGCCTTTTTGAAGCCGGTTCGGATCATAGATCCCCATCCCCCTTTACCCTTAATGAAATCAAAATGACCCTGAAGTCCCCATAGGACGATTTTCGGGTGTATTACAAAAGGCTCAATAATGATCATCCAAATTAATTTTCTCAAATCCTTCTTATCCTTGTAATTGTTGAAAGCAATCTGCTCATATAGTACACTGAAAGATGAGACCAGCAATGACAATAAATACATCATCACTAATAAGGCGAAAAAATAGACTGCACTAAAATCTCCCGTCACCAGCAAAACTAGCGTATAAAGTACCCCAACAGATTCGAGAATAGGTGCGGACTTTTCGAAAATCGACCAAAAAGGGTAGGAAATCATTCCCAGAATACCATATTTCGGATTGAGTCTTAGCACCTGATGAAGTTGAAGTGTCTCTATGGTTCCTCTCATCCATCGGTTCCGCTGTTTGGATAGTATCTCCTCACTTTCAGGAACTTCTGTCCAACATAATGGATCAGGTACAAAGCCGACTTTATGTGGTATCTTTTGTTCTTCCATATACCTTCGCATGCGGACAATTAATTCCATGTCTTCCCCTACCGTCTTTGGAAAATATCCCCCCACTTTTCTAACCAAATCCTTACGGAAAAATCCAAAAGCACCCGAAATCAGCATCAGTCCGTTGATGCGGGACCATGCCATCCGCCCCATCAAAAAGGCACGGAAATATTCGATTACCTGAAATCTTCCAAGTAGTGACTCGGGAATTCGATAGGTCGTCACAGTCCCATCCTGCACATCGCAATTATTTGCTATGCCGATCACTCCTCCTACTGCGATTACTTTTCGGTTGGTCTCCTCCATGAACGGACGGACCATTCTGGAAATGGAGTCGCTCGAAAGAATACAATCCACATCGATACAGGCTAAAATTTCCAGTTCGGCAATATTAATTCCTGTATTTAAAGCATCAGCTTTCCCCCCATTTTCCTTATCAATGACAGTGAGTCGACGGAAAGACATGTTTTTGGAGCGGTAAACACCCCTGACTGGCTTGGTTTCAATCTCAGGGTTATAGGCATAATTGGTCTTCTCCAGTTCAAAAAAATGAATGAGTTTTTCCAGTGTATCATCTTTTGAGCCATCGTTTATCAGGATGACCTCAAACTTTCCATAATGAAGAGAAAGTAGGCTTTGCGCATTTTGAACGATATTTTGGCCTTCATTATAGGCCGGAGCCAGAATGGACACGCCGGGTGCAATCGGTGAGGTGATGATATCCCCATAATCAGCAAATCTGTTTTTACGAAGGTAATCCCGCATTTCCAGAGCACTCAGGATCATCAAAATCAAATAAATCAAAATGACGGAGAAACTAAGGATCAAGAATATCAAGCCCAAAATCTCCAAAATGAGAAAAAACAAAAAGCTATACATGCTGCAACATTGGGTCTAAAATGTGTTTTCTGATTTCTATCGTTTCTGTTTCAGGATTTGTGGATGTAGCTAGTTCAAAGCGGTCTCTATCCAAGTCATAGAGACTTTTCAAAAAGCCATGTTTTCTTCTGAAATCTGTCTCAACTGCAATCAATCCGACCAAAATATCTGCTGAAACTGAATCCCCGATTGATCCGGCAGCTTTGGCCGCAGCCATTGACAATTCTGCATTTTCAGACTTCAGGCAATCATTGATAAAACCCACCTCCATGTGGGCTCCCAAGGTGGAATAGACTTCCAAAATTTCGATTTTCTCTTCGTCAGAAACCTCGCCAGATCGGGCTGCCAGATGCTCAATCAGGTCCACCCTCCCCAACACACTGACCAATTTATATCCAAAAATGCGAATGCTTGGATTTTTGGAATCAAACAAAATTTGGAGTTTGAGATCTTTTTGATGCCTTACAAATCTGATAATCCGAAGGTAATTCATCTGCTGCCAAAGCGACAGCGGGAAGGTTTGATCCCTTAAAAATGTCAGATCCACTTTTTCAGACAAATTAAGTAAGGTGGCAACAGCCTGTGATCTGATATGAAAATTTGAGGAATTGGCGTGGACTTTTACCTTTGGCAAAGCTTCAACCAAATCCATTTCATTAATTTGTACCAAACCCATTGCTACCTTATCCCATTCGGAGCTGCTGAGTGAAATCAAAGAAATCTTATCTAAGCTTAGTTTTTTAAAAATAGCCTTCAGCTTTTCTTTAAAATCTCCTTTCATTTTTTTATTTAAACCGATGATCCGATCTATCAGGACATCCTTATACAGCGGCTTCGCCAGCATCTCTTCAGGAAAATACTGATAAATATCGTCGAACTTCATTAGCTCTATTTCTTCCTTCTCTTTTTCAAACAATAAGGAAGTTAAGGGGTCAATAATTAGCCGATCATAATCCTTGCGGAGCTTTTCCACCTTATTTATTTTGGCTTTCATAAAGATCATAGCCACAATCATAGAAGTTGCAATTATCAGAAAAAAGGAGATAACCCCAGTGACTATAAAAAGCTTATAATCAGAAATAAACCTCAACTTAAACCGCTGCATGGGTAAATATGGCACGTAGGATGCCAGAGAAACCAAATCATCAGACGGAGCAACATCCTCAAACTGGACTAAAAGATCTCCGCTTTGTATCCGATTTGATAAGTATTCCCTCGTGGCAGCAACACTTGATACTTCAGAAAATACCAAATAGTGCAGTTTGTATTGAAGGCTATCATTGAGCAGAGACATTTCTATTTGCCTGATCTGACCAAAGTCCGAAAAAAGCTTGGATAAAAAACCCGAGTCAGTTTTGGAAAATAAATAAAGACTGTCTGTCAGGAGCCTATCCGAAATTAGCTTCTCCTTAATTTGAAACCTGTAACTGACTCCGGGGATTTCATTTTGCAAGATCAAAAAATCACGAAATCCAATAGAATCCTCCGGAATCAAGTTTTCCTGAGCACGAGTTAATCCGGTGATCAATGAAAATAATCCTATGGCAATCCAGCGTACTTTTCTCTTCATTGGATCCTATTTAAGAACACGTTTGACACGGATAGCCAATTCATTGGGATTAAATGGCTTGGGTATGAAATCAGCAACTCCAAGGTTGAATGCCTCTAAAACCACTTGTTCCTCTTCACCAAGAGAACTCAAAACTATAATAGGTATATCGGGTTGGGTTTGCTTGGCATAATGAATGATTTCAATTCCACTTCTAAAAGGCATCATTACATCAGTGATGATCAGGTCAGGCTTAAGTTCGTCAATTGCTTTGATACCTTCATTGCCGTCACAGACTAAATGGGTTTCATAGCCGTCCTTTTTAAGCCTAAACTGCACCAAACTGGAAATAAGCAAGTCGTCCTCGATTATTAGAATTTTTTTCATGTGTGGGGGTGATCCTAGCTTAAATATAGCATCAAAGAATAATATCCAATTCATTTAAACCACTCAAATAAGAAGATTGACACTGAGATGTAAATAACAGGCACTTTATCGCATTTCATGATCGGCTTAAGACCATTAATCAAAAAAAAAGTTTCGAAAAATAATTCCTCCTAGAAGCTGAAATTGCTTTTGTTAGCTTGCTTGTTGAAGAATAACCATCAAACGAATGAAAAGACAATTTCTGAAAGCAGGATTCGCCGGTTTGCTGATATCGGGTTTTCTTTCGCATGCTGCTTGGTCCCAAAGTGACCCAACAGGAAAGCGGAGAATTACCAATACCTACGCGATAACGAACGCTACAATTTTTGCAAGTCCCGGACAGCCGGGTACCAAGGCTACCATTCTGTTCCGTGAGGGAGTAATTATCGGAATGGGTCCCAACCTATCCCTTCCAAAAGAAGCACAGCGCATCGCAGGAGATTCTTTATTTATTTATCCTGGATTCATTGACGGAGCAAGCTCTGCAGGAATTACCAAACCCAAGGACCCGGAAAGACCAAAGGATTTTGTATCCTCCAATCCACCCGACGAAATTGCTGGCATTACCCCTTGGAGATCGGCTACAGATCAATTTTCAATCACCGGAAATCAGGTCGATGATTGGAGAAAGGCAGGTTTCACGATTTCTCAAGTGCTTCCAGATGGGGGAATGATCCCTGGAAAAGCAGCAATCATGATTTTAGGGAATTCTGGTTCTGTCAATGTAATTCAGGAAAATACAGCGCTGGCCGCCAATTTTTCAGGAGCAAGAGGAATGTATCCAGCGACGGCAGCCGGTGTAATAGCCAAGTTTCGCGATGTGTATCATAATACCACCCTCGCATTGGATCATTCCAGGCTATTTGCCTCCACATCCGGTGTAAAAAGACCTGAAATGACCCCTACTCATACTGCAATGGCTGCAGTGGTTCAGGGACAAATTCCGGTAATTTTCAAAGCCGAAACAGATTTGGAAGCCAGAAGAGCTATTGCCTTGCAAAGGGAATTTGGCTTTAAACTGGTACTGGCAGGTTTGGACAACTATGAAACTGTTATCGACCTGATCAAGAGCTCTGGTACAGCAGTCCTAATCAAACTTCAGGTACCGGATGATAAAGCCATAAAAAATCAAAAATCAGACAGTGTTACCACAGCTACCAAAGCACAATATGCAAGGGTGAAAGAAGCCTACGATAAAGCATTGAAGCAGGCATCACTTTTGGAAAAAGCCGGTGTTCCTTTTGGATTTTCCACCCTTGATGCCAAGCCCGGTGATGCTATGAAAGCCCTAAGGACAATGATCAAAAATGGTCTGACCGAAAAAACTGCTTTGGCGGCTTTGACTACCAATCCTGCAACTATCCTCGGAATCGGTAAAATGGCTGGAACGATAGAAAAAGGGAAGATGGCAAATTTTGTCATCAGCACTGATTCAATTTTTAAGGAAGAGTCTCAAATCAAGCATGTCGTAGTAGACGGGTATATTTTCGACTATGAAGTGAAGAAAAAATCTGTAAATGGAGACGGTAAAACTGAAAATGAACCGGCTGCTATCGCAGGACAGTGGGACTATACATCTCAAACTCCTGCAGGCTCATCTGGAGGTGAGTTGATTATTGCTAAAAACGGAGTTAAATACACCGGAACGATCACCTATGCCGATCCATCAGGCAATGGCAAAGTTACTGCCCCAATCAAAAATGTTTCAGTCAGTGGTAAGAAGCTCACATTTCAGTTTGATGTCAATGCCGGCGGCATGTCTCTTACCGTGGACATCACAGGAGAAATCACGGGAAATGCCATGGACGGAACCATGAGTGTTGGCCAATTTGGATCATTCCCTCTGACTGCAAAACTCACCACACCTAGCCTTACTCTTTAAATTATGAAATCGAGCACGACGCAATCGACACCCACAGGAGAGATTATGATTCAAGCGAGATTCCCTGTCCGAATACAGGCGGGCATGTGGCCTTTGAAAAACAATTATAAACAGATGAAAAAGCTCAATTTAATACTTGCTGCTTTATTGGGACTGGGCTTAAATTATTCCAATGCCCAAACCCAAAAAGGCAACGTTTTAATCAAAAATGCCACTGTACTCACAGTCACCAAAGGAAATCTGGAAAACACAGACGTGCTGGTTCAAAATGGAATCATTCGTCAGGTAGGCAAGAATCTCTCCGCACCTGCAGGAGTAGAAACTATCGATGCCAGCGGAAAATACCTTATGCCCGGAATTATCGATGCACACTCCCATGTCGCCTTGGATGTGGTCAATGAAGCCTCCTCCCCGATCACTTCCGAGGTTAGGATGAAAGATGTGGTCAATCCCTTTGAAATAGGAATTTACCGCGCCCTTGCCGGTGGAGTGACAATCTCCCATGCCATGCACGGTTCGGCAAATGTGGTCGGCGGACAAAATGCGACACTCAAGCATCGTTGGGGGGCAAAAGATCCCTCCGATATCATCATGCAGGATGCACCACGTACAATCAAGTTTGCTTTGGGTGAAAACCCCACCCGAGTTCACGGACGTGGAAACGGAATTCAGCCAAGAACCCGAATGGGTGTTGAAGCTGTTTTGAGAAACGGATTCAATGAGGCCATTCAATACAAAAAAGGATGGGAAACTTACAATACCGCCAAAGGTCAAAAAGGCAATACCAAAACGCCTCCTGTCTATAATGAGCGTCTTCAAACTTTGGCTGACATCCTGGACGGAAAAATCATCATTCATTGCCACTCCTACCGTGCCGACGAAATCTACATGCTGATCAACGTAGCAAAAGATTTTGCAATCACTAAACTGGTATTTCAGCATACGAATGAGGGCTTCAAAGTCGCACCGGAAATCGCCCAATACACCATGGGTGCTTCAGTATTTGCAGATTGGTGGGCTTACAAAATGGAAGTCTATTATTCCACTGCATTCAACGCAGCCATCCTTCAGCGAAATGGAGCGATCACTTCCATAAATTCTGACTCAGCTGAGCTGATTCGTCACTTATACCACGAAGCTGCCAAAACACAGCGCTATGGTGGATTGACAGATGAGGAGGCTTTGGCCATGATCACGATCAATCCCGCCAAGCAATTGGGAATTGACGACAAAGTAGGTTCGATCGAAGTGGGCAAGCAGGCAGATTTGGTGATTTTCGAAGGGCATCCGCTATCGTCTTACACTGTTCCGCAGATGACTTTTGTGGATGGAGTCAAATATTTTGACATCAAAGCAGATCCTGATGATCAGCGCCAATTTGTAAGTGCTACCGAAATGGTAGAACCGATTTTCCTGCATACCCATGAAAATCATCAGTGTCTACAGGATGTGGATGCATACTTTGAAGCATTTCAGGGAGCTTTCATTGAAGAAAAACATTAATCACCCCGAAAATTCAGACATATCATGAACAGAATTTCAAAAACCCTTTGTGCCTCAATGCTAGCCCTGCTTCCAGTGGCTGCCATGGCTCAGATCGACGGGGAATTTGTAAAACCTCGCACAGGAAAGTTCCTCCTGCAAAATGCCACCGTGGTGACTGTCACCAAAGGAACCTTGACCAATACTTCTGTTTTGGTCGAGAACGGAAAAATAGCCCAAGTGGGAACCAATATCAGTACTGCCGGTGCTGAAGTAATTGACTGCACCGGGAAGTTTATATACCCCGGAATGATAGACAGCGGAACCCGTCTCGGTCTGGTGGAAATAAGCTCCATACCAGAAACTGTTGATTATGCAGAATTGGGCAATGTAACTCCAAATATGCAGGCACTGACAACAGTAAATCCAAACTCAGAAGCCATTGGAGTCACCCGGGTTTCCGGAGTAACAACTGTACTTACTGTCCCGACAGGCGGGCTTTTCCCGGGAACAGCAGCACTGATAAACCTCAATGGTTATACGCCGGATCAAATGTATGGTGGTTTCAAAGCTGTGGTGATGAACTTCCCAAGCTCAGGACGTCGTGGTAGATTTGACCGCAGATCAGATGAAGATGTGCAGAAGGATTCCGAAAAAGCATTAAAAGAAGCCAATGAAATCTGGGGAAATGCAAGTAAGTACTTGGAGCTGAAAAAATCAGGTGCTGAGTTGCAGTTCTATCCTGAAATGGATCAATTGGCAAAAGCAGTTTCAGGAGAACTTCCATTGTTGATTGTAGTGGATGCAGCCTCCGACATTCAAAATGCCATCAAGTGGGTGGAAGGTAAAAACATCAAGGTGATTTTCTCCGGTGTTGCCGAAGGATGGAGAGTGGCGGATGAGATCGCAAAAGCCGGAATACCTGTCATCACAGGACCTGTACAGGATCTTCCTACACGACAGTCTGACCGCTATGACACACCTTATGCCAATGCAGGCAAAATGGCTAAAGCTGGGGTAAAAGTTGCACTGCGTACAGATGAAGAAGAAAACGTAAGAAATCTGCCTTTTCATGCGGCATTTGCTGCTGCCTATGGACTGGGAAAGGAAGACGCCCTGAGGGCGATTACGATCAATCCAGCCGAAATCTTTGGTATCGCTGACCAATACGGATCTGTGGAAGCCGGAAAGCGGGCAAACTTGATAATATCCACCGGAGATCCCTTGGAGACCAAGTCCCAGATTTTGCACGTCTTTATTGACGGATACATGATTCCGATGTCAAACAGACATATTCGATTGTATCAGGAATTTCTTGAGCGATCACCTGGCTTGAAAGCTAATTAAACTCACAAAGGCCATGGAAACTTATTCTATGGCCTTTTTAGTTTTTATTGAAAAATTGGAAAATTCCAAAATTGGAAAATTCCATTTCCTGATTTTGATTCAAAACCCAATTTTTCAATCTTTCAATTTTGTAATATTTCAATCCACACCATGAAACAAACCTTACTCACCTTAACAGCCGCCTCCCTCCTATCCTTGAGTGCTTTTGCCCAGCAGGATGGATTTCTGTCCAGCCAATTGGCAAATCAAAAGAAATTTGAATCCGACTATCTCAAGGCGGTCGATTATGATCGATTCAAAATTCATTTGGCCGAACTGACCAAAAACCCGCACATCGCAGGAACACCTGAAAATGAATTGGTCAAAGACTATCTGGTCAAAATCATGGGAGAAGCGGGCATGGCTGTGAAAGTCTGGCCTTACGATGTCTATCTGCCTAACCATCCCGGCAAATCAGAATTGCAGCTAATTTCACCGGTTCAGATGACCCTCTCCCAAAAAGAAGGAGAAATTGAGGAAGATCCATTTTCAAAGGATCCAAGACTTCATTTGGGCTTCAATGCTTTCTCCGGAAGTGGGGATGTCACTGCAGAAGTGGTCTATGTGAATTATGGAACTCGGGAAGATTTTCAGAAACTGGAAGAAATGGGTGTGCCGCTCGAAGGAAAAGTAGCCATCGCGCGCTATGGCGGCAACTTCCGGGGATACAAAGCCAAATACGCTGAGCAATACGGCATGATCGGGCTTGTAGTCTACACCGATCCTAAGGACGGTGGATTTACCCGCGGAGAGGTTTATCCCAAAGGGCCGTTTTTCAATGAAACCACCATCCAGCGTGGCTCAATGTTGACCTTGGACTACACCGGAGATCCATTGACACCCAATGTCCCCGCTCTTCCCTTGGATGGCCCTGAGAAAGTGAAACGTCTGGATCCAAAGGATGTCGCTTTCCACACCATTCCTGTGACTCCTATCGGATATGGTGCTGCCAAAGAAATCCTGAGTAGAATGACTGGTTCTGAAGTTCCTGAATCCTGGCAGGGCGGCCTACCATTTAAGTACCGAATCACAGGCGGAGAAGAGCTGAAGGTCCGTGTAATGGTCGATCAAAAGCCTGACTTTATCCGCGCAAACAATGTCGTCGGAACGTTCAAGGGAAGTGAATTTCCGGATGAATGGATCATTCTGGGAAGCCACTACGATGCCTGGAGCTTTGGTGCCACAGATCCCAATTCAGGTACAGCCATGCTCCTGACTTTTGCAGAAGCCTTGGGCGAATTGTATAAAAACGGTCAAAAGCCTGCCAGGTCAATCCTAATCGGTCATTGGGATGCGGAAGAGCAAGGCGTGATCGGTTCCACTGAATGGGTGGAGCATCTCAAGAATGAACTCGGTGCCAAAGCCATTTCCTACATGAACTTTGACGCGGGAGTTTCAGGTAGAAATTTCGGTGCCTCTGCCGCTCCTACCCTTAAAAAATTGATCATTGACGCCTCCAAAGAAGTCATGTATCCGGATTCTGCCAAAACAGTATTTGAAATCTGGGCCGGTAAAAACCCCGAACCCGGTATCGGTAATCTTGGGGGCGGTTCTGACCATATTGCATTCTACATGCATGTCGGTATTCCTTCTTTAAGCGGAGGCTCTGGTGGACCTACAGCCTACCATTCCAACTATGACAACTTCCATTATTACTCCAAGTTTTCGGATCCAAGCTTCAAGATGGGTGGAGCAGTTGCCCAACTGTTTGGTTTGGTAGCAATCAGGCAGGCAAACGCAGCCGTGATCCCTTATGATGTGCCGCGCTACGCAAAAGATCTAAAAGGTCACTTTGAGCAAGCCGTGAAAAATGTAAAAACTATTGATGCCAATTTCGCTGAATTTGATCAGGTCAATACAGCTTTAGCGAAACTGGAAGCAAGTTCGACAGCTTATCAAAGCGCATTGAATGGAGCACTTGTATCCGGAAAGGTTTCTGCCAAAAAGCTCCAAAAGGTCAATACCGGGCTGATCAGTTTGGAGAAAAGTTGGATTGATCCCAAAGGAATGTATTATGGCGAATGGTACAAGTCGCTTTATGTGTGCAATGATCCTTTTTCAGGCTATGCCTCCTGGATTTTACCCGGCATCCAATATGAGGTGGCAATCAAAAATACCGCACGACTGGAAGAATGGGACACGCGATACGCCAGGGCAATTTTGAACTTGAGTAAAAAGATTGACAAGCTGAGTAAGTTGCTGTAGGTGAAAAAGGCAGTAATCTGTATTTGAAAATTCTAAACCGCCGAGTTTCCACTCGGCGGTTTTTTCATTCAAAGAGATGTGCTTAAATTAAACACATGGAAAACAAGGATATTCGTTGGAAGCAACGATTTCAAAATTTCAAAAAAGCATTCTACCAATTGGAAAAGGCAGTTAACACTCCTGATTTAAATGAGTTGGAACGGCAAGGTCTGATTTGGAAGAAATACTATGAAGTCCTCCACCCTACAAGAAATTACCGCATCCGAATTGGGATTGAAGGATGAACAATTGGAGGAAATCCGAAGCTTTGCACAAAAAATTCCGGCTATTGAAGAAGTAATTATTTACAGTTCAAGGGCAAAAGGAACCTATCGGCCTGTTAGTGATGTGGATTTGGTTTTGGTGGGAAAGGATCTCAAACTGGCAGACCAACTCTCCTTTTGGAATGACTTGGACGACAGCTATCAACCTTACTTTTTTGACGTGTCGATTCTACATCAAATCCAGAATGAATCTCTTTTGGAACATATTGAACGCCTCGGGAAAAGGGTCTACAGACGTTTAATTTAGCTTTGTGGAATGATTCATTTCCCAAAAGCCTAGCCCGTTTTTCCTTACCGTATATGCAAGGCTTTAATACCTCAATCCTAATTTTAACTCAATAAATTTCCGCTGTGCTTGACAATTCTGGGCTACCATAATTTTAAGGTCTCAGTCTGGATGAGTTTTCCTTTCAGCTTCACGCTGTATAGGTTAATGAATTGACCTTCAATTCTTTCATTACATATTCTTAATAGTAACTTAATTTTTTTTAACAATATTTTATCGTTCTTTAGTAGTGATTTTCACCCTTAAATAAATAGAATCCGTGCTAAATTCTACTACTGTTGCCGACACTTTCCGGCTGTCAACGCTAATCTTATTATTTCTTTGTTCCCCAGCGCAGTCGGAACAAGTGAGTTTTTCATCAAAAGAATATTCCATTGAAGCTTCCGACACAATTTTCCGGCGTGCCACTAATTCACCGGGATATCTGGTAGTAAAAGAAGCCGATTGGGACAGGCTTAGAAAAATCTGGATCGATTCTTTAAAGCAAAATGAGGAGTTGATTATTCGAGAACAGAAAAAATACAACGCTAAAGTTGATTCGATTCAACAAGTCCTAATTTCCGCAAACATTCAGGACGCTAAACCAGACACAAACCCAAAAAACCCTTCAGATTTCACCATCCCGATATTGGCTCTTAGCCTTGGACTGTTAATTATTTATGGAGTGGTGATCACTATAAAGCTCCTTAGTCAAAAAATTGGAGTTAAAACCCACATCGATCGCTTGGAACAAATTGAAGAGGATTTTGAACGGCATAAAAGAAATAGCATAGAAAGGGAGCGGAAACTTATGCGGGAACTTATTGATGTCCAAAATGAACTTGAGGAAGAAAAGTCAAGACAAAATCAAGATTCTGAATAAAGTTTATATTATTATCCACTTTTCCACTAGTAAGCGAATTTTCGATTGGTTAGGGATCGGATGTTGGATCACAGATATCCGATGAGTCCAAAATCAAGTATTTCCTAGAATTTTCTATGCTATAATTTAAGCTACTGATAAGATTGCAGATATACTTAAAGTTTGATTTTAAATCTAAATCTCAGACAGCCCTATATCTATTTATTCATATCTCGATTTTTAAAATCTTGTAAAAAGCCTCTCCATCCAAAGTCATTCCCTCAACCCTTATTCTGAGCTTATTTACTCCATAAGGCACTTTTACTTTCGTCCTATAAATCCCATCTGAAGTTTGAGCATCCGGATCCCAAAAGATGGTCGGTTTTTTCTTCAGGTACTGGTCTGAGGGAGGATCTTTGGGAAATTCAGAAAAGCTTGAAAATCCCTTTACCGTAAAAATCTGGAAGCCTTCAGAATTAAACTTTCGGTCTGAATTCGGGCCAGTTCTAGCGCCTTTTTTGGTTTCGATCATAATCACTCCGGAATAGCCTGCCATCCCAAATATGACATTACTGATGTTGTCATTATAGACTTTAATTGAGTGCAATTGTGAAGGTTCGAAACCCAAGAGCATTTCCCTGAAAGCATCCTTTTCCATAAATGCCATTGAAACCCCATCTATGATCAATAGCGGTGATCCGGTTGAATCTCCATAGGTATAGTTTCTGAATTTCAAGGAGGCTATATTAAATCTCAGAAGGCCCAAAATTTCAGCCATGGTTTTGGTTTCCAAATCACTTGGACCGATCTCCTGATTGGGGTTCCCATAGCTATAGTTTCGCTGAGCCATCGTTTCCTTTTCTTTGACCTCCTCTTTCACAAATTCCTCCAAAAGAATGAAATCCCCGGCAAGATCAAACAGCGACTCAGATTCTTTGGAAATCTCCTTCAATTGGTACCTCGCCTTGGGAAAGTAACCTTTGAACAAAGGTGAGTTGAACGGTAGCAATTCCACCTTACCATAAGGTCTCCTTTTTTCATCGACAGCGGCGATAGCGATATGGGCAGTGTCCAAAAACTGAAGCCCCGAAGCCCAAAATCTCCCCGAAGAATCTGATTTTACCTGACCAAAATCTTCCAAATCATCCCTTACAACGGTGATCACAGTAGATAAGCTAGCCCGTTTCTTATCCGGAGTAAACTTCCCCTCGACAGAGATCCCATATTCAATATCAAATGGTAATCTACTATCGAAACCCACTGGCAAGGCCCTGTCCAACCAATCCAAACGGTTTTCCAATCGAAATTTTGGGTCTAGTTCTACAGCAACTGATTCTTCCAAAGCTGTGATCAAAAAATTGGCATCTACCGAATTTTCATCCGTATCCTGAAAATTCAGTACCAAATCCAAAACCCTATAAAAAACAGAATCTGAAATCGAATGATCATATACTACCGCTATATCTCCGAACAGTTCTTCCTCGGTTTCTTCCCGATGTTCGATGATTTCATTGGGATTAAGGATAGGAAAAGGGAGTTGAAAAATATCTCGTTCACCATAGTTGAGGCCCCAGCGGGTATAAGCACGAAGTAGGTAATCTCCCTTTTTTAGCGCATCAGATAGCGTCAGACCACCTGCTATTTTACCGTTTACAATGGGATAGGCCTCTTGGTGAACTACCTTCAATTGGTCATTCAGAACATCCACATAGACCACCCTGCTGAGAGTATCCTGCTTGGTGGCGTTTTGATAGAGCATTTCACCACCCAGCCAAAGACTCTCGCCGGGGTAGTAAAATGATTTATTTAAACTGATCCATGGAGTTTCTCGAAGGTTGTTAAGCGTGATGTATCGGTTTTGAAAGACTTCCAAATCCTCCAATAATCCATCAAAGCTTTTGTCCGGTACAAAATCCAGAGGAAGTGAGCGAGCCATTCGCTGCCTGCCTATAAATCCTGAAAGGACCAACTGAGTCGGATGAAGCAAAGTCCCATTTCGATCTACATCAAAATAGCCCGAAGGCGCCCAAATCCAAGAAATCGCATGATAAATATTGGTATAGTAATCATTGGGCCAGGGCTTTTTCAAATGATGGACCTCCATTCTCTCCGGAAGAAAAATCCGATAAACCCCATTGCCCAGCGGTTTGGTATAGATGAGTTCCAGATTGACCGGAATAATGGATTTTTTCAGCTCGTAGTAAAAATCATTTGTTCGGTTCTCTTTTGGAACACCGGCATTTGCCAGGTAAAATTCAAAGCCCTGAGAACCTGAATTTTTTAGCAAAAGCGAAAGCGCCAAATGTCTCACGGAATTTTGATAATTCAGTTCCTTTCCCTCCTTCCATTTCGATTCTACCAGTGAATCTTCCAAAGCAAGATTCTTGTAAAACGCCTGTCCAAAAAATCGTGAAGCATTGCGAAGCATTCTGAAATCCTGTAAATAGAAATCAATCTGATAACCCAAAGCATTGTTGACTAACTGCAAGGGCATTTGTGCAGTGGCTTGGGTATAGTTGAAACCCTTGTCCGGTTTCACCGTCGAAAAATCCAATACCCATGGATTTAAAATTTCGATGTCTTTTCCATAGGGATCGTCAGGTACAGCCAGAAAAACCTCCTTAAATTTATTGAGATTTCGTTCCCAGGATTTGTCCCGCTTTGCCTTCAGTTCAATTTCTGTAAGCTTATCTTCCAGCAGTTCCAACTCAAAATTTTGAACAATCGACAGCTTCCCTTTCCGGTTAATCGTCACGCTGACTGTACTGTATCCCACAAATGAAGCGACCAGCTCAAACTGATCGGGAATAGTTCCGCTGATGATGAATTTGCCGTCTATATCTGTCGCTGCACCTATGGTGGTATTGTTGACAAAGACATTCGCATAGGGAAGTGGAAGTCCCGAGCCTTTTTCCAAAACAGTTCCGGTGATGGTCTGCGATTGGGCTGAAAAATGAAAAATGAAAATAAAAAGCAGGACAATTCCTCTCATAAGTTTTGACTATTTCTATATGATTACTCCTTTCTTGCCACAAACCAAATGAAAAAGGGTCTGAAGCTAAATTCTATCAGCTGTGGACTCCACCACGGCGGACTAGTGTCGTCCGTTGTCTGTTGTCGATTATCCGCTTTTTAAACCTCCATTACAGCACTACTGCCAAATTAGCGGATAATCATTCATCTCAATATCGGTTTTTCTAAATCCAAAGTCGAGGAATGGTAAACCACTTCCCCATCCTGTGTTCTCCCTTCAACTTTTATTCGAATCAATTTGACACCATAAGGCACTTTCACTTTGGCTTGATAAATCCCATCCTTAGTTTGACCATTAGGTTCCCAATAGATAGTGGGCTTTTTCTTTAGGTATTGGTCTGAGGGAGGGTTTTTGGGAAACTCCTGATATTCGGTAAAACCTGCAATATCGAAGATCTGAAAGCCTTCGGAATTGAATTTTCTATCGGAATCAGGTCCGGTTCTAAAGCCCTTTTTGGTCTCGATCATAATCACACCTCCATAGCCTAGCATACCAAAAATTGCTAAACTTATGGGATCAGAGTACACTTTGACTGACTCTAACTCTGAAGGCACTAGACCTTCTAAAATCTCACTTGGGTGTATAAAAGGAAACTTTTGCCCATCTAAAATAACCATTGGGGGACCGGTTTTTTCGCCAAAGTTATAATTGCTAAACAAACCCATAGATTGAAATACTTGCTCCCAAGTCGCCATTTTTTCCAATCTTTCCTGACCCATTTCTCGAGAAGGCGGACCATACCCATAATTCCGCTCAGCCATCGTCTCCCGAACTTTGACCTCTTCTTTCACAAATTCCTCCAAGAGAATATAATCTCCAGATACATCTAACAGCCTGTCTTCCTCTTTTATTAGTTCTGTAGTATAAGCATAACTTGGGATAGTCCGAGAAACTAAAGGTGCTTTTCTCGGGAAAATCTCCACAGACCCAAAAGGCCTCCGCTTCTCATCCATTGCAGCAATCGCAATCATGGAAGTATCCTGAAAATACAATCCTGTCGCCCAAAAATTCCCGGAAGAATCTGTCATCACCTGACCATAATCTTCCAAATCTCCGCGCACCACAGTGATTGGATTTATCAGGGGTTGCCGCTTATTGCTTGGAATAAACTTTCCCCGAATCGATATTCCATATTCGATCGAGCTGGAAAGCTCCGAATTAAAGTCATCCTCAAGCGGCTCATCCAACCAGTCCATTGCCTTTTCCAAAGAACTCAAGGAATCAACTTCCACTACTGCTTCTCCATCTACCAAGGATAAAATGAATTCGGTATCAATTGGATTTTGAAACTCATCCAAGAAATCCAACTTCAAATCCATCACCCGATAACTCAATGAATCACTAATCGAAAACTCAGGAATCATGGAAACCCCGCCGAATAAGGGCTCTGAATCGGTAGATTCAACTTTAGGTTGAAAACCTGGATTCATTATTATGATTGGAGTAATAAACTGGTCTTTCTGTCCAAAATTCTGATTCCAATGGGTATACCCCCTCAGCGCATAATCCTCCGGAGCCAATTCCGCCGATAAACTCATTCCACCGGAAATTTTCCCCTGTTCAATCGGAAATGTGGCCGATTGAATGATTTCAGCTTTGGAATTGATCAAGTCCACGTACAGCACCCTGCTAAGTGAATCGGCCAAAGTCTGATCTTGATACAGCATCTGACCACCAATCCAAGCAGTTTCACCGGGATAGAAATACGGTTTATTAGTTGTCAGCCAAGCCTTCTCCCGAAGCCTGTTTAATTTCAAGGCAGGACTTGTGATAACTTCAGTCTGAAGATTTTCTACAATGAAATTTTTATTTGGCTCAAAATCCAACGGTAAAGTTCGGGCAACCCGTTGCCTGCTCAAATATCCGGATAGTACTAATTGGGTTGGATTGATCAAAGTACCCCTAAGGTCTATGTCGTAATACCTCTCCGGTGCTTCGATCCAACTGATGGCATGATATACATTGGTGTAATAATCATTCCTCCAAGGCTTATCCAAATGGTGGATTTCCATCCTTCCAGGTAAAAAGACTCGATAAGTCCCATCTCCCATTGGTCTTCTTAATATCGAGTCTTTAGTAACTGAGACGATGGATTTATTCAATTCTTCATAAAAATCGTTGGTTCGCCTACGATCCATCTTTTCAGGCAAAACTTGATAGATACTGAAATGAATCGAATCCCTGCTATTGAGAAGTATGGATTGATTAAGATGGCGAAGAGAACTATGGTAGTCGTTTTCCCTTGCATTAATCCACTGTTCAGATTCTTGGGGATTTACAGTTTTGATGGGTTCATAAAAAACTTGTCCAAAAAACCGGGTACCGTTACGCATCACCCGGAAATCCTGGAGATAATAGGTTATATCGTATCCCAGTGCCTTGTTTTTGATCTTAAGAGGTTCTTGAGTTGTGGCTTGTAGGTAATTTGGGCCTTTGTTGGCTTTGACTTTTCCAAAGTCCAAAACCCATGGATTGAGAATCTCAATATCTGCTTTATAAGGATCGTCCGGCAATGCCAAAAATGCTTCTTCAAAACGTCGCAATTCCCGCTCCCAGGATTTATCTCGCTTTGCTTTAAGTTCAACTTCAGAAAGATTGGATTCATTGAAGGCGAGTTGGAATTCGATTTGAACCTCATTTTTTCCCCGAAAAGAAACTGTTTTCACTTCGGTCACATAGCCTACAAAAGAGGCAACCAATTCGATCTCATTTGAAAAATTACCGGAAAGTCTAAATTTTCCTTCCGCATCTGTTGCCACACCCTGAGTGGTATTGTTGATAAAAACATTTGCAAAAGGAAGTGGGAGTCCTGATCCTTTTTCCTTGACGGTACCGGTGATGGTTTGGGAAAAACTTAGTCCAGAGAGAAGAAAAAACCAAATGAAAAAGAATTGGCGCATGTAGGACTGTAATTTTGGGCTACTTGAATACTTAAAGTAAACTAAATAGATGATAGTCTGAGCTTTTTTAGATTAATTGAGAGAAAATAAATACTAAATCCTTGAAGATAGGATACCAATGGATCGCACCTACAGTGCTCTGATGAAAGATTCGCCACATTTCCCGTCATTGCATGCCTGGCTTCTAAAGGCTGTTTCTTTGGCACTCTTTTCAAAAGGATTACAAGGATTCGGTTTCCATTGTTGCACTTTGCGGTAAAAAACCGTCCGAACAAAACTGTCCGGTTTTAGTGCATTCATTTTAAGAAAACCCATTCTGTTTATCCTAAACATGGATTTTTATCCTTGGAATGTATTTTGAGTAATGCTAGTAAACCAATTTGACCATGCTGACCTTTCTTCTTTGGCTTATCCTCTTTATTATTTGTTGGCCTATCGCCATCGCCGCACTGATTCTTTATCCCTTTGTTTGGTTGCTTTTGCTTCCGTTTCGTTTGTTGGGTTTTGCGGTGGATTTAAGTTTTGATTTGGTCAGGAATATCTTTATGCTTCCCTTCCGCTTGGCAGGGGTAAAATAGGGCCCAAGAAATCCCCTGAAGCGGTAGCAGGAAAGTTCTACGCGGTGAACAGTAAAATGACAGCGGCAAATGCCGAGCTGTCTGGCCTGAAAGCCAGCTAGACATAAAGCCAATTTCCTGAGTCAATTTTAAAGAACTGCAATTCATCATTACCCCAAGGCAAAGTAGAAGGGTTTCAAAAACGAGAGTGAATTCATTTTTCCCTAATTTCCCAGCCAAATTCAACCCCTCTGCCTATGTCAGGATTTATTATCGGCCGAATCAAAAGTATCAGGTATGCCGTCAAGGGCTTATTCCTTTTGCTTGCCACCGAAAATGCTATTATTACCCAAAGCGTAATTGCACTGATTTTTGTGGGATTGGGCTTTTATTTGGATATCGACAGAGTAGAATGGGCCCTTCAAATCTTGGCTATTGGATTAGTCCTTTCGATTGAAAGCTTAAATACTGCCGTGGAAAAAGTCTGTGATTTCATCCATCCTGAACACCATGAGAAAATAGGATTTATCAAAGATATTGCTTCCGGAGCGGTGACATTTGCTGCTTTGACTGCATTTGCGGTCGCTGTACTTATTTATTCACCTTATTTGATGTAGATTTTGACATAAGATCTTTTTCAAAAAGAGAAATTTGAAAGGATTTTTCTTTGAAAACTCCACATAATCAGTCATTTTCGGACTAAATATTTTTTTCCCATGAACATCAAGCCTATTTTTCTTTCTCCATCTGCAGATATCTTAGAACCAAAGCTTACTAAAAAATTTACCAGCTTAAGTAACCTGATTTTTGCTGCCGGAAAACATTCTCTTCCTGATTCCCTGGTACTCCAAATCAATCATGAAATTGAAAAAATAGGAGTATTTCCGGGCACGACCGCAGAAACAATCAAGAAGCTTGACCATGTTCAAAAAGATCTACTAAAGAGACTTGAAAAAGATCACCAACTCGTTCCCAAAAATCATTTTCGCAATTTGTGGATGATTGTAGGAATGTCGGCCTTCGGGTTGCCCCTGGGTGCCGCTTTAGGCATGATGGTGGATAATATGGCGCTACTTGCCCTTGGACTACCCATCGGATTGGCTATTGGTGTAGCATTGGGTACTTCCTTGGATATGAAAGCCAAAAAAGAAGGAAGACAGTTGGATTTTAATGTGACCTAAAGTCAATTCTTCACTGATGTATAAATGATTTTTTTGATCTGATTCTCCAGATTAGGCATCTTTTAATTTAATCCACCAAAACTGACCGATTACACTCAAGTTTTGACTGAAAACAGGAAAGTCCGACATACCGAATCCGATAACTTCGTCTAAAACTTGAATCAATTCAACCTAAATAACCAAATCCAGTTTTTGACATGTCAAAAATCACCCAAGCACTTATAAGCCTTTTAGCTTTAACCCTGATGGCTGGCTGTAATCAATACAAGCCATCCCAAACCGTCGATTTGGCAGAGCTAAACGCATACTTCTCTACAGAAGGAATTGAAATCGATAGTCTTGGTGCAGACAGCACCGAATTGATCCTCACAAATTTTGCCGGACCGGATCTAGTCCCAAGCCCTTCCTGCTTGGCTGTAGCGGCTACCGGTGAGGTGTATGTCGGAGTAGATATGATCGGCTCTTTGGGGAAAACTCCAGGTAAAGGAAGCATCGTAAAGCTCGTGGATAATAATCACGATGGCATTCTTGATTCTCATACTGAATTTGCCAAAGTCGATAACCCTCGCGGGATAATTGCAATGGGGGATCAAGTGTTTGTGCTGCACACTGTTTTCGGAGCGGATAGCCTGGCACAGGGAATGGACTTGGTGGTATTTGAAGACAAGGACAAGGATGGCGTCGCAGATGGCCCTTCCAAGTCGCTAATTACCAATATCAGTACTCAAAATCAACTTCGAAGCCGAGGAACAGATCACTCGACCAATGGCATTCGCATGGGCATCGACGGTTGGATTTATATCGCAGTTGGTGATTTTGGATTTGTGGATGCCGTAGACCGTGAAGGCACCAAACTGACCATGTTAGGCGGTGGAATTGTCCGTGTAAGACCTGATGGAACGGAAATGGAGGTTTACACCCATGGTACTAGAAATATCTATGATGTCGCCATTGATCCATTCATGAACATCTACACCCGCGGCAATACCAATGACGGTGGTGGTTGGAATATCCGTTTTATCCATCATATTCAAAGTGGAGAATACGGCTATCCAAGCTTATTCAAACATTTCACGGACGAAATTCTTCCTGCATTGGTGGATGTGGGTGGAGGTTCCGGCACAGGAAGTTATTTCATGGACGACAGCCGATGGCCTGACAAATACAATCAGGTCCCAATGATGGCGGATTGGGGGAAAAGTCAACTGTATATTCATCGTGTAACAATGGATGGACCCAGTTTTACTCAGGCCGATGAAAACTTCATCAGACTACCACAAATCACTGATGTGGATGTAGACGGATCCGGAACCATGTACCTCGCAGCTTGGGATGGTGCTGGCTACCGGGGTAATCCCGAAAAAGGCTATGTGGTAAGAGTGGTCCCAACCAATTGGGCATATGAAGCCTATCCGGACTTAAAAAATGCATCCGTAAAAGAATTAGCTGAACTGGTAAAAGCCAGAAACTCCGTCACCCGACTCGATGCACAGCAGGAATTATTGAAACGATCTACGAATGAAGCTTCTGAAGCCGTACTTAAAGTTGCTCAAGATACCTCTCTCCCACTTGATTCACGTGTAGCCGGAATATTCACCTATGCACAGCTTACCTGCTCCGATGGAATACAAGAATTAATCAAACTTACCGAAGAGGATAAGGTCCGTGAGTTTGCACTTCGAGCTATAGCTGATCGGAAAGGCTGTCTTGATGCTGTTCCTGTAGACCTTTTCATTGCCGCTGCAAAAGATGCAAATCCGAGAGTTCAGGCGGCAGCAATAGTTGGTTTGGGAAGACTGGGTGATCTTAAAGCCAGCAAAGTCCTTCTGGAATTTCCAGTTCCGGCTTCTGCTCGCATCCCTTCGAAAGACACCGAAGGCCCACATGCTACCCCGAATTCGGAAATCATCCTCCCCCATTTGGCGGTCAAGGCATTGGTAGAATTAAAGGCGGTGGATGCCACGGTGAAAGCTATCGACTCCAAAAATTACAAATTGGCGCTTTGGGCATTGCGCTATATGCATGATCCCAAAGCTTTGGATGGACTGCTGGCTGCTTATGAAAAAACAGATGATTCAGCTAAAAAAGCTGAAATACTGAGCACCATTTCCAGACTTTATCAAAAAGAAGCACCTTACGACGGAAGCTGGTGGTGGGGAACCCGTCCTGATACACATGGTCCCTACTACAAAGCAGAAAATTGGGAAGCTTCTGACAGGATCAAAAACTTCCTGTTAGCCCAAGCAAACAGCGCTGAAGGATCTCAAAAATCAATCTTTGCGGTTCTGAATGACCGCCTGCGACTGGGAATCGTAGAACTCGGAACCGAAACTGCTGCCCCGGCAATTGAAGAGGCAGGGATAGACCTGGAATCCATCAAAAACAAAAAGGGCCAAGTAGGTGCATCATCCATCGAAGATGTGGTATTGGCAGTTGCCGATTTGAAGGGAGATCCAGTTTTAGGTAAAAGTCTCTTTGTCAGCCAAGGATGTCTTGCCTGTCACAGCATCGAAAAAGGTCAGCCCTTGAAAGGTCCGTTTATGGGGCAGATAGGATCGATCATGAACCGGGATCAGATTGTCGAGTCAATTTTAAAACCAAACGCTTCGATTTCCCAAGGTTTTGCTTCGATCCAAATCACTACGAATGACGGGAAATTCTACATGGGCTTTGTCACCGCTGAGACAGCTCAGGAGCTGAGCATACGCGATATCGCCGGAAATGCGACCAAACTGGAAAAGAAAAACATCAAAGAGCGGAAAGAATTGGAAAACTCCATGATGCCTGCCGGATTGGCTAATTCACTTTCCTATGAGGAATTGGCATCTTTAGTCACATATTTATCTCAGCAGAAATAATTCAGGCTGATCACCTCATAGGAACCGAAAAGCCGGAAAACTCCGGCTTTTTTGGTTTTGACCAATTTTTAAAAATTTATTCCCTAAGGGGTTTGAAGTCAAATCATTTTTTCTGAATTCAGAGATTGATGAATTTTTGGAATAAAATTTTAAATTCAAAGCCCAAACCACTGCCTATGAATAACTTATCGAACCACCGCACTTCCTTTTATTTTTATTTCAATCTATTCATCCTGATCCTTGCCATAGGAGGATTTGTAATAAATGCACTTGTTCATCCTGATACGCTTCCCCCTGCCTCAGCTCTAGTTTATATCCACGGGGTGATCATGTTTCTTTGGTATATTCTGATCGTTGTCCAATCCAATTTGGTCAGATCAAGGAAAATTTCTCTTCATAAAAAGCTTGGAAAAAGCAGCCTTCTTCTTGCACTGGGAATTGTAATCACTGGTATCTGGATGAGTATGGCCCACTACAGCAGACCGGATGGATTCCTATTCAGCACGATTAATATGTTCATCTTAATCAATTTTATCATCCTCTATTCATTGGCATTGATTAATCGTCATCAGTCGGAATTTCATAAGAGGTATATGACTTTTGCGAGTCTTGCAGCTGTTTTTCCTGCTTTGGCAAGAATTATTTTAGGATTAAACCTCAATGAATACTTATCAGTCCCACTTTGGATTTTACTCGTGCTGGTAATGGGTGTTTTTGATCTTAAGAGTCAGAAAAAAATCCATCCAGCTACTATAATTGGATCAGCTTTAATTTTTCTTGGTATTGCCCTAATTCTCGTTCTGATGGAAAATGCGGCATGGAAAGAGTTTTTGGATCGACTGATGAGTTAGTCATTATTGCAATTCTGTTAGGAGCCAAATCTTATTAGGTTTCACCTAGACTTCCCTCCGCTGCGGGCAAGCCGCTCGGCGTAGGTTAGTTTTGTTTTACGCTTTGATCATTTCAAAATTCCTTTTCTTCGTCAAAGAAAAAAGCGCATTTTAACAAAATGAAGCCCAAAACTTATTTGGTGAAAATCCTTTTGCTCCTCCTGGTTTTTTCTTGCAATTCAAAAAGTTCAGAATTAGAACAAAATTCCAAACCTAAAGCCAAGGAATTCTTTGTGGTTCCGGGGGAAGATGAATCTATCGAACCCGAAATTATCAAGAAAGGAGAAGTCCTTGTTGCCTATTCGGATTGCTACCATTGTCATAAAGAAGAAGGCAAATTCAAAGGCCCCTCATTCGCTGATATTGCCAGGCGCTATCCCATGCAGCAAGCTTATATTGATCTTTTGGCTCGAAAGATCATTTCGGGAGGTTCGGGTACTTGGGGCTATCCCGTAATGAGCTCCCACCCCAAATTATCACTGGAGGACGCGAAAATTATGGTTACTTATATTCTTTCACTTGAGAAAAGTAAATCCTAATCAAAACTCAAAAATTTCCGAATTTTAGACTTTAATTAAGCCCGATAAAACAGCGTATCAATGCCAAAATTATTCACATTTATCCTTCCTATTTTTCTTCTTCTTGGATTTACAGGACCTAAAAATCAAAGTCCCGTACAAATCGAATTAGTAACCAATTATGGAACGATTATCCTTCAGCTCTCTGACCAAACACCCCTACATCGGGACAATTTCATCAAACTCGTGGAAGCCGGAACCTACGATAGTTTACTTTTCCATCGGGTGATCAAGGGTTTTATGATACAGGGCGGGGATGTTCAAGGCAAATATGCAGATTCGGTAGCCAGATTGGGCAGCAGTGATCTCCCCTATCAGATTCCGGCAGAGATTGTTCCCGGACTTTTTCATAAAAAAGGTGCCTTGGCAGCCGCCCGGACAAACAATCCCCAGCGGGCATCCAGTAGCACGCAGTTTTACATCGTGCAGGGTAAAGTCCAAAATGACAGTCTTCTCAATCACAATGAAGGCCGGATCAACCAAATGCTTGCCCGTCATTATGGAATCAATGATCCAGCCCATAAGCCCCTAATCGATTCTTTGGAAAAGGCCCGGATTGACAAAGACACTGCTTTGGTGCAAGGGCTCAATACCCGGTTAAATGGAATTTTGGCAAACTACCAGAATTATGAAAAGTATCAAATCTCCGAATCTCAGCGAGAAGTCTACAAAAGTATCGGCGGCACGCCGCATCTTGATCAAAACTATACTGTGTTTGGAGAGGTCAGTTCAGGCTTGGAAGTGGTCGATTCAATTGCAGCCGTAATGACTAACAGACAGGATCGACCGGTCACCGAGGTAAGGATTCTCAGCATGCGACTCCTGACAAAAAAATAATTACATGATTTTGAAATTGAGTTTAACTATTGCCTAACTTCCTGAAAGTTGAAAATCAAAACATCACTGTAAACATACATTCACATGGCAAAACAACCAGAAGGCAAAAAGAAAGACGACAAATCTAAAGCCACCAAAACATTAAAAGAAAAGCGTGCCGACAAAGCCGCAAAGAAAGAAAGTAAAAAGCGGGATTGAGCTCTCTGCTCAATTAATCGCATACAGAATTTATAATATAAAAGGCAGGCTAGTCCTGCCTTTAATATTTTGAAATATGTATGTCCGCTTTCTTGCCAGTAGCAAAATAAAATAAGGTTTGAAGTTCCAAAAAACGAGCTGTGGACTGTTGACAGTCGTCTGTGGACGATTATCCGCAACTTTATATAGCCTAATCTTTCTTACTGGCAGGATTGCGGATAATCAAATTTTGAAAAGATCAGAATCACTTATCCTTACAAAGGATCTGTTTTTTTATTGAATTTTGCTTAAATCACACAAACCTGAATTGGAACTTCTAATTATTTTAATGCTTGTATTGCTCAATGGCATCTTTGCTATGTCAGAGTTATCCCTAGTTTCAGCACGCAAATTCAAACTGGAAAATGCAAAGCGTCGAGGTAGTTCTAATGCAAAAATGGCCTTGGAACTCTCAGAAAACCCAACCAAGTTTTTGTCTACAGTCCAGATCGGAATTACACTAATTGGAATATTGCTCGGAGTGTATTCCGGTGAAAACCTCACTACAGATTTGGCAGTAAAAATTGCATCAATCGAATTTTTGGCTCCCTATGCAAGTCCGATTGCAACTGGCCTAATTGTTCTTCTGGTAACCTACCTCTCGATTGTATTCGGAGAATTGTTCCCTAAACGGCTTGGAATGACTTTTCCGGAGCCAATCGCAATGTTCGTTGCCAAACCGATGAGATTGCTTTCCAAAATCACCGCACCATTTGTATGGCTACTTTCAATTTCCAATGATTTTCTCCTCACCCTCTTTGGTATCAAACACACTACCGAATCCAAAGTCTCGGAAGAGGAAATCAAAGCAATCATTAAAGAAAGTGCAGAAGGCGGAGAGATCACTGACATCGAACAGGATATTGTAGAGCGGGTTTTTGAACTCGGTGACAGACGGGTAAATACACTTTTTACCCATCGCACAGAATTGGTTTACTTTGACCTTTCAGATAGTTGGGAAGAAATCCGTACCAAAATCAACACTGAAAAGCATTCGGCCTATCCCGTTTGTCGAAACAATGATTTAGACAACATTATCGGAATGGTCTTGGTCAAAGATTTATTTGCACCGGGTTTGGAGCAAAATTTTGAAATACGAAAAGTCTCCCGCAAACCCCTGTTTATCAACGAAAATTCATTTGCCTACCAAGTAATGGAGCTTTTCAAAAAAGAGCGGATGCACTATGGCATTGTAATCGATGAATATGGCAGCACCATGGGGATCGTATCAATGGACGATGTATTGGATGCCTTGGTAGGTGATTCCAGTGATTCAGATCAGGAGGAATATCAGATAACCCAACGGGACGAGAAAAGCTGGCTGGTGGACGGGCAATATGCCATGATTGATTTCGTCAAATATTTTGATCTGAATATACTCTTAAAAAATAAGGGATTCACAACCGTGGCCGGTTTGATGATACACAAGTCCGCAAGTATTCCTGAAGTTGGCGATCGGGTAGTCATTGAAAACTTCGAATTGGAAGTGGTCGACAAAGACGGACAGCGAATTGATAAGATTATGGTGACGAGGATTTCAAGTTGATACCAATCTCTCTATCAAACAATCCTATCCCAAAATTTCAACTCATTTTTTTAGCCAGACTTTGCCAAAGTAGTAATCGGCCTTTCCAAAATCGGGACCATCTCGGAGCGCACTTCAGCAAAAAGCTTTCGGATCCGGCAGGTTTCCTCATCCGTACATTCGGGGCAAGATTCATAGAACCGCTCCGAAATACAGGGAATCAGCGCAATCGGACCATCCATGGCACGCATGACTTGCGCAATGCTGATCATTGACGGATCTTTTGCCAATGCGTACCCACCCTCTGCACCCCGCACACTTTTGACCAATTGATGGGTTTTGAGATCACGGAGGATGTTTTCCAAGAATTTATAGGGGATGGTTTCCCGTTCTGAAATCAATTTGGCCGAAGCAGGAACAAGCTCCGGATGATCTTGTAAGAAAAGAATGGTTTTAATCGCGTATTTGGCTCTTTTGGATAGCATAGGTTATTCTTAGATCCTGCCAAAGTACAAAAAAAGAAAGCTTTTAGGGCGAAATGCCAACAGGAAAATCTCCCAGAAATCCTAAACCAAAACATAACCTCAATAAATGGTACTTAGCTAAAAAGAAAATAAGCTATCCCCAACGTGATTAATACATTAAATCCCTGAGCAATCAAAAAGGCAAAAAGTGGCTTTTGATTACTTTCCTGAATCAAGTCTTTGAAATTGGTTTCCAAACCAATCGCGGTAAATGCCAAGGCAAACCAAAGGTTCTGAAAGCTTTTCAGCCCTCCCTTTACCTCATTGTAGATTTCAGTTTCGATGAAAAAGGAAAAGAGTATAGACGCTCCCAAAAATCCCAGAACAAACTTGGGAAACCGATCCCAAATCACACCTAAAGTGGGCTTTTCGTAATGCTGACCTTCCGGGGTTTGGGTGTAAGTCCAGTAAACAGAAATTGCAAAAGCAGCGATTCCCAGCAGAACGTTTTGAGAGAATTTGACAATCGTACTGATCTGAAGTGCCTTTTCTCCAACTAAGGATCCGCTGGCCACCACCGCACCGGAAGTATCGATACTTCCACCCAGCCAAGCGCCGGTCACTTCCTGAGACAATCCCATCCATTCCGCTGCAAGCGGCATCAAAAGCATCATCGGAATGGCAGTAATTAGCACCATAGAAATCACATACGACAACTTTTTGGGATCTCCGTGAATGGCCCCTGAAGTAGCTATGGCTGCAGATACACCACAGATGGAAACCGCAGAGGAAATCATCATTTGGAGTTCCTCATCGACTTTGAGCTTTTTGCAAACCCAGAAAGCAAAATACCACACCGAAACCACCACCACTAAAGCCTGGATTAAGCCCAAGCTTCCTGCTTTCAGAATATCACCGAAAATGACACTTGCCCCAAGTAGAACAAGTCCGATTTTGACAAATAGCTCTGTCGCCAGGTTTTTCTTAAACCATTCGGGGAGGTTAAACAAATTCCCGATCAACAAGCCAAAACTCAAACTGAAAATCACCGCTTCCAAATTGAACTGACGGGCTACCCCACTTCCCGCTACCAACAAAGCCAATTGCGTCAATAAAAAAACACCCAGAAAAGTAAATGCAAAGTGCTGGATTTTCTTCCCGATCAAAACTGCCGCTATGGAAGAAAATACCAATACCAGTACCAATTGGGCAAGAAGACGGAATATATTCTCAGAATTGGAAATGATGCCCAGAAATTCAGGACCAGTAGTCCAATTGTAACTTGGAGAAGATATATTAAACAGGAACAAAACCGTCAAAATCACTCCGCCTCCAGCTAAAACTGATGCCCAGTCTTCGTTGATAGGCCAGTTTTTAAGAGTTGAGGACTCTTTCGGCACCTGTAACTTTTCCATCTTTAAATAAAAGAAGCTTGATTCAAAAAGTGAAGTTTTTTTCTAAGTTGGATACAGAATTTACCTATTATGTCCCTCTGGTTCCTTCTCTCCTACCTCAATTGCGATAGGAAGCCGATTCACTTTAGGGGGGATCGGGCAAGTAGCAAATACAGTAAAGGCACAGGGTGGATTGTAAGAGTAATTAAAATCAAGACTCGTAGTGCCACTTTTATCAGGATAATTGACGTGCAGGTAACGACCGGTAGGGTATGTTTCAGTCTCGTTGGTTAAATCAGAAAAAATTACAAACAATTTCCCCGAATCCTCTAAGGCTGTTAATTCATAAGATTGGCCATCTAGCTGAAATTTCAATATCCCCATGACCGTCCATTCAATCACCTGACCAAGGACATTTGTAATATTGATGGTTTCATTAAACTTAGGAACGAAAAAAGCCTCTACAGCAAATGCTGTGTTGTAATCAAAATAGGGAATAGGTTGAAATTTGGCCAAGCCCGGATGCTGCAAATCCCTCAGTCGCATCGCAAACTGCCCTCCCCTGTTAATTACAGTCCATTTCCAATGGTCATGGTAAACTGCCCCATTACCGTAGTCTTTTACAGGATATTGGAGCGTTTTTTTAACCAATTTCAACTTACTCTTTCGGACAATTTTCGGATTAAAATTAAACCAAACTGAATCCTTTGTGAGGTCAAAAAAACCAACATTATTTTCCCCTCTAACTGAAGACAAAATCAAATTATCCTTATCAACTCGATTGAGGTATACATGCTCCAAATCTATCCAAAGTAATCCAGCTAGATTTATCCAACCATCTTCTGCGACAAGTTCTGAATACCTGTCTTTTTTCCATTGCTCATGATCTTCAACCTGAGAAAAACCCACCGTGATAGACAGAGTCATGAGCGTAAGCAAAAGGATTTCCCGTTTCATTTTTATCTGGTACTATAGTCCAAAGGTAAAGAAAGACAAGAGAGTCTGAAACAGACCCCCTTGTACCCATTAACATTAAACCCTGTCTGTTGATTAACCAATCCTATCTTTTATTCAATCTTTTCAAACAAATAGCCAAAGTCTTCCGGACCCCACAGCTGTTTACCCTCTTGCGACCATCCCCTGTCCCGGGATATAAGAAATTCTTTGGTCAGATAGCTTTCATTTGTGAAAACTTGAGCTCCTTTAAATGAGTTTTGACAACCTCCATCTGGTGTCTTTCCTACAAAATTGCCTGAGAAGTCAACTTCAAATAAGATGTCACAATATTTTGCATCCAAGGCGGAGGGAGAAAATCGCTCAATAGGAAAAGGACGTTCCTCCCCATCCAAAAAAATATCTTTGTTTTCAAAGGTGTAGTTTCTGGAGATGATTTTTCCATCTTGCTCGAAAACCTTCAATACAGCGGTACGATAAGGAACTTCTCTTTGGTGGTATGCTGCCTGCTCCAAGTAAAACCAAGCTCCATCGCTTCGGTCTTTCCAGATAGGTTTGATAGTCAGGATCACATGCACACGAGATGGATTTTCGCTAGCCATTCGCTCAGAGGAATAGGTACCTGCAAATCTACCCAAAAACTTTTGCAAGAGATCCGACTGAGCGCTCGCCTGCATCGGTACACTGAGTACAATCAGAAAGACCAAGCCGGTCAGACAAAAGCAGATTTTCTTCATCATCCCTCAGCTACCAATTGATCCACCAAGGAATTGAACTCTTCCTTAAACTGTTCAAAATGAACTCCTGTAGCAGGACCTGCAAATCCGGTGTGTATTTTCCTTACTTTCCCTGCTTTATCTATGAATACGGTTGTTGGAAAAGACCAAACCTGATTCAAAGCAGGAAGCTTTTCCGCAGCAGCCTTTTTATCGGCTTTTCCTGCAAATAGAACATCATATGTAACTCCAAACCGCTTGGAAAACTTTTCAAACCTGGATTGGGCAAATGCCAGATCATCTTTTTGCTCAAAACTTAAGGCAATCACTTCCACACCACGATCCTTATTTTCTTCATACCAAGGCCCCAGAAACGCTGATTCATCCATGCAGTTTGGACACCATGTTCCCATAATGGTTACTATTTTAACTTTGCCTTTATACTTATCATCACTCAGGCTTACTGGATTTCCACTTAGGTCCGGGAAAGAAAAGTCCAAGGTTTCGTATCCTTCTTTGAGAAATGTCAGAGAATAAGCGTCTGGAGGAGCTGCCTGACTGTCTCTTTTTCCAAAAAATTTCCTGGTAGCAAATATCCCCCCAAATGAGCCTGAAAGTGAATCTTTCCCTTCAAATTGAAGATCCAAAAGCGAAGCAGCACCGCCGGAAAAAGAGGAGAGTTTTAATTTCCCATCCTTAATCTGCCCTTCCAGAAACCGATAATCACCGGTTGTAGTCAGAATAGTTCCGGTGACTCTACCAGATTCGTTTTTGAATTCGGCCACTGCGGGAGTAATTGAACTGTCGGCATTGATCAGATTCACATTCCATTTTCCTGTAGGATCAAACTCCGACGAAGTAATCTCCTCAGGAATCCAAAACCGGAACTCCTCATCAGGATGAGCTTCAAAGCTAAGCTTACGGTCAGAATCTGAATTTCTTGACCAATATCCCGACAACTTATTGCTATCCCTGATTACTGTCAATCTTGAATCATACACCTCTACAGGAAAAATAAGTGTGTCACCTGATACGATTACCGAATCTGCCACAAAGTGATCGGAAGCATTTCGGTAAGTAAGGACTGGAGAAGATCCTAAATAACTAATAGTAAAGTTAAATGGAATTTCCTTGCCATTTTCAGAAAATACCCCACGCCAATTTCCTTCAGCAATCCTTGACTGAGGTGCAGAACAGGATGTCAAAAGCGCAATTAGCCCAAAAATTATAGCGTGCCAATTCGATTTCAACAATTGGATGATTGCTGATCATTCTGCAAAAATAATTTATTTCATATTTATTATACCAATTTAGTATGAATTATTATTTTTGAAAGATCAAATGGCCGAGAGGGTAGGCAATGGTCTGCAAAACCATGTACGGGGTTCGAATCCCCCTTTGATTTTTTAG
This sequence comes from Algoriphagus alkaliphilus, assembly GCF_900103735.1. Lineage (GTDB taxonomy): Bacteria > Bacteroidota > Bacteroidia > Cytophagales > Cyclobacteriaceae > Algoriphagus > Algoriphagus alkaliphilus. The sequence continues at coordinate 206,543 of NZ_FMXE01000003.1, read as the reverse complement.
TGCTTGATCAATTTGAAATCAAATAAGTAACCATACCAAAGATGGCACTGACTCCGATCCAAGCTAACATATTAATTTTGAACCGATACAATGCAAAAAATGAGACAACTGTCCAGGCAATGGCCAGATAGTTTGGTTTCCCAGCCAATTCCGTCGGAAAAAACACACCTTTTCCCAGGTAAATGGTAAGGTTAAGCACTACTCCTACCACTGCTGCGGTCACGATTGCAAGTAGGGATTTTAGTTGCTTGTTTTCCCTTGTCAACTCAATCCATGGGGCACCTGCCAACACAAACAGAAAGCAAGGAAGAAAAGTGAAATAAGTGGTCGTCAACAAACCCAATGTGCCCATCAGAATCGAATGTTCAAAGCTGTTATAACCAGCCATGAAACCCACAAAGACCAAAACCATAATCAAAGGTCCCGGGGTTGTTTCTCCCAAAGCCAACCCATCTAGCATCTGAAAACTATCCAACCAGTGGTACTTTTCGACACTAACCTGAGCAACGTATGGCAATACAGCATAAGCCCCTCCAAAAGTGACTAAAGCCGCCTGAGTAAAAAACAGGGATATCGTTTTCCAGAATTGAAAATTATCCGAAATGACCAAAAACAGCAAAATCGGAATAATCCATAACACAATCCCTACCGCCAATTGCCGCGGGATGGTTTTCCAAGGATTTCCGGATTTTTTTCGTGGACTGAATTCATTGATAAAATAGGATTTCTCCAATTCCTCATCCATTGTTTTGGATTTTCCGGATCCAGCTTTTGGAATCCACCCCACCTTTTGAAAAACAAAAGAAAGTATCACTGCTCCAAGTATGATCAATGGAAAGGGAATATTCAGAAAGAAAATCAGTGCAAAGGCAATTATAGCCACTCCATAGTGAAAATAACTAAGCAGAGATTTTTTTCCGATTTTAATCAAAGCCACCACCACAATTGCAATCACTGCCGGCTTCAATCCCTCAAAAATCGACTCCACCCATGGAATTTTTCCAAAAGTCACATAGACAATACTCAAGCCCAATAGAATCAGCAGAGAAGGTAAAATAAATAGCAATCCCGCTATCAACCCCCCTCGAGTCCCATGAAGTAGCCAGCCTAAATAAGTGGCAAGCTGCTGGGCTTCAGGCCCCGGCAATACCATGCAGTAGTTTAGCGCATGAAGAAATCGGGAGTCGCTGATCCACTTTTTCTTAGCGACCAAATATTCGTGCATGATGGCGATTTGGCCGGCAGGCCCTCCAAAACTAATGAATCCCAGTTTAAGCCAAAATCGGGTCGCTTCGCCAAGGGTTGGCTTTTTCGGCATCCTATTTCTTTCCATGAAACTTATAACCTATGCCTATTGAACCCTGCCAAAAATCAGCTCTGTCAAAATGAAAAAAAGATGAAAAGAGAACAAAGTTTTTAACGTCAACTCTGGGCCCTACACCCAATCTGGCTCCTGATTTACTCTCTTTGACATAAACAGAAGGAAAGGCCCCTACCCCAACTTTTATTTCTTGAGCCACCCGCAGCATCAAGGTTGGCCCACCGATATTGACGGAAAAGAAGTTATCAGCAAAGCTCATACCCAACATTCCCTCCAGTCCAACTTTAAAATTGGAGTGTTCGTTTTTACTTTCCTGCGCTACAGTAAAACCGCAAATTCCAAATACCAACATTCCAATAATTACATATTTTCTCATGACCTAAGGATAATTTTTCAACAAAAGAGCAATTCTATTTCACCTCAGGCTAGAAGGATATTTACCTTTGGTATCGATTTTACTTTTATTTTGATTTTTTTTGAAGATGGTTGGAGTGCACCCTTTTACTTGCTTGAAAATCCTGGTGAAATGACTTTGATCCGAAAACCCCGTCAAATACGCAATTTCGGTAAGCGAATAGTCTGAGGTTAAGATAAGTTCCTCGGCTCGCTCGATCCGCTTGACCCGGATGTAATCCCCATAATTCATATCCTCAAAATGTCTTGAAAATTCCCTAGATAGATAACTGGGATTGATTTGAAGCACTTGCGCAACTTGGTTTAGATCCAAAGAAAACAGGGAATCCAAGTGGTCTTGAATCAACTCTTTAAGTTCTTTCACCCATTTGGGCTTGGAACCTTGATTGATTTTTTTTCAGACAAAAATTTCTGGTAAACTTCATGCAGCTGCTTCTCAAATGGGCTGTTTTCCAAATGTCGGGTTTTTGAAATATGCTTTAAAAAAAAATACAACCCATCATATAGCTGAAAGCCTAAGTTCAATAGGGCATGATCGTCTGGAATGGTATGCGATAATCCAGAGAAAATGGCAAAAAGCCCCGCAGCTTCAGGGGCCAAATCATGCCGATCCGTATCTGCTCCACGCACTATTGAAGCAAGTTTCACTAGTGGCGGGTCTGTGAGATTAAATTTTTTAATGATATAGTCAAAAGTACATTCTTCCCTGTAATGGGTATATTCCACTTGAGGTATGTCAAATGGGATAGCAGAAAGTTCCTCAGCTTTTTCCAACACTTTTTCGGCGGGGAAAAAGAAAAATTCAGCCTCTAAATCAATAAACCGCTTGATCAGCCAAGGACTGGCTATCCGGTCAATTTTCGGGTTTTCTCGGGTGATCCACTTCATTTTTTTGATAACATTCAAAATATAAACCCCTCAAATATTCCTTTTTTTAAACTTCTTGAAAAAAAAAATTAAAAAATCATTTAGATATCCAAATGAAATATATATTTGCCGATAATTCCTACCAAACTGATAGGGATTATAGATTTAACAGAGATTACAACTCAGACCTATAAAAATGTTTATGAAGAAAACGCTACTCAGTTTCCTTGCGAGTTTTGCATTGTTTAGCCTCGCCATAGCCCAAACCGAAATAAAAGGGCAAGTAAATGATGCGACGGGTCAACCGCTTATTGGTTCCACTGTTTTGATCAAAGGAACCAATATATATGCATTGACCGACGAAAATGGAGAATTCTCACTCCAATCGCCGGGCTCATATCCCGCAAGACTTCAAGTCAATTTTGTGGGGTTCAAGGAATATAGTCTCAACCTGGCATCGGCACCATCAGAATCACTAGTGATCCAATTGGTCGATGATCTGGAATTGGAAGAAGTCCTGATCACTGCACGAAGAAGATCTGAAGAAATCCAAAAAGTGCCAATCCCAATTTCCGTAATTGGCGGGCCCAAAATCGAGGAATCGGGATCCTTCAACGTCAATCGGGTCAAGGAACTGGTACCCACGGTACAGCTCTACTCCTCCAATCCACGAAATACCACGCTGAATATCCGCGGATTGGGTTCAACCTTTGGCTTGACCAATGATGGGATTGATCCCGGGGTCGGTTTTTATGTGGATGGTGTATATTATGCCAGACCGGCGGTGACTGCGATGGATTTCATCGATATCGAACAAATAGAGGTTTTGCGTGGCCCTCAGGGAACACTTTTTGGAAAAAATACCACTGCTGGTGCATTCAATATCTCTACTCGTCTTCCAAGCTATACTACTGGAGGAACTGTAGAATTGAGCTATGGTAATTTTGGATTTGTTCAGGCTAGAGCATCTGTGACAGATCCTTTATCCAAGAAACTAGCCGCAAGAGCTTCATTCTCGGGAACTCAGCGAAATGGTACTATTGAAAATGTTCGCACCGGGAAATTCATAAATGACATGAACAATCTTGGATTCAGAGGACAATTACTTTACAATCCTAACAGCAAAGTTGAAATTATCCTTGCAGGGGATGTTACTTCCCAGCGTCCTGATGGCTATGCCCAAGTAGTGGCTGGTGTGGTTGAAACCAAGCGTGCTCCTTACCGACGCTTTGAGCAAATTATAGCTGATTTGAACTACGATTTACCAACAAGAAATGCATTTGACCGAAAAGTCGATCACGACACACCTTGGAGATCAAACAACGATTTGGGAGGAATTTCATTGAACGCGGATATTCAATTGGGAGAAGGAACCTTGACTTCCACTACTGCTTGGAGATATTGGAATTGGGGTCCGTCCAATGATCGGGATTTTACAGGATTACCCGTACTGACACTTTCGCAGGCACCCTCGCGCCATGATCAGTTTTCGCAGGAAATCCGATACGCTGGAGATTTTTCCAAAAAGCTCAGCGGGGTTTTTGGAGTATTCTACCTGAGTCAAAATCTCAAAACCTCCCCTTACCATACCGAAGAATCAGGAAGTGCTCAATACCGATTTTCCCAAAGCACCACCAGTGCACTATGGGCTACTCCCGGGCTACTTGAAGGATATGGAATACGGACCACTTCTACGTTGGAGTCTGTAAGTTCGGCAGTTTTTGGCCAATTGGATTGGGCGATCACCGAGAAACTCCATTTCCTGCCTGGAATCCGATTCAACTATGACAAAAAAGATGTCGATTTCAATCGGGTAACTTACGGTGGCTTGGAAACAACTGATCCTGCTTTATTAGCGATCAAGCGTTCAGTTTATTCCCCACAGAGTTTTGTTGCCAATGTGGAAGATCAAAACTGGTCGGGCCAGGGCACTTTGGCTTATCAGTTCAATACCAAAATCAATGCCTTCGGAACCTTCTCCACCAGCTACAAGCCTGTAGGGATCAACTTGGGAGGATTACCTACTGCCGCAGGCCAACCATTGCTGGAATTAGCCGAAGTAAAACCGGAATTTGTAAAACATTATGAATTTGGCTTAAAAACCTCACCAACTAAGGGATCTACGTTAAATCTGGTTTTCCATAACACCAACATCGAGGATTATCAGACCCTCGTGCAGACTGCTGAGGTTGGTGTCAACCGTGGCTACTTGGCCAACGCCGAGGAAGTTCGGGTACTCGGCGTAGAGTTGGATGGAAGCGTGCGAATCAGCCCTACATTCTCATTGAATGCGGCCCTAGCCTACACAGATGCTATTTATGTTTCCTTCACAAATGCACCGGTTCCTCTGGAAGAGACCGGCGGAGAATTTGCATTCAAGGATATCTCGGGAGGAAGACTTCCCGGTGTATCCAAATGGGCAGGTTCCTTTGGTGGGGAATATTCAAAATCAGCCCAATTCTTCGGTAAATCCGGTAATTTCTTCATTGGTTCAGATGTGTTCTTCAGGTCTGAATTTTCATCCAGCCCCTCTCCTTCTCAGTTTCTAAATGTAGATGGTTATGCATTGGTCAATGCAAGGACAGGATTTCGAGTGAAAGAGGGGTTTTCGGCTTTCATCTGGGCCAGAAATTTATTGAACAAAGACTATTATGAGCAGCTTTTGCCAGCCGCCGGTAATGCCGGCCACTATGCCGCCGTTTTGGGTGATCCGGCGACTTATGGACTTACTTTAAAATATGCATTTTAAAAATAAAAATGGGCTTATTGTTAATTGAAAGCCGGACTGTATTTAGTTCGGTTTTTTCCCCTTTCAAAAAATTTTCTGAAATCATTTACCATAGTCTTTTCATTATGAAGAGATCATAATCAACCTCTTCCGCAAAACTTCAGGATTATGATTATCAGATTTCTGTATATCCGCTTTCTTACCAGTAGCCATAGGAAATAAGGAAGAAGTCCGATGAGACGAGCTGTGGACTGTGGACGGTCGTCTGTCGACGATTATCCGCTTTTTGCAATTTCAATTTTAGCAAACTGGTAGAATTGCGGATAATCATAATCAGATTTCTTAAATTTTTCCTTTTTTTGGAAATAAGACAAAACTTAAACCAGTAAAAAAATGAAATTTCGAAAGATCTTAGTATTGCTGTTTGCCGTTTGTTTTTTTCAATCCTCATTTGCTCAGGAAACGGCTTCCAATGAAAATGGAAAATGGCAGGTCGGTCTGGAAGGTATGCTTGGTGTATCCTTTGGAAAAAACTTTTATTCAGTTAATGTTGGTGGTCCAGCATTGTTTCTTACGCTTACCAAAGATCTAAAAATTGGAGTTGGTGCTTTACCTTCACTGTATTCTCTCGACGGTAAACTTGGAGCTAGACTTGGCGTGTCACCTCGTATTGATTACAAAAACCTTGTACTGATCGCCCCTTTTTTCCATCGCGATACAGCGGATGAGTGGATAGGATCAATTGGGATTGGCTACAAATTTCATCGTAAAACCAACTGAGTCAGTTCAAAAAATATTGAGTTTAAGGATTAAAATCCTGTCAAAAAATCGCCAAATAAAATGTCCGAATACTCAGAATAATAATCAAAATCCCTACGGCAACCATTAAGTACTTTGGCTTGATTAGTTTACATATATAAGCTGCAAAAGGAGCAGCAATGATCCCACCCAAAATCAAACCCAGAACCGGAGCGAGGCTAAGCTCTTTCACAAAAAACAAAAAAGTGGATGCACTGGCCAAGGACACAAAAAACTCCACAAAATTACCTGTCCCTATTGCATAACGGGCAATTTTCCCCTTGCTCAGTAGGGTACTGTTTACAATTGGGCCCCAACCTCCCCCACCGATTGCATCTGCAAAACCGCCTGTGGTAGCCAAAACCGGAAGGCTTCTACTTTCACGATTGAATTTGGTTGCATGGTGGCTTTTTCTGGCTTTTCTCAAGATCACAACACCCATCACCAACAGGTAAACGGCAATAACTGGCTTAACCATGTCTCCATCGACATTGGACAATAGAAATGCGCCAATCATCGATCCAATAACTCCTGGAATCAAGAGTTTCTTGGCAAGTTTCCAATCCACATTTCCCATTTTCCAGTGGGAGATCCCAGAGGCCAAACTTGTAAAAACCTGTGCAAAATGTACCCACGCTGAGGCTGAAGCGGGAGGAATCCCAATTCCCAAAAGAATCGAATTGCAACTTACCCCATAGGCCATTCCAAGTGCTCCGTCAATACTCTGAGCTACAAACCCCACAAGCAAAAACCAAAGGAACATTTCAGTATCCAATTCCCAGCTTTTGATTGACTGGGTGAGTGTCTGTGTGACCATCAGGAAAAAAATCATAGCGGCAAAGGCAAAGAACATGGTCCAAAAAGGTTCAGTCTTGAGCCTTAGAATAAGTTTCTGCATGGATTTTATAGGTTGATAAGCGAATATGCCCCAAAAGTAAAACTTAATCTATATTTCCTACCATTTTTATAGGAATAAATAAATTAAATATTGACAGAACTATCTATCCAACCTTAAAAGAATAGTGAATTATTTCAAAAAAATAAGCGGGTTTAAACCAATATTCTACGAAATCTATCAATCCTCTATGGAAAAAAGTACTTCTTTACCAGTAACTCCAAATGGTGCTGAATTAAAGCAACTTGTGATGGAATGTCATGACATCCGGCCCAAAAGAGTTATTAAATTTGCTTACTGGCAGAATAGCGTATAATCATATATCTTAATTCATAATCAAACCATCTTGGTCTTCCACTTTCCTTTCTTAAAGAAATAAAGCGAAACTAAAGCATGAAAGGAATGGCAAAAAGCAATGGCAATAAATATCCCGAGATACTTCAAGCCCATCGGAAATGCAAGAAAGTAGGCCAAGGGAACTTCCATGGCTAGGAGGACACCGGTATTGATCCAAGCCGGAGTTTTGGTATCACCTGCCCCATTAAATGCCTGAGTGAGGACCATCCCAACCGCAAAAAACACATAACCAATCGATATTACCCAAAGTCCCTGCGCAGCGATCTCTTGTACCTCTGGGATATCCGTGAAAAACCCTGCAAGCTGCTGACTGAATAGTAGATAAATACCGGTCACCGAAGCCATGAAAATCACATTGTAGCGCGTGGTCAGCCAAACGGCTTTTTCGGCACGATCGACCTCTTTTGCTCCCAAATTTTGTCCAACCAAAGTAGCCGCAGCACCGGATAGTCCCCAGGCCGGTAAAATCGTGAAAATCAACACCCGAAAAGCAATCGTATACCCAGCCAAAGCTGCTGAACCAAACTCTGCATTCATTCGGGTTAATGCGACCCATGAAATCGAATCTATCAGGAATTGCCCCATTCCTCCAAGGGAAAGGTCAATGATCTTCTTTATAGTTTCCCACCTTACCAAGAGATTTCGACCTAGGATTTTCAGCTTATGCTTACCATTAAATAGGTGATAAAATTGATAAACTACGCCTATACTTCTTCCAAACGTAGTGGCAATAGCAGCTCCATCCAATCCAAAGCCAGCCCAAGACCCAATTCCGAAAATCAATAGTGGATCAAGAATAATATTAAGTCCATTGGCTATCCAAAGTGATCGCATAGCCAAATGTGCCTGACCCGCTCCGCGGAAAGCTCCATTGATCAAGAAAAGCATCATGATCGCTGTATTTCCAGCAAAAACAATTCTCGCATAGTTGGTACCCGACTTCACGACGGCTTCTTCGGCACCCATCACCCGAAGCAAGTCTTCGGCAAAAAACCATCCTCCTACTCCTAGAAATATTGAAATGATCAATCCAACAATCAAGAGTTGGAATGTAGCTGTACCTGCCTCTTAGTACTCTTTTTCTCCAAAACGTCTTGCAATCAATGCTGTGCCAGCCATACTGATTCCGAAGCCGATCGCATAAGTCAATACGATGACGGATTCGGTCAGGCCAACCGTGGCGATGGCATGCTCGCCCAGTTTAGCGACAAAGAAAATATCGACCACCGCAAAGGCTGACTCCATCATCATCTCCAAGATCATGGGAATCGCCAAAACAAAGATTGCCGTCTTCAATGGAAGACTGGTAAAATCCTGTTCCTTTCCGAGAATTGCTTCTTTGATGAGTTGCCAGGTCATTGGATTGAAAAATTAGAAGATGGGATGATTGGAAAATTGGAAAATTGAAATAGTTGGAGATTTCTTAATTGGAAAATTGAAAGATTAGAAGAACTTGTCCGCCGTGGCTGCATGGAAGATTTACTTTGATCCGCATCAAAGCGATGAGAGATGGAATGAAAATCAGGATGCAAAAAAACAAAAAAAACCGCGATTTGCGGTTTTTTGAGCATTATGATTTTTTGTCTTTAAATATGCTATTCAGGCTTTATTCCCATTTTTTCCATGTGCGCTTCCTTGATTTTTCGCCGGAGGATTTTACCCACATTTGATTTGGGAAGTTCATCGGTGAAGTAGACTTCTTTGGGCACTTTGTAATTGGTGAGTGAGTTTTTGCAATGTTGAATAATTTTTTCTGCGGAAACAGCATCCTCCTTTTTAACCACATAAGCCACAACTTTTTCTGTGGATTTCGGATCCGGCATCCCGATGACTCCGACCTCGAGCACTCCCGGACAGGATGCGACTGCGTCTTCTACTTCGTTGGGATAGACATTGAAGCCGGATACCAAGATCATCTCTTTTTTGCGGTCCACGATTTTCACAAATCCATCTTCATCCATCACTCCGATGTCACCCGACTTAAACCAATCTCCCTGCATGACATTGGCGGTTTCCTCGGGTCTATTCCAATACCCCTTCATCACCTGCGGACCTTTGATGTATATTTCTCCCCGCTCTCCTATCGGAAGCGGAATTCCTGCGTCATCAGCAATCATTATTTCTGTGTTTGGCAGCGGAACACCGATCGTCCCGATCCGCTCTGTACCATCGATAGGATTGCATGAAGCGACGGGGGAAGTTTCTGTCAATCCGTACCCTTCAGCCAATGGAACTCCGGTGACTGCTTTCCATTTTTCAGCGGTTACTTTTTGCACAGCCATACCACCTCCTACTGCTATTTTCAAAGCTGAAAAATCAAGTGCCTTAAAGGCTTCCTGATTGAGCAATCCATTGAATAAGGTATTGACTCCAGTCATTACGGTGAATTTCTTTTTGGCTAAATCACCAATAAAGGCCTTCATATCTCTTGGATTGGTAATCAGTACGTTATGAGCTCCTATTTTTAGCATTGCCAGGCAATTAACCGTCAGCGCAAAAATGTGATAAAGCGGCAATGCCGTGATGACGATCTCTTCACTTTCTTTCAACTTTGGCTTCATCCAGGCTGAAATCTGCTGCATGTTGGCAACGATATTTCCATGGGTCAGCTCCGCACCTTTGGATACGCCTGTAGTCCCACCGGTGTATTGAAGGAAGGCCGGATCTGATAGGCTCATTTTAGCGGGCTTAAAGGAAAACGAAGCTCCTTTGGACAAGGTCGATTTAAAAGAAACGGAACCCGGAAGAGAGAATGCGGGAACCATTTTTTTCAAATGCTTCACCACCACATTGACAATAAAGCCTTTCAGGACTCCCAGCAAATCGCCCAATTCTGTGGTGATGATGTGCTTAACCTGAATTTCAGATCGGATTTTCTCAAGATTTGAAGCAAAATTCTCCACTATGACAATCACATCTGCACCGGAATCATTAAACTGATGCTTCATCTCAGAAGGCGTGTAAAGCGGATTGGTGTTGACCACGACCATTCCTGCACGCAAAGCTCCAAACATCGCGACAGGGTATTGAAGGATATTGGGCATCTGGATTGCAACACGTGATCCCTTTTCCAATTTCAATACATGCGTGAGGTAATTGGCAAATTGAATACTGAGCGCATCTAATTCAGCGAAAGTCATGGTTTTCCCCATACATTCAAAAGCCACGGAGCCCCCAAATTTTTTTACGCTTTCATCAAAGAGATCTACGATGCTGGAATACGCCTCGTAATTGACTTCTTGATCTACAGATGCCGGATAATGCTTATGCCATGGGAAGTTGGTCATATCGGTGATTATTTTGGGTGATTATCAAAGTCCTACAATTACTTAAATTATTTGGGCTTAGCCAAAAATTTCTTTTCACTTCAGAATCTTCCGCGCGATCAGTTCCTTCATAATTTCATTCGTGCCTGCATAGATTCGCTGAACCCGCGCATCTGCATAGGCCCGGGCTACCCCATATTCCCACATGTAACCGTATCCTCCATGAAGCTGCACACATTCGTCTGCTACTTTACACTGAAGTTCGGTCATGTTATACTTTGCTGCTGAAGCCATCGCAGGGTCAAGCTTTCCGTCATTGTGAAGCAAAACCAAATAATCACAGTAAATTCTTCCTTGCTCCAAAGCCGCGGTCATTTCGGCCAGTTTGAATCGGGTATTCTGAAAATCAGAAATACTTTTCCCAAATGCTTTTCGCTCCTTCACGTAGTCAATGGTAGCCTGTAGCATGTATTCACCCAAAGCAACAGCTGCCAGAGATACGACCAATCGCTCTTGGGCAAGTTCTGTCATCAGGTATTTGAAGCCCTCTCCTACTTTCCCAAGTAGATTTTCTTTCGGCACTTTGACATCTTCAAAGAAAAGCTCGCAGGTGTCCTGGGCATGGAGCCCTACTTTTTCAAAGGGAATCCCTTTGGTAAAACCCGGCATGTCTTTATCAAGAACCAACAGACTGATTCCTTTGGCACCCTTGCCAGGATCAGTTTTTACTGCCACTACTACAACATCTGAAAGCCACCCATTGGTAATAAATGTCTTGGACCCATTGACGAGGTAATGATCTCCGGCATCAATCGCGGTAGTTCGCATTCCCTGAAGATCGGAACCTGCACCTGGTTCAGTCATGGCAATGGCTCCAATATATTCCCCGTTGACCATTTTGGGAACATATTTCATTTTCGCCTCCTCAGTAGCATAATGCAAGATATAGGGCATAACTATGTCTGAGTGTAGCGGAAAACCGATGGCAGGACCGGAACAACCGCTCAAGCCCAACTCTTCGATAAGAATCGCATTGTATCTGAAATCTTTGATATTCATTCCTCCAAGATTTTCGGGGGCCTGAATCCCCAAAAAACCATTTTCTCCAAGTTTCAGCCAAGCATCACGGGAAACCATCTTTTGATTCTCCCATTCTGCATTGAAAGGAGAAACCTCTTTGGCAATAAAAGCTCTGACACTCTCACGGAAGAGGTCATGCTCCTCATTAAAAAGTGATCTGTATAATCCGAACATATTTGGGTTTTTTTATGTGTTGCATCAAAATTAGGGAATTTGATTGGTTTGTATTTTGCCACCTATCAGACAAAAACCAAAGAAACTCTGTTTTTCTTGTAATACGATTTCAAACTGAGGTTGATTTGATTCATTTTATATGAAATGTGGTATGGAGGCAAACACCGTCGGTACCGGGTAATTGAGAGATGTAAAAACAAAAGCTCCGAACCCTAGGATCCGGAGCTTTTCTACAACAGGCTGGATTTGATTATTCAAAGTGGATGGTTTTACTTCTGCCTTTTGTATCAGATACATTAAGGTAAACATCTTCGGGCGAAACTCCTCTCAACTTGTAGTTTTTTCGGAAGCCTTCTGCTTGAGAAATTTTTTCTTGGTGCAGCAGTTTATTAGTCACTTCAAGACGGATTTCGACGTCTACTCCAGGCTCTTCCAGACCTATTACAGTAAGATTTAAAGTTTGATCGTCCAAAACCTTGCCGTAAGCCATAAGTGGGAGTTCGACCGCAGGGCTTGGTTTTTCGAAAGTAGCGACAGTGTAGACTACCTCCTCATCAGCATTGGCAATCTTCACTTGATATTCCCCACATGGAAGTCCGTTTAAATTGTAAGGAATAACAATATCCCCTTCTCCTACCTTAACTTTCTTTTGATGAAGTCTTTTTCCGGCATCATTATAAAGAGAGATCTTTGCTTCTCCCAAGCCACCTTTAAGTAAGACAATTACTTTTTTGAATTTTGCCTGAACGTTTGACATGGCCATCAAATCCTCGGCTGCTGTTGCTGCAAAGCTGCTTAAAGATAATGCGCCTGCAAGTGCTAATGTGAATAAGGTTTTCATAAATGTGTTGGTTTAGTGTTGTGATTCTACTTATGCGAAGCACATACCAACCCAATTCGGCTCACACAAACTCAAGCAAATTTCAGATTGGGCATAAACCTTAATTAAGAATTTCTACCAAATATTTTTTTGTTCTATCCATGATTTGAGAATCAAGCTTTGATCGAATTTGGGATTTCGGCGTTTTTCTGTCACAGAAGCGGACAAAATTCGGGTAATTCAGGAAAAATTCAGGTTACACCGTATTGTTGACTATTACCAAAATTTAATTTTAAAAAAAATATAAGTGACTGAAAACAAATTATTTGAAAACAAAAAACCTGTACGGAAGCGTACAGGTTTTGTCCGTTTGGAAACGGAAATAGGGACAAAAATTAATTTCTAGAAAGCATATCCAAATCCCGCTCCGGCAAAAAGTGGCCAGAAACCATTGTTATTGAAAATCGGTGTCAGATTCAATCTCCAGGTAAAACCTCCATCTACGGGAACTCTCCGATAGCCAAAGTTCATGGTACCCATCACACTTGGTGACCCGTCCACCGGTAAAATAAACTCATATTTATACTGCTCATTCACCATGGTGTTACAGATATAATTTCCGGTGGAATCATAATATCCATTAGCACAATAGGAATAATTATACCTGTTCTCGTCAAAAGCAAAAAAGGTCATGCCTAAACCCATTTCAAAATAATGAGGACCTTTGCCATAAAGCTTATTGACCATCACGGGTAAGGAAAAGAACGACTCATTCTCGGTCGCATAACCGCCTACTCCAACACGCATCCCCCAAGAATCCATTTTGGTTTTATCAAAACGAAAATCATAATTAAAACTGTAGGGAAGTCCTGCACCCCCGAGTTCCAAAAAAACTGACCGAGTAGGAATCAGGTCTTGGGCCTTGGCATAGCTTGAACAAAATAAAAGGAAAACAATTGTTATTAATTTTTTCATAAATGAGTAATGAAGATGAAACTTAGTGTTCTAACGGAAACTTGGGACGAGAATGTTGCTGTCATGAATAAGATTGATCCGGTTTTTAATTCAGCATCAGAAAAAAAACTCCAGAATGATTACTTTTAACTATGAAATCGATGCGTTTCTTTCGGAAAGAATCATTTAAAAAGGTTCTAGTACCCCTTGGGCTTGGTGTAGCCTACCTTTTACTTTTCATGACCAGCGCATGCCTCGAGGGCGAAGATACTAGAAATAAGGAAGGATGCCCCATACCAACTCAGGCGGATGCTACCGGAATCAAACAGGTTTTCTTTAGTCCTTACAAAGCTCAACGCTACGCGACAGCTTTAGACACTGTGCTATTTTCAGAATTTCGGTTCAATTTTGAATTGGAAATTTTGATAAAAAAAAATCAGAATTCAAGCACCTTCCCATTGCATTCCGAAAAATTTGACTGTATCCAAACTTTTAGCCTGCAAAACATTTCGAATATTTCGGTGATCCTTACGGCGCCTTTTGCCGGATTACCTATCGGAACAGATATTTCGTATTTACTCTTCACCCCCGATAAAAAACGAATTTCAGAACTCAGAGATTTTGGAAATGTGTCTGTTTTTTTTGGTACTAGCTTGGAATTAAAACCTCCTAATTACTCACAGTTAAAAACCCGGACCTTTCTATTTCTGAAAAACGGAACCCAAAAGTTTGTTGACTCAACCTCACCTTTTCTCAAAACCAACTAATTAAATGCTTCGAAAAATTTTCCTTGGGATTTTTGCCACAGCCATGGTGCTCATGATTGTGTATATGCTTGGTCCAAAAGTTGAAAGAAAGGAATTGATCATTCAATTTCCGGAGGTGCCTACCCGGCTCAGCGAACTTAGCCAATATGTCAAAAACAGGGAAGATTCTGTCATCGGCTTAAAATCCGGAAATGAAGCCTATATCCAATGGGCAGACAGCAGCAACAAAGCCAAGACACCTTATTCAATCATCTACATCCATGGATTTGGCGCTAGCCCGATGGAAGGTGATCCGGTTCATCGTTTCTTAGCATCTCACTTCGGAGCCAATCTTTTCGTAACACGACTTCCCGAGCATGGAATCAATCGGGCAAACGGGATGGAATACATGACCGCACAAAAGCTCGCCGATGCTGCAGGAGAAGCCTATCAAATCGGGAAAAGCCTTGGCGATTCTGTGATCGTGGTCGGTACTTCGATGGGTGGAGCTTTATCACTTTTACTTGCCAGCCAGCAACCTGAGATCAAAGCAGTGGTAGTTTACTCCCCTGCAATCCGGGATGGAGGAGAGCGACTGGAGGGATTTTTCAAACCATGGATGAAGTTTCTGATGGAAAAAACAGTGATGAAAAACAAGGTGATCCATCAGGATCGAGTTAACGAAAAGAAAGCGTATTGGTCGGAGGATTATCATATCAATGGCTATGAAAGCTTGGCGACTCTCATCTACAGTGAGATGAAACCTGAAACTTTCTCCAAAATCAAGCAGCCGCTATTCCTGGGTTATTATTATAAAATTGCGGAAGAACAGGATTTTGTCGTCTCCGTGCCTAAAATGCTGGAGATGTACAGTCAGCTCGGAACGCCGGAAAATCTAAAGAAAGAGCAGGCATTTCCCAAAACGGGTGATCATGTCATCGCATCATCCATCACCTCTCAAGACTGGCAAGGAGTATTGTTTGCTACTATCGATTTTCTGGAAAAAGTAGCCAAGGTTCCTGCGAACGCGCAGTTTAAAAACCAGATCGATGAACTGATAGAAGCCAAGGGAGTGATGGAAGGCAAACGGTAAAAGTGTAAGAATTCTCTTTCTCTTGGTACTTAATTCTTGGACTTGTCATTATACCACGTGTTCGGCTGGAACGCAAATAACTATAATTTAACCTTTGTTATACCGACCAGTTGTCCAGTTGGGACAATTAAAATCAAGCCCTTACTAAAGCTGGGTAACGGGAGAACTCTTTGAAAATTATCCCCTCATGACTTACGAGAAAAAGTCCAGACTCTTGCTTCTTGTTTCTTAGACCTTATTTCTTACAATTCAGCCCTAAACGGTACTGCAGGCAAATTCAGCTCATTGACCAAATTCACCTCCGGATTGTCGGCCCAAGCATAGCGAATACCTGCAGCTTCTACTCCTTCGGGAATACTGAGTTTCAATTGATCCTTACCCAAGATTATCCCTTTCAGAAGATGAAATTCACCTTTTGTACCCTCGAGAATAAAGCCTTTGACTTCTTCTCCTGCACTAAGCTTCAGCCCTTTTCCAACTTCCGAAAAAGTCAACACTAGGTCTTTACCTTCAATTTTCGCATCCTGGAAAACTGGCCCTGAGGCAAGCACTTTTTCTCCAAAAGCTACTTTTCTGGCCTGAAGCCAAAGTCGCTCACCCACATCTTTTTTATTGCGGGGATGAATATCTTTTTCTTCTCCAATATCAATGGTCGTCACCATCCCGGTGAATGGGAGTTCCAAAGTCGCCCTTTGCGCTTCCCTTAAATGTGCCCAATTGCTTTCAGGCTGAAGTTCTTTTCGTTCCATATAATTGGCCAACTGAACAAACAGAAACGGGAAATTTCCGATTTCCCAGCGGGTTCGCCAATTGGTAATCATCGTGCCAAACAGTTCACGATATTCGGCATACTTACTGGCATTGCTTTCACCCTGATACCAGATTACCCCTTTTATCGCAAACTTGGTCAATGGGGCAATCATGGCATTGAACATAAAACCGGGTTTCCAATTGTGATATTCCACCACTGGAAGAAGCGGTTCAACAATCGAATTGGAATATGTCCAAGCACCTTCCAACTTGACAACTTTTCCGTTTTGTGTTAAAAACATCCGGTCTTTCGCTCCAATTACAGGCTTGTTATTCCAAGTGTTTATTGCACGGATGGTCAACACATTTTGACCTTTTTTAAGGATTTCTGCGGGGATTTTGAGTTCAGGTACAGATTCTCCCCAGTTTTTATAATGAATTTGGACACCATTGACGTAGATGTAAGCCATCTGCTCGATGGATGGAAAAGTAAGAAAAGCCTCACCGGTAGCCGTTAAGTTGAATTTTTTTCTTACCCACGCAATGTGCTCGAGCGGATTGGCTGAAGGAAGGTTGATAGATCTCCAGTTGCCATCGTTGTAGTTGGTGGAGGAAACTTCACCTGCAATTGCGGCATCCGGTTGTCTTACCATTGAATCTCTCAGTACTCTGCGTTTTTCATTTTCAGCGAGGATTTCAGTCCATTTTTGCGAATTTTCAATAAGCTCCTTTGATTCTTTGGTATAAGATCGATCCTCAAGTGCTGACAGAATTTTAGCCTCCGTCCATCCTTCGGCAGGAGTCCCTCCCCAATTGGATTCAATGATTCCTACAGGAACTTTTTTCTCCAGGTGATTTTGCTTAGCAAAGAACCAGGCCACAGCCGAGAAATTCGGAAGATTATCAGCATTTGCCACTTTCCATTCTCCACCGGAAACATCCTTTTTCTCCTCAGCACTGTAATCTTTTTCTACCTTAAAAAATCGAATCATAGGAAAATCAGCATTCGCGATCTCTTCTTCCGCGCCAATGACTCCCTGCTTCAATGGCCACTCCATATTAGACTGACCACCTGCCAGCCAAACATCTCCAATGTAGACGTCTTTGACTAGTTGGAGATTGACTTGAAGCTCATAGGGACCCCCTGCAACTAATGGAGGCAAAAGAACAGTCCAAGTACTATCCGGCAGCACTTTCGCACTTCCAATAGCCCCTGCAAGACTTGCACGGATTTTTTCATCGGGAATTCCACGACCCCAGATTTTGATCGGCGCATCTCGCTGCAAGACCATTCCCTGGGAAATCAGTTTTGGAAACTGGACTTCTGAATCAGGCTTATCAAATCCACAGGCGAAAACCAAGGGGAATAAGAGCAGGACAAATAGCTGTTTTTTCAAGGGAAGGGTCAGTAATTTAATTGGGTAATTTCCTGAAAAAAACTGATTTCTTAACAATCCAAATTCGGAAGCATTTCAAAAAGATCCATTTATGGGATTTTTGTTTGATTTGCCAGAATTGCATTGACTAAAAAGGCGAAAGCTGCGCTCCAATTAATTGCGATTTCATTGGAAGCATAACTGCAGGATAGGTCAGTGTATGATTCATCAGGAAAATCACTCGGATAATCACACTTATCTTGCTGTGAAGGATTGGGGCCTCCCACCATGAAGCCGGGCAAGGGAGGCAAATCAGGTCTGGAGGTAGCCAGTCTATGATGCGGAAAACGGGGAGTCTTACTTCCAAATCCCGTTACAAAACTATAACCTGTCGCATTTCTTCCCAAAATATAATCCAAGTTACCCTTAGCACTTTGGAGGTATTCCGCTTTACCAGATAGCTTAAATGCTCCCAAAAGCAAAATCCCCTGATTGGATGCCACCGAATTACTCCCCCAAATGAAATCCTTTGGATCCGCTCCCATAGGTGCTAAAAAAACCTGTCTTTGACCTGCCAGATCAATAGAATCTGCCATAGCGATCAGGTTGTTTTTGAGCATTGACATCCATGCTTCAGGAATTTGGGGAATATATTTTTCGTTTCGGATTAGCGAATAAAATCCCAACCACTTCACTTGGGACCAAGAAGGAAGCTGGTATTTCAAATCTGCCTCTCTTAGAATTTCCCAATATTCCAAGCCTTGGATACTAATGTACATCTCGGAGGCTGCCCAAATCCACTCATCACTCAGATTCTGATCACCATAGGCACCTGTGACCACATCGGGATCAAAAGTTTCATTCATTTCATTCTGCCGATAATACAGCTCCGGGTTTTCCGATGCCCATTTCCATGCTTTTTTGGCTGCCTTTAGGTAAACATCGGCATTTTCAGGAGTGAAGGGTTTATAAATCCGGTAGGCTTGGGCCATCACTGCGGCAAAATCCAGTGTAGCTGCTGTGCTTTTTTGGACAAAATAACGCTGATTGACAGCCAAATGTGGTTCTACCATGCCTTCAAACTTCGCTGTAGTCAATTTATGGTAAACGCCTCCATCTGCCGAATCTTGCATAGTCAGCATCCAGTCCAGATTCCAAAGCACCTCATCCAGAATATCTGGGATTGAGTTTTGAGACTCCGGAATTGTCAGATTCAGTTCTGAAAAATACTTGGGATAGTTCTCATACAGTGACAGTAGGGTACCCACTGTGATTCCGCTATTGACGATGTATTTATTATAGTCGCCTGCATCGTACCAACCTTTGGCGGAAGAAAGGGTCATACCCTCCGGTCTGCTTTGACTTGCCGCTGAGGGATGGATTTTCACCAAGTTATCTGGATGTCCTCCTTTTCTTGCCCAAATTCCGGCATATTCTTCGGGTATGTCAACAGATGCACGCTGGAAATAAAAGGCTTTCAATGAAGCTTTTCCCAACTCACTGTAAACCTGATTATCTACTTTAAAAGGATGAGATTTTCCAAAATCCGGAATTCCGATTTCAAATACTCCCTGCTCCGAAAATCCTGAAAAATCAACCTTCCAGGCAGTTTTGCCGGAAAGGGTTTTGGACTCGCTTTTCGAAACTAGCCCTTCAAATACAATCTTTCCTTTATTTTTATCCCAAATGAAAAAACGGTCAATAGGGGTTTCTGAAAGAACAACAGCTGCTTTGATTTGATCGGGATAAAAACCAACTTGATTGAGCCGGATTGACTCGTTCAGTTCTAGATTATTTCCATTTTTTTCAGTGAAAAATGAGGTGAATATCAAACAAAGGGTAAAAATAAAGATAGGCTTCATAGGCATAATGGGGTCTGATTTTAATTATTTTATCTGATTATCCGCAATCCTGCAAGAAATTAAGAAATATGCTTGAGAAGTTGCGGCTAATCGTCCACAGTCAACGGTCGACGGTCCACAGTATGTTCTAAGGAACTTCAAACGATATTTAATAGGGTTACTGGTAGAAAAGCGGATATACATATTGTTTTAAATTACCATACAATTGAGAAGGTACTCAAGCAATCGCTTCTTAAAAATATGAATAAGGTGAGTAAACTCCCTGAAAAAGAAAAAGTCCAGCCAAATGATTTTGGCCAGACTTTTCAAAATTACATTAACTAGTTTGATCAAATAAAACGGTTGATCAGGTTTTCGAAATATTCTTGTTTGCCGCTGATTTGAGCAGGTTCGCCCACTTCGAAAGCATAGCTTCTCAAGTCCTCCAGAGTGAGTTTACCATCCTCAAATGCTTTTCCTTTTCCGGAGTCAAAGCTTGCATAGCGATTCTTTCTTCTTTCGAGATAATCAGACTTCTCCAAAATATCGCTTGCGATCAGCATCCCTCTGGCAAAAGCATCCATCGAACCGATATGGGCAAGGAACAGGTCATCAGGATCGGTAGAATTTCTTCGGATTTTTGCATCAAAATTGACTCCGCCACCTTTGATACCTCCGGAAGTCAAGATGACCAGCATCGATTCTGCAAGCTCCTGAAGGTTGAGTGCAAACTGATCCGTATCCCAGCCATTTTGATAGTCACCTCTGTTGGCATCGATACTTCCAAGCATGTCTGCATCGGCTGCAACTTGCAATTCATGCTGGAACGTATGCCCTGCAAGGGTGGCATGATTTACCTCCAGATTCAATTTGAAATCTTTGTCCAAGCCGTGATGTCTTAGAAATCCAACAACCGTCGCAGCATCGAAATCATATTGATGTTTGGTTGGTTCCATTGGTTTTGGCTCGATAAAGAAAGTTCCTTTGAAACCATTCTTGCGCCCATAATCTCGAGCCATTGTCAGAAATTTAGCCAAGTGTTCCGTCTCCCGCTTCATGTCAGTGTTGAGCAAGGACATATAGCCTTCTCTACCACCCCAAAACACATAATTTTCACCGCCAAGTTTGATCGTAGCATCCAAGGCATTTTTAACCTGGGTGCCTGCAAAAGCCAAAACGTCAAAATTCGGGTTGGTCGAAGCCCCATTCATGTACCGGGGATTGCTGAATACATTGGCAGTTCCCCAAAGCAATTTTATTCCTGAGGCTTTCTGATGCTCCAAGGCATAGTCAGAAATGATTTGCAAATGCTTCTCATATTCGGCCAGACTTGAACCCTCATCGATTAGGTCGATATCGTGAAAGCAGTAATACTCTGCCCCGATTTTGGAAATAAATTCAAACGCTGCATCCATTTTGTCTTTGGCACGCTGAATCGGATCCGGACTGGCATCCCAGGGATGTACAATGGTTCCCGGCCCAAATGGATCCCCACCGGTGCCACAGAAGGAATGCCAATAGGCAATCGAAAATTTGAAATGCTCTTTCATGGTTT
Organism: Algoriphagus alkaliphilus; assembly: GCF_900103735.1. Lineage (GTDB taxonomy): Bacteria > Bacteroidota > Bacteroidia > Cytophagales > Cyclobacteriaceae > Algoriphagus > Algoriphagus alkaliphilus. The sequence continues at coordinate 185,508 of NZ_FMXE01000003.1, read as the reverse complement.
TACCGGCGATGATCCGGTTTTCATCATAAAAGCGGAAAGCCATCGGATTGTCACTTTCTTTTCCCTCAAATGGGATTTTTCCGATGTTTGGAAAATAGGTCTTAGCCATGATTTTCTGGGTTATTTAGGTAAATAGGTTATTCTTAGCCGGCCAAACCGGATTTTAGTAATTCATTTAATTTGCCTTCCCAAGCCGAATAAGCATCAAGGTAGGGCTGACTAAAGTTGGGATTGGGCTCCAATGTCTCCAGTAAACTCAATCCTTCAAAAGCCTCACTTTCTGAGGCAAACACTCCTGCGCCGATTCCGGCACCTCTTGCAGCTCCCTGAGCACCATCTGTGTCATAAAGCTCCAGATTAACTTCATTCATTTGGACGAAAGTCTTTCTGAACAATGGACTCAAGAACATATTCGCCTTTCCGGCTTTCACTGTTTTCAGGTTCATCCCCATGTCTTTCATTATCCGAAATCCAAACGTCAATGAAGAAACAATACCTTCCTGTGCCGCTCTGACCACATGCTTTTTATCATGCTTTAAGAGATCCAAACCAAGTAAGTGAGCTCCTACCGCTTTGTTTTGCATAATCCGCTCCACTCCGTTTCCAAAGGGCAAGAATGTCAAACCCTCTGATCCAATTGGCGCACCGCTTCCCATTGCGTTCATCTCTTCATAGGCAATCCACTTTCCTCCCATGACTTTTTTAAGCCAGGAATTCAAAATGCCAGTGCCATTTACACAAAGTAATACTCCGTAAGAAGGCTTTTTCTTTGAATGGTTGACATGAACGAAGGTATTGACACGTGAGAAAGGATCGTAAAGGGGTGAATCACACACGCCATAGACTGTTCCCGAAGTACCCGCTGTGGTTGCCAATTCTCCGGGTTTTAATACCTGAAGGGAAAACGCATTGTTGGGTTGGTCACCGGCTCGATAAGAAATGGGAACACCTGATTCCAAGCCTGTCTCTTTTGCCGCTTCTTTACTGACTTTTCCCTGAACGGAAAAAGAAGGAACAGCTTCAGGGATCCATTCTTTTGGAATATCCATTTGCTTGAGGAGCTTTTTACTCAATCCATTCTCAATGAAATCCCAGAAAATCCCTTCGGAAAGACCTGTCTCGGAAGTAAGAATTTCTCCGCTCAACTTCATCGCGATGAAATCTCCCGGAAGCATGATTTTATGAATTTTGGAAGCAAGTTCCGGTTCATTTTCGATTACCCATCGAAGTTTGGAGGCTGTAAAATTTCCCGGTGAATTAAGCAAATGAGGAAGGCAATAATCTTTCCCCAGTGATTGAAAAGCCTTTTCGCCTATTTCAACAGCCCGGCTGTCGCACCAGATGATCGAAGGTCGGAGCACTTTCAAATTCTTATCCACGCATACAAGTCCATGCATTTGATAGGCAATACCGATACCTTTTAGCTCGCCTTTTTTGACTTCAGCTTTATTGGTGACATAAGCAATAGTCTCCTTGACATACTTCCACCACATCTCCGGATCCTGTTCGGCCCAACCAGTTTGAGGTGCATTGATTGTCATTTCTTCTTCAGGAAAAGCTTTGGATACAATCGACTTGCCTGTACCAGCATCCAAAAGTGCGGCTTTCACCGAGGAACTTCCGATATCAATACCTAAAAGTAATTTTCTCATAATCAATTATTTACCAGAAGATGGTGTAAAGGCCAGCAATAATTCCCGCAATTAATATCGCACCGATTTTGAAACCTGTGCTCGTACTGAAAAGGTCAGCGTTGATGTCAATGCTGTTCGGATGGTCTTTTCCTTTACCCTCTACCAAACTGATTGTAATCATCAAGCCTGCCAATACTAGGAACACAACCCCCATTCTATCGAGGAACGGCAAGGCAGGGAAAACTATTTTCAATACGACTGATAAGGGAATACTCAAAGCCGCACCTACCAAGGCGGCATTTGACGTGGTTTTTTTCCAGAATACGCCAAAGAAGAAAATCGCAAAAACACCGGGGCTAATGAATCCGGTATATTCCTGGATAAACTGGAATGCCTGATCCAACTGCCCCAGCGCCGGGGCTACAATTGCAGCAATGACAAAAGCCACAACTGCCGTAATCCTTCCAACTCTTACCTGATTGGTTTCAGAGGCACCTTTTCCAAAATATTTACTGTAAATGTCCATCGTAAATATGGTCGAAGTACTGTTTGCCATGGAAGCCAAGGAGGAAACAATCGCTGCTGTCAAAGCTGCAAAGGCCAAACCTTTCAATCCGGTTGGTAAAATCTGAAGCAAAGTCGGATATGCCCGGTCAGATTTGATAATACCGGTCACCGGGTCTTTCATTGACTCGATAAAGCTGATATCAATTCCGTCTTTGACTATAACATATGCTGCTATCCCAGGTACAACCACGATCAATGGCATCAAAAGCTTTAAGAATCCGGCGAAGATCATCCCTTTTTGGGCCTCATCCAAACTCTTTGCTGCCAAGGCGCGCTGTGTGATGTATTGGTTGAAACCCCAATAACTCAAATTGGTAATCCACATTCCACCAATCAAAACGGAAAGTCCAGGAAGATCTCCATAGGCATCGCGTGTCCCGCCTTTTCCGTCAGGAATCATCATTTCGCCTTCACTTAAAATCATAGAAAAGTGTTTCGGAGCGGCTTTTCTCAGAATACCTATTCCATCCCAGGCATCACCACTTCCTACCATTTGCAGGGCGATGTAAGTCGTAGCCAAACCGCCTGCAATAAGAAAAACGACCTGAATCACATCAGTCCAGGCCACTGCTTTAAGGCCGCCGTAGATGGAATAGATCATGGCAAAAAGTGCCAATCCCACAATCCCATACGTCAGGGGAACATTCAGAATTGTATTGAGACTCAGTGCACCCAGGTAGAGAACGGAGGTAAGGTTTACAAAAACATACAGCAACAGCCAAAAGACAGCCATCGTCGTCCGAACACGTGTATCGTACCGATCCAGCAGGAATCCAGGCATGGTATAAATCCCCTTCTTCATATATACAGGAAGAAAAAAGATCGCTACTACCAGGAGTGTAGCGGCCGCCATCCATTCATAGGTAGAGATTGCAAGTCCAAGCGCAAAGCCCGAACCTGACATACCTATAAATTGCTCCGCGGAAATATTGGAAGCAATCAGTGAGGCACCAACAGCCCACCAGGGAAGTGCCTTTGATGCAAGGAAGTAATCAGAGGAGTTTTTGATGTGTCCTTTTTTCTCACGGGAGACATATATGCCCATTCCTATGATAAGGAAGCAATAGCCGAAGAAGACTATTAAATCAATTGGTTCTAATAGCATGGAGGTAGGTTGATTGAGGTTTTGGGTAATGTTAAGTGCTTGTAGTTTAAAATTTACAAATTAAGGTCGTTAAAGATAAGAGTTTGATGCAAACGTCTGCACAAAAAAACGGGGAAGCTCATATTTATTGGAAAATCTCAGTGAGGGGATCCCATTTGTCGGTAGAAAATTCTAAAGAATCGATTTTTTCCAAATAACTTACTCCGGTCACATTAGACACCCATACCTGATCTGCCTTCAGAAGATCATTGGGACCAAAAACTCCTTCGGTAATCAGTCGGGGGATTTTAGAAATAATCGCCTGTCTTCCCACTCCTTCGATGCACCCACTATTCAATGCAGGTGTATAGACTTTTTTCCCCTTTCTCCAAAAAATATTCGAGGCACTCGCTTCGGCAACTTTTCCGGTATGATCCAGCAAAATCAGTTCATCAAGCTTCCTGTCCTCCCGTTCCTGTGCTGCCATGACATAGGGAAGAGCGTTGAGCGTTTTAAACCTACTCCATGGAAAAGGGTAAAGGGAAATACTTTCAGCAAAGGAAGCAAGGGATTTGACCGCTGGTGCAAAGGTTAATTCCTGAAAATGTAAGGTTTGAAAAGATTGGTTGGTTTCAGGAGTATATCTTCCGGATCCACTTCTGAATAGATTCCAACGAATCCTCAGCTTTTTGCCTGCATATTTTTCTGCAATCCAAGATTCCAATTTCTCAAAACCGGATTTATCAGCCTCCAGTCTCAACATTTTCATTCCTCGAATCAATCGATCTAAGTGAAAGCTGAAAAATCTGATTTTTTCTCCATCAAACACCATCGTTTCAAATAAACCATCGCCAAAGTTCATCGCCCGATTTGGTACCGGAAAGTCGGTCATCTTTCGCCAGGCTTGTTCTGTGGATAGGAATACATAAACTGTATCAATTTCGCTCATAAAAGTGTCCGTATACGATCAGAAATAATGTTTGTTCTATTAGGCTCTTGTTAAAAGTAGTAAACAAAACCACCTTTAGTGTCTTTAAATGCGGAAAGAAAGTAAAAAATAACTTAATCTTGAGTCAGCAAACGTGTTAGCATTAATATTGGACGAAAGCGGCTTATGGCAAACAAAAGTAGTGTATTCGATATGATCGGACCGGTGATGATTGGACCATCGTCTTCGCATACTGCGGGTGTGGTCAGAATAGCCCGTGCTGCCATACGCCTTTTGGGGGGTATGCCCGACGAGGCAAATATTACTTTTTATAATTCTTTCGCCAGGACATACGAAGGACACGGAAGCGACAGGGCGATCTTGGGCGGTTTGATGGATTTCAATACTGATGACCCAAGAATCAAAGACGCTTTGGAGATAGCCGCCGAAAAAGGCCTGATTTACAAATTCAAATCGATCGGGAATTCCTCTATTCACCATCCTAATACCATCAAGTTAAACCTAAAAAAGGGAGAAATAGAATTGGAGGTTGTTGGAGAGAGCTTAGGGGGTGGAGTGATCAATATTGCAGAATTGGACGGTTTTGTAGCTAATTTTTCGGCACAGAATCATACCCTCATCATTAAGGCTAGCGATATCTCCGGTGCGATCGCATTTATTTCCGGGGTAATTGCTCAGGAAAAAACCAATATCGCGACGATGTCTGTTTCCCGTAAGGGAAAAAATGACGTGGCTTGTCATGTTATTGAAATGGACTCAGGCATCAGGGAAATTACTGCCCAATACCTGAAATCATTACCATGGGTTTCTGAGTTAATTTATATTCCCGATATTGATTTATAAACTATTTTGACCAAATCATAACCAAACCAACTAACAAACTATGCCAAAAATTTTTCTGGGAGTCATTCTCACTATTGGGATCTCTTTCCTCTCGCTTGCCCAAAACAACCAACCTGTGGGACCCTTCGACCTTCAAACTTGCGTCGATATTGCGTTGGAAAATAACCTGACATTAAAAAGGACCGAGCTAAACCAACAGATCACGGAAGCGAATCTCCTCCAAAGCCAAGGACAGCGAATTCCATCTTTCAGTACAGGAGCAAGTTCGGGCTATAGATGGGGTCGTTCGATCAACCCAGTGACCAACTTGTTTGAAAACAATCGGATTGGAAACATCAACTTATTTGCAAACTCAAGTGCTCCGATTTTTAGAGGGAACCAAATCAATAATACCATATCGCAAGCTCGTAAGGATCTTGAGGCTGGTGTATTCAATTTGGAAGCAACCCGAAACGACATCACATTGAATATTATTAACCTCTTCATCAATGTTGTATTCAACCGGGAGCAAGTTAAAATTGCTGCCAATCAGCTAAAAACAACAACAGAACAATTTGAGCGAACAAGCAAACTAGTCGCTGCGGGATCTTTACCCATCTCCGATCAGCTGGATCTCCAATCTCAAAATTCAAGCAATCAACTTGAAGTGATCAGAGCGCAAAACAATTACAGAATCGCCAAACTTAATCTGGCTCAGGCGATGCAGATCCCTTTTAAAGATGATTTTGATGTAATCGAGCCTGAGTTTAATGTCGAAAATTCAACGATGGTCTCCGAAGATCCGAATGCAATCTATGAGGTCGCTGTTGAATTGATGCCTGAAATCAAGGCAGCAGAAGCCGGAGTTGAAAGCGCAGAATACCAGGTAAAGATTGCCAAAGGAGCTTTTCTCCCAACACTTGGAATCGGAGCAAATTTATTCTCCAACTATGTAGATCAGCCCGGATTTAATCAGCGGGAAATCACACCCTTTGGAGAACAAATTCAAAACAATGTTTCCCAGTCGGCCAACCTTCAATTGAACATCCCTGTTTTTTCTAATTTCAACAACAAATCAGCAATTCAGAGAGCCCGGGCGCAGAAAGCAATCAGCGAAGTCACGGTTCAGGAAGCAAAGAATCAACTCAGACAAAATATTGAAAGTGCCTACACCGATGCTGTTGCGTCCAAATTGTCCTATGAGGCTTCCTTGGTCCGCGTCAAGAGTCTTCAGGAATCTTTCCGTGTTTCACAGCAGCGCTTTGACCTTGGTGCGATCAATTCTGTAGACTTTCAAGTGGCACAGGCCAACTTGTTTAATGCACAGGCAGACCTTCTCAACGCAAAATATACTTATATCTTCAGAATTAAAGTGCTCGATTTTTATCTCGGTAACCCCATCAACTTAAACTAAACCATGGCTACTAAAAAGTCCAATAAACTATTGTATTACCTTCTGGGTGCAGTCGGTCTCATTATTGTCCTTGCTGTAATCGGAAGATCTGCAGGCTGGATAGGCGGATTAAAGGAAACTGAAGTGGAATTTTCCACAGCAAAGAAAACTGCCATTATCGAAAAGGTCAGTGCCTCCGGAGAAATCCAACCTGAAATTGAGGTAAAACTTTCCCCGGACGTAGCCGGTGAGATCATCGAACTTAACGTAGCCGAGGGTGACTCTGTAGAAGTAGGAAAACTCCTGGTGAAAATTCGCCCTGACAACTTCGTCTCAGCCTTGGAGCGAAGCAGAGCTAATCTCAACCAACAAATGGCAAATTTGGCTCAGACGAGAGCGACTCTTCAGCGCTCTGAAGCCCAATTTGCGCAAGCTCAGCTTAATTACAACAGACAAAAAGGCCTGTGGGAGCAAAAAGCCATTTCTGATTCCGATTATGAAACGGCAAGGGCAAATTACATAGGTGCTGAAAAAGACCTGGAAGCTGCAAAGCAAAATGTAATCGCATCCGAGTTTGTCATTAAGAGTTCCCAAGCCTCTGTCAACGAAGCTTCCGAGAATCTGCGATTGACAAATGTCAATTCACCGGTTTCCGGAATTGTTTCCAGCCTGCTGGTAGAGCAAGGTGAACGTGTCGTTGGCACGCAGCAGATGGCGGGTACACAAATGATGACTATCGCGGATCTTTCCAGAATGGAAGTAAGAGTAGATGTCAACGAAAATGATATTGTGAGATTAAGTCTCGGAGATACCACCATCATTGACGTGGATTCTTACTCCTCTACAGGAAAAAAATTCAAGGGTATTGTAACCAGTATCGCCAATACCGCTAACACCAAAAATTCATCAGACGCTGTGACAGAATTCAAAGTGAAAATCAGAATTCTAAACAGCTCTTACGTGGACCTGGTCAAGGAAGGGAAAAAATATCCTTTCCGTCCCGGTATGACTGCCTCAGTGGAAATCATCACCACCTCAAAAACCAATGCACTTGCCATACCGCTCAGTTCGGTCACCACCCGAGAAACCCAAATGGACACCTTGGCTGGAGGCACCACCAAAGCTAAGGAATTGGTATTTGTCAGTGAAAATGGGGTGGCAAAAATCAGAACCGTCAAAACCGGAATTTCAGATTATGAAAACATTGAAATTCTGGAAGGTCTGAAAGAGGGTGATGAAGTTATTTCTGGCCCATACTTCATTGTAAGCAAGGAATTGAAAGAAGGAGATCCGGTAAAAAAGATGGCCTCCCCTACCAAACCGGGAGCAACTGCTGCGAAGTAATTTGATTCTTCCCTACAAGTAAATTGAATCCCCGCTTCTAAAAAACGCGGGGATTATTTTTTTTTATTCACCGGATCTAGTGGCCCTCTGAATAAAATGAATGACAGAACTCCATTTTTAGCTCATTATTTCCTGCTTCTAACAAAACGACTTGTTTGGGAATGGCACCTCAAACGGCAAACCACCCGATAAAGACACCCTCATCGTTATAACTGTCTAGCATATATTTCATTCCACCGGGTTTGGTATTGAATCCCAATTCATTGGTTTCATTAAAAATTACTAGCCTATGAATTGCCTCCGGTTTTTGAGTGGAAGAATTAGAATAGCTGACAACTCGAGTCGGGATTTAGCCCAATGGACAAATTCATATTTGGGTTAAAGCCTTATGCGATCATAAAATCCCACTTTGGAACGGGCTAAAGCCACCACCCTATTCATAGAAAGTTATCTAGTTCAGCTTGGTTACATCGGACCAATCCCATATTAATACCTTCTTTCCAATTTCCATTTCAAACTCACATCAAAGAAGGGTAAACCTCAGCCCAAGAAATCCTCTAATTCCCTGATTCGGGGCAAAGACATAAGTCGGATCAAAAGTCAATGCATTGGGATTAGTTGGCGTAGGAATCACATTTCCTCCCCGATCAAACTCCACTCCCTTGTCAAAAGGATCAAATGACCGCGCAATGCTATTGGCAGGAGGAGTGAAATTCAGCAGGTTTTTCACTCCTCCATAGACCTCCCACTTTTTCCCAAATGATTTTGTCAACTGGATATTCTGAATGCTCCACCAAGGAGAAAACTCCGGGCGATCGTCCAATTCACCCAAAAGCGGCAGTCGCATCGGACTGTACACATTGCCGGTGTAATCAATGCTCAAACCCAAGTTTTGAAACGCATAGCCAATGGTCCAAACACCCGAAAAACGCTCAGTGAGCAGTTGGCGTATTTTTTCTCCACCTTCATTCAAACTTACATCCATCAAGGTGGCGCCGGCCAATGCCTTGAAACCCGAGTTCCAAACTGCATCCACATTCAAAGATATCCCTTTGGAAACTGCGCTACCATCCAAATTGGCATAGATGATCTGATTGGGGTTTGTTTCGTAATCGGGCAGGATGCGGTTGGTAAAATGGGTGTAGAAAATCGATCCGTCCAATCCGAAATAATTTCCCTGATCCGAATAGATCTTTTTCACCAAATTCAAATTGGTATTCCAACTTCTTTCCGGAGCTAATTCCTCTGCAAATACTACCTCCCGAGCACCGGTCAGAGCCGCATGATCCTCTGTGAAAACATTGGCTACCCGAAATCCATTACCGGCCGAAATCCTAAACACCGTTCTTCTGTCCTGAGATACCCACTTGAAATTGACTCTAGGAGAAAAAATATTGCCGTGAACACTGTTGTAATCGTAGCGGATCCCAGCCAATAAACTCTGACTGGAATTGAAGCGAATCTCGTCCTGCACAAAAATCCCCGGTAAATGGATCTCAGAAGGAAAATTTTCGCTTCCTCCTTCTTTGAAAGTAGCGGAAGTATTGTCGTCATAATAGGTGTACCGATAGGCTGAACCCAAAAGTAAATTATGCTTTCCCGCCTCCTTTACCCAGGTCAGTTGCCCAAAAGCAATAGTTTGGTCTGCCAAATAAAAGGTCGTTCCATAGTAAGAATTCTGCTTGTGTCCATTTGCTGAAAACTGGAAATTAACCAGTTCTTTTACCGGCAATTGGTAGGTACCAAAGGCTTCCCAGCGATTAGTCACAATACTTTCTCCATACACTTCATCCCCTCCCCGATCAGCTTCGATCCAGTTCATCTGACCTCCCCAGCGGTTTTCATTCACATACCTACCTGCCAGGTTGAAGGCTCTTCCTCCTTTTCGTCGAATTTCAAATTTCTGGAAAAGCGAAATCCTCTTTTGCAAAGTCAGGTCGGTAATCCCGTCTCCGTTGTTGTCGATGGGATTATCATACCAAAACACATTCACTCCACTCAGTGACTGGATTGATTTCGATAGGACACTTTTGATCCCCAGATCAGCATTGACTTCTCCCCAACCTGTTGCAAAAGCATCCACAGATACCAATGGGGCGATTTCGGGTCTTTTGGTGATCACATTGATCAAGCCACCGACTGCCTCTGAACCATAAAGCGTGGAAGCCGGACCTTTGACTACTTCGATCCGGTCAATCAGCGATTGCGGAATTCCAGTCAAGCCATATACTGTTGCCAATCCACTTACAATCGGCATCCCGTCAATCAAAATCATGGTATATGGACCCTCCAAACCATTGATATGGATATCACCGGTATTGCAAACATTACAGTTGATTTGTGGACGGACACCGTTGACATTTTGCAGAGATTCAAAAAGGGAAGGTGTAGGATTTGCTTTGAAAAAGGCGGCTTTGTACACTTCAACCGGCACAGGGCTATCCAGCCTGGAAACTTCCTGCATCGTACCGCTTACCACTACTTCATCCAAAGAACCGTCAAGGGTAGACAAGTCAAAAGTTAAAAAATTGCTTTCTAGAGGTACAGTGATCTTTTTTGTCTGTTTTTCATAGCCTATCAAGGAAACCTGAATGGTATACAGACCCGCTTCAAGCTTATTTATTTCAAAATTCCCAAGGCTGTCAGTTATCGCACCGAGGCTTTTCTCCTTAATCAGGACATTGGCAAATTCCAAGGGACCCTTCGCACTCAAGACTCTCCCCTTCACACTTTGCTGTGCAAGAGCTGAATTCAGGGTGAAAAATAAAAGCATAAGCATTGAGCTTCTTCGAATTGATTGAATCATAAATGCAACATTATTGCATTTAATTGAATTTTCCGAAAAAGAGATCTTAAAATTTATGGATGGACTGGAGAACAGCATTGAAAATTTTCGAGTGATATTTTTATTAGATACACAAAAGTAATAAGTTAGAACAATCTAACAAATTTGTTTTTCTAATATACGTTGTCGTACTTTTGACCGGATCAAATTCCCAGCTATGGCTTCCTCTACCGAAGAGAACTATTTAAAGGCACTCTATAACCTTTCAAATGGGCAAGGAGAGGTCAATATTTCGGATTTGGCAAATGGCTTAAAAGTCAGCATGCCCACAGCGAATAGCATGGTAAAAAGCCTTCAGAAGAGTGATTGGGTGATTTATGAGAAATACAAACCTGTCATCCTTACTCCAAAAGGTCAAAAAGAAGCCGCTTTGATAGTACGCAAGCATCGTTTGACTGAAATGTTTTTGGTGAAAAAAATGGGCTTTGGCTGGGAGGAAGTGCATGAAGTAGCCGAACAGATCGAACACATCCACTCCCCGAAATTTTTTGACCGCATGGATGAAATGCTCGGATATCCGACCATTGATCCCCACGGATCCCCGATTCCCGATAATCAGGGAAGGATGAAAGAATTTTCTTACACCCCGCTTTCGGCCTGCAAACCCGGACAGGAAGTTCAACTTACAGCCTTAACAAATTCTTCGGCGGAATTTTTGGAATTTCTAAACAGCAGGAAGCTAAGTCTGGGAGTCCATCTGAAAGTGATTTCGCGGGAAGCCTACGATCAGAGTATTGTAGTCAGCTATCCGGATCACCCCATTGAAACTCTGAGTGAAAAAGCATCAGAGAGACTACTTGTTAGAATTTTGGAATAAAAATCCGGCCGATTCTTCCGGTCTTATCCAAAAACCTTACTTTGGTCTGCCGAATTGCCTAATTCCAATAAAACCATTCAAAATTTCCAAATGAACCAGATCTCAGTCCGGAATCAGACTTAAAACTGCTATTCATCAAAATTCAATCTAAGACTGGGAAACAAAAAGTAATGGATTTTAACTTAAAAACGCTTTACAAATTCACCTTCGGGATTAGCCTGATCGGTCTTATTGCAATTGTCACTGATTTTGGTTTTTCTCAAACTGAATTTTCACAGAACCTTCTGGACGGGTTTTACTTTTTTGTTCTGGCATTCGGGTTGATTTCTACCTTCACCAGGTATATCAAAAAAAGCATCCTATTCGACAGAAAGGTATTCATCTTTGATTTTTTGTCGATTGTTTTCACGCTTTGGGTTTTCCACATGTACCTGTTTGTCGGCACCCCTTTTGAGACGGATTTATTGCTGGAGAATCCCATTTGGGTGAAAATTGCTGTTTCGATGACCTTCATCAGAGAATTTTCAGACCTCCGTATAAATTTCAAAAGAACAGTCCTCAATCCCGCTCAGCTGTTTATTTTGAGTTTTCTGGTCATCATAATCTTGGGGTCTTTTCTGCTGATGTTGCCAAATGCAACCCACAATGGAATATCTTTCATTGATGCCTTATTCACAGCCACAAGCGCGGTCTGTGTCACAGGCCTGGTGGTAGTGGATACAGGAACCCATTTTACCGGCTTGGGTCAGACCATTATTATGTTTTTAATCCAGGTGGGTGGTTTGGGGATTCTGACCTTTGCGAGTTATTTCAGTTATTTTTTCAGAGGGGGTACAACCTATGAAAATCAACTTATTTTAAGTGACATGACAAGCTCGCGGAAATTGGGAGAGGTATTTTCTACCCTGAAATACATCATTTTCATCACCTTCGGGATCGAATTCATTGCAGGCTTATTGATTTACATCAGTATAGACTCCGGTAATTTCTTAACACATTCAGACAAAGTGTTTTTTGCAGTATTCCATTCGATTTCGGCCTTTTGCAATGCGGGATTTTCCACATTGAGCGTCGGGTTGTTTGATGAGGGCTTCCGGTTCAACTATTTTTTTCAGATCGTAATAATCTTATCTTTTGGGTTGGGCGGGCTGGGCTTCCCGATTGTGGTCAATATCCTGTCATTTTTCCAATACAAAATTTCCCAACTGTTTTTATTCAAGACAAGAAAAAATAAGCACCGCCCGTGGGTACTAAATTTAAACAGCAGAATCACCCTGATTACCACACTTTCTATTACGTTCATAGCTTTTTTCGCTTTCTATTTCCTAGAATATAACAATACGTTAAGTGAGCATAATGGCTTTGGAAAAATAGTCACGGCACTTTTTGGAGCCACTACTCCAAGAACTGCGGGTTTTAACACCATTGATACGGTGTCTATGACATTTCCGACAACCATGATGATATTTCTGTTGATGTGGATTGGAGCTTCCCCGCAATCTACCGGAGGTGGAATAAAGACCAGCACTATTGCCATCGCCACGTTGAATATCCTAAGCCTTGCTAAAGGAAAAACCAGAATAGAGGTGTTCCGGCGTGAAATTGCGGATGTATCGGTGAGAAGGGCATTTGCCATTATCTCTTTATCCTTGATAGTCATAGGTTTTTCAATTATGCTTATTGCTTTTTTTGACCCCGAGAAGACGTTGATGAATATTGCTTTTGAATGTTTTTCAGCATACAGTACGGTGGGACTAAGTCTGGGCATTACAGGAAGTCTGAGTGAGGTAAGTAAGTTTATAATTATTATAGTCATGTTTGTGGGAAGAATAAGTATGCTTTCCTTAGTAATTGCTGTATTTAGAAAAGTCAAATACACGAACTATAGCTATCCAAAAGAGGAAATAACAATCAATTAAGCTTAGTATATAATGAAATATATCATCATTGGACTTGGAAACTTTGGCGCATCACTCGCACAAAAATTGACAGAGGAAGGAAATGAAGTCATAGGAATCGACAGAAATATGACCAAGGTGGATGCAAATAAGGAGAAAGTCTCCCATACCATCTGCATGGATTCCACTGACGAGTTTACAGTCGCAGGACTTCCACTGAAAGAAACTGACATCGTTCTTGTAGCCATCGGAGAAGATCAGGGGGCGAATATTATGACCACAGCAATTCTTAAAAATTTTGGTGTAAAAAGACTCATCAGCCGGGCTATCAATCCACTGCACGAAAAGGTTCTACAGGCAATCGGAGTGGACGAAATAGTGCATCCGGAAGAAGAAACAGCCGAGCGATGGGCCAAAAAACTTTGCCTTCACAATGTGGTGGACTCTTTTGAACTTAATGATGATTATAGCATAATAGAGGCCAAGGTTCCGGTCGATTACGTAGGAAAAACTGTCAGAGAAGTCGGATTTCGAAAGGAATTTAACTTGTTGGTCTTAACCATTATCAAGAAAGTAGAGGTTAAGAGCAATTTGGGCAAAACCAAGATTGAAACTCAAATTCAGGGCGTGGCATCTGCGGATAATATTCTTGAACCAAATGACATTCTGGCACTCTACGGCTCCAACAAAGATTTACAAACCTTCCTGAAGAAGAAAATGTAAATAGTCCGTTTGAATACTTTTTTTCTAAGTAATGGGTGGCTGTCATTTAGCCCGTGTATCGGAATATTTACCCTATTTAAGCTTGTCAATACTTATGAGATCCATCCTGTTTGTCATCTTATTTTTAGCCGGAGGTAACGGTTTTGCCCGTAATCAGGCGGATAGTAGTTGGTCACATCAGCCTACTTTACACCTTTCGGGGTTAGCTGATGTGTATTACGTATATGATTTCAATCAACCCGCGAGTATTAAGCGACAGGCTTTTTTATTTAATCACAATAGACACAACGAGTTCAATCTAAACTTAGGACTAATAAAACTTTATCTGGAACACTCAAAGTACAGAGCTAATTTCTCCTTACATGCCGGTACTTATGGCAATGACAACTATGCTTCTGAGCCTGGACTTTTGAAGAATATTTTTGAGGCCAACATTGGAATTTCACTGAATGAGAAAAATAATCTTTGGCTTGATGCGGGGATTATGCCTTCACATATTGGATTTGAGAGTGCGATTTCGATGGATAATTGGACCTTAACACGTTCATTGTTGGCTGAAAACTCACCTTATTATTCCTCAGGTGCAAAATTGACTTTCAATCCAAATGAAAAATGGGAACTCGCAGGGTTGATTCTGAATGGTTGGCAACGAATTCAGCGATTGGAAGGAAATTCTCTGCCCTCTTTTGGTACCCAATTGAAATTTAGCCCAAATGAATCCACTACTCTGAACTGGAGTACATTCATCGGAACGGTTGATCCCGATCAATTGAGAAGGATGAGATATTTCAATAATTTTTATGGGCAATTTCAACTGACAGACCGCTTTGGGTTGATCACAGGATTTGACTTCGGTGTCCAACAGGAGTTTAAGGGAAGTTCCGACTATGACATTTGGTTAAGTCCAGTAATTATAGCGCAGTTTTCAATTGATCAAAGATGGAAAGCAGCAATGCGTGCAGAATATTATCAAGATCAAAAAGGAATTCTAATACCAACAGAAACGCGGAATGGTTTTCGGACTTCCGGACTTTCCATGAATCTGGATTACAGGCCTTCCCCGTTTCTGATCTGCAGAATTGAAGGTCGGAGGATGACCGGTGGGGATGCGATTTTTGATACCAAAACCAGTACTTCCAGAAAGAATTTCATCCTAGGGGCATCGATGGCAATTAGGTTTTCGGGAGGTTTTTAAGATAAAAAGATGCTGATTATTATTAGAAACTAAATACGGATTAATTTGCAAATACTTAGTCGCCAAAACCGAAGATTATGATCAAAACAATATTTTCTGTGGGTTCATTTTTATTGATCAGCCTAAGTTCTCCCGGACAGAATTTTGGCTTTGAATCTCAGGGTCCGCCAGACAATTCTTCTTTTCCACAATTTGATTATGCGACCATTGACGGGGATTCGGTTAGCTCTAAGGATCTTGCGGACAAAATTGTGATTGTCAACATTTGGTTTGTCGGTTGTTCGGGCTGCAAGCAGGAAGAGCCTTATTTGAGAAAAGTAACCGAGTTATATCAAAATGATGAAGACATCGTATTTTTGGGATTTTGCATGACCAAGCCAGAACGAATTAAGCGATACCTGAAGAAGAACGGAGAAATCGGCTATAAAAACATCTCCCTGGGTAGAGAAGAGGTCAAAGAAAAATTCGGAGTAGTTTTATCGCCAACCCATTTCCTGATTAAAAATGGGGTCTTAATGGGTAAACTTACCGCGCCCATTATTCCAGAACTCAAAACCCTTGACTGGTTTGAGGACGAAATCAGAAAATTAAAGAATTGAAAATAACACTTTGTAAGAAATGAAAGCCTTATCACTCCTCCTCGCTGGAATCCTGATTCCCTTACTCTCCTTTTCCCAAGACCGGGTCACCGGAAAAACCTTCACCACCCGATCCGAAATTTTAGCCCAAAACGGAATGGCCGCAACCAGCCAACCACTTGCCACGCAAGTCGCTTTGGATATCCTGAAAAAAGGAGGTTCAGCCATGGATGCTGCTATCGCTGCCAATGCCATGCTTGGCTTGGTAGAACCGAATGCCTGCGGAATCGGAGGCGATGTATTTGCGATCATTTGGGATGCAAAGACCAAGAAACTCTACGGCTTTAACGGCAGCGGAAGGGCTCCGGAAAGTCTAACAATGGAGGTTTTCAAGGAAAAAGGATTAAGCTATGTCCCGCTTCTTGGCCCGCTTCCAGTTACAGTTCCGGGTTGTGTGGACGGTTGGTTTGAGATGCACAAGCGCTTCGGCAAACTCACCATGCAGGAAATCCTTCAGCCTTCCATCGATTACGGAAACAGTGGTTTCCCCGTCTCAGAAGTAATCGCCTGGCAGATGAATGGACATTGGCCGGAAATGCAGGACATTCCCGGTTTCCGCAAAACTTACATGCCCAACGGGAAGACTACTCCGCAAAAAGGCGAGGTTTTCAAAAATCCCGACCTTGCCCGGATCTATGCTCTAATTGCTAAGGAAGGCAGATCGGCTTTTTATGAAGGAGAAATCGCCAGGATCATCGATCGCTTTATGAAGGAAAACGGAGGATATCTACGCTATGAAGACCTGAAAAAGCACACTTCGGAATGGGTGGATCCCATCAGTACCAATTATCGGGGCTATGACGTGTGGGAACTTCCCCCAAACGGTCAGGGCATCGCCGTGCTCCAAATGCTTAACATACTCGAAGGATATGATATCAAGTCCATGGGCTTTGGCAGTGCGGAATACTTACATGTACTCACAGAGGCGAAGAAATTGGCCTTTGAAGATCGGGCAAAGTTCTATGCCGATCCGGCTTTCAATGAAATCCCTGTGGAGCTGCTGATCTCCAAAGAATACGCAGCAGAACGCCGCAAACTCATCGATCCCAACAAAGCCGCCCTATCCTACCCTGCAGGCGATATCGAAAAGGGTAATACCACATACCTGACCGTGGCGGACAAAGACGGCAATATGGTTTCCTTTATTCAGAGCATTTACGATGAGTTTGGGTCGGGAATGGTGCCGGATGGACTGGGTTTCGTCCTTCAAAACCGCGGACAACAGTTCAATGTACAAGACACAAACCACTGGAATTCGCTGGCCAAGGGCAAAAGACCATTTCACACAATTATTCCGGCATTTATCACCAAGGACGGAGGTCCCTGGCTAAGCTTTGGTTTGATGGGAGGTTCGGTGCAGCCGCAGGGACATACACAGATTGTGGTCAATCTGATTGATTTTGGGATGAACTTCCAAGAGGCGGGCGATGCACCGCGAATGCGGCATAACGGTTCGTCCGAACCCACAGGATCACAGATGACCACAGGAGGTTCACTCAACCTGGAGAGCGGTTTTTCTTATGAAGTCATCCGTCAACTGGAAGAAATGGGCCACCGCATTGAGTACAGCATTGGACCCTACGGAGGCTATCAAGCGATCTTTTACGACAAGGCCCGAAAAGTCTATATCGGCGCATCGGAGTCCAGAAAAGACGGACAGGCGGCAGGGTATTAATAGCTCTTTTCGCTCCTCCAAATTTGCAATTTGGAGGTCTTATATCTGAATTTTGATTCTAAGGAAAAAAACTCGAGGTGTCAAACCTCGAGAAACTCGGAAACTTGAGGGAATGGGGATTTTTTTTGGATAAATATGGAATTGAGGGAAAACAATGCCTTTTGTTTGTAGCATATTTTCTTTCGATTCGTTAATTGAATGTAAACCAATTCCATTCAAACTTTTAGATTAACCACCTAAAAAATCTTTATATTAAGGATCATCTGAAACCTACTCGAATTATCCGCCATGAAGTATTTGATTTTCCCGCTCACCATTTTTCTCCTGACCTGCTCACTGGCCTGTGTACCCGAGGAAGAAGAACTTTTCTACGAATCTTGTGAAGGATTTGATTTTACTATCCCGGCAAGAGATTGGATGCTTCTAGTTCCTGGAGTAAATTACACCATCCAAAGCGGAGAAAAAACTAGGAAGGTGATCTCCGATTATACAATCACCGAACCATTTACGATAGAATCTAACCCAGTTTTGGTGCAGCAGGGAGAACGTCAGTGCTACGGCTTATACCAGTCCTATTATCGCACCGAGGACGGTTGGGCCACTTTTTCAAATAAAGTCGGCTATGGAAAAACCTCTGGATTGGGATTTATGGACATTTATTTTCAGCAAATGGGATTTCGCTTGGATATTGTCAATGAAACACTAGTCGGCAAAAGAATCAACCCTACGGTGGACGATTCCGAGGAATATCTTTACGAGAATTTCCCGAGCTTGGTAATCGATGGAAAGCAATTCAACAATGTTTTTAAAATCAGCCAGTTTAACCCGAAAAATCAACCTCAGGAAATCTACTTAGTCAAGCGTTTGGGACTGGTGGCCTTTACCATGAGAGACAGTTTGTGGATTGTAGGATGGACTCCCTAAATTGATTTTAGCATGATCCAGCTGATCCAAATTTGAAATTTAAAGTTGCTATCGAGGATTTAAAATCCTCGGTTAGGTTCTCGAGGTTTTTAAACTCCGGGGAGTGGAAAAGCAGAGCAGAAAGAAATCCCGAATAACCCTAGTATGAAGCCTTTTCAAATCATTTTAACCCTTGTTTTTTGTCTGCTATTCTTTCAATGTCAAAATCCTGCACCTATGAATTCTTCCCTTCGTGTACATACCATCCGCCTTCATCCCGGTGATGATGTGTTGCCTGAGTTAAAGAAATTTATTGCAGAAAATCAGATCGAAGCGGGTTTTATTATGTCGGCCGTAGGCAGTCTTACCCAATATAACCTTCGCTTTGCCAATCAGCCTGATGGCAGTCAAGGGGAAGGACATTTTGAAGTGGTGTCACTTACTGGTTTGCTCAGTACTGAGGGAAATCATATTCACCTCGCGGTGAGCGATAGTACCGGGCGCACAATTGGCGGACATTTGCTCGATGGCAACCTTGTCTACACAACTTTGGAAGTAGTGATCGGCGAAGATCCAAATCAAATTTACCATCGAGAAACAGACCCCACTTTTGGGTATAAAGAGCTGGTGGTGAAGAATATAAATAAATGGGAGCAGTAGTCATCGATACGATAAATGGAACTTTGTGCGGTTCTAATCAGGTAATTTTTCAAACATGAAATGCCCATGAGAAAGGCTTCTCACACAGGGGAATGATTATCCAGGGCATTCCATCTGACCATTAAAAAACAAAATATAAACAGATAAAATCGAGCATGATCCCGTATTTACGGGATCACACACTGGAATGATTATCCGAAATGCGAGATTCCATCTGACCAAAAAAATCAAATTATAAACAGATGAAATCACTCATGCCTACGACATTTTTATGGACGACAATTGGTCTTTCTAGCAATATGGTTCAACCCAGATAAACAATGATAAATTGTAACACAGGTCGTTGCTTCCTCATTTTAGTCCCGTATGGACGAATCATCTTTTAGCCGAAGGTTTTAGCCCCTAATCCTTGATTAATGACAAAATCGGAGATAAGTCCCATCGGGACAAAAGATATTTTGTTCAGTATATATTTTTCAAAATACAAAAATTACCGATGCATGACCAACCAAAGTTTACCCGTATTATTTGTTTTAATCCTTTTTTCTTCCTGATTATCTGGAAATAGGAAAATCCTCTAATCGATCAATCGGGAATTAGGCAAAGTTTGTTTTTCCTCAACTAAACAGATGTTAGATTACGCGATAGGCAAACTCCAATCCAAGCCTAAATTCTTTTTGAAACAGAAATTTCAGCTATTTAAACGGATCTCACCTTCACTAGATTAAAGTCCTTGTATGGAATGATTTTGATCGAAATCGTTTCTTGGCTTCTTTCTTGCCTATTTAAACCCCAAGAAATAGCATAATGGCAAAAAAACAAGGATTTCAAATAAAGCACCTTCCCAAACTTTTATTGGAGACAGGTAAGCTCTGGAATAAAAACAATCCATGGAGATTGGGAGCTGTGGTCGCCTATTACGCGGTGTTATCCTTACCCGGATTACTTATCGTTATCATCAATTTGGTGGGTACTTTTTGGGGTACTGAAATCGTGCAGGGTGAGATCACTGAGGAGATTTCAGAGGCCATAGGCCCCGAGGCTGCCCAATCGGTAGTGGACATTATCGAAAATTCAAAAAATGATGGACAGTCCGTCTTTGCCACCATAATGGGGGTCGCAATAATGATTTTTGGCGCTACGGGGGTATTTTATCAGCTTCAGATTTCAATGAATGAAATCTGGAGTGTCAAGTTAGATCCGGATGCGGGAATTTGGAAAGTAGTAAAAGACCGAGCCTTGAGTTTGGGATTTGTGATGGTGATTGCCTTTCTATTGATCATCAGCTTTGTGGTTTCCACGGCATTGACGGTATTGAGCGAATTTCTTTCCCAACTTTGGGGACCAAGCTTAGTTTATCTGGCCCAGAGCTTTGAGTTTGGTTTATCCTCTTTTGTTTTGGGACTATTGTTTGTGTTGATTTTCAGATTTATGCCTGACATGGAGATCAAATGGAGATCAGTTTGGCTTGGAGGATTTATGACCGCCTTACTGTTCAATTTGGGGAAAATATTGCTTTCTTTTTATTTTGGAGCTGCAAATCCCGATTCGATTTATGGTGCAGCAGGCTCGGTGGTCCTGATATTACTTTGGGTGTCTTATTCCTGCCTTATACTTTTCTTTGGAGCAGCATTTACCAGAGTATATGCAGAGAAGTACGAGGCGGAAATCCACCCTTCTGATTTCGCCATGAAAGTGGTGACAAAAGAGGTCATTATCGAAAAGGGGAGCGAAGAATTGGGTAATTCAGATTCCTAGACACAGGTTCAGGGTACCCTTACCCAAAAAATAATTTTAGATCGCGGATTTCCGATCTTCAAGAATTGCAATCCTGACATCATTTCTGTGGGTTGGTAGTCTGTCAACCCAAAAAAATCGGATTTGAAACCCTAGAACTCCTCCTCGAAAATGAAATTTCCGAGGAAGGTCCAAATTATCAGTCTAAACTCTTCTGCCAGTTCCAGCTGTCACGCATGGAATCTTCCAGGGAATACTTTGCCTTCCAACCTAGGACATTATTTATTTTGGTGGTGTCTGCCCAAGTTTTCACTACATCACCGGGTCTTCTTGGACCGACCTGATAGTCAAGCTTCACTCCGCTTACTTTTTCAAATGCATGGATGACTTCCAAAACTGAATTTCCATTGCCAGTGCCCACATTGAACACATCGTAAAAATTATTCTCCTGTTTATTGAGATAGGCCAAAGCCTTGACATGAGCTTCTGCCAAATCCACCACATGAATGTAATCCCGTACACAGCTGCCATCTACTGTATCGTAATCGTCCCCGAAAACAGTCAATTTTTCACGGATTCCTGCAGCTACTTGTGTAATGAAAGGAACCAGATTGTTTGGAGTTCCCAAAGGCAATTCTCCGATTTTTGCACTTGGGTGTGCTCCGACTGGATTGAAATAACGAAGCGAAATCACCCGAATCCCCATTTTACTTTTGACACAGTCAACCAAAATATCTTCGCAGATTTTTTTGGTGTTTCCATAGGGACTTTCCGCCTCCTGCCTTGGAGTGGATTCTGTTACAGGAAGCACCTCCGGCTGTCCATACACCGTGCAGGAGGAAGAAAAAACAAGATCTTTAATGCCTTTTTCCTCCATAAATTTCAACAAGACAAGCAATGAACCCACATTGTTTCTATAATACTTCAAAGGCTGCTGCGTACTCTCCCCCACTGCCTTGAACGCTGCAAAATGAATCAATCCTTCAATTTTATATTTTTCAGCGATTGACTTAAGTAAGGATTTTTTATTACAGTCTCCCTGATAAAAGGCGAATCTTTTCCCTGTAATCTCTTCGAGCCGATCCAAAACCGTAGGATCTGAATTGGATAAATCATCTAATATTATCGGTTCCATTCCTGCTTTCCACAGTTCAACAGCAGTGTGAGAACCAATATATCCGGCTCCTCCTGTAATTAAAATTTTCTTCATGGGTGTTTAAAAATCTTTCTGAAGCAAAACTATTCAAATACTCCAGACGGATGGGCAAAAACTTAGCGGATTAACATAAAAGTTCCGCTTTTCTCAGTGGAGGTCTCTTTCCCCTCTAAAAAATAGGTGTATCGAATGTGGTAAGAATAGGTATAGGAAGGCGCTTCGACCGCTCTAATCAAACCATTCCAACCCTCGGTTCCATAGTAAATCATCCCTCCCCAACGATCCCAAATAGTCAAGCGATACGAAATACTACAATTGGAAATGGGCTGATAAACTCCTTCCTTCGGATTAAATCCAGTAGGCATTCTCACTTCTGGTCTTGCCTGATTTACTACAGCCATTCCTTTCAGGACGCATCCGTTTCCATCCGTTACGGTATATCCAAATTCTCCATATGGAAGTTCGGTGATCGTCGGTCCAGTTTGACCGGATTCCCATAGCACAGTATAAGGCCCTACTCCCCCTTCTATTTTGAGTTCCAGTTCACCATCCAAACTTCCCTCACAACCCGGATTTCCGACTTTTGCAATAACTGAAATCTCTTCAGGTCCTTCTATAGTGGCTGAAATCTTAATGGAACAACCCCGGCTATCCAACACAGTCAAATCGTATGATTTAGCTCCAAGACCAAAAACTCTTAACTCTTTTCCATCCCACATGGACTCAAAACCCACTGCTACAAAGGGGGGATTTCCTCCCTTTAAGGGGATGATAAATCCCCCATCTGAAGTGCCAAAGCAAGAATTCTCATACACCTCAACAGGTCCTGCCAAACTCAAAGGCTCAGGTTGAGCCAATTCAAACTTCAATAGCTTGGAATCACATCCTGTCTGATCCAAAACGGTCACTTCATAGATGCCGCTAGGCAGGTTTTCGGCTTTTCCGATTTTCAAATTTGGATCATGCTTCCAATGAAATTTATAGCTTCCTGATCCTCCAACAGGATTTAATCTGATGCTTCCATTACTCTCACCAGGGCAAGCCGGATTTAGTACATCCGAGGCATTCATCTTGAATTCCGGATAGATTTTCACCTCCAACACTTCAGAAATTCCTGCGCATGCACTGTTTAGCGTACTGGTTTCCTCGAAGAAAATGGTTTTTGATGGGGCGTTGAGTTCCCAGAGAACTGCTACTTGGGGGGAATTTTGACCTGATATCAAATTTCCACCGGAAACCGTCCAAGTATAGGTCCTTCCTGAAGTCTGAAAAGGCACTTTATAAATCAAAACCTCATTTGGGCCACATAGTCCGGAGTTGCCAAGGGGCAAGGCGGGCTCAATCGACTCTGTAATTGCCACATTCAACACCAATGACTTGCCAGGGCATCCCTGATCTGTATATGGAGTTGCCGTCAGTTTTGCGTTTGGATTGGGAGCACCCCATTTAACTTTCACCGAGTTGGGTGTTTTTTCAAGAATAACACCTCCACTGATCTCCCAACTGACCCGATCCATATTGGCTGTGTCTTCAAGTGTGTAGGTGAATTCATCTATCAAAGGACAAACAGATGTCGGTCCGATCAGGATAGGATTAAGATCCTTTACTTCCACTTCAAAGCGAAATGTCTCCTGCTTATCACAAAGTCCTTCACCGGTTGTAGCGAGGACTGTGACAATAAATTTTCCCGGTTTTCTGAAAAGGTGAGAGACTTTTTTACCGACCGCTACAGGTGTGTTGTCTCCAAACGACCAGGTAAACTCCGTGTAAGTCTTGTTTTCCGGAGAAATTTCCCAAGTTCCCAATTGGTCTAAACAGGCCACTTTTTGCCCGATAACCTCAAAGGGATATTTGGTGTCTGTTTCAAATTGAATACTTTCCACTCCTGTCCCTACCACAAAGCCATAAGATTCAATTTGACCCGATCCGTAAGCATATGCGATAAACCCCTCGGGATTTACCAGCTGATTGACCCCTTCGGGAATTTGAACCTGCGCAAACTCATAATTGCTTCCCGGGACCACTTTAAACTGACTGCTGATATTTTGACTATTCAACAAGGTCTTTTTAGAAGCACCTTTTGGAATGATAATATTCAGAAAATGGTCGATTTTAGGGTTGAAGCGACCAAAAAGAATTCCAGTCGAAAATTGGATTTCCTTGATCATTTGCCCGTTTGGGGAATAGGAAAAAAAGTTGGGGTCACCGAGTGAGGCAGCAAAAAACTCATTGCAAAAACCGCTTTTGGAAATGACTGCAACCGAACTGGGTTTGGAGGTCACGATGCTGGCCACTTCATTTTTTCCAAACTCAAGCCGAATAAATTTCCCGGCGTTTAGGGTGGTTTTTAAGACACCGTTGACAGCTACTCGGGTACCATTCTCCAAAGCCAAAACCTTCACAAATTCCCCCGAAGTCCTGTCTTTTTGAGGAACATGAATAAAGGAATTACCCCAGGTTTTGCTCGGATAGGTTTGCTGAAAAAAGTGGTCTCCGGTCGTCCCACAAGTACCCGAACTGGACATCCTGTTGCCGGCAAAGACAGCAACATTTTTACAATTTGTATTATTATCATTCAATACTCTAACCAAGGTCCCCGTCAGATCCTCATCGGATTTGATCTGATAAGATTCCCCTTCGTTCAAAACTATTTTCAAGGAATAATTGGCCGGTACTCCTGTGGAGGTCCGAACCGAAGGAATGATCTCTACCTGTGTATTTGCCGCTGTCCCCACGATGACCATCGAACTTTCGAGTGTGGTATGATTCAGGCTGGAATTGGAAACAAATGGTTTTTCATGATGCGACATGACCATATAATTGAGGCCGAGCGATTCTACAGGTAAAACAACCGTACCACCTGTACTGTAAGACCTGCCATTCAAGGCATGAACAGCTATATTGCCTGTAGAAATCACGTGCAGAAATTTTTGACTGACCCGCTCGGATTCGGTGTGAATCAATCCTTCAGCCATCCCGTCAAATTCCTGTATTAATCGTTGGCCTTTGGCCAGATCAAATGAAACTGTCTGAAGGGGTGTTTGGATGGTGCCGGAAGATTTTTCGTTTGCAGTGATAATCAACACCGCTTTTTCAGACTGGACATTCACAGAATCCAGACTTCTGCCGTTCTGCAAAAAACCAATGTAAAATTCACGACCCACTGTATTAAGCTGGGCTAACGCAAAAAAACCGTTTCCCAGAGCGAAAAACAGTAAAAGGCATAATTTATTAATCCACCATTTTGGGTTCATAATTTCTCCTCCCCACAATCTGCTTCAATTTACCTGATCAAAGCGAAACCTCCATGAATTTCTTCAACTTGGAATTCCCCATTCACAGGGAATTGATAAATTACTCTATAAGAATAAGTTCCCACCGGTGCTTCTTTACCCTTTAGCATTCCATCCCAGCCCTCAGTTCCCCAATATACAACCTGACCCCATTTGTTGAACACCTGCATTCTGAAGTCTAGATAACAATTCGAAACTGGCTTAAAAGATCCATCTTGAGGCTTAAATCCAGTTGGCATCCTAACTTGAGGCTTAACTTCCTCTACAATTCCGTAGGACACCAAACTACAACCATTAAAGTCAGTAACTGTTACCGTATATTCTCCGGAAGGAATTGCTCTGAGTACTGCACTGCTATTGGAAGTTGACCTACCGGTAAAAGAAGCTACGGAAACACCACTTTCAGCCCATGAATATTTATAGGGAGGAACTCCACCTGTGACGACGACCGAAAGAGATCCGTTGTTTCCTCCTGGACAACGTGGACTTTCTTGAACAAAATTCAAGGCAAGTGGCTGAACTCCTTTAATCTCTCCTCCAACAGGGAGACTACATCCCTTTGCGTCTACTAGGTAAAGTGAAAATTTCCCCTGGGCCAATCCGCTAACAGTCAAGAAATCACCATCCCAAGCTGACTCAATCCCCTCGACTGAATAAGGCGGAAAGCCACCGAGGACTTTAACCATAAATCCACCGTCACTTGCACCTGAACATGTGATTGGGAAATACTCCGGTTCTCCAATCAACCTTAAATTTTCCGGCTCCTTTAATTCAATTTCCTGAACTAAAATTCCGCAGCCTGAGCGGTCTTTTACAGTGACTTTGTATAGACCAGCCTTCAGATTATCTGCAGTTCCGGAGTTTGAGTCAGGCACATGTGACCAAATGATATCTAGCTCTCCCGATCCACCCGAAACTTTAATAACAATAGAACCTCCACCCTCTCCGGGACAATTGGGAGCAGTGGTATTGATTGTATTGATCTTCAAAGGTTCGATTTTATCGACTACAAGAGTTTTGGATATTTTGGGACAGGCCTCAGTGGTATTTTCCAATGGCGTCTCAGTATAAAAAATAGAAAATTCAGGAGAATTGATGCCCCACAACACCTCCACTTTCGAGGTGTTTTGACCGGATTTAATTTCACCCCCTACTATGCTCCACTCGTATTTTTTTTGTGATGAAGCATTTGGGACTTCATAGTTAACTTCTGACAAAATTGGCCCACAGACTTGAGTCGGGCCAATTGGGCTATCTTCGGACTGGGCTACTCCAAGTTTCACCGTTTTCACAATTGCATCACCCAAGCAGCCATTTTCAGCCACCGGAATTGCAACAATTTTCCCCTCCTCAGACGCTTCCTGCCATAGGATTGTAATGGATTTCTCTGTTTGGGATACTATTTCCCCTCCTTCCACCGCCTCCAAAATGATCCGGTCAAAATTCGATGAATTCTCCAAGGTATACGTTGTAGCTAGCGCCGAACAGGTACTTTCTGGACCTATCAGATCTACAGAAACTTTTTTCACTTCCACTTCGAAAACGAAATTTCGCTCTACCCCACAACTAGCACTCCCAGAAGAAGCGAGAACCTTTACTTGGAATTTGCCTTCAGACTTAAAAGTATGAGCTACCTCCTGACCATTCACTGAAGCTGATCCATCTCCAAAGTTCCAGGTAAAAAGCGTGTAGTTTTCATTTTCAGGATTAATTGACCAAATGCCTTCCTGATTCATGCAAGCCACCTGGTCTCCTATCACCTCAAAATCATAATTACTAGCCGCTTCAAACTTGGTACTCTCCAGATTTGCACCCGCCGAAAACCCATACGAGGATCTTAATCCGGATCCATAAGCATAGGCGATAAATCCATCGGGATTGGAAATTGAATTTGGCCCTGCTGCCAGTTTGATTCTTGCAAACGATAATTGTGGATTGCCCGGAACGGGTTTAAATTCAGAATCTATTTGCTTGTTGTTCAGTCGAGTAGCACTAATCGAGGAAGTTTTAAGAAGTATATTCACGAAATGATTGATAAAACCAGTTCCACTTAAAGAATTAAAAATTGTCTGCTCAATTTTTTGATTGTTAGGATTGTATGTCAAAAGGAATGGATCCCCGAACAAATCATTGGATGCCTCATTGCATTCCATACTTTTTGCAATCACGGAAACAGCTGTTGGCTTAGAGGTATCGATTATAGCGACTTCATCCTTCGCAAATTCCATTTGAAGAAAATTCCCTTGATTGATTATCCCCTTGGATTGGCCATTGACAATGACTTCGGTTCCGTTTTCAGAAGCAAGAACTTTGACGATTTCTCCGGAGGTCCTACCCAAAAGCGGAATATGAGTAAAAGATTTTCCCCAAGTGAAAACAGGAAAAGCCTGTTGAAAAAGATGATCTCCACTCAGGCCGCAGCTGCCCCCATAAGTCATTTTATTTCCTCCAAAAACAGCTACATTTTTACAGTCCCCATCCGTCCCATTGATCACCCTCACACGAGTCCCTGTCAAGTCACCTTCACTTTTGACTTGATAAGTCTGGCCCGCGTTCAATGTAAAGATTAAGGGGTTACCGGCAGGGTTTCCCTTTACCGTGGAAGTAGTGGGAGTAACTTCCACCCGGGTATCATCCTCTATGGCAACTACTAAAAGTGTACTTTCTAAATCGGAGGATGTATTAGACTTAGGATTATAATGCGCAGTGACAAAGTATTCTTTTCCAAGGGAGGTAATAGGTAAGACAACTGTACCGTCAGCACTATTGGTCCTCAGATTAAAAGCGTGAACTGCGATGTCTCCGCTTGAAGAAATTTTTAGCGACTTGGATTCAATAACCTCAGAATTCCGATGAAGCAAATCGTATGTCTGAGAAGGGATGGCATGTGTAAAAACTTTTCCTTTTGTAAGAGCAAAAGGAATCAAATTACCACCGTAGGTTAAGGTACCGGTGGCATCTTCATTGGCCGTAATGCTAATTAAGGCCTGATCGGGAGCAGTGGAGGTTTTGTTATTCTCCATAAATCCCACATAAAATTCTCTACCAAGTGTGCTAAGCTGAGCATTGGCTCTGAAGCTTACTAAAAATGAAATGCACAAGAAAAAGATCATTAATCTCTCTTTGTGCTTCATTTCAATAAAATAACTTTTTCAATGGGTTGGGGTTAGGGCAATTAGTACTTTTTTATCTTACTAGGGTGAAAGATCCTTTGATATTAGTCACTTCTGACTTCCCTTCCAAAACATATCGGTAAGTGACAGTATATGAATAGGTTCCGGTTGGGGCCTTACTCTCAGAAACCGTGCCATCCCAGCCGGAATTTCCGGAATAAATAAGTTGACCCCAGCGATTATAGATCCATAACTCAAATTCGGTCTCACAGTTTGAAACTCCCATGTAGACACCCGGAGCTTGCCTTGGATCAAATCCGGTCGGCATCCGCACTTCGGGAGTTGCTTCTTTTACTGTTCCTTCCCCAATACTAACACAGCCTGAGGCATCCCGAACCTCAAGATCATAAGTACCTGCCTTGAGTCCAGTTACAGCGCTTCCGCTCAGTCTGGTATCTCTCCAGAGGTAGATAAATGGAGCATCTCCTCCTTTGGGAAAAGCAAACAATTCTCCATTAGATCCTCCCGGACAGGCAGGCTTCTCCATTCTGACTTCAACTTCCAAGGCAAGAGGAGAGGTTATTTCAAAGTTCACAGGGATGACACAACCATTGCTGTCTATTATTTCCCAGGCATAGTTACCCTGAGGCAAATCAGCAAAAGAAATCGATCCTGAAAATGTTTTTACTCCTTGATAATTAAAAATATAAGGAGCTGCTCCACCAGTGACATTCAAGGTCAATTGACCATCCGGCTTGCCATAGCAAGAAGCTCCGACAGGTGTGAGACGTGTGACCGCCAATGGCGCAGGTTGTTCGACTTCAATATTTTCAATCAAGCGTTCGCAGCCTAATTGATCCAAAACTTTTACGGAATATGTGCCAGCCGAAAGATTGGAGACTGTCGGGGAATTCAGCGAAGGGTCATGAAGCCATGTATACTTGTAAGGCCCTATACCTCCCTGGATATCCAATGTAATCTGACCTGTTTTTTCGCCCGAGCATCCGACTGCTGTGATTCCTTTAACTTCGGCTAAAAACTCATTTGCGACCTCCACTTGAATGGATGCCGCTTTTCCTTCACATTGAGTATCTGCTATACTATAAGCAGTGAACTCTACAGTCCCAATGAGTCCCGGTTGATCCCAACTCACCTCGATTTTTGATAGTCCCTGACCGGAAATAATCTGACCTCCTGTTACAATCCAGTCATATCCCCTGCCACTTACGGCATTGGGTGCGGTGTAGAGATGTGGGACCGCCGGATCAAAACAAACTTTTTTCTCTCCTAATGCGGCGTTTACTACTATTCTTTGATTGATGACTACCGGCAATTCTACAGGAGCTCCGGGGCAGCCATTATCAGAATATGGAATCAATATCAGTTTGGCATCCGGATTTGCTAAGCCCCAGTTGACTAACACCGAATCCCCATAATCTTCCACGATCACTCCCCCCTCCACTTCAAAAGTACCCCGCGAAATGTTGAGGAGATCTTTTATCCGGTACATTACCTCTTCCACTTCCGGGCAAACTGAGTCCTCTCCCAATAGCTCGGCTTTAGCTTCCAAAACCTCTATCTCAAAAGTTACTTCTTCTTGCTCATCGCATGAATTGGGAGACAAGGCCGCTAAAACTTTTACTTCATAGAGACCGGGCTTTTCGAATGTATGCCCTACCCCCTGACCAATCACTGTGGGCGTACCATCTCCAAAGTCCCAAACAAAGTATTCGAAGTCGGGATTTTCAGAATTGATCGTCCAGGTACCCTCCTGATTGAGACAAGCGACTTTTTCCCCTTCCACATCAAATTCATAGGCTGCATCTGCCACAAAATTTAGATTATCCAGGGCGGCACCGGCCGCATACCCGTATGATTCCAAATTTCCAAACCCATAGACATAGGCCGCAAATCCCTTTACATTGCGAAGTTGATGCACGCCCTGCGAAATATTGATTCGAGCATATTGGAAAGAAGGGTCACCAGGAAGGGTAGAAAAAAATCCACCGACATTTTGCCCATCGAGAAAAGTTGAATTCTCAGTTCCTGCCTTCACTACCACATTGACATAGTGATTGGTAATCGATGGCAAATTAATGGCGTTAAAAGTCAGGCCTGTCAAAAATTGCTCACTTGGGCTATAAGTGATCATAAATGGGTCACCGGTCATTTCACCCGGAGCATTGGGTTGGTTACAGGCCATACTTTTGGAGAAAACAGAAACCGAAGCGGGCTTTGAGGTATCAATTTTCCCGGATTCATTGATCCCAAAATCCAGGGTTAAAAACTCCCCTCTGTTGATGATTCCGCGCGAAGTCCCATTAACCCTCACCACTGTATTATTTTCTGACGCGAGTACTTTTACCAATTCCCCGGAAGTCCTTCCCGATAAGGCCACATGCACAAAACTCGTCCCCCAAGTATTTACAGGGTATGCCTGCTGGAAAAGATGGTCGTTTGCCTGACCGCAATTCCCCACCGAGGTCCACTTATTTCCTCCAAAAACAGCGATTTTCTTGCACTCATCCGCATTATTACCAATCACCCGCACTCTCGAGCCAGTCAGGTCACCCCTCGCTTTGATCTGATAGCTTTGTCCACGATTCAAAGTAATTGTTGATGGAGTACCGGCTTGGTTGCCACTGATGGAGTTGACACTCGTAGTGACTTCGATTTCTGTATTATCTTCTGTCGCTACTACGAGAAGGGTACTTTCATTATTGATATTCCCGTTGTAATTCACACTCGCAGTAAGTGCTTCAAAATGCGAAGTGACATAATAATCTCTTCCCAAGGCACCTATAGGTAGCACTACCGTACCGTCAGCACTCCGAAAACGTTCATTAAATGCATGAACCGCAATTTTCCCGGTGGAGGTGATGTGAATTCCTTTGTTTTCCACCACTCCCGAAGTTCGGTGAAGCAGATCCAAATCCTGTGAAGGAACCCTGAGTGTATATTGCTGACCGGCTGTAAGCGAAAATGCAGTCGAATTCCCTTGGTATTCCAAAACGCCGGTAGTGTTCTCATTGGCCGTAATAACCAAAACCGCAAAATCAGGAGAACCGGGATTATTGCCCGAACCGGGGACACGGTTGTTTTCCATGAAGCCAACCCAAAACTCCTTACCAACGGTAGAAAGTTGACCAAATGCCGAAAAGCCACAGCCCAACAGCAAGAAAATCAAAATCAACCGCGTAATCAAAAACTTCATATCAATCTCAGGGCCTTTAAGAAAGGTGGAATATAACAATCTGAAAAATTATTCTTTGGGAAAATATGATGAATGCCGAAAAGAGGTGAAGATGACTCTATTTGAGATAAGACTAAAAAAATTAATTTTCCTATCTTTGCGCCTCTTAAAAGCAAAATACCTCCATGATTTCAGTAGATAATTTATCCCTCAAGTTTGGCAAGCGTACTCTCTTTGATGAGGTCAGCCTCAAGTTCACCCATGGCAATTGCTACGGGGTGATCGGTGCCAACGGTGCGGGAAAATCCACCTTTTTGAAAATCCTTTCCGGTGAGATCGACTCCACCAGTGGATCAGTAAATATTACTCCGGGACAGCGAATGGCTGTTTTGAGCCAAAACCACTTTGCATTTGATGAAGTGGAGGTTTTGAAGACGGTCCTGATGGGACATCAAAAACTCTATGCCATCATGTCGGAGAAAGATTCCCTTTACCTCAAAGAGGACTTTACCGAAGCTGATGGATTAAGAGCTTCTGAACTGGAGTCAGAATTTGCCGAAATGGACGGATGGAATGCCGAATCCGATGCAGCTTCCCTCCTCTCCGGTTTGGGGATTTCCGAGGATCTGCATTACCTGCCTATGAATCAATTGGCCGGCAATCAAAAAGTACGTGTTCTTCTGGCACAGGCGCTTTTTGGAAACCCTGATATCCTGATTCTCGATGAACCTACCAATGATTTGGATGCCGATACCATCGAGTGGCTTGAGAACTTCCTTCTCGACTTCAAAAATATCGTGATCGTCGTCTCCCACGACAGACACTTCTTGGATACTGTTTCCACACATGTGGTGGATATTGATTTCAGCAAAATCAAAATCTACTCCGGTAACTATACATTTTGGTACGAATCTTCTCAGCTAGCACTCAAGCAGCGATCGGATTCCAACAAGAAAGCAGAAGACAAGCGCAAGGAATTGCAGTCCTTCATCGATCGATTCTCTGCCAACGTGGCGAAGTCCAAGCAGGCCACGGCACGTAAAAAAATGATCGAAAAGCTCAATATCGATGATATCGAGCCTTCTTCCAGAAAATATCCGGGCATCATCTTCAAGCCGGAGCGCGAAGCCGGGGACCAGATCTTTATGACTGAAAATCTGGAACTGAAAGCAGACGGCGTAACCTATTTTACTGACGTGAACCTGATGGTGGACAAGGGCGACAAAATCGCCTTCATCTCCAAAACCAAACAGGCTGTCAACAAATTCTTCCAAACCATTATGGAAGAAATACCGGCAACCAAAGGCTCAATGAAATGGGGAGTGACGATCAATAAGGCATATTTACCCAATGACAATTCCAAATACTTCCAGACTGATCTGAACCTGATCGACTGGCTTAGACAATATTCCGGCAATCAGGAGGAAGCACACGTGAGGACTTTCCTGGGTAGAATGCTTTTCACAGGAGAAGAATCACTTAAAAAATGTGCGGTCCTTTCAGGTGGTGAAAAAGTCCGCTGCATGGTCTCCCGTATGATGTTGCAAAATCCAAACCTGCTGGTGATGGACGAACCGACCAACCACCTCGATTTGGAATCTATCACGGCTTTTAACAATGCAATCATAGATTTCAATGGGACCGTTTTGATGAGCTCGTATGATCATGCCTTTGTGCAGTCATCCTGTAACCGAATCATCGAATTTACCCCGAAAGGAACAATAGATCGCCGTATGCCATACGATGATTACCTCGCAAGTGAGGAGATCAAGGCAATTCGCGAAAAAATGTATGGAAAAAGCTAAGCTCTAATAAATTGCTGCTGACTGCGATCATCCTCTATCTGGCAATTACAGTTGCAGTTGGAGCTTGGGCTTCCAAGTTGGTTAAAAATTCGAACGACTTTGTATTGGCAGGGAGATCCCTGCCTCTTTTTCTTTCTGCCTCTGCCCTGTTTGCTACCTGGTTTGGATCCGAAACAATCTTCGGAGCATCCTCTGTCTTCCTAGAAGAGGGTCTTCAGGGTGTTATAGAAGATCCATTCGGAGGAGCCCTTTGCCTGATTTTATTCGGTATGTTCTACCTGCGCCCGATGTACAGAATGGGGGTATTGACCATCGGAGATGTGTTCAAAAAAGCATTTGGCAGACAAGTCGAGTTCTTTGCGACCATTTTCATGGTTCCCGTATTTTTTGGCTACGTCGCTGCCCAGTTGGTTGCCCTGAGTTTAATTTTTGGCACTGTTACCAATTTGAGTCTATTGGAGGGAATCATACTCTCCGCGGCTATTGTTGTGATTTATACCTTTCTCGGAGGAATGTGGGCCATTTCAATTACTGACTTCATTCAGACTGCAATGATTGTCATTGGATTAGTTTGGGTGACAGTGATGATCAGCAGGGAAGCAGGTGGCGTCACTGAGATTTTGACGAAGGCTCCCGAAGGAAGTTTTCAGTTTTTTCCCGACTCAGGCTTTACATCCTGGGTAAATTATTTCGGGGCATGGATCATCTTGGGCCTTGGTAGTATTCCAAGTCAGGACATATATCAGCGGGTCATGTCTGCCAAATCTGAAAAAGTCGCCGTTCAATCCACTTATTTGGCGGGGGGCTTTTACCTCACTTTTGGGCTTTTACCCCTATTTATTGCATTGGGAGCAAAGGTGCTTTATCCCGAACTCTACCTCGAAAACAAGCAGATGTTACTTCCATCGATGGTTTTGGCACATGGCGGTTTGCCCGTTCAGATCATCTTCTTTGGTGCTTTAATCTCAGCGATTATGAGTACAGCCAGTTCAGGTTTACTGGCTCCGGCAGCTTTGATTTCAGAGAACCTGATTCGCCCCCTGTTCAAAGGAAATCTCCAAGACGCTCATTTACTTTGGATCTTGAGACTTAGTGTTTTGTTTGTAGCCCTCCTTGCCACTTACATGGCTTCCCGTGATTCCAACATTTACGAACTGGTAGCCGGCGCATCAATTCTTTTGCTGGTTTCTTTATTTGCACCATTGACGGCAGGACTTTATTGGAAAAAAGCCTCCAAAACAGGAGCAATTCTGTCCATGTTTATCGGGATGAGCACTTACCTGATTTGCGATAAATTCGATTTTGAAATTGCATCCCATATTTTTGGACTTTTAGCCAGTATCTTTGCCATGATTTTTGGCAGTTACCTTTTCCCAAACAAGCCCACAGAGACTTATGAGTTATCCTAAAATTATTCTTCAGCGAAGCAAGGAATTTTCCCTTCAGCGACGTCATCATTGGGTGTTTTCAGGTGCTATTGCCAAGGCAGATCCCGGATTGGAAAGTGGTGATTTGGTATCGGTATATTCTGCCAAAGACGAGTTCCTCGGAATTGGGCATTTCTCTCAGGGATCGATTATGGTTCGGATTATTTCCTTTGAAGATAGAGCTATTGACCAAGCCTTCTGGAATGAAAAAATTGCTTCAGCCTATGCCTTAAGAAAAAACCTTGGACTTACTGATAATGAAGAGACTAACGTTTTTAGATTGATCCATGGAGAAGGAGATCTGCTTCCGGGTTTGATAGTAGATTATTACAATGGAACAGCGGTAATTCAGGCACATCATATCGGAATTCACAAGCACATCGCTGAGATTTCGGCTGCACTTCAGGTTGTTTTGGGAGAAAAGCTGAAGGGAGTCTATGACAAAAGCGCGGAGACGCTACCCAAGAATCTTGGCATCGAATCCATTGAATGGGTTTGGGGAAGAGCAGAGACCGATTTGGTGCAGGAGTACGGAGCGACCTATCGCATTGATTGGGAAAAAGGACAAAAAACCGGATTTTTCATTGATCAGCGGGAGAACCGAAAATTGGTTTCGACTTATTCGAACCAAAAAAAGGTATTGAATACCTTCTGCTATTCCGGTGGATTTTCCGTTTTGGCCCTAAAGGAAGGTGCTTCAGAAGTCCATTCAATTGATATTTCGTCCAAAGCCATTGCCCTCACTGAACAGAATGTCGGGTTAAACCCCGGTTTTAAAGGAAAACATGAGTCTATCGTGGCAGACGTAGTCAAATATATCCGGGAAATTGGTGATGACTTTGATCTGATCGTACTTGATCCCCCAGCATTTGCAAAAAACATCAAAGCCCGACACAATGCGGTGCAGGCTTATAAGCGATTAAACTCGGAAGCAATCCGCAAAATCAAACCGGGAGGAATCATTTTCACGTTCTCCTGCAGTCAGGTGGTGGATAAAAGTCTCTTTACACACACCATCGCCGCAGCAGCCATGGAGACTGGAAGAAAAGTAAAAGTCCTGCATCAACTCTCCCAACCCGGGGATCATCCGATCAACATTTTCCATCCCGAAACAGAATACCTCAAAGGCTTAGTGCTCTATATTGAGTGAGATTTTATACCAATTAACGCTTTCCCTAATTTCTTTTGCATTAATTTCACCCAAAAATCACAACACCATGTACACCGGACTTCAACATTTACACTCTGGAATAGCCTATCTCGCCTTAGCTACGCTGGTTTTAGTCATTATTTATGCACTGATCGGTTCACTTTCAGGACGAGTATTCACCGAGAAGGATCGAAAGATCGCAATGATCGCCTTTATCTTCGCTCATGTTCAACTTTTGGTGGGATTGATCCTGTATTTTGTAAGCCCACTTGGTTTTTCTCTCCTTACTGCCGGAGGAGCAATGTCAGATTCTGCTGCAAGACTTACTGCATTGGAACATCCACTGATCAATATCATCGCAATCGCCCTGATCAGTGTGGGTTACATCCGGTCAAAAAAAATGCTTGTTTCAAGATCCAAATTCCGAAGCATCTACATGATGTACGCCATTGGATTGGTACTGATTTTAAGCAGGATTCCCTGGGCAACTTGGCTGTATTAATTTTCTAAAATCCCATTGAAATCCGGCCGACAGCCGGATTTTTTTTTGATAGGTCCCACAGACCCGGATGCAGCAGGTAAATTGTCACAGAAAAAGACACAGATCTAAACAGATTTTTGGTTTTGAAGTATAATCTATAAGTTCTTAAACCCCGAAAGGATGTAATTCTTGTAGAAAAATCAGATTAGAATCTTTTTCCAAAACCCTGAAAGGGTGACATTTTGTATTTAAAACAATCCCCTTTGGATGGATTGAATAATATCTCCCCTTTGGGGTTTTAAAACTATACTTCCTTAAATTTTTTTTATGATTATTTCATCCCTTCGGGATCACTATTCTACTTAGCTGTTTGGAAAAATCCGACATCCGACATCGCAACATCCGAAATCCATCTTTCACCATTCAACACTTTTTGCAACTTTGTTTCATAAACTTTGGTTTAATTCTTTCGAAGCACTTACTTTTGCAACCGTGTTACACTACCAAGTCATATTATTCTTAGCCGTCTTTGTGCTGTTCAGCAAGGAATCCTATGCACAGAAATGTAATCTCATTCTGAGAGGAAAAATCCTTCATCGGGAAAATGACAATTCCATTGAAGCAGCCTACATCTGGATTTTGGAGACTCGAACGGGGGCTGTTTCAGATCAAAACGGAAACTTCATCATTCGAGACCTTTGCCCAGGCACTTATACGATCACAGTTCAATATCTTGGACATAAGGAAATCCGTCAAACGCTGAATTTGACAGGAAGCACCACAAACCAAACGTTCCGAATGGAAGAGGAATCATTGGATCTCGGCGGAGTTGAGGTTCATGGCCATCGCGAAGCTGTACAAACTACCACTGCGGTGACCTCTTTGTACGGAGAAGCATTGCTTCAGTCCCGTGGCGAAAGTCTTGGAGAAAGCTTAAAACGGATTGCTGGTGTGACCACTTTTTCCACAGGAAATACCATCTCCAAACCTGTCATACACGGAATGCACAGCAATCGGATCATGATCCTGAACAATGGCATTCGCTTGGAGGGACAGCAATGGGGTGCTGAACATGCGCCTGAAATTGACCCATTTCTGGCAGATGAAATTACCGTAATTAAAGGTGCTGAAACGGTGCGATATGGGCCAGAAGCTATGGGAGGCGTGATTTTGGTCAATCCTCCTTCCCTACCAACATCCAAAAAGCATTCAACAGAAATCCATCTCCTTGGTGCAAGCAATGGCCGAATGGGAAACTTTGCTGCATCTCATTTGGGTGGTTCTGAAAAAATAAAGGGCCTCGGCTATAGACTTCAAGGATCGGTAAAAAGAGCAGGGAATGTACAATCTCCTGACTATATTCAGGCAAATACAGGCATGTCTGAATACAATTTCTCCGGATCTGTCGGCTACAGCTCAAAGAAATTGGGAGTTGAAGCATACTACAGCTTCTTCAATACCGAATTGGGGATTTTGAGAGACGCCCATACAGGAAATCTTTCGGATTTGGTAAACATTATTGAAAACGGCAGGCCTTTTACAAATGCGGATTTCACCTATAAAATTGATAATCCAAAGCAGGTTGTATTACATCATTTGGCTAAAATAAAATCACACTACCACCTAAATACCGACTGGAAACTTAATTTTCAATATGGTTTTCAGCTGAATAGCCGCCAGGAATTTGACCGTCGGAGAGGTGAATTAAATTCAAGACCAAGCTTGGATTTAGAGCTTTTCACCAATACTGTGGATATCTTTTTGGATCACAAGCTTAAAACCAACTGGAGCGGCTCCTTTGGATTGAATGTAATTCAACAGGCCAATAGCAATATTCCCGGAACGGGAGTTACGCCTTTGATTCCAAATTATGACATGCTCAATCTTGGTATTTATGTGATCGAAAAATATCTCAAAGGACCTTTGGAACTAGAGGGCGGACTAAGATATGATTTTCGAACATTCGATGCGGCAAGATTTGTAAGTGGAGAACTCCAAGAAGCTGAACTTGAATATCAAAATTTCTCCGCTTTCTTCGGTGGACTCTATCACTTAAGCCCACACTTTGCTTTTACAAGTAATTTTGGAACTGCTTGGAGACCGCCTAATGTAAATGAGCTGTTTAGTCAGGGACTTCATCACGGTGCCGCTGCGGTGGAAATTGGAGACCCAACTATGGTTTCGGAAAATTCCCTGAAATGGGTAAATGGACTGGAATATGAAAGTGAAAAAATACTCGTAGAGCTCACCGCTTATGCCAATCATATCAAAAACTACATCTTCCTCAGCCCAACCGGTGAAACATTTGTATCACTACGGGGTACTTTCAATGTGTACGAATACTTACAGGCTGATGCTTTTTTCTATGGATTTGACCTATCAGGAAGCTATACTTTCTCAGAAAGAATAAATGGCTATCTGAAAGGATCAATCATCCGGGCAAAGAATTTGGATGAAGGAAACTACTTCCCTTTCATTCCTTCAGACAGAATGGATTGGGGGATTTCCATTGCTTTTGGGAAAAACTCTAATCCCAACTCAGATCGGATAACAATTGGAAACGTGCTGGTAGCTCAACAAAAAAGAGAACCTGACTTTGATTTGGCACCTGCTCCTCCTGCCTATGCACTATTCAATTTAGGATATCAGAAAAAATTACAATTAGCTGAAAACCAATTGAATATTGGTGTACAGATAAATAATGTTTTTAATACAGAATACAAAGAATACATGAACCGTTTTCGCTATTTCACTGCGGACATGGGTCGGAATATATTACTCAAACTCAATTATCAATTTTAACCAATTACTAGTATGAACAATTTACAAAAACTACCCATCTATTTATTTGCCGCTTTGGCCTTAGGCTTCGCTTCTTGTGAAAGTAATGATCCTGAAGAAGAGAATGACGGTGAAGTAATCACTGACGTGACACTTAAATTTCAGGAATTGAATTCAAGTGGAAGTCCAATAGGTATTATTACTTCATTCAAGGCAAGCGACCCTCAGGGAATTGAAGTTGGAACTTCGCCAACTATTCAGACTATCAATTTGACTAAGGGGAAGACTTACAGAATGTCTATTGAGGTTTACAATAGCATAGAGAAGGAAGATATCACCAAAGAAATCCTCGAAGAAGCCGATAAGCATCAGTTCTTTTTCCTGGGTACAGCATTCTCAGGAAATATCATGACCATCACTTATGATGACCAAAGTGGAAAACGCTTAGGGTTAAGCAATAAGCTTGTGGTGTCCTCTTCCCCAGGCACCAACAATGCTCAGATGCGAGTGATCCTCAGACATGATTTGGACAAAAACTTCCCAGGTGCCTCCAATCCAAATTTCACCAATTTTGTACAAGCGGGTGGTGAAACTGACTTGGATATCACATTTCCTGTTGTAATCAATTAATTTGAATAGTTTGAAAAAAGGAAAGGCAGCCAATTGGCTGCCTTTTTTAGTTTTTATCAAAAATTTTAGATCAGAAATTTTTACTGCACACTGTAATTTTTGAGGGATCGAATGCTGATTCTGCATTGAAATTGGCACCAACATTCCCTGCTACGAGGATCACGCTATAGTCAGGACCGTCATTCGCCAAATGAATTTTAACATGACCGTCAAAATTTTTCATTTTATCAAAAGTCAATTTTGATCCGTCTGATAATAAGTTAAGGACTGTTACACTTTTCAAATCACTTCCAGAAACAGGTGTCAAGAGCTGCGCAATCAGCGCTTCAGCCTCATCATATCCTCCGAAATGAAGGTGGCTTGGAAATGAAATCGAACTAGAGGACTTAGCCCCCTCCAGTTGAATCACAAACTCCAAGTCACCCGAGGTCAATTCCCGAACCAGTAAAGTCCCATTGTAGTCAAATTCACTGGACTTGAATAGTTCAAATTCCAAAGATTGGCCAGTATATCGATCGGGTTCTTGTGAAGTGCAAGAGCAAAGGCCCATTACAATCATCAAACCAAAGATTAACTTTTTCATACTTGTCGGTGTTTTGAATGGGTAACGAAAAGCTTTCGCCTGCTGTTCGATTACGCATTAAAATTATCACATTCAATTACATTTAGCGTGTCTAAAGTCACCAAAGCAAAAAAAATTCACTCACTCGATTCATGAAGTATTTTGCCGAACTGATTACCCGTCTGGATCAAAGCAACAAAACAGGTGACAAGGTCGAGGCTTTGGTTGATTTTTTTGAAAAAGCCGCAGATGAAGAAAAAGTCTGGGCAGTTGCCATTTTTTCTCACAGAAGACCAAAAAGACAAGTGTCCACAAAACAGCTGAGGAATTGGTGCCAGGAGCTGGCCGGAATTCCTGATTGGCTTTTTGACGAGTGCTACCATGCTGTGGGAGATTTAGCGGAAACCATTGCCTTACTTTTACCCAAAACAACTCATGAAAACGATAAAAATTTAGGCCAATGGATTGAATTTCTTCAAGCTTTGGAAATGCTTCCTGAAGAATTAAAAAAGGAAAATATCCAGAATGCTTGGTCAAAGCTAGATTATTCTGAGCGTTTTGTCTTTAACAAAATCATTACGGGCGGGTTTCGGATCGGGGTCAGTCAGAGTCTGATGAGTCAGGCACTTGCCAAGGTACTCCAACTTGACAAATCCAACATTGCGCATGCCTTGATGGGGAATTGGAATCCACAAGAAGTTAGTTTTCCTGCAATTTTCGATCAGGAGGAAATAAAAAAGGATAGCTCTAAACCCTACCCATTTTTCCTCGCTTATCCTCTGGAAACCACAACAAATGAACTGGGCGACATCGCAGATTGGCAAGCCGAATGGAAATGGGACGGGATCCGAGGACAATTGATTCGTAGAAATGGTGAAACATTCATTTGGAGTCGAGGCGAGGAATTGGTCAATGACAAGTTTCCTGAGTTGCTGAAGATGGCCGAAAACCTTCCCAACGGAACAGTTATTGACGGAGAAATCATTGCTTTTAAGGACGGCAATCCCCTACCCTTTGCCCTTCTCCAAACTCGCATCGGAAGAAAAAATATCAGTAAAAAACAGCTTCAAGAGGCTCCAATAAGTCTTTTAGCTTATGACCTTTTGGAATTTGAAGGAAAGGACATCCGAGGTTTTCCGATCAGCAAACGGAGGGAATTATTGGTGGAAATCTATCAAAATCACCCTCACGAGCGACTTCAAGTCCCTCAATTGATTAAGGCAAACACTTGGGAAGCCTTAGGCAAATTCCGGGAACAATCCCGGGTAAATCTTGCCGAGGGATTAATGTTGAAAAAGGCAGATTCAAGCTACGAAACCGGGAGAAAGCGGGGCAGTTGGTGGAAATGGAAAATCGAGCCACTGACCATAGACGGGATAATGATCTATGCGCAAAAGGGGCATGGCAGAAGGGCGGATTTATACAGCGATTACACCTTTGCAGTTTGGGATGGAGAAAATCTGGTCCCTTTCGCCAAGGCCTATTCAGGCCTCACGGATGCCGAAATGCGTGAAGTTGATGCATTTGTGAAGAAAAACACAAGAGAACGATTTGGTCCGGTGAGGACGGTAAAGGCCGAATTGGTTTTTGAGATTGCCTTTGAGGGAATCCAGGACAGTCCCCGTCACAAAAGTGGGATTGCACTGAGATTTCCACGAATATTGCGCTGGAGGAAGGATAAACCCAAAGAAGAAGCCAACACCTTGGAAGATTTGAAAGCCCTGTTGAAAACGTATGGAGGATAAGCGACTTTCGGTCGGACTCGACTATTTCCATAAAAAGGGATGGACACCATTTCCTTTTCAGATTGAGACTTGGCAGGACTATTTGGATGGAAAATCAGGGCTTCTCAATGCGCCTACAGGTTCGGGAAAGACCTTCGCCCTTTGGTTTCCCGTCCTTTTGGAATACATCCAAAACCATCCCACTACCTGGAGAAAGCCTCAAAAAAACGGGATTCAGCTGATTTGGGTCACTCCATTACGCGCTTTGGCACAAGATATCCAAAAAGCCATGCAGGAAGTCTGCGAAACCATCGGGCTTCCCTGGCAGGTGATGGTGCGAAACGGTGACACCGACGCCAAGACCCGGGCCGCGATGAAGCGAAATCCACCGGAATGCCTCATCACTACTCCGGAGACACTTCATGTCCTGATTTCACAGAAAGACCATAAAGAATTATTCCAATCTCTTCAGGTAGTTGTCGTGGACGAATGGCATGAGTTGGTTGGCAATAAGCGGGGCGTCCAAGTTCAGCTTGCCTTGGAGTACATTCAGGCGATCAGACCTCAGACTTTTCGGCGTTGGGCGGTGTCAGCGACGATTGGCAACCTTCAGGATGCTGCCAAGGCACTTTTAGGAGAAAATCACCCCATCCACATCGTCAAGGCCAAAGTAGCAAAGGAAATTCTGATTCGGTCAGTTTTTCCGGAGGAAATAGAAAAATACCCCTGGCACGGGCATTTGGGAATCCGGATGTTGGATCAAGTCATTCCGATTATCGAGGCTGGAAGGACAGTTTTATTGTTTACCAACACCCGATCACAAACTGAGATT
The DNA here is from genome assembly GCF_900103735.1 of Algoriphagus alkaliphilus. GTDB lineage: Bacteria > Bacteroidota > Bacteroidia > Cytophagales > Cyclobacteriaceae > Algoriphagus > Algoriphagus alkaliphilus. The sequence goes on along the minus strand of NZ_FMXE01000003.1, from coordinate 142,477 downwards.
TGGTACCAAAAAATCCTCGAAGCCAGACCAGATTGGGCAGGTTGGATCGCCATGCATCACGGTTCACTGGATAATTCGGTGCGGGCATGGGTCGAAAATGCACTGCATGAAGGAAAACTTAAATTGGTTGTCTGTACTTCCAGTCTAGACTTGGGAGTTGATTTCCGTCCCGTGGATCGAGTGATACAGATTGGGAGTCCAAAGGGTGTTTCAAGGTTTGTCCAACGTGCCGGCCGTGCAGGGCATCAGCCGGGATTGCCATCCGAGATATTTTTTGTCCCCACCAATTCGCTGGAACTGATCGAAGCCGCCGCGCTTCGGGATGCGATCGAAAAGGAGGAAATGGAATCGCAGTTTACACCGCAATTGCCCTACGACGTATTGATTCAGTTTCTGGTGACTTTGGCCGTAGGAGAAGGATTTGATCCCGATTTTATTTTCTCAGTAGTAAAAGGGGCCGCCTCCTTCACCGAACTGACGCAGGAAGAGATGAATTGGATGATGGATTTCATTACCAAGGGAGGAAATTCGCTGGGCAATTACGAGGAATTCTTGAAAGTGAGTAAGGATGATGATGGCTTGTATAAAGTGAAAAACAAGCGAATTGCCATGAAACATCGCCTGAGTATGGGGACGATCGTCTCAGATGCGATGCTGAAAGTAAAATTTAAAAATGGTGCCTATCTCGGGACGGTTGAGGAATATTTCATTGCCAAAATGAAGATTGGGGATCGATTTTTCTTTGCAGGCAGACCTTTGGAATTGCTACAAGTGAAAGACCTCAATGCCTTTGTTAGGCTATCTGAGAAAAAGACCAATAACGTGGTGAGTTGGATGGGTGCGAGGATGTCCCTTTCTTCGATGCTTTCAGATAAGATTCTGGACATCTTTCAGGAATACAACTCCGGAATTATCAAATCCGAGGAATTGAGAAGGGTTTTACCTATTCTGGACTTGCAGGACAAGCTCTCGATTGTGCCGGACCAACACACTTTTTTGATCGAATCGCATCGAAGCGAGGAAGGGTATCATTTATTTTTTTACCCCTTTGAGGGCAGGATGATGCATGAGTTAATGAGTGCTTTGATCGCCTACCGGATTTCATTGAATTTTCCGATTTCGTTCAACATGGCCATGAATGATTATGGATTTGAATTGCTGACAGACACTGCGATATCGGCTGAGGATATTTTGGAAGAAGATATTTTTTCACTGAAAAACATCGAGGAGGACATCCTACACTGCGTGAACGAGAGCGAAATGTCCCGTAGGAAATTCCGTGAAATTGCCAGTATAGCCGGATTGGTGTTTCAGGGCTATCCCGGTAAGCCGATGACATTTAAGCATATTCAGGCCAACTCAGGATTGCTTTATCAAGTTTTTGAGCAATATGATCCGGATAATTTTTTGCTGAGGCAAGCCAAAAAAGAAGCACTCAATCAGCAAATGGAGCAGGACATGTTTATCACAGCCATCAAAAAGCTTAACCAAAAGCAGATCGTGGTCAAGCACCCGGTGCAGTTTACTCCATTTTCCTTTCCAATCCTGGTAGACCGACTCAGCCGGACCAATATTTCTTCCGAAACGGTAGAGGATAAAGTGTCTAAAATCATGGCCCAGTTTGAGGTAATCGATTGAGTGTTTTAACCAATATGTTTGATTTATTGGTTAATTTTGAGAATGGAGCCAAAAATGAAAATGTCAAAACGTGTAGTAGTTGCCGTTTGGAAAAATAGGAGCGACCGGAGAATTGAAGTTTTTTCAAATCTCAAGGTTTTCTGTGAATCCTATCCCAATTTCAGCTACAACACGTTAAATAATTATCTCGGAAAAGCTAAGTCTCCCTTTGAAAATCAAGAATTACTGCTTACCAGACAAGAGTTATTTTCAAAGCCGATCTTGAAGAAAGCAAGATCGATTCAGGCTGTAGTAACTCGATACGAACAAGCAGTTCATGATGAAGGAGAACAAAATCTGGATTTTTGGCTTGCTGCTGAACCTGAAACAAGGATTTATGCAGTGACGAAACTTGCATCGGAGGGAATTCCTATTGATACCAAGATGGATAAGCAAGTAGTCCAAAAGTTTAAATTGAAAGGATGATTCTATTTCCCGACTTTGAAGATTTTATTGGGCTCCTAAACGCTCATTCGGTTGACTACATGGTAGTTGGTGGTTATGCTTTGGCTTTTCATGGTAAGCCGAGAAACACTGGAGATCTGGATATTTGGATTGAAATTTCTGAAATAAATCTGCATCTGGAAGACCTCAGGATCTTGTTGATATTAGGGAAATCAAGAAAAAGAACAATGAAAACGATTAATTCGCCCTCCAAAAGAAAGGGGTAAACAAAATCAAAATCGTAAACAATTCCAGTCTGCCCAAGAGCATCATCACGGACAAAGCCATCTGGGCTAAGTCCTGCTAAGGTCATCGAAAGCATTTATGAAATTACTGTTTTCACTCCCAACTACGAAGTAATAACCAAAACCATAATCCTGAAAGAAGAGCAAAAATCAATACATAAACTCTTCGGATTTTATTTGGGTGTCCCAGCGCGGAAGTCAGAAAAAAACCTATCCAGAAGCTGAACAGGTTTTCAAGAATTACCCAATCTATCTAATTAATTTTTTTTATTCTTCGCTTGGTTAAGCTATCAAATTACCCTGATCATCCCAGTCAGGAATGGTGCCTCGATCTTCCGATTTCAGATAAACACTTTGGTATTTTTCGTCCAATGATAGCCCATACTGATCCATCACATCCTGTGGCACCCCTTCCCATACATTGGGAATATTTCCTGCATAACCAATATCCTTAAAACCGATTTCCGAAGTGTAAAAGCCGGAAACAGTCATATTCCGTAGGAGGTTGAAAAATCTTACCCCAGTCCCCATCTCTGTTTTCGCTTTATCCGGCCAGGCAATTTCTTCAATGAGTTCCATTCTCTGGCTCGGGGAGATTTCAATGAACGACTTTGAAAAACGCTCATAGGCTTCCAAGTTCAACCACATCAGGCCACCTCTGAAAGCCGTCTGATTTCCCGGCTGGTCTTTCAGCATAAATTCAATGTAATCGGGGACCTTTGCCTCCGATGCACCCGGGGAGACATCGTCTTTGGGAATCACAATGTCCACCAGAATTTTCACCTGTTCCATTTCCAGGTCGGTCAAAAACCTACCTGAAAGCAGGGAATTATCCCTTTCGACCTCCTCCGGAACCCTGCCTCCCGGTGTACCTCCTATTTTGGGAGATAGATCCGCCAATTTTTCCTCAGGACTGCATGCTGTCAGCACCAGTCCAGTACCCAGAGAACCAGCGAATAAAAGCTTTAGATTTTCTCTTCTGTTCATGATTCTTTGGATTAAAGGTTTTTGCTGTTCAGTTCTTTGATGATAAAATCGGACGTCCTCCAGGAAAGAGCCAAAATTGTCCAAGTTGGGTTTTTGTCGGCCTGAGAGACAAAAGGGCCCGCATCCGCCACGAAGAGATTTTTGCAGTCATGTGCCTGACAATTGCTGTTGACCACTGAAGTCGCCGGATTGCTCCCCATGCGGGTGGTGCCTACTTCGTGGATGATCCTTCCAGGAGCTAAAAGCCCATATTGAGTCTCTACACCGGGTTTTGTTCCTAATAATTTGGCACCTGAGTTTATAAGCAATTCCTCAAAAGTATCCTGCATGTGCTTTGCCTGCTTGATTTCATTATCAGTCCAATTGTAGTGAAATCTCAGGACAGGAATCCCAAATTTGTCTACCGTCGTGGGGTCAATCTCACAGTAGTTGTCATACTGAGGCACACTTTCACCTCTACCTGACATGCTTACCGTACTTCCATACATTGCCCTAATGTCCCTTTTCAAACCCTCGCCATAGCCACCATTTGGACTTGGTTGCCCAAATTCATCAAGAATATGTTTTCTTACTGCATCCATATTTGATCCGAAGCCATAGGAAGGCATATTCATCCCTCCTCCAAATTCAATGTGATATCCTCTGGCAAAGTCAAGTTTTTTATTGTCCAACCACCAGGGTGTATAGATATGCATGCCTCCCACCCCGTCTTCATTGTACCGCTTTCGGTGCATCAGTTCGGGTATAATTCCCGAACGGCTCGCACCAGTAGAATCATGGAGATACCTGCCCACCATTCCGCTGGAATTGCCCATTCCGTCGGGATGGACTTTAGATTTGGAGTTGAGCATGATACGAGCAGATTCACAGGCAGAAGCACCCAAGACCACGATCCTCCCTTTTAGTTTATACTCTTTCATGTCCCTTTTATCCACATAGGATACCCCTGTGGCAAGCCCTGAATCGTCTGAAGTGACCTTTCTGACCATACAATGGGTAAATAAATCAACCTGACCCGATTTCATGGCTGGTTTTACCAGACATGTACTGGAGGAGAAATCGGCATAAACCTGACAACCTCTGTTACATTGTCTGCAAAAAAAACACACACCACGATCCTTGTTTATGGGTCTGGTTAAGATGGATAGGCGGGATGGGATAATCGGAACATTGATTTTTTTTGCCCCTTTCATCAAAAACATTTCATGTAATCTCGGTTTGGGCGGAGGAAGAAAATTCCCGTCCGGTTCGTTTCTCATACCCTCCCTGGAACCAAAAACTCCAATTAACCGGTCGACTTTGTCATAATAAGGCTTAATCTCATCGTAACCAATAGGCCAGTCATCTCCCAATCCATCGATGCTTTTTCTCTTAAAATCGTCAGGTCCAAACCGAAGCGAAATTCTTCCCCAGTGATTTGTTCGGCCTCCCAGCATCCTTGACCTGAACCAGTCGAATTGGGTTCCGTTTTTTCGGGTGTAGGGTTCATCCGGCATATCCCAGCCGCCAATGGCAGCATCAAAGTCACCAAAAGGTCTTATCTGTGTACTGGCCCCTCGTCTTGGTGATTCCCAGGGAAATCTCAGTTGCGTTCGATCTTCCTCTTTTGCGGGATCCCAATCGCCTCCGGCTTCCACCACTGCAACGGAAAGACCTGCTTCTGACAATATTTTTGTAGCCATACCTCCCCCGGCTCCTGAGCCGACGATAATGACATCATAGGAATCTTTACTTGGTTTTATTTGGAAATTCATAGTTTCTTATTGGTATCTTGGGGTTAAGTCAACTTCCTTTTTATTGGTTCTCTCTCTATTCTATTACTTCAATATGAGGGGAAAAGGGCTATTGAAAAGCAGTTTATTAGTTTAATAATATTTCATCCATAAACACCCAGCCTTTAGAACCTGCACCGGGATGCCATGCCGGGAGCTTTGATACTGGAATTACTTCGATTTTAATTCTCGAAAACTCCTTCTCCGGTAGAGGATACTTAAGCAGTCCAAATCGGGTTTCCCTTATTTTCGTGGGTTGTGATGGAATCTCTGTCGGTACTTTATCCCATCCAGTTCCGGTGTACAACCAAATATTTACCTTTTCCGGAGTAAAGATGTGTGCCGACTCATGGTAAAGCAGACTCAAAGTAAGTTCAATGGGACGCTGTCCCGTATCAAGGTCTATTTCCGCTTCTAAAGGGGTGAGTTGATATCCCAACCATTCGCCAGAAGTATGATTTGCCTTTCCTTTAATACCGTCAATGAGCGTAATCGAACCATTGGCTTTGTAGCGTGGGATGGGATCCTTCCGGAGGCTGACCTCTTTGGCTTTAATTCCTGACTTAAACACCGAAACTGTGGCTTCATCACTTCCGATCCAGTCCTGAGCAAATGCTCTGGCCCTGATCTCAGTGGAGGTCTTGATCCAAATTCCAGGACTGTATTTAGGACTCGCTGAACTATCGGGCACAGTACCGTCGAGGGTATAGCGAATATCCGTGCTTCGTATCGGATGACTAAGCTTAAGTTCGATGCTATCTTTGAAAATGGCTGCCTCAATTCCAATTTTTGGTGCGTTGAGTTCGTAAAGAAGTCCCTTTCCACTAAATCCAAAATCGATGATGGTCTGAGGAAGGGCTTTCTTAAGTTCTTCCTGTTGATTATCATCCAGGCCAGATTGCCAGAAAAACAGCCTTTTCAGGTTTTTGAGCTTACCAAGTTCAGTAACCGCTCCATCTCCCAACTCATTCCCGGATATGGCGAGGTTCTTTAGGTTTTCCAAGCGAGAAAGAACAGTAAGTTGTCCGCCACGGATTCCGGTAAAGTTGAGTTGGAGTTCCTCTAGATTTTCAAAATCTTTCAGAAATCCCATGTCCACCCCTCCCAAAGGCATGCGATTGAGATTTAGCTTCACGGTCTGCCCACTGATTTTTTTTAGGTCCCTCAGGGATGAGGGATCAAAGGCCGAGGTTCCGAAATAGGAAACTTCCAGTGCCGGAAATCCAGGATAAACTGGACTCACCTTTCTGAAGAAGTTATTCAGAGATTTGATGTCTGACTCCGAAGCGGATTTGAAGGTATAAGTTTTCTCAACAGTGAATTTTTCGGATGCAAACCGGAATAAAGGCTCCTCCTGTTTTAGTTCAGTCACTTTTTGCTCTAAGGAAGCACCGGATGCCACCCACAGCTGAAGTATTTCCAATTCTTGCTCGGTAAGCTGGGCTTTGTTTTTGGGAGGCATGTGCTCTTCATTATCTTTAGGAAGGTTAATTCTTTGGATCAATAGGGATTCATTCAGATCACCAGGGACAACGAAGGGGCCGGTTTTCCCGCCTTTCTGTAGCCCTGCGATTTCGTCCATCCGCAGCTCTCCCTTGATTTTACCTTCTTTGTGGCAGGCAATGCACTTAGCTTCCAGAATTGGCTGAACCAGGTGCCGAAACACTTCAGCATCTTCCATGGCAACGAATTCGGTTTCTTTTGACTGAATCGGAGCCAGAAGAAAGTCTTCCCCGTGGGTAAGGTTTGCTCCAAAGTGTCCAGTCAGCGTAATTGCAACTGCCAAGGTAAGAGTGGATAATTTCAAAAATCTTGCAGACTCATTTCTGTAAAAGTAAATCAGGATTGAAAGGCCTAAAGAAATCAAACCCAGCCACTGATGCCATACTAAGGCTTCACCTCCGTATTCTTCTGCTGCCAGAAGTAACCCTGCCACTACGGTGACTCCGGTAAGGTTGGCTCCAGCTAGCAATAACTGCCCGGCAGCGGTTTTGAGTTTTCCTTCTGCAACCCAGAAAAGACCAACAGCGATCAAGAGCAATACAATAGGAAAGTGTAAAAGCAATGGGTGAGTTCTTCCCATAACCTGTAACACAGGAGGAATTTCGAGTCGCTCTCCGGCAAGACTAAGCACCAAGGCCAATCCAAGCCAGAAGAACAACAGGTTTTCAAGAAGCGGAATAATCCGTAATATTTTGGGCATAGGGGAATTAAGCAATCAAGTCTTTTACTACTTTACCGTGTACGTCTGTCAGACGATACCTCCTACCCAAGTGCTTATAGGTAAGCTTTTCATGGTCTATCCCCATCAGGTTCATCACTGTGGCCTGAAAGTCATGAACGTGCACAGGGTTTTCGGTAATGTTATAGCCGAACTCATCTGTTTCTCCGTAAACCATACCTGATTTCACCCCGCCTCCAGCCATGAAGATGGAAAAGGCTCTCGGATGGTGATCACGCCCATAATTGTCCAGTTGAATTTTGCCTTGGCAGTAGTTGGTTCGTCCAAATTCACCTCCCCAGATAATCAGAGTCTCATCCAACAATCCACGTTGCTTCAGGTCGGTGATCAGGCCTGCAGTGGATTGATCCACGTCTTTGGCCTGACCGATCATTTGGTTGGGTAGGTTGTCGTGAGCATCCCAGCCTTGGTGGTAGAGCTGCACAAAGCGAACCCCGCTCTCGGAGAGCTTTCTGGCCAGCAGGCAGTTGGCTGCATAGGTGCCCGGCACCAGGCAGTCGGGCCCGTAGAGCTTGACCACGCTGTCTGGCTCCCGTGACGTGTCGGTGATCTCGGGTACGGCCGTCTGCATACGGTAGGCCATTTCATATTGCTGGACTTTTGCGGTGATCTGGGGGTCGTTAAACTCCTTATAGTTCAGCTCGTTCATCACTGATATCTGGTCAATCATCTTCCTGCGCTGCTCTCTACTCATACCCTGAGGATCCTTCAGGTACAAGACAGGGTCCTCGGAGTTGGAAAACTGCACACCCTGATGGGTGGCGTCCAAAAAGCCGTTGCTCCAGAGCTTGGAGTACACCCCTTGCCCGTTGCCTTTTCCTCGACTTAGCAGCACACAGAATGCCGGCAGGTTAGCATTTTCACTACCCAGCCCGTAACTCAGCCAAGAACCCATGCTGGGGCGGTTGCCCACTTGGGCACCGGTCTGGAAAAAGGTCAGCGCTGGATCATGATTGATCGCTTCGGTATGCATGGATTTGACAATCAGCAGGTCGTTCACCACCCCTGAGATGTGCGGAAACAGCGAGGAGATCCATGCCCTGCTCTCTCCGTATTGCTGAAAAGGAAAATAGGAACCCACCAGCGGAAAGGAGCTCTGACCGGAGGTCATACCTGTCAAACGTTGCCCTCCTCGGATGGATTCGGGAAGTTCTTCTCCAAAATTTTTCACCAGCAGGGGCTTATAATCAAAGGTCTCCAGCTGTGAAGGAGCCCCGTTTTGAAATAAATAAATGATCCTTTTGGCCTTTGGTGCAAAGTGAGGCAATGCCAGCATCAGGCCGTCCTCGGCTTCCTGTTTTCCGGTAAACAAATCCGGGATCAACAGTGAACCCAAAGCCACACTTCCTATTCCCAGACTCAGTCGGGAAAGAAACTTCCTCCTATTGTGATTAAGCCCCTGCTCTAATATTTCCTTTTCCATCTCAGCTCTTGGTTATGGTTTCTTCCAGATTGTACATACTCACAATCACCTGCATCAGTGCGGCGGTCTTGGGAGTGATGGCCTTTTCGTCCATCGGGTATTCTCCGACATCCAGCACTGATTTAGCAAGTTGGGGATCGGAGTAGAATTCTTTCAGCTCTGACTCGAAATAGTCCATCAGCAGGCTCCGCTCTTTGGATTTGGGCTCGCGACAAAGGATTCGGTTAAATGCTTCCTCAACAGCTTGACCCATATCCTCGTGTTTTTCAGCAAGTTTTGTGGCCAGCACTCGGGAAGCTTCAAGCACCATCGGATCATTCATCATTACTAGGGCCTGCAGAGGAGTATTTGTCCTTCCCCTGGCATTTTCACATCTGTCTCGGTTGCTGGAATCGAAAATGATGGCTTTGGGAGGTGGAACAGTCAGCTTAATGAAGTTGTAAATCCCCCTGCGGTATAGCCGGTCTCCCTTGTCCTGAACATAGGCGGCAAGCGTGCCTCGTCCGGAGGTGGCGGCCTCCCAGAGTCCGGAAGGCTGATAGGGCTTCACGCTAGGGCCTCCAATCTGATTGACAAGCAATCCACTGCTTGCCAATACCAAGTCCTGGATATTTTCAGCAGGAAGTCTAAGGCGAGGAGCTCTTGCCAGGTAAATGTTGTCAGGGTCTTTTTGCAGGTGACCCGAACTGATCGCTGCCGACTGCCGATAGGTATCCGAAAGCATGATCTGCTTGAGCAATCTCTTGATGTCCCAACCATTTTCCGTGAAGTCCGCAGCCAGCCAGTCAAGCAATTCGGGATGAGTAGGCAAATCGCCTTGCATACCAAAGTCCCCGGCTGATTTTACGATCCCCCTTCCAAACAGTTCCTGCCAAATAAGATTAACAAAAACCCTACTGGTAAGCGGATTGTTCCTGTCGGTAGTCCAGCGAGCCAATCCCAATCGGTTTTTCTCCAGGTTTTCGGAAAATTTCAATATTGAGGAGGGAGTAGAGGCTTCCACCGGTACCGTTGGGGCGTCGTAAACTCCCCGGTCCAGAATATAGGTGGTTCGCTTTTCATCAGGTCCCAGTTCACCCATCACCGACACGCTCAACCTACTTGTGTCGGGGTGGTTGATGAAGTGCATGATACCGTCCAGGTCTTGGCGATCAATCCATAGGATCGGGGTCTTGGCAGGTTTGGATCTGGACACATCCCCTTCAAATCCCTTTTCCTTGGAGTTGTTAAAAAAGGCGAACAGCTCATAATATTCTTTCTGAGATACAGGGTCGTATTTGTGGTCATGACACTGAGCACATTCCATGGTCAGACCCAAAATCCCTTTGCTGAAGGTGTTGGTCTTGTCCAGCACATATTCAATTCGGTATTCCTCCTCGATGATGCCACCCTCTTCGGTGTATTTGTGGTTTCTGTTGAAGGCCGTGGCCAGAATCTGTTCCTTAGTAGCATTTGGAAGCAAATCTCCGGCAAGCTGCCAAGTAAGGAATTGATCATAAGGAAGGTTGTTGTTGAAGGCATTAATCACCCAGTCCCGGTAGGGCCATTGGGATCGGACTTCGTCGTCTTGGTAGCCGTAACTGTCAGAATATCGGGAGATGTCCAGCCAAAGGATTGCCAGTTTTTCTCCATAGGCGGGCTGCTCTAGCAGTTCGTCCAGGTAGGATTCGTAGCTATTGGAACCCGAAAATCCTGCGTACTTGACCAGTGTTTCAGGGGTTGGGGGAAGTCCGGTTAGATCCAGACTGGCCCGCTTGATGAGTTCGTGTGGTTTAGCCTCAGGATTGGGTTTCAATCCTCTAGCCCGCATCTTTTGAAAAGTAAAGGCATCGATTTCATTTGTTCCCCAGTCAATTTTGGGAACTGAGGGTTTTTCCACCTTCAAAAATGCCCAGTGAGGCTCATATTTGGCACCCTGCTCGATCCACTTTTCAATGAGTTCGATTTCTTCGGGGCTAAGCTTTAGATTGGACTCCGGCGGAGGCATAAGCTCCCCGGGATCTGTGGAAAGAATTCTGTGATAAACCCCGGAAAGCTCCGGCTTACCTGACACTAGAGCGAATTTGCCAGGACTTTCTTTTAGAGCTTTGAAGGCTCCCTCTTCGGTGTCCAGACGAAGGTCTGACTCCCGCTTTTTGGCATCTGGTCCGTGGCAGGCAAAACACTTGTCCGAAAGTATCGGACGGATGTGAAAATTGTAACTGATTTGATCTCCGGGTGCCAGTAACTGCAAATCCGTCTCCTTGCTCTTACAAGATAAAGCAAACAATGCTGCAAAAAACAACAGCAGAAATGAAGGCAGGTGAATTCTGGGCATTGGGTGAAATTTTTATTGTAAGGTGATTTTACCCATTTGATCAATGAGTTAGCGATCAGATCTTACTAAATATCGCCAGTAAATAATATTGAAATCGATAAAGTAGGAAGGTAATATTCCTTCCTATTGGTAAACCTTAAGGGCGAAATGAAATACTGGGTTTCGTTAGAAGGAAGGTAGGGCAACAGCAATTATTTTCAAGATAAAGAAGCCCCCTCCCAATCGAGGGGGCAATCTTCAATTAATAATTCTAAACGCAATTAGAATCCTGGATTCTGAGTAAGATTAGGATTGGTTTGAACCTCTCTCAAAGGAATTGGCAACAAGAGCGTTTTTTCAGAGAAAGTAGCTCCAAAAACGTTTCTATGACCAATGAAGTCGTCGTAATTTTTAGAAATATCATTACGCACTTTTCGTGTTCTTAACATGTCAAACCAGATTTTGCCTTCAAAGCTAAGTTCAAAATAGCGCTGATTCCATACTTCTCTTTCGAAAGCATCTCTGTTCAAATTACCAATAGGGGCCAATTCAGCTCTAGCGCGGATTTCGTTCACAACATCTCTTGCCAATTGGTTAGGAGATCCTTCAGCCCGGTTTGAAGCTTCTGCATACATCAACATCACATCCGGCATTCTGTAGATGGAGAAATTAAGCTCAGAACGAGTATCATTATTTATCGCTACTACATCAAACCACTTATAAATGAAATGTCCACCTAACTGCTTACCGTTGTATTCAGTAAAATAATACTGTTTTTCCTTGATACGCTTATCATTCGGGTCATAGGATCTGATAAACTCAATTCTCGGTACCAATCCTCCAAATTCATTGGCATATCTGGAAATACCTGCAAAAGTAGGTAATACCACAGGAGTCAAGGGGTTATTTCTGTTTATTTTGTCAAACTGAACCTGGAAAATGAATTCTCCTGTGTTTTTGTTTGCCGGAAGAATCATTTCTCTATACTCTTTAAACAGAGGGAAAGTAGTGGTTCTTAAATCAACCAATTCCTTGGAACGCTTTGCAGATTCCGCATAAGCGGCCTGACCCGCATTAACGGGGAATCCCGCATAAGTCAAATATACATCAGCAAGCAGCGCCTTAACAAGACCTCTTGAAACCTCACCATTTGATCTTCTCCATGGCAATGGAACTTTTTCAGCTTCCAAAAGGTCAGGAATGATTAATTGATCATAAATTTGCTTTACCGGAGTTCTGGGGGTGTTTACATTAGCAAGACCTGCAATAGGTTCTGTAACCATGGGGACATCACCAAACATCCTTACCAAGTAGAAGTAGTAGAGTGCTCGCATGGCACGAACTTCTGCCAGAAATTCGTTTTTCTGAGTCTCGTTAAGAACAGAAAAGGTTGGAATTTGCTTCAAGGCCACATTACATCTTAAGATACCTTGATAGGTACTTTGCCAATAGGTATCAACGTAAAATGCCTGTGCATCATGAGTCAGCTGATTAAATCGGAAGGCTTCTGTCTGAGCCACGCCATCTGCTTTTCCAGACATAAATTCCAAAAGAGAAAGCGTATTACCACCCCAACCACCGGAACCGGTAGCCACGAAGTTGACATTGCCATAAATACTTGCTAAAAAGGCTCTTGCCGCCTCAATACTTGTTACGTTAGCCTGAGTAGTCAGCGTATTTGGGCTTTCTTCCAAAAATTCATTACAGGACGCAGCCCCTGTTACAATGACTAAGGATAAGAGGTATTTAATATATCGTTTCATTTGATTTTCCTTTTTAAGAATTAAAAGCTCAAATTAAGACCTGCACTGAAGGTTTTTGGTCTGGCAAACGGGAAGAAGTCAAGACCAACAGGAAGCTGACCTGAACCTTCGAAAGTGTTTACTTCAGGATCGTAACCTGTATAATCAGTCAATACAAATAAATTCTGACCGCTGAAGAAGACTCTTGCTTTGGTAAGCTTCCACTTATCCAATAAGGTAGATGGCAAGTTGTAGCCCAACATCAAATTTTGAAGTCTGACAAAGGAACCGTCCTCCATCCAATGAGTATCACCATTGGTCAGGTATGGGGTACCCCATGCTCTAACTTCAGCAATCATAGTATTCTGGTTGTCGGGTCTCCAGGCATTAAGTACAGTTGCATAACTATTTGCCAAAGTTTGTCTGTCTTCTACGGAGTGTTTGGTAGCATTGATGACATTATTACCTTCCACAATTCTCAATTCAAAAGAAAAGTCAAAATTCTTGTAGGTAAACGTATTGGTTATATTAGCTGTCCATTTTGGATACATTCTGCCAATAATCTTTGAGTCTCTTCCGTCAATTCTACCATCGTTGTTAAGATCTTCCCATTTGACATCTCCAGGCCTTAATCCATATCGAGCTGCCTCATCAGCTTCATTAGTACCCCAAGTACCCAGTCTCACACGACCCCAAATACTACCGATTTGCTCACCTACCCTTAAGATATTGGTTGGTCCCAAGAAATTAGGGCCAGGGAATATATCTGCGTTATTTGCTCCAAGTTTTAAAATCTCGTTTCGGTTAGAAGCAAAGTTCAGGTCTGTAGACCAAGAGAAATCTCCCTTTTCTACGTTGACGCTGTTGATGGTAAATTCTATACCCTTGTTTTCAACGCTACCGATGTTTCGGCTGACTGATCCAAAACCAGTGGACCACGGAAGTGGTGCATTTAGAATCAAATCGTTGGTTACTTTGTAGTAAACATCGGTCTCAATATTCAATCTGCTATTGAAGAAACTCATTTCAAGACCCATATCATATTGATCAGTGGATTCCCATTTCAAATCACTGTTTCCGAAGGAAGTTTGGGAAATTGCTATTTCATTTCCTGCTGCTTTCAGCACATTGAATGTTCCTAAGAACTGAAGAGAGTTGAAGTTACCGATTTCCTGATTACCTGTTCTACCAGCACTTGCTCTGACTTTCAAGTCGTTCATTACTCCACCTTTATTGAAGAATCCTTCTTCAGAAACTCTCCAAGCCACACCTACTGAAGGGAAAAAGGCATATTGATTATTGATACCAAATCGGGAAGAGCCATCGTATCTACCTGTAGCAGTAACTAGGTATTTATTTTTGAAGCTGTAGTTAGCTCGTGCAAAGTAAGAGTTCAATTGAGAGGCTCCCACGTTTCCGTTGATCCCGGCAATTGGAATAATGTTTCCTGCACGGATGTTGGTCCAGCTGAAGAAGTCGTCAATAAATCCTTCAGATCTTACACTTAAATTTTCAAATGAATCTTTCTGCCAGCTAAATCCAAACATGGAGTTGATTCTGTGGTCCTCTCCAATCTGCTTGTTCCAGGTCAGGAAGTTTTCACTCTGCCAGTAGACTCTATCTGACATTCCCACAGTTGCTATACCTCTTTGGTCGGCAGACAAAAGTCTTAGATTTCTGGAGGAATAGAAATTGTTTTTGTTTGATTCTAAAATGGCACTGAAAGTGGTTTTGAATTCCAATTCCGGAGAAATTTTGAAATTCAAATAAACATCTGAGTAAAACTGAGTTACGTTTGCCTCAGTACCTCTATTTTGAGCGATGTTGACAGGGTTTTCAGCACCTTCTGTTCCTGGCCAATCTGAGTTAGCTCCCCATCTTCCATCAGGATATTTTACAGGAATAATTGGCAATGCTTCCGCTACCATTCGCGGAACATTCAAACTTCCATTTCCATCGTCAACGATGTTTCTTTTACTTTTTGTACCCAATATACTACCTCCTACAGTCAACCACTTTTTCACATCGGAGTCTATGGTAATCTTCCCGTTGAAGCGCTCAAATCCAGATCCCATCATGATACCGTCTTCATTGGTGTAACCAAGAGAAACATTGTATGCAGTATTAGTTGACCCACCTCTGAATGCCAGGTTATGGTTTTGTCCCAAAGCGGCATTATAAATTTCATCCTCCCAATTGGTGTTGTAAATAGGTTTGCCATTGGAGTCGAAAAGGTTAGGGTAATTTTTTGGATCTGCTCTTCTGTATCTTCCTTGTGCAAATCCCGAAGGATCATATTTGGCTGCATTGTCAAAAGCTCGATTGTAGATCTCCATAAACTCAGTAGAGTTCAAGCTAGGAACGCTGTTTGCAAGGGTTGATACAGAGAAGAAATTGTCATAAATAACCTGACTTTGATTTTTCTTGCCTCTTTTCGTAGTCACCATGATTACACCATTTGCGCCTCGCGCGCCATAAATCGCTGCGGAAGATGCGTCTTTTAACACTTCCATGGATTCAATATCTGCGGGGTTGATCATATTGAGGTCACCACCAATGATACCGTCAATAACGAAGAGCGGCTGAACACCCGAGCTGATTGAGTTGATACCTCTAATTCGGATTCTGGCACCTGAACCTGGAGCATTTTGTGTGTTTAAAACTTCCACCCCTGCTATTCGACCTTGAAGCGACTTAACGGCATTGGTTTGGGAACGGTCAATCAACTTATCACCTTTTACAGATCCTACTGATCCGGTAAGGTCTGATTTTCTTACAGTACCATAACCAATTACAACTACTTCCTCGAGGGACTTCGCGTCTGGTGTCAGGGTGACATTAATCACGTTTTGTCCCCCCACCACGACCCTTGTGGAAGTGTATCCTATGTAAGAAAATGTCAAAGATCCACCATCCGGAACAGAGATGGAAAAATTACCATCTAAATCAGTAACAGTACCTGTACTTGTACCTGTAACTAAAACAGTTGCTCCCGGAAGAGGTTCGCCATTTTCATCCACAACTTTACCTGTGACTATCTTATCCTCAACAACCATGGTTATGGTCTCCGGTTTAGTATTAGAGGTGGATTTTTTTACAGTTATATTTTGATTGATCTGCTTGAACTCCAGTTTTGTTTGACCAGAGATGTCCACCAATACATCATATAATGTAAGATTATCACTGGATACAGAAATTTTATCCAGACCTTCAATTTCCTTGTTCGTATAAACAAAGTTGAAATTGGTAAGTTTCTCAATTTGTGTGAACACTTGGAGTACAGTTGACTCTTTAGAGTTTAATTTGATCTTTACCTCATCAATGGTTTTTATTTGTGCTTTTCCATCATGGGAAAACACAAAAGTCATCGTAAGACATTGGACCAAAAATACGAGGGTAAATAGTTTTGTCATGTAGATAACAAATAACAATAAACGATTTTTCATACTTTTACATGGTTTGTTTGAACTAATACGTTTTGGTTTAATAAACTTTTCCGGAATTTCATCATTGCTTGATTTGGGTTCCGGATTTTAACTTAACCGGGGATGTTGGCGCATCTCCGGTTTCTTTTTGTTTTTTTCTCATAGGCTTTCTTATATGGGTTATTTGAAAATTATTATTACTTCATCATTCTTAATCTTATATTGAAATCGTGCTGAATAACTTAATCCCTCAAGAATATTTTCAAGGGTTTCATCTTGAAAAACGCCATAAAGCACCAAATCAGGACTTGGAGTGTTTTGAAACCTAAATTTCACTCCATACCAGTTTTCAAGGATTCTAACTGCCTCAGCCAATTTTACACGCTGAAAAATTATCTTCTTCTTGGTCCAAGCAATGACCAATTCAGAATCAAACATTTCTTTTTTAACTTCACCTGAATTCGTATTTATTTTTAATGCCTCCCCCTTTTCCAGTAAAACTCTGGAATCCTCTGTTTGGACTACATCCACTGCGACTTTTCCTTCAACAAGGGCAATTTTTAAAACTTCATGCCGGTATGCCGAAATATTAAAGGAGGTACCCAAGGCCGTTGTTGTTACCTCTCCTGTAATTACTGAAAATGGTCTCAGGGTATCTTTGGCAACTTCAAAATAGGCCTCCCCTTCAAGGTAAATTATCCGCTTATCCTCTTCGAAATTTTTGATAAATCTTACTGAACTGCCGGAATTCAACAACACTTTAGACCCATCCTGCATTGTAAGGGTTGACTTAACTCCCGGAGGTGCCGAATATTCCTCATAAACCGCGTCCGCGATATATTCTGTCTTAACAGGCTCTTTCTTAAAAAAAAGACCGAAAATCAAACTAAGACTAAAGGCTACAAGTAAAATTCCAGCAACCCTTAACTCTTGAGAAAACCAAACAATTTGTTTTCCTGAATTCTCATACTTACCCAACAGGGATTGTGAATTCAACGAAACAACTTTTACTGTTTTTGTCTTTTTTTTCTCCCATTCCTCGGTTTCGCGATCAATCCTATCCCAAACTTCCAAATACTCTCTTTCCAAAAATTGATGGTTTGGATAATTGAGATTCAATAAAATCTCTTTGGCAATTTTTGCATTTTTTACCTGAGCAGGATATTTCTCAAAAAGCCTTTCCCAATATTTATTTAGGCTTTGGGATGGGGAAAAAACCCAGGCTCTGAACTCCCTATTCAGCGCAAAATCTTCTACTGTATATTTTGAAATATCCAATTTTTTTATTCTTTAAATCAGAAAGGATCAAAACCTTATATTCTATCCTCCTATTTCAAAGAATTTTTTTACTTTTTCAATTTCATTAAAATTCTTCTACTTATACTGGATAAAAAATAATTTATTGGATCTTTCATTGACTTTTTGAAAATCAAATTCCATTCTCAGCAATGTCAAATCATTCTTAATTTCACCAGTAAAAAAAAGATTCAAGACCTGAAAATAGAATTTGGAAAATGAGCTTTGCGTGAGTATCTGTTAAAAAATCAAATCCCGATAACAATCATCAAAAAAAAGGCAAGGATGATACTTTTTTTCAGGCTTTTGATCGCTTTCCAAGCCAATGTATAGCAGGAATCGACATTAATACCCATGATTTTAGAAGATTCTTCATAGCCCTGCTTTTCAAAAAATATGAGTTGAATAACCTCCCTTTGCCTGGCCGGAAGTTTTTCCAATCCTTTTTTAAGTTTGGTGTGAAGATCCTGATCACGTTGAAAATCAATCAGCCTATCCTCTACTGATTCCTCCATAAAAACAGTTTCAAAGGCCGAAATCTCACTCTCCGAAATCAGCTTTTTTTCTCTTGTAATCTCCTTATTGATCCTATTTGATAAACATCTAATCAAATACACACGAACATTGTCAGTCTGGGATAAAGTATCCCTGTATTTCCAAAGATCAATAAACAACTCCTGAATACAATCCTTTATAAAACTTCGATTTGGCTTGACAGCCATGCCATACCTAAAAAGGTCACTGGAGTATTTTGAATAAATCCCGGCCAACCCACCCTTTTCGCCCCGCTTCAATTGAAGCCAAAGATCCATTTCATCAAATTCGCTAAAAACAAGAATATCAGCTTTTTCACTACGCATTGTGAGCTAAAAGAAAGTTTGGAATTAAAACTTAAGGATTATTAAACATATTCTTTTTTTTTAAAAAAAGAATCCTGTTTGAGAAAAAGTTAATTTAAAATTGATACAAAAACTCATCAGAAAATATCAACTCATTCTCCTCATTTTAAATTTTGAAACAAAAATTATTTCCCAAGGCTCATTTTATTTTGGAAAGAGGAAATTTTTAAAAACTAAAATAATTCAATTCGCCCTCCAAAAGAAAGGGGTAAACAAAATCAAAATCGTAAACAATTCCAGTCTGCCCAAGAGCATCAGAAAGGATAAAACCACTTTGGCGGCGGGAGAAAAAAACGCGAAATTATCAACAGGCCCCACTTGTCCGATAGCAGGACCAACATTTCCCAAACAAGTAGCCACAGAGCCCAATGAGGTTGCCAAATCGTAGCCCAAAAGGGAAATAATGAGTGAGCCGATGACAAAGGTCGAAAGATAGATCAACAGGAAGTTCATGATATTATTGATGATCCTTCCCGTAACCATTTCCCCATTGATGATCAATGGTACGATGGCTCTTGGATGCACAATCCGCTTGAATTCCAACCAGGAATTTTTCAAAAAGGTCACATGCCTCACAAACTTGATCCCACCTGCCGTAGAACCTGCCGAACCTCCCAAAAAGAGTAACATAAAACAAACAAAAGCAACTCCCTCACCATAGCCGGTATAATCATCTGAGACAAATCCGGTGGTGGTCACAAGGGACACCACCTGAAAAGCAGCCTTTCGAAAGGCAAATTCTGCACTGATGTTTGACTGAATATAGATCGGAAGAAAGAGAATCACAGACAAAAATAGAAGAGCAAAAGTATAGGCTTTAAATTCATCACTTCGGATTACCTTACTAAACTTCCCGATCAAACCAAAGTAAATCAGGGTAAAATTGGTGCCTGCCAAAAACATAAAAAAGATAGCCGTATACTGAATAAAAGCCGAATCATAATAGGCCATTGAGGCATTTTTGGTCGAGAATCCACCTGTAGCCAAGGTGGTCAAACCATGGTTCACCGCATCATAAAATGTCATTCCCCCTGCCCAATAGAGCAAAGAAGCTGCAACCGTCAGACCCACATACACATACCAAAGTCGCTTGGCTGTCTCAGATATTCTGGGGTGAACTTTATCGGAAGTAGGTCCGGGAGATTCTGCTACAAATAGCTCAATTCCACCAATTCCCAACAAAGGGAAAATCGCGACGGTCAAAACGATGATACCCAAACCCCCAATCCACTGTGTCATACTTCTCCAGAAGAGTAAACCTTTGGGTATTGCTTCGATGTCTGTCAGAATAGATGCTCCTGTGGTGGTCAGCCCTGAAACAGTTTCAAAAAGTGCATCATAAACGCTAGTCACTTCCGCGGACAGGATAAAGGGGAGCATCCCAAAACCCGTCATGAAAATCCAGCTTAGTACTACGATCAAGTAGCCTTCCCGTTTTCTGACCAATTGGTCGTATTTGGAAAAAGAGAAAAAAGCAATCATTCCGATAAAAAGTGAAATCGCCGCCGAGATCATAATGGGGTTGGAATTCTCCTCATAAATCCAGGATATAGCCGCCGCAGGTAGCATCAGAACCCCAATCAAAAAAAGGAGGGCTCCCATGATTTTACCGATTGCCTTAAAATGCAGCATCCCTTAGTGGAAGAGTTTTTCTAGTGACAACTTAGCCTCAGGAAGTGCCAGAACAATGGCCTTATCATTTAATTGAAGTAAAAAATCTCCATCCGGGATAAACACCTTATCTCCCCGGATCACCCCGGCAACGATGGCAGTTTCGGGAAAGTGCAAATCCTTCAGCGGATGCTTAGTCAAGCGGTTGTTTCGGCTTACGCTGTATTGAATGAATTCGGCATCGACCCCATAAATACCCGAAACAGCCTCCACTGTACCTTTTTTCAGATATCTTGAAATCTCATTTGCCGCCACCAGCTTTTTGTTGATCAGAGAGTCAACCCCAATACTGTGCGAAATGTGAATGTACTCGCGGGTGTCCACGTGAGCAATCGTCTTATAAACTCCGTGATTTTTTGCGGAAAGACTCGTGATAATATTGGTCTCAGATGACTCCGTTAAGGCAAGAAATGCATCCATCTGCTCTAAGCCTTCTTCCACCAGCATTTCAATATTTTTGTAATCACCATTTATAACCAAGGTATCCGGAAGATTTTCTGCAAGCCATTTGCATCGTTCTTTGTCTTTGTTGACCAGGGTTACCCGATATTTATCCTGAAGCTTAATCGCCGTGGTCACCGCCATGTCATCTCCACCTATGATCATGATGTTCTTGATCTTGACCTTTTTTTGACCCAAGACTTCCTGGATGGTTTCGGTGTTTTTCTTATTCGAAATAAAAAATACGTGATCATTATTTCTGATGATCGTACTTCCTCTTGGAATCATCGTCTTTTGATCCCGAACAATGGCTATAATCCGAATATCCTCATAGGTGGGATCGGCTTTCGTATCCATGATCCGCTGATTGACCAGCGGACTAAATTGATCCAATGTGATGCCTACAATGTTCAATTTCCCACCCCCAAAGTCGAAAACTTCCGTAAAACTGGAATTTTCGATCATATTATAAATTTCCCTCGAGCATAGCATGGTAGGAGAAATCAGATTGTCAATCCCCAGATTATGGAAATAAGGTACATTTTCCTCATTCAAATACGAGTGATTTCTTACTCGTGCCATTACCCGTTTTGCACCCAGCTGTTTTGCCAATACGGCCGTAACGATGTTGGTTTTTTCTGAGGTAGTGACGGCGAGAACCATGCTTGCCCGGCCCACATTGGCCTGCTTGAGAACATCGAATGAGGTCGCATCACCTTGGATGGTCATCACATCTAGCTTGGAGGCCACATAATCCAAGACATCACGCTCTGTATCTATCAAGGTGATATCCTTATTATCAAAACTCAATCGCTCGGCTAAGTGATATCCCATATCTCCTGCGCCGGCAATTACAATGTGCATCCCCATAGAGGTTTTTAGAGTAATTCGAAAGGTTGGCAAAATTAGAAGCTTTCTGAATGATATTCAGTTCTTAAGCTTTTTCTTTTACCAAATGACACAAAAGATAAAGAAATAGCTCCTTTCGCTCCCATTCTATTTCTATTTAATTTTAAGTGATCGATTGGTTAGTCTTCTAATAGATTTTTGCTTTCCTGTTCCGGCAGTTCTTGAATTTCTTTCAGTTTGCGTTGGATCACGCGTGTTCTGACTCCTACCAATTTATCCAGTTCGGAATTGGCCTCGTGGATTTTCTTTTGAGTTTTTTCCAGCAATTCCCCAAACTTCCCAAATTCCGTTTTGATTGCCCCAAGAACCTGCCATACTTCCGAACTTCTTCTTTGGATTGCCAAAGTTCTGAATCCCATTTGAAGGGAATTTAAAATCGCCGAAAGTGTAGTCGGCCCGGTCACGATTACCTTAAAATCCTGCTGAATTTGTTGAGCCAAACCGGGTTCCCGGAGAATTTCCGCGTAAAGACTTTCCACCGGAAGAAAAAGAATCGCAAAATCAGTCGTCGCAGGGGGATGAATGTATTTTCCTTGAATCTCCAAAGCGGACTTTTTCACCGCCTTGATCAGTTCCTGTCTGTAAAAATCAATCGCGGCCTTATCCGCTATCTCATAGGCATCCACCAATCTCAGATAGGACTCCTGGGGAAATTTTGAGTCGATCGGAAGCAGCACTATTTCATCCTGACCCGGCATTTTCACGGCAAATTCCACCCGGTCACGAGTTCCGTTGACAGCAGCATTCAGAATATACTGATCTGGGGCAAGCATATTTTCAAGCAACGCCTGCAACTGGTATTCTCCCAAAATCCCCCGACTTTTCACATTGCTCAGAACCCGCTTGAGATCTCCTACCCCATTGGCCAGGGATTGCATTTCACCGAGTCCTTTTTGGACTGCCTGAAGTTGATTACTCACCAATTCAAAAGATTGTCCAAGCCTCACTTCAAGCGTTTTTTGGAGTTTTTCTTCGACTGTTTCGCGGATTTTCTCCAGTCGCATTTCGGTGTTTTTCACCAATTCATCCTGCTTGAGCGTCAACTGCCCAAACTTTTCCCGCTGAAGCGAATTCAAATCCTGCATCGTGCCCCTCACCACCTCACCAAATCCCTTTAGTGCCTCGCTCTGATCCCTTGCCCCCGCACGCTGATTATCAAAAATAAGGCGAAACTGCTGGGACAGATTTTCATTGGATTCCTTTCGGGCTTCGCCCAAAGCCTGAGCCAATTCTTTACTCATCTGGGAGAGTTCAGATTGGAGGAAAAGCCTTTCACGATCATTTTTCCCACGAAAAAGAACCAATCCAATGATTAATACCTGGAAAGCAAGTACTGCAAAAAGTAAAATCTCAATCGACATAGACCATTTGTTTAGGTGGTTCAAGGTAGTTTTTTCTTACCTCCACCCCTAAAAAGGACAAGTATTCTGCGACAGATTCCGTCGGGATTTCTTCCATAGGTACATGACCGGCCTCATCAAAGATAATCAGGTTGGAACCTGGAATCGCCTTTTCCAAAGCATAAGCCTGCGAAACAGGTATCCAAGAATCCTTGCCGCCCCAAAGGATTAATGTCGGCATCGTGAGCTTTTTAAAATCGATGGCAGATTTTCTTGGCATACTCAGACGATCCAGGGTCGCTGCTCTGTTTCCCTCACGAAGCATCAGCTCAAAGTATCGCTCTGTCGTTTCAGCACGGATTTTTGAAGCATCGCCATAGACTTCTTTCATATTCATGGCAAAAAGAAACTTTGGTGTGCACTTCAGAAAAACTTGCGAAAAGATCGGATTCTCGATCAGTTTAAACACCCAAGCTCCTCTACTTGAAGTCTGGGTGGAATCAATACTTCGGGTTTGAATCCGGGGAGCGCCAGAAGCATCCACCAAATTTAAAGTCAACACTTGATTAGGTCTTGAGGTAGCCACCTGAAGCGCCACTGCCCCTCCCATTGAATTGCCTGCCAAGTGAAACTTTTCCAGGTTAAGCTTTTCTGCCAAAGCCAGGATCAACTCACTGTAATCCTGTATTGTATAGCGCTTTAATTTGTCCGGACCTGTCAAGCCATGACCTGGGAAATCCAAGGAAATAGTCATGAAATAAGAACTCAACTCCTGCTGCCAAACATCCCAAGTGTGCAGGGAAGAAAAGCTCCCATGAAGTAAAAAAATAGGATCCCCTTCTCCCATGAATCGAACATGAACATTGACCCCGTCAATTTCAATAAAATGTGATTCAGCTGTTCGGTATTTTGCGGAAATTTCCTCCGCAGGAATATCACTTCTGTAAAGCAAGAGCAAGAAGAAAACACAAGTCAGAAGCAAAACGGCTAAAAGCTTCCCTATTCGTTTGATCCAAATCATAAAATGGGTTCTGGGTATTTACCTACGTTAAACACGAAAGCTTACAAATATTCTCACCAATTACCTATTTTCCGAAAATTTACCCAATTGATCCTTAAAAAATTCATTCAATCCATTGGTCCGGGTCCACTCATCGCCGCCGCTTTTATAGGCCCGGGTACGGTAACGGTCTGTACACTGGCTGGCGCAAATTTCGGGTTTTCCCTGATTTGGGCGATGGTGCTTTCCATCATTGCTACCGTGATCCTGCAGGAACTGTCCGGAAGAATCGGGATTGTCTCAGGTTCAGATTTAAGCACCTTGCTGAGAAATCAAAAAGGAAAACGGGTGTTCAGGTTTTTCTCCATGGTTTTGGTGCTTTTGGCGATCGTATTGGGCAATGCCGCCTATGAATCCGGCAATATCTCAGGGGCTAACCTGGGTCTTGCATTTTACTGGGAAGCCCCTACATGGAGTTTCGCTGGGCTTCAGCTGCAGGTTGGAAACTTCATTTTGGGACTGATTGCGTTTTTACTCCTTTGGACAGGAAGCTATAAAATGCTGGAGCGGGTACTCGTAGCTTTGGTGATATTGATGTCTGTTGCTTTTACAGTCACCGCCATTCTGACCAAACCGGATTTTTCTTCACTTATATCGGGATTTATTCCAAAATGGAACCAAGCCGAAATCCCGACTTTGGTAGCACTGATCGGTACGACAGTGGTTCCTTACAATCTTTTCCTGTATGCTTCTCTGGTGAACAAGCGATGGAAAAAGGAGGCTGATATTCCGCTAATGCGCAGAGACATTGTGGTTTCGGTGGTTTTGGGAGGAATAGTCTCCATGGCCATTTTAATCGTCGGCGCAGCAAATACCAGCACCGAAATCACTTCCGCAATTGATGTATCAAAAGGATTGGAGTCTGTGTTTGGGAGTTTTGCAGGCTATATGATGGGCTTTGGTTTGCTTGCTGCAGGATTGACCTCTTCGCTCACCGCACCCTTGGCAGCGGGTTTCGTGGTTTGCGGAATTATGGCTTGGGACCAGGAAATCAGATCCAAGCCTATGCGTGTCACCATGGGAATTATTGTAGGCTTAGGACTTCTTTTTTCTTCCTTTGGAATCAAACCGGTTCAATTGATTACCCTCGCCCAATTGGCCAACGGGATACTTCTTCCGGTAATCAGCGGCTGGATTATCTGGATTGCGGCTCAGCATTCCGTTTTGGAAAAAAACAAAAACACGCCTCTTGCCACAGGAATAGCCATTTTTATCTGGCTGATCACGCTGGTATTGGGTGTGAAAAGCGTGGGAGCTGTTTTTGGCTGGTTTTAAGAATATTAATCATCAACGCATTATGGGAATTGTGAAGAAGCTTTTACAATTCATTTTTCCACTCACCGGATTTTAATTTTCAAAGACTTGATGCTTTCAAATTTCTATATGGTTAAAAGGATTTTCGGTATTATAGATCCCGAGTACTGAACCTGTCTCTTTGACTCAAATCTCCCGTGTCAAATCCTTTTTTGAACCATTTCATTCGCTGGGCCGAGGTGCCGTGGGTAAATGAATCCGGTACCACCCGACCGGAGGACTGTTTTTGAAGTCGGTCATCGCCGATGGCATTGGCTGCATTTAGTGCTTCCTCTAGGTCACCTGCCTCCATCATACCTACTTTTCGCTGACTGTGATGCGCCCATACTCCTGCCAGGAAATCAGCCTGAAGCTCCAACCGAACGGAATTGAGGTTGTATTCCTTTTCACTCACTTTGCCACGCATGCTATGCACTTTATCGGTCAATCCCATGATTTTTTGGATATGATGGCCTACTTCGTGCGCGATCACATAGGCATAGGCAAAGTCTCCGCCTGCCCGAAGTTTCGCTTCCATATCCTGAAAAAAGCTCAAGTCTATGTACAATTTTTCGTCGGCGGGACAGTAAAACGGACCCGTAGCACTGGACGCTGATCCACAGGCGGATGCCACCGAACCTGTGTATAATACTAAAGTTGGCTCTCGATAATTTTCCAAAAGTTCGTTCCAGACAGTTTCCGTATCAGCAAGCATTGTTGCAGAAAAGGCCGCCAGTTCATCTTCCTCAGCTGTTGGAGTATAATTTGATTCTGTGGCAAATCCCTGTCCTCCACCACCCATCAGATTTCCCAAAAGACTGAGCGGTTGTACCCCATCACCATGGAGCCCACTATAAAAACACCGGCGATGATCATCCCGGTTTTGGAAAACAGCAGTTTCAACAGCGGACCCAATAACATGGGACTAAATCCACCTGCTCCCATTCTTGGACCACCCTGCCCCCGTCTGTCATCTACATTCGAGCTTTGTCTTCTTCCTTGCCACTTCATAATTTTTTCATTTGAAATCATTTAAATTTAACCAAATTGAATGCTGTTAATACCATGTTGAACAGATATTCAAAAATTAAATCTAAAAGACCCAAAACCTATGAAACTTAAAATTTTTGCGGGTGCGATTGCACTCCTAGTTTCCATGTCAGCCCTTGCCCAGGAAGCTTCCTATCTAGGAACAAAAGCCCCAAAAGGAGCCAAAGTCTACCTGGACGGAACGGCCAAATCTTTAAAGAAAAACTGGATATATTGGGAAGGCCCCCGCTTTGCCGCAGAAATGCCGATCAAGTGGCCCGAAGTAACAGATCCTGAGACAGGTGGCAAAGCAATTAGCAGCAATGATCCTGCAGGTGCCGGAGGAAAATATGGCGCTGCCGATATTGTGACAAAAAAGGAATTTCGTGATTTCGAAGCACATGTAGAGTTTTTAATTAAAAATGAAGGAGGAAACAGTGGAGTCTACCTTCAGAACCGATACGAAATCCAAATCCTGGATGGAGATTATGGACTTCATGGATTGGCTGCTGTAATTAATGAGCACCTACCGACTTCGGAAGAATACAATGGAGTTGGAAAATGGAATGCTTACGATATCAAGTTTCGTGCAGCGCGATTTGAAAATGGCCAAAAGACCGAAAAAGCTCGGGTTACGGTCTTCTTCAACGGGGTTAAAATCCACGATGATGTAGAAATTACCCAAGTATGGGGCGGACCTAACTCCGGAATAGATGGGGGAAATGATGGAGGAAAAGGAATTACAGATACGCCCGGAGGCTTGAAACTTCAGGCTGAGGGACATGATGTACTTTACCGGAATATCTGGATTAAGGCCGTGAAGTAAGTTTAACCTTAACTCCTCCATTGATTACAAACCCATCCACAGGAGCATAAATATCCCGAAACTGCGGATTGCTGATCGAACCGGTATAGATTGTATCAAAAGCCGTCTGACGGGTGTCCAGGAAATTTTCAAAGTTGAGAAAAACAGAAGTCTTCTCTCCCAACTTTTTCTCCGACATCAAGCCTAAAATCCAATAGGACTGACCCGTCATGCCGTCATTGAGCAGCTGCGGACTGAAATAATAGGCCTCGAGTCCTATCCAAAAGCGCTCATGCCTTTCATACATCAGGACATTATTGAGCCTATGTTTGGCGACAAGGGGAAATTGGCTATTGACTCCCCTTTGTCGCTCGTTCACATCCGCATAAGTATAACCCAAAAACAACTTCCAATCCCGGTAAGTCCATTTCAGGTTGAGCTCCATGCCCCGTGTTTGAATCTGACCCTCCGCCTGACGAAATTCAAAGCCTTTTTCCGTAGCTAGTAGCTTAAGCGGATCCTGAATGGCTGTATAGAAAAACAAAGTATTGGTATTCAGCGTGACTTCCTCCCCCAGTGCTGATTTAAAATTGACATCAAAATTGCCTCCAGCCGAACGCTCTGCCTGAAACTGTGTGGGATCTATCGGAAGCACATTTCTGAAAGACAACCGCTCCGCCTCTTCTGAAAATACCGTCGGCGATTTGTAGCCCAGCCCCCCGCCCAACCGAAATGTCAGCGACTCACTTGGCTCTACCATCAGGGATATTTTTGGCAAAGGGAATAGCCCATAGTCCTGCTGATAATCGAGCCGAAAACCGGATTCCAGTGTCCACCTTTCCGCCAGATTCCAAATGTTCTGGGCAAACGCTCCCACCGTATTCAATTGATAATCGAGCGGATTGATGAAATCTCCCTGATTTTGGTCAAAATTTTCCGTCCAGAGATTGACTCCCGCCGTCCATTCCCCTTCCGTATTTTGCTTTTGAAAATTCAGTTCGGAAAAGGAAGAAAACTGCTTTCCTCCAAACAGAAAATCTGGCAATGTAATCTCCCTATTGAAAAAGTTAAGACTGTTTTTAAACTCCAAAACCAGATCTTCTCCCCAATTTTTCCGATAGCTCATTTGTGTGGAAAAGCGGTCGGTTTGATTATGCTCAAAGTAAGGTTCCGAAACCGGTTCACCTTTGATGTATTTCATATTTCCACCCAAGCGATCTTCTTTGGTCCAGTTAAACCCCAGAATCAGTTCAGTATCAGCTTTGGGATTCCAAAAAATTTTGGGATTGACCGTGATTCGATCAAATTTGGGAATAGCGGTCAGTCCAACCGAAGAAGGGTCGTAAGCGGTCCCTTTATTGAAAGAGGCAAATAAAGTAGTACCTACTTTTTCGGCTTGATCGGAATAAAATACACTGGCATCCATTCCCAAGGCTGAAGTTGCATTCAACATTAAGTTCAAACCACCATCTTCCTCTGGTCGTCTGGAGATCAGATTCACCAGTCCTGCAATCGCCCCGCCACCATAAAGTGTTGAAGCCGAGCCCTTGATCACCTCAACCTGTGCCAGGTCCAATGGGGGAATCTGCATCAAACTCAATCCCCCCGAATAGCCTGAATACAAGGGCAAGCCATCCCGTAAAAGTTGGGTGTATTTGCCATCCAAGCCCTGAATTCGGATACTGGAATTGTAGCTTGTGGCAGAAGTTTGCTGGGTTTGGATTCCCGTGCTTTCATTGAGCAGCATTCGGATGTCACCCGGTTTCATATTGCCTTTTTCGGCGAGTTCTTCCCCTGCGATGACTTCCACCCGGGTGGGAATATCATCAATCAGCCGACTGGATCGCATGGATTGCACCACGATGGCTTCCATTTCTTCCTCTTCAGGATGAAGGGCAATCAATTCCACTTTGTTGGTGTCATTTGGAAAAGTTCGCTCAAACCGGGCTGTTCTGTAACCCAAAAATCTAACTTCAACCGTAAAGGTCCCGGAAGGAACAGCGTTTAACCTAATCATTCCATCATCATCAGCAACCGCCGACAGCGGCGCGTTTAAAAGATGAAGTGTTGCCCCCGGTAAGGGCAATTCTGACTCTTCGTCGATAATCTGTGCACGATAGATGAAATTGGTTTGTGAAAAAGCTTCGCCGCAGGGAAGGACAGCAAGCCAAAGAACCGGGAAAATCAGGGATAAAACTGAAAGCTTCATTTTCCAAATATAGGCGAAACAGGTATTTACTATTCCCTTTTCCCCTCATACATCTCATACTTCAGCAAGCGACAGTCAATGGTCCCGTTCCAGAACTCGATCCTTCGACTCGCTTTCAGGCCGATTTTCTTGGCCAGTTCCAGATTTCCGGTGAAAATATACCCCCTATATCCGGCGCACTTTTGCTTCATAAAGTCCCCCATCCGCCTGTAGGTAAGTGCCAACTCTTCATCTTCCCCTAGTCGCTCTCCATATTCGGGATTGAACATGATCACTCCCCGGGGTTTCTCGGGAATTTCTGTTTCTGCAAAATCACAGGTTTGAAACTCGATCATGTGGTCCACTCCGGCAAAGACCGCATTCTCTTTGGCAAAGGAAATCGCCTGCAAGGAAATATCCGAAGCGATGATCTTAACTTCGGTTGCCTCCACAATCTTGCTTTCGAGTTTTTTCTTTTTGGCCAAAAAAGCTTCTTCACTGTAGCCCAGGACATGCTGAAAGGAATAATGATCTCGAAAGAGGCCGGGGTAGCGTTTAGTCGCCATCAGTGCCGCTTCGATCGCCAATGTACCAGACCCGCACATCGGATTGATAAAAGGCACCCGGGTATTCCACTCCGTGGCATAGATTGTGGCAGCAGCCAAAGCTTCCATCATCGGTGCTTTGCCGGGAATTTTACGGTAGCCATGCTTTGCCAACGTTTCACCGGATGTATTGATATAGACCGAAGCCTGCGTTTCTTTCCAATAAACCTGAATCACCAAGCCATCAAAATCAGAACCTGAGTCCGGCCTTCTGCCCTTTTGCTCCCGAAAACGGTCTACGATGGCGTCTTTCACTTTTACATTGACAATCAGGGGTGTCGTGATTGATTCGTTTTCGGCCACAGAGTTGACAGAAAAGTAGCCGTCTACATCCATGTATTCCTCCCATGCAATAGACTTGAATTTGCGATAGATGTCATCCGCATTTTGGAGATAAAAAGATTTGATCTCATAGAGCACATGAGATGCAGTCCGAAGGTGGAGGTTGAGATCCATGCAGTCCTCCAAACTGGCCCGGAGTTCGATGCCCGTACGGATGACAGCAGACGGTACAAATCCCAACTCCCGCAGCTCATGCTCCAGATAACTCACCGAGCGATCTTTGCAGGTGATAAAAACTTTTCCTTTCAGGTTAAAATCAATCATGCGCAAAAGTAAGCAAGTGATTTGGGAGTTCCCTGAAAAATGCCAGTAAAAGACCATTTATCCATAATTGGTAAAGATAACTCGCAATCGTTTCCGTAAATTGAAAATCTTATCCATTGCCCTACCCAATCGATTTCCTGAATTTTAACCAATTCAATAAACCTAAAACTAATGAAACTCAAACTAGTCAGCTTCCTATTTCTTGCAATTCTCACCCAGGCGACTCAGGCCCAAAATGGTAATTGGAAAAACCTTTTCAACGGCAAAGATCTCAGCGGATGGAAAACCGTGGCAGGCGCAGCGACCTTTGAAGTCAAAGACGGAGTGATTGAAGGCACTGCTGTACACGGTACCGGCAATACTTTTTTAATTACAGAAGCGATGTACTCGGATTTTATTCTCGAGGTAGATCTCAAGATCAATCATATTTCTTCAAACAGTGGCATCATGGCAAGGGGTCAGTTTGATCCGGCCGCTCGTGACGGTAAGGGATTGGTATTTGGTTACCAGATAGAAGCCGACCCTACCCCAAGAGCTTGGTCCGGTGGAATCTATGACGAAGCACGTAGAGGTTGGTATTACCCTTTAGATTTGAATCCAGCTGCAAAATCAGCTTTTAAAATGGGAGAATGGAATACCTATCGAATCGAAGCCATTGGCAATACGCTTAAAACTTGGGTAAATGGTCAGGAGGTCGCCTACTTTGTGGATGATATGGATTCCAAAGGCTTTATCGGCCTACAGGTGCACAGCATCCAAAATAAAGAAGATGAGGGGAGAAAAACTTATTTCCGAAATGTCAGAATCCAAACCGCAAACTTGAAGCCCACTCCTTTCAAAGGAGATGTGTTTGTAGTAAGCACCTTGAAAAATGAATTGACGAATGAGGAAAAGAAAAACGGTTGGAAATTATTGTTCAACGGAAAAAACAGTGATGGCTGGAGAGGTGCCCGAATGACCACTTTCCCGACTACCGGATGGTCAGTTAAGGATGGAATCCTGACAATCGCCAAAACCGACGGAAGCGAATCCCAAAACGCAGGAGATATTGTCACTAAAGACAAGTACAGCGCATTTGATCTGGCATTTGATTTCAAAATCACTGAGGGCGCAAACAGCGGTGTAAAATACTTCGTAACCCTTTCGGAAGGAAATACAGGTTCAGCCATTGGCTTGGAATACCAAATCCTGGATGATGTCAACCATCCTGATGCCAAGCAAGGCATCAACGGGAATCGAACTCTAGCTTCATTATACGACCTGATCAAAGCAGATAAACAACCAAGATTTGTCAGAAAACCCGGGGAATGGAACCAAGGCCGAGTTGTCGTATATCCCAATAACAA
Source organism: Algoriphagus alkaliphilus (assembly GCF_900103735.1). Taxonomy (GTDB): domain Bacteria; phylum Bacteroidota; class Bacteroidia; order Cytophagales; family Cyclobacteriaceae; genus Algoriphagus; species Algoriphagus alkaliphilus. The sequence continues at coordinate 110,736 of NZ_FMXE01000003.1, read as the reverse complement.
AGTGGAGCACTATATCAACGGGGTGAAAGTAATCGAGTACCAAAGAGGTTCACAAGAATATAGAGATCTCGTAGCTATCAGTAAATATAAAGTATGGAAAGACTTTGGTGAGGCCAAAGAAGGTCATATCCTACTGCAAGACCACGGTGACGAAGTGAGTTTTAAAAACATCAAAATCAAAACGCTTAAGTAATTCTCAAAATTATGGGTAAGCAAAACAGAAGAGAATTTATCAAGAAAAGCACTGCGGCTACCTTGGGCCTTTCGGCTCTTGGTGCAGTTGGTTTTTCTGCAAAATCCTACGGCAGAATCATCGGTGCAAACGAACGCCTTAACGTTGCAATCGCAGGCCTGGGAAGGAGATTGGGTGCATTTTACGAACCAATCGGATTGACTTCCAGTAATGTAAACTTGCTCTATCTCTGCGATGCCATGCAGTCTCAGATGCCAAAAGCTGCCAAAAACTTCGAGAAACACATCACTTATGCTCCTAAACAGGAGCAAAACATCATGAAAGTACTCGATGACAAGGAAGTCGATGTCCTGATCAATGCAACTCCGGATCATTGGCATGCACCGGGAACTTGGCTGGCCTTAGAGCGCGGAAAGCACGTCTATGTGGAGAAGCCCTGCTCGCACAATCCACGCGAAGGCGAATTGCTGATTGCTCTGCAAAAGAAATACAACAAAGTAGTGCAAATGGGGAATCAGCAGCGCTCTGCGCCTGAAAGCCGGGAGATCATCGCCGCCATTCATGACGGAGCTATCGGAAAGGCATTTATGGCAAAGGCTTTCTACAGCAATAATAGAGGTGTAGTTCCTAACCCTAAAGCACAGGCCGCTCCTGCCGGTTTGGATTGGGAGCTCTTCCAGGGTCCTGCTCCCCGCAAGCCATACATGCACGATACCTGGGATTACAACTGGCACTGGTACGGGTGGGATTATGGTACAGCCGAAACGGGAAATAATGCTACTCACGAATTGGACGTAGCCCGTTGGGCACTTCAAGTGGATTATCCATCAGAAGTAAGTGTGGTTGCCGGTAAAATGCACTTTCCCGAAGACGGCTGGACCATGTACGATACCATGGACGCCACGTTCAAATTTGGTTCCGAAAAAATCATCCAATGGGACGGGAAAAGCCGAAACAACTACAAAACCTACGGCTCTGACCGAGGAACAATCATCTACGGCACTGAAGGTTCGGTCTATGTGGACAGAGGCGGTTACAAGCAGTTTGACCGAGGCGGAAAACTGGTGAAGGAGAATATGGGCGGAGGTACTGAAGGCGGCACCCAACTCGGAGGAGGAGGAGGAGACATGAGTACCACGCACGTAGTCAATTTCTTTAATGCTGTAAGAGGTTTGGAAAAGCAAAACTCCAATATTGAGGAAGGTGCAGTGTCCACCCTGCTCTGCCATTTGGCCAATATCAGCAGCAGAACCGGAGAAAGCTTGATCTGTGATCCTAAAAATGGCCACATTCAAAACTCGGAAAAAGCCAAAGCCCTTTGGACTAGGGAATATGAAAAAGGCTGGGAACCGCCAAAGGTCTAAGCCGGTTGGAAATCCACAGTGTGAAAATTCAAATCAGGACTTCATACAGTAAGAAATAAAGATTGGTTTTCTTAATTCCGGACACCTGCTTCCGATTCGGAGGCAGGTGTTTTTTTACAATTAATTCAAAAAAAGGAATTTGGCTAAAACCCGATTGAGCTAATAATTCCCATAGGAATGGGCTAAAGCCACATTCCTATTGATAGTTGTAAAATCAAATTGGATCCCCTGATCAATTCCCTCCAGCTTTAGCGGATGTTTAAACATTGGCAAAAGTGCTCTTACTTTAGCCAAATCACTGACCCCAGATAATCATCTCCCAGTGTGATCCCGTAAATACGGGATTATGGGCATTTCAAACTAATTAATATTCATTTTCCCTCAAGTTTTTTGCAAAAATGAAAAATGTAGACCTCATATTAATATATTTTTTATGTATGTACGGAACTTTGCCAGTAGCTTTTGAATAGACTTAAAATTACCTAAAAACACAAAAAGTTAGACTTCATCGGACATCGGACACCCGACATCCGGCCCAAATGAGTTATTAAATTTGCCTACTGGCGGAATAGCGTATAATCATATATTTTTTTCTGTATATCCGCTTTCTTACCAGTAGCCATAGGAAATAAGGATAGAAGTCCGATGAGACGAGCTGTGGACTGTGGACGGTCGTCTGTCGACGATTATCCGCTTTTTGCAATTTCAATTTTAGCAAACTGGTAGAATTGCGGATAATCATATATTTTTTTATGTGTATCCGTGAACCTGCACGTAGCCATTGTAATTTAGATTGGGGGACAGATATGCTAAGTTATTGACCATAGTCCATAGTCCATAGTCCATAGACCATATACCATGGACGAGGGTCCGCTACTTACTCGGCCAATTTTCATTCAACGTGCATCCTTGCGGATACTCATATATTTTTTAGAATAAACCGATACTGATATCATCGTCCACAGAATATTCTGGAACTTCCCACCTATTCCGAAATCATCTCGCAATCGATTCCGTAATTACGGGCTTTCAGGATTTGATCATCCCTATCCTTCTGTCTACCTTTTAAGAAGTAAAATTGAGGTTATTTTCCGCTTGTCATCTTGAAAAGCCTTAAAATGAATAACCAAATTCTACCTGATTAATGAACCAATTCTATCTTATAACAATAAACCCTTTTACTTATGTGTACAAAATTTTACACCTGCCTATCGGTGGTGTTGATGCTGTTGCTTAGTGTAGGATACACGCAAGCACAGAATGTCCAAGTGACCGGGACCGTTTCAGACGAAACAGGTGCATCCTTACCGGGTGTGACAATTCTCCTGAAAGGCTCCACCACAGGCACCACAACAGATTTAGATGGAAAATATTCCATCTCGGGTCCAGCCTCAGGCGTGCTGGTATTTTCATTTATCGGCTACAATCCTATAGAGGAAACAATCGGAAACCGAAGCCAAATCAGTGTTAGTTTAAGCCCTGATCTTTCCGACCTCGAAGAGGTGGTCGTTGTGGGTTATGGTACAATGAAAAAGAGTCAATTAACCGGCGCGATTTCATCGGTCAGCTCAAGAGAAATTCAGGAGCAACCTATCACAGATGCCCGCCAAGCACTTCAGGGCCGTGCAGCTGGTGTTGACGTCGTACAGCCGGGTTCCAAGCCGGGATCTGCACCTCAAGTTCGTATCCGTGGTCGCCGTTCATTCAACGCTTCCAACGAACCTCTTTTCGTTATAGACGGAATTCCTACAGTGGGTGGATTGGAAGACATCAACCCTCAGGATATCACTTCGATGGAAGTCTTGAAAGATGCTTCTGCTACAGCGATCTACGGATCAAGAGGATCCAACGGGGTAGTTTTGATTACCACCAAGCGTGGTGGTGCCGGCAAAACGGTGGTTTCTCTTGACTCCTATTATGGTGTAGCGAATGAATTGGGACGAATCGAAGTATTCGATGGTCCAGCATTTGCGGAGTACAAAAGAGAATCCAGAAGAACTGTAGGCAATTATCCTGAAGGTCCGGCGACAGAAGAAGCTGACAGGCGAATTTTTGAGCCTGTTGAATTGGAAAGCATTGCATTGGGCAGAAGTACAGATTACGTGGCGGGTCTGATGAGACAAGGTAATATCCAAAGTCATCAGGTAGGCGTATCCGGAGGAAATGATAAGACCACCTTTTTCGTCTCTGGTAACTATTTCAAAGATGTGGGTGTAATAAAAAATCAGGATTTCTCTCGAAAAACATTTCGGGTCAATCTTGATCATAAAATCAACAAGAAAATAAGCATTGGCACTTCCACACTTTTTACGATGAGTGAAAGAAACGGTGAAAACTTTAACCCGCTGGGTGGTGCGCTTCAAGAAAACCCTCTTGGAAAGCCGTTTGATGACAATGGAAACATCATTTTCCAACCTACCTCTGACGGTTTGAGAACCAACCCATTTTCTGAAGTAGTTCCAGGAGCTATTGTTGATGAAACTTTCAGAACAAGGATCTTCACCAGTATTTATGCCACTTGGGAAATCGCCAAAGGTCTTACTTACCGGGTCAATTTTGGTCCGGACTTTACAGTAAGAAGAAATGGTCGATTCACCGGTTCTCAAACCAATGCAAGAAGAGGTGGAGATGCAACAGGTAGTGTAAGTGATCAAACGACGTTCAACTATACCTTAGAAAACATCCTGACTTACAATAAAACTTTCAAGTCGGTACATAACCTCAATTTGACTGCACTTCAATCATTCCAACAGGATAGATTTGAAGAAACCAGCATGAGTGTTTTGGGTATTCCGGCACCTAGCCAGCTTTACCATAGATTGGGTGACGCATCACAGATTACAGGAGCAAATACAAACCTGATTGAATGGTCTCTTCTTTCTTACATGGGCCGGGTAAACTATTCTTATAAAGAGAAATTTCTGGTTACAGGTACTCTTCGAGCCGATGGAAGTTCTCGATTTGGTGAAAATAATAGGTTTGGTTATTTCCCTTCAGTAGCTGTAGGCTGGAATTTACATCAGGAATCATTCTTGAAAAATTCCTCTAAAATCAGCTTGTTGAAATTAAGAATGAGCTATGGTTCTATAGGAAATCAGGCAATAACCCCCTATCAAACTCAGGCACTATTGGGCAGAACTGCCTACGCTTGGGATAATACGGCTGCTTTTGGATACCGACCAAATACAATCGGAAATCCTGATCTGAAATGGGAAACTTCTACCACCTTCAATTCCGGCTTGGACTTCTCTATTTTCAAAGACAGAATATTTGGTTCACTTGAATACTATGTCACCAACACCTCCGACCTTTTGGCACCACAGCCCTTGCCAAATTCAACCGGCTTCGGAGGATTCCTTACCAATATTGGAGAAACACAAAATAGAGGTATTGAACTTTCCCTTTCTACTTTAAATATTGAAAGAGGTGATTTTAGTTGGTCTACAGACCTAATTTTCACACGCAATAGAGAAGAAATTGTCTCTTTACCAGGAAATAGAGATGACCTCGCAGCTGGAAGATTCATTGGTCAACCTTTGACAGTATTCTTTGATCTGAAGAAAATTGGTATTTGGCAGACAGAAGAGCGCGACGAAGCTGCTAGATTTAGTGACAGACCGGGAGAAATCAAAATTCAGGACACCAACAATGATGGAAGAATCAATTCCTTGGATCGTGTTATTTTGGGCTCGGCGGTAGCTGATTTCTCACTAGGTATGACCAACCGCTTCACCTATAAAGGTTTTGATCTTTCTGTTTTCGTGTTCGGGAGATTTGGGTCCATGATCCGGTCTGCATTCCACGATAACTTTAATTCGCTTTTCGGAAGATATAATAATCTGGCAGTAGATTATTGGACACCAAATAATCCAACCAATATGTATCCAAGGCCAAATCAAAATCAGGAATTCCCGAAGTATAGCAGGTCTATGTCCTACTTTGACGGAACGTTCATAAAGGTAAGAAACATCAATCTTGGTTACAATTTCGATGCAGCTGCCGCTAAGAAAATTGGGTTAACCAGCTTGAGGGTATTCTCCAGTATCCAAAACCCATTTATCTTCTCCGAATACAGAAGGGTTCACAAAGGAATTGATCCTGAGACCTTTATTGACGGGGAACAAGGTGTAGAAGGTGGTGTAATCAACGCCAACATCGCTCCTCCTGTAGTTCAATACACCTTTGGTATCAGTGCTAAATTTTAATCCTAAGCATGAAGACAATGAAAAATCTGAGCATAAACTATAAATTAAAAAATCTCGGTAGAATTGGTGCTTTCGCATTGAGCTTAGCATTCGCTCAATCCTGCCAGGATGCCCTGCAAGAGGATGTAATATCTCAAATCGGATCAGAATATCTGAATTCTCCGAAAGGGTTGGATGATGCTGTAAATGCGGCCTACACCTCTATGAGAGCTTGGTATGGTACCGAACGAGGAAACAATTTCACGGAATTCGGGACGGATGTTTATACCAATGGATCTGACGGTTCTTGGAAATTTATGAATACCTACACTACCGAATTTGACTCTCAAAATGGCCATGTGAGAGAATTATGGGACGAGTTCTATCGAGGAATTAACACCTGTAATGCAGTAATAGGGAGAGCTCCAAACATTACCGGAGTCTCAGATGCGGTAAAGGCTCAGCGGATAGCTGAAGCAAAATTCATCCGCGCGCATCACTATTTCCTTCTTGTACAATTATTTGGACCTGTGGAATTGCGATTAGAGGAAACCAAAGTGCCGACCAGAGTGGTAAAACGTAATCCAGAATCAGAAATCTATGCAGCTATTATCAAAGACTTGACAGAAGCCATTCCAGGTTTAGAAGCTAGAAGAGCATCTCTTCAATATGGTAGAGCTACTAGAGGGGCTGCAGAACACCTGCTTGGCAGAGTGTATGTAACAAAAGGTACTTCATCAGCTAAAGCCGCAGATGATTTTGGCAAAGCAGAACCTTTATTTAACAGCGTAATTGCCAATTATGGTTTGAGATTACTTCCCGACTTTGCTTCTGTCCATGCATTTGGTAATGAAATCAATGACGAAGTGATTTGGTCTGTTCAATATACGAGAAACCAGTTGACCAACGGTGGAGGTAACAATGCCCATGTATTCTTCTTAATGGAATACGATACCCAAGCAGGAATGAGAAGAGATACCGAAAACGGTAGACCTTTCAGAAGATACATGCCTACTACCTATGCCTTGGAGACCGTATTTGGAGAAAGAACCAATGATAGTCGATACAAAAAGACTTTCAGAGACACTTATCGTTCAAATCGTCCGGGTACATTCAACACTTCATTTGACAGAAGTAAGCCGACCGTAACATTTGCTTTGGGAGATACTGCTATTTTTCTTCCTGGCTTTGAAATGTCGCTTGCTGTTCGAGCTACTAAAAGGTACCAAGTACTAACCCCGAGCATGTACAGAGAAAATCTCTTCCCTGCTTTGGTGAAGCACATGGATCCGGGAAGAGCAGATTTGACACAGTTTGAGGGAGGTCGCGATTACATCGCGATGCGATTGGCAGATACATATCTTCTTCTTGCCGAAGCTCAGTTCCGCCAGGGAAAAATTGCCGAAGCGACTACCACCATCAATAATGTCAGAAGAAGAGCAGCATTTCCCGGAAGGGAAACAGCGATGGCAATCACACCTGCTCAATTTACTTTTGACTTCCTGATGGAAGAGAGAGCTCGTGAATTGATGGGGGAACAAACCCGTTGGCTGGATCTGAAGCGTTGGGGAAATCTGGTGGAGCGCGTGAAGCGATTTAATCCGCAGGGAGCTCCAAACATCAAGGACTTCCATGCCTTGCGACCAATTCCTCAAAATCAAATTGACCGGGCAGAAGGTGGGCCAAGTGGTTTTCCTCAGAACCCAGGTTATTAAAGTAAAAACGTTAAAATCTGACAGGTCTATCAAAAAAAACAGCTCCGAAATTCGGAGCTGTTTTCCGTTATAAGAAATGCCCATGATCCCGTATTTACGGGATCACACAGGGGGATATTTATCCAGTGCATTCCATCTGACCAAAAAAATCAAATTATAAACAGATGAAATGCCCATGATCCCGTAGGTACGGGATCACACAGGGGAATGATTATAAAGGGCATTCCATGTGACAGCTAAAAAACAAATTATAAACAGATGAAATGCCCATGATCCCGTAGGTACGGGATCACACAGGGGAATGATTATAAAGGGCATTCCATGTGACAGCTAAAAAACAAATTATAAACACATGAAAACCAAACAATTTAAACAGCAATTGTAGAAGATCTGATGGTAATCTTTGATGGAATACTGATCAGCTGATTTGGCAAATCCGGCTGACGGGGTTTGGTCAGCTTTTTGATCAAAAGTTTGGCGCATTCTTCACCTATCTGAAACGTAGGCTGAGTGATGGTGGTGAGCGATGGCGTCAACAGTCCTGCAATACTGATATTGGAAAAGAAGCTGATGATTTTAAGATCCTGAGGGATTTTTATATCAGTTCTTTTTACGGCGTGGTAGGTCGCAAGAGCCAATTTTTCCACAGAGGAAAACAAGCCATCCGGTCGGTCGGCAGAAGTCAGCATGGCACGAATTGCCTCAATGTTTTTTTCTTCGTCATGCGCACAGGTGACTTGGAGGGATGGTGTAGGGGAAAGTCCCGCAGTTTTCAGCGCATCCAGATAACCCCGATACCGTTCCTTGGTGATGGACAACTCTTTGGAAAGCATCAAAAAGGCGATCTTCCGACATCCCTGTTGAATCAAATGCTTGGTCCCTTCATAGGAGCTTTCATAGTCGTTGGTAATGAACTTGGTCGTGGGTATATCCGGGCAGATCCTGTCGAAAAAGATCAAGGGAAAGCCCCGCTCATGCAATCTTGCCAAATGTGACACATCACTTGTTTGACTGGAAACAGACATTACGATGGCATCAGCCCGACCGTTCATCAGAAGGTTGATGATCTTTTTTTCCCGTTCTACATCTTCATGCGTGCTGTAAACCAACAGATGGTAGCCATGCTGTTGTGTTACCTCCTCTATTCCGTCTATGACCTTAGCAAAAAAACTGCTCATCCGCTCCGGCATGACCACAGCTATGGTCTTGCTCTTGTTTTCTCTGAGACTCCTGGCAAACGGATTGGGCTGATAGTTCATCTTCTCAGCCATGAATACGACCTTTTTTTTGGTCGCCTCACTGATCTCATAGCTGTCATTCAATGCACGTGACACCGTGGAGGGTGAAAGTTTCAGCTCAGCTGCAAGTGCTTTTAAATTGACTCCGGAACTCATGGTATTTTGGGTTAATAATGCTTTTAACTTTGTCGAATAAATTCAACTGTTCTAAAATAAGGAAATTTATCCACTTAAATAATTTCGCAAACGTTTCCGTATTTTGATAACTTCCAAGTACGATTTCGGGGTAAATTTAGGTTAGTAATACTATTTCTGTAAAGCCCCTCCTGACCCTGTTATATGATCTCTACTCAAACCCAAAATTCCTTCCTTACAGAGGATTTTTTACTGCACTCTGACTTTGCCCGAATCCTATATCACGACTACGCCAAAAATCTTCCAATAATCGATTATCACAATCACCTCCCTCCTGCTGAACTCGCCGGAAACAGGCAATTTGAAAATATTTCCAAAATCTGGCTTGCGGGCGATCATTACAAATGGCGTGCAATGCGGACGCTTGGAATCAATGAGCATTTCATAACTGGTGGAGCCTCGGATTTGGAGAAATTTCAGAAATGGTCAGCGACTGTTCCCTACACGATGCGGAATCCGCTTTATCATTGGTCACACATGGAAATGAGGCGGTATTTTGGAGTTGATGAATTGCTCACTGCTGAAAATGCCGCAGCCGTTTATCACCAAACATCTGAAATGCTTCAACATCCCGATTTTCGTGCCCAGAGACTTTTGGAGCGAATGAATGTGGAAGTGGTTTGCTCCACGGATGATCCTGCGGATAATTTGGAGCAACATGAAAAGTATCATCTTACCAATGGACAGGTCAAACTTTACCCCGCTTTTCGGCCAGATAAGTCCTTCGCGATTGAGAATTCAGAGACATATCGAGCCTATCTCCAAAAATTAGGCAGCGCGGCAGGCTTCGAAATCACTTCTTTTGACAAACTCATTGAGGCATTATCCAAGCGTGTGGACTTCTTCCACAGTCGGGGTTGCAGACTTTCTGATCATGGCCTCGAAAATCTGGTTTTTTCGAAGAACGAACAGCTTTCTTCAGATAGCATTCTGACAAAAGCACTTCGGGGCATCCCGCTGACTGAGGAGGAAATCAAGCATTTCAAATTCAAAACCCTTCAGAAGCTTTGTAAAATGTACCATGCCAAAGGCTGGGTACAGCAGTTTCACCTGGGGGGATTGAGAAATACAAATTCCCGAATGCTCCAGACCTTGGGTCCTGACACCGGCTTCGATTCCATCGGAGACTATGATCAAGCCACTGCCATGGCTGATTTTCTAAACCACCTCGATTCCTCGGATCAATTGGCCAAAACGGTACTTTACAACCTAAACCCTCGGGACAATGAGGTTTTTGCAACGATGATCGGAAACTTCAACGACGGCTCGGTCAAAGGAAAAATCCAATTCGGTTCGGGTTGGTGGTATCTCGATCAAAAAGACGGCATGGAAAAGCAAATCAACACCCTCTCCAACATGGGCTTGGTGAGCTGTTTTATCGGCATGCTGACAGATTCAAGAAGCTTCCTCTCCTTCCCTCGCCATGAATACTTCCGTAGGATCCTGTGCAATCTCTTCGGGAAAGACGTAGAAAACGGCGAACTCCCCTGGGATGAAAAGTGGCTCGGTCAACTTATTACAGATATTTGCTATCAAAACGCTAAAAATTACTTCGATTTCTCTCCATCTAACTATAAACTTTAATGCCCTCTATTAATCTTTTTTCCTTGGAAGGAAAGAAAATCGCCTTTTCAGGTGCTACAGGAGTCTTGGGTACCACGATGGCCTTGCACTTGGCCTCTCAAGGTGCTGAGCTATTGATCCTTGGTCGCAGCCCCGAAAAAGTAGATCAATTAGTCAGTGAAATCAATGCTTCGGGAGGAAAGGCTTTCGGCTATTTTGCCGATGTGACCGACGAGGATTCCCTTGAAAAAGTCGCCAAAGTCATCGATTCTCACCATGGACATATCGATGTCTTGATCAATTCGGCGGGTGGAAATATGCCCGGAGCGGTGATCCGCCCCGATCAGAATTTCTTGGATTTGGATACTGCTTCATTGAGAAAAGTGATGGATTTAAACTACCTCGGTACGGTGCTTCCAATCAAGGCTTTACTTCCATTGATGCTTAAGCAAGGCAAAGGAAATATATTGAATGTCAGTTCAATGGCTGCAAGCAGACCTATGACCCGAGTGATGGGTTATGCCTCTGCCAAGGCTGCCATTGACAACCTCACCAAATGGCTTTCAGTGGAGCTCGCCCAAAAACATGGCCCCGATTTTCGGGTCAATGCGATCGCTCCGGGATTTTTCCTGACCGAGCAAAATCGAACCTTATTGACAGAGGCAGACGGCAGCTTGACTCAGCGTGGAAATCAAATCAAAACCCATACGCCGATGAATCGATTCGGAAAACCTGAGGATTTATTGGGCGCTTTGCAATGGCTTTGCAGCGATGCATCAGCCTTTGTTACGGGTACGATTATTCCCGTGGATGGAGGATTCAGCGCGTATTCGGGAGTTTAAAAAAGTTAATTGTTAATGGTTATAAGTTAATTGTTGCAGGAATTAACCCTTAACTTTTAACATTTAACCAATAACTTAATCCCAAATAACTAATAACTCAATAACCAGTAACCAAATAACCAAAACCCCCATTTCCATGAGCCATAAAATGGAACAGACCATGCGTTGGTATGGCCCCAAAGACCCGGTAAGTTTGCGGGACATTCTACAATCCGGTGCCACCGGGATAGTGAATGCCCTTCACCATATTCCCAACGGGGAAGTTTGGAGTCGGGAAGAAATCCGAATGCGCAAGCAACTAATCGAAGCAGCAGGCCTTACTTGGTCTGTGGTAGAGTCAGTTCCGGTACATGAAGTGATCAAAACCCGCACTGGAGACTTTGAGCAGGTCATCGAAAACTATAAGCAAACCCTCCGGAATCTTGCTGCAGAAGGAGTTTACACTGTTTGCTACAACTTCATGCCGATCTTGGACTGGACCCGGACAAACCTGGAATATGAACTTCCTAACGGAGCAAAAGCACTTCTTTACGAAAAAAAGGCGGTTCAGGCATTTGACTTATTTATCCTTCAAAGACCTGAAGCGGCCTCAGAATATTCCCCAGAAGAAATAGCGGAAGTAAAGTCCTACTATGAAGGATTGGATCATGAGCAAAAGCAGCTGATCAAAGAAAACATTCTGAAAGGTCTGCCGGGATCTGAAATTGGCTATACCTTAGATGAGTTTCGGGCCATGCTCAAAACCTATGAAGGAATCGATGCCAAAAAACTGGCAGAACATCTCAGGCTTTTCCTGGATGCGGTCACGCCCGTTGCAGAAGAAGTGGGCATCTACCTCTGCATCCATCCCGATGACCCACCTTTCTCACTTTATGGACTTCCGAGAGTCGTCAGTACGGCTTCAGATGCACGCAGAATACTTTCAGAAACTCCAAGCCATCACAATGGACTGACTTTCTGTACCGGGTCCTACGGAGTGCGGGCGGACAATGACCTTCCGGCGATGGTTCGTGAATTTGGGGATCGCATCCACTTTATCCATTTGCGCAGCACCAAAAGAGACGCTGCAGGAAACTTCTACGAAGACAACCACCTCGAAGGAAATGTACCCATGGTAGAAGTCATTGATGAGATTCTGAAAGTGCAGGAAAAACGCGGCAAGAGTCTTCCCATGCGTCCTGACCATGGACATCAGATGTTGGACGACCTACATAAAAAGACCAATCCGGGCTACTCTGCCATTGGCAGACTTAAAGGTCTGGCCGAAATCCGCGGTGTGGAAGAGGCGCTGCTTTGGGTAAAAAAGGCGGGGAGCTAGGAGGTTTGGAGGATAGAAAGTTGGGAGGTTTGTAAGTTGTGAGTGGTGAAGGGTGAGTAGTGAGTAGGCAGTCAGCATGAAGTTTTATAGTGTTCACCGTCTTTCTTTCATTGTTAAATCCAGCTCTGAATGACCGATATATGAAATCCTTTCAAAAGGGATTAGAAATCAAATAGATATAACCTCGAGAATGTAAATATCGAGGAGCTGATATTTAAAATTCTTGTCTTTTGTCTCTGGGTTCTAATTTCAAAACACATTGACTATAGTTGATCAATAAAATTCTTAATATTTCAATAGATCCGCCTGAAACGATTCAGGTGGATTTTTCAATTTTTATTCGAATTATAAACGAGCCCTTTTACAATCAAATCTTATGAACGAAAGCTACGATCCTTTACCTCAATCCTATCTTGAAATCCAAAAAGCGACCGAAGAAAGTGGGTTCAACATGGCTTCAGACTTGGAAGCCTGTAGCCTGCTTAGAACTTTGGCAGTAACCAAACCTGGAGGTAAATTTCTGGAATTGGGTACGGGTACAGGACTTTCGACGGCTTGGATACTGGATGGAATGGATGAAAACGCCATGCTTACTTCTATCGATTTTGATGATTCAGTTTTGTCGATTGCCCGGAAATTTTTAGGCAGTGATCCTCGCCTGAAACTGGAATTGATTGATGGGGAAAAATGGGTAGAGTCTAACAGGGACAGTCGATTTGATTACATTTTCGCTGATACCTGGCATGGCAAATATCTTCTGCTTGATGAAGTTTTGGAAATGCTGAAAATCGGTGGCTTTTACATTGTAGATGACATGTTGCCTCAACCTAACTGGCCGGAAGGACATGCAGAAAAAGCAGAAAAGTTTGTCAAAAAACTGGAGTCTTACCCTTTCTTAAACATCACAAAGCTCAATTGGTCCACAGGGATTATTGTGGCTACTAGAAAATATTAAAAGGCTCACAGATACCACAGATCACCACAGATGGGAAATTTATCTGTGCCCATCTGAGAAATCTGTGAGAGAATAAAACCAATGGAATATTTCAGAGATTACCCGGTATTTATCCGAAAGCCTAAACCCTCATGACCCGATTCTATTCCAAAAGAGACCTGCAATTCCAGCTTTTTGAAAACCAAAACTGTCTTGAACTAACCCAAATCCCCTATTTCGCGGATCATTCTGAGGAGACGTTTAGATTGGTTTTGGACTCAGCAGAACAAATTGCTGAGAAGTCTCTGCGCCCTCTTCTCACTGAAATGGATCGAAATGAACCTCAATTAATCGACGGAAAAATTCGAATCCACCCAGGCATGAAGACCATCATCCGACAATTTGGTCAAGATGGCTGGATCAATGCGCTATTTTCATATGAAGAGGGCGGACAGCAACTTCCTTGGACAATTCACATTACGTCGGGCTTTATATTTCAGGCGGCTAACTACTCTGCCAGCGTTTTTCCATTTTTGACCACCGGTGCAGCCAACCTGATCCGGACCTTTGGATCAAAAGAATTAATCGAGAAATTCACTCCGAAAATGTACTCCGGAGCTTGGCAAGGTACAATGGCCTTAACCGAGCCCGATGCAGGCAGTTCGCTTTCAGACATTTCCACCACAGCCTTCCCAACTGAAGCACCGGGAGTTTTCAGGATCAAAGGACAGAAAATCTACATTTCCGCAGGAGATCATGATGCCTGCGAAAATATCATCCACCTGATGCTTGCCCGGATACAGGGCGCACCCGCCGGCACCAAAGGCATTTCTCTGTTTGTCGTCCCAAAAAAACGGATCTCGAATGAGCCAAACGATGTGTTGACTCAGGGAATCTATCACAAAATGGGCTACAAGGGCGCACCTATTGCCCATTTGATGATTGGAAGCAATGATGCCTGTGAAGGCTATTTGTTAGGTGAGGCCAATCAGGGATTGAAATATATGTTTCAGATGATGAATGAGGCGCGGTTGGGAGTGGGTATGAATGCAGTGGCGATCGCTTCGGCCGCGTTTCAGGCTTCTTTGGCGTATGCCAAGGAACGACCCCAAGGCCGCAAAATCAATGAAAAAGACCTCAGCCAAGCGCAGGTTCCAATTATCGAGCATGCGGATGTAAAGCGGTTGCTGCTTTTCCAGAAAAGCGTGGTAGAAGGATCATTGGCACTGCTGATTTATTGCGCAATCCTTTCCGATAAAATCGCGCATGAGGTCGATTCATCTACCAAAAAAGAGCAGGAAGCACTCTTGGACCTGTTGACTCCGATTGCAAAAAGCTATCCTTCGGAAATGGGAGTACAAAGTACCTCAGCCGCAGTGCAGATTTTGGGAGGTGCAGGTTACACCACCGATTTCCCGGTGGAGCAATACTACCGTGAAGCACGCATCCATCCGATTCATGAGGGGACAACAGGAATTCATGGTTTGGATCTATTAGGGAGAAAAGTCCTGATTCAGGAAGGTTTGGGCTGGAAGCTTTTGCAAAGGGAAATCCAGAAAAGTGTGGATGCCGCTAGAGCCTATTCGGCTTTAGGTGAACTGAGACAAAGCTTTGAAAATCAATTCAAAAAATTCAATCATGGGGCAGCACAGCTGCTTTTCAAAATGAATCAGGGGCCGGAGATTTTTCTGTCAGATGCCACGCTTTTTCTGGAAGCAAGCGGAATCATCTGCATCGCTTGGATGTGGCTTGAGCAGGCCAAAACAGCACAGAAAGCTTTGAACACTGGTGCAGCCGAACAGGATTTCTATTTCGGCAAGATCGAAACCGCCCGCTACTTTATGGAATACGAACTCCCAAAAATCAAGGGCCTGATCGAGCGGTTTCATTCTACTTCGTATCCAACAATTGATATGAAAAAGGAGTGGTTTTGAGGTGGTGGCAAATCTAGTTTGCAGAATAAGTTAACTTGGGTTAGAACTTGCCAGATGCAAGCAGGTCTGCGGGATTTTTTTACCGCAAAGGAAAAAGGAGGGGATATACAATCGGCAATAGGTTTATTTTAGTCGCTAACGCTCTAATTGAGTGCGCAAAGATTCCACAGACAATTCTCAAAATTTCACTATCTGATTATCCGCAATCCTGCCAGTAATCTAGAAATATGCTTTAGAAGTTGCGGATAATCGTCCACAGACGACAGTCAACTGTCCACGGCTCGTTTTTTGGAACTACAAAACTTAATTTATTTGGATACTGTTAGGAAAGCGGATATTCATATTTCACTAAATGTTTAAAAAGAAACATTCATTTATTCTTGCCCTTTTTTCTAAGAAGTGCTTCACTTGCTGTTATTCCTAGAATTGCATCTTTAGCATTCAATTCGGTTACAACCTTTTTACCGGTTTTGGCTTCCAACTCCAGTCGTGCCAGTTTTCAGAATAACCTAGCATTAGGTTTTGCTCAAGCGCCCTGTCAATGCTCAATTCCGGGTCTTGCATTTTATGTGTTTATGATTTGTCATATTTTGATTTATCATATACCCCTATACCAGATATCAATTACAGCTTGTGCTTGCAGCACTCTTTTGCCCTTTCCCGATAAATAACCCAGCATGACCCACTGGGCTCTTACAGACCATGCCTAAGGCATACTTATCAGCGACCATCTGCGACCTTTTCTGCACCAATCCGCGGGAAATCATTAACCATAAATTAAAAACTGCAATCCTCCCCTCCTCTGTGGTGAAAATCCTTTTCGTTAACCTCGGTTCACTTTGTGGTTAATCGAGAAATCTTAAGCTAACTCCAACAAAAAATCTTTACCCTGACCTTCAGAAAACTTTTAAGCCGTTCAGCAAAAAATCCCATTCAATTTCTCAAAAAAGCAGAAAAAAGAGTTTTATGGTTTAATGTTTGCTAACTAATAATTTTTAATTCACCCAGAATTGAAAGCCCATTTAGTTAAATCCCGAGGATTGAATTACCTATGAAAAAATTACCACTGATTCTATTGGCCTCTTTTTTCGTGTTGCTTTCTGTAGCAGCATTGGCATCAGAAGAATATTTTCCAGCTCTAAAAAAGCAACTCAAAAAAACCTACTCAGCCTTAACGGCTACACCCGATCCTCCAAAGCCAGTTGAGAAATTCGAACCCATCATTGTAGAAGTCCCCACTCCTGAACTCAATATAACGCTACCGACACGTGAGATAACCAAAGAATACGACAACCATCTGATCGCCGGCGAAAACAATGGATTTGGCTTGATTGAAAGTGAAGATCATTTTCAGCAGTTGATCAAAAATAAAAAGTTAGTACCAGTAAGTCAGGGAACAGGTTACTTGGTTGATGAACTCACTCACAGCCACCCTTTCGTAACTCCACGCTCGAAAGTAATTTTGGAGGAGATTGGTCAAGCTTTTCAATCACTTACCAAGCAAGAAAGTTTTTTTACGGTTTCTTCCGTCACCCGAACTCCCGAACAACAGCAAAACCTAAGAAAGCGAAACCGAAATGCCACAGCAGGTATCAGTTCGCATTCCTATGGAGTCTCCTTTGACATCTCCTACATCCGATTCAATGGGAAAAAAGGCGGGAACCGCTCCGCCCAAAAAGATCTGGAAACAGTGCTGAATGAATTTCAGGCCGCCAACAAAATATTCTTCATTAAGGAGCGAAAGCAAAGTTGCTATCATGTGACGGTGAGGTGAGGAAAATGATCAATTTTCAAATTCAATGTTCAATTCTCAAGGATTTGCCCACTGCCAACTGCTCACTGCCAACTTCCTCCCGTCTTCCGTCTCCGCCTGCCCGCCTTGGCGGGGTCTCTCCTCTCAATACCCCAACACCTTCAGCATACTCTCCTCTGTCTGATCTTTGGCGAAGAGGCGGTGCGTGATGTTTCCGTTTTCATCCCGATCGATCAAGACATGCTTGGGTGCAGGAATCAGACAATGCTGTATCCCGCCGTAGCCTCCCAAGGATTCTTGGTAGGCCCCGGTATGGAAGAAGCCGATGTATTGCTTTCTTCCGGGTTCGATTTTAGGCAGGTAAATATTGAATTGGTGAGCTTCGGAATTATAATAATCCATGCTGTCGCAGGTCAGGCCGCCAAGTGAAATTCCCTGGTAGGTTTCATCCCAGTTGTTCACCGCAAGCATAATGTACTTTTGGTTTAGCCCCCAGCTGTCCGGAAGTTGGGTAATAAAAGAACCGTCGATCATGTACCATAATTCCTTGTCGTTTTGGAGCTTTTCTTCCAGAACGGAATAAAGCACTGCCCCACTCTCTCCTACTGTGTAGCTGCCAAATTCGGTGAAAATATGGGGCTCCGTGGTGTTGTTTTTGGCGCACATCCATTTGATGTTTTTGACGATCTGATCGGCCATGTATTGGTAATCGTAATCGAAAAACACATTCGTCTTGATCGGCCAACCGCCGCCGATATCCATGGTATCGAGCGTTGGAGCGATCTTTTTCAGGTCTACATATTTCTGGATAAAGCGGGTCAATTCGGACCAATAATATGCCGTGTCCTTGATCCCTGAATTGATAAAAAAGTGCAGCATCTTCAGGCTGACCAAAGGATGATCCTTGATTTTTTCTTCGTAAAGTTTCAGAATATCGTTGTACCTCACACCGAGACGGGAGGTGTAGAAACCGAATTTAGGTTCCTCGTCTGCGGCGATACGGATTCCCACCTGAAAAGGAACTTTCACATGCTCCAGGTAATAGTCGATCTCGCCGATATTGTCCAGGATAGGCACACAGTTGTGAAATCCGTCATTGAGCAACTCAGTGATATATTTTTTATAGAGTTCCCGCTTGAAGCCGTTACAGACGATAAAGGTGTCTTTGGTGATTTTCCCTTTTGCAAAAAGACTTCTCACCAAGGGAATATCAAAAGTCGAGGATGTCTCGATATGGATGTCATTCTTTAGCGCTTCATCCAACACAAAACTAAAGTGCGAGGACTTCGTGCAATAGCAATAGGTATATTTCCCCTGATAATTATGGGTTTCAATCGCATTACCAAAAAAGGTTTTTGCATTTTGGATGCTTTCCGAAATCTTTGGCAGATAGGTCAGCTTTAGCGGTGTGCCATAGGTGTCAATGATTCCCATCAGATTGACTCCATTAAAAAAGAGTTCATTGTTCTCTACATGAAACTCTTTGGTAGGGAAATCAAAAGTCTGTTGGATTAGATCAATGTATCGGTTCATTTACCAGGGATTGTTTGAATAATGTGAGGCTGCAAAAATTGCGCTTTTATCGGGGGATATCAAATTGAAAATGAAAAAAACCCGGCATCTATCAAACTGATGGGAAAAGATAATGTTGTGTTAAAATTGAATTTGGGGGATTAAGCACAATTTAAACAACTGGCTTAGCCTTTTTTTAGCAAAGTGTCATTTTTGCTTGCTTCGGTAAACTAAATCCGGCTAGTGGTGTTCACAATTTTTCAAAAGTTGAATCCCGGGTAGGGATTGCTAAGTCAAAGGAATGAGGTACAAAAGAAGGTATTATTGGCTAACTTCAACACAAATTCAAACCAAATCAACTATATATATCTTATGAGTTTGTTCAATAAAATTCCGGGGAATTCCAGTGAAGTTTCCTTCGAGAAACTTGTGGAAAGTAGGGACGTATCCTGGCAGACGGAGAACAAATCGAGGCTCTTGTTTCTCGGCTCTTGTTTCTTAAAATCTAAGGTCTTGATACTTGCTACTTCCTTCAGTCGCTTCTAAGCGAATTGACCGGATTGGAAGATGCCGCTTTGTATGCCTGATAACCTACTGTCATAATGGCAATTATCAATAAAATCAAACCCGATCCTACAAAAATCCACCAGCTGAGCTTAGTCTGAAAGGCGTAAGTCTCCAGCCAGGAATTGGCAAAATACCAGCCCAATGGAAGTGCAATTACTACTGAAATCAAAACCAATTTGATGAAGTCCAAGGTGATCAAATTCAGGATTCCGGTCATGGAGGCACCGAGTACTTTGCGAACACCAATTTCCTTTTTGCGGCTTTCGGCAGTGAAGGCGGCCAAGCCAAAAAGCCCCAAACAAGAAAGGAAAATGGCAATCACTCCAAAATATTCAGATAAAACCGAAACTCGCTGCTCCTGAAGGTAGAGTGTCTGGTAGGACTCATCCATGAAAGAAATCTCGGTTCTTAACCCTAGGACAGTCTGGAAAACTCCAGTGATTCCGGCGATAGTTCTTTGTTGATCAGCTGTATTAATTCTGACCATAATATTTTGGGCAAAGCCCGGATCATATTTGATGAAGGCAGGTTTTACTGTTTCTTTTAGCGATTCGAAATGGAAGTTTTTCACCACTCCGATCACCTCCATGTCATTGCCCCAGAGATTGACGATTTGACCAATTGGATTTTCAAATCCTATGGTGCGGACAGCTGCTTCGTTGAGAATGATTTTGGTGTTTTCTTCACCGAATTCAGGGGAAAAAGACCTTCCCTCCACCAGCTCAAAATCCATCGTTTCGATCAAACCCATATTGACAGAGATATTTTCAAACTTGACCTGCTCGTCTGGATTTTTACCTTCCCAAGTCAAACCGATCGTGGAGCTTGACAGTCCTACCAATGGATGGGCAAGGCTTGAGGCATTTTCGACTCCTGCAACTTCCTTGACTTGATCAAGGACAGTAGTCATCTGTGCTGCCGGAATGGATTCAGCCGGAATCTTTAGCAAGTGCGATTGATTGTATCCTAAATTCTGATTTTGGATGTAATTCATCTGTTTCCCGATCACGACCACGCCTATGATCAAAAGCATGGAGATCATGAATTGGAATATCACCAAACCTTTCCTGGCCAAAAGTTCCCCAACACTCCCTTTCAGATTGTTTTTCATGATCTGAACGGGCTTGAATTTGGATAAATAGAGCGATGGATAAATCCCGGCTATCAAGCTGGTTATCGCCCAAAATCCTACCAAAATGAGGATTTCTTCCATTCCCAAACTCAAACTCAGCTCCTTCAAAGTGACTTTGTTGAAGACAGGTTGCAACACTGAAACAGCGATCATTGCAATCACCAAGGCAAATAAGGTAAGCATCAGTGACTCGACCATAAACTGGCCAAAAATCCCCATGCGGGATGCGCCCATGGATTTTTTTACTCCGATTTCTTTGGCTCTTGCCACAGATCGGGCGGTGGTCAGATTCATGAAATTGATACAGGCGATCAGCAGAATAAATAGGGCAATACCTGAAAATATCCAAACATAGTTAATGCGACCTCCCGCTACTTTACCTCCTTCATAAGTCCCATACAAGTAGGTATCCGCATAAAGCTGAACAAATGGAGTCACGTTAGATCCTTTGGCTCTATCCTTAATGAAACTTGCAATCTGAGTATTAAAGGCCGTTTCATCGATCCCTTCTCGCAAAAGGACAACAGTAGAACTGTTGAAATTATCCCAATGAGCACCATCTCCCAGCATAGCTTTGAAAAAAGGAAATGCCATTAAAAACTCGGGCTTTTCTACATCAAGTGATCCAAAATCCCGGTAAACTCCGGTGACTTCCACCTCATTACTGAAGTCAAAAACCTGCCATTTCAGCGATTTTCCCATGGCATTTTCAGGAGACCCAAAAAGATTTTTTGCCATAGATTCAGATAAGGAAATCGCGTTGATTTCCAACAGCGCTTTGGATCGATTTCCAATGATAAACTCATGGCTGAACATGTCCAGGTAATCCTGATCTACAAAAAGACCTTCCGCATCCAGTTTATCCGTACCGGAGTCGAAGATCATTCCCTTGATAAAAGGTGACACTCCAGCAGCCAATTCCACCTGAGGAAGTTCAGCTTTCATTGCTTCAGCCATTTCCGCAGGGGTGACTCCCCAAGTCACGATTCCTCCGGCATTATCATGATTGGTCATGACCGCATAGATCCGATCCGAATTTGCATGGTATCGATTGATACACAGCTCATCCTTCACCCACATCCCAATCAAAATAACCGTAGTCAATCCCAAAGAAAGACCCAACAAGTTGATCAAGAAAATGGACTTGAACTTTTTAAAGTTGCGGATGGCAAGGAGGAGGTAGTGGTGGAGCATGATTTTAAATTAAAGATTGGAAAATTGGAAAATTGAAAGATTTAGAACTTCCAGAGTGGCTTGATTTATAATTGATTATTTAAAATTCAATTAAATGATCATTCGCTTTCTTACCACCTAATCATTTTGACAAAATGGCCTCGACTTCGCTCGGCCACCGATTCTCTTATTTTGAAAGTGGAGGGGAGGGAATTGCGGCAGCCGCATTTCCCTCCCCTCCCCCTCAAACGACGTCGCTGGACACCGAGCGAAGTCGAGGTGCATCAAATAAAATTTGACTACAGGTGTATTTGCTTATATACATAATCAATTTAATGATTTAGGTCATTTATGTTTATGCTCTATTTTTATCATAACACCCCAATTTTTCAATTTTGAAATCTTTCAATCTTTCAATCCCTACTACACATGAAACTGCTCCCGGATATTCTCCGTGACCACTTTTCCATCAAATAGATTGATGATTCGGTGGGCGTAGTTGGCATCGTGCGGAGAGTGCGTTACCATCACGATGGTGGTTCCCTCGTTGTTGAGCTCTTCGAGCAGGCGCATTACTTCTTCGCCGTTAGTGGAATCCAGGTTACCGGTAGGTTCATCGGCAAGGATCACAGATGGCTTGGCTACAATCGCACGGGCAATCGCCACACGCTGTTGCTGCCCGCCTGAAAGTTGCTGTGGGAAGTGATTTCTTCGGTGCATGATGTTCATACGAGTCAGCACTTGTTCCACCTTAGTCTTTCGCTCGTCAGAAGGGATTTTGAGGTAAAGCAAAGGCAATTCGACATTTTCGAACACAGTCAGTTCATCAATCAGATTGAATGACTGAAAGACGAAACCGATGTTTCCTTTTCTCAAGGCAGAACGTTGACGTTCGGAGAATTTTGCCACTTCCTGATCCAGAAAGTAATACTCTCCCCCATCCGGATTATCCAGCAGGCCGATGATATTTAGGAGCGTGGATTTACCACAACCTGAGGGGCCCATGATGGCGACGAATTCGCCTTTTTTAATTTCAATTTGGATACCATCCAGCGCAGTGGTTTCCACTTCTTCGGTAGCATATAGCTTGCGAAGGTTTACAGTTTTGATGACGTTTACCATTTGGATTTCGGATTTCGGATCTCAGATTTCGGATTTCTATAACCCAAAGTCTTGATCCACTTTGTTGATTTATTTTTCTATTTAATTGATTTTCAACTTCTTTATACCAATACAATTATATCGGATTTACTTTCAGAGCTCGGGGTTATGAAAATCCGAAATCCGAAATCATACGTCCGACATCACCTAAGCTCCAGCACCTCATTGTTCCCAAAATTCTCATACCCGCTGACGATGACTTTTTCGCCTTCAACCAAGCCTTCGAGGACTTCATAGAACTCTGGATTTTTTCTGCCCAATCGAATATTTCGTCTTTCTGCATTTCCAGCTGCATTGAGAACAAAAACCCAATTTCCTCCTGTATCCTTGAAAAACCCACCTGTTGGCAATAGCATGCTTTGTTCACTTTGACCTAATTCAAGGCGGATTCGTACACTTTGACCACGTCGGATTCCGGCAGGATTTTCACCGGTAAAAGCCATATCTACTTCAAATCGGCCATTGGTGATCGTTGGGTAGATTTTGGTGATTTCGAGTTCGTAATCTTGTCCACTTAAGGTGAATTTACCACGTAGTCCCTGACCGATTCTCGGGAGGTAGAGTTCATCAATAGGTACTCTCACTTTGAATTCATCCAAAATATCAATCTGGCCATAGCGTTGGCCGGGATTGATAGCCTGACCGATTTCGAGTTGCTGAGGCGTAGCCAATTGCCCTGCGATGGGAGCAGTGATCACCAGATTGTTCAGGATATTGCCGACTCCATTGAGCGATGCATTCATTCTTCCCTCCGATTGGCGCAACTGACTCAACTGAAATGACCTGGCAATGGAATCGTTTCGGTAGGACGTATAGGTGAGTTTTTTGCGTTTTACATTGTATTCATACTGCTCTTTAACCTCTTCGAATTCACGGTCGGAAACCAGTTTTTTTTCATGAAGCTGTTTGAATCGCTCATATTGAGGCTTGAGCAAGCTGATCTGATAATCGATTTCGGCCAGTTGCCCCTGTTGATTCAAATCGTTTTGATCCAGCAAAAGCCGTGTTTGTCTCAAGTTGTTGATTTGCTCGTAAAGCATGGTCTCCCGTTGCATGACATCGAGTTGAAGGTTGGAGTTATTCAAGACCAAAATCGTATCCCCTTTCTTAAGCAAAGCTCCTGATTCCCTTATGACCTGATTGACCATACCGCCTTCGATTGCATCAAGGAATACCGTCCGGGCAGGTTCTATCTGACCTGAGACGAGAATGTAGTCGGTAAATTCTCCTTTTGAAACGGCGGCTATACTCAATCGATCCTTGTCAACATTCATCGTGGATCGATGGTCAGCATATCCAATTTGGTAGATAATTCCTCCCACCAAGACTGCACCTCCGATCACGGCAGCGATTCTTTTAAGAGTCCATGTTTTCTTTTCTATTTTTCTGTCCATTGTGTGAAAATGCCCTCATTGGCTTGTCCTCTTTATGCCAAATGATGTGCCATGCAAAAAACAGCCTGCAGGCACTCCAAATCAGGATTTGCAGAAAATGTAAATTTCGAGTCTCGAACAATATCGTCCGCCACCGAACAAAAGTGGATCAATCCCGATTTTTTTTCAGTACCTTATTCAGATAAAAGTTGATTCCAAAATCGGCCATAATCGACCGAAAATGGCACTTTTTACTCCTTTTTATTCATTCTGAAAAATCGGCAAACTTTTGGATCAAGAAGGCAGTGGGCAGTTTGCAGTAATCAGTCGCAGCGTCGGACTATCAGTTAGCCTTGTTCAGGAAAAGTACACCTTCTACTTAGTGCTAAAGCGAGAGTAGATTTATATTGAATCAACTCTAAATAATGCTGACTTATGGCTTTTCTTCTTCGGAATACGGGCTTCTGCCATTTTAATTTAATACCAATAAATTTAACCGTCCTCTCCCATGAATGATCAAAGATTTGGTAAAATTCTCATCGTGGATGACAACGAAGACCTGCTGAAAGCAGCGAAGATCTTTCTGAAGCGACATTTCGCTCAAGTTGACACCGAGACCAACCCTGACTTACTTCCTATTCTGACACACAATGAAAACTATGATGTGATTCTGCTTGACATGAATTTCACAAAAGATGTCAGTTCGGGTCAGGAAGGTTTCTATTGGCTGGATCGAATTCTCGAATTGGATCCTTCTGCAGTGGTGGTATTGATTACCGCTTATGGAGATGTGAATTTGGCAGTGAAGGCCATTAAAGAGGGTGCGACAGATTTTGTATTAAAGCCTTGGGAAAACGAGCGTTTGCTTGCCACCTTGAGTTCAGCCCTGAACCTCCGACAAAAAAAATTGGAAGTCAACCTGCTCAAAGATCAAAAAGACACCCTACAACAGGACATTGACAATAAATTCAAAGACATCATCGGTCAAAGTGTAGCCATGCAGAAGGTTTTCGAGACGATCGAGCGAGTGGCAGCAACAGACGCCAATGTATTGATTTTGGGAGAAAATGGCACAGGAAAGGAACTCATCGCGCGTGCAATCCACCGACATTCCCGAAGAAATCGGGAGGCATTTGTGGGGGTTGATTTGGGATCTATCACTGCTACTCTTTTTGAATCTGAGCTATTTGGGCATAAAAAAGGATCTTTCACAGACGCCAAAGAAGATCGGGCAGGAAGATTTGAGCAGGCGCATAAGGGGACGCTTTTTTTGGATGAAATCGGGAATTTACCTTTGCCTCTTCAGGCCAAGCTCCTGGCAGTCTTACAAAACCGACAAGTAACCCGAGTCGGAACCAATCGCCCGGTCGATGTCAATATTCGTCTGATTTCAGCGACCAATATGCCAATCCACGACATGGTTTATGATAATGGATTCCGTCAGGATTTACTCTATCGGATCAACACCATCGAAATTCAGCTCCCTCCACTCCGAGAGCGAGTAGAGGATATTCCCGTCTTAGCGGATCATTTCATCTCATTTTATTCCAAAAAATACAACAAAGACATTCGCAAGGCCTCCGAACCCCTGATAAAGCGCATGTCCAAATACCACTGGCCTGGAAATATCCGTGAGCTTCAGCACTCCATCGAACGCGCAGTCATCATGAGCAATCACAATGTCCTGCAGCCTGAAGACTTATTCTTGCAGAAAATGGCACAGCCTGATCAGAAAGATGAATCGGTAACCTTGGAACACCTCAATATTGAAGATGTAGAGCGGATCCTGATCCGCAAAGCGCTACAAAAGCACAATGGGCATATCACCCGTGCGGCAGACGAATTGGGTTTGACTCGATCCTCCCTTTACAGAAGATTGGAAAAATATGGTCTATAAGCGGTTTTCAACAGGGATTATTGTCCGAATAATTCTGATTACCATTTGTCTTTTTTCGGGAATTTGGCTTTTCTATGTGCAGGAATTATGGCTAGCACCGGGCATTTTGGCTTTGGTTGTCGCTTTTTTAGCCGGTGAGATGATTTATTATGTCAACTCGATCAACCACAAACTTGCCCGCTTTCTGGACTCGATCCGATTCACTGACTTTTCCTCTTCTTTCACCTCTGACAGCAAAATGGGCGGTTCTTTCCGGGAAGTCAACCTGGCTTTCAATGAAGTCATGGAAGTGTTCAAACAGACACGGGCTGAAAAGGAAGAACAGATGCTATTCCTTCAAGTCATCATTCAGCATATCAATTCCGGTATTATATCTTTCAATGCTGAGGGAAAAATCGGGATCATTAATAATGCAGCAAAGCATTTACTGCAAATCCCACAATTCAGAGACATCAAAGATCTGGGGAAATTATCGCCGAAATTATTGATGGAGGTGATGGAAATGAAGCCGGGACAGCGCATTTCATTTAAGGTGAACAACAGTCTCCACCTCATCATCCAATCTGCCTCCCTGAAGATGGGAGGACAAAGTTGGTCGCTCCTTTCCCTGCAAAACATTAACGCCGAGCTCCAGTCTAACGAACTTGAGGCTTGGCAAAACCTGACCAAAGTCCTTCGACACGAAATCATGAATTCAATCACTCCGATTTCGAGTTTGGTGGAGTCGCTCCGGACGATTCTGGATGAGGATAGCTATGTGCAACAGGAGGGATTTTTGATCAAAAGAGAAGGTTTTCAGGATATACAGGAAGGGTTGGACACCATCGCCAACCGGAGTAAGGGTTTGGTGAATTTTGTAAATGCTTATCGTGATTACACCAATATTCCGGAGCCCAAAAAAGAACTAATTGCGGTGAAGGCTCTATTTGAAAATGTGATCGGATTGATGAAGGAAGAATTAAAGTCAAATCAGATTGACATCCAAACTGAAATAATTCCGGGGGATTTGGAGGTCCTTTGTGATCCGGATCAGATTACCATGATTTTGATCAATCTGGTGAAAAATGCGGGCGAATCCATCCAAAACCAAGCAGATCGAACCATCTGTCTAAGGGCTCTAGGGCAAGGAGACTTGGGCAAAATTATTCAGGTGGAGGACCACGGGCCGGGGATAATCCCTGAAGCCTTGGAGCGAATTTTTGTTCCTTTCTACACCACCAAAAAGACCGGTTCAGGAATTGGGTTGGCGATTTCGCGACAGATCATGAACCTTCACAAAGGCAGTCTTCAGGTAACTTCTGTACCGGGAGTGAAGACGGTGTTTACGATGAGTTTTAAGTGACTAATAAGTCTCTCAATTTATTTATTTTTTGAATTTGTTTTTAATAGCCACAGCTGCCGGCAGGCAGGTGGAATATATTAAATAATCATTTCCCTCACGAAACCAGTTTGGGACAAGTTGTGTGATTGCGTACCTACGGGATCATGGGCGTTTCAACAATTTTAAACTAACTCAAAAACTAATTTCCACCGACCCTGACTTTTTTAAAGAATTGGTTGTAAATTCTTTTCAAAAAAAGAGATGAAATGCCCAAGATCCCGTAAATACGGGATCACGCTGGGATGCCCTGATAGCTATCGGGATGGCCTTTGAAAAACAAATTATAAAAAGATGAAATGCCCATGATCCCGTAGGTACGGGATCACACAGGGGAATGATTATAAAGGGCATTCCATGTGACAGCTAAAAAACAAATTATAAACAGATGAAATGCCCATGATCCCGTAGGTACGGGATCACACAGGGGAATGATTATAAAGGGCATTCCATGTGACAGCTAAAAAACAAATTATAAACACATGAAAAATGAGGAGATAAGAAATGCGGCTTACCAGCTGGCTGGATTAATTTATGGGATAGCCTTGGATGGGATCATTACCAAAAATGAGTATGAAGCAATGAAAAGTTGGTGTTATGAAAATGAACCACTTTGTGAAATGGATTCATTTCAACGGCTTCACAGTCAAATCAAACCTATTATAGAAGACGGCAAAGTCAATAAAGAAGAAATAGAGGCGCTAAAGAACATCCTCAATAGCTTTTTGGAAGAAACCGGGTCAATAAATGACAAAGAACCCAACCTATATTTTCTGAACGGAATCTTTAAAGGAATTCTTGCCAGCGGAGACGTAAATACCTATGAAATCTACAAACTCAATCAATGGCTGGAAAAGAACGAACATTTGAGAAAATCAACACCTTTCGATGAACTGTTTTCTTTGATTGCATCTGTTCTTGAAGACAAGAAAGTAGATGATGAGGAAGCTGTCAAACTAAAAGCTTTCTTCTCAGCTCATTTGTAATAGGAAAAAGCCCGAAACTATTGGATTTCGGGCTTTCCAGAATTATCTGACAAACTTGATGGTGTTTAAGTTGAACGTATTCCAAATGGAAACCTCGCCTTCCGGTTGAAACACAAAATAGAGATCCTGAAAATCCAACGTCGGCTCCAGGCTCAGTTTCACATTGAAAAACTGTCCTTCCAAATTTTTTGGACGGTCGTCTTTACTCAGGACTTTCGTCTCAGCGATCAATTTACCTTCCGGACTTCCGATTCTGACCTGTAGCGTTCCTTTCGCATTTCCGGGATTTATAGCGAGTTCCAATGCTGAAATTCCTGTTAGATCCAGCTTGTCAAAGACGATCCATGAATTTCTGGCCGTAAACTTTACAAACTGAAATTGAGGACCGTTGGCCTTAGCTACGTCTTTAAGCTGAGCTGCGGTAGAAGCACGCACCAAACTGTTTCTCAAGGTCAATTGACTCATCGATTTTTGCGGAGCAATTCCATTCGCACCTTTGTCTTCATATGCAGCTTGGATGAGATAGTAACCTTCCGGATTTTGTACTTTGTCCAGTTTAAAGTTTCCCTGAAGTGGTAAAGCACTACTTCCAGCCTGAGGGTTGGCAATGCCCAAAATAAACTCGACCATTTTTTCAACTTGGGAAGATTCCAATTGGGGATGCCCTGGCATCACCCGCTCGCCCCATACTCCTCCTCCACCGTTGATAATCCTCCCTGCCAAATAGGTATTGGCATCGGGTCGATCTTTATACTTCTGTGAAACCGCGGTATAATTTGGTCCGACAGATTCCTTCTCTATGGCATGACAGGCCTTACAGCCAGCTTGAGTAATATATGATTCCCCGTGATGAATTTGTTCCTGCTGATGTCCAATTTGGATTAAATCATATCCACCCTCTAAATAATCAATGCTAAAATTCACTCGGGAAGGATCTATTTTACCGTCTTCCAGATCACTTACAATTACTTGGTACGGGACGGATTCAGGCCCGAAATAGAAACTTTTGTTTTGCTTCCAGTCAATATTCACAACTGGTGCTTCATTCCCCACTTTGATCTCAAGATTTGCCACTGAACTGGCTCCTGCCCGATCTTTAACCGTAAGTTTGACAGGATAAACACCCGGCTTTTCAAAGATAAATGCTGGGTTAGCATCGCTGGAACTTTGCCCCTTGCCAAAATCCCACACATACGTAAGTTGGTCTTCCGGATCCAGATCCACAGTCCCTTCTGATGAAAACTTCACAGCTAAAGGAGCTGCACCAACGGTTTTGTCAGCACTGACTTTGACTTGTGGTTTTCTGTTTCCAGCCGCAAATTCAATTCTATAAATCCCAGAGTCATCATTTTGGGAACTCCAGAAGGTTCCATATTCTAAAATATAAAGCGAACCGTCTTTGGCAAATTGCATATCGACAGGTTTGTCGAAAACAGTGGATGGCATGAAGCGCTCCATGGTATCATATTTATAATCATCTGTCAGACTCACAGTAAAAACCCAATTGCGCATCCAATCATATAAAATGCCCTTCCCATCGAAATATCCAGGAAAACGAACCTCAGAGGCTTCATTGTCTGCCCTGTAGTAAACTGGCCCGGCCATGGCGTTCCTTCCGCCTGTACCGAGCATAGGAAACTCAGTAGATTCATCGTAAGGATACCAAATCAGGGCTGGAGTAGCGGGCGGCAAAATCTCAATTCCTGTACTGTTGGGCGAGGTGTTTTTTGGCGCAGATGGTTCAAATTCGAAAAGGCTTTCCTGCTTCTCAAAATCATATTTCCAATACGGTTTATTATTCCCCACAAAATAAGGCCATCCAAAATAACCGGGTTTGGTGGCTAGGTTAAACTCATCGTGGCCTTTTGGCCCTCGCTTCAAACTGTCTACCGAAGCATCCGGACCAACTTCGCCCCAAAACAAGTTGCCATTGCGCTGATCAATTCCGATCCGAAAAGGGTTTCGATTGCCTTTCACATAGATTTCGGGACGTGTATTTGGAGTTCCTACGGGAAAAAGATTACCTTCCGGAATGGTGTAAGTTCCATCTGCCTGTGGCGTAATCCGAATGATTGAACCTCTCAGATCATTGGAATTTCCTGAGGTTTTTTGAGCGTCTACATTTGCCGGTCGGCCTTTTCGCTCATCTATAGGATTGTAATTATCGGATTCAAAAGGAGTCGTATCATCTCCCAAACTCAAAAATAAATTGCCTTTGGAATCAAACTCAAGCGATCCTCCCGAATGGCAGCAACCCCGGAATACCGGGATTTCCAACATTATTTTTTCAGTGGACTTATCCAAAAATCCATCCACCAAGGTGAAGCGGGAAAGCCGGTTGATTTCCAGATCCCCTGCCGGTGAATAGTATAGGTAAATCCATTGATTTTCCTTGAATTTTGGGTCTTTGGCCAAACCCAGCAATCCATCCTCAGCCTGGGAATAGACATCCAAAAATCCTATTTCCTCCACTTCACCGCTTTGTGCAACAAACTTTCTGATTTTTCCGGCCCGCTCGATAAAAAGCACGTCAAAATTATCCAGAACCTCCAATTCCATGGGTTCATTGAGTTTTTCGACAAGGGTGATTTTGGTAAAACGACTTTCCTCAGGTCGAATGGTTGCGAAGGGATCTTCGTCTTTTTTGGCACAACTCCACATTATCAAGCTCAAAAGCCCAAGTGCCATTAATTTTTTGATCATAAACTGAGCTGGTTATTTTGGCCCGGTCAAGATAAAGAAATCATGGAAAATTGAAATGGGTTTTTATTTGAAGAACTCAAGCAAGGAAATTTCTTCAAACGACCGAGATCCCTCTTATACCAATCCGAGGGGCAACAACCATGATGATAAACTGGATTGGCCAAATCAAAGCAAACCCTGACTAAAAATTTTAATTGCCACAGATGCACAGATAAATAGCCGTGCATCTCTGGCAATTATAACATAGAAATTGAAAAGGAATCAAAATCCTCCACACCAAATAAAGAAATCTCTATTTGATTCTTTTCCCAGGTATCATAAAAGAAAGTCCGAGAATCAACTGTTGATTTTTGTAATCTTCTTTTCCCAGAACATTCTCAAAGGAGTATTTGCGCTCATTCATTTCCCGCTCAAATCTCAAGTCCAAGCCTACGGGACCAATATTGACTCCCAAACCCATCTGAAAACCCAGACCGAAGGGCTCGGTTTTTTGGAAATTTTCAGGCACCGAAAACTTCTCCTCGAAGGTGTAGTGCAGAGATGGACCGATGGAAAAGCCAATAACCTTAAAAAGTCTCATTTTCACCAATACAGGCAGGTCAACTTTCTGATAATCTACAGCACCCAAACTCGTTTCAAATTTTGACTTAGTATAGATCATCTCCGGTCTTAATGAGATATCGTAACTGGATAGTTGAAAAAAAACACCCAGGTGATAACCCATGTTTTCACTTGGGCTGGAGAAAATCTGGCCCGCATCTTTGAAGTATTTACCGCTGGTGTTGAAATTCATTCCACCTTTGAATCCAAATCCAGAGCCTTGCTGGGAATGAGCTGAAATACCCAAAAACAAGCTCATAATGATCAAAAATGCTGATTTTTTGCTTTTCGTCATCTTATTATTAGTCATCTTATCAGAGTTTAATTTGGTTCTTTGTCGCAGCAAATGCCTGAAATGTAACCGAGCCGACAATCCAATTTTCTGTTTGTGCCGTACTTTATTCAAAGTAGATTTAATAACTATTAAGAAAACAGCTGAAACACAAGCAATATCTTGATTGTTAAACCCATGTCAAAAAGTTGACCAAAAATTCAAATAAATCTGTATAACCTTCACCAGATGCAAAAATTGCAAAATATCCCAATATTTATGATAAGTCTGATAGTGAGCCTCTTGATGGCTTGTGGAAGTTCACCTTCCGAGAACGCAAAGCTAAACGCAGGACAGGTAGAGCCTGAGGCAAATGTGGTTTTTTCTTCCAAAACTCAACTGGCCACATTCGCAGGTGGTTGTTTTTGGTGTGTTGAAGCGCCATTTGAAGATCTTGACGGGGTGATTTCGGTGATTTCGGGTTACTCCGGAGGCAAGGAAAAGAACCCCACTTACAGTGAGGTGTCCTCGGGAAAAACCTCACATAAAGAGGCTGTACAAATCACTTTTGATCCCGAGGTGATCAGCTATTCTGAATTAGTAGATATTTTCTGGCAAACCTATGATCCTACAGATGTGGGAGGTTCATTTTACGACAGAGGTCCTCAGTACAAATCAGCTATTTTCTTCCATGATGCGGAGCAGAAAAAAGTAGCAGAGGAATCCAAAGCAAGATTGGATAAGTCCGGAAGGTTTAAAAAACCTGTAGCCACCCCGATTATCAAATACACCAATTTCTATGCTGCAGAAGATTACCATCAGGATTACTACAAAAAAAGTCCAAAGGAATACTATGCTTATCGGAATGGAAGTGGTAGAGACGCATTTATCAAAGCGAATTGGCCTGAATTGAGCGATAAAAAATATCAAGCTACTCCAAAGAGTGAATTGAAGAAAAATCTCACAGCACTTCAATACGAAGTAACCATGGAAAACGCCACAGAATATGCCTTCCAAAATGAATACAATGGAAATAAGGAATCAGGCATTTATGTATGTATCGTGTCCGGCGCACCGCTTTTCAGTTCGAAAGACAAATATGAGTCAGGCTCGGGTTGGCCAAGTTTCACCAAGCCGATCGATGCAAGAGTAATCGATAAGCCAATTGACAGGGAACTGGGAATGACGCGGGTGGAAGTAAGGAGCAAGCTTGGCGGTAGTCATCTAGGTCATGTATTTTATGATGGCCCTGCACCCACCAATCTGAGGTACTGCATGAATTCTGCAGCAATGAAATTTATTCCAAAACAAGATATGCAATCAGCAGGGTACGGAGATTATTTATGGTTGGTGGATTGAAATTTTGAAAAAGGGGCTGTCAGTTGACGGTCTTTTTTTTTTGAAACAATTACTTTAAAATCTGTCTCCCATTTGCTTCAATTGTAAAAGTAAAAAGAGGAATAGCGAGAGCTGTTGCTCATCTATATTTAAAAGCTCAAACAATCTACCTGCTCACTATTCGAGACAAGCACTAAAATTCCGATTTGAATCCTAATGAACTCAATGAAATAATAGAGTCTAAAGCAATTTCCTGAAAGTCAGATTAATCCTCGGCTCAAGTACTTTTTTGGTTTTGGGAAGCTGATGTTCCCAATGATGCTGGCTTTCACCTGACATCATCAGGAGACTTCCATGCGTAAGAGGAATGTCAATTTTGTGATTTTTTGTTTCATAGTGTCGGATCTGAAATAACCGCGTTGAACCAAAAGTAATAGATGCTATACTTGGATTCTTACCCAAGACCGCTTCATTGTCCCGATGCCAACCCATGCTGTCCTGACCGTCCCGATAATAATTGCAGAGCACGTGTGTGAAAACGATTCCAGAGAACACCTGAAGTTTTTCTTTTATCTCCAAAAGCTCTGTAGTCCAGACCGAGGGATTCATGGATATCCCA
This sequence comes from Algoriphagus alkaliphilus, assembly GCF_900103735.1. GTDB lineage: Bacteria > Bacteroidota > Bacteroidia > Cytophagales > Cyclobacteriaceae > Algoriphagus > Algoriphagus alkaliphilus. The sequence continues at coordinate 76,793 of NZ_FMXE01000003.1, read as the reverse complement.
GAATATCCATAAGGTCTACCCGCATCCCCATACAAGGCAGTCAGCCGTGGCTGCATCACCATTTTCCCAAACATCCGGATGGGTTCCTGCTTCCAGTCCAGCGATTTCTGAAGTTTCTGGAAATAATAATCTGCCGGTTTTTTTGAAAAAAAATCTTGAACCAGTTTTGTTTCACCCTGAAAGGGTATAAGATTGGAATTGTCTGGCGTGAAAATGGACTTTTGCATACCCTATCAACTAATTTTAATCTCATAGGGTTATTTTTCCACTCTGTTTATTTTTGAAATTTCCCCTCGTTATCTTTAGTCAACTTTATTCTTAAACTATGAAAAAATTTGGTTGGATCACTGGTCTGATTCTGGTATTTGTACTCGGAATCTTTTTTTGGTGGAAATTCTATTTCGTGTTTGGAGAAGGTGTCAAGGCAGGAAGTCTCAATTACTTTGTGAAAAAAGGAGTCATGTTTAAAACTTGGGAAGGCCGTATGGTACAGGAGGGCTTCCAAAGCCCAACTTCCGGAGCATTGCAAAGCAATGAGTTTCGATTCAGTGTGACTGATCCTGAAGTTGCTGCAATCCTTGAGCGCAACTCCGGCAAACACTTGGAGTTGCGCTATAAAGAATACAACGGGATGTTACCATGGAGAGGCACGAGCGAATTTGTCGTATCAGAAGTGATCAATGCAAGCGAATTGGTAAAACCCAATAGCACTGACCTTCCTTACGACAAGTAATCAGGGCTTAGTCCAATAGTCTACAACGGTCACCTTGTCCAAATGTGGGCCAACTATGCCCCCAAAAGCCTTGTGCGCAGGATGTGGCAAGTAAGCGTCGCGATCAGCGTCTGAATGAAAAGTCAGCGTGAAGCCATGCGTAAGGCCTTGATTCAGACCCTCTGGGCTCGAATTGGTTCCCCATTCAAACCCTTTGATTTCTTTGATTTGAGCCGGCAATGCTTTGAATGCATCAATTACAGATTGGATATCTTCAGGGCTGGAAGATTCTTTGAATCCAAAAAGAACAACGTGGCGGAGTACAGAATCAGGCATAGCTACTTCTTCGTAAATAGGTTGAGTTTTAGTTGGGGTTTCTTCTCCTTCGGCAGACTTGGGTTGATTGCAAGAGTAGAACAAAAGGATTGGAATGAAATAAATTAGCTTTTTCATTTTTGAAATTTTTCCTGAAACTAAAAATAAATTGACTTTAATTTTCTACTTTTTGAATTACGGTTATCAATTTTAAAAAACAAACACAAAGATCGCATCAAATGAAAATTGCATTCTTCAGCACAAAATCATACGACAGGGAAAGTTTTAATCAATTTTTGCCAGGCTCGGGACATCATATTAGCTATTTCGAGGTCAAGCTTGACAAAGACACACTATCCTTGGCAGCAGGACATGAAGTAGTTTGTTCGTTTGTAAATGATAAAATCGATGCTGAAATTCTGAAAGAATTAAAAAAATTGGAGATCAAACTCATTGCACTTCGGTGTGCAGGATACAATCAAATCGACCTAAATGCGGCAGCGGAACAAGAAATCACGGTAGTAAGAGTGCCTGCTTACAGCCCCGAAGCAGTGGCTGAACATGCGTTTGCACTGATTTTAACATTAAGCCGAAAAACTCATAAAGCTTACAATCGGGTACGTGAAAACAACTTTTCGCTGGATGGGCTTACCGGCGTAAACATTCATGGTAAAACGATCGGTGTGATTGGCACCGGAGCAATCGGAAGAGCATTTTGCAGGATTGCAAAAGGATTTGGTTGTCAACTAATCGCAAATGACGTTTATGAAAATGAAGAAATGAAAACACTGGGAGTAACCTACCATTCTCTAAAAAAAGTACTTTCCAGAAGCGACATTGTTTCCCTCCATTGTCCGCTTACTCCAGAAACCCACCACATGATTAACGCAGAAACTATTTCGCAAATGAAAGACGGCGTAGCATTGATCAATACGAGTAGAGGTGCCTTGGTGGATACCAAGGCAGTGATCAAAGCTCTCAAAACAGGAAAAATTGGCTACTTAGGCATTGATGTCTATGAGCAAGAAGAGCATATTTTTTTCAAGAATCTATCAGAGGAAATCATGCAAGATGAGGAAATATCCAGGTTGATGACATTTCCAAATGTATTAATTACAGGACATCAGGCTTTTCTTACAAAAGAGGCCTTAGAGCAAATCTCAAAAATCACTTTGTCCAATATTTCTGATTTTGAAAAAGGATTGAAATTAAAAAACGAGATCAAAGCTACTTAGAAAAGAAAAACCCCACAGGCCTACCTGTGGGGTTTTCACCTCGTGAGACATTAAGGATTAATGTACAACTTTCACGTTAACGGCATTGATGCCTTTCTTTCCTTGTACCAGGTCATACTTCACTTTGTCGTTTTCACGGATCTCGTGTACCAGACCGCTGTGATGTACGAATACATCTTCACTGTTATCTGCTGGAGTGATGAATCCAAAGCCTTTGGTAGTGTTAAAGAATTTTACTGTTCCTTCATTCATGATTTTTGAAATTTTGATTTGTTTTTACTCTGTTTTGATTTGTTTGTGTTGGGTTTGTCTTTTTGACAATTGGCGGTTCAGGTGGAGTATCGGAGAAGTTTCCAAACTCATCGACGTAAGCAATCATATTATCGAGGCTTCCATCTTTCGGCTGGCTCTTACGATCCAACTTTTTTTCAAGTTTTTCCTTTTGCTTCCGTTTCTTAAGCTCTGCCTTTTGCTTTTTAATGAACGTGTTTTGATTTTTTGACATTAGGCGTTTTTTAGTTTACAAAGGTGATGGCATGGCCGATTTTACCGGCTCGTCCAGTCCTGCCGATACGATGGATGTATGCATCCATGGTCATCGGTAACTGATAATTAATCACATGGGACACATCAGCTACATCGATACCTCTGGCGGCAACGTCAGTTGCGACCAGTACCCGTATATTCCCTTTTTTGAAATCTTCGATCATTTTGTTCCGAAAATTCTGGGATTTATCTCCGTGAATCTGTCCTGCAGCTATACCGACTTGATTCAGCTTTTTTGCCAGCCTGTCGGCCAGTCTCTTAGTTTCTGTAAATAGGATAACCTTATCCATCTCAGGACTTTTAAATAATCCTGACAACAAATCAAACTTCTCAGCACCTTCGGGCACTTTGATGGTTTGTTGTTCAATATTCTCGTTGGTTCCACCGGCATTTTCTACTATTACTTCAATTGGATTTTGAAGAAGTGTAGAAATCAATTGCTTTTGTGCAGGTTCAAGTGTTGCTGAGAAAAGCAGTGTCTGATCACGTTTACCGATCAAATTGACCAATTTTTTTACGTCATTGACAAAACCCATATCCAGCATTCTATCAAACTCATCGAGAACAAGGGTATTAACCTGATTGAGCTTCAACAATTTCCTGGCCGCAAGATCCAGTAATCTACCCGGAGTACCTACTACGACCTGAAGCTTACGCTCAAGCTGTTTGTAATCCGAATTGATATTTGTGCCTCCGATAAAAGTGGCCGAATACAACTGTAATCCCAAAACCAAACTTTTGAACTCCTCCTCTATTTGAAGAGCTAACTCACGGGTGGGGGTAACCACCAATGCAGTATAGTTTCTTGGGTCTTTCAGGGCATGCTCGATGATCGGAATCAAAAATGCAGCAGTTTTACCCGAACCTGTTTTTGAGATTGCCATCATATCTCTTCCTTCAAGAAGAGGTAAGATGGATTGTTCTTGAATGGTGGTAAGCGTTTCGTAACCTTTTGCCAGAATGTTTGACAAAAGTCTTGGATTCAAATTTAAGTCTTCGAAAGCTTTTTCTGTCCTAAATCCGGCTTGTCCACTTGGTTTTGCTTTTTTGACAAAAAGCTTTGGATCCAAGGTGGATTCTTTTTTCTTTTTCACTTGCCTTCTGTCTGCATTACCTGCTTTGGAAGGCGCAGTGTTATTTCTTGTATTATTCATGGTGGGATAAAATCAGGCTTTGGCAGGCAGCATTTCAGAATTGCCCAGGAACCGGAGCATTTCATAGTGGGACTTCAAAGCATCAAAAAATGTCTTTTTTGTATGATAAGGAATATTGTATTCAGCAGCAGTGGCTTTTACAATGGGGGCAATTTTCCGATAGTGTACATGACAAATATCGGGAAACAAGTGATGCTCTACTTGATGATTTAATCCTCCGATCATCCAGGCAAATACCCGGCTTCCTTCGGAATAATTAGAAGTAGTAACTAACTGGTGCAGCATTCGCTCACCTTCTACGATTCCATGCTCATCTGCCTCTGGAAAATCCACATTTGGCATGATGTGCGCAGTCTGAAATACCAGAGAGATACTCAATCCGGTAATAAAATGAAGCACTAAATAAGCGAGTAAGATCTGACCGACTCCAAAAGGAGAGAATGCAATCGGTAAACCAAGGATGAAAGCAAAGTACACTAATTTCCAAGCTAATATCTTCAATATCGAGTTTCTGTAGACATTTTTGCCTTTCATAAGACCCATATTATAATATCTTGTGAAGCGGATAAAGTCTTTAGATGTCACCCAAGACACAGTAGACAAACCGTAGAAAAACCAAGTATACCAATGCTGGTACGGGTGTAGCGCGTTTTTCTTGGCGTTTGGAGAGAATCTGAGAAAGAATGGCGCATTGATATCATCATCACCTTCTGAAATATTCGTGTAGGAATGGTGAAGTACATTGTGTTGCAGTTTCCAAACAGTAGCGTTGGCTCCTACCATGTTAAGGGTATAGCCGAGTAGTTTGTTTACCGTAGGGTTTTTGGAAAACGAACCGTGGATTGCATCATGCATGACACCCATTCCGATTCCTGCCATTCCAAAACCACTAAGAATATAGCAAGCGAATAAATGCCAGGTCTGAGTTGCTACTCCGGTGGCTAATAAAATAATAGGCACGAAATAAAGAGATACCATGACCACAGTCTTAATGATCATTTCTCTGTTCGCAAACTTGGACTGTTGGGTAGATTTGAAGTAGTTATTGACTCTACTTTTAAGCGCAATTGAGAAATCAGATAGTTCTGATTCCGAAAATCGAATAGTCTTAATAATAAAATTATTTAGGGTTAATAAAATCCAGGGTTCTCGTAAAGATTGTAAACTGCAGGTTTTAATTCTGTAAACAACATAAGGTTATTTTAAGAATTAAAAAAGTAGGATAATAAGAATTAAAACCTGTAATGGAGAACTCTTGATTTACTACTTAAGCAGGTGTATTACCGATGCTGACTTGTCACCAAGTATCGAAAACATTTCTTCGACCCCTCAAAGGTGGGGAATAGGATTCAATATTCCTAATCAGGCCATGATTTATTAATTCCACCTCCAGTTAATTATCCCATTAAAATGCAATAATTCAACCTTGTTATAAATTTGATTTGGACTTAAGTCACTAGAAGTCAAAGGCTCTTTACTCACCAAAATAAAATGAAAGTCCAGGTTTGCAACCTTGTTAGCTTGCAATTTCACTCCGAGGTTTACCTGTCGATAACTTGGGAAATTGTATTTGTTGCCGAATGCGTCCTCAGTTTTAGAAAGCCAATGAAAACCTAAATGTCCATAAAGGGTAAGCTGTGGTTTCTGAAAACGATACTCTCCATAAGCTACCACGGCATTTACTGATTCAAAGCCTTCATTCCGCTCCCTCGGAATAAAGGTATACCAAGCATCTTTCCCCCATTCTCTTGGACTAAGCCAGCGCCCCTCACCCCCTACATGCGTATAATTCAAATGCGTAGTCCATTTCATGTTTTTCCACCCTATTCTTCCTGACAGCGCGTAATTTATATCATCCGCCTCTTTGTATTTAAGATCTGGATTGGGATTGCCACCTTCTCCGATTCCATGTTGAAATCCACTTTGCAGCCCCATTATCACTATACCTGATTCAATTTTTCGGTTTTTTTCAAAAGAAAGCCAATAGGTGGAAAAGAGATTTTGGGCAATGGTATTTGAAAAGTGGATTTTGGAGTCTGAAGCGATTTTTCGATCTATTTCCCAAATACCCAACCAGTCGCTTGAAGTATTCCCAAAGTATTGGGCAGGTTTTCCGGATACAGTCCTCCCCACTGGATAAATACCGACTGTCTCTCCCACTGAAAGCCATTCGCTACTTCCTCGAATACTCATTCTGCCAATCCCCCAAACAGAAAATTTCCAGCGCTTATCCGGTGCAATCCAAGCATTAACCCCCTCTACTGCGGTAGGAGACAATCTCCCATCTTGAGCGTTAATCCAATCCGAATTGATCCCCATTCGACCTGCCTTTATTCCAAATTTTTCTTTCGAAAACTCCAGTGATAAGGTCTCCAGTTTGCCGAAAAATCGACTTCTGGTATCAAGAAGATCGAAAAGCCCTGTTTCATACCGATTTCCTTGGCCTGTGGCTGGATCTAGTTCCCAAATTTCTGAACTTGCCACATTTGCAAAAGAGCGAAAACCAACATGAAACTTCCAATTTTCCTGATATTTAATAATGGCCCCGAGATTAAGGGTCATTCCTAAAGCATAATCCTCCTTAAAATCATTTTTGGGATAAATTGTATTCATCCAAAACGATCGGAAATGAATATCCGGAATGACACTAAGTTCCACTTTTTTCTCCTGCGCAAATCCTGAATTATAGAAACCAAAAATGAGGAATGAAATCAAAAAGATTTGCTTCATTAGTTTGATTTTGCTTTCGCTTCCTGAATGGGTTTGAATGGCCCAAATTTGTGTTGCGCTTCGGTAAATTGATCAGAGAATGGGCCAAATGGATGATCTACAGGTTTCTTTGAAATGTCAGGCCAATCTTGCGAAAGATCCTTTTTTGGTCGATCCATGCTATTCACGTAGGCTGCGACATCCCAAGCTTCCTCATCGGAGAGAATTGGGTTTTGAAAAGAAGCACCCAAGGGCATATTAGCGATCGCATAACCTGCAAACCTGGACAGTCGATAAAGTCCAGCCCCATGATTGTAACTATTTTTACCCCATAAAGGTGGATAGGTGTATCCTTTACCATCTGGTCTGCCCATCCCTTGTCCATCTGCTGCATGGCAGCTTTGACATTGATTCTCGTAAACCAATTTTCCTTTTGATGGATCTGCGGCACGATCCAAAACCGGCACTTCATAAAGTCCGGATCCTTTGGGGATCTCCCCCTTTGGTACATCTTTCCCTACCCAGGTGATGTAGGCAACCATTGCGACCATTTCTTTGGAATCCCGCTCGAGGGACTGCCCATTTAAGCTTCTTTCAAAGCAATCGTTTATTCGTTTTTGAATATCCTCTTCAGTTCCCGAGCGAGCCCTCATTTTCGGATATGTCGCCGCCACAGCACCGTAGTTGTTTCCTAAAGGAGCTGTTCCCGCTTGCAAATGGCAGTTTTGGCAATTCATCCCATTTGATATGGCTTTAACTTTACCATTTGGACCCAGATACTCAGAAGTATTGGCTATCAGCTCCTTCCCGTATTTAATTTCCATAGCATTGGGTTCCGCATCTACGGAATTCCAATCGGGAGATTTCCACATTCCAGCAGAATCTGCCAAGGCTTTGACTACAGGGATTTCGGCAATAGTCTGAGGATTTAATTTTTGTTCGTCGGTTAAACTCGGGAGTTGGATACCGGAGTAGGATATAAAAACAACAAAACCGATCACTCCCACAAGTGCTGTAGCTAAACCGAGTAAAGCCACGATTAAAGTGATCAATTTAACAAAAGGCTGGAGCATAAGATTAGAACTATCATGATAATGTACAAAAATCAGACTTTTCAAAAATTAAAAATTGTGACAGTGGTCACATGAGAAAAGTTATCCAAATGTTTTTAGAGATTTACACTAAAAGATCCCTTAAAAATTGACTAGCTAGACTTCAGCCAAAAAAACGATTTTTTCATTCACCTTACCTTCTATTGTAAATTTGGACTCTTTTCCAAAAAGTTTCAGGACGACTTTATCACCCTGAATACATTCGGCCACATAATTTACGGCGATGTTCTCCGGACGAATTCCCTGATCGAAAAGTAGATTTTCTACCCATCGGATGTAACTCGTATTGTTAACGTGATTGTTGAGGTCCAAATCGGAAAGCCTGACTTTGATTTCCTCTTCAGCGATTAACTCACCTCCGGTGACTATTTTGCCGGGCTGCCAAGCGGGTTTCATTTTCGGATCAAAAAGTGTCGGAGGTAAAACTTGCTCAGGGCGTTGAATGCGTTTGGTTTCCGCATTTAGTAGTAGCCATGAGGACATCCCTTTTGCCAAGAGTTGATCATTTCGATCCCAAACCAAAAACTCCCTGAAGGCAAATAGCTTGTCCGCACCTCTTCCTCCTGTGAAAAGCCGGATTGACTCACCCCATTTTGGAAACTTATTCACTTTGACTTCAAGCCGGGAAAGCACCCACATTTGATGGGTATCCATCAAATTTCTTCCAAAATCAGCCGAATCAGCATGTCTCCACGCAATCTCCTGAAGTAGGTCAGCCAATGATGTTAAGCTGATCTCTCCATCAGGGTGAACCTGAAATGATCCAACCTCGAAATCATGTTGAAACTGGAGATTTTCAGGAATTAACATTAGGCTGCCATAGATTTAACCTTTTGAGGAATCAAAAAAACCTGCTTTCTGATGCTGGACAGCAAAGTAATCCCAATTCCACTGACTGCAATTAATGCAAAGGATGTTTTCAAGTCAAATAACTCAGCGATAAACCCAATCAAAGGGGGGCCTAAAAGAAACCCAAAAAAGGAAATGGTAGACACCAAGGCCAAGGCAACACTTGGGCTATATAATTTGGATCGACCAGCGATACTATAGGAAAGCGGAATAATGGAGGCAATTCCAAATCCAACCAACAAGAAGCCAAGGGTTGCGCTCCAAACGGTAGGAAAAGCAACTGACAAAGCCAATCCCACAAAAATCAACACTCCACTTACTTGGATGACTGCAACTTTCGTAAATCGAGCGGCGATTTTATCCGTAACAAATCTTCCGGATGCCATCGCCCCCATAAATGCCACATAGCCCAAAGCGATCATTGATGGATCCACCAGAATGACTTTTTTGAAATAAACTCCACTCCAGTCAAACATGCATCCTTCACACATCATTCCTAGGAAGGCGATTAAGCCGATTCTTAACAGCAAAGAATCCGGTTTCTTTATCACCAAACCACTGCCCTCAGATACTTTTTGTTCTTTTAAAATAAAGCGCTGAGCAGCAATGATGATGAAAAATGAAATACCCATGATGATCAAAAAGTGAAGTTCGGGAAGAATGTTGATAAAAATCATTCCTGCACCTAATCCCGCACCCACAAAACCAGCTGTACTCCAAAGTCCATGAAAAGATGCCAGAATACTTTTCCCCATTTGATCTTCCAAATCCAAGGCTTGCGTATTGAGTGAAATATTCATCACATTACCGAGTAAACCATAAAGAATCAGAACCGGTATCAATAATAAAACAGAGGGACTCAAACCAATCAATGGCAATGTCATAGCATAGGCAAAACTTCCAATCATGATTACTCTACGACTGCCATACTGATGGACAGCCCATCCTGCAAGAGGCAACCCCAATAATGAGCCCAAAGGCAAAAAAAGGAGCATCGTACCCAGCTGTCCTTCAGAAAGCTCAAATTTGGCTTGGATATCAGGGATTCTCGCTGCCCAACTCGCGAAACAAAGTCCTACGAAAAAGAACATAGCCCCTAAGGCAGTTCTACGTTTGGAGAGGTAATTCATGGGGGTGTTTAGGTTTTATAGGCTGGCAAATTTAGAAATATTGGTCTGGATTAGGGAAAAGTTTCATGAAAAGGAAAAACTATTCGTGGTTTGGATAAGTTCTGACAAAAAGCAAAGCGCATGGAGTTTGTCATTGTAGGGAGCATTTTGATCACTATCATAATTTTCATTAGGATCATTTTCAAAAAGGTATTCAACTAAAAAAGCCACCTTTTTCTGAAGGTGGCTCTACTGTTCATTTTTGCTTTTATTCAATTCGGAAGCTTATCCGAAAATTTACCATATACCCAAGTTCCTGCCAAAGCAGAAATCAACGTAACCAAAATAACGGAATAACCACTTCCGATCTGCGCGAATAGTGGCCCTGGACAAGCACCGGTAATAGCCCAACCCAAGCCGAAAATAAAGCCGCCAATCACTTGACCCTTTTTGAAAACTTTATCCGGTATCACAATGCTTTCTCCTTGAATAGTTTTGACATTCAATCGCTTGATCAACTGGATAGATATAATGCCCGTCACTATCGCTGAACCGATCACACCATACATATGGAAGGATTGGAGCCGAAACATCTCCTGGATGCGAAACCAAGAAATGATCTCGGCTTTTACAAATACGATTCCGAACAGCGTTCCCAAAATCAGGTATTTCAAGAGTTCAAGACCTTTGTCGTGATTTTCACTGAGATTTGGAGCCACACAGTTCGGATCCAAAATTTCTATTTTTTTATCTGCTTCTTTCATGTGTTTATAATTTGGTTTTTAATTGCCACATGGAATCTCGCATGGTCGATAATCATCCCAGTGTGTGATCCTGTAAATACGGGATCATGCTCGATTTCATGTGTTTATAATTTGGTTTTTAATTGCCACATGGAATACCCCCAGATAATCATGCTCCTGTGTGTCGCTCTTTCGACATGGGTATTTCATGTGTTTATAATTTGGTTTTTAATTGCCACATGGAATACCCCCAGATAATCATGCTCCTGTGTGAGAAGCCTTTCTCATGGGCATTTCATGTTTTGTTTTTTTTTAGAAACCTACCAACTTCATTAATGGCTCCAATAAGACATGAGTCATCAGAAATCCACCAATCATAAAGAAAATAGTAGCTACCAATGATGCCCATTGTAATGAGCTGATACCCATAATTGCGTGGCCTGAAGTACATCCACCAGCGTATCTAGTACCGAAGCCTACCAAAAAGCCCCCTATTACGAAGAAAAGGAGTCCTTTGGCGGTAAACACATTGCTCCAAGAGAAAATATCCGAAGGCATTAAATCGGAAAAGCTGGTTATTCCCAAGGCACTCAAATCGGCCTGAGTAGCTTCAGAAATAACAATTGTATTGGGGTTTGCCAAAAAATTCATGGCTATAAAACCACCAATTCCTACTCCCAGAACAAATAGTAGATTCCACATTTCTTTCTTCCAATTGTAGGAAAAGAAAGGAATACCTGCCGGTACACATGCAGCACAGATATGACGCAAGGAGGAGGAAATCCCGAAAGATTTATTACCCAAAATCAGTAGGGCAGGCACGGTCAATCCTATCATCGGCCCAGCCACGTACCAAGGCCAAGGCTGAGAAATCCATTCAATAAATTGATTCATATTTTAGTTTAGTTGTTTTATTCCTTTTGTTAAAATCTATAATCCAATATCAGATTGTAATTGGTCATGTTTACTCGATTGATTACAAATTCAAGCGGGATATTTCTATCACTGTCGTCTTTTTTGTGTACAACTAGCAATTGCAAAACCAGCCCTTTGAAGAAACCGGTAAATCGATAGTCAACCAGTCCAGTAAAGTGATAATAATTTGGCAGCCCATATTTATTCAAACCGATATTTTCTAAATCAGGCGTATTTACCTGACTGGCTCCCAGACTCACCTTAAGTTTATCTTGAATAAATGTCTGATCATAAAGCACCCCCCAGGCATTTACCCCTCCCATACCTTCAAATCGCTCCCGCTGCATACTCACGAAGAATTTTTCCCTGCCCCATTCTCTTGGGAATAGAAATCGTCCACTATCTGATATTCCTAAGTAATTCAAAGTTAACTCTGAATTTCCTAAATGAATTCCAGTACGAAACCCTGCTCCATAAGTATATTCACCCGGCAAAGTATAGGCATAGCTTGGGTCAGGATTACCGCCATCGTCCAGTGCAGTCTGATAAAATCCCTGAGCTCCATAAACGAAGCGGGAGCCATTTGCTAAAGCTAAATTCCCTGAAGCTTCTCCAAAAGTTGTCGTGAAAATTCCTTCTGACAGGTAAGTCCAAGATTTCAATTGAAGATCCTTTGTTTGAAACTCTATACCTAGCACCCCGATTCCTTTTGATTCGAGGTGATGATGATAATTTTTATCTGATCCAGTTGGGTTTCTTCCTGTGGAATAAACCCCAATTGACTCTTCCACCGAAAGCCATTTCAAAGATCCTCTGGAAATCAAATGCGTAAACCATGCTCCAGTAAACTTCAACTTTCCAGGCTGATACTCCATCGATATCCCACTGAATAGATTGGGACGCATCCGGTTATCAGATGTATTTAACAATGGACTTTCAAAATGATGCCTGCCAACCCAAGTAGTGAATTTTTCCTTTTCGTAGGAAACAAAAAACTCCTCTAATCGATCCATATCATGGTAATTGTCAGGATGGTGGACATCAAATAGGGTAAGCTCATACCGATTAGGAAGTCCTGTGGCCGGATCCGGAAGGATTATATTGTTTTCAAAATGTCTGAAAACAAAGAATCCGCTGAACCCTACACCAAGCCCTTTCCACCGGGGACTGAAATACCCCAGCCCTGCTCCTGACCCCCATGTAGAATAATCCAAAAGCCCCTTTTGATTTTCTGTATGCATGTAAAAGGAACGCAGATGAAATTCGAAATTCCCGGTTTTCAATTTATCTCCAAATAACTTTTCATTTGAAGTGGTGTCAACTATAATTTCTCCATGATGCTGGGAAAAAGTAGGAATTGACAGATTGAGTAATACAATAAAGACCATCCCAATCCCCTTCAAAGCAAGTGCAAATCTCTCCATGTTTGGGTACTAATTCGTGTGACTTTGATCACATCGGATAGTTTTAAATTAAAAATGGCAAGCCCGGAGGCCTGCCATTCAAAATAATTTATATGTATTGCTAAAGCTTAAAGTAGGGTAGTTGGACAGACGTAGTCCGACACCTGAAATTTCCCTGATTCTTTAATCGCCTGAAATCCTCCGGCTACGTCTATAAGATTGTCATATCCTCTGGCTCTCAAAGCAGAATTGAAAATCATGGATCGGTATCCTCCCGCACAATGCACGTGGTAGGTTTTATTTTTGTCCACTTTCAGCATGCTGTCATTGATATAGTCCAAGGGTGCGTTTTCAGCGTCCAAGACATGCTCTGACAAAAACTCAGAATTCTTTCTAACATCAAGAATATGGATCTCAGGATCACCTTTTTTGATTTTATCCAATTCATCCACTGTAATGGATGTAATGGAATCCACTTCATGCATCGGAGAATTTTTCCAAGATGCAAAACCGCCTTTCAAATATCCCAGGCAATAATCATAGCCTACTCTTGCAAGCCTGGTAACAACTTCTTCCTCCCGACCTTCTTCTGCCACTACCAGGATTTCCTGCTTCAAATCCGGGATCATCGCTCCTACCCACACTGCAAAACTTCCATCGATACCGATATTGATGGAGTTTGGAATAAACCCCTTGGCGAAAGTTTGAGGATCACGGGTATCCAGAATCATTGCTCCGGTCTCGTTTGCTGCTACCTCAAATTCTTCGGGTGTCAAAGGATGTATCCCTCTTTCCAACACCTCGTCAATGCTGTCATATCCTTGGATATTCATCAAGACATTTTGGGGAAAGTAAGCAGGCGGCGGAGTAAGACCACTTAACACTTCTTTGATAAAAGCCTCTTTGGTCATTGGCTGAAGTGCATAATTCGTCTTCTTTTGGTTACCCAAGGTATCAGATGTCTCTTTGCTCATATTTTTTCCGCAGGCAGAACCTGCGCCGTGAGCGGGATAGACGATGAGATCGTCAGCCAAAGGCATGATTTTATTTCTTAACGAATCATATAAATGAGCCGCAAGCTTTTCCTGTGTTAATTCAGCAATTACTTTTTGTGCTAAATCCGGACGCCCTACATCCCCTATGAATAAGGTATCACCTGTGAAAATCGCCTCTGCCTTGCCTTCCTCGTTGTACAGCAAATAGCAAGACGATTCCATCGTATGACCTGGTGTGTGAATCACCCGGATTTTTGCTTTTCCAAGTTTGAATTCCTGATTGTCTTCAGCAATTACAGCATCAAATCCCGTCTTCATGCCCGTTGGGCCAAAAACAATCTTTGCGCCGGTTTTTGCTGCCAGATCTTGATGTCCCGAAACAAAGTCTGCATGAAAATGCGTCTCAAAAACATATTTGATTTTCGCATTTCTTCTGGCTGCCTTTTCAATGTAGGGCTGGACTTCTCTCAGCGGATCAATTATGGCCGCTTCACCGTCTGATTCAATGTAGTAAGCTCCTTGAGCAAGACATCCGGTATAGATTTGTTCGATTTTCATAGTATTATCATTTTTTTTTAGTGTTCAACTTGATAGCCATCCGGAGAAATGTTGGGCCTTATTGCCTATGGCTCATGACTAATAATCATCCGGCGGGTGAGGTTAGCGTCATCCTCTAATCTATTTGATTCGTCTTATTAATTCCTTTTAAAACTTCATCAAAATTATTTTCTAAAAACTGAATTCAAAATGACTTTTGTCACATTGGTTTTAAGCAAAGGCACCCCGATTGGATTCAATAATTTGAACTAATTGATGCGTAGGAACCACTCCAGATTGTCTCCAGATCGCTTTCCCTTTGTGAAAAAGGATCAATGTCGGAACACCCCTAACCTGAAATTTTCCTGCTGCAAGCGGATTTTTATCAATATCCACCTTCACGATTTTGACTTTATCGCCTAATTGCCTGGAGGTATCTTCCAGAATAGGTTGCATCATTTTGCAAGGTCCACACCAGGTAGCAAAGAAATCTACCAAAACGGGAATATCCCCTTGAATTAGTTCCTGAAATGTTTTTGGCTGCGTACTCATGGATTTTAATATTAAATACTCAACAAAAATAGCTCACCAAAGCCTGTTACACCGTAATTTTTGTCACACGAAAATTTTTGCTCAGTTATCCCAAACTTTTAAAAAGTGCTAAAAAAACCTGAAATGGAGTAAAATTTTATATTTTCGCCCCGACTAATTTACCGTTTTAATGCTCAATTATAAGCAGATCAATAACGTTACCGGCTGGGTCATTTTTGCCGTAGCCACGCTGGTGTACATTCTTACTGTAGAACAAACCGCTAGTTTTTGGGATCCAAGCGAGTTTATTGCAGTTTCCTACAAGCTCCAAGTGCCTCACCCTCCGGGAGCTCCATTCTTCTTGCTGATCTATCGATTTTTTGGCTTTTTGGCCATGGGAGACGGATTACAGGTTGCTTATTGGATGAATATTGGTAGTGCCTTATTCTCCGGATTTACTATTCTCTTCCTTTTTTGGTCCATTACTTTATTTGGGAAAAGAATCTTCACCATCGAAGAAGGAAAAGAAACGAAAGGCCAAATCATCGCTTTGATGGGATCAGCTATGGTTGGGTCCTTGATTTACACCTTCTCAGACAGCTTTTGGTTTTCAGCGGTAGAGGCTGAAGTTTATGCGATGTCTTCCTTCTTTACGGCTATTGTGATTTGGGCATTCCTGAAGTGGGAAGTGATCAAAGACCCAAAAGAAGAAAACCGATGGATGATATTTATTGCCTATTTGGTAGGACTATCTATAGGAGTTCACTTATTGAATCTTGTTACACTGCCTGCATTGGCATTGGTCTATTATTTTAAAAAGTATCAAAATGCAACCCTAAAGGGAGCCTTTTTCGCTATGTTTTTGGGTGGAGTTGCCCTGATTATCATTAATAATCTGATCATCCCGGGATTACCAAGCCTTGCAGGTTGGATGGAGATTTTCTTTGTCAATAGCATCGGATTGCCATTTGGATCGGGCATTATCTTCTTCATTATTCTCTTCCTAGGAGCATTGGTTTACGGGATACGCTATTCTATTCAAAAAGAAAAAATACTCTTGAATACCGTCCTTTTATCATTGGTATTTATCCTCATCGGATATGGAAGCTATACCTTAGTAATAGTCAGATCAAATCAAGATCCGGTTATTAATGAAAATGCCCCAAAGGACATCATCAGTTTTGTCTCCTATCTGAAACGTGAACAATACGGTTATCGGCCCTTGCTCTACGGTCAGTATTTCACTGCTCAACTTGTAGAACAGACAGAAGGTGTACCCATCTATATGAAAGGCAAAGACAAGTATGAGATCGTCGATTACGAATTGAAAAACACCTACGATCCTACCAAGACAACCATTTTGCCCCGGATCTATTCCACACAGGAAAATCATAAACGAATCTATCGCTCCAAGCTTGGCCTCAGGGAAGGACAGGAACCTACATTTGGTGATAACCTTTATTTCATGTTCAGCCATCAGTTGGGACACATGTATTGGAGGTATTTCATGTGGAATTTTTCCGGCAGGGAAAGTGACTTCTCAGATGCGCCTTGGATTGGATTGACAGATGCATTTGGAGATAAATACCCGGATTATATCAAAGAAAATAAGGGACACAACAATTACCTCATGCTCCCATTGATTTTGGGATTGATCGGGATTTTCTTTCAGGCCAAAAAAGACCCAAAGTACTTCTATGTCAATTTGATGCTCTTTTTGATGATGGGAGTGGTACTGGTACTCTACCTGAACTCACCCCCTGTGGAGCCCCGGGAGCGGGATTATATCTATGTGGGTAGCTTCTATGCTTTTGCCATCTGGGCAGGACTTGGAGTGCTTGCCATAGCACATGGAATCGGAAAAGCCACCAAAAATCTCAGTACCGGAGCGATCATTGCTACTTTGATCACCTTGCCGGTGGCAGGTCTGATGGGCGCTGAAAACTGGGACGATCATAATCGAAAAGGACGCTTTTTCTCAGTTGATTCAGCCAGAAACTTCCTGGCATCTTGCGCTCCTAACGCAATTCTGTTCACCGGAGGTGATAATGACACCTTCCCGCTCTGGTATGTACAGGAAGTGGAAAACTTCCGAACTGATGTCAGAGTAATTGTCTTGAGTTATTTTGATACCGATTGGTATGTGCAGCAAATGACACGTCCAGTCAATGAATCAGCAGCGCTACCATTCTCTTTGGCTAATGAACGCTACCAAAAAGGAACCAATGATGTGCTTTATGTCATGGAACAGGAAAGCTTGAGTGCGATATCAGCTTCAGAATACCTCAAATTGTTGAATTCCGGTTCCGATCTTTTAAAAATGAAGACAGGAGGAAGAAGTGTGGTAAACATGGTTCCATCACGAAATCTGATTTTGGAAGTGGACAGCAGCTTTGCTTCAAATGACGAAATTGTTCCTCCTCAGTTTAAGGATCTTTTCACCACACAAATGAACTTACAAGTAAAAGGTCAATATGTCACCAAAGGAACCTTGATGCTGATCGACCTGATCGTAAGCAATAACTGGGAAAGGCCGATCTACTTCAATAACACGTCCCTTTCATCCATAGGAATCAATGTGGCAAATCATGTGGTGATGGAAGGCATGACTTATCGCCTACTACCTATCCGCAAACCTGAATTCGTGCGGGAGGAGCTGGTCAATACGGATATAGCTTTCAAGAACTATATGGAAAAATTTGCTTTCCGTGGAATGAACGATCCCAATGCCTACCTCGATGAAGAATACAGAAGATTCGCCTCCAATCACAGAAGCTCGCTGAATACCATCGTAATGGCGCTTTTGGACGAGGATAAGATGGAACAAGCAGCTACTTTGCTCAATTATGGTCTGGAAACCATGCCTCATAAGGCTATGCCTTATGATCTCAGTAGCGGACAGTCGGTTCCTTTATTCTTTGAAGTAGGTGAAGACGAAAAAGCCCTGGACATCATTGAAAAAATCTCCAAAAGATCGCTGGATATGATCGACTTCTATACTCGGGAAAACAGAGGATATGACAGAGATATGATGATATCGATCGAAATGGTAAAATACTTCATTCCGCTTCTCGAAGAAAGAGGATATCAGGAAGAAGCTCAATCGCTAAAGCTGCGGTTGGAAAATCTGATCGGAATAGAAAGCGCACAGCCGGGAGTATTAGAGCGGAGGTAAATTCCTCTTACGGAAACCAAAAAAAGGCGGGATTAAACTTCTCGCCTTTTTGATTTTTTCAGAATGGTATCCAATTTTTTGCTACAAAGCCACGAAGATTGACTTTTCAAGAAAAAACTTGTGCCTGAGCGCCTTTATGGCAAATAAACTACTCGTGATTTTTTCCAAAGGATAAAAAACAAATCAAGTCCTTTTGCAGGATCCTCCACCAGTGGAAAGTCTTCATGACTGATCTCCACCACGGATCTGCCCTGTTGTTTATGAAGTTTGTTTCGGTTCCTGCGATTTAGGATCTCATAAGGAAACCTTAATACCGAAGCAGGAAGCTTATGCTGCAGGTCAAAAATATCAAAGCGCATGATCTTTTGGACGGACTTTCGATTAGCTTCATGATATGCCCATACTTTTTCATTCCCGCCAATTCCCATTGCCTCGACTTTGTCAAAAATCCCGGCAGCTAAATCTATCAATTCCTGAGGCTTGTATTCTCGCTCATGCCATGGATTTCGTGACAGGGTATGGTTGATGTTGGGTGTTGAAATTATGGCCTTTCCTCCCGGCTTTAGCATGCGATAGATTTCCTGAAGGAAGAGATGATCATTTTCGATGTGTTCAATCACCTGAAAACTAACAATCGTCTCAAAAGAATTATTTTCAAAGTCCAAAAATGGAGGAATCACAGCCTGACGAAAATCGACTTTATGATACTTTTCCTTTAGCATGGTGATTACCTCTCCGATTTTATCCAAACCTATGTAGCTCGCTGCCAAGGGCAAAAGTTCCTCAACTCCTCTTCCCTCTCCGCAGCCCACTTCCAGTAAACTACCGGAAATCCAAGGCTTGGCGGCGATATATGCTTTGAGAAGTCTTTGATGGATAGGATTGTCGCTGATCAACTTGTCAGAGGCGATTTCCGTTGTATAGGTAGCCATTTGAAAATTTAGTATTTTGGCAAAAGTAAGTCTAATTTTTAAAAACCGAGATCAAGATCTAATGAATCCAATCCTCACCCAGCTAGTAGTATTTCTTTTTGCTTCATTTATAACTTCTCATCATTCACTCGCCCAAAAAACCCTATCTTCCACAGATCAGGCTCTGAGGTATTCGCTATATTCGCGCCTGGGATTGAAAATCATTCCGATAAAGACCAGTAAGGAAAGTTTCAAAGTCCAATTTGTCATTGAAAAAATCGAAGAAGCTCCTGTATTCACAAATTTTAGCTTTAGCTATTCGATACTCAATTCCTATGATCAGGAAATTGGCTCTGATAAAATCAATCTCTTGACAGAAAACGATCTAAAAGCGGATTCGGATAGACATTGGATATTTGAAAAAATGGTAGAAATCCCGGAAATCCAAAAAACAGCGATCGCACTATTGACAGTTTTGGATACGCGTCAAGGGGATGAATATGTCTATCACATTGACTTGAAAAGTCAATATGTCTTGGATCAACCTGACTTTGGCGCTTATTACGCCAATGAAATCCCGTTTGATCAAAACTACTTAAATAAGGGAGAGTCCTTGCTTTTCAAAACAGTAACATCGCCCTCTATCTACTCATTCTTTTACCCGATCAAGTTTGATGTGCCTTTTCCTCCTATGGAGACCCGTCCCGCAGATATCCCAAAAGAACTAAATGTAATTAATATGGGTGACTTCTTGTCCAATATCCCTAAGGAATTTAGTGAAGAGGGCTATTACTTTTTCCAAACCGACACCACTGCCCAGACAGGGCTTTTACTAAAAACAACACACGAATCATTTCCAAAGGTAAAGGACTGGGAAGAAATGGTTCAGATGGTCACCTACATTTCTACCCGAAAAGAACATGAAACCCTGATTCTTGCCCAGGACAAAAAAAAGGCACTCGATGAATACTGGATCAATCTGACCCGTAACCCTGAAATCGCCAAGGAACTGATTCGTAATTATTTTCGCTTGGTAGAATTTGCAAATATTCTATTTACCGATTTCAAAGAAGGCTGGAAGACAGATAGAGGAATGGTATATATCGTCATGGGGCCACCACAGGAAGTGAATTTTTACTTGGATAGGGAAGTCTGGTCCTATGCGGGCATGGACGCAAGCTCAAAAATTAAGTTTACCTTTGTGAGGGCTAAAACAATACTCAGCCCACATTTCTACACCCTGAACAGATCCCGTGCCTATCAGCCTATCTGGTTCAAAAACATTTCCCAATGGAGAAGCGGAAGGATGGCTTTCTAATCGATAAAGCAGCCACTGAAAAAGATTTTATATTCGGTACCCGATCTGTAATGGAGGCCATCCATGCAGGCAAAGAAATCGACAAAGTACTCGTACAAAAAGAGCTGAACAATGACTTGATCAAGGAATTGCTTCAGCTTTGCAAAGCAGAAAAAATCCCGGTTGTCAGAGTTCCTGATGCCAAACTCAATCGAATTACCCGAAAGAACCATCAGGGAGTAGTAGCGCAGATGTCCTCGATTGTCTATGCTTCGCTTGACAATGTGATCGACAATTGCTTTGCCGTGGGAAAATCCCCACTCATCTTGGTACTTGATCACATTACTGATGTACGGAACTTTGGCGCAATCGCCAGAACTGCAGAATGTGCAGGAGTAGATGCGATCGTAATTCCGGAGAAAGGAAGTGCTCAAATCAATTCAGATGCGATTAAAACCTCCTCCGGTGCCTTGAATTTCCTTCCTGTAGCCCGCGTCAAAAACCTGTTTTACACCTGTCGTGAATTACAAAAAATGGGTTTAACCCTGGTAGCAATTACCGAGAAAACAGAAAAGGTGATGTATGATGCCGATTTTTCTTCACCAGTGGCATTGGTCATGGGATCTGAAGAAGATGGTATTTCTCAGGAGATATTTGGGATCGTGGATGATAAAGTAAAGATTCCGATGGCAGGAAATATTGAAAGCTTGAATGTTTCGGTATCTGCAGGCGTGGCGATTTATGAGGCAATTCGTCAGCGGAATAAATAGTTCATCAATGACCAATTTTCGGGAAGCAATGATCAATTTTCAAGGTCTTACCTAAACGCATTGCAAATTGAACATTGAGCTTGATAATTGAACATTAAAATACAGTCAATCAAGAAATAAGGGCGGAAATGTAAAACTAAAGGGATGGGGAGATTTTAAACAAAGTCCTCCCCTTTCTTTTTTGCATTGGCCACAAAGTCTCTAAATTTCTTTTCTCCCCCAAGTTTACAGATCAGGAGAACATTTTCGGATTCATTGATTAGGTAATTTTCGAGGCCCTCGATCACCACCAGTTTATCACTATCCATTTTTATATAGCAATCCGTTGTGTCATACAACAAAGCATTAGCCTCAACCACATTGTTATTCTCATCTTTTTCCCGCAGCTCATGAAGGCTGTGCCATGATCCCAAATCTGACCAGCCGAAATCACCCAAAATGACATAAACCTTGTCCGACTTCTCCATTATTCCATAATCTATGGATACATTTTTGACCATGGTATAGGCCCTATTGATAAAATCCTTTTCGGTCGGTTTTCCAAAATGGGATTTTCCTTCTTCAAAAATCTCTGCAATGTCGGGCAAGTTTTCAGTGAAGGCATCCAGCAAACTTTTTGCCTTCCATACAAAAATCCCTGAGTTCCAGACGAAATCGCCGCTATCCAAAAAAGTCTTCGCAAGTTTTATGTTCGGTTTTTCGGTAAAGGTTTTAACCTTTAAGGCAGGATTACCATTATCTCCCTCTAAATATTGGATATACCCATAGCCGGTCTCAGGTCGATTGGGCTTAATCCCGATTGTAATCAACCTTCCTTCTGTTTCGGAGGCCTGAATTGCCCTGTTCATTGTCAAAATAAATCGCTTTTCCTGCAAAATCAGATGGTCAGCGGGAGTCACAATCAGTTTAGCTTCAGGATCTAAAGCATAAATTTTATAAGCTGCATAGGCAATACAGGTAGCTGTGTTTTTCCGAAGTGGTTCCGATAGTATCTGGTGGGATTTCAGTTCGGGAAGTTGCTCAATGACTAGATCCAAATACCCTTGATTGGTAACTACCATAAACTGGGACGGCTCGGCAATTTCCCTGAATCGGTCATAGGTCATTTGGAGTAGACTTCTACCCGTACCAAGGATATCCAAAAACTGCTTTGGTCGGCTATTTCTGCTATATGGCCAAAATCGTGAACCGATTCCTCCTGCCATGATTACAATGTAGGGTTTGTCCTGCATGCTGGGTTAGACTATTCCTTCTTTCATCAAATCATGAATATGGACAAAACCGGCGATTTTTCCCTCATCCAAGGCGACTAATTGGGTAATATTATGATTGCGCATCAGATTCAGGGCACGAATGGCAAATTCGCCTTTTGAAATAGTTTTTGGATTGACCGACATAATATCCTTTGCCCGAAGCGACTGGATGTCCAGGGTTTTACCCAACATTCTTCTCAAGTCTCCGTCAGTGATGATGCCAGTCAGATTTCCGTTTGAGTCATTTACGGCAGTAGCTCCCAACCTTTTTCCTGAGATCTCAATAATCACCTCAGTCAGTCCGGCTTCTTCTGTGACAACCGGAATCACCCCCTTGGATAAGACGTCTTCCACTTTTAGATAGAGCTGCTTTCCAAGCGAACCTCCGGGATGATATTTAGCAAAATCATCCGAAGTGAAGCCCCTAGCCTCAAGTAAACAGACAGCCAAAGCATCACCCAAAGCCAAATGAGCGGTAGTACTTGTAGTTGGAGCAAGATTGTGGGGACAAGCTTCCTCTCCAATCGTCGCATTCAGGACAAAATCAGCTTGCTCAGCCAGATACGAATTCATATTAGAGACCATTGCAACTAAGACAGATCCAAGCTTTTTCAACAGTGGAACAAGCACCTTTATTTCCGGCGTATTTCCGGATTTTGAGATACATATAACGATGTCATTCTCCAAGATCATCCCCAAATCACCATGAATTGCATCACCTGCATGCATGAATAATGCAGGCGTACCGGTTGAATTCAGGGTAGCGACAATTTTATTTGCTATGATGGCGCTCTTTCCCATTCCTGTTATCACCACGCGACCTTTAGAATGTAGAATCCGCTCCACACAAGCCTCGAAACTACCGTCCAAGCCATCAATTAATTTTAAGATGGCATTTGCTTCGTTTTGCAAAACCCGAGTGGCTGTATTTCTAATATTTTTAGCTAAATTCAATTTTACCTAGGTTAATCACTAATTTTGACAAAGGTATAAAACTAATCGTTCATTCCTGTTTACAGGCAATTTTCACCTAACTAAGCCACTTCTTCTCGTGGAAGAAAAAGTAAAAGCAGAACTTAAGAAAATATTCGGATTCAGCCAATTCCGTGGGAATCAGGAACTCATCATAGACAACCTGCTCAATCAGAGGAATACCTTTGTAATCATGCCTACAGGGGCGGGAAAATCGCTATGCTATCAGCTTCCGGCTGTGGTATCTGAGGGGACGGCCATTGTTATCTCACCCTTGATTGCTTTGATGAAAAATCAGGTAGATCAATTGAATGCAGTGGGTGTGAATGCGCATTTTCTGAATTCAACACTGACAAAATCAGAGGCAACCAAAGTTAAAAACGAGGTGCTGAAAAAAAACACGAAGCTGCTCTACGTGGCTCCGGAATCGCTGACAAAGGAAGAGAATATTGCTTTTCTGAAGTCCGCTCACCTCAGTTTTGTAGCTATTGATGAAGCGCATTGTATTTCAGAATGGGGACATGACTTCCGCCCGGAATACCGAAGAATCAAGTCTATCGTTGCCCAAATCGCCCCCAACCTCCCCATCATTGCACTGACAGCCACGGCTACCCCAAAAGTTCAGCAGGATATTCAGCGAAATCTTCAGATGGAGGAAGCAGATTTATTCAAATCCTCTTTTAACCGGACCAATCTTTTCTATGAAGTGCGTCCAAAAATAAAAAATGAATCAAAGAAATCCCTGATCAAATTTATCAAGCAACATAAAGGTAAGTCAGGCATTATCTATTGCCTCAGCCGCAAAAAGGTAGAAGAAATTGCAGCGTTACTCAGGGTAAATCAGATAGATGCAGCCCCTTACCATGCCGGCTTAGATTCATCCATTCGCATCAAAACCCAAGATGATTTTCTCAATGAAGAGTTGGACGTCATCGTGGCAACCATTGCATTCGGGATGGGAATTGACAAGCCGGATGTACGCTATGTAATTCATTACGATGTGCCCAAATCGCTGGAGGGCTACTATCAAGAAACGGGTAGAGCAGGACGGGATGGATTGGAAGGCCATTGCCTGATGTTCTATCGCTACGAGGACATTGTCAAGTTGGATAAATTCAACAAAGACAAAGCGGTCACAGAGCGTGAAAACGCCAAGATTCTGCTCGGTGAAATGGCTGCCTTTTCTGAAACAGGAGTTTGTCGCAGGAAGTTTATTTTGAATTATTTCGGAGAAACGCTCAATGAGGACTGCGGATTCTGTGATAATTGCAAGCGGGCAAGGGAAACATTTGAAGGCATGGACTTCCTTCTTGTTGCCTTGGAGGCCGTTCAGAAAACAAAGGAACGGTTCAGCCTAGAACATTTGGTCAAAGTGATTCGAGGCGAAATGGACGAATACATCGAAAGTTACAAGCATGATACCCTCGATGTGTTTGGAAAAGGGAAAGAGGAGTCCGAAAAGCATTGGACTTCAGTCATCCGTCAGGCCATGATTACTGCGCTGTTGGAAAAAGATATTGAAAACTATGGTATTCTTCGTATCACTCAGAAAGGCTTGGATTTCATTGATTCCCCCTATTCAGTAGATCTTTTTAAAGATCATGATTTCGAAAAAGAATCGGAGGAAGAAACCCAGGATATGCAAATCAGTTCAGGACCCGCCTACGATGAGAAGCTCTTCGAATTACTTAAGGCAGAACGAAAGCGCGTAGCTAAAACTAAAAACCTACCGCCTTACATCATATTCCAAGATCCTTCTTTGGAAGAAATGGCCACGATCTACCCCACAACAAAAGAAGAACTGGCACAGATCAATGGTGTAGGAATGGGAAAAGTTGTCAAATTTGGGGTGCCATTTCTGAAACTTATCGCTACCTATGTGGAGGAGAATGAGATCGAAACCGCCGCTGAGGTAGTGGTGAAAACCGCTGGAGCCCGATCCAAAGTTAAAATTTCAATAATTCAACAGATTGACCGCAAGATCGACTTGGATGAGATCGCAGAGAATCTCAACATCACCATGGTTGAATTGCTTCAAGAAATTGAGCAAATCATCTATAGCGGAACTAAATTAAATATCGATTACTACATTCATCACATCATGGACGACGAGCGGGAAGACATCCTCCATGATTATTTTATGAATGCAGAAACCGATCATATAAAAGCAGCATTGGAAGAGCTGGGCGATGAAGACTTTGCAGAAGACGAACTGCGGGTATATCGAATCAAGTTCATCTCAGAGCATGCCAATTAAAAACGAAACGAGTCAATGAATATACTCTTATTGGGAAGCGGAGGCAGAGAGCATGCCTTTGCTTGGAAGATTGTACAAAGTCCTCAATGCGGACAGCTCTATGTAGCACCTGGAAATGCAGGCACAGCTAACATCGCCAAAAATATTGCACTTTCTGTTATTGATTTCAGTGGAATCCATCAGTTTATCCTGGATAATTCCATTGATATGGTCGTCGTGGGACCTGAGGAGCCTTTGGTTAAAGGATTGGTGGACTTTCTCAGATCTAAGCCGGATACAGCAAATCTTCCGATCGTTGGCCCTACACAGTTGGGGGCCACATTGGAGGGAAGTAAGGATTTCTCCAAGCGCTTCATGCAGCGAAATAATATACCAACAGCAGCCTACGAAACCTTTACTGCAGCACAGATAGATGCGGGATTGGCCTATTTAGAAAATCAAAATCTACCAATAGTGTTGAAGGCTGACGGACTAGCTGCGGGAAAGGGTGTATTGATCTGCCTGAGTTTGGCTGAAGCAAAAGAATCATTAAAAGAAATGCTGCTTGAGGCTAAATTTGGCGATGCTTCGTCAAAAGTTGTGGTAGAAGAATTTCTAAATGGAATAGAACTTTCGATTTTTGTAGCGACTGACGGCAAGAGTTATAAAATATTGCCGGAGGCAAAAGATTACAAACGTATCGGGGAAGGTGATACAGGATTGAACACTGGCGGAATGGGTGCTGTGAGTCCCGTGATTTTCGCAAATGCTGAATTCCTGAAAAAAGTCGAAGAGCAAATCGTAAAACCTACCATTGCCGGACTGGAAAAGGAGAAAATTGACTTTAAAGGATTCCTTTTTATTGGACTGATGAATGATGATGGCAACCCATCGGTTATCGAATATAATGTCCGAATGGGTGATCCTGAAACCGAGGCTGTATTGCCAAGAATTGAAAGTGATTTTGTCGAACTTTTGAAAGGTATTGCCACTGGGACTTTAGCAGGATACGACCTGAAGATATCTCCAGACTATGCTACGACGGTGGTAATGGTCAGCGGAGGTTATCCCGGTACATATGAAAAGGGATTTCCAATTTCATTGCCTTCAGATCCTAGCGCTAGCATCATTTTCCATGCCGGCACATCAGAGAACCCGGAAGGAAAATTAGTCAATCAAGGGGGACGCGTAATTGCTGTGACAGGGCTTGGAGAAAATTTGGAAACCGCATTGGAAAATGCTTTTAACACGGTAGAAAAAATAAGCTGGGAAAAAGCCTACTACCGAAAAGATATCGGACAAGATATCTTAAAATTGATGAATTAAATCTAAAAACTAATCGAGGCGAAAGCCCTGAATATATACTATGGCTGGATGTAGTACCTGCTCCACCTCCTCAGGAGGTACCGGTGGATGCCAAAATAATGGCAGCTGCGGCACGAGCGATTGCAATAAAATGAACTCCTTTGACTGGCTTTCCCATATGGGAATCCCTCAAGTAGATAACTTTGACATTGTTGAAATCAAATTCAAAGGCGGAAGGAAAGAGTATTTCCGTAACGTAGATTATCTCGCGTTGAATACGGGTGATCCCGTAGTCGTAGATGTGCCGAGTGGCCACCATATTGGTTACGTTTCGCTACAGGGAGAATTGGTCCGACTGCAAATGCAAAAGCGAAAAGTTCGAGACGATGATAATATTACCCGAATCTATCGTGTCGCCAATCAAAAAGATATGGAAAAGTGGGAGGAAGCTCGTAATCGGGAAATTCCAACACTTTATCGCTGTAGACAAATAGTAGAAGAGTTTAAACTTCAGATGAAAATGTCTGATGTAGAATATCAAGCGGACAATTCCAAAGCAACGTTTTACTATTCTGCTGAAGATCGCGTAGACTTTCGTGAATTAATCAAATCACTTGCCGGAGAGTTCAAAATCCGGGTAGAAATGCGACAGATTTCACTTCGTCAGGAGGCTGGTAGGCTTGGAGGTGTGGGTGTTTGCGGACGGGAACTTTGCTGTTCTACTTGGTTGGTGGATTTCAAGAATGTAACCACCTCCGCTGCCAGGTATCAGAACCTTTCACTCAATCCCGGCAAACTCAGCGGTCAGTGTGGAAGATTGAAATGCTGCCTAAACTATGAATTAGACACCTACATGGATGCCATCAAAGACATTCCTCAGGTCGAAAAACCACTCTTAACCGAATCGGGACCCGCAAAGCTTCAAAAAACAGACATCTTCCGTAAGCTGATGTGGTTTAGCTATAATAACGACAATGATTGGCACAACATCACTTGCGAGCGTGTAAAAGAGATTCAGGAATTAAACGAACAAGGGATAAAAGTCTTTAACTTAAAAGTTGACAATTCTTCCGATGTGGTAGATTTGGCTGCACAGTCTACTCGAGAATTAGAACTATTGGATAAAAAATTCACCAAAAAGAAAAAGAAAAAGCCCAGAAATAAAGGCCGTTTGGAAGGTCAGCCCAACGGAGATATTTCCAAGACTACCCAGGCCGTGATACCAAATTCACAAAAATCTCAAGCAACTCAGTCTTCAGGCAAGGGAACTAGTCCGCTTGGGAATGCCCAAAAACAAAAAACTCCGGAGACACAGGCAGTTCCCCGTGCAGAATCTAAAGAGGGAAATGAAGCAAGAAAAAAACGAAATAAAAACCGCAACAAGCCCAAGCCGAATTCGAATCAGGAAACCAGCCAAAAACCTCAAAATCAAATCAATAAACCGATCGAAAATAAAACCGAAGGCAATCGGAAGTTTCCTCCTCGAAGAAATCAGGGACCAAACAATGGTGGCAATGAATAAGTGGGGTAAACTACTTTCTTTGGCACTGTTGCCATTCCTTTTTTCCTGCACAGAGAGCCGGTTATTTGAAGAATTTCATTCCTTCGAGTCTAATTCATGGCACGAAAAAGACAGTGTAGCGTTTGATTTAATGGACTTGGATCAAATTAGCGGTAAAAAGCTCATAGGTGTTCGCTTCAATGAAACCTATCCTTTTTCTAACTTCTATGTTCGTATTATAAGTGCGGATTCCTCGGGATTAGTCTTGGATAATAAATTGATCAATATCCCTTTATTTGATTCGAAAAATGGAAAACCAAAGGGGACGGGCTTTGGAAATACTTTCACTTTTTATGACACATTGCCTTTTGAACTGTCAGAAAAAACCAAAAGATTGATCTTTTTACAGTACATGAGACAGGATAATCTTCCGGGAATAGAAGCAATCGGACTCAAAATCCTTCAATAAAAAATGAGCACCTTAATTAAAGGTGCTCATTTTTTTTGCATGCTGCCGAATAACCTGATCCAACTCCTTTGTCAGTGGCTTAAGGTAAGCGAATAACTTTTGATTTTCGCTATCCAACTGCTTGAAATCCATCAATTCAAGTATTCCCATCATCGAAGAAAGTGGCCCCCTCAAAATATGAGATGGACTCAAGGCCAGGTCTCGTAGTCGGTCATTTTCCCTGTTCAGGACTACCAATTGAGACTTGATTGGAGTGGTATCAACTACTTGAATTAAAACGCCTTCAACTATTTTTATGTCAGAAAAAATAGGTTTAATGGTTACATTCCAGAAAGCAAATTCTTGATTAGGCATCAACAACTTAATTTCCAATTCTTCGGTTTGTCCTTTTTTCGCATCTTCTATAGCCCTTAAAAGCTTGGAAAAGCGGTTGGCTTGGTTTGGAAAACTTAAGGCAAACCCCTCGGAGTAGGCCCTTCCTTTCCAAATTCTCCCCAGATTTTTCGCAGATTCGTTTTGTTGGATAAGTTTTCCGGCATCATTTAGGATGAATACAGATCCGGTAAATAGCGCAAGCATTTGGTTCTGAATTAAAGGTTTTTCGGGTTTAGAATAAAAAGGAATTGCCTTTGGCATCAAAAAAAGATGAAATCCTTTAGGCGAAAGGGTAACCAAGGCCGCAAAAGAAGATTTACCCGGATAATCTGTGTTAATCAAAAAGCACATTGGCTTGTCTCCCGAGGAAATTTGAGAGAGCAAATGATTAAACTGATTCAAATCCTTGAAAAAAAGAGTTTTGGATATTTCCTTCCCTTCCCAATTTTCAGCTTTAGGGTCAAACCATTCTAAAATTCGATCATCCCAAGACAAGACCTTAAATTCCTGGTCTAAAACTATCTCACCAAAACCAAGAACGTCCACAAGATTATTCCAGGGCATTTCCTGTTCGAGGAACGGCATTCCCACGCCAATCCCAATAATCCCGGAAACATCCATCTCTTGTGTGGTCACTACTGAAAACTCCCACCAAATCTGTGAGAAACCTTCATTTCTTAATGCAGGATGATCAAGCATCAAATGCCTTCTAATTTTTGGCGATCCCAACATCAATTCTAAGGAATAAGAAAATTCCTTCTCTGAATTTGGAGAAAGAAAATCAGAAAATTGAAAATCGACCGGGTTAGAATTTATTCGCTCAAAACCTCTATTAACCTTCACCACCTTACCCTCAATGTCTGAGACAAGGAGAAAAAAGTGATTTGAATCCATCAGGAATTCAGGAATAAGGCTTTCGATACTGTCTGTGCTGATCAAAACTTTCGGTCGGTAAATGAATGACTATCCGAAATTTGAGTAAAAAATTTTATTAAAAAAAAGGGGTTAATGATGGAATTATATATCTCATTTCTCAATAAATCAGTAGATAATTCTTACCAAGACACTAAAAAGATGCTACTGAAATAAAAAATGTTTTTCATCCCAAAAAAGAATGAGGAAGGCGACAGAATTTTTTTTTAAGTTTTAAATCAAATACCCGAAATGGTAAATAATCAGCACCTATGCCTGTTGGAATCTAGACTGAGTAAAATCGGAATAGTTAATTTCCTTTACCATCAGTATCAAAGCGTTGGCCAAATCCTGTTTGCAGGTGCATACTTTATATTTCCAGTCCGTACGATCGAAACGCTCAATTTCCAAGGAGCCAAAAAGTCTCTGGATTTCATCCAGGGAATCAGAATATACCGAAATACAGCCGTTGGTTCGGCCGCTTTCCTCAATCAAAAAATCACAATTAATAGTTTGAATAATCATTTTGAAAGTTAAGTTTCGATAAAATTAGCTTTAGTATCTGTCAAAAAAATACCCAGTACTGGGTATTTTTCAATTTTTTTTAAAAAAATCAAGAAATATTGAAGTGATTTTCAGGGCATTAATTTGATTTTAGTGAAAGAATGGTTGTTTAGCCTTCAGCTCTTGTTTAAATCTTTTCAATTGGATTATATTTGCATCACTTAAGCCAAAGAGCTAACCGGATTAGAGGGTTGGGTGAGTGGCTGAAACCAACAGTTTGCTAAACTGTCGTACGGGTTAAACTGTACCGGGGGTTCGAATCCCCCACCCTCTGCAAGTAAAAACCCTAACTATCTAAAATATTGATAGTTAGGGTTTATTTTTTGATTTTAGTAGCGAAATTAGTAGCGAATTTGAACGGTTTTTGGATTCGATACTTCTGCTAATTTTTTAAACCCATCATCGTTAGTAGCGATCAAGAAATAATCATTTTTTAATATGCTTCAAAGCAGCGAGCCAATTACCTAAGTAAATCAGGAAAAATCCGGGGATAGGTTCGTAATGCTTTTCGAAATCAAATTCATTTGAACCGATTGCCCTTTCAGACCTCGAACGATTCGTACCGTGCGAGGGGTACGATGTGTACGATGTGTACGATGTGTACGAATTGAAAAAAGCTTTAGAACCCAAAAAGAAACTTCAGAGAAGCGAAAGAGCCCAACAGAAAAAAACAGAACGAACCAAAACTAACCAGTCTGAATCCAGCCTTGGAAAGAAAGGGCTTCCTTAAATGTGCATCCTGAATCAAGGAGAGAATAAATCCAATTCCAAGGAATAAGGTGACGATTTGCAGCGGTTCTAGCATTAGCTCAAAAGATTAAAACTTAGAGTCGCCCAAGCCACAAAAAACAATAATGTCATAAAAAACGGAGGATTACTCTTCCCCCTTTGTGTTTCGTTTGTTCAAATTTAAGTTAACCATGGATGTGAACTATAAGAATCAAATTTCACTTCAAACAATTTTGATTTTTAATTCTTAGATGTAATTAAATTAACCTCGACAAAAAGAAAGGCAGAACAATTAGAATTTCCCAATGAACGAATTGATCAAACAAAAAATCGAGGAGATAAAGTCTATTGAAAAAAACCTGCCTGCTATGATTATCATTCATGATATCCGTGATTCAACAGTAGTCTATATGTCTGAGATGGCACTTCAGGGTCTAGGTGTAAGCTTAAAAGAATTAATTGAAATGGGTTTGGAGTACCATGAACGGTTTTTTAACCCGGAAGACGCCAAAGATTATGTTCCAAAAATCCTCGGCTTGCTGGAACGAAATAACGACGATGAAATAGTCAGTTTTTTTCAACAAGTCCGTCAAATGCCAAACATGGAGTGGGCTTGGTTTCTTAGTAGTATAAAAATATTGCTAAGAGATAAAGATAATAAACCGGTCCTAACCCTGACGACCTCAATCCCTGTAGATGCCCAACACCATATCGCTGCCAAGTCTCAGCGAATATTGGATGAAAATAATTTTCTTCGAAAAAACATTCAAATTTTCTCCAAACTCTCTACGAGGGAAAAAGAGGTCTTGAGGCTTTTGGCATTAGGACATTCCTCCCCTGAAATTTCAGAAATTCTTTTTATCTCAGATATGACAGCTACCACTCACCGAAGAAATATTAAGGAAAAGCTGCAGGCAAAATCTCAGTATGACTACATCCGATTTGCCCATGCCTTTGATTTGATTTAGCTCCTTTGCAAAACTTATTGTACCGAGGGGATCTATAAACTTTTAGACCTTAAAGATAATAAGACTGCCTTGGAATTCTGTAATGAACATTTAAGATATTAAGAACAGGATAAAACTGCTGATAAACTTGATATTGATGAAATGTTTAAATTTGTGGATATCTGGAAGAGGCTAAGAAGAAAAAAGAAGCTGGTTTATAATCTTTACTTAATTGGTTAAACAAGCACCCTAACAATTCGCTTAAAAATCTTTACGCAAAAAATGGAAGCAAAATCGGACAAACTTTTAATTCTTGACCTAGACGAAACACTTATTTTTGCTACTGAACAAGACTTGGGAAAAGACTCAGACTTTGAGTTTGACAAGTATTGTGTTTTCAAGCGCCCGCACCTTGATCGATTCCTGATTGATATTTCCAGACATTTTAGAGTGGGCATTTGGAGTTCGGCAGACGACGCCTATGTTGATGAAATCGTGAAAAACATAAAACCTGAATCTGTTGAATTTGAATTGATTTGGGGAAATAGTCGATGCACAGTGAAGCGGGATTTTAATTTGGACAGCTATTATTTTGAAAAGCGTCTTGACAAATTAAAAAAGAAAGGTTTTTCCCTCGAGCAAATCATCATAGTGGATGACTCCCCTGAGAAATCCAGAAACAATTATGGAAACGCTGTCTACATCAAAGAATTTTCAGGTGATCCCTCCGACGAGGAACTAAACCACTTATACAACTACCTGCTTACATTGAAAACTGTTGAAAATGTGCGGGCGGTTGAAAAGCGGGGTTGGCGGAAGTTTTAAAAGCTCAATCGCATACTACTAAATTCGATCCTGTAGATATTTTTCAATGGCATCAATGGTGTTTTTCTGAGGGGATGAAATCTGTCCCCAACCACCGGAGGCACTGTCAGGAATAGCAATTTCCAAAGTCCATCGGAAATTATCGAGTCTTTTGTATCGAGCTATTTGATTCAGGTCAGTCAATTTGAATCTGATTTCTTCACTCTCGTGGAATACGGCAAAACAGCCCTGGGTATCCCAAATTTTCTCAAGTGAAATAAAGTCTGATTTGCTAATCTGAAAATCTGCGGTGAATTGTTTAAGCTTTGGCGTAAGGGTCGAGTTCCCATTGTGAATCCGAATAGACAAAGAATTAGGATTTCTATAATGGTTGTAGTTTTCCACTGTCACCATTTCGCTTCCCAAACGTGCAGCAAATAGAATCACATCGGTCGGACATTCTAGAATCTGAATGGAGTGATATTTTTCAGAGATTAAGGATCTTTTAAATTCTATCATTTTTGATTTTTGTAGAGCCTCGCTAAGAGAAACGGTTATCATTAACCCGAAATATGCATTAGCTATTCTATTGCGGCCCGTAATTGCTTCAAAATCAGTTATTGCATGCTGTTTTCGACTTCACCATAGCGGTGCTATGACTCAGTCTCCAAACAGCCTGATTTTATTGCAATTACAAGCCTCATAACGAAACCTAATGCATAATCCGGGTTTTAATTGGAAAGTACGACACGAAAACCATTATAACTGCTAATTTCATCTGGGGTGGAAAATGAACGACGAGTCGAAGTGATCCACCAATATACTAAATACCAATTTCCGCCTCGCATAACGCGCTCGGTCCCCTCAGTTGGACCTTTGGGATTAATTTTAGGACTGCTGGAGTAATATTCTTCATAAAACCAATCTTCACACCATTCTCCTGCATTTCCGCACATATCATATATGCCAAGTTCGTTGGGGGTTTTTAACCCTACCGGATTTGCCTGAAATTTACTGTTTTCATAGAACCAGCACACTTGGAAGACATCATCTCCTCCAGCAAAAGTATAACCCCGTCTTTTTGATCCTCCTCGTGCGGCGTATTCCCACTCCGCTTCGGTGGGTAGTCTCCAAGTACCACCAAATTTTTCACCTAACCACTTGCAATAAGCCAATGCATCATAGTAAGACACTTTAACCATTGGGTAGTTGTCAACCCACTCCCAATCTGGTTTGGAAGGCATTTTCCTTCCCGTTTCCTTGCAAAATGCTCGATACTGAGATACAGTCACCTCATATTTCCCTATAGAAAAGTCGCTGACTGTAACTGCATGGACTGGCATTTCAACTTTATTTTCTTCGGTGGTGCCCATCTTAAAGGTTCCACCCTTGACGAAAACGACTTCCGGTTTGAGTGGCGGAGTCCTGAGAGTTTGGGCATGTAGGTGGGCCAGCATAAGCAGACCTAAAAGCATCATTAGGCTTATTTTCATGATTTTTTTATTTGTTCTTAAAAGCAGTGAATCGCTAGGTTTTAGTTTTTTAAAAAGATTGAAATCTTAGAGCATGAAATTCTGCTATTTATAAGGTTAGATGAGGTTGATAATACTTTAGGTTTCTAAGCCTTTATCAAAGTATTCCTGATTATTTGAATTGATCTACACCCAAATAGTTCTAAACCAATCTTTTAAAGGGGACCATGTATTTTCCAAATACACTTTCAAAATAAGTAGTTTCCGTAAATTCAAATAAAATTTAAATATTAGAATAGTTTATTACTTTATTGTAAATTAATCCTTTCAATTGAAACATTTCTATCAACCACTTCTTTATGAAAATTTCAAAAAATTTGTTTCTGTATTCTTTTGTGATAATGCTGACACCAATAATTTCCAATGCCCAAGAGATTTCCACGAACCATAATTACATTGATAAATCTTTAGCGCTGGTTCAAACCAAAATTAAAGCCTCTCGAGCGGAGTATAGAGCCGCAATAAATAGTCAATCGGAACCATCTCCAATAGTTGTAGATCTAGCTGAAAGGTTAGACTCACTTTTGAATATTACTTCAAATTATGTAAAAGAGGATTATTCATTTGATTGCTATTTTGAAAATGGATACTCGGGGAAGATTAACTCTAAAGGGACAATGATCGAACTAACTAGTTATGATTACCCGGATGGATTAAAGTTAAAAGTTTTGGAGATTGAAAAAAGCTCCTCCATTGATGCTGATGGGCAGATTACAGGAACCTATTTATTTAAAGGGAATAACGAAACATTTTTGATTATTAAATACAAGGTAGTCGATGGGGAGGATCAGATAATTGGTGAGCAATTGAGTGCACGGATTAAACTCGCAGGATCTAAGTATTCAGACTATGGACTTTGTAAGCAAAACAATTAGCATATTAATTAGGTTATATGATTTTATAGTACACAATGAAAACAGCAACCTAATTAAGTCTGCCTATTACTCTTGAAGTGCCAGTTGACGTTGGAACTTCAAATATGAAAATAGTCCTTTGAAAAGGGAACAATGAAGATCCACATTCGCAGTCTTTAAATATTAAAATCTGCATTATAGCACTCTTCTACCTTAAGAAGTTAGGTCCTTCTCAGTCCCGAATAACAAGGTCTCCTGAGCCTAAATGAAGCTGTTTATTAAGATAGCACTACCCGAAAACCATTGTAATCATTTCTATAAGAAGGACCAAGGTGACGGCGAGTAGACACGCAACAGTAGACAGCAGAATTGACCCAACTGCCTCCGCGCAAAACACGACTAACACCAGAAGACGGGCCTCTTGGATTAGAAGCAGCGCTGCCACTGTACTCTCCGTACCAGTCGATACACCATTCCCACACATTGCCGTTCATATCATGGATTCCGAGCTCGTTGGCTATTTTTCGACCGACAGAATGGGCCTGATTACCTGAATTTTTTGCATACCATCCAACCAAGTCTAGATCGTCTCCACCTGCATAGTTATAGCCCTTACTCTGTATTCCCCCACGTGCAGCGTATTCCCATTCAGCTTCAGTAGGAAGTCTCCATTTATCCCCATATTTTTCACCCAACCAGTCGCAATACTCGACTGCATCATTATAATTCACATTCACAATGGGATGATTATCCTGCCATCCCCATGATGGCTCATCAGGCATTTTCTTACCAGTATCTTCAGAGAAAACCCTGTATTGTAAAACGGTAACCTCATTTTTACCAATAGAGAAGTCATTGAGAGTCACCGAACGTACGGGACGTTCACGATCTTCGCCTGCGGTGCTTCCCATGCTGAAAGTGCCTCCTTTAACAAATATAACCTCAGGTATACCTCGGAGCGAACTGGATGATTGACCATAAATGCCAACAGAAATCGATAGGCAAAGAAATATTGTAATTAATACTATCATTTTTAGTTTTGATAAAGAAATTAAACTCAAGCCTTCATTGACCTAATAGCCCCATGTTTTGAAGCTAATTTACCCTCCTAGAATTTAGTCTCTAGCTTTATTTTACGAGATAAAATTCAAACTTTTGCCTTGAAAGGCCTCGTCCCTCAGCCTTTCTTGGCAAAAGTTCCTTGGCTTAAAGGAGGGGCGGAACCTCCCGACTGTTTACTGGGAAAGCACCACACGAAAACCGTGGTTGCCGAAACGACTAGACGGGATGCCACTGATGCGGAAAGACACCCGGCAGACGACTGCGGAGAGGCTCCAACTGCCACCGCGCAAGACACGGTAGGAGGCGGAGGAAGGACCTCGGGGATTGGCTGCTGCACTGCTAGGATAGGCCCCATACCAATCCCTACACCACTCCCATACATTACCACTCATGTCATAGATCCCGAGTTCATTGGGCTTTTTCCTGCCGACCGCATTTGTCTGAGCCCCGGAGTTATCTGTGTACCATCCGAGTATATCCATATCATTTCCTCCCGCATAGATATAGCCCCGGCTTTGGCTTCCTCCCTTGGATGCATATTCCCACTCGGCCTCGGTAGGCAGGCGCCAATTGCCACCAAACTTTTCAGAGAGCCAGTTGCAATAGGCCACTGCATCATTGTATGTCACGTTTACTATGGGATGACGATCATTCCAGCCCCACTCAGGCTCCTCCGGCATCCGTCTCCCAAGATCCTCACAGAAAGCCCGATACTGGCCTACTGTCACTTCGTATTTACCAATCGAGTAGTCACTGAGCGTCACCGAATGGACCGGACGTTCATCATCATCCCCTGAGTTGCTCCCCATACTGAATGTCCCTCCTCGTACAAAGATCACCTCAGGCTTATCCGGGAAGGTAGTGGGGGATTGGGCAGATACTGAAATGCTCATCAGTAATGAGAAAAATAAAAGTACTATAGTTTTCATATTTGATATGATTTTGGATTTAAAATAAGCATCGGACGTTCGCAATCACTACCAGCCCGATGCTGTACTGAAGATTTGCCCCTGAAAAGAGGTCCGGAAATAGCAGTCGGTTTAACAGCGGGCATCCACCCCTCCTTTTAAGCTGGGAAAGCACCACACGAAAACCGTTGTTGTCGTTACGGTTAGACGGGTCGTTGTTGTTGCGGTTAGACACCCGGCAGTTGACTGCGGAGTTGTTCCAACTGCCACCGCGCAAGACACGGTTGGAGGCTTTCTCGACTACCATTCCTTAAACTAACAAATTTTTTTCTTAAATTAAATGTGTCTGCATGATTGGCAGAGGCAAGCAAGGCACTTGTTCTTTTTTGGTATTCTGTTTCTGACCACACCTCATCCATCAAATATTCCTCATAAACTTTTAACTTTTGCTTGAGGCGTTTTCTGCTTGTTTGGTTCAAAAAAAGCTTGTCTTTATTCACCACATACCCCAGAAACGGAAGCCCAAAATGAGTTTTATTCATACAAAAGGGCTTTAGTTCAAGTTTCAAATATTCGGAAAGAAAGCCCTTGAGCTCCTCGGCAGATCTCAGAAGATCATGAGCGTCATCTCCCCACATCACCATATCATCCATGTACCTCACATAGCCTTTGACCCTAAGCACTTCTTTGAGGTAATGATCGGAGACAGCAAGGTAATGATTGGCAAAGTATTGACTGGTCAGATTCCCGATGGGGAGTCCTTTACCTTCTGCTGTAGAATAAGTCGCCAAAAGCTTGGAGAAAATTTGCAATAAACCCTCCTCCTTAAACTTTCTTTTGAGTAGGGTGAGCAGAGTTTCGTGGTCTATGCTGTCAAAATATTTTCTGACGTCCATTTTGACAAACCAATGATACTTGTTTTGATAATTCATTGCACGGTCCAATGCAGCATATTGTCCCTTTCCGCTACGGCTCGCATAGCTGTCGTGGATTTGGTACTTTTCAAAAACAGGATGGCATACATTCATCAGGGCATGATGAAGCACCCGCTCACCAAAAGCAGCAGCACAAATAACCCGTTCTTTGGGATCATATATTTTAAAGTAATGATACTTGCCTATCGAAATCATGCCAGTCTTTAATTCCTCTGATAAGATGAATAGGTTAGATTCTAAATCATCCCGGTACTCTTCTACATACGAATATCCATTCTTGCCTTTTCGAGCTTTCCAAAAGGCTAGATACAGATTCTCAAGGCTGCAAATTTTACTCATCAGATCATTTGCTCTTTTCATATCTGAGAAACTTGCCCGCTGTATTTTTCAAGCATGGCCTTTCCATATTTTTCAAATCGCTTACCAGCTATACCCCTAATCCCTAAAATGGAAGTTGCATCCAAATTTTCTGATTTGGCCATTTCCGAAAGCTCCACATCCGTGAAAACCGCATATGCCGGAACTGCATCCTCAGAAGCAAGCTCTTTTCTAATATCCCTGAGTTTTGAAAATCGCTGAAAAGCCTCTTCGCTGAGCAAATTTTTGTAATCCACTTTTTTGCCGAGTGGGTAGCTTGTCTGACTTCCATGGCAATTGGACAAAAAAGACACGCAGAAGCACCACATGGCCCCACCTGATTCGGAAATAAACTGGCTCTCTATTTTGACGATCTTTTGTGCTTGAAGGAAGCGGTTCATTTCATCCTGAGCCGAGCCATCATCTGTGAGCGGGATAGTAAATAACTTAATCTGCATCCTTTCAGAGATTTTAGTTGAACTTTTGCCTTGAAAGGCCTCGTCCCTCAGCCTTTCTTGGCAAAAGTTCCTTGGCTTAAAGGAGGGGCGGAACCTCCCGACTGTTTACTGGGAAAGCACCACACGAAAACCGCCGCTGCCGTCACGGCCAGACGGGTCGTAGTAGAGGCGGTCAGACACCCGGCAGTAGACTGCGGAGCCGTCCCAACTGCCACCGCGCAAGACACGGTCGGAGCCGGAAGAGGGGCCACGCGGATTGGATACTGCACTGCTAGGATAGTCTCCATACCAATCACTGCACCATTCCCATACATTGCCACTCATGTCATAGATCCCAGGTTCGTTCGCTCGCTTTTGAGCCACAGGATGTGTCTTTCCGTCTGCATTGTCTCCAAACCAACCTACTAGTGGAAGACTCTGCCCTCCACTATATTTATAGCCGGCACTGTGTTTCCCTCCTCGGGCTGCATATTCCCACTCCGCCTCGGTAGGCAAGCGATAGAGCTTACCGGTCTTCTCACTCAGCCAGTCGGCATAGTTGACCGCATCAAACCATGAGACATTGACCATCGGGTGACTATCGATCCACCCCCAATTAGGTGGATTTGGCATACGCACACCGCTCTCACTGCAATATCGCTTGTACTGCCCTACAGTCACCTCCGTCTTGGAGATGGAAAAGGAGCGAAGGGTCACTTCATGGACAAGTTCATCCTCATCTCCCAATCCCCACTCATCCCCCATCTGGAAAGTGCCACCCTCTACTAAGATCATCTCTGGAAGAGTTTGGGCATAGGTCATGTGTGTAAAAAAAACAAGTGATAGAGACAGGCAGAGAAGGATTGTAAATAATGCTTTCATTTTTTTGTGTTTTTGATTTAGAAGTAAAAGCGGAAATTTTGTGCTCTGTATTTTAGCGTTAATTTTTCTATCCATTTATCGAACCTTATTCTTGATTCAAAAGGATAAGTCTCAAACTTTTGCCTTGAAAGGCCTCGTCCCTCAGCCTTTCTTGACAAAAGTTCCTTGGCTTAAAGGAGGGGTGGAACCTCCCGGCTGTTCACTGGGAAAGCACCACACGAAAACCGAGAGTGCCACTACGTTTGTCTGGAGAAAAGAAGCTTCGCCTGGATACTTCGCAGTATTCCTCGTAGCTATTCCATCCGCCTCCACGGAAAACCCGATCGGTACCAGACGCGGGGCCTGTAGGATTTGATACCGCACCGCTAGGATAATCACCATACCAATCGCTACACCATTCTGAAACGTTGCCGCTCATATCATAGATGCCCAATTCATTGGGCTTTTTGGTAGCTACCGAATGTGTTTTACCTCCACTATTTTCATCAAACCATCCGGTAGGGTCAATTCCAACTCCCCCGCTGTACTTAGTACCTTTACTTAACTTTCCACCACGGGCAGCATACTCCCATTCAGCTTCTGTCGGTAAGCGATATTCGGCATTCGTTTTTTTGGATAACCAATCGCAATAGGCGACCGCTTCGGTGTAGCTTATATTTTCTATTGGATGGCTGTCTATCCATTCTGAACGTTTAAAAGGCATAGATCGCCCTGTGCTGTTGCAGAAGGCTTTCCACTGTGCTACCGTGGTTTCTGTTTTAGCCATTTTAAAAGTTTTAAGTGTCACATTATGAACTGGGAGCTGATCTTCACCTCCATCACCACGTAGGTCTCCCATCGAAAAGGTACCGCCTTCTACAGTGATCATCTCAGGGAAGGTTTGGGCTTTGACATAGCTGGCAGTACAAGCTAGAAAGTTTAATACAAGTAAAATTTGAATGGTCTTTTTCATGAAATTTGTTATTTGTTATAAATTTTAACTATATCAATCCGGAAAGGTAGATAGCTATCCAATGCTACGAGCCATGGGCTTTAAACTTATGGCTGTATTTAACCGATTTTCTTATAAAACTGAAAAGATAGGATGTAAGAAAACCAAATGTTTTTGGTAGTTCATATCAAGGATAAGAAAACCCAACTCTAATTAATTCAAAATGATCATAGAATTTATCGATCTCCATGTCTTCCCTTTGATTGATATCACTTTCTTTACTGGCACTATACACCACAATATCATTTAACATTACAGTCTTTTGATAACCACTTTGTTTGAGATAATTGGCATACGCTTTAGTTATTGCATCCCTACATGGATAACAGTCGTTTAGAAATGGTCTACTCATATAATACCTTTTTTCCACACGATTGACATAGTAAACAATATGCCAAGTAGGGGCACTGGTACTGCTCAACGATGTTTAAGTAGCTTCATTCTTCGAGTAATTGATGCTGGTGAAACTGAATAATGCAAGTACTGATATTATCAGTCCGATCGTTAAGAAATAATACTTTTTCATGAAATAATTAATTTAGGGTTTTGGTTTTTATTATAGTAAGTACGTATTTACGATTATTATAAGCAATTGGAATTGGCGAGATCATTCAAATGAAAGAGGTTCAGGAGCCCCACAAAGTTTGCGAAGGTGTTCAAAGGCTTTAGCTATTTGGATATCTTTATTGCTATCACTTGAAACATTACCATTTTTGATGGGAATAGTTACCACTTTAGACTCATTTTTAATACCATTAATTTTACATTCTATAGATGAACCAATTATTGAAGTAAATTCTAAATAGGTAGCACCTGGCTTTTGCATGCCATCCAAACTCTCACAAATCTAAGGTGAACCAACTAATTCTATTTTTTTAATTTTGTTTAAATAAATTATATATTCATAGTTTATCTCCTCTTCCTTTTCAAAAGGACTCTCCCTTGCATCATCATAAATTTTGACCTTATTCCTTGCTCCAACCATTCTAATAGTTAATGCACTTTTTGAATTGTTAAAAAAAGTGAAAAAGGAAGAAAATTCATATTCAAAGACCGAAATAACTTTAGAATATCTTATTTCACACCTGTCAGTGATCATCCATAAGCTTTTAAAATAATCTATTATATATTCAACCGTCTGTTCTTTGGTTGCTTTACCTTCTTGAGCTTGACTTGGAAGCGCTAATGTTATCAGAAAACTAAATAATAGTATTTTTTTCATTGTATAGTAAATTGAATATAATTATTTATAATTAATTCTGGTTGGTTAAACATAGTTGAAACAAAATTCTGAAATAAACTCCGTCAATTACTTGGATTAAACGTCGCTCTAATAGCAAACCCTTTCTTATTTCGATGTTCTTCTAAGGCCTTTTGGGCTGACTCATATGAGGTAGATTTAACAACTCTGACTTTCTTACAGGTACAATTACCTGCAGATTCGAGATATTCAAACGAAATAGCGGTTTCATTTGGCATAATGGTGTAGAATGAAGGATACCCTCTTAACTCATTCCTCATTTTTTTTTCTAAAGTAAAGACATCTTGCTTGGTGTTTAATACATGTTCCTCTAATAGACCGTCATAACAATAACCATTACAATTCGATATACCTTTTATTATGAGCAAATAATGCTTTTGAGCATAGAGCGAAGAACCACAAATTAGAAAGACAAGAATTAAAAGGGCTTTTTTCATATGAATATAATTTTTTTTCAGTGGCCATATGGAATCTTCGCATGCATTATAATCATCCCAGTGTGTGAGGTACTAGTCATGCTCGATTTCATATTGTTTTTATCTTTTAAAGATGAGTTTCAAATATATTGTTTGATAAAATTATTGAGCTAATAATTAATTTAATCTCTTCGATAATCAAACGAAAAACCAAAAGTTACAGCTGGATATACTATTTTCCTTCCAAGACCTTTGTTGTAGGCAATAATTTCTTTTCGACGTGATTCGAGTTTATTACGATCCGTAAACTCGTAATTTGCTCCAACTTCACTTCTTCTTCCTTTTAGCTTTAATTCATTAATTGCATGTTCGTAAAGTTTGGTAGAAAGTTTATTCATTGCTTCATCATATGTATTAAGCTCATCTCGATCTGTGATAGGATATACATTCGATACAAGAATACTGTTGTCATCCAAAGTCATAAATGCAAAAATATAGACAGTACGGTCATAAGTTCTTGAATTCTTTTCAGAACTAGATTTCATTTTTGATCCTGTAGCTAAAGACATGATCAATAAGGCAGGGATAATAAATTTAATTTTCATATTTTTTAATTTTTAGTCTTCAGTATAAGTAAATGAAACGTTTATGACACTATATCCCATTTGTTTGTATTTATAAATATATTCATCTCGCCTCTTTTGTAATGACGACTCACTTGCATCATGTTGACTATAGAGATCCCCGCTTACTTGAGTTAAGTAGTCATTCATCACCAGCCATTTTCTAAACGCAGCATTTATCTCATTCCGACAATGATTGCAGTCATTATTGTAAACTCGGGATACATATGCCTTTTTTGAAAAATCATTTGAATGATAAGTAAACCACCACGCCTTACCCTCATCTAAAGAAATTTCTGTCATGACGGGGTTCTTGCTATTAGGGATAAATGCATAAAGCAGCGATACCAAAGGAAGTAATAGGATAAGCATTAATATCCTAACTTTTAAAGATTTAAGTAATTTTTTCATGTGATTTATATTTTTAGTTTGTATTGAACAAAGGATGGTTCTAAACATGATTTCCTATTAGGCTTGAAATTAGGCTTGCTTAACCTTCAGAAATAGGTGGAATTTGTAATTGGCGGAAAGGAATTAGAATTTGGAGGCTTCGGCAGAGTATAGTTCAATTAGCAAACAACATCTCGAAAATAGAACTCATACTATCCCGAATAAAGAGTCCTAAATCTTTAGGACTCTTAGCACCCTGCACCCCATCTACAGATCCAACCACTTCCTCTACTATCAACTAACCTACCCCAACTTGAAGCACCTCCTTGTCCAGGACGCCACAAACCGCGCCAGCCAAAACGACAAACATGAGTATTGCGAGCTTCCATGTGTGCTCCCCTGCCTGAGGCAAAGTTTGGGTACAATAAATTACAAATGTTATCTGAACCAGTTTCAATGTAAAACCACACCAAATTTCGACCGACATTATCCTGAAGCCACACTGTTCCGCTATATCGTCCCCATCGACCTTCGCGATCACGTCCAGTTGTTTTCTGGCCAGTAAGAAATATTCTAGGAGCGAGCGTATTATCATCCATTCTAACGATGAAATTATTTTCCAATCTTTCGATTGAATCCGGTGTCAATTCAACAGTGAAACAATCCTCAACAGTTTCTTCTACCAAAGCATCTGAATTTTCAAAATTCATTAAGCTCGTTTCCAATTTTTCTAGTCGGGAAGAAATATTTTCAATTATCCTTCCAAGTTCAAATTCATTCATTTCTTATTAATTTAATAGGATTTTATTTTTTTAATGCAATAAATTTTTAACCATTCTATTCAATATAAGCTAGAAGACTTCCTTTCGCTCATTCACAATCGGCATAATCCTGCTATAGTGTTTTATAGCTTTTACTATTCTATTATACATATCAGGCTCCGCATTATCATTTATTTTTAATTGGCAAGAATCATCATACCCTATGTATGACCAATTATATTCAGTTTGCTCTGTGTCTTGATTCATATAAGGGCCTCCCCTGTATTGCCTGTATAACTTATACTGTTTACGTTTTAATGCTTGCGAAATATGATTACCATTAGTAAAAAGAAACCGTCCATCTCGATTATTCATTTTAA
Source organism: Algoriphagus alkaliphilus (assembly GCF_900103735.1). GTDB lineage: Bacteria > Bacteroidota > Bacteroidia > Cytophagales > Cyclobacteriaceae > Algoriphagus > Algoriphagus alkaliphilus. The sequence goes on along the minus strand of NZ_FMXE01000003.1, from coordinate 31,919 downwards.
GAGTATCCAATTTGGATAAATCAATCTTATAACTATATTCATAAACAACTCTAACAGTTTCCAAAGGCCTTATTTCCTCGTAAAATGATATTTCTAAAAATTGGTTCTTAAGTTCACAGTTTACTACCTTGGCTATTGTGATTTCACCCTGCTCAATGGTATTGTAATTATTATAAGATTGGTAAAGATCACCAACGTTATGTAATCTCACAACATCACTTTTTTTAAGCTTAGAAATCAACCAGGCCTTAGTTTCCTCAATTGTTTGAGCATGCGTGAAAGAAAAGAAAAGAAGAAAGAATGTTGTTAGGATACTTTTAAGCATAAATATTATTAGTTTAATTATATACCAATTTAAAATCTATTTAGATTGCTCCTCCTGAAACCGCCTAGTTAAATTTAAAATGTCTCCCTTATCATAATATTCATATAGTAATCCAGAAAGAGGATTGATACGTTCTAAATTAGCTTCCTTCGCAAATCGATGTCGCTCAAACATTTGATCACTTTCAAACAATACAATTTTGTAACCCTTTTTAAGGTACTCAGCAATTAATTGTTCTCGACATTTAAAAAGGAAACTACTTGTGGTATTATCATATTCACTTGGTTCATTTGAATTTACAGGACAAAAACAAGTCACTTTATCGAACCCATAAGACGCCTGAACAAATTTAGGGTAGGTGAATTGTATTTGATGAAATCTATTCTTTGATTTAGAATTATATTCATTTTTTTCTATTTCTTCCAGTCGTTCAGAGGTTGCATTAGTGACTGAAGTTATGACAGTTCCAAAATCTCCTCCATCGAATCCAAATACTTCCTTGTATCCATTAAAGGAATATTTTGATCTGTATATATATTGACTAATCATCAGTATTTTGACACGATCATCATTTACTAATTTTCCTTCTGAATAATAAAAAAACACATCCCGCTCGCCTACTGGAGCTATCGGGTCTGTCTGAGCTGATAGAAAATCTGTAGTAGCAAATGCAATAATTAAACAAGCGCATTTTAATGTGTTAGAAAATTTCATTTAGCTTAGCAAGTATGTTGTTAATGTGTCTCTTAAATAATATTCCTCCTAAAAAGGCAAATAAAGTTGCTTATATCATCCACGCACTCCAGTTGTATTATTTCTGATTTCTCCATTTGGAGAAGTTTTAATATTGTCTTTGATTAACTTTTTCACTTTTTCAAGAGTACCTGCACCTGTATTTGCTCCGGGCTTGAAGGATATTTCCAGATTATAATCGCTTTCATCTACCTGCTTTTGGAAACCCCCACCTGGTGGAACTTCGATTGTTTCTATTTCAGAACCACCATTGGTTTTAAAACGAATCACTGCGATTACATCCGTATTGGTATTCGTACCTTTTGCCAAAACAGAACCATTTCTCAGTCGGGTATATTCAACTTTGACCCCTTCATAATTGGCCGTTAATCCTGGCTTACCCACCTCATTGGCATTTCCTTGCCAGCGAAATAGCTCATTCATGGAGCTGACCTGAGGGTTTTCTTTGCGAGCATTATATATGCCCTCTGCTTCTTTTATGGTATTGGCCACAATATGACTAATTCCGTCTGTCACACAGTTGTCCCAATATTTATCAGGCCGAGTTTTATAGGCATACACAATCAATACTTGTTTTGGAGAAACAACAATTGCCTTTCTTTCACTTATATTTTTCTCGGCATATCGAGTGTATAATTCGTTTTGAAACTGTTTTTGATATTCTGAAACACTGATGGATCCCAAATCAATTTCTTTATTTACAGCAATTTCATATTTTCCGCAGACCATGTTTTGATTCCTTGAAAAATAACCCAAAGCATAATATTTCTGCCCAAAAAGTGAGCTCGTGAATCCCAACGAGCAGAATAAAAAGAATAACAGAAAAATATTTTTTGACATAATCTGTGCATTAGTTACTTATACTTATTCCAAATTGAAGTAGAAATGACATCTTGACAAGGACAATGATTTTGATTTACTACAATTTCCCTCATACTAAGCACTATGTCTTTTGCATACTCCTCAAAACCTTCGGGGCTTGAAGCACATTTGACTAATGCAGCGGCAGCACAAAAAACCCAGGCTTGAGTTTCATAGTCTTCACCTGCAAGTTTTTGATATTTCTCCACCAGCCCCAAACACTTATCATCCAGAGAACTGCTTTCCAATTCGCCCTCATTTAATTGCGAAGTCCATTTAAAGTAACTCTCAGGCGATTTCCCATTACCGGTTCGAAGTTCTCTAGATGAAATGACCCGGATATAAAAGTTACTGTATTGTTGTTCACTATGACGATAAAGACCATCAGAACTAAGCCTGTAAATATTACTTCTGTTAGGCTCGATAACTTTTATTCCATCTGGAACAAATTTCATTTGAAATGAATAGTATCCATCGGCTGAGGTATAAACCCCTTCCTCAAGCTGTATTTGGGCATAAGCTGTCTCGGCAAATAGAGAGAGAAAAAAAACTAATTGAATATTTATCTTCATAGTTTTAAGAAAGAGAATTATTATCGTTGAAAACTCTTTTTAATCACAACAAAAACGGAGAAATCTACCTTCGAAATCAAAATTTCGTTATTTTGATACCGAGATTGAAGTCACACCAAACTGATTTTGATTTTCCTCAAATGTTTGCACAAATCTTAATGTTTACAATACCTACAAGTAGGTAAAATTTCCTTTTCGAAGGCACTAAAACGTATTTAGTGACACCAAAATGCAATTCTTCAGACCGATGACAGTACGACTTATTCTAATTTTGAAGATTTCATGGCAGTTTATGTCACTGATCTATCCCCTACAATGGAAGGTAAATTCGACCTGAAATGGACCTATACGGCAAAAAATAACTTTAATAGTGATCTAAAAAATACAGAATGATCTCCGAAAGAATGCCCCAGAACTATTTGGACGGGTTTTGTCACAAACTAAACCGAAAACAGTTGTGAAAAAGTCTATTCGATCGACTTATTATAGTTTCTATCCAACCCCACTCACAGAGTAACTGATAATCCAATATTTGAATATTAAATTTCACATTTGATACCTTTTTAAATTACAATGAAAGAAAACACCCTATCTGTTTTGGGACATTCAATTTCATATCTTGAAGTCAATCCTGAAAAAAAATCGACTGTTCTTTTTATTCATGGAAATTCAATGTCTAAGAAGCTTTTTCGAAATCAGTTGAATAGCGAGCGATTCAACAACTACAGATTGGTTTTCTTTGATTTAGTCGGTTTCGGAGGGTCTTCCAGATCTGATCAACCCACGAAGGAATATAACGTTCCATTTTACGCTGAATTAATTAGGAGTGTAATTCAAGCATTGAGTCTTGAAGACATATACTTAGTTGGTCACTCGTTAGGAGGACATATTGCAATTGAATTCGCAGGTAAGTATGTCAACGAAATAAAAGGTTTTATAGCAGTTAGTACGCCTCCTCTTGGAATACCAGCGGATATTCCAGCTGCATTTCAACCCAATCCAGTAGCTAATTTATTGTTTCAAGCGAAGCTCAGTAAGGAAGAAGTAATCGATTTATCAAATAATGTAGCTGGTACTATTCATCATAATGAGGTTGTTGACTCAGTTGAATCGGCTGATCCGCTTGCCCGTCAAAAAATTGGGGAGTCCATAATTAATCAAAATTATATGGATGAAATAGGGGTACTGAATGCAATTAAACTACCCTATGCACTAGTTATTGGGGAAGATGATAAACTTTGTAATCCCGGATATTTTTCAAAATACCCCTTCAAAAATCAATGGAGAGGTGAGGTGAATATTATTGAGCATAGCTCACACAATCCATTTTTAGATCGACCGGAAGAAATCAATAGATTAATTCTTGATTTTATAACAGATAATAATTGATTTATTATGAATTCTAATTTATTGGAATTTTTTAAAAAGGTTAAAGAGAAGGTTAATCATGTTGATTATTCGGCGGAGGATATTCAAAAATTTCAAACAATTCCGATTCTGAATACGCAATGTTTTTATATATACGATTTTCCAAGAAATCAAATTGTTTATTGCAGAAATGCAAACGTATTAGGATTTAATGATGATGAGTTTTCCATAGAACATGCTAGCAATTTTCATCCTGATGATAAAATTTTAGTAAATACAGTGACTCAATCAGCCATTATACACGCCATTGAAGATGATATGATGGATCACAATTGTTGCCTTGAACTGACTTTTCGGTTAAAAAGAAAGGATGGTACCTATGCACAAGTTTTAAAACAAACCACAATCTATCATTTAGATGATAACCATAGAATGTCGACGAATGTGACTATTCTTAGTGATATCAGTTTTATTCAAACCCCTGGATATGTGAATTGGTCATTTAAATTGAACAATTTAAACAGTGATCACTTCGAAAAAAAAATCTGCGGCGACATAAAAAAAATTTTTTCAAATACGGAATTAAAGCTAATACCTTACTTTATAAAAGGAGAATCTAGCACAAAAATAGCCGATCATTTTTTCATTAGTAAACTTACTGTTGACACGCACAGAAGAAATATAAAAAGTAAATCTGGATGTAAAAACATGTATGATTTACTAACTTTTTCTAGCCGAAATAAGTTGATTTAGACCAATTTTATTTTTTAATTAAACAATATTTGTGAGTCTGAATATTGTCAATTGCCAACCTTGATTAGGGCTTCTTGGAAAACTCCTTCGGAATTGTGTTAATTGAAAACTAAATGTTTGCGGGATAAATATGCACCATCAGTTCCAAATATACTTAATTAGAACTAGCTTAAAACCGAACTTTATTTCTAAAATTTTTGAATCTCAGCTTTACTTTTCTTACATTGAAGTACATTTTTGTGTGTATAACATTCTGAACCAAGCCCATTATGACGATTTCTTCTACGATTCAGGCGCAGTTTTTCCAAAGTTTTAAGTCAGCCATTCCATCTTATGCTTCCTTGGTGGATGAAGTAGCCGAAACGCTTGATGTCAGCATGGATAGTGCTTACCGGAGAATTCGTGGTGAAAAGCTACTCGATTTCGAAGAATTGAGAATTCTTTGTCAACGGTTTAATATTTCCTTGGATAAGTTTTTTAGTTTGAATTCTGACTCCATCATGTTTCAAGGCAAAACCAATTCCTATAAGGAAGATAGTTTTATGGAGTGGATGGAGGATGTTCTTGCCCAACTCAATCTCGTCAACAGCTTTAGTCATAAGCACGTTTATTTTTTGGTGAAGGACATGCCTCCTTTTCATCATTACTATCATCCCGCTTTGGCAGGGTTCAAATTCTTTTTTTGGATGAAATCAATCCTCCTTTTTGAAAACCTCAAAAGTGTTAAATTTTCAATTGAGGACAACCATTTTGAAAAATATCGTGAGATCACCCAAAAAACAATCAAAATCTATAACCGGGTACCAACTTCAGAAATCTGGAATGAAGAGGGGCTAAATACCACCTTACGGCAGATTGAAGTGTATCATGAAATGGGATTGATCAAACATACTGAAGACACAATTTTCCTTTATAATTGTGTATTGGAAGTGATTGATCATTTGGAAAAAATGGCAGAAACTGGTAAAAAATCGATTTTGGGCCAGTCTCCAACTGTTGACAGTGCCGAATACAAAATGTATTTAAATGAAATTGTCCTCGGTGACAATACTTTTATGGCTGAATTGGGAGACACAAAAATCACCTATCTCAACCACAGCGTCATGTATTTTATCGGGTCCATGGATCCGAAATTCAATGACTCAATGTTTAGAAATCTGGAAAATCTGATGAAAAGATCCACCCTGATCAGTGGCACAGGTGAAAAAGAACGAAAACAGTTTTTCAATAAACTTCGAAAAAAAGTGGAGAGCAAAATTTCCAAAATTGATATTAAGATCGATACCGGCCCTTAGACTTGGTTACAAAAAACTTTTTCAATTACCTTGGTAAAATGAAAACACCCGCATTTCATTTGCTGCCAATTTCTGCGCTTGTTTTAGTATTACCTGCTTTTTCCTGCGATTCTCCAAAAAAAAACACAGCGGAAAATGCTCTGGCACCCGCTCCAGTTATTTTTTCAGATCCACAACCTACTCAAAAAGAACCGGATATGGTTTGGATTCCTGGCGGGAAGTTTACCATGGGAACCAACGATGCAGACGCTTATCCAGCAGAAAAACCGGCGGTACAAGTTGAAGTGCAGGGATTTTGGATGGATGCTTACGAAGTGACTAATGCTGACTATTCAAAATTTGTAGAAGCTACTGGGTACCTCACATTGGCGGAACGCAAACCGGAATGGGAAGAACTTAAAAAGCAGCTACCTCCCGGCACCCCAAAGCCAGAAGAATCCATTTTGGTAGCTGGATCCATGGTTTTCACTCCTCCCCCCTATGCCGTACCGACTAATGACATTTCCCTATGGTGGCAATGGGTAAACGGAGCGAGTTGGAAGCATCCCGAAGGTCCTGAGAGTTCCATCATAGGGAAAGAAAATCATCCGGTGGTACACATTGCCTTCGAAGATGCAGAGGCCTATGCCAAGTGGATTGGAAAAAGACTGCCCACTGAATTTGAGTGGGAATTTGCTGCAAGAGGCGGGGTAAATGGAAAGCGATTTGCCTGGGGTGATGAACTTACACCAAATGGTCAATATTTGGCAAATACCTTTCAGGGAGTTTTCCCGCATAAAAATGATGGCTTAGATGGATTTATGGGTTCAGCTCCAGTTGGTTCATTTTCTCCCAATTCATTTGGTCTTTATGATATGATCGGCAATGTATGGGAGTTAACCTCCGATTGGTATGATTTTCTAAAATATGCACGGCTTGCCGGACAGGCACCCAAATTGGATGCGGGAATGAATCCTTGCTATAATCCGGACAATCCCTTTGCTATGGAAAGAGTAATGAAGGGAGGCTCATTTCTTTGTGCTGCCAACTATTGTGTAAATTATCGGCCTTCTGCAAGACAGGGTACAGCCTATGATTCCGGCACTTCCAATGTAGGTTTTCGCCTTGTAAAAGATCCTGCGAATAAAACATTGGGATCAAACCAATAAATCTTTTTGTAGTTTTTTAAGAGGTGTGATTTTCAAAAAACCAATTCATTTTAGCACTATGAAAATTAAAAAATTCATCATTCTAATGATTGTTCTTGCCACGGTAAATCCATGCATGGCACAGCTTTCCCCGTGATTTTCTCTTCTTTATCCTGATGAAAAGGAAAAGGTATTCAAGCATCATGCCCTTCAGCCATATCTGTATCTTTTGGAAAAACAATATCCTAAATAAGGTGCTAGCTTATTAATCAATAGATTATCAACAAGATAAAAAAGCACTGTAAATCAGACACCTATCTTAGGTGTATCCTTTGATCATACGAGCGATATATTTCCCCACAATGTCAAATTCAAGATTGACCAAATCCCCAACTTGTAGCTGATGAAAACTGGTATGCTCATAGGTGTAAGGTATGATCGCTACAGAAAATTTTCCGGATCCGGAATTAAAGCAAGTCAGGCTGGTTCCGTTAATGGTGATTGATCCTTTCTCGACTGTAACGTTTCCGGTGGTTTGATCAAATTCAAAATCAAAAACCCAAGACCCGTCTTGATCAACTATGCTTTTGACGATTCCCGTTTGATCTACGTGACCTTGGACGATATGCCCATCAAATCGACCGCTTGCTGGCATGCACCGCTCTAGGTTAACCTTCTTCCCTACTCTCCAGCCGGACAAGTTGGTTTTACTGATCGTCTCATCAATTGCGGTAACCCGATAGGTATCTGGACTTACATTGACTACTGTCAAACATACCCCATCATGGGCTAGTGATTGGTCGATTTTGAGTTCTTGACTGATAGGCGAACTGAGGTCAAAATGAAAATTGCTCCCTTCTTGGGTGATTTTTTCTATTGTACCAAAAGACTCGATTATGCCTGTAAACATGATTGAAAATTAAACTTCGAAAGATCAAAAGGATAAGCAATAAATGCCATCCGAGGTTCAAAGTAAGGCAAATATTCATTTATCTTCGAAAACCCAAACCACCCATCATGCTAAAACTTGAAGATACTTACCTTCACAAAGGAAAACGTCGTGCACTTGTAGCCGAGCTTCGTACTAAGGGTATCAAAAGCGAGCGGGTTTTGGACGCTATTAATAATCTGCCTCGTCACTTTTTCTTTGATTCGGCCCTGATTTCTCATGCATATGAAGACAAGGCCTTTCCAATCGGTGAAGGCCAAACAATTTCCCAGCCCTATACAGTCGCTTTTCAAACTGAGCTTTTGGATGTCAAACAGGGTGATAAAATTTTAGAAATCGGCACAGGATCAGGGTATCAAGGAACAATTCTGCATCTTTTAGGCGCTGAAGTTTACACCATAGAATATCAGAAGAAGCTTTTTGAGGGAACTCAGCAATTTCTCAAACGTCTGGGCATCGATCTTCATTTATTCTATGGAGACGGTACTGCCGGACTGCCACAGCATGCACCATATGATAAAATCATTGTCACTGCCGGTGCGCCCGTTATCCCCGAAGCATTGATCCAACAATTGAAAGTGGGTGGGATTTTAGTCATTCCGGTAGGCGATCGAAAAAGACAAGCCATGGTGAAAATCACCAAAAAATCCGCGAAAGAAGTCATACGCGAGGAATTCGACGGATTTGCATTTGTTCCACTCTTGGGAAAAGAAGGATGGAAATAGTGGGTAGAGATTTCACTGAAAATTTATCAACGATTTCCAATTCCCACACCAGCGATACAGTATAAAATTCTGAAATACGATTTTTGATTTAGGGAGACAAAATTTTATTTCTATTTTTGCTTAAATCCTATTTTATGACAAAGCAAAAGACTGCAAAGGAATCTATGGTCATCATGACCGAAATGGTCCTTCCTAACGATACCAATACACTGAACAACCTCATGGGCGGCAGACTGATGCACTGGATGGATGTAGTGGCAGCCATCGCCGCTCAAAAACATTCCAACCGTATCGTAGTAACTGCTTCAGCAGATAGCATTTCATTTAAACAACCCATCAATCTTGGGAATGTGGTAACCCTAAGGTCTCAAGTGACTCGGGCTTTCAATTCATCCATGGAGGTTTTTATTGAGGTGACAGCAGAGGATATCCCTGCCAGAAAAAAAATCATGACCCACCGTGCGTTTTTCACCTTTGTGGCAGTAGATCAAAATGGGAGACCTATTGAGGTACCCGAAGTTCTGCCGGAATCGGATGAGGAAAAAGACCTTTTTGACGGTGCGCTGAGAAGAAGGCAACTTCGTCTGGTTTTAGCTAAGCGGATGAAGCCTGAGGATGCCGTTGAATTGAGATCCATATTCAATTTGGATGTGAAATAAAAAATGTGAGGAAAAAAAGGTAATTGGTATTGTTCGTTAATTCTGACTTGATGAGATTAACTTTCCTGGAACCTCTTTTTATTAATCCGTTCTATACTTTGCCAATCGGCATTTTTTACCCAAATTCCTCCCATGGTAAATGACACTATCGCAGAACTCCAGTCACTGATTACAGAAGATCTCTATTTGATTCCAGAGGATCAAGAAGCAATTTTGGCACAATTAGAAGGAAGAACAGTAGCTGCTAAAGAAGTAGAATCGTCTGAATCGATTATTGAACCCATTCAGGTAAAAGGAAATTTTTCAAAAGGGGTATTGATATTGCACGAGGAAAGCGAGCTTTCTACTGAAGTATTGGGAATGCTGGTCAATATGATCAATGCAGTCGGTCATTCTATGACGGAAGTCGGTATGGTATCTTCAGAAGTATTGGAAGATCGCAGCATGGAAGATTTCCTGTCTTTGAATGCGCATATTGTTTTAAAATTTGGCCGAATCAAACACCCTATCAATGCCGTCCCGGCACACTCCTATGAAGTTTATTCTGAGAATGAAACAGAATATCTTTTTGCGGACTCGCTGAGTAGTATCTCTGAAGACAAAGCACTCAAAAAGAAGCTTTGGACGGCACTTCAAGCCCTTTTCAATCTCACTCCAAGAAGATAATGAACACCGAACAAACCAAATGGGCGAAACGATTTAAATGGATCAGCCTAATCGAAGGAATTTCTTTTTTAATACTACTATTCATCGCTATGCCCTTAAAGTATATGTTTGATGAGCCTATGGCAGTCACTTATGTAGGATGGATTCATGGACTTTTGTTTGTGATTTACATCTATGTTGTATTTCCTACCGCTACCAGCTTAAAATGGGAATTTGGCAGAACCTTCTTTGCGCTTATTGCCTCAGTCCTCCCCTTCGGCCCTTTCATTTTTGATCGTAACCTGAAAAAAAGTCAGAAGGTAGAACTCTAAGCGATGGCTTTGATCAGCAGAAAAAAGCAGATTTATCAAATCAGCACCGGACTAAGGCGCTACTTGGTGAAGTATGCCCGCGAGGTGGACATTCCTATCCATTACCATGAGCTGTTGCGGTACACCAATTCCATTGCGCTGTATGATTCCAAAGATCAGGATACGCTTTGGGAAACAGTTTTTTATGATCAGAGTGACCGGGAAGAGATTCACTTGAATGTCAAAAAAATCTATGCTTTGCTGAAAGCCGGAGGCGACATGAGCGTAATGAATCACCTTTATGTAGATCGAATAGACCTATGTATCTATGGCAATACCCAACCTTTCCGGGTACGGATTGTAAACCGGATCAACGATAATTTTGACTACTTCTACATCAAAAATGCCGATGCCTCCCGGGTTTATGGACTTGAATTGGAGGATTTACTTTCCCCCAATCGCATCAGCTACCTAGTACATCGAGACACGCTGATCGAGGAGCATATTGCGGGGATTCCCGGGGATAAATTCATGCGTCAGCTTAACGATGATCCTAACCTCAATCCCATTCGGTTAGCCAAGGAGTTTGTTAAATTCAATGAGCGCTGCTTTGTGCGGCTTTTGGGAGACATGCACAGCTCCAATTTTGTAGTGGATGTCACCCCTGACTTTGAGGAAACCCATTATCGGATTCGTGCGATTGATTTTGACCAACAGTCCTATGAAGGCAAAAAATCCATTTACCTGCCTCAATATTTTAAAGAAAATAACATCCTCATCGAACTTGGGATGAAATACATCACTCCCGAATCAATGCGGCAGTATCAACGCGAGGAGCGCGCACTAATTGCGACAAGATTCAAGTCCTCTCACAAAGAAATCGAAGACGTGCTTCGGGCCATGGAACATGATCATATCGCTCCTTTCTTTAATGTGGAGCAGTTGCGCGAAGAACTTTCAAAGCATTACAAAAACCCGGATTTTCTGGAGTGTAAAAATATGGCAGAAATACTTCGCCTAAGTTTAGAACAGATCATGAGGTAACAATTACAATTCTATAATCAGGTTGATTTTTTACTTAATTTAAAAAAGGTATAACTCAAAACTTAATCCCAGAAATCTAATCCTTATGAGCCGATTTATCAAAAATTACAGCAGCTTTGAATGGTTAGACCTTCAAAAACCTAAGAAAAACGAACTGATTGAAGTTACCGAACCTTTTCATCTTGAACTAAAGCTGCTTGAAGATTCACTTCAGACAGGCCATTTGCCTAAAATTGAAAAACAGGATGGGACTACCTTTGTCATCATCAGAGCTTATTCTGTAGAACCCAGCCATAATTACGCCACAGTCACCAAGCTAACCAATAAGATCGCATTTGTGATGAATGAAAGACGATTGATCACCATTCACCAAAAGCCGTTTGGATTTCTTGAAAATCTCTATGAGGATGAATTTCAGGATCCGGAACAATTGATGCTCGCTATTTTTCAACAAATGTTACTCACATTTCAAGCTCCTTTGGATTGGTTAAGTGATAAAATGGATGATTATGAAAAAGAAATATTCTTGGGTAAGCATGGGAAAATTTCTGTTCAGGCACTTTATTATCAGAAATCAAAAGCGCGAATCAGTAAAAAAATCCTGCAACTGACTCAGGTTGTATTAAATCAAATTCAAGTCAAAGAAGCCCATTATTCTGCTTTGCAGGATCTAAAAGAAACCTGTATCAATCTTATTCTTCATTTTGATGAGGTAATTGAAGATGGTACTTCAATTTTAAATACACACCTCAACCTCACTACCCAAAAAAGTAATGAGGTAATGAAGCTTTTGACTGTCTTTTCGGCTTTTTTCCTACCCCTGACTTTTATAGTAGGTGTTTATGGAATGAACTTTGACAATATGCCAGAACTACAATGGGCAAATGGCTATTATTTGACTTGGATTGTAATGATTGGGATTTCTTTGGTGATTTTCCTTTGGTTCAAGAGGAAAAAGATTATGTGATTTTTAAGGCAAAGTGTTTTTAAATTACAGTCAAAACATCTAGAGTCAACTTTTTAACTATATCTTTTTATAAAGATGTTTTTAATACTATCAATGCAAAATCAAATTAAAATTAAATGAAATTATCTTTGTCCTATTATTTATTAATATGTGTATTCGGTTAGCTGCACGTACCCAAATAAAGGTAGAATTAAGTTCCAATTGAATGTGCTGTGGACTGTTGACAGTTGTCTGTGGACGTGTATCCGCATACAAAATACCCCAAATCTAGTCCACGTGCATCAGTGCGGATACACATATTTATTAATTTTGATATATAATTTTTGAAGACTTGGAGAAGAAAATGAGTTCATTTAAAATAAAGGAAGTTTACTTGGTTGATGATGATGCTATTGTGAGAATGGTGGCCAGTAAAATTCTAAGAAATATTGATTTTGATAGGACCATTTCAATTTTTGAAAATGGCCAAAAGGCCATGGATGAGATTTGCGAAAAAGTCTCAAATAACGAATTCGAGGACACTGGTGAGCAGATTTTACTGCTTTTGGATATAAATATGCCAGTTATGGATGCTTGGGAGTTTTTAGATGAATTCACTAAGCTAGACCCTAAAATCAAAAAATTATTTTTAATATCAATTATTACCAGCTCGATAGATTCAAATGATCGTATCAAAGCATTTTCCTATCCAGAAGTATTAGATTACATCACCAAACCTCTTTCTGGTAAACATATCATCGACTTTTTGAAAAAACATAAACTCTACGAGGATTGAAAAGTAAGAACAGAGAAAACTTTTACTGATGGAATTTCCCCTCATAAAATCGTACAAAAGCCCGAGAAAATTCTCAGGCTTTTGTACGATTATGAACAAAGCTATTTTACTAAGCGCCTCAAATAACCTCCATACCCGCTTTTGCCTAATTTATCGGCTGCTTTGAGCAATTCCTCGTTGCCAATAAATCCATTACGGTAGGCAATCTCTTCGATGCAGCCGATTTTCAAGCCTTGTCGCTCTTCAATCACTTCCACAAACTGCGCCGCCTGAAGCAGGGATTGGTGCGTTCCTGTATCCAACCAGGCCGTTCCCCTGTTAAGAATGGCGACTTGGAGTTTGCCCATCTTCAGGTACACATTGTTGATGTCAGTGATCTCAAGTTCACCGCGTGGGCTTGGTTTTATATTTTTTGCAATTTCAACGACTTGATTATCATAAAAATAAAGTCCAGGAACAGCGAAATTTGACTTTGGATCAGCAGGTTTTTCTTCAATTGAAATCGCCTTTTGATTTTCATCAAATTCGACCACGCCATAGCGCTCCGGATCATTTACATGGTAGGCAAACACAACCCCTCCATCTGGATCGGTGTTTTCCTGAAGCGTATTGTGAAGACCTGAACCGTAGAAAATATTATCCCCCAATACCAGAGCAACTTTATCACTTCCGATAAATTTTTCTCCGATAATAAAAGCCTGTGCTAGTCCATCCGGACTCGGCTGAATCGCATATTCAAAACGGCAACCTACCTGCGAACCATCCCCCAACAACCTCTGGAATGAGTCGGAATCTTCCGGAGTCGTGATGATCAATATCTCACGAATCCCGGCCATCATCAATACAGAAAGCGGATAATAAATCATGGGCTTATCGTAGACCGGCATCAGCTGTTTGCTCACGGCAATGGTCAATGGATAAAGTCGGGTACCGGATCCTCCGGCCAGAATAATTCCTTTCATTTTTTTAAAAAAAAGTTCGGACAAAACTAAGTCATATAAGTTGAATTTGGCACTAAATTGTGATCCAATAGCCCATCCTATTTACTAAAATTAAAAAATATGCCGATTCGGTCGATTTCAAACCTCACATTGTCACTACTGTTAATCCTTATTTTCTCCTGCCAATCCAATTCAGAGGTGAACTTCACTCCTTCTCAATTAGAAGAATTTCGGCCTGAATACCACTTTACTCCTGCCAAAGGATGGATGAATGATCCCAACGGTATGTTTTTTCTGGATGGTGAATATCATCTGTTTTACCAATATTACCCAGATAGCACCGTATGGGGGCCAATGCATTGGGGGCATGCGATATCTACTGACCTAGTCAATTGGGAGGAATTGCCGATTGCGATCTACCCTGATAGTTTGGGATATATTTTTTCAGGAAGTGCAGTCTATGATCAGGGAAACACTTCCGGATTAGGTACAACGGACAATCCGCCGATAGTTGCCATTTACACCTATCATAATATGGAGGGAGAAAGATCCGGAGCAAGCGATTATCAAAGTCAGGGCATAGCATTTTCGACGGATAAAGGCAGAACTTGGGTCAAATATGAGGGTAATCCGGTCTTACCAAATCAGGGGATTCGGGATTTTAGAGATCCCAAAGTGTCTGAAATAGCACAAGCAGACGGAACTAAGCAATGGGTGATGACCTTGGCCGCGCAGGATCGGATTCAATTTTTTGCTTCAACAGACCTGAAAAACTGGGGTTTGCTGAGTGAATTTGGACAGGGGATCGGAGCACATGGCGGCGTATGGGAATGTCCCGATTTGATCCCTTTCACCGCGCCAAACGGAGACCAAAAATGGGTCCTGCTTGTCAGCATTAATCCCGGAGGACCCCAAAAAGGCTCCGCAACACAATATTTCATCGGAAGCTTTGAAAATGGAACATTCACACCTGACGACACGATGATCCGGTGGCTGGATTACGGACCGGATAACTACGCAGGTGTAACCTGGTCAAATCTTCCCAAATCGGACCCAAGAACACTTTTCATCGGCTGGATGAGCAATTGGCTGTATGCTCAGGTAGTTCCTACGCAATCCTGGAGATCAGCCATGACCATTGCCAGGGAGCTAAGCCTGATTGACATAAACGGGGTCTTACTTTTGAAATCTGCCCCTGTTAAGGAATTGGAAAAGCTTCGGGGAGAAAAAATCGATGTGGATTTGAGCAGTGGATTGCCCTCACAGGCAGTGGAAATTGTTGCAACACTTGATGGGAGTGACAGTTTTTCATTAACTCTTACCAATGAACTTGGAGAAAGTCTCGGCATCAACAAAGAAATGGGATTGGTTTCTATTGACAGGTCTAAGGCAGGAAGGAGTACTTTTCATCCTGACTTTGCTGCAATGCATTCTGCCCCGATGAGCTGGAAAGCAAAGGACCTGAGGATATTTCTGGATGCAAGTTCTGTTGAAGTTTTTGTAAACAACGGCGAACTAGTTTTGACTTCTCTCCTTTTCCAAAGCTCGCCTTGGAAAAAATTAAGCTTCAATCAGGGAATCGAAAAGGGATCAATTTTTAATCTGAAAAAATAGATGAACTACACTTTGAAATAACACTTATTTATCTGTTACATTTGAAGGTTAATTGGAAATCAATAAAATGAAAAAACAGAAAATCGCCTTACTCTTGAGCCTTTCTTGGCTACTAGGGTTAATTGCAGTTTTTTCTTTTCCCCCCGACATTCAATCAGACGCTGATCACGGATCTTCTACCGCTATATTAAGTGAGTGGTCATCCCCGGAACTCATCATCCGCACTTCGGGTGAGATTCCTGAAGTACCGGGATTCAAAGCGGAATGGAGATTTTTTGATCTGATCAGTTCTGATAGGCACATCCAACTGCTTTCCTTAAAAGTTAAAACTCATACGCCTTCTTTTATTAAAAAGTCAAGGCCACTATTTGACGTATTAATCACTTTTTTCTATTTCTTTTATACGTGGTAGACTGTGTTTTTTGATCCGGCACTTAAGCCTTAAAAGACATTTTAAATTTTATCTACCAAAAAATCATGTTCGATATTGATATTCCCACACTTGTTATAGCAAGTGTATTTATAGCTGCTGTATCCGCCATTTTCATTTATTATTCTCTGAAAAGCAAAAAGGAAAGAAAGGAATTTCACGATAAATTCAATCAGTTCATTTCCGGATTGAATCTAAAACCGGAAAAGATAGAAGATTGGCGGAATCGCTACATCCTTGGTATTGATCCGCAGAAACAAACGCTTGTTTATTGTGATTTTGGAAAAAGCGAGGAGAAAATAGCCATTTCACTGCCTGAAGTGAGCAAGGTAGTTGTACACGAAGTTTTTCGGGAACTTGTACAATCCTCAACTTCAAGAAAAGTTCTCGAAAACCTTTTCCTTAAAATCCAATTCAAAAACCCGGGCAAACCTGCCCTCAATCTCCCTATTTACTCTGCTGAAGATTTCTCCGATTTACTCGGTGAGACTGTTTTGGCTTCCAATTGGGCGCAAATTATTAATCAACAGTTAAGCAATTAAGAATAAAGGGCACCCTGGTTCAGGGGCCCTTCTTTCTTTTGAAAATCTTCTATTATGAGCGTAACAAATGAATCTTGGGGTTCGCGCATTGGGCTGATTCTGGCGATGGCAGGCAATGCCGTAGGGCTTGGGAATTTTCTCCGTTTTCCTGTTCAGGCCGTTCAGAATGGTGGTGGTGCTTTCATCATTCCGTACTTAATTTGTTTTCTGCTGTTGGGAATTCCACTGCTTTTCACAGAATGGTCGATCGGTCGCTACGGGGGTAAATTTGGCAATCACAGTACGCCATATATTCTGGATTCGATGAGTAAAAAACCCATATGGAAATACATCGGAGTTTTTGGAATATTTACCAATATCGCTGTGGTCGCCTACTACACCTACATCGAATCCTGGACTTTCATTTATGTACTTCACACCGTATTTGGGACATTTACAGGAATGGGAAAAGAAGAAGTCAGTCTATTCTTTGATCAGTATGTGAACCTTACCGGTTCAAATTTGGGAATTCCTCTCCTTCCTTTGATCGTCTACATTTTGGTTTTGGGAGTGAACGTTTACATCCTTTCCACAGGACTGGGGGGAATAGAAAAAGTAGCAAAAATCGGAATGCCACTGCTTATCATCTTCGGGATTATTTTGGCTTACCAAGGCTGGACCATGGGCGCAGATTTTGCAACTGGGGAATTTCCTGATGCAAATGCTTGGGACGGAATAAATTTCCTTTGGACTCCTCAATACACCTCTTTGGCAGACCCCAAAGTTTGGCTGGCTGCAGCCGGACAGATATTTTTTACCTTATCCGTCGGTATGGGTTCTATCCAATGCTACGCATCCTATGTCAAAGAAAATGAAGACATCGCACTCAATTCACTTTCGGCAGGGTTTACCAATGAATTTGTAGAAGTGCTTCTAGGTAGCGCGATTGTGATACCTATCGCTGCCGGATTTTTGGGTTTAGATTGGGTATTGGAAAATGCAGGCTTCGGGATGGCATTTCAGACAATGCCTTACCTCTTTCAGCAGTGGGGAGCAGTCTTTGGTGCTTTTGCTGGGGTATGTTGGTTTGGCTTATTGTTCTTTGCAGGAATTACCTCCTCACTGGCAATGGGTACGCCATGGATGGGATTTATGAAGGATGAATTTGGCTGGGGCAAAGTCAAAGGTGCTGTGTCATTTGGACTAATCGCACTGGCGATGGGTTTACCGACTGTTTTATTTTACCAGTATGGCTACTTCGATGAGTACGACTACTGGGCAGGAACAGTCAGTTTAGTGGTATTTGCGCTTTTGGAAATCATTTTGTTTGCCTGGGTTTTTGGAATAGATAAAGGCTGGACAGAGCTCAATAGAGGTGCCGATATCCAAATCCCAATGGTCTATAAATGGATTATCAAGTATGTAACCCCAGTGATGCTTTTGATGGTTTTCGTGGGTGCATTGTTTACTCCCGAAGGAAATAACTGGTCAGGTGCAATCGCCACTTTATTGGACGGACAGTTTTATTCCTTGGATTCCAGTTCACTGATTTCCAAAATTACCCATGATGATATCCAAGCCCAAATCCTTTTAAATCCAGAAAAAGCGGAATTCTTTGAGAAAAAGATGTTTTATTCGACTTTAGCGCGAGTTCAACTGGTATTTCTCTTTCTGACAATTACTGCCATAGTTTGGTATTCAACGTTAAATCGCAAAAGAACACTGATATGAACACCTCCGCTTTGATTTTAGCAATAGTCACTCAAGGACTCATCCTTGCTGCGACACTTTACTGTTTTTTCCTGGTTTTGAGAAAACCAGCCGGAAAATAAAATTTAATAAAAAGCTGTCTCTTTCACCCCGAATGTCACATTGAACGCCTGCTTGCCCCCTTGGCAAGAAGTAGAAATACCTTTGAATTCGTTCCAGATGCCTTCGACACTCCTTGACGGCTTACAGGCGCACAGCCTAACATCGGAAAGCCTTATGAGACAGCTTCTTTTTTTGAGTTTGAAAAATGGGAATAACCCAAAATTGAACTTTAACAAGTATAATTGGACTGAATTTCACCCAATTCATATTTTCCTAAAATTGTTCAAATGAAGATTGCACGATTCCTATTTGGAAAACGCATCGCTAGCCTTTGGCTTATTTTGGGTGTATTTCAATTCAGCTTTTTTATTTCTGTGGCAATTGGTCAATCTCAGGGTTTCTATGATTCATTGGACATGGCAAGGTCCAAATTGAATCAGGGCGATATCCGAACTGCATTAGAACTTCTAGAAACTCTCGAAAAAGCGCATCCCGGAGAAGAAAATCTGATCCGCGTCAAGGGACAGGCCCTGTATTGGAGCAAAGACTTCAATGCGATGAGAGCATACTTTAGAAATAGTCTGAAAACTTACCCTAATCTCTACTGGGCAAGGTTGGACTATGGCAGAATTCTGTATGAATTGAATGATTGGAATGAATCTCAGGAAATTCTAAAGGAAAGCTTGAAAATCAATCCGCATGAGCCTGAAACCAATCAGAAATTAGCCGAGCTAAATTATTGGAAAGGCGGTTCCCCAAAAAAGTCTTATGATTACCTCGATGAAATTTTAATTCCGTTTCCTGACAATGAGCTGGCAAACACACTGAAAAAAGAGATCAGAACAGGCACCTCTCCCTATTTGAGCGTAGGAAGTGGTTATTTTTCAGATTCCCAGCCCCTTCAATTTGTTAATCTCTCCACAACCGGGAATTTTTACCAATCAGCAATTTTTCAACCGGGTTTTTCAGCAGAATTCAGATCTTATAGCTCAGGGATAGCTTTACAAATCGCACAGGCTACGAATAAATTCAGCATTCCAAAGACCAATACTTCACTGCTTCTCAGGGGTGGAATGGCAAAATCATCGGTATGGGAAGGTTTCTCATTTACTTACGGAGCAGAGTTTCGCCAAAAAATTCCTAAAAATCTTGAATTGAGTCTCTCAGCTGATCAGGAAGCTTATTTCTTCACCTTAGCAAGTCTTGTAGATCCGATCATTCCTATGTCTTTTCGGACAAGTTTTGGAAGGGAAACTGGAAATAGCTGGACAGGGAAAATTTCATGGCAAAACACTATTTTCGAAGACCAAAATACGGTGAATACCTTAGGTGCATGGTTATTAGTGCCAATTCTGAAACAAGCGGCTTTTCGAATTGATTTTGGCTATTCCTTGAATTTTTCCAATTCCAAAGAGGTCAGATTTTCCGAGGAGCTACCGATCCGAAATACCCCGAAAAACACCGAAATTGGAGCTGTCATTCCCGGATTGTACACCCCCTACTTCACTCCTATAAACCAACAAGTCCATGGAGCCTTGGGGAAAGTCGCCATCAACTTTTCCGAAAATATCGCCTTAAGCCTTACGGGTAACTATGGGTTTTCAGCAAAAATTGACAATCCCAACATGATTTTTTTTGGCTCGACTGGCATGAATCCAAATGCTCCAATTTCAAATAAAGATATTAGTCTCGTTTTGGTGGAAACGTCTTATATTCCTTTGGATTTTAATGCTGTTTTAAATTGGGAAATAAGTCCCAAATCAGCCCTCCTGTTGACCTATGCCTATCAAAAAACCATATTCTTTGATAGCAATTCAATAAATCTGAATTACAACTTTAGAATCTGGAATGATCAATAAATCCTCCAAAGATCTTTGGATCTATCGACGGGCTGCACGCGTGAAGAAATCCCAAAAGTTCCTCCTTGGCGGATTAATCATAGCTGGTTTGATTTCTATTATCAGATTTGGAGACTGGTGGTTCAGGGAAGAACATATCGGGAATTTTGGACTTTTCATCATCCTTTCCATGGTATTATGGTATGGAATGCTCCGTCTGATACTAATTTGGATCAATTACCTGGGACTTAGACGGCCTGAGAAAATACCCGCGCCAGAGGGCCTAAGTGTTGCCATTTTCACGACAAGCAGTCCGGGCGAGCCACTCTCCATGTTTGAAAAAACCCTGGAAGCCTGTGCAAAAATCAGTTACCCACATACCACTTACCTGCTTGACGATACCCAGGATCCTGCCTTCAGGAAAGTGGCGGAAAAGCATGGGGCAGTCTGGCTCGAGTTGGTGGGAATCCCCGGTGCCAAAGCCGGAAAAATCAATGCAGCACTAGCCAAAACTGAAGAAGAATTTATTTTGGTGTTAGATCCTGATCACATCCCCTTTTCAAATTTTCTCGATGAGGTTTTGGGCTTTTTTTCAGATCCTACAGTAGGCTATGTACAAGTTTCCCAAGGCTATTACAACCAATATCGCTCTTTTACCGCAGCAGCGGCAGCAGAACAAACATACACCTTCTACGGGCCGACACAGATGGGAATGTCCGGTTACAATTGTGCAGTGGCCATCGGAGCCAATTGCACCTTTCGGAGGAAAGCACTGGAATCAGCGGGAGGCCATGGGACCGGTTTGGCAGAAGATCTGGTGACAGCAATCCGAATTCATGCACAAGGATGGAAATCCGTATATCACCCGGCCATTGTAGCTCGTGGTTTGGTGCCTGAGGATTTTGGTTCCTTCTGTAAGCAGCAGCTCAAATGGGCCAGAGGAGTCCATGAAGTACTTTTTGATGAAGTCCCCAAGCTTTGGGCCAAACTCAGCATTTGGCAGAAACTCTCCTACCTGACCATCGGCACGTATTATCTGGAGGGATTTACCACTCTGATCTATCTCCTTATTCCTTTCCTGTTTTTCTGGACAGGACTGCTACCGGCTCAAATGTACTTTATGGAATTCCTCAAATTCGGCTTTCCTATTGCCTTGATTTCTCTCGCTATTTACCTGCAAGTACAGCAGTGGCTTTGTCATCCAAGTCACGAAAGTGGCCTACATTGGCGAGGTATGGTGATGAAATTTGCCTGCTGGCCAGTGTTCCTTTTGGGATTTATTCTTTCAATCTTGGACAAAAAAATCCCCTATATCCCCACCGCAAAGCAAGCGGTCATTACCAAAATCTCCCCTTTTGCCAAGCCTTTGTTGATTCAGATTTTCCTCTTTTTTATTACGCTTGGCTGGATTATTTATCAGCGTATATACATTCTTTCTGAGGTTCAGATTCTAGCAAGTACCGAAATTACCTATGGAATGTTATTCTTTGCATTTATTCCATTCCTTATGGCAATTTTCTCGCTGTATGCAGTCTGGGAATCAGGACGGCTTAAAGTGACTTCCCCATGGGAAGACGTCAAAATTGAATCTATTTCTGCCAAAGATCCATCCCAACCCACACAATGAAAAAAATAATTTATAGACTGATATTGGTTTTAGGAGCAATTGCAATAGGTGTGGCTTTGGTTTCTGGATTAGCGTTCTTTGGTGACAAATCCACTGGACCGGTTCAGGATTTTTTCAATTCCCTGAATAAATCCGTCCATAATTTGGAAGGAGATTATATTCTAAAGAGGAGAACGGTATCAAGGGCTCAGCGACTAAGTTGGCTGGCTCCTGCTTTGAGAAATGTTGATTCACTTAAGAACATCAAAGGAATTCTCCTGGGGGCTTATGATAACAGATCCGACATTTCACTGCAACCCATCGTAGATCTGGAAGATTCATTAAAAACCACTTTTCCACTGATCCAAATTTATACTGCATGGGGTAGCAAAAGAGAACAGAAATTCCCCATTGAAAAGGTAAGATCTATTTCAGCATTGGGTTCCATACCTGTGATTACCTGGGAACCCTGGCTTAATGACTTCACGGAGGGAGAAAATTCCGATTTGACTGCCACTCAGGATCCGAATAAAAACGGGCTTAAAAGAATTGTGGACGGAAAGTATGACAACTACCTCAGGCAGTGGGCTATCGAAGCCAGAAACTCCGGAGTCACACTATTGTTGAGGATGGGCCATGAAATGAATGACCCATACCGCTATCCTTGGGGACCGCAAAATAACGAGCCGAGCGATTTTGTAGCAGCCTGGAAACATGTCGTGGAGCTTTTTCGCCGTGAGAAAGCAACCAATATCGTTTGGGTATGGGCCCCACATCTCGCCTATGGTGAATTTGATGCCTTCTACCCAGGTTCAGATTGGGTGGACTGGACAGGAACAGGAACATTGAATTATGGAACAGTAGCACCTTGGAGTCAATGGTGGACATTTGAAGAGATTTTCGGAAATCATTATCCGAGTTTGGAAGCCTTCAAGAAACCAATTTTAATATCTGAATTTGGTTCTCTTGCAGTAGGAGGAGATCGATCCAAATGGTATGCTGATGCATTTCGTGGTTTTGAAGAAAAATATCCAAGCGTCAAAGGTCTTATGTTTTTTCATCATGGAAATGACGCAAGCACAACCTACCAAAGCCTCAATTGGCAAATAACCTCCGATCCTGCTGTTCTGGATTCGATTAGATCAAATCTTTTTCGGTTAAAATAATTTTAAAAATATTTTAAAATTTAAACAGTGTTCAATTAAAGTTGATTGTTCAATAAAATTGTATGGGGATCACAGATCGAAAAGAGCGGGACAAAGAGGGGTTGAGAGAACGGATTTTGGTTGCCGCCAAATCACTATTTCTTGAGAAAGGTGTCGAAAAGACCTCAATCCGAAATATTGCAGACCGAATCGAGTACAGCCCGGGAATAATCTACCACTATTTTAGGGACAAAAACGAGATTTTTCACGCATTGCATCAGGGAGGATTTCTTCAATTAATGGAAAAAATGCAGGTGTTGGCTTCCGTGAGAAACCCAATGGAGCGATTGAAAGCCATGGGAAGTATTTATATAAGATTCGCTATGGAAAAACCCTGATATGTATGATCTTATGTTTATCAAGGAAGCGCCTTTAGATCATGTTTTCAATTCTGAACATGATCATTGGAAAGAATTCGGAGGAACATTTAATTACCTCCGAATGACAATAGACAACTGTATGGAAGCGGGCCATTTCAAAGGTCACGAACCCGAGGCACTGTCTTACATGATCTGGGCTACAGTTCATGGACTGGTTTCTTTGAATATCAGGAAGCGATGCGAAGTAGTACTGCCCCATCGTCAGGAGAACATTGTGGCCGATGGACTTGAAGAATTCTATAAAATTCTGGATAGACTCTAAAAAAAATTGCTCTATCATAACGAGGATGTCAATGAAAAATACCAGGAACTTGTCCGGAAGGTAAATACGCTTCGCCCGGATCATCCGGAGGATATATTTTCCATCAGGATCAATAAAGCCCGTCCTTCAGATGTCAATATTCTTCAGATCGCCTTAATAAGCGAAAACGCCTCCCGAGACCTCTTAAAAAAATACGGCGAAAGACTTCAGGAAGAATTGGAGAAAATCACCGAATTGAAAAAAGTGGCACTGTTTGGCCTCCCTGATCAAATCGTAAGAGTAGATCTCAAACTGGATAAAATTGCCGAAATGAACATTCCACTGAATGCCATTATTGGGAGTATCCAAAGTGAATTGAGCAATATTCCGGGGGGTCAGGTAGAGGCCGGAAGCAAAACCTTCAATGTAAAAACCAGCGGGAATTACACCTCTGCCGAAGAAATCAGTGAGACCATAGTCTTTTCGAGACATGGTAAAACTATCCAGCTGAAAGATGTCGCCGATGTGAAAAATGATTTTGAGGAAACGAAACACATCACCCGTCTGAATGGCTATCGGTCAATTTTTGTGACTGCGGCACTCAAAGAAGGCAACAACATTTCCACAGTGCAGGAAAAGTATCAATTAGCCATCGCTAAAGTTAAAAGTGAATTGCCGGAAAATATCGATCTGATCACCGCATTTTATCAAGGAAACTCAGGGAACAATCTACGTTAATAACCCGGTGTCAAATTTAAAAACAGATGTCCGTGTTGCCATTCAAAAAGAAAAAGCAAGGCAGCTGGGATCAATATTGTGGATATCGACCGAACAGTAAGGCTTGCACTGACGGGATTGAACCTCGGGTCTTTCACCGATCCAATAGGGCAAAAGCGCAACATTCTCTTAACCTCCTCAAGGGCTGAAAAAGCAACATTAGCTAATCTGGATGGTGTATACATCACCAATCAACTTGGCACGGGAGTACGAGTACCACTTTCTCAAATCGCCACTTTGGAACTGGAAAGCAGCATCTTGACCATTGATCACTTCGACAAAGTCCGGTCAGTATCTGTTTCAACTTTCGTGGATCAAAGTTTTCTTTCCGACCGGGTGATTTCTGAAGTCATGAAAAAAATGGACGCAGTTAGTCTTCCTGTCGGGTATTCTTACAAAATGGGGGGAGAATATGAGAGCCGTCAAGAATCCTTTGCCGGATTTAACACCGTGATAATTATCACGGTATTCCTCTTCATCGCCGTATTAATATTTCTGTTCAAAACGTTCAAAAGCACCATTATCGTACTTTCTGTAATTCCGCTTGGAATGGTTGGAGCCTTGACAGCACTTTGGATTATCGGAAACTCTTTGTCCTTTGTAGCAATTATAGGACTGATTGCGTTAGCAGGCATAGAAGTGAAAACTTCCATTTTGCTGGTTGACTTCACCAATCAGTTGCGATTGGAAGGAAAACAACTAGACGCGGCAATTCGGGAAGCCGGAGAAATTCGATTTTTGCCGATTGTTTTGACAACTATTACGGCGATTGGAGGTTTAATTCCCATTGCATTAAGTACCAATCCGCTGATATCTCCACTTGCTATCGTGTTGATTGGAGGATTGATCAGTTCCACTTTACTTTCAAGAATCGTCACTCCGGTGATGTATAAATCATTACCTCCTAAAATTTGATCACATGAGCCAACATTTCACACAACTTAAAAAAGCCGTAGAAGTATTTCACTCCTACGGAATCTCACTTTCAGGTCAGCGTAAAAACGACCATTTCGTTCAGCAACTGAACATGGACCCCGTTTTTATAAACGGCTTGATATTCGAATTAGAATACAACCTTCAGGTGTGTATCCAAGATGAAATGCTCGGAAAAGCCTGCACTCCAAGAGAAGTTATACGAATGCTGCTTACGATTCCACAAAATAATTAATCGAAAAGCGGAGGTTTATCTCCGCTTTTTTGTTTTTCGTTCGAGTAATTAATTGTTCTTATTTTTTTTCTTTTGGGGATTTTTTTTTCCAATAGTGTGGATATTTCCCACGATTATCTCCAAATCAAAAACCTTTACTCGGATCCAAAAAAGGGATTTAATTTACATTTCAAGGCATTTAAAACCAGTACTTGCTTATTCCAATATGTGTATTCGGTTAGCTGCACGTACCCAAATAAAGGTAGAATTAAGTTCCAATTGAATGTGCTGTGGACTGTTGACAGTCGTCTGTGGACGTGTATCCGCATACAAAATACCCCAAATCTAGTCCACGTGCATCAGTGCGGATACACATATATTCCAATCATCTTTGGACAGTTAAATAGCTTTTCATTCAAAATTACTGGCATCCGAGATAAAATTTCTTCCAATAAATTTCATCTTTGAATAGTTCAAAACAAATAAGACGGAGGGCCTTGCAGCTCTTCCGTCTATTTCAAAATGTTGCGTTCTACCAAAAACTTAACAGTATGGAGGAAGATAATAAAAATTTCAATTCCGGGCTTCCTATCATCTGCCACTCGAGCAATTTGAGTCACTGACGAACTCTGGAACATGGAAGTATAATTTGGACACCGATACCACCCAGTGGTCTGACAATGTTTTTCGAATGTTGGGATATGAACCTCAGGAGTTTGAAGTAAACTTTGACACAGCGGTTTCTATCATTCATGAAGATGACAGGGATGAAGCAATTTTTCATATGCAGGAGGTTATTTCTCAAAACCAAGAATACAACATCAAGAAAAGACTGATCAAGAAAGACGGAGAAATAATATTGGTAAATTCCAAAGGCAAACTTATTTCTGAAGAAAAAAGCGGTCAGAAAAAATTGATTGGTGTATTTCAAAACATCACAGAGTACGTCCAAACAAAAGAAAAACTCAAAACAGTTAAAAAGAAAAATCGGTCTTTAATTGAAAATTTAGACGGGATTTTTTGGGAAGCTGATGCTAACACTTTTGAATTCACCTATGTCAGTCCACAAGTTAAGCGAATCAAAGGCTATTCTTCAAAGGAGTGGCTTGCAACCAAAGACTTTTGGAAGAATCATATTTATCCAGCAGACCGCCAGTATTCTATTCAAACTTGCCATAACGAAACACAAAAAATAAAAGATCATGCCATTGATTATCGGTTTTTGGCAAAAGACGGCAAAATTATCTGGTTCAATGATCGGGTAAAAGTAATCTCAAGGAAGGGAAAGCCTTACAAATTGCAGGGCTTAATGGTCGAAATCACCAAAGAAAGGCAAATTAGTCAAGCGCTTAAAGATGAAATCAACCTCAATCAGTCGCTTATCCAGTAATTACCAAGTGTATTCTTTCAATTCAATACAGAAGGAAAACTCCTGCTTTGGAACCATCAACTGGAAAAGGAATCGGAATATTCATCGGATGAAATTACAAAGATGTCACCTGAATCATTTTTTGCAGGCGAGAATAATCTCACCATCAAATATCATATCAAAAAAGTAATAGATGAAGGGGCTACAGACCTTGAATTGGAAATACTTTCTAAAACAGGTAAGAAGACTCCCTTTTTCTTTTCAGTTTCACGGTTTTTTTATCAGGATGAGATTTGCATCTTTGGTACTGGCCAAAATATCAGTGAACTAGTAGAAAGTCGCAAATCCACAGCTCAACATATCGAGCGTTATCAAATCGTAACACAAGCCACAAGTGATGCGATTTGGGATTACGATAGAAAGAAAAATAGCCTCTATTGGGGAGAAGGCTTTTTATCTCTTTTTGGCTACAATCCGAGCAAAATCGAACCAAGCTTTGAATTTCTGCTCAGTTTAATCCATCCGGATGACCGTAACAGAATTTTCAGATTAATCCAGCTTTACATCGATCCAAAGTCATCGAAAAAAAACTGGCTGGAAGAGTACCGTTTTCTCAAAAGTGATGGCACCTATGCTATCGTACTGGATAAGGCCATATTTATAAGAGATGACTTAGGAAATGTCACCAGAGTGGTCGGGGCAATGCAGGATATTTTTCCGACGACTACATGGCAGAAAGGATTTTGACGGTACGGGTATTGGTCTTTCAATCGTGAAGAAGGCAGTGGAATTTTTAGAAGGAGAAATCACCTTAAAATCACAGGTGGGTGTAGGGACAGAATTCACATTCACAATCAAAAAATAGTTTTTTTTGAAAGTGGTCGATTTCAAGAAATCAAAATTGACCTTCTTATTTCAAATAAAAATATTTTCAGTTTTTAAAAATAAACGGACTTCATCTTCGTCCTAATGCTAAGAAACTGATACGATGAAATCAAGCTTGTCGGAGGCGACCCACACTGGAATGGTTATCAAACTTGCGAGATTCCATCTGACCAATAAAAATCAAATTATAAACAGATGAAAACACCGCTGATTTTGAGTTTTTCTTTGCTCTCTTTTATTGCACAGGCTCAGACATGGACTCCTGAATCCTATAAAGTTTATAATGAGAGCACTTTTTACCGCTTAGAATCGCTCTACGAAGTGATTGATTTCAAAAAAGTAAACTTTGATCTGCTCCAGGCAGCAATTTTCTATGTCACCAACGAAGAACGAAAAAAGGCTAATCTTAAGCCTTTTGAATTTCAATCCAAAATCGAAAATGTCGCTGCCGGACACGCCCAGGATATGGTCAAATATGGCTTTTACTCTCATACTAGCAGTATACGTATCAAAAGAACAGTGCAGGATCGATTTCACTTGGAAGGATTAAATCCAAAATATTATGGAGAAAATATTTGCTCAACTTATGGGTTACAGTACCAGAGTGGACGAAAGGTAAATCCCCCCTATCCTTCCGGAGAATTTACTTATGCACTTACTTCCAAGCGTGAAAAAATCCCTCCTCACACCTACATTTCCTTTGCAAAAGAAGTGGTGAAACTTTGGATGAATTCACCGGGACATCGCCAAAACATCCTCAATCCCAACTTTACCTCACTCGGTTGTGGCGCAAGACTTTACCTCGAAAAAAGCTTTTACAATATGCCCTACTTTATGGTAGTCCAAAATTTTGGAAGCTGATAAACTCTAAATACTGCTCTAATCTTCCCCAAATTGCCTTGCGGCCAAAGCTTTTTTTTTAAAAGACCTCTATCGGCCTCTCCAAAGTGGTCTTTATTTGTACAGTTTTTCGTGGGCCTTTCTCAACTCCTCTAGTGCGATTTTTATAACCTTCCGATCATAAGTCATGAGCCCATTGGTTTCAACTTCCACATCTGTGGTTTGGGTATAAATGGCAGCAGCGAGACCCTTTGGTATTAATTCAGCCATATCTTCCAGCAAAATCATGTAGCGTGCCTTCAACTCTTCTTTTGAAGTGAAACTCTGATAGCCCCAATTATCCTTGATCTGCCAAGTATGCCCTTCGATTGGCAATCCCAAGCCTCCATATTCTCCTAAAACCAAAATATTTTTCTCTCCAAAAATTCTGGGATCCGGCATCACCGGGTCCGGATAATTGTGCAAATCCATGATATCTCCAACCACTTTTGTGCCTTCCATTTCGAAGTTTCCACCACTCGCAGAATTGATCAAGCGACTGGGATCAAGTTCTCGGGTCATTTGGGTGATTTCTGTTGTTTTAAACTGTCCCCAAGCCTCGTTAAATGGAACCCAAGCAACTATGCATGGAAAAAACCGAAATTCATTGATAATTTCTTTCCATTCAGTTTTGAAGATTTCCTCAGATTCTGCGGTTCGCTTTTTATTCATTCCCTCACGGATCACTCCGGGTCGGATTTCCCAACGGTTGCCCATATCGCCACTTGGCATATCTTGCCAAACAAGCATTCCCAGCCGATCAGCATGGTAATACCAGCGGGCTGGCTCTACTTTTACATGCTTTCTGATCATATTGAAGCCCATTTCCTTCGTTTTTTGGATATCAAAAAGGAGCGCTTCATCTGTCGGGGCCGTGTACAATCCGTCTGGCCACCAGCCTTGATCTAAAGTTCCATATTGAAAAAGAGCTTTCCCATTTAGGAACATTCGTTGGTGTCCATTTTCGTCTTTCCCCATTCTTATGTCTCGGTATGCTGCATAGGAGGTAACCTGATCGACAATCTTTTTTCCTTCCAGTACTTTAATACTAACCTCATATAGAAATGGAGAATCAGGCGACCATGTTTTTGGATTTTGAAGGCGAACAGGCAGCGGTTTATTGGCCTGGGCTTTGAAGCTTGACACAAGCTTACCTCCGTCCAATAAGGTTACCTCAACTTCCTGACCCGGCTTTGGATTGGTGATTTCAGGATAGAATATCTGCGCTGAATTTTCCCAATCTGTAGTTGAATAGATTGAGGAAACATGTGTTGAGGGCACCTCAAGGATGTAAACACTTTGCCAAATGCCTGTTACCGGAGTATACCAAATTCCTTTTGGTTCTTTAACTTGCTTTCCTCTTGGCTGAGGTCCGGCATCGCTTGGATCCCAAACCCTCACCCGAATTTTTTGCGATTTCCCTTTTACCAAAAAATCAGTGATATCAAAACTGAAAGAATCAAATCCTCCTTGATGCTTTCCTACATTTTTTTCGTTAACCCAGACTTCAGCCTCCCAATCCACCGCGCCAAACTTTAGAATTATCCGCTTTCCTTTGGGACTCAACTGCAAATCAAAACGTCGTTCGTACCAAAGTTCATTTTCTGATCCCACCGTGAGCTGAACCCCTGAAAGATAGGACTCTACAGGAAACGGAACAGTGATTTTCCCTGCAAATCCTGTCTCAGGACTGCTGCCTTTTGGCAAAATCGCAAAATCCCATGACCCATTTAAACTTTGCCATGCTTGCCGTAGCAATTGGGGCTCTGGATACTCCGGATGGGGATTCTCAAGATTTACCAAGTCAGTCCATGGAGTTTTTAGGGTGGTTTGTGATAAACTGACAGTGGAAAACAAGAAAAGAGCAAAAAAGAAAAAAGGTCTCATAGTAGGTTAGGACGGTGAAGATTAAACTTATTGAAAATGAAACCAAAGTACAAGGGGGCTTGAAAAAACTCTCTGATGTGTTGATCCGAGTGCTGAAGGAGTTTGAGGTTCTTTGGCAGGCTGGGTTTCAGGCCTATTAAATAAGAATGCCAAATCTGATTTTAGAAAAGGCAAGGTGGAATTACCGAAGTGAGATTGGCCAAGACCTAAAAATAAGCCGGCTGTTTCGGTACTCACATCAATTGTCACGGATTCAAATTCCAGCTTAGCGGTCTGAAATGGTTGAAAAAATCCGGGATCCTCTGACTGAATCGCTATTTCTGGACTTGACATGGGTGTAAAATTCTGATTTTTCCATTGACCAAAACCAGCCCCTGCTGAATTCCAAGAAACCTGATAGAGCATTTGGTCAGGATAGTTAAACCCCAAGCCCAACCATCCCAAATCCGAAAAGTCAGACGGCGGAGCAGAGGCTACCATCTTCAATTGTCCATTTTCCAAGACTGTCCAAGTTAAGACATGAGGCCAAGGTCTATAAGAAGATTGGATTTGAATCGAGCCGTCCTTTAATTTTTTCCAATTTACGTTAGTAAACGTACTCCAATTACCTTCATTATTAGGCACTTGGGAGAAATGCAATACATGCATTCCCACTTTCACCTTGTCCAATGTTCCTCTTGCTTTTCCAAAAACAAAAATTTTCTCCCCGACAGTGACTTGTAATTCGGTATTTGATTCCCTCACCGAAATCCTATCTGAAGGAACAAATTCCGCGAAGTTAAAAACCAAATTTGGAACAACACTATGGTTACTATTTGCAATTGGACTAACCAACAAAATCATGGAAATTATGAACTGAAAGGGCATAGACGCTAGAAATCAAAGTAATTTAGATTCTAAAGTAACTTTTATCCTAATATATAAAAATCCACTTCTTATAAAATTCACCTGTAATCGCTATTGCAAATCATATTCGATCAATGCTGTCCTAAACAATCTTAGGGATTGTTGAAGTTATGGGTTTTTCTTTTGTTGAGACTATTTTTTGTAGAAATCTGGAAACAGAACCCCCTGTAGGCTTTTTGCAGGTGGTTTTTCATGGTTTTCAAAGGGTTTGTCGAGCCATTTTTGGAGTTCAATTTTGACAAAGATATTCAGTCGGATAAATGCGACCAGATTGGACAGGTGCCACCCAAATTTAGCCGTAGCTTTCATGACCTTGAGCAGTAAGATGGTGATCAAAGCGGTCCAGATTTGG
>NZ_FMXE01000038.1 GCF_900103735.1 Algoriphagus alkaliphilus | reverse complement strand
CAAGGGCGAATCGGTACTCATTACCGGGGCCACCGGATGCGGCAAAAGCTATCTGGCTTCCGCTCTGGGACATCAGGCCTGTCTGCTCGGATTCAAAGCCGCCTACTTTAACACCCAGAAACTTATGCTCAAAACCAAAATGGCAAGGCTAGAAGGCACTGCCATTAAATTCTTCGACCGCATCGCCAAAACAGACCTGCTGATTATGGACGACTTCGGGCTTACCCATCTTGAAAAACAGCACCAACTTGACCTGATGGAACTCATCGAAGACCGGCACGGAAAAAAATCCACCATTATCGTCAGCCAGTTGCCCGTGCAAAGTTGGTATGAAGTCATCGGAGAAGAAACCATTGCCGACGCAATCCTGGACCGTCTTCTGCATTCTTGCTACCGTATCGAACTCACAGGAGACTCATTAAGAAAAAAAATGTAAAATTGTCAGGCTATTAGTAATCCAATACCAAACCATTTTAGAGGGGGGTCAGTATCCCCGGAACAGGGGTCAGTATCGTCCGGAATTTCCACTATGGTCCATTAACTTAAAAACCATGAACAAAATAGGATTCAACGTGCTGGCTTGGTCAGCGGAGATTTCAGAAGGCTTACTGCCGATTTTGGACCGATTGAAAGCTATCGGCTACGATGGAGCAGAGTTTTTTGTAGGCGGTACTGATGAAAAAGCATGCCGCCTAGTCGGAGACCATTGCAAAAACATCGGACTCGAAGTCACTACGGTGACGGTATTGAGTCCGGAGGAAAACCCGATTTCACCTGACGCTAAGGTCCGCGAAAAGTCCATCGAAAAACTCAAGTGGGTTCTTGACCGTGCTGCTGATCTGAATTCCCAAGTCCTTTGCGGGCCTTTCCATTCTGCTTTTGCGACTTTTGCATCCCGCGCCCCGATCGAGGACGAGTACAACTGGTCCGCAGAGGTCCTGCATGAAGTTGGAGATTACGGAAAAAAGCTGGGAATTTTGATGACTCCCGAAGCCCTCAACCGCTTCGAATGCTACTTGGCGAATACTATGGAGCAACTGGACTACTTACTGGCTAAGGTCAATCATCCAAACGTTCAGGCCATGTTTGACACCCACCATGCGAATATGGAGGAGAAAAAACTCGGGGCAGCCATAGAATTCATCGCTCCACGACTGGGACATTTTCATATCTCAGAGAACGACCGGGGCACTCCGGGTTCGGGGCATGTCAACTTTGACGAAACTTTTGAAGGATTGAAGAAAGTCGGTTATTCCGGTTGGCTGACCATCGAGGGCTTCACCCGCAACGATCCGGCTTTTGCCAATGCCATTGGAGTCTGGCGAAACTTTTCCGAACCTTGGGATATGGCCGAAAATGGCTACAAGTTGATCCGGGAAATGGGGGAGAAGTATGGGCTCTAAAAGTATTTAGCAGCAAGGTATCAAGTATCAAGTATTTGGATTCAGAGACAAGAAGCGAGACTGTGAGTAGTAAATAGTTAATAGTAAATTGGAATGATCAATGACCTATTATCAAACTCAATGATCAAATTCAAGGAACAATGATCAAGTGATTAGAGACTGGACACTGCGGCTGACTATTGTCTACTTATTTAGTAAATAGTTGATGGTAAATTGTAATGAACAATGATCTAGGAATTGCGAACTGAACACAGCGACTGCCTACTCGCTGCTTTTCCCCATCTCCAAAAGAATCTTTTCAAAAATCGGAGCCACCGCGCTTCCTCTCCAGCCACCTGAATAATTCGCGGACATGTACAGATTGAGTTCGGGGATGTAGATGACTTGAGTACCCCAAAATCCAGAGTGAGAAAATGCTTCCAGGCCATTGACCTTGATTTTATACATGCCCATTTGGTAATCCATTCTTGCTTTGGTTTCATAGGTCACAGGCTCCAGCATGATTTCCAGTGTTTCGGCTTTTTCAAAGACTTTTCCCTGAAAAAGTGCCTGAAAGAAATCGACCAATTCCTGCGTAGTTGAAAGGATTCCTCCCCCACCGTAATAATCCATTGTTGGGCTAAACTGATAGGTGTCCCGTCCTTGGAAGTATTGGTGGATGCGCAGCTGATCTGTTTCGGCATCCATTCTTTCAAAGTCAGTTCGGTTAAGTCCGAGCGCCTCTATTCTCAGCAATTCCTTCAGGCCACTGTCCAAGCTCTTGCCGGTGTACTTTTCGATCAATTCACCTAAGATCACATAGCCTGTATCCGAGTAGCTAAACTGCTTTCCCAGAGGGCCAATGGGATCTCCTTTTTCCACACCCATTTGTAGTTGTTCGGTGCGAGTCCATTCGTGATCTGGAGCATTGACAACGGTCTCAAAGAACTCAGGTGCATTGGTGTGGTCAAAGAAACCTGCTGAATGCCTTAAAATCTGCCTGATAGTGATCTTATCCAAATCATAATCCTGCGATAGAATTTTTGTATGTTCCTGAGAAATGTGTTTGGAAATCGGGTCTTCCAGCTTCAGAATACTCTTTTCCATCAGTCGGAGAATACCTGCCGTGACATAGGTCTTTGTGACACTAGCGATGCGGAAGGTTTCTTCGATTTGCAGAGAGTCACCGAGTGCCCGATCGTTGATTCCTGCAGCCCCTGACCATGAAAAGCTTTCATCTCCGGATTCAACCGTGAATAGGATTCCCGGATTCGACTCTGTGATTTCTGATTGGAGAACCTGTTGAAATTTTTGAGCTTGTACTTGATTCCAGATAGCAGTAAAAAGTGCAATTCCAAGAAAGCTGTGAATTGATTTCATGAAGGATGATTAGTTTGTAGGTTTTTTGAGTCCGATTTTAGGGCCATTTATTGAATTGAGCACTGATCAAAGTCAATTTTCAATGATCACGGGATTAAAGACTGTGTACACTGCGACTGCCTACTGTTTATTCCTCCTCCGGAATGGCCATCGTATGATTCGCCAAAAGTTTCCACTGCCCATCAACGAGCGCATAGGTCCGCATAAAATGATAAGTCGTCGGACTTGGACCTCGGTCCACCACGGTGTAGCCGCTGACCACTCCGGTGGTTCCTACAATCACCACCTGCTGATCCCGAGAAGTACGATTTTTTGTGTCGTCTGCCTGTCCTGCTTTGATTCGTTTTGCTCTGCCAACGGCGGCCTCTTTTCCGTCTATTTGTCCGGCGTGATTGTGCACCCAAACAAATTTATCCGCTAGCAGATTTTCCAAAAAAGCAACATCAGATTCCAAAAGTGCTTTTTCCCAGCCAAGGTCGACTTGGAGAAGTTGTTCATTTTGGGTTTGACCCACAGCAAACCAATGGATCGAAAGGATAAGGAACGAGGTGGTAAGAAGTGTTTTCATTTTTTAGGTGATTTTAAAAGAAATTACAAGATTTTTTCGGGTTTAACTTTTCTATTCATCAAGTTGGTCATTGCGAAAATCAACATCAAGAAAATCCCTAAATAGCCCAAAAGGAAGGAATATCCGGTAAAGCTTGCAATTTTCCCAAAGAGAAAAGGCATCAGCGTAATTCCCATATAGGCACTCGCCATCTGCATACCCATGATGGTTTGAGAGTGCTTTTCTCCGAAATTAACAGGAGTCTCATGCAGCAGACTCGGGAATATCGGTGCGCAACCCAAGCCAATCAGTAGAAACCCGGGTAAAATCGTTCCTGAAAATGGAAGGAAAAGCAACACCAGACCCAAGGCAATCACTCCAAGTCCAAGTTGAACCAATTGGCGATTGGTCAAGTGAAGCGTCAAAAAACCGGAAAAAAATCGTCCGATTGTGATTCCCAAATAGTACAAGGAAGTAAGCCTTGCCGCCTGATCGACTTCAAATCCCCTTTCGAAAACCAGGAAACTCGCACCCCATAGCCCAAAAGTCGCCTCAATCGTGCAATAGCAGAAAAACACCGCAAGGGCTTGTTTCAATCCGGGAACCCTTGTTAAAAGTTTTAAGAAGTTTGATGGCCTTGATTCTGGAGTTGATGCCGATGTCTTTTGGTTTTTTACCCAAAGGGGAAATGAAAGGAGCAAAATCACCACCAGGCCAATTTGAATCCAAGCGACAGTTTGATAGCCGCTGTTCCAGGAATCACCTTTGGCCAAATAACCTGCCATGATTAGCGGTCCGATGGCGGCTCCTACACCCCAAAAGGAATGTAGCCAATTCATGTGTTTGGCCTGGAAGTGCAGTGCGACGTAGTTATTTAGCGCGGAATCTACACTTCCTGCGCCAAGTCCGAGGGGAATCGCCAAAAGGCACAGGAAGAGAAAGTGATCTGAATAGGCAAAACCCATCAAGGCCAAAGCTGTCATTCCCACGCTGGAAGTAGTCACCGCCGTCACGCCAAATCTATCGATCAGTTTTCCGCTAAAAAGGCTGGAAATCACCGTGCCAGACGCTACGATCATAGCGATGATTCCGGCATAATCCAGGGGGACACCCAAACCTTCAACCATCGCCGGCCATGCCGATCCCAACAGCGAATCCGGAAGTCCCAAGCTGATAAAGGCCAGGTAGATGATGAGCAGGAGAAGGAGTTTTTTCAAAAGTGAGGGGGATTAGCTGCTGAGGATATTAGAAATGGTTTTAGCTAAAATTAAAAAAGTTGGACAGTTCTTCAATTTTTTCTTTGAGCAGGATAGTTACCTGGAAAAGACTTTGTCTCTTGGATAGTCCGAAACTATCAATAATGCGAAACCTCCTATTCCTAGCCTTGCTTTTGAGCCTAAGTTTTCAGGCTTTCGCGCAACAAAACCGTCCCAACATCATTTTTATCCTCACCGATGACCAACGCTGGGATGCCTTGGGTTTTTCCGGGAATCCGATTATTCAGACACCTGAGATGGATCGGTTGGCTGCACAAGGGACTTACTACGAAAATGCCTTTGTTACTACTCCAATTTGCGCAGCGAGCCGGGCCAGTATTTTGACCGGAATGTATGAGCGAACGCATGGCTATACTTTTGGGCAGGGGGATATCAAAGCACCCTACATCAACCAGTCGTACCCTGTCGAACTGCGAAAGGCAGGGTATTTTACCGGATTTTTTGGAAAGTTTGGGGTGAATTACGAAGGGTTTGATGGGCTTTTTGACCAAGGTGATAATTACGATCGGAATGGAAAGTTTGACGATCGGAGGGGTTATTTCTTCAAGACTTTGGGAAAAGATACCGTCCACCTGACCCGCTATACCGGACAGCAGGCGATTGATTTTATCGCAAATGCTCCGAGTTCAAAGCCCTTTATGCTTTCCCTGAGTTTCAGCGCACCTCATGCCCATGACCCGGCCAAGCTCCAATATTTTTGGTCACCGGAGTATGATACGATGTATCAAAATATCACGATTCCCGATCCATTGCTGAAGGAGGACTCCTATTTTCAAGCGCAACCAGAATACGTCCGTAAAGGGGAAAACCGCACTCGTTGGCATTGGCGATACGATACCCCCGAAAAGTACCAGCATAGTGTCAAAGGCTACTACCGTATGATCTCTGAAGTGGATGCGGAAATCGGTAAAATCCGAAAAACTCTTGAAGAAAAAGGCTTGGCAGAAAACACAGTGATTATCCTGATGGGAGACAATGGCTATTTCCTAGGCGAAAGACAACTTGCGGGCAAGTGGCTGATGTATGACATTTCGCTGAGAGTACCCTTGATTGTCTTTGACCCGAGGGAAAAAGGAGGAAATAGGGTGAAGGATTTTGCCCTGAATATTGATGTGCCATCCACAATTCTGGATTTGGCTGGAATTCCAATACCCATAGCTTGGCAGGGTCTTTCACTACACTCTAACCAACTCCCCAAGCGGGAAGAATTGCTTTTTGAGCACCTTTGGCAAACTCCGATCATTCCACCTAGCGAAGCCATCCGTACCGAGCGTTGGAAATACTTCCGCTACCTCAATGATCCCGGGCATGAGGAATTGTATGATCTTGCTGAGGATCCATTGGAAATAAACAACCTCATCGCAGACCCAAATCACCGAGAACTTATTATCCAACTTCAGAAAAAACTAAGTAAAAAAATCTGGGAATATGAGAGTAGTAGGGTAGTGGTTCGCTAAATCTACCTTTTCTCAATAGATGAATACATCATATACCGGCATTTTCAAGCAGGAATCAACTCGTGTTCCGCACAATCAATTCTTAATTCGGTGTTTTGTAGTTGAGATTGCAAGAGCTTACAATAATGCTGTCCTTCATCGTGTTGATAGTTGACACAGGTAAAGCACATTCGTTGAATGGTGATGATATTTGCCTTGTGGAGTTCGTGGATAAGGTTTAGCAAGCTCGAAAGGATGATTTCTTTTTGTTCATTTGAAAGCGTAAACAAAGGTTTTTCAATCGCAAAGGCAAAGTTTGCCGATTTCTCGGCTGTCTGTTTACCTGCGGGAGTCAAACCAATGATGTAGCTACGTGTATCTATTGGGTTATTAAATTTTTGAATAAGTCCTTTTTGAAGTAACAGCTTAACACTATCGCTGATAGTGGCTTTGGTCATATTGAACTCCTGAGACAAATAGCTCACTTTGCACTTTTCGTCCGAATGGAAAAGCAGGAAAATCAAAATCTGAATTTGTATTGGACTTAAAGCATTCTCTTTGCTTTCGAGCCAAAGCAAAACACGAAAAGCTTCTGCGATACGTTCCAAAGCCACGACAATTTTGCTTTCAACTTTTTGGTTTTGCCTGTCTAGGGAAAATGGTGATTTCATGTGTTTATAAATTGGTTTTTAATTGCCACATGGAATACCCCCAGATAATCATGCTCCTGTGTGTCGCTCTTTCGACATGGGTATTTCATCTGTTTATATTTTGTTTTTTAATAGTCAGATGGAATGCCCTGGATAATCATTCCCCTGTGTGAGAAGCCTTTCTCATGGGCATTTCGTCTAATTGCAGTTTTCCATTTCGTAAATAAAATATCCTTGTTTTTCAATACTCTCTTTCCATTGGGGTTTTACGGTTTCAATATGGCAAAATCCACATTCTTTTGATGTTAGAAGTTGCCCGTCTTGATTTTTTGTTGTGAGATATGTCCTACCGTAACTGTATATTGTTTCAGCATCTTTTATCTCTTCAGGTGCGATAATATCGAAGTGCATCATACTACCGTCTTTTTTTGTCACATAAGTATCCCAAACTGCTACTTTCATATTTTTGAAATTTTGTGATTTATAGAAAGAGCCTTGCTAAGTTAGGAATCCTAATATTGCAAGGCGAAAAAATTAGCCTTTAACATCAGCCATAGACGCACCAAAATTGAGATGAAGCACATTGCCATTGGGTGTTAGCAAAGCTGGTACTGATTTTACGCCTTTGGCCTCTGCTTCGGCAATTCTGTTTTTTTGTTCGCCTAAATGGACGATTTCAACTTTAGCACTACCGATAAGCGATACGATGTCTTGCTCTGCACTAATGCATACAGGGCAACCTGCGTGGTAAAATACTGACTTTGTCATTTGATAGGGATTTAAGTTTATGGCAAAATTGCCATTGTAAATATAGTAAGGAGTCCTAACAAATCAAATTTACTTTTCGGTCTTTCCATTTTTTTGCTCTATTCGTTCATTTTTGGTGGTGGGTGTTTCGCCTGTAGCTAATAGGAGGCCCATTTTTAGGATTTGGAGTCAGTAAAGCTACTCTCAGTTCGACATCATTTTATTTTCGGTCGAGTAACCATTAAACTACTCCGGGCTGAGAAGCATCCAGCCAAAAGTTTCAAGAAAGTTTTGATGATCGAATCGGATTGTTTTAATGTCACGTAGAAAGATATCGAGTTAAACTTCTTCTCCTTCAAAAAATTGCTCAATCTCCTCTATACAGGTTAAAATGTCAAAAAGATGGGTTTTAATTTTTCTGTCCATAAATCAATTCTCTTGTTTCATCAATTTCCTCTTTGAAGTAAGGATTCCTGATGGCAGAGTATTCGACCAAATCCACTCCCCTTTTTGAGAGGTCTTCCAAAGCGAATTTTAATTCAAAATAGTTACTGGCAAAGTCGTCAATTGATTTTCTTTCAAATTCAACCACAAAATCAACATCACTTTCTTCATTAAAAGCTGGTGTTAGAACCGAACCAAAAGCATAGAGTTTTTTCACTTTGTGCTTTTTACGAAGCGATTTGATGACTTCGCTATTTGTAACAAGAAGGTTCATGGATCAAAATGGGGTTATTCAGTAAAATGGGAAAGTGCACAAATCGTTGAAAATGAGCTATTTTAGTTGATTAAACTTTTTTGTTCCTGCAGATTTCCGCTGGAAAAGTCGCAGATGTGGGCAGATTAGGTTAGTTTCAGATATCTCAATATTCTCATTTTTTGATTAGACTGTTTTCGATTATGCCGAAAAAAAAATCAGCGAAATCCTGCCTGATTTTTATCGTGAATCAATACCTATCAAGCATAGCTTTTTTTCCAATATTTGCTTGGTATATTAAGCAAATAATTTTATTATAGCCTTTTATATAAAGCATAAATACTTATTTTTGCTTATTATAATAAGCAATGTTATGGAATTCATAGATGAAAAATTTTTAAAGAAAATTGATGCCACTTCATTGGACTTTGTCCGAAGTATAATTGATAAGATCCGCTGGGAGGCGAGGTTGATCGGTATCAAAGGACCAAGAGGAGTAGGGAAAACCACCCTGCTGCTCCAATACATCAAGAAAAACCTGCCCATTGACCATAAAACTTTATACGTGAGTTTGGACAATATCTGGTTTGCACAGAACAGTCTGTTGGACTTGGTAGATCATTTTGTCAAAAGAGGAGGCAAATACATTTTCTTGGACGAGGTACATAAATACCCCAATTGGTCCATCGAAATCAAAAACATCTACGATGACTTCCCGGAATTGAAGATTGTGTTTACAGGTTCCTCTATGCTGGAAATCCTAAATGCCCGCGCTGACCTCAGCCGAAGGGCGGTGATATACTACATGCAGGGTTTGTCTTTCCGAGAGTTCTTGGTGATCAAGACAAAAAATAAATTCCCTATACATAGCCTGGAAGCTCTGATTGAAAACCATGTTTCCATTGCAAGGGAAGTCTTGCAAAAGGTAAAGCCTCTGGAGCATTTTGGCGCATACCTAAACCATGGCTACTTCCCCTTCTTTCAGGAGGTACCGGATCTGTACCATCAACGTTTGGAGGAAGTAGTGAACATGACTTTGGAGATCGAGTTGCCCCTGCTGCGGAGTGTGGATATTTCCTACATTCCCAAGCTGAAGCATTTGTTGCATATCATATCCGAGTCAGTTCCCTTTATTCCAAATGTAACCAAGCTTAGCGAGCGCATAGGCATCAACAGGAACACTTTGGTGAGCTACCTCTTTTTCCTGCAAGAGGCCCATTTGACCAAAAACCTCTACAAGGACATCAAGGGAATTACCCAAATGCAAAAGCCGGAAAAAATTTACCTCGAAAATACCAACTTCCAGTTTGCCTTTACTCCAAAAAATGCCGACTTGGGTAACTTAAGGGAGACTTTCTTTATCAATCAGCTTTCACATGCCCATACCGTTGAGTACGTAAAGGATGGTGATTTTAGGGTCAATGGTAAGTACATCTTTGAAGTAGGGGGCAAAAATAAAACTACCGAGCAGATTCAGGGAGTTAAAAATAGTTTTATCGCTGCCGATGACATTGAATACGGTAATCCCAAGAAAATTCCGCTGTGGCTGTTTGGGTTTATGTATTGATTTGATCAATTGTTAAAAAATTCCAATAGTAATATCATCAAAGGTTTGAAAGTGATTTCAATTGCTGGTGACTCTAAAAAATTGGGCCAAAAGAATAATCCCTTGGCCCATTGATTTTCAATGTAATGACTACTTAAACCACCAAATTCACAATCTTACCCGGCACGATGATCACCTTCTTGGGAGCTTCGCCTTCCAGCCATTTTTGAACGTTGGCATCGGCCAAGGCTGCTTTTTCGATTTCAGGAACTGCAAGAGAAAGCGAGAGATTCAGCTTTGCCCGTAGCTTGCCATTGATCATTACAGGATATTCGAAGTTGCTCTCAACCAAATACTCTTCCTTGAACTCCGGGAAAACCGATGTCGTGATCGAGGTAGTATGACCTAATAGCGCCCAAAGT
Source organism: Algoriphagus alkaliphilus (assembly GCF_900103735.1). Classification (GTDB taxonomy): domain Bacteria; phylum Bacteroidota; class Bacteroidia; order Cytophagales; family Cyclobacteriaceae; genus Algoriphagus; species Algoriphagus alkaliphilus. The sequence continues at coordinate 33,002 of NZ_FMXE01000038.1, read as the reverse complement.
TCCTCGGCGATATGCGGGGCATAAGGAGAAACCAAAATCGCCAAAGGTTCCAATATTTCCCGCTTGTTGGATTTCAAAGCGGTCAGTTCATTCACACAGATCATAAAGCTGGACACGGAGGTATTGAAAGAGAAATTGGCCATGTCGTCTTCCAGCTTTTTGATGGCTTTGTGCAACGCCTTTATTTCCTCTTTGCTTGCAGGTTCATTGGAAACTGCAAATTCACCCGTAGTATTGTGATACAGGTTCCAGAGTTTTCTCAGAAACTTGAATACGCCATCGATTCCATTGGTATTCCATGGCTTAAACTGCTCCAAAGGGCCCAAGAACATTTCGTAGAGTCTCAAGGTGTCGGCTCCGTATCGCTCGATGATGTCGTCCGGATTGACCACGTTGTACTTGGACTTGGACATTTTCTCCACTTCCGAGCCACAGACATATTTGCCGTTCTCCAGGATAAATTCCGCATCCGCTAAGTCCGGTCTCCAAGCTTTGAACTTGTCCAGATTGAGTTGGTCATTATTAACAATGTTTACATCCACGTGTATGGCAGAGGTTTCATACTGATCTCTTATTCCATGCGATATAAAGGTGTTGGTACCTTTAATTCGATACACAAAATTGGATCTTCCCTGAATCATTCCTTGGTTGATCATCTTCTGGAATGGCTCATCGATACTTACCACGCCCAAATCATACAAAAACTTGGTCCAGAAACGGGAATAGAGCAAGTGGCCGGTTGCATGCTCAGATCCTCCGATATACAAATCCACAGCGCCCCAGTAGTCGGTTTTGGCTTTGTCGGCGAAAACGGAATCATTATTCGGATCCATGTAGCGGAAGAAATACCAGCTCGAACCTGCCCAACCCGGCATGGTACTCATTTCCAAAGGAAATTCTCCATCAGCAGTTTTGTAGGTCCAGTCTTTTGCCCTGCCGAGTGGAGGTTCGCCGTCTTCTGTGGGTAAGTATTTATCTACCTCAGGCAATACCAAAGGAAGGTCTTTTTCTTCAATCAGATAAGGCAGTCCGTCCTTGAAATAAACCGGAAGCGGTTCGCCCCAATAGCGCTGACGTGTAAAAATTGCATCCCGCATTCTGAACTGGATTTTGCCTTTTCCGATGCCTTTTATCTCGAGGAATTCGATGCATTTCTCCATGGCTTCTTTCATGTACAATCCAGTAATAAAGCCTGAATTGATGATCAAACCGCCTTTGCCTGGGAAAGAACCGTTTTCCATCGAGCCGTCGATCACTTGGCGGATTTCGAGACCGAAGTGCTTCGCAAAGTTGTAATCCCGCTCATCATGCGCAGGCACGGCCATCACAGCACCGGTTCCGTAACCAGCCAAGACATAGTCCGCAACCCAGATTTGGATTTCCTCTCCGTTGAATGGATTGATTGCATATGAACCGGTGAAAGCTCCCGAAATGGTTTTGACATCGCTCATTCGCTCGCGCTCCGAACGGTTTTTCGCGACTTCGATGTAGGATTCCGCAATAGCTCTTTGATCCTCAGTGATGAGTGAAGCAGCAAGTTCACTTTCCGGTGCCAAAGCCAAATATGTTACGCCATAGATCGTGTCTACTCGTGTGGTGAATACTTTGATGGATTTATCGGAATTTTTGACCTGAAAGACCATTTCGGTACCGATGGATTTTCCGATCCAGTTGCGCTGCATTTCCTTGATGGGTTCGGACCAGTCCACTTTTTCCAGTCCTTGTAGCAAACGGTCTGCATAGGCGGTGATCCGCATGGACCATTGCATCATCATCTTTCGCTCCACAGGATGACCACCTCGTTCTGAGAATCCGTCCTTTACCTCGTCATTGGAAAGTACAGTACCCAAAGCCGCACACCAGTTGACGGTCGTTTCAGCCAAGAAAGTCAAACGGTATTTCAGGAGCATTTCCTGCTTTTCTCTCTCAGAAAATGTGTCCCAATCAGAAGCTGTAAAAGTTGGGGTGTCGTCATCGCAAACTGCCTTGACACTCGTGTTTCCTTCTTTTTCAAAGTGGGAAATCAAAGCGTCAATCGACAAAGCTTTGTCAGCATTCAAATCATAGTAGCTATTGAAAAGCTGCATAAAAATCCACTGCGTCCACTTGTAATAAGCCGGGTCAGAGGTGCGTACTTCCCGGTCCCAATCGAAAGCAAAACCGATATTTTTCAGCTGCTCTGTATAGCGGGTGATGTTTTGCTCAGTGGTAATGGCAGGATGCTGCCCGGTTTGGATGGCATATTGCTCTGCAGGCAGACCGAAAGAATCATAGCCCATCGGATGGAGGACATTGAAGCCTTTGAGCAGCTTGAATCGGGAGACGATATCAGAGGCGATGTAACCCAGTGGATGGCCAACGTGGAGACCGGCCCCCGAAGGATAAGGAAACATGTCCAAGGAATAAAACTTGGGACGATTTGGGTCCACTTCGGCTTTGAATGTTTCATTTTCTTTCCAGAAGGCTTGCCACTTTTGCTCGATTTCCCTGAAGTTGTACTCCACCATGATTTGATTTTTGATTGCTATTGGTTTTTCTAATCGTTTTTATTGTCCCAAGATTGAGATTCTCATGAAAAGCAAGGTTCAAATCTATGATTCAGGCCACTTCGGTCCTCCGTCCTTTGCCGATTTTTAGATTTTTCTGCTAAACGCCTGCAAAAATAGAAAAATCAGGCGGCTTTGGTAATCAATTTTCTAATTCCTCTCAGCCTCGGTTTCTTTCCTTTAGTCAACTTTATTTCAAAGGCTTCCTGCTTTTTAGTATTTTCCAGAATTACAAAACCACCAACTTATGAGAAAGAAACTTTTGTTTAGTATGGCCTTGGCTGGGAGTCTTGCCTTTTCAGCTTTGGCACAAAAGAAATACACTCCGAAGCAAATCGATGCATTAAAGACCGAAGTAGCCCAAATTGTACAAGCCAATCACAAGCAAAGTCAAGTGATGGTGGACAAGATTTTCAGCTTTGCGGAACTTGGTTTTCAGGAGATTGAATCTTCGAAATACCTGACTGGAATTTTGGAGCAAAATGGCTTCACCATCGAGCGAGGTGTGTCAGGGATTCCTACCGCTTGGTTTGCTACTTGGAAAAACGGCGAGGGTCCGGTCATAGCTCTTGGGTCAGATGTAGATAATATCCCCAAAGCTTCCCAATATCCGGGAGTAGCCTATCACAAACCCATGGTCGAAGGTGCACCGGGGCACGGAGAAGGACACAATGCAGGGATTCCGCTGAATATTACGGCTGCTCTTGCTGTCAAGCAGATCATGGAGCGGGAAAGGATTGGCGGAACCTTGATCCTTTGGCCCGGAATTGCGGAGGAATTGGTGGCTGCAAAGGCTTGGTTTACCCGAGACGGGAAATTTGATGGGGTTGACCTTTGTATTTTCACCCACGTGGCAAATAACCTGGGAGTGAGCTGGGGACAAGCAAGTGGAACCGGCTTGATTTCGGTGGAATATACTTTTTCGGGAGATGCGGCGCATTCCGCAGGAGCACCCTGGAGAGGCAAAAGTGCTGCTGATGCTACCGAGCTGATGAATATTGGCTGGAATTATAAGCGCGAGCACTTGCATCCGTTGAAGCGATCACATTCTGTCATCACCGATGGAGGTGATCAGCCGAATGTGGTGCCCTCAAAAGCTTCGATCTGGTATTATTTCCGTGATGTGAAATATGACGGCATCATGGAAATGTATGCGCAGGCAAATGATATCGCGAAAGGTGCTGCTTTGATGACGGGGACGACGATGACTTCCAAAGTTTTGGGAACCGCCTGGCCAAGACACTTTAATAAAGTGATCGCTGAAAAGATGTATCAGAATATCCTCAAGGTGGGTTTGCCTGCTTGGGATGAAAATGATCAGACTTTGGCAAAAGCGGTTCAGAAAGAATTGGGTTCCAAAGAAGAAGGGATGCCTACAAAATTGGATACACTGGGATTGCCGGTGAAGGAGCCAATATCCGGCGGATCGGATGATATCGGAGATGTGTCATGGGTAGTACCTACAGTGACGTTAAGATTTCCATCCAACATTCCGGGGCTGCCCGGCCACCACTGGAGTAATGCGATTGCGATGGCAACACCCATTGCTCACAAAGGAGTGACTGCCGGTGCAAAGGCAGAAGCGATGACGATTTTGGACTTTTTGCTTCAGCCTGAACTCGTCGATCAAGCTTGGGATTACTTCAAAAATGTGCAAACTAAGGAAGAAACTTACAAGCCGATGATCACTAAGGAAGATGCTCCACCGATCTACTTAAATGAGGGAATCATGAAGCAATTCCGCCCCTCTTTGGAGAAGTTCTATTACGACGAGACGAAGTACGATACGTATTTGGAGCAGTTGGGTGTGAAGTATCCGACGGTTAAAAAGAATTGAAAGATTTGAAAATTGGAAGATTGAAAAATTTCCCAAAGGCAAGACTTATTTGGTCCTTGGAGGTTTCAGTAATCTTCCAATTTTTCAATATTTAAATTTTCCAATTCAATGAAATATCAAATTCGAGAAGCTTCTCCTTCCGAACTCCTCTGGGTACACGAACGTATTCCGGAGTTTCCGGGAAAGGCATCGCTGGAATTTTACACTGAGCGGTTGAAGGACCGTCTTCATTTAGCTTTAGTCGCCGAAAATGATGGGGAGCTTTTAGGTTTTAAAGTCGGGTATCAAGATAATGTGCCGGATACCTTTTATTCTTGGATGGGGGGAGTGAGGCCTGAGTTTCGTGAGCATGGGATAGCGGATGCTTTGGCAGCATATCAAGAAAATTGGGCGAGAGAAAAGGGATTTAAGGCTGTTTTCTTCAAAACCCGGAATCGCTTTCCTGCCATGATTTCATTCGGATTAAGTCGGGGCTTTAAAATCATTAAGATCATTCCCAAAGGCGGAGTGGAGGATTATCGGGTTGTGATGAGGAAGGAATTGTTGGCAATGGAAAAATGCTAAAGTGAGAAATCTGAAAAACGCTAATTGTAAGTTGTGAAGGGTGAGTAGTAAAATGTGAAGGCGAAAGTCTAAAGTCTGAAAACTGGCCACTTGTAACTTGTGAAAAGTAGGTAATAAAGGCAGAAAGCCGAAGTCAGAAATCTGAAATTTTGTTACGAAATTCAGAATGAATGGAATGCCCACTATAGCTCTCTCAAAGCATATTTAGGATACCATTTTCCAAATCATTCCGCTGTAACTTCCGATTTAGTTCGATGGCCAATTGTGATTAGAATTCTTATCAAAGGGGGCAAGGGGGATTTTTATAAATGAGAATTCTGTAAAACTGCTTTTCAATTAATTGTTTATATCTTCAGGAGATAAACTAATAATTTAAAAACTAGTCAAATGACAAAATCAAATAAGAATATGCTTCAGTTAATTTTAATGAGCTACTTTGGAGCAATACTTGGCATATATTTTAAAATCAATGGAAACCCGAATGGGGATTATATCCTGATTGCAGCCATGGCTTTTAAATTTTTGGGAGTTTTGGGATTGATTTATTTCAACAAAAAGAAAATCTTTCAATTTTTGAGTTGATTAAGATCCGGCTACATATAGTTTTCGCCGCGGGAATTGGGAAGTTGACGCTCGGTTAATTTTCCAATTTTTAAATTTTTCAATTTCCCAATCCTAAACCCTACCTTTGCCATTCATTCAGCGGTGGAATCTCCCGCTTTACCAAAAATTCATGAACACGCTCGATTTGGTAGCCCAGACTACCCAAGAACTCGTAGCCGCAGGGCTGCAGCTTCCAATCATGGAGGCTTTCTACACCATCCAAGGAGAAGGCAGATTTACCGGACACCCCGCATATTTTATTCGGCTGGGAGGCTGTGATGTGGGTTGTGTCTGGTGCGATGTAAAGGAAAGCTGGGAAGCAGCGAAGTGGCCTGTTTTGTCCATCGAAAAAATCGTGGAGGATGCTTTGGCTTTTCCGGGAAGACTGGTGGTGATCACAGGTGGCGAACCTTTGATGTACAACATGGATCCGCTAACCAAGCTTTTGAAAGAACATGGCTTTACCACCAATATCGAGACTTCGGGTGCGCATCCTTTCTCTGGAGATTTTGACTGGGTTTGTTTTTCTCCCAAAAAATTCAAAAAACCACATCCGTCTATTTTTGCTGAGGCTGACGAACTGAAAGTGGTCATTTATAACAAGAGCGATTACGAGTTTGCCGAACAGTACGCAGGGCTAGTGAATGAGAGCTGTGAACTGCGCCTACAACCTGAGTGGAGTAAGGCCGTTAAGATTACAGCCGAAATCATAGATTTTGTTAAAAATCACCCAAAATGGAATATTTCCCTGCAAACTCATAAATTTATGGACATACCCTGAGTCCATGCGCCCTGTTTTCCTTTTCCTGATTGTATTTTTCTTGATCCTCCGTTCAGAGGCTCAAACCTATTCTATTGTTGACAGTCGGGCAATTAAACTTTATCAAGAAGGGGAGGCCTTGACAATTTCCAGACAATATGATCAGGCAATAGCCAAATATCAAGCTGCCATAGCTCGGGAGGGGTCTTTTTTGGAAGCCTATGTTAAAGCTTCTCAGTTGATGATCACACAAGGGCGATTGGTGGAGGCGGAAAAAATAGCCTTACAAGGAAAGGGTAAATTGGCTGGTAAAAATGCCACACCAAAAAATATCGCCGATTACGGATGGCTTTTTTCTAACCTATATCTCAAGCAGGGTAAATTTACAGAAGCGTATCGGCAATTTCAGGAGGTGGACCCCCTGTTTGATGAGAACTTCAAGCGATCGATTTACTATTCGCAGATGAAAGTTCAGATGGATTTTTTGGGCACCGAGCTCGGGGACGTCCGCTCAATTAAAAAAGAAATACTTCCTTCACCATTGAATGGATTTAAGCTACAGTACTTTCCGGTGTTAACAGCCGACGGAGGGCAGATTCTCTTTACCAAACGGGACGGGACAGGAAACTTTGACAAGGAAGATATTTTTACCGCCTTTGCCGATGGAGACAGCAGTTGGACCAAGCCACAAAGTATTGCTCAAACGATTAATTCAGCTTTTAACGAAGGGACCTGTACGGTCACGGCTGACGGGAAAATACTTATATACACCTCTTGTGATGCGCCGGACTCTCAGGGGAGTTGTGATCTCTATATAGCTTATAAGGTGAACGGGGCTTGGCAACGGCCCACAAATATGGGTGCTAAGGTCAATTCCCGATCCTGGGATTCCCAGCCTTCGCTTTCTGCAGATGGGCGGGTTTTGTTTTTTTCCTCCAATCGTCGCGGTGGGTATGGTGGAAATGATATCTGGTATACTGTCCGCCAAAATGACGGCTCCTGGACAGATGCAAAAAATCTGGGAAGCATAGTCAATACACCAAAAGATGAGATTTCGCCATTCATGTTTTTTAATAATGAAATCCTGTTTTTTGCTTCTGATGGGCACCAGGGATTCGGAGGGATGGATATTTTTCTTTCCAGAGTCAAAAACGGTGAATTTCAAAAACCGGAGAATCTAGGACTTCCGATCAATGATCATTTGGATCAGGTTGCGCTCTTTATTACGGCGAAAAAGGATTATGCCTACTACACGGAATTGACCAAAGAAGAAGAGGAAAACGACCGCTCCTTGCTGTACAGGTTTAAGTTTCCGGAGGAGATATATTTGGGAGAGAATCTCACAGTGACAGAGGGTAAGGTGTTCAATTCCAAAACGGGTCAGCCGATTGAAGCCACATTGTCCTTGGTCTCGTTGAAAAATGACAGTACCCTGTATCAATTTCAATCAGATGGAAAAACAGGGGATTTTATGATGCTTTATCCAGAGACTGCTGTTTCAGGATTATATGTGGAGAAAAAAGGATTTTTGCCCAAGATCTACAATGTGGAGCGCGACAAGATTCAAAATGTTAAGGATTTGAAAATAGAGCTAATCCCTGTTGCTTCAGGAGAACAGTTTGTTTTCGAAAATGTATTTTTTGATTTTGATAAGTTTGATCTGAAGCCCGCCTCCATGACTTCACTGAACCGATTGTTTAAATTCTTACAGGAAAATCCAAATGTTAACATTTTGATTTCGGGCCATACGGATAACATTGGGAATCAGGCCTACAATCAAACCCTAAGTTTGCAGCGGGCCAAGAGTGTTCAAACGTTCTTGGTAATGGCAGGACTTCATGCTGGCAGGGTACTAGTCGAAGGTAAAGGAGACAAAGAGCCGTTGGTTCCAAATACAAGCCCAGAAAATCAAGCACTAAACCGACGAATTACTATCCAAGTTCTGTAAATTTCAAAATTTAATTTTGTGATAGTGGCTAATGATATGTGTAAATAGTAATCGTTTGATTTTTTTATTTATATGTCTTTTGTATATACATTAAATACAAAATATAATATGTGTATTCGGTTAGCTGCACGTACCCAAATAAAGGTAGAATTAAGTTCCAATTGAATGTGCTGTGGACTGTTGACAGTCGTCTGTGGACGTGTATCCGCATACAAAATACCCCAAATCTAGTCCACGTGCATCAGTGCGGATACACATAAAATATAATTCTAAAACCCATGTAAAAAATATGTAATTGTACGCCTCATTATAATTTCAATGAGGCTGAGATTGCCTTTACCAAAGTCAAATAAATTGGACTTTAGTAATTTTTCATGTAGCTATCCTGATGTTTTTGTTCGTATTATCGCTGAAGGTTAATTTTTTTTTTGCAAATTAATATTTGTTAACATTGTATTTTCAAAATAATAGTTCGATTAATCTGAATAAAATTATTTTTTCGGAATTAAATTTTGAAAAAATCGATTTGTACAACGAGTTCGTCCGAGTTGGTTTATAAACTTTTACCCGCCTTTTGTGGTAATTCGCTTGAGATATTCAAGATTTAGAAATATCATTGAGTTTATTAAACCAAAATCTAACCAAATATGAGGAAAGTTTTACTTCTAGGACTCATGCTTTTCCTTGCAAGCGCTGAAGCGTTTGCACAGAATCGTGTGATCACTGGTACCGTAACATCCGTCGAGGATAATATGGGTGTACCAGGAGCAACAGTTCTGGTGAAAGGAACAACCATTGGTACTGCCACCGACTTGGATGGTAAGTATTCGATCAGTGTTCCTGCCGGAAGCAATGTATTAGTCTTCACTTTCGTGGGCTTAACCACACGGGAGGTGACGATTGGGAATCAGATGACCATCAATGTTGCCTTGCAGCCTGATGTTCGGGCTCTTTCGGAATTTGTAGTCACTTCATACGGTGACCAGTCCAAAAGAGAGATTACCGGTGCAATATCATCTGTAAAAGGTGATGTATTTCAAGATTTGCCAATGCAATCTTTTGATCGTGCGATGCAAGGACGTATCGCAGGTGTACAGGTTACTTCCACTTCTGGCCAGCCAGGTGGAGCACTTAACGTGAGAATCAGAGGCGTGGGTTCTGTAAACGCGGGAAATGATCCTCTTTACATCATTGACGGTGTTCAAGTTCCTGGCGGAAGCCTTTCAGGTCAAGGATCTCAGAATGCGCTTGCTTCGATCAACCCGAATGACATTCAATCAATTGAAGTGTTGAAAGATGCTGCAGCTGGTGCGATCTACGGTGCTCAGGCTGCTAACGGGGTGGTAATCATCACGACCAGAAGAGGTACTAAAGGCTCAACAAAAGTAAGATTGTCCGCACAGACAGGTGTTGTTAAACCGCTTGGCCTTTATGAGGTCATGAATTCACAGCAACTTGCTGGACTGAAGCGTGATGCTTTTGTGAATTCTGGAAGGCCAGCTATCAATGCTGCAAATGTGTATGGAAATCCAGAAGATCCAAATCTTCCTAACAACAGTTGGGTTGATGCAACTTTCGGAGATGATAGGTTGAGTGTCTATGATATATCTCTTTCCGGTGGTGACGATAAGACTACCTTCTTCCTTTCAGGTTCTTACACGGATCAGGGTTCTCAGGTAATCAAGTCGGATTATGAAAGAGCTACTACTCGTCTGAACTTGACTCACAGACCAAATAAAAAGTTGACTATAAATACAATTTTATCATTGGCCTATCAGAAATCAAATGGAGCGATTGAAAGAGGTAACTTTATTAATTCTCCGTTTCAGGCAGGTTTCACTGCAAGACCGAATGTTCCGATATATAACGAAGACGGCACATTCAGAGACTATCCATCTGATCACTTGTTTGGTTACAACATCGTTCAGGGTGCAACTCAGGAACTTAGACTAGCTAACACAGTTCAGACTGTATCCAACATGCAGTTGAACTATCAGTTTACTCCTTGGTTGAGCTTTACATCATTTGCGGGTTTGGATTTTGCGGATAACCGTGATGAGAACAACAGACCATCTACAATTGCTGCGTTTCGTGCTGCAGGTGGTAATTCAACGAATACAGATCGTCGAAATGTAAACTTTAATACGAACCATAACTTTAATTTCAACAAAAAGTTTGCGGATAAGCACACTGTAAGTGGTATCCTTGGTTATGAATACAAGACTGAAAGCCGTGAATTAACATTTGCTCAAGGTCAGGGATTCGCTAATCCTATCCTAAGATATCTGAACAATGCGGCCACACCGCTTGCTGTAGGATCTTCATTTACACAGTTCAAAAGACTGGGTGTGTTTGGTCAGGCGAAGTATGACTACAAAGACACTTACACAGCTGACTTTACGCTGAGAAGAGACGGTCACTCCAGATTTGGTTCTGATGTTCGTTTTGGTACGTTCGGAGCTGTTTCTGTAGGCTGGAGATTGTCTTCGATGCAATTTCTGCAGAACGCAACCTGGCTGGATAATTTGAGATTAAGAGCTTCTTATGGTGTGACCGGTAACTCCGAGATTCCAAATTTTGCTTCTCAAACTCTTGTTGCTTCTGCAGGTCAATATGGTGGAAGTCCTTCCTTGGTACTGAATCAATTAGGAAATAACTTGTTGACTTGGGAAGAGGCAGAAACATTCAATATTGGAGTTGATGCAACGATGTTCAATGGTCGTATAATCACCACGGTTGATTTCTGGAGAAAGAACTCTTCAAACCTTTTGTTTAATACACCTTTGCCAATCGATTCAGGCTTTGGATCAATCACTCAAAATACAGGTGAATTAAGAAACCAAGGTATAGACTTTGATATTCAGACAGTTAATATTAACGCTGGAAAGTTTCAATGGTCGACTGCATTTAACGTGACAGTTCTTGAAAATGAAGTTATATCACTCTTTGGTGGTGAAGAAAGAATCGGAAACACGATCGTAGTAGGTCAGCCACTATTTCCTTTTTATACTACTCCCTATGCAGGTGTAAATCCGGCGAATGGCCGTCCGATGTATCTCAACGAGAACAACGAATACACCTACACAATCCGCGATGCTGATGTGAGATATCAGGGATCAGCTCTTCCAACTTCCTACGGTGGCTTGTCAAATACATTCACTTATGGCGGATTATCTCTTGAGGTTTTCTTCCAGGGACAATTTGGCAATAAGGCTTTCAATTCAGATCTAATCAATCTAGCTTCCACAGGTTCAGGGCCAAACAACCAATTGGTTAATCAGTTGAATTACTGGAAGCAGCCGGGTGATGTAGTGAGCAATCCTATGCCTTGGGAAAGTGGCGCTAGACCAGGTGGCTCTAGTTACACTGCTACATCAACGAGACAGTTAAGTGATGGTAGCTACATTAGATTGAAGCAAGTGACCTTAAGTTACGCTATTCCGCCTGTTGTGTCTCAGCGAATTGGTGTTTCCCAGGCTAATGTATTTGTTCAAGGATTGAATATGGCCACTTTCACCAAGTATAACGGTATCGATCCGGAAGTAAATTCTATCGGCAACACTTTTGCTGCGTTTCCAAATTCTCAGCAAATTACCGCGGGCGTAAGTCTTAGTTTCTAATTAAGAATCATGATGAAAAATCTTTTAAAAATAATGATAATGGGAGGTGCTTTGATAGCTTCCTCATGTGCGGATCAATTGGATGTATCGCCAAGACAAAGTTTGACTCCGGCTACTGTATTTGTTGATTTGGCAGGATACAATGGACTTGCGTTGAACATGTATGGCCGTACAAGGAATTTTAGTTATTACGGTCAAACCATGATGATTGCACCGGAAGTACTTGCTGATAACGTATTGGTTATTGCGAATACCGGTCGATACATTCAAGAAGAGGTTAACGCCGATAGAGCAGGAATCAATATATGGGGTACTCCAACAACCTACAGTGCTTTTGGAGCTATCAACGATGCGAATATTATTATTGGGGGTGTGGACAAGGCAACCGGTACTGACGAAGTACTCCGAAATAGAATTAAAGGTGAAGCATATTTCATGCGGGCATTACACCACTTTGATTTGGCTCGAGTCTACGGATATGAGCCGGGTAGAGAAGTAAATGGCTGGAATAAGTCCACCATCATCCGTACAACTCCTACTTTGGGATTTTCTGATGCAGATTTGAGAGCAAGAAATACCAATGTGGAAGTATATACCCAAGTGGAGGCTGATTTACTTCAGGCTATCTCTCTCCTTCCTACTGCTAACTTAGGCTCACCAAATGTTTACAGAGCTTCTAAAGGTGCTGCTCAGGCATTACTTGCTAGAGTTTATCTCTATTGGGGTAGAAATGATCGGGCTGAAGTCTTGGCAACTGAAGCAATGGCTACGGCTGGTTTAACCAATGACGGAACAGGTTTGGTCACAAGTGCAAACTACGTAAGTTCATTCAATACTTTCCCAAATCCGGAATCGCTTTTCGAAGTGGAAATCAGACAAGTAGACTGGTCAACTGTAGATGGAGTCAACAACTCAGTAAGTTCATTGACTTCCAATTCAACTCCAGGTGCTCAGTTTATCCTTAGTGCTTCTATTCAATTGATCAATTCAATTGAGCCGGGTGATATTCGTTTGCAGACTTGGACAGCTACTACCCGTGCGGGTTTCAATGGCCCGGTTTACAGCTCTAACAAGTGGAGAGGAGCTAAAGGTCAGTTCCTTGAAAATCTTCCGATCCTGAGGGCCTCCGAACTTTACCTTATCAGAGCAGAAGCCAGATTCAAAACCGATAATTTTGCAGGTGCCAGAGCTGACGTGAATGCACTGAGAAGTAAGCGTAATTTAGCTCCGGTTGCTACAGATCTTACAGGAAATGCGCTGTTTGAAAGAATTCTTCAGGAAAGAAGAGTGGAATTTGCTATGGAAGGTCATCGTTTCTTTGATTTGAAAAGAAACGGATTGGATATCCGTAAGCACAGAAACCTACCTACTGTTCCTTATGCTGATTACAGAGTATTGAGTAATTTGCCTCTTGACGAACTTCAGTTGAATGATAAGCTAGAACAAAATCCTGGTTATTAAGAGCCTTTAATTTAGAAACACATGAAAATAAATAAATTATATTCGATCATACTCTTGTTCATGATGGGGACTTTAGTCTCCTGTATGGAAGAGTCGGATTTCGATAAAGTTTGGGACGGATCAGAAGTAGAATTTGATGCCTCTACACTACCAAATGGTGTGACTCAAAACTTTGTCAGACTGAATGCAACACAGACTGATCAGGCTAACCTTCAAATTAATCTTGTAGGAGCAGCACAATCAACTCCTGTTACGGTGACTGTCGAAGCGGATCCTGCCTCTACTGCTGTACAAGGTGTACATTATACTTTAGCTAGCAAAACAGTGACTATCCCGGCAGGACAAGTGATTGCACAATTGCCAGTAACTGTATTAACCGGAAATATTCAACCAACTGAGACTCCAAACTTGGTTTTGAATATTACTTCTGCAAATGGAGCAAAGGTAAGTGTCAATTATAAGTCACTGACTTACAGAATTCGCGTGATTTGTCCATCAAACCTGGTTGGGTCTTACACTGTGCTTTGGAGAGTATTGAATTTAGGTGACGGTTCTGGAGGAGTTCGCCAGACAGCAACCAATTTCACCATCGCAGCTTTCCCGACCATTTCACTGACCTCTACTGCCACAGGAGTTTATACCATGAGTGATATGTCATTTGGCATGTACCCAGGTTTTTATCAAGATACTGCTCCTACAGGTACTTTTACTGACAGATGTAATGTTCTGATCGGTGCTTCTACCAATAGAGACAGATACAATGATCCGTTTACCATAACCGGAACAAGCACACCTGCAGATGGTAAAATCCTGATTACGTGGAAAAATACTTATGGCGATGGTGGTACAGTAGAACTGACCAAGAGGCCTTAATCTTAAATTATATTAAATTAAAAAGAGGGTTTTAACCCTCTTTTTTTTTGAACTTATTCTTAAATTTAGAGTTAATTGATACTGTATGAGGGAGACCATGAAGAGTGTTTTATTTGTGTTATTTCTTTTTCTGGCAGTCGCTACTAAGGCTCAAAATACTGCAATTGAAGTGCCCGAATTGAATAGTGTCAGAAACTCCATTTCTGATAGTTTTATTACAAAATACCATTTGTTGAATCAAACTAAATCAGAAATTTTGCTTCGGGCGAATCAGCGGAAAATTCCTGTTTTTATTCCCTTGGAAAATGGTTTGATTGCAGAGTTAAGATATTTTGACGAACTCGGCTTTCCACATTATTTAAAAACACTCAATACTGGAGCAGCAGCGGCTGTAGGTACTATTTCTCTTCAACCAGGTGGTAGCCTAGGACAAAATTTAACAGGGAAAGGGTTTGTGGTCGGGATTTATGATCAAACGCGACCTAAGCCGGATCATGTAGAGTTTACTGGTAGATTAACTCAAATCGATGGATCTACGGAAACGATAAGTAATCATGCTACGCACGTATCGGGGACAGTATTAGCGGCGGGAATCAATCCCTCTGTAAGGGGTATGGCCTATGAAGCTACAGGTTGGTCCTTTAATTGGGATAGTGACCTCTCAAAAATGTTTGCTAATGCTTATGAACCCGCCATAAAGCCAAATGGGCATTTGGTGTCAAACCACTCCTATGGGGTTGTTCTGGGATGGTTTAGAAATAGTACGGGTGCTTGGGCTTGGGCGGGGAATAATTCAGTTGATCCTAACGAAGATTATAGATTTGGATATTATTCATCCAAAAGCAAAGGCTTGGATGATTTGATCTATATAAGACCTCAGTATACAGTAGTCTGGGCCGCCGGTAACGATCGGACTGATGTGGGCAACGGTACCAAACCAAGTGATGGACCGGATGACACATTGGGGCCTGAAGGAGTTGCCAAAAATATAATTACAGTTGGAGCAGTGAGTTTACCAGCACCCTATTCAGGTCCAAATTCTGTTGCAATGAGTTCATTTTCTTCTTGGGGCCCAACGGATGACGGAAGAATAAAGCCAGA
The DNA here is from genome assembly GCF_900103735.1 of Algoriphagus alkaliphilus. Classification (GTDB taxonomy): domain Bacteria; phylum Bacteroidota; class Bacteroidia; order Cytophagales; family Cyclobacteriaceae; genus Algoriphagus; species Algoriphagus alkaliphilus. Next base: position 17,689 of record NZ_FMXE01000038.1, on the reverse strand, counting down.
TTTAGTAGCTATTGGTGTTGGAGTTTTTAGTACCACTGTTGGAAATGGAGGCACTACTGATTCCTACGGGGGCCTTAGTGGGACTTCAATGGCCGCTCCAAATGTAACCGGATCACTTCTCCTTCTTCAGCAGCTTTACAGTCAAAGAAATAACGGGAGGTTTATGTGGGCATCTACGGTAAAAGGCTTAGTACTCAATACTACCAAAGAGGCAGGGCTTAATCTAGGTCCTGACTACGTTTATGGATGGGGATTACTGGATGTGGAAGCTGCAGGAAAGATTATCCTTAATGAAAATGGAACATCGGATGTCATCAGGGAGGAAACTCTTGCCAACGGTGAAAATTTTGACTTTGATTTTATTTCTGATGGTGTTTCTCCTATAAGAGTGACAATTGCCTGGACCGACCCATCTGGAAATCCAGCTCCAATTTCTGTGGATCCACAAAATCTTATGCTCATCAATGATTTGGGCCTGAGAATAGTTGATGAAGAAGGAAATACATATTTCCCATGGTCCTTAAATCCTGCAGCCGGATCCAGTGCTCAGGCAGTACGAGATAAAGATAATTTTAGGGATAATGTAGAACAGATTTTAATTGAATCTCCGAAACCACAAAAATATAAAGTTAGGATATCGCATAAAGGGAGTTTAGTGGGAGGAAAGCAAGAATTCTCCCTAGTATTAAAAGCAGGCACTACAGACGGTGCTGAGGAGACCTTATATTGGGTAGGAGGAAACACTGGTGATTGGTCAAATCCTGCCAATTGGTCAGCTACTCCTAATGGTTCTTCTGCCAACAAGATTCCAAATTCTGTGACTCGTGTTGTTTTTGAAGGTTCTGGTTCTGACAATCAGATAATTGGATTTCCAAATGATGCCCAAGCTTTCAGCGTTAATTTGTTTGGTAGTCAATTGGTTAAGTTTGACTTGAAAGGAAATCAAATTTCAGTCACCAATGGTTTTAGAGTGAGTAATCAAATCACTGAAATTGAAAACGGAACCATAGTATTTGAATCAAGCAGTCCCAATGAAAATTTGGTTGAATTTGGTCAAGCGATCTTTTCCAAAACCACTTTAAACTTCAAATCCGGGAAATGGAAAATTCTTACTGCTGAGATTTTAGATAAACTCACAATCGAAGCTGCGGAGGTGTCAGTTAATCTGGAGTCTTTGCTTTTGTCTTCGCTAAGGATAAATGCGACTGGAATCTTGTCAGGGGTGCTTCAATCAATAAATTTCAAGGGTGATTTCTCCATTGCCCACGGTGGGAAAATTCCGGCTGGTTTAAGTTTGGTGTTCTCCGGTGCGATCGGTGAGCTAAATAATTTAGCTGAAATTCCTGTTGATAATCTTTCTATTCAGTCGGGTTCGTTAACACACCGTGCTGGAGCATTTTCCAAGTTGTCCATCACCGGTGCTGAATATGTATTAGGACAAGCCTCCAGTCAAGTTGATTCATTGGATTTAGGCATCGCTTCTATACTTAATCTTGGTGCTTCCGGTCAATTAATCATATTTGATAAAATCGAAGTAAATGCATCAAGCAGTAGTCCCGCCGTTATAAAGTCGAGCACTTCAGGGAAAATTGTTCATGACCTTTATGTAAAATATTGCCTTGAGCATGTGACAGTCACCAATGTTAATCGGGAAGGAAAAGCTATAATTAACCTGGGTGAGGGTGCAGTCATTACTAATTCTACGGGATGGTTATCAAAAAAATGTGAGGACGTATTATTCGCGAATTTTAATACGCTCTTTAATTGCGTGGGATCACGTATTTCCTTTCAAAATCTGAGCGAAGGTGCTATAAAAGCATTTAAGTGGAATTTTGGCGGTCAAGGATCCTCTACACTTTCTAATCCTTCTTTTATTTTTAATGCGCCTGGCTCGTACACGATCAATTTGGAGATATCCAATGATGACCAAACCATATCTTTTGATAAGGAAATTTTAATTGGTGAAAATGACCTTCCAAAGCCGATAATAGTAGTAAATGGAAATGTGCTTACTTCTCAGCAGCCCGGGGATAAATACCAGTGGTTTATCAACGGACAGCCAATTCAAGGAGCAACAGCGCGAAGTTTAGAGGCCGGTGGAGACGGCTCCTATCAGGTTGCAATTTTTAACGAATCCTGCAATAGAATCTCAGATGTGACAGTAATTTCATCAATTCCAGAACCTGATTTGAGCAGATTTGGTGTATTTGTGGGGCCAGTTCCTTCTGGGGATAAATTAGATGTGACTATTACCAATGACTTCGTTGGTCAGGTGTATTTCACTTTAACTGATATGTCAGGCATACAATACATCGAAGAAGAGGTAACTAAGTCAGATGATAAACTTTTAAAATCGTTTTCATTGCCAAGTCCTCGGGGATTGTATATCTTGAAAATTCAAACCAACAATTTAATTTTACACAAAAAAGTAATTAAATATTAATTATGAAAAAGTTTTTAATCTTGGCATTTATTGTTCTTTCCAATTCTGCAATTGGACAAATTTCAAATATAAATATGAATGGTGCTCCTGCCAGGCTCACTCCGTATACCGGCATTGAAGGATCTCCGTATCTTTTTGAAGACTGGTCTAGAGCCAATATTGGATTAACCAACGCCGGTCTCAAGGAAAATGTAGCCTATAAATTCAATATTTATGATAACGAATTAGAAGTGATTAATGAAGCCGGAAATACGATCTATTTGACAAAGGATTTTGTGGAGTATGTCGAATTGGAGCGGCCATCAATCATTCTGGCAAATGCCCAACAGCAGGGATTGCTTCCAAGATTACTTTTCAAAAAAGGCTTTGATTCAGTGAAAGGAATTGAGGCCAATGATTTAGTGAATGTTATTGCGGAAGGAAATAAGTATACTTTAATCAGAAAATTTTATGCCGATCTGGTTACTCCTCCAAAAAACAGTTATGCCCCCACAGCCGGTAGGATGTTTGTGTTTGAAGAGACCTATTACTTGATTGACAGAAATGATAAAGTTTCGAGCGTTAAAAGCAAAACTAATATCATCTTGAAAGCGCTGAATCCAGAAGATCAGGAGATGGCGAAACAAATTATCAAAGATCGAAAATTGGATCTTGGAAGGGAAGACCACCTTGTCATCTTTTTCACAGATCTCAATAAAGGATAAAACATATTGCGCCCGATTCATCGGGGGTTTTTTATATCAAATCCATTGATTTCTTATCCCTATACTTTTCCATAACTTTGCAGCGAAATTAAAAAGTAGATGATTCACGTTTGCAGAAAAGAGCATTTCAATGCAGCCCACAAGCTTTGGAATCCGAAATGGTCTGATGAGAAAAATTTTGAGGTCTTCGGACCTTGCGCCAATGTCAATTGGCATGGACATAATTTCGAATTGATTGTAACTGTCAGAGGTCTTCCCGATCCGGAAACTGGGTTTGTGGTCGATTTAAAGCAGTTGAGTACTTTAATCCGAAAACTGGTAACTGAGAAAGTCGATCATAAAAACCTGAATGTGGATGTAGATTTCATGCTGGGCAAAATGGCGAGCTGTGAAATTCTGGTGATGGAATTTTGGAAAATTTTAGAGCCTGCTGTCAAGGAAATTACTCCGCATGGTGGACTGTATAAGCTGACCCTTTACGAGACCCCAAGGAATTTTGTGGAGTACTTTGGCGGTTGAATTTTTTTGTAAATTGTGAGTTGTAAAAAGTAAGTTGTTAACTCACACATCATATGCCGTTTGTTCAATTTTATTTTGAATTGGAGGTGTACAAGCTTTCTAGAGAATTAGCAAAGGAAGTTTACATTGTATCAATGAAATTCCCCATTGAAGAGCGTTTCTCTTTGACAGATCAAATTAGAAGAGCTTCCAGATCGATAGGAGGTCAAATAGCTGAGGCTTGGGGCAAAAGGAGGTATATTAATCACTTTATTTCCAAATTAACTGATGGAGATGCAGAACAATACGAAACCAGACATTGGATTGAGTTAGCTCATGCTTGTGAATTAGTTTCATCTGAAGAATTGCAATCTATTGTTATGAAATGTGATCAAATAAATAATAAGTTGAATGCAATGATGTCAAAAGCTGATAAATTTAGTTTTAAACCCTAATCAAAATTGGGACTCACCACTTACTTTTTACCTCTTACCAAATTGACAAAGTTTTACATCATCTCAGGCGAAAGATCAGGCGACTTACATGCTTCCAACTTGGTTTTGGCCATGCAGAAGCTGGATCTAAACTCCAAGTTTCGGGGAATGGGAGGTAGCTATTCAGCCGATGCAGGTGTTGATTTGGTGGTTGATTATTCTGAAGTTGGGGTGATGGGATTTTTGGAGGTAGTTCTTGGTTTTCGCAAAGTGCTCAAATATCTCAGCCTAATAAAGAAGGACCTATTGGTCTATCGGCCGGATGCATTAATTCTTGTGGACTATGGAGGGTTTAATATGAAAATTGCCGCCTTTGCCAAGGAAAATGGGATCCCGGTTCACTATTATATTCCACCGAAAGTCTGGGCCTGGAATCAAAAGCGTGCTCTAAAGTTGAAGGCTTTTACGGATCAGATCTACTCTATTCTTCCCTTCGAACCGGAGTTTTTTGAGAAATATGATATGAACGTCCATTATGTGGGTAATCCGCTTTTGGACGAAATCCGGAAATTTAAATCCCATGATTTTTTCTTTCAGAAAAATGAACTGAGCTATCAACCAATCATCGCTTTACTTCCCGGGAGCAGAAAGCAAGAGATAAATGGGATGTTGGACCGATTGGTTTCCTTGGTAAGGGAATTTCCGAATGCCCAGTTTGTCATCGCCGGAGTGGGTAGCTTACCGGAATTAGCATACGATCCGGCAAGGACTGCTGGGATAAAGGTGGTAATTGATCAGACCTATGATTTGCTTAGCCACGCCACGGTTGCAGTGGTAGCCTCGGGAACGGCAACTTTGGAAACGGCCCTTTTCCGTGTTCCTCAAATTGTGGTTTATCGAACTTCATCTATTTCCTATATGATTGCAAAAAATCTGATTCGTGTCCCCTACATTTCTTTGGTGAACCTTATTGCAGGGAAAGAAGTGGTCAAGGAGCTAATCCAAGATGATTTTACTGTTGAAAATCTGAAGGGGGAATTGAATCGGATTTTTTCCAATGTGGTGTACAAAGGGGAAATGCTGCAAGGTTATGATTTGATCCAAGAGCGGATAGGGGATAGTTCTGCTTCTGATAGTACTGCGGAGTTGATTCTGGATTCCCTTAAAAAATAAAAACCCCGACTTTCGCCGGGGTTTTAAGGTTTAAGCAACCTGAAGTCGCTTGAATTTTGATTTGTCAAATTGCGATCTCGCGTAGTCTTCATCAATGACCAGTTCTTTGATCGTGTCGTCAGAAGGCAACTCATACATCGCGTCGGTAACAATCGCTTCGCAAATAGAACGAAGTCCTCGGGCTCCAAGCTTGTATTCGTCCGCTTTGTCCACGATGAAGTCCAATGCACTCTCTTCAAATGTCAGCTTGACACCTTCCATTGCCAAAAGCTTGGTATATTGCTTGACCAAAGCATTTTTTGGTTCGGTGAGAATACGCTTCAGGGCATCCTTGTGAAGTGGATCCAGATGAGTCAATACAGGAAGGCGGCCGATTAGTTCAGGAATCAAACCAAAGGCTTTCAAGTCCTGTGCGGTCACATATTGAAGTAGATTTTCCCGATCAGCCTGGGGAGTATCGCTGGTTTTAGCAAAACCCATAGGCTGTGTATTCAATCGCTTGCCGATGTGTCGGGCAATTCCATCGAATGCTCCCCCGCAAATAAACAGGATATTTTCCGTGTTTACGGCGATCATTTTCTGGTCGGGATGCTTCCGGCCTCCCTGAGGGGGTACATTGACCATTGTGCCTTCAAGCAGCTTCAACATGGCTTGCTGCACACCTTCACCACTTACATCACGTGTGATGGAGGGGTTGTCTGATTTTCGTGCGATTTTATCCAGCTCATCGATGTAAACGATTCCCCGCTCAGCTGCTTCTACATTGTAATCTGCCGATTGCAGTAGTCGGGTTAAAATGCTTTCCACATCTTCACCCACGTAGCCTGCTTCAGTCAACACTGTCGCATCAGCTATGCAAAACGGTACTTCAAGGATTTTTGCCAAAGTTTTGGCGAGGTAAGTTTTACCGGTGCCGGTATCTCCCACCATGATGACGTTGGATTTTTCAATCTTGATTTCATCATGGTCATCCTTCTGCTGAAGACGCTTATAATGGTTGTATACTGCTACTGTGAGTACTTTTTTTGCTTCTTCCTGACCGATGACATATTGGTCGAGGTAGGATGTCAGCTCCTTTGGTTTTTTGAGTTTAAACTTAGGTTTGGCACTTGATTTCTTGGTTTTATCTTCTTCGCCGAGAATCAGGTGTGCCTGATCGATACAGAAATTACAGATATGGGCTGAGATTCCCGATACCATCAGATCTACATCTTTTTTGTTTCTACCGCAAAAGGAGCAGGTTACTTGAGCCATTCTTATACTTTTTTAACTAATACTTCATCGATTAAGCCATATTCTTTGGCTTCCTGAGCTTTCAACCAATAATCCCGGTCTGAGTCCCGATCAATTTCTTCAAATGTTTTTCCTGTATGATTGGCGAGAATTTGATATAATTCCTCTCGCATGGAAAGAATCAATTTGAGAGAAATTTCCATATCTCTGGATTGACCCTGCATGCCTCCGGAAGGCTGGTGAATCATTACTCTTGCGTGCTGTAGTGATGATCTTTTGTTTTTTGCACCCCCTGCCAAGAGTACAGCACCCATGGAAGCGGCGATGCCTGTACAAATAGTGGCGACATCGGGTCCGATGTACTGCATGGTGTCATAAATACCAAGACCTGCAGTCACAGATCCTCCGGGACTGTTGACATAGAGCAACACATCTTTTTTAGCATCTACAGATTCTAGGAAAAGCAATTGCGCCACGATGATATTAGCGATATGGTCGTCAATGCCGGTACCCAAGAAAATGATTCTGTCCATGATCAATCTCGAGAAAACATCGATTTCCCGAAAATTCTGAGGACGCTCTTCGATGACCGAACGGGTCATGTTATCAATGTGCTGGGTGTATTGGTCAAATGCCGTCCCGCTGACGCCCTGATTGTGAATGGCGTACTTTCTGAATTCTTCTTTGTTAATCATTTTTTGAGTTTGTTGTGGTAGACAAAAATAAAAAAGTCCTTATAAAAAGGACTTTTGAATATAACTCTCTAAATCGATTTACTTCTCTAAAAGTTCCTTGAATTCATCGATTGAAATCTCCTTTTCCACTAAATCAATTTTCTCCTGGACAAAAGCAAGGACTTTTTCATTTTGTACCGAAGTCAACATATTCATGTAGTTTTGACCCTCGTTTCCTTTAAGATAATTGTCTACAAACATATTCATGCTAGCTTCTAATTGGGCGCCAAGACCCGAGGATGCAAATTGCTCACGTATCATTTCCTTGGTCTTCTCAATGATATCTTCATGTTCTGCCTTGATGTTATTGTCTTTGGCAATTTGATTGGAGATCAATGACCAAGTCAACTGATTTGCGTAGAGAGGATATTCATTTTCCACATCTGCCTCAGATACTTTACCTTCATTGGCTCTCACTAACCATTCTTTCAGGAATGCATCAGGAAGATTTAGGTTGGCTTTTTCCACCAATACTTTCTTCAATTCTTCATCAGAGAAGACTTTAGACTCACGGTCGTAGCTTCCCTGTAGGGTTTTTTTCACCTTATTGATGAATTCCTCTTCAGTCGAAACTGCTTCCGGACCAAATATTTTATCGAAAAATTCCTGATTCAACTCAGCAGCTTCCGTTCTGTTGATATTTACTATTGTAAAAGTAAAAGCTCCTTTGGCCTCAGCAATTTCTTCGTCTGTCAAGCCAAATGCTTCAGACCATTCCTCTTTTTTTACTTCCTTGGTGTCAAATTCAACTACAGCATCTTTGCTCAGACCGATAAATTTACCGGCAAGCTTTTTTGAGATTTTGGAAAGCGGAAGAGAAATAGTTTTTGAAAAATCACCTTCTGAAGCTTTGAGATCCCCATAGATGTTATCGTTGGCTTCACTTACTTCAGGGTTGGTGCTATTGCCGTATTGAGACTTAAGGTTATCAAGGGTCTCATTGATGAGTTTTTCGTCCACCTTGATGGAATATTTTGTTCCCTTGGTAGTTGCGTCCAATGCAATGTTAACTGATTCCACAAAACCGATCTTGTATTCGAAATCAAAATCTTTTTGTGACTTCCAATCAATTGAATTGTCGGCCTTTTCAACTGGAAGAGGTTCACCAAGTATTCTGAATGTTTGCTCCTTCAGGTAATTGTTTAATGATTCACCAAGCAATGCATTAATTTCATCTACCAATAAAGAGACACCATACATGCCCTTCACCATAGCTATCGGTGCTTTTCCCGGACGAAATCCTTTGATGACTGCTTTTTTTGCGTAATCCTTTAGTTTGGCATCAACCTTTGGTTGATAATCTGCTTCGTTTAACGTAATTTTAATTGAAGCCTGATTTGCTGAATGCTTGTCTAATGTAATTTCCAAGGTGTATAAAATTAAACAGATGATGAACTAAAAACCCCCAATCTCTTTCCTGTCTGATCAAAAACAGTGGAGTGATTGAGGGCTTGTGTTGTGCGGATAGAGGGACTCGAACCCCCATGCCTCGCGGCGCTAGATCCTAAGTCTAGTGCGTCTACCAATTTCGCCACATCCGCATTGGATTCAATCAGGCCGAGAAAATTTGATCAATGATCTCGTTTTCTAATTGTGGATGCGAAGGTAAAGACATTATCTTATTTTTCACAAGTGTTGTAAAAAAAAATTCAAAAAAAGTGGAATGCTCAATTCCCTGTCCCTATTTTGAATAAAATCCCATCCTTATGATCCCTGTGGACATAGAAGAAGAACGCAAAGAAATTTTAAAGCGATATCGAAAGCTGCTCAGACAGGCCAAGCCTATCTTGAAACCCGGAGATACCAAACTCATCAAAAAAGCATTCAGCATTTCCCTTGAAGCACACAAGGAAATGCGAAGAAAGTCAGGTGAACCGTATATCTATCATCCCCTCGAGGTGGCTTTGGTCTGTGTGGAGGAAATTGGATTAGGCACTACCTCAATCATTGCTGCCTTGCTTCATGATGTAGTCGAAGACACTGACTTGGAGCTGGAAGATATTGAGAGGGAATTTGGTCATAAGGTGATGACCATCATTGACGGTTTGACCAAGATATCAGGTGTTTTTGATTACGGTAGCTCACAACAGGCGGAGAATTTCCGGAAAATGCTTCTTACGTTGTCCGATGATGTCCGGGTCATATTGATCAAGCTTGCGGATCGGCTGAATAATATGAGGACGCTGTCCAGTATGCCTCGACATAAGCAGCTTAAAATTGCCTCGGAAACGATGTACCTCTATGCACCTTTGGCACATCGATTGGGCTTGTACGCGATCAAGTCTGAACTTGAGGATCTTTATCTGAAATACACTGACACCGATACCTACTTAGATATCGTTCAAAAAATTAACGAGTCTAAAACCTATCGCAAAAAGTTTATCAAATCCTTCATTCAACCGATTGAAGATGAGTTAACTAAACAAGACTTTAAATTCACCATCAAAGGAAGACCCAAGTCTGTTTATTCCATCTTTACTAAGATGAAAAAGCAGGGTATTCCTTTTGAAGAAGTTTATGATCTTTTTGCTGTCAGAATTATCATCCAAAGCCAACTTGAAAACGAAAAAGCCGACTGTTGGCAGGTTTATTCAATAGTGACAGATTTCTACAGGCCTAATCCGGACAGACTCAGAGACTGGATAAGCACTCCTAGATCCAATGGATATGAGTCACTTCATACCACGGTCATGAGTAATACCGGTCAGTGGGTAGAGGTGCAGATTCGTACAGACCGGATGGACGAGATTGGCGAAAGAGGATATGCCGCCCACTGGAAATATAAGGGCAGAGATACAATAGGAGGGAAGACAGGTTCTGGCTTGGATGACTGGATCGGTCAGGTTAGAAGTATTCTTGAGTCCAATGATAGCAATGCAATTGAATTCATGGATGATTTCCGAGGAAATTTATTCCATGATGAAGTCTTTGTCTTCACCCCAAAAGGAGACCTGAAAGTCCTTCCAATTGGTGCAACAGCGCTGGACTTTGCCTTTGAAATCCACACGGAAATTGGAGCCAAGTGTATTGGAGCCAAAGTGAATCAGCGCCTTGTCCCTATCAGTCATATTCTTAAGAATGGGGATCAGGTCGAAATCCTAACTTCCAATAAGCAAAAACCATCTGAAGACTGGCTTAATAACGTCGTCACTTCACGTGCAAAAGCAAAAATCAAAGACGTACTCCGAGAGGATAAAAAATCCGCAATCCTAGATGGACGGGAGATTGTCCAACGAAAGCTGAAAGCCATGAAAATGGACTTTAACTCTGAAACTGTCGAGCAGTTGCGGGCTTATTATGAGCTTAAGACGGCCAATGAGTTTTACTACAGAGTTGGAAAAGGAACCATTGATCCCACCACGATCAAAGCCTTTAAGGATTTCAAGGAAGTTCAAAAAGGGAAAAGCAAAGTGGGTGAAAAAGTAAAAGACGAATCCACTTTTACCAAAGAAATCAAAAGTTTGAAAGGCTCGGAGCATGATCAGCTGTTGATTGGAGAGGATATGGATGTCGTGGATTACATCCTGGCTAAATGTTGCAACCCAATCCCGGGTGACGATGTGTTCGGATTTGTAACGATCAATGAAGGCATTAAAATACATCGAACATCTTGTCCAAATGCTTTGGAGCTGCTTTCTAACCATGGAAATCGAGTTATCAAGGCTCGTTGGACCAGTCAAAAGTTAATCGCATTTTTGGCAGGATTGAGGATTTTGGGAACTGACCGGGTCGGTTTGATCAATGATGTCACCAAAGTCATTTCCAATGAACTCAAAGTGAATATGCGTTCGATTACAGTAGATTCAGATGCCGGAATTTTCGAAGGGACTATCAAACTTTATGTGCATAGCACGGAGCATTTGGATCACTTGATCAAAAACTTGCAGCAAGTAAATGGAATTATTAAAATTTCCCGTTTTGACTAATGGAATCTTTTTAAGGTGACAAAAGTTATATTTGAAAAAAAACGCAGAAAATGTCCTTGAATACCACCCATTTCGAAGAGGTTATAAAGATATTTACCGCATATCTCGAAAACAAAAAACTCAGAAAGACTCCTGAACGCTATGCGATTTTGGAGGAAATATACAGTCGAGGCGGTCATTTTGATGTGGAGGGACTCTACATCAGTATGAAAAACAAGAACTATCGCGTCAGCCGGGCCACAGTATACAATACCTTGGATCTTTTAGTAGAGTGTGATTTGGTCACCAAACATCAATTTGGTAAAAATTTGGCTCAATTCGAAAAATCCTACGGTTATAAGCAGCATGATCATTTGATCTGTGTTGAATGTAATCAGGTGATGGAATTTTGTGATCCGAGGATTCAAAATATTCAAAACACCGTGGGGGAGATTTTGAATTTTCAAGTCCTTCATCACTCCCTGATCCTCTATGGCAACTGTACCAAAGAAAAATGTGACAACAGAAAACAAAATTAAATGAAACTCACCTATAGTACCCAAAAAGACGAAAAAGCAAATTACCTCTACATTCAAGGCGACTTGATCGGTGATGAAGTAGGGCCAAAATTGGTGGAGCTTGTTTCTGACGCAATTCAAGATGGTGCCAAAACATTCGTGATTGACTTAAGTGAGGTTAGATACATCAGTTCAAGTGGAATTGGGCTTTTGATCACGATGCTCACCAAAATGCGAAATGTAGGAGGTGAAGTTTATTTAACTTCGCCTTCAGAGCATGTAAAGAAGCTATTGATCATTACCAAACTAAATAATATTTTTACGGTATATGATTCATTAGAAGATTTTAAAGTTAAAAATTGATAAGTAAGCCCTGAAAGACCCTTTTTTCATTTGCAGGAGAATTGTCTAGATAATAATTAACCTGTTTCCCTTGGTTTTCTTTGCCCTTATCGCAAATTTCGCCCTTTAAAAAAATTCGATTAACCGATAAGACTGCACATCAAATGAAGATGGATGTATTGCTGGGTCTCCAGTGGGGAGATGAAGGAAAGGGTAAAATAGTAGACGTGTTAGCCCCTCAATACGAGGTTGTTGCCCGGTTCCAAGGTGGCCCTAATGCCGGTCATACATTGGAATTTGACGGGATAAAACATGTGCTTCATCAGATCCCTTCAGGGATCTTCAGACCTCAAATCCTAAACATTATCGGAAATGGTGTGGTCTTGGATCCCATTGTTCTCAAGAAAGAAATTGATGGTTTGGAGAAATTTTCAATTGATTATCAAAAGAATCTGGTGGTGTCCAAAAAGGCTACGATCATCATTCCTACCCATAAACTTTTGGATGCCGCATTGGAAACCTCAAAGGGGGATAAGAAAATAGGTTCGACTCTCAAAGGTATCGGCCCCACCTACCAGGACAAAATCGGCAGGGCAGCCCTGCGGGTTGGAGATATTTTGAGCCCGGATTTTCGGGAAAAGTACGATGTATTAGTAGAAAAGCACAAAACAACACTTTCATTTTATGATCATCCCTTGGATGCTTTGCCAGAAATGGAGTCCCAGTTTTTTGCGGCTGTCGAATTTTTCAAAACACTCAAATTGATTGATAGTGAATATGTAGTTAATGATGCGTTGGCATCAAATAAAAAGATTTTGGCAGAGGGGGCTCAGGGATCCTTGTTGGACGTGGACTTTGGAAGTTATCCTTTTGTGACAAGCAGCACTACCATGACTGCCGGCGCATGCACAGGTTTAGGTGTTGCGCCATCCAAAATCGGGGAGGTTTTTGGAATTTTCAAAGCGTATTGCACCAGAGTTGGAAGCGGTCCTTTTCCAACGGAACTTTTTGATGCCACGGGTGAGGCGATGCGAAAAGAAGGAAATGAATTTGGAAGTACCACCGGGAGACCAAGAAGGTGTGGTTGGCTGGATTTACCGGCTTTGCGTTATTCGATCATGATCAATGGCGTAACGCAGCTATTTATGATGAAAGCTGACGTCTTGAATATTTTCGAAGAAATCAACGTTTGCACACATTACGAACTGCCGACTGGTGAGCGAGTTGATCGATTGAGTTTTGAGATTTCAGATCTTGATGTCAAGCCGGTGTATAAGATTTTTAAAGGTTGGCACTGTTCATTAGCTGAGGTTAGATCCTATGACGAGTTCCCTGCTGAATTAAAGGATTATGTCTCCTATTTGGAAAATGAACTACATGTCCCTATCAAATTGGTTTCGGTGGGTCCGGATCGTGTTCAGACTATATTAAGATAAAATAAATTCAACCTTTTATTAAAAGCTCCTAAGTTCACCTTAGGAGCTTTTGTTTTATAGCCCTATTGTCATTTTATTTATGACTCTAAAGAATTGGCATTGAAGGGGATTTTGAAGTTTTTCGCAATCACGTTTTTTATTTTGCTCGGGTTCGAAGTAAATGCGCAAATAGGTTTTCCTTATTGTGAGACTTTCCAGACTGCAAGCACACAAGCCAACACCGTTTTTGGTGGGGATGCTCGATTGACCGAAGGAGTTCTTCGATTGACCTCCAATCAAAATGATCAGCGAGGCTTTGTTTATATAGATGTTCCTTTTCCTTCTACTTATGGGCTTAAAGTTGAATTTGAGTTTTTCAGTTATGGTGGTACTGGATTGTTTTTAGCAGATGGGTTTTCCATGTTTCTGTTTAATGGCGATACACCTAATTTTGCCCCGGGAGGATTTGGAGGTTCATTGGGATATGGCCCCAGGAACAATGAGCCTGGTCTAACTAATGCTTATTTGGGAATTGGGTTTGATGAATTTGGGAATTTTGGTACTACACATGGGAATATGTCAGGGAGTTTTCCTGTATTAGATCAAAATGGAAGAGTTCCAAACTCCATCGTGATCAGGGGTCCTGGAAATGGATTTACCGGGTATGAGTTTATTGTTGGAAGAAAAACGATGGCTACTGGAAATGATGGGCTTTTACCTGGGGGGCAATTCCCTATTAGCTCCGGTGGATCGGGAACTTCACGAGTCACTGATCCTATGGCCGTTGGTTATAGAAAAGTCAATATGGAATTGGAGCCAGATCCGGATGGGATTGGATTTTTTCTAACTTTAACGATGGTCGTCACCACAGAACCCGGTCTGCCCAGACAAATCACCATATTCGATCGACCATATGATTTTTTAGCCCCAAAGAACTTAAAAATCGGTTTTGCAGCATCCACCGGAGGGTTTTCAAATTTCCATGAGATCAGAAACTTGGTTGTGGAAGTTTCTGCTGATGATAAGCTCTTAAATCCTCAGGGAGTAGATTTTTCAGATTTTGCCTCCTGTGCGGGGCAGGAAAATCAGTTTTTCATCACAGATGAAGAAGTGATTTTGCCCAATGAAAACAGTGTAATTAGGTGCCTTCAATTTTATAAGTCCCCGGAAGATATTGAAGCCGAAACTGGAGATCTCTGCTCTCAGGCCAGATGTTTGGAGCAAAACCGTGTTTTGATTTTGCCGCAGGGGACATTCAGGGCAAGTGATCAGGAGGGGGGATTTACTTTTTTTCCAAATGAGGAATTTGTGGACGAGGAGGTTACAGTCTTTTACACCATCACAGATAGCTATGGAAAGACATCAGGAGGAAACTCAATGACCCTCAAAATTCAAGAATCTCCCGAACCGATCAGTTTATTTATTTCTGGGGGAATTCAGGAAAAATCTAAAATTGATATTTGTGAGGGAGAAATAGTTTCATTCATCGGAACAGGAAATGAAGTTTATGAACGGTTTGAGTGGTATAAAAATGGAGAATTAATACCTGGGGCAAATCAAAATACCTTTAGGACAGGGGAGGAGGGAGTATATGAGGTTTTGGGTTACAATCGAAAAAATTGCCCCGCTGTCAGCAATAAGATAGCTGTGAGTTTTCCTGATTATCCTTCTTTAAATTTCAATACACTTGTGGTTGGTTGCTCATTAGGAAAGGCTGTAGATATTACAGCCGAAATTCCCGGTTACGATCTGACCTTATATGATTATCAACTTTCCGGCCTAGGAGTTACCCTTTTGAACGATGCACTGAAATCAGTTGCAAAATCAGGACTTTACGAACTTCGGGTTAAGTTGAAGGATCTCGATTGTTACTCTGTGCCTGTTACTGTGGAAGTATTTATTCAAGAAGAGGAATTGACCGTTGATTTTGATTTTGGAGTTCAGGGTACTGGCGTGAAGGATGATTTAGGGGGTGGGATTTTCCCGGACGATGTGATTCAGTTTACGGACCTGTCCGACTCAAGAGGGGTGAAATGGGAATGGAATTTTGGAGATGGGACTAATTCACAGCAGCAAAACCCAGCCCATACATTTGGCAAAAAAGGGGAATTTGTAGTGGAGTTAATGATTTCAGACTCTTATGGTTGTCAGGAGACAGTAACTAAAACGGTCTTGATTACACGTAGTTATCGATTGATGATACCGACGGGATTTACACCAACTGAAACTCAAAACAGGACTTTTCTGCCAAAGCAAAAGGGATTGATAAGAATAGAGCTCTTGATTTTCAATACCTGGGGGGATTTGATTTTTAGAACTGAGGATATCGAGACTGAGGGTTGGGATGGCACATTAAACGGGAAATTACTTGATGCGGGACTTTATGTATATCGCGTCAATGGCGTGACGACAGATGGTGAAGAAGTTAGGGAAAGCGGAAAATTCAGATTAATCCGATGAAATCGAGCATGGCGCAAGTGATACACACCGGGATGATTATAATCCACCTTCCTGCCGGTAGGCAGGTGTGACCACTTAAAACAAAATATAAACACGTGAAAAAGGCGCTTTTAACCCTGTTTTTTCAAAGTTTTGGTTTTTTGCTTTTTGCACAGGACATTCAGTACAGTCAGTACTATGCCAATCCCATTTATTTAAATCCGGCATTTACAGGAAGTACAGGCCTGACTAGGGTGGGTGTCAATTTTAGGAATCAGTGGCCGGCACTTGAGCAAAGCTTCATTGCATATACTGCGTATTTTGATCATTTTGAGGAGAAAATTAATTCGGGCTTTGGCTTGATCATTCAGGGGGCGCAGGAATCATTCTCGCAAACTAGTTTGAATGAGATTGGCTTGGTTTATTCCTATCGATTAAAATTGACTGATAAGAGTTACCTCCAAGCTGGTTTTCAGGGAAGTTTTGTAGCAAGAGATGCACTTTTTGATCAGGTGATTTTAGGAACACAGTTGGATATTAATACAGGGTCAATTATTGGAGAGCCTGGGGATGCCTTTGAAGGCGATAGTCAGATCAGATCAGTAGATGCAAATGCGGGACTCTTATATTATGGTTCAAAAGCTTGGTTTGGAGTTTCCGTTTCACATTTGTTGGAGCCTGAAATAAGTTACTTGGCAGACAACACAAATCAGCTCCCTATGAAATATTCGCTGCATGGGGGATATCGTTTTGATCTAGCCCCAGGAGATATTAATGAATATTTCAACAATACCAATCAGGAGAGGTCGATAACCTTGGGCTTTAATTATAAGGAGCAAGGTCAGTTTTCTCAATTGGATTTAGGGGCAGAGTTTTACTTTGAGCCATTAGTACTTGGTTTTTGGTATCGGGGTCTTCCCACCAAGTATTCCCTTCCAAACAATGAAGCGTTGATATTTTTATTGGGAGTAAATCTTTCCTCCGGTATTGAGCTTGGATATAGTTTTGATTACTCTATTTCCAAGCTTGGATTTTTATCCTCTGGAGGAGCACATGAATTATCATTAAGGTATGTTTTTTCCTTTAAGGATCCCAGGAAGCGGTATTATGCGCCTTTACCATCATTTAGGTATTGAATTATAGCTCATTATCAGTATATTATTCTGTTTATCCCATATTTATTTGGGTTAAAAGTAAAGTGAATTTGTTTTTTGTCAGAAATCAGATTAAAATTTTTCTTAATCATTTCCAGCGACTTATGTAATTGGGCGATTTTTTTCAAGGTTTGGTATTGTTGTGGTAAAAAAAAGGGAGATATTTGCACTCCCAATCGAGGCAAACGGCTTTGGGCAGTGGAGGAAAAAAGAGAGGGGTAATTGAAGATGTCGGAGTTTGACATCAGGGATTCTCAAATTTATTTTCGAGGAGTAGTTGAAAAAGTAAAAAAGCTGGTTACCTTTGCATCCCTGTTCGGAAGGAACGGGAATAAAAGAGGATCGGATAAAGGAAAAGAGAGCTGAGAGGCTGTTTTTTGACAATCCTGCCGAATGAGGCTGGGTAAGTTCTTTGAAATGTTGTAAGAGAGAGAAGAAAGCCTGAGAAAAAGGGCAGGAAGTTGCTGGGATGCTTTAGGGTGCTCAGTGATTGACACTAATGATAAATTACAATGGAGAGTTTGATCCTGGCTCAGGATGAACGCTAGCGGCAGGCCTAATACATGCAAGTCGAGCGGCAAGTCGAGGAGTAATCTAAGACCTAGAGCGGCGCACGGGTGCGTAACGCGTATGCAACCTACCTCATACAGGGGGATAGCCCGGAGAAATCTGGATTAATACCCCATGGCACGTTACA
>NZ_FMXE01000009.1 GCF_900103735.1 Algoriphagus alkaliphilus | reverse complement strand
AAACAGGAAGTTTACCGTCGTAATCCAGCAATGTATGCATCTTGACTGCACCCTTTTTAGTCCGGAAAGTAGCCCAGTCAAATACCGAAAGACACAAACTCACCACGGTGGAGTCCAACAGATAGACTGGTGCCTTGGTACTCTTGGCAAAATGACAGAACAGCATCGATGCCAAATGCGTCCAACTGTCAAAGCCTTTGCAGGCCTTGTCGGTTTGTTTCTCTTCAACCAGTTTCTTGAAAATTGGACGCTCGGTTTTTTTAATAATCTGCGAAAACAAGGTAATATTACCCATGAGAGGTCTCAGGTTTTTGGTGCAAACCCAAATTAAATAGTTTGGGCAAAAATCGGGACCTCTTTCTCTCTTTATTTAGGACGGTATTGATCTATTGTTAAAAAAAGCTTAATCAAGGCCGAACTCCTACCGTCAATCCCAGCATTGGTCCGGAGAGATATTTAGCCATACTCAACTCTCCCAGTCTATAATTCCCCAAGGCAAGTTCGTATCCTGCTGATGCACTCACCACGAGATCAAAAAGATTTCTACTGGTCATGGGAATGCCATATTCGAACAAAAGTTCGGGTTTAGCCATAATACCTGAATTTTTCAGATATCCATCAAAATACCTTTGTTCGAATAGTTCGGGAAAATCAGGTTTGTCATTCTGACTAAGGGTATACCGGATATTACCATAGCCTACGCCTCCCATTGCCCCTATTGCAAAATTTTTGAGCTGAAAAAACTTCATCCCTGCATTGCCATAGATTCTAAGACTATTTAAGCTTTGATCCTGAGTATTTGAGGCCTTTCCTTTCAAGGCTGAATTAAATACATCCACGCCATACAAAAACCCGTCAGTTTCACCCAGGATTCTTACTCCTATATTGGCAGGAGTTCCCTCAAAGGGCGTATATCCATTTTTCTCAAGCTCGGAATTCAATACATCTGGTTTATTGAAATGAAACCCCCGATATATGGAAATCCCAACAGAAGCATCTTTGTAGAAAAAATTATGATCTGGCAACGATATCCCCGCACCTATTCTTAAAAATGCACCGGATTGAGTATTTCCAAAAGCTATTCCGTTCATTTCCCATTTGCCTTCAAATGGGCTAAATGAATATCCGACTTTTGCCAAAAGCTCAACAGCTTCCTTTCTTCCCGGTAAGTCGAAGTCGTAACTCAATTGAAAGCCGATCTCCGTCAAAAAATCCCCAAAATACTGTGTTCCCTTTTGAATATCATTTTCACGAAGTATAAAACCCTCCCTTGGATCAAGTAGAAAAAATTCAAGATTTTGGGTGGACTTGGCAGGCAACATTTCAAAATTCAAATACCCGACACCCAAGGACATATAATGGATCAATTGGAACTTACCTTCTTCGGTCAAAGAATAGCCGACATTAATGAGCGCTCTTGAAGCACGAAACCTAATTTCAAAATCATCAAAATCACTGGCCCTACTTTGATGCTGTGAAAGCTCAAATCCCACAAAAAAATCATTGATCCTTGCCTGATATCCTAGTCCATAGGTTCGGTATCTATTTCTCAATGGAGATAGGCCCCTGTCGGACAGGATTTCGTTAAACTGTCGAAGATTGGCACCAGAAACTCCCGTGAATCCATAAAAGGATGAGCGCTTGTTGATCAGCCCTTGGCCATGAATCGAAACAGAAAGTGATAAGAAAAACAGGAAAAGGAAAACCCTTTTAGCTAGTGTCATTTATGCAGATTTGAAAGGAAGTACATGGGTAATGCCCTATTGGCAAAATTAATGCTAAACCACTCTTCAATCTTGATCTTTTAAGGTGAGATGCTTTAAAATTTTCTCATAGAGAACTTCGGGAGCAAAAGGTTTTGGAATAAAATCATTCATTCCGCTGATCCGCATTTCTTCTCTTATCTCATTAAATGAGGAAGCTGTCAAAGCTAAAACAGGAACATTCCGTTTTTGAGGATCGATGTGATTTCGAATAGCTTTAGCCACTTCAAAGCCATCCAATTCCGGCATTTGAAGATCCAATAGCACCACATCAAAATTTCCTACATTGAATTCCTCCAAGGCCTCCTGACCGTCGGAGGCGATTACTAAATTTCCCGCATTCCATTTGCCAAGGAATTTACGGATCAGAATCTGATTTACCGCATTATCTTCTGCTACCAGAATCGATGCGTTTTGAAGCGATCGGTTTTTTGAAAATAAACTGGATTTTTCCGATTCCATTTTCTTGAAATCGATAAATTCGAAGGAAATCACGAATTCAAACACACTGCCCCCCCCGATCCTGTTTCTCACCTCAATTTCCCCTCCGTGAAGTTCTACCAGGCGCTTGACAATGGCTAGGCCCAAACCGGTACCACCGTATTTTCGACTCGTGGAAGATGAGGCTTGGGTGAATGCTTCAAAAATTGATTTTCTTTTATTTTCAGGAATTCCAATACCGGTATCCTCAAACACAAACTTGATGTCTGTATAATTTCCTTTCGAAAACTCCTTCAAGATTGAAACTCTCACAAATCCCGTTCCGGTAAATTTGATCGCATTGGACACCAGATTATTCACAATCTGACCTATCCGGAGCGAATCACCTATCAATAACTCAGGGATTGCTTCATCAATCTCACAGCTGATCCTAAGCGATTTCTCATTCGCATAGAAGCTGTGAGAATGAACAATTCGATGGATAATATTTCTCAAGTCAAACTGCGCTTGCTCCAATTCCACCTTGCCTGAATCAATTTTATTATAATCAAGAATGTCATTGATCAAAGCCATTAGATTTTCTGCAGAAAATTGAAGGGTTTTTAAATTCTCCATTTGGTCGGGCCTTGGATTTTCTTCCATAAGAAAATGTGCCAACCCAATTACAGCATTCATGGGTGTCCGAATTTCATGACTCATCACAGATAAAAATTGGGATTTAATCTGTGAAGCTTGTTCTGCCCTTTCTTTGGCAAGAAAAAGTTCCCGTTGTGTTTCCTTAAGCTTGGAGATGTCCCTTGCGACTCCGGTATAATATCGGTGAATTCCATTTTTGTCTTCGATGAGCTTCCCATTGGTGCTGAAAACCCGATATTCCCCATTTTTGTGCCTAAGTCTGAATTCAAGGAATTGATTATGAGCTAAAAAGTCATTGCTTTCTTCCAACATTTCCTGAAAAATTCCTAAATCATCAGGGTTTAGAAAATCAAAAATACTACGGCCTATTACCGCCTCAGAATCATAACCTAAAAACTGTTTGACGTTTGGAGAAACATATTGAAGCAAAAATGCCTCGGTAAGCGAGAATATTATCTCGGTTGACTCCTCTACCAAGCGTCTATACTTCTCCTCGGACTGCTGGAGATCAATTTTAGCTTGATATTCATCTTGAATGTCTCTGACAATACTCAAAGCATATTCAACATTTCCATTCTCTACAATTGGTCGAATTGTTCGATGATAATGCCTCCCCATCAGCTGAAATTCAGATTCGACGATTTCTTTTTCGAGGTACACTCTGTCAAGAATCGCATTGATCTCCTGATACGGAGTAAGCTGTACATCTTTAAGTTTTTTACCTTCAAAATCATTTCGGTTCAGTCCCCATTTTTCAAAATTGGTTCCTTCGGCCAGAATGTAGTTCCGCTCCTTGTCCAGCAGAAAGATGTTTGTTTCCGGTATATTTGATGCCAATACCCGGTATTGTTCATCGCGCTGTGATTTTATTCTTTCCAGATTTTTTCGATCTGAAATATCCTGGAAAAGGCCCTCATGAAGAATAATCTTGCCTGAACCGGAAATAACATCTCTTGTACTGTCTTCTACCCAGACGTATTCTCCATTTAAGGTTTTGACTCGATACTCTCCTGAAAACGCGGGTATCCCGTCTTTTTGGAGTTTATCCTTGTAATTAGTAAGAATTTTCTCTGAATCTTCCGGATGCAACAAATCCAAAAACGAAGTTTCTTTTTCCATTAATAATGCAGCGTCGTACCCAAATCGGCTGATATTTTCAGAGATATAGTGAATTTTATATCGCTCATTAGGGTCCACTCTAAAAAGTACTGCCGGGCTATTTTCCACAATCATCTGAGCCCTTTTGGCAATTTGCTCTGATTTGTGTTTTTCTTCTAAACCTCTAAGAATTATAGAATAGCCAATTTTATCCTTTCCTTCGGCATGAATGGCCTGAATGGAAATTTCAAACGGCGAAAAATGTGTATGCAGGGTATGAATAAAGCGCTCGGATTTCCAAACTTCACCTACTTGAAGTTCTGCGGCGATTTGATCAATTTTTTCATCCAATTCCCAATGAATCGTGACAAGATCACTGAATTTCCCTTCATAATCCCTTGCAGTATTTGGACAACATAATTGGACAGCGGCTTCATTGAGGTAGATAACTTCCAATTCTAGATTTGTCACAAGAATCGGGTCACTTACCTGAGCAAGGATTTGAGATTGAAGGCGAAGGTAACTTTCTGAGGCTCTTTTATGGGAAATGTCTGTGCAAAACCCATAGACTTCCAATCCCTGAGTCAAGAATTCCTGTTTCCCTTCAATTTCATAACTGACAAAGCGAACCTTTCCCTTAGAGTCGGAAATTGAAAACTCGCCGGAGGTTCGAGCTTTTTCTTGACTGGCCTTCCTTAAATTTTTGATGAATTCAGCTCTTGAAGGCTTGTCTATTTTAAAAATCAGGGAGGAAAATTCCGCTGTAACGGGCTTAGGACCAAGCCCAAATAAACTGGCGAATCCTCCGGAACAGTAAAACAGGTTTTTATAGGAACTATATCTCCAGGAACCTGACTTTGAAAGCATTTCAGTCTGGGTGAGCAGGTTTTCATTCCACTCAATTTTCCGATTCATTAGACTTCCTAAGTATGCCCCCGCCATAACATCACCTAATTGTCTCAGGATCTGAATCTCTTTTTCATCAAAAGAAAAGCCTGAACTCTTAGATTCAAAACGGATGACCCCAAGTAGTTTAATTCCTGAGATCATCGGAATAATTATATTCCAGGTATTCAGGCCTCTTAAAGCATTCGATTGATCTTCAAAGCCGGTTACCAATCTGACTTTGCCTTTTTCCAAAAATGACTGGTTTTCAAAAATCAATCTCCGCTCATCCTTGGAAGGCGAAGTTTGTCTATCCCCATCTTTATTGAAAGACCAGGAACTCAAGGTCTCCAATTCAGCTGTATCCCTGTTAAAGACCAAAATATCAGCGCTACTGGCTTCAAAAAATTCTCCAAATCTGGAAATTCCTGCATAAAACTCAGACTCCAATTCCTGAAAACTTCCTCCAATCAACTTAGAAGACATCTGCATGATCAGATTCTCAATATCATATCTTCTTTGGAGAGATTCTTCGGCAAGAACATACTCTGTGACATCTCTGGAGCTGAAAATTATGCCTTGGATCTGGGGATGATTGAGCAGGTTTTTGGCGAAACTCTCCAAATAAATACGCTTCCCATCACGCAACTTCACCCAAAAATCTATCGAAACTTCCTCCTCAGAGTTGAGCACTAGGGAAAAATCTCCCTTTATAATTTCAATAAAACCCGTAGAAGAAAATTCGCGAAAATTTCTTCCAAGAATTTCAGAGGTGGAAAACCCGAGCTTTTGGGAAACCGAGTCACTGATAAACTTATAATTTCCCTCCTGATCAAGTATAGCGATTAAATCATGACTATTATTTAAAACACTCTGTATGTATCGAAGCTCGTCTGTAACTGATCCGCCATTTTTGAAAATCAGATCAGATTGGTCAAAGGCCTCGGTTTTGATTTGATTGCCTTTAGCAATCAAAAAACGGGAATTATAACTGGAGGGCAAATTGATAAAAGCCCACTCAAATCGCTCTATGCTTCGGTCTTTGGCTATCAACTGCTTTATCAGTCGAGTGCTGGTCAATTCCCCATGTTGAAAGAAATTATCCAGCTCACTAATCAATTCAGGCTGATCAATAAAAGCCTTCCAATCATCAGAAATAGGAATGAAAGTTTTCTCAAAGTATTTATTGAAGAAGATTATCTCTTCTGAATCCATCAAAAACAGCGGTTCTTGAATTTCATTTAAAAAATCAGAGATATCAAACTGCTGGAACTTGTTCATGAATCTATTAATGGTGTTTCGGCGAGTGGATTAGAACCTCACCAAAAATTAAGGTAATATTTAAAAAGAAAACTTTAAATACAACCAGAAATGTCTTTATTTTAATGTTAAGGAAAGAAATCCAACTCAATTTAATTAACGACAAGCTACAGAAGTATTTTATTCGATATATACGTTGCTTGAGCAAAACCTCCTCACTACCCAAAAATCAATTACCCTCAAATCAATTACATTGCTATGATTATCTCAACTACCCCTTCGTTGGAAGGCTATCAAATCGATCAGTACCTTGGAATTGTCTCCGGCGAAACCATCATTGGAGCAAATATTTTCAAGGACTTCTTTGCCAGTATTACCGATATTGTCGGTGGTAGGTCTTCGGCCTATGAGCAAGTCCTAAGGGAGGCAAAAGCTACTGCCATCACTGAGATGGAACTTCAAGCCAGGCAATTTGGTGCCAATGCTATTGTCGGAATTGACTTGGATTATGAAACAATAAGAGACGGGATGCTGATGGTCACCGTCAGTGGTACTGCCGTAAAAACATCAAAACTTTAATTTGTAAAGACCTGAGCACTCAGGTCTTTTTTATTTGTTCCATTATTTTCTTTGCGTCAGTATTTTTGCAAAAATGGTTATCCACAATCACCACAGGAGCGGATTTGCACAGGTCCATGCACTTGGTTTGAAAAAATTTACAATGTCCTTTTAGTGTGCCTACCGTAGCAGCCTCCTTCAACTCCTTACGGATTTTTTTCGAGCCGGCTTTTTTACAATCCGATCCCCCGCATATAAAAACCAATTTTCGATTGTATCGCATCACATTGCTGATATAGCCTGCATCATCAATCCACAAAGGTAAGCACCATAAGTTCCTAATGCATAACCTAACACTGCCAAAAGCACTCCCACAGGAGCCAAAGAAGGATCAAAAGCAGATGCAACAATCGGTGCTGATGCGGCCCCACCTACATTAGCTTGGGACCCTACCGCAACATAAAAAAACGGAGCTTTGATTACAAAGGCCACAATAGACATGATAAGTATATGAAACATCATCCAAATGATGCCTATCAAGAAGAAAATTGGATTATCCAATATTGCTCCCAAATCCATCTGCATCCCAATAGTTGCCACCAAAACATACAGCAATACACTACCCATTCGTGATGCTCCTGCTCCTTCCAAATTTCGTGCTTTGGTAAATGAGAGCAAAAGCCCGGCAGTAGTGGCAATCACCACAATCCAAAAAAATGCAGAATTCAGGGAATATTGATTAAGCTCTGGATAATTTAAATCAAACCAAGGTGCCAAAAAGTCTGCACAGAGATGTGAAAAACCTGTGACTCCGAATCCAAAGCCCAAAATCAACATGGTTTCCCCAAGGCTTGGGATCTTCATGATTCCTTCTCGATGCTTGGCGATTCGATCTCTTAATTCATAAATAGCCGAAGTATCGGATTTGAGTAGCTTATCCAATTTTTCCGGTTTGGCGGCCCAATATAATAAAAACGCCATCCAAAGATTTGCCACCAAAACATCCACTGCAATCATTTGCCCAAAAAGTGTTGGACTAGCTCCAAACACTTCAAGCATTGCGGTCTGATTAGCACCCCCTCCGATCCAGCTTCCCGAGATCGTTGATAACCCGCGCCAGATTTCATCCGGTCCGGTCCCGGAGTAAATATCCGGAAATATCAGCCCCACAGTCAACAAAGCTAAAGGTCCACCTAAAACAATCCCTACAGTTCCTGCCAAAAACATCGTTAAGGCTTTAGGTCCAAGTTTGAGGATTCCTTTCAGATCAATACTGATCGTGAAAAGAACCAAAGATGCAGGCAATAAATACCTTGAAGCGACCTTGTATAAGCCTGAAGATTCCCCCGAAATCAATCCTAGTGAATTGAAAACAGCCGGGATAAAGTAGCATAGTAAAACCGTGGGGATATAGGTATAAAACTTAACCCAAAGTGGTCTTTTGCTGGCAGATGTCGCAAAAACAAAAGCCAAAGTTGCCATGAGCAAGCCAAAAACTACCGCGTCATTACTGATCAAAGGGGTACTTTCTTCCATTTTCGGAATTCATTAATTCAATGCAACAATACAACCAAATGGCTAAAAAGACCAATCCTCACCTTCCTGCCGAATGAAGCAAGTGAATCAATTCACTTAAAATCATAGCAGTAGCACCCCAAACTACCTCACCGTCAATTTCAAAATATGGCGTGTCAAGTTTCAGGTTTTGACCCAAGTCCAGAATTTTTTGTTTTCTTATTTCCGGTCTCAGTAGTTGGGATAACTCTGCCTGTATAATTCTTGAAACTTCTTTTTCCTCTGGCACCAAATCAGGGCGTTTTTCCAAAAAACCAATTACAGGAGTCACTAAAAAATTGCTGGTCGGGATGAAAAGCTCACTGAGTAAGCCCATAACCTGGACCTGACTTCGATCTATCCCTACTTCTTCCTCAGCTTCTCTGAGGGCAGTTTCAATTATATTTGCATCACTGATTTCCATTTTTCCACCGGGAAAGGCCACTTGACCACTATGAAATCCTGCATACTCAGGACGCTTGATCAATGGAAAAAAAGCACTTTCACTTTCTGGATAAAACAAAATTAATACGCCACTTTTCCGATGATTTTTCGATAAATCAATCTCAAATCGCCTCATATCTATCGGCACAGGAGACATTTTGATCTGAGCTTGCTTTCCCGGAAGTGGAGCCTTTAGCGCACTTTCTAGCTGCAAAATAAATTTCTCAAAGTTCATTTTAGGTCAAATCCACTGACTTCAACTTCAAATTCAAGTAGGACTCTTGCTGGTATTCCTGCACAAGCTCATTCAATTTAAATTGACTGAAACTGTGATTTTCGATGTTAATTATCCAGATCATTGGTCGAAAACCCTCTTCTTCCTGAAAAAACCCCATGACCATAAACTCACTGGAATTCAACCATATCCCTTCTTCAAACATTCCTGAAGGCCCCATGAATAGCAATCGCTCTTTCATCCCATCCGATCTATACCAAATGACTTTGGAATCTGGATTTAATAAAGGTTTATCGAGGCTTTCCTGCGCCTCAACTTTGTAGGAATAAATATCAATAGTCCCATTTCCTTCAGGATGAGGAAGTTGATAAGGAAATAAGGGATCCTCAGATAAAATCGGATTTTTCTCTGGCATCTCCATCGGGTCAATTGAATCTGAAAAAACCAACTCAAAATCGCTTGCATCAAAATTCCCGGTTTTTACTGCCCAATGCTTTTGCCAAGCTGACTTTTGTGCCAAGCCCAAATTGATTTGATTGCGTAAAACTTCCAATTTTTCGGCATCGGGTTTCAGCTCATTGGAAATCTCACCTTTTTTTGAATCACCGGATTCACAGGCGATCAAAAAAACAAGAGACAAAATCCAAACCGACAAATAGTGCTTCATGATTCTATTCATAGAGGAAAAATTGAACGTCGAAGCTAAGCGAAGAGTTTGAAAAATCAAATGGAAAACAATCCTACGTCCAGAAAGAAAATTCCATGGAAAGCAACATTTACCAAATCAAAATGATTGATTTAAATAATTTTAGAAACAAAAAAGGCCTGGATAATATCCGGGCCTTTTCCTGCTCTCAAACCTATTAAACCTATTGTAGATATTCAGTTCATGAATACCTTCGAAAAGTATAAAATGTTTTCATTCCCTCCAAACAATCGATTGCGAAAAATTTTCAAAATTTTATTCTGTCTCTGTTTCTAATTTATAAATCACAGAAAATCAGGCTCTTTTTGAATTAGAAATTCAAGAAAAAATCAGAAAAAAGTTAATCTTTCCTTCCTACTTCCAATTAAAATGTCAGAAATAGCGCTACCTCTTGCCAAAAACATCTTTGATGCTTACCTCAATTACATCCGAAGGTTTAATGACTTCACTCGCTTGGCCCCTCTTTATTTTTCGCAACGGAACTGGCAAGCCACGCAACAAAATCATAGACAGCGGCTTAGACTATACAAGGACACCTTGCTCCCACTGGCAAAAGACCTACAGGAAAAATTGGGGACTGACACAACAAACCGAACAGTTTGGTCTTTGATCCGAAATAAATATCAAGAAATGATCTCCACCCGCCCGGACGCTGAGTTGGCTCAAACTTTTTTCAATTCAATATTTAGAAAAACCTTTCTGAATAACCCGCTAGACGAAGAATTGATGTATGTCCGAGGTGATTCCAACCCTCAATATTTACAGGAGAAATCAGATTTGTTAAATTCTTATCCCGCCTCTCTCGGTTTGGATCAAATCATCCGGCAAATTTTACAAGACTATGATTTTGGGGGGGAGTTCATGGACAAAGAAAAAGACGTGGCTTTTTTAGTGGAAGGAGTGAAAAAAGTAATTCTTTCCAGATATCAGGTGGAAGTGGGTACAAAAACACAGCTTTTGAAGCCTGTTTTTTACCGAAATAAAGCGGCCTACCTCATCGGAAGAACTTATGTTGGCAATAAATGGATGCCGTTTATCATTCCTTTCCTCAATGGACCAAATGGGATATTTGTAGACACACTGATTTTTGACCCCAATCTGATGAGTCATCTATTTAGTTTCACACGGTCATATTTTATGGTGGAGGCAGCCATACCTTCACAAATCATCGAATTTCTGAGTTCAGTCATCCCACACAAAAAAATACACGAGCTCTACAATGCCATTGGATTCAACAAGCATGGAAAAACACTTTTTTATCGTGATTTCCTTGAGCATTTGGAAAAGAGAACTGATGAATTTGTTGTAGCTCCTGGCATCAAAGGCATGGTGATGACAGTCTTTACGTTGCCATCTCTGAATATCGTATTCAAACTGATCAAAGACCATTTCGAGCCGCCTAAAAATATGACTCGCCAAGAAGTCCGGGAAAAATATAAACTGGTTTCACTTCACGATCGAGTCGGAAGAATGGCAGATACCCATGAATTTGAACATTTTAAAATACCCATTTCCCGCATTAGCCCCGAACTTATGAAAGAGCTTCGGAACACTACAAATTCTCTTCTTATAGTGACCGAGGATAGCCTGATAATCAAACATCTATATACTGAAAGAAAAATGGTTCCACTAAATCTATTTCTGGAATCCTGCACTGAAGAAGAAGGAAAACGAGCTGTCGAAGATTATGGTCGGGCAATACTTCAATTGGCCCAAGCCAACATTTTTCCCGGTGACATGATGACCAAAAACTTCGGATTGACGCGACAAAGACGTGTTATTTTCTATGATTACGATGAAATCGAATTTTTGGAGGATATGAATTTCAGAGCTAAACCAAAACCTGAAAACTTCGAACAAATTTACGCTTCTGAACCTTGGTATGAGATCAAAAAAAACGATGTGTTCCCGGAAGATTTTCGAAGATGGATGATCGGAAGGGCTGACCTCAAGCCACATTTTTTAGATTATCACAGCGTATTATTTGACCCGGAATATTGGAACTCTTTACAACAAAGAATCCGAAAAGGGGAATTAATCCATGCTTTTCCCTATCCAGAGGAAATAAGATTTCGGCCTGGTGAAGCCGTATAGGAAAAACAATGTTTCATTCTTACCCATACAAAACTTATTTTTGGAAAATCGGGTTAGCCATTCTCTTACCCTCAACCCATGAATTCAGAAGTATCAAGTCCAATAGATATTCCTACCCGGATTAAAAAGATTGTCCTTCAAACACCTGAAGACGACGACAGACCTGTATATATTTCCGGGAATTTCAACGATTGGGTGACGCAGGATTTTCATTACAAAATGAAAAAAATTGATACCGGTAAATATGAATTCAATTTCCCTGAAAGACCCGAATTTGATGGTGAGTTAATTTATAAATTTACCAAAGGCGACTGGTCAGAGGTGGAAATTGACCGCTACGGCAATCGCACGCCTAATCGGCATTGGGATGATAACAAGCCTATCAAACATGAAAAAGTAGCCAAATGGCGTAAAAACTGGCTTCCCTATCGCCCTTCCCAACTTCCCCAGATCCATCTGATTTCGGAAGAGTTTGAAATTCCACAACTCAACAAAACACGCAAAATCTGGGCCCTCCTACCCCACGATTACAACACCAGCGCCGAACACTATCCTGTACTTTATTTGCACGATGCGCAGAATCTATTCAACGAAAACGCAGCCTTTGGCAATTGGCAGATTGATAAAAAACTTGCCGTCATGTCTGATTATGGCATCGGTAAAATCATCGTCATCGCTGTGGAGCATGGCGAAAAAGAACGTCTTCAGGAATACAATGTCGGCAAAACCCTTTTGGGCCAAGGAAACGGTAAACAATACATTAGATTCATTACCGACACCCTGAAACCATTTGTAGATAAAACCTTTCGAACCAAAACCGAGCGGAACTTTACCGGAATCGGCGGGAGCTCAATGGGTGGATTGGTCAGCATATTTTCAGGTCTGATTTACCCGGAAGTATTTGGAAAACTGATGGTTTTCTCGCCTTCCCTTTGGGTAATCCCAAAAATAAAGCTGGGCTTTCTTGACTTCTTCGAGCCCCAGGAAACCCGGATCTACCTCTATGCAGGTGGAGATGAAAGCGAAACCATGGTCGACCACGTGACCAAACTTCGAAAGCGACTGCTCAAACGCGAAAGCTTGGAAGGAAAAATGAAGGTGAAACTCTCAATCAACGAGCTGGGCAAACACAATGAATCGTACTGGAGCGACGAGTTTCCCAAAGCCATAGAATGGCTGTTTTTCAATAACAAACAGGATTAAAATCTACAATTACATCTTTTATGCAATTCAAAACAAATCCAAAAAACACCTCAACATCAGCTTTGAGGATCATACCCGTTTTCGAAGAAAACTCAGAAGAAACCCTCCGGGAAAAGTTGGGGTTCCAAGGTTTAAGCTCCGTGCTTTTTTCAGGCAAAAAAGACTCTTCCTATTCCCTAGCCTTAGAAAAAAACCTCATATTATTAATCGGTCTCGGGAAAACCCCCGAGTATAAGGCCATTGAAAATTCCTTCAGGAGAATCCTTTCCAAAAATCCGGAGTTGGTTGAAAAAGAGGTGTTGATCGATTTTTCCGATTCTTTTTCAGGCGAGCAGGTTGAAGCTGCCCTAGTTGGCTTTCAGCTGGGCTCCTATTCGATTGGGTTTTACAAAAAAGAAAAAGCCAAGGAGTACTCCAAACTAAAAGTGGAAGTCATTACCACGCTTGGCAAGGCCAAATCATTGGTTGAACGTGCCGGAAAAATTGCTGCTGCAAAGATGGAAGCACTAAAACTGGTAGACCTTCCACCAAATAAAATCACTCCAGAATACCTTGGCGACTGGGCTAAAAGTCTAGGAAAAAAAGCAAAGCTGGACGTGAAGGTTTTTGACTCGAAAAAGGCAAAATCAGAAGGATTGGATGCCTTTTTAGCCGTGGGAAGAGGTTCGGCAAAAGATCCGAAATTCATAATTCTGGAATATCGACATCCAAAAGCAAAGTTTCATCTGGGTTTGGTGGGAAAAGGTGTCACTTTCGACACCGGCGGACTGAATGTAAAAACGCAAGGGATGCACCACATGAAATCTGATATGGGAGGCGCTGCTGCTGTTTTGGCAACTACTCAACTTGTCGCCGAAATGGAACTCCCCATCAATCTTACCGCTATAGTTCCAGCGGTAGAAAATGCCGTTGACAAGGACGCGTATCTTCCTTCGGAAGTAATTGGGAGTCATGCCGGCTTGTCCATCGAAGTAATCGATACCGATGCGGAGGGCCGTTTGATTTTGGCTGATGGACTTTCTTATTTGGTCAAAAACTACAAAACAGATCAAATCATTGACTTGGCTACCTTAACTGGGAGTTCTATCGGGACTTTTGGGTTTGAATGTGCTGCACTTTTCAGCAATGATGGAAATCTTTCGCATGGTTTGCAGCAGGCAGGCGAGGAAGTCGGCGAAAAGTCATGGCCGCTTCCACTTTGGGATAATTACGGGAGGGAAATGGATTCTGAAATCGCAGACATCAAAAACTACCATGGAAAACCCTTCGCAGGAGCGATCACAGCAGCCAAATTTCTACAGGCTTTTACTCATGAACATCCGGCTTGGGCGCATTTGGATATTGCAGGAGTGGCTTTTGGAGACGGTGAGTTCTCCAAAACCAAAACAGGCACGGCTTATGGTGTTAGCCTTTTGTTGAGGTATATTGAGAATCAACTTTAAAAATTTATCCGGCAAGTCTTCCGATTTGTCGGATTTTTTTTCACTTTTTGTGGATAAAATCATTCGTTCATGACCACTCCCAAAACTTTTCTCTGCATCTCAAATTATTTTAAAGGAAATGCATTCTTGATCGCCCTCAAAAAACAGGGGAACCGGGTTTTTCTGGTAACTACAGCGCAGCTCCGCGATAAGCCTTGGGCATTTGAATACATCGATGAGGTTTTTTACATGCCCGGTCAGGATTTAGATTGGGATATGGATTTGCTTTTGAAGGGTGTAGGTGGCCTGATGAAAGATCATAAAATCGAAGCCATTGTCGCATTGGATGATTACGACGTAGAAAAAGCCGCTTTTCTGCGCGAAAATCTTCGAATTCAGGGAATGGGACAAACCACCGGGAGATATTTCCGTGACAAACTTGCCATGCGAATGCGTGCAAAAGATGCCGGAATCAGAGTCCCTCCCTTTTCTCCCCTTTTCAATAATGAGGAAATCAATCAATTTGCCGATACGGTAGACGCACCTTGGGTTTTAAAACCAAGATCAGAGGCTTCTGCTCATGGCATTATCAAAGTCCACAACAAGGAGGATCTCTGGAAACACATCAATGAATTGGGTGAAAACAGGGTTTATTACCTCGTGGAGCAATTCAAACCCGGTGATGTTTACCATGCAGATGGACTTCAGTTGGATGGTAAAACTTTGTTTTTGACGGTATCTCGCTATTTGGCTACTCCGATGGAAATCTCACAGGGAGGAGGAATCTTCCGATCTGCCAACATTAAATACGGCTCTGAGGAAGATAAAGCGATCAAAAAGGTAAACGAGGAAATCATGAAAGCCTTTGGATTGAAAAACGGAACTTCCCATACCGAATTTATCAAAAGCAGGGAAGATGGACAAATTTACTTTTTGGAAACTGCCTCACGCGTGGGTGGAGCACATCTAGCCGAAATGGTCGAAGCGGCTACTGGAGTTAACCTATGGGAAGAATGGGCAAAAATAGAGGATGCGGTAGTTAAACACGAAAAGTACAAACTTCCTAAAGTGACCAAAAATTACGCAGGTATCGTGTTGACA
The DNA here is from genome assembly GCF_900103735.1 of Algoriphagus alkaliphilus. Lineage (GTDB taxonomy): Bacteria > Bacteroidota > Bacteroidia > Cytophagales > Cyclobacteriaceae > Algoriphagus > Algoriphagus alkaliphilus. Next base: position 180,317 of record NZ_FMXE01000009.1, on the reverse strand, counting down.
CTTTCTAAATATGAACATCCTGATCTGAGTGGCTTTGACGATCCTGAAGTTTGTTTCCGGGTACCCTTAGACTATCATGCAGGACTGATCGTGAAATCTCCGAAGCAAGACCGTGTGATGCAATTGCTGGATAATTATGCGGAGCGATTTGCTACAGATCTGTCCACAAGTGCTGATGCACCGGAGGTGAAGAAGTTTCATTAAAAGTTGATAGTCCATAGCTAATAGTCCATGGCATTCTTCACATTAAAAATTAGTCTGTTCTTTTTAATATAAATTTCGTTCCTATTGCCTCATTCTTTCCGAATGCAATATCTGCCATCGTCTATGGACTATAATCCATAAGCTTCCTAAAACTTCTCTTCTATCCCCAATCCAAAGAGGGCAAAGTCATATTTGACCGGATCCAGCGGATCAAACTCCCGGAGTTTTTGAGTCAACTCCAATGCTGTAAACCAGTCAGTTTGTTTTCTGGTAATGAGCCCGAGCTTTCTCCCTACTCGATCCACATGCAGGTCACAGGGGCAAATCAACTGAGCGGGAGCAATGTTTTTCCAAAGACCGAAGTCCACACCCTTGTCATCCGACCGCACCATCCAGCGCAGGTACATCGAAATCCGCTTGCAGGCGGCTTTGCGTGCCGGTGTTGCGATGTGCTTTTTGGTTCGGGTTGGAGCATCCTCTAAGCTGAAGAAGAAAACATGAAATTGACTTAGTATCGATTCCATCGAATCCAGATGACCGGTTTGACCTTTTAAAAAAGCCTCTTCCAAACTTTCATGATTTTTATAAAACCATGTCAAAAAATGAATGAAATAAAGGGTATCAATATCATTGAAAGTTCGATGCTTGAAACTCAAAAAAGGTCTCAGATCGATCTCTCGATGATTCAAAAGGAAATCATGCGGCGCATTGTCCATTCGCTGAAAAAGCTCCAGACATTTATTAATAATTGTTTTTCGCTGCCCCCAAGCCAGAATAGCCGCAAAGAAACCTGAAATCTCAATGTCCTGCTTTTTTGAAAACCGATGAGGAATCGAAATTGGATCATTGGCAATGAATCCGGGCTGATTGTACTGCTCGACTTTTTGGTCTAAAAAATCCTTCAATTGCTGCATCAGAGCTGAACTTTCACCTCTCCACCTTGTGTCCCATCAAACCATTTGAAGGAAAGTTCATTGTCCAATTTATCGGAAACATGCCAGTCAAAGCTTTTGATCGTAGTAAGTGACCTCAAAGAGTCCCGATCGGGATCATAAAGACAAATATCGAAATCAGGCATTTCTTTTGGCTCCATGGTATTCCATTTTTCCAAAATAAACCCCTCTTCCAACACTCTCACCTTATTGCCAAAAACATAATCCTGCAATACTGAAGGCACCCCATCCTTCCTTCTCAACTTAAATCCAGATGGTCCAAACATTATTTGCATACACACTTTAGCCTCAAGCAGGTCATTGGAATAATCCATTGTTTTCCACTCAGATTCCTTCAGAACAATAGTTTTGCTATCGGTCCTCAATCGGGTCAATAGAAAAGAAAGCTTGGAAAAAAGGAAAGTAAATCCGATAAAAAGCAAACCAAAACTGGCCAAAATAGGATAGGAAATAATGAAAACAGCATTCCATATAAATCGGAATGTATGATGAAAGAAAAGTTGGACTTTGTTCATTTTGGGGTACTATCGTCACAAAGGTAAGCTTGGAAGACTACAATGCACAACGAACCTCATGAAAAAAGCCGACTTGCGCCGGCTTTTAAGGTGATGAGTTGTTGAATTTTTAATATAAAACTTCCACTGGGAAGCGCTGATTGACCGCTTTGAGTTGGTCAAATGCTGCTTGGGAAAGTTTAATAACTAATTTGGAATTATCACCGGTTTCAGGAAGCTTGCCCACCACTCTGGCAAAAATCGTGATGTCGTTTTCTTCATTTTTGACGCGCATGATACTTCCTACAGGCGCTTCACGATGCAATACGAGGTACTTTTTGTGCCCACCGGTACCTTCTATTAATTCTGCTTGGCCGGTTTCTTTGACATTCTTAAATCCACCGGATGTGTTTTCCACTGTTGGTTCTACAGTCATCTCTGCTGTACTGGCTGCAACTCTTGGAGTTCCGATCACAGGGACTGTCGAAGGTCCATCAGCCGCTCTTCCAACTTTGATCACCTGGCCTGAGCGTAGATTATTGGAAGTAAGGCCATTCCACTTTATCAAATCTTCTACACTGGAATCATATTGATTGGAGAGCGAAAACAATGTTTCACCTGACTTCACTGTGTGTGAAATCCATACTCCCGGTACGATCGGGGTAGCACTTACATTTGAGCTTGGAGTGGATTTTGGAGCAGTAAGACTCTCTGCCTGTGCTCGTTTGGTCTCCACAGGTTCCGGTTTCTTCTCGATAGGCTTAGGTTCTGATTTGGGTTGATTTACAACTTTCTCAGGTTTTGTGGCGGTTGCTACTGTTGAAGTGGAAGCGATTGTTTGGGAAGGAGCAGTTACGGCAGCCTGCGAAGCTGTTTCTTTAACAACTAAAGCTTGACCCACACTCAGGTCGTTCCCGAGAAGCTTATTCCACTGCTTCAACGAATCCACTGTAATCCCGTATTTTTTCGATATAGAGAAGAGTGTTTCGCCCGGAGCAACTTTGTGAAGTGTAGAACCAGCATCCAAGGCCGATTTCTCAACATAAGGAATACGGATTGTTTGACCGATTTTCAAGCCTTGCTTAAGTACCTCATTTGAATTTTGGATCTCCCCAACAGGGACTTGATACTTTCTTGAAATCGCAAAAAGAGTTTCCTGAGGGCTTACCTTATGCAAGATGAAAGTTTTGTCTCCTACCCTTTCAACACCGACTGAATCTCCTAAATTTAGGCCTGAAGCATTTGAATACGAATAGGTTAAAAACAAAACCAGAATAAGGGAGCTTATAAGTTTGGGTTTGGAAGTCATGTTAATCAAAGGTTTCAAATGAAATGAATCAAAAATCCAACATACAATTCGCAAGAATTATGCTAGAATTACCGATTAATGGCTTTTGGAAGCCTTATTTCTTTTCTAACACAAATAGTACAAATCCCAACGGGAATCTTGCTGTAAAAAATTATCGTATTGATCAGGTGATCCTTATCTTTTGCAACTAATATTAAGCTAAAAATGCGACTTCATTTCCTCTTCGTTTTTATTTTCGTTTTATCCTGCTTTTCTCTGAATGCGCAGGATAAGGCTAATAAAGTATACACATTCAAAATCGATTCGAATATCGATCCTGCAATGAACCGGCGTGTGAAGCTAGCCTTAGAAGAAGCCGAAAAATCCGAAGCCACACTCATTATAATCGAGATGGATACCTATGGAGGAACTGTAAATGATGCCGATGAAATTCGAACAATGATTCTTGAGTCCGAAATTCCGGTGTATGTTTTCATCAATAAGGACGCGGCCTCGGCAGGAGCTTTAATCTCCATTGCATGTGATAGCATCTACATGGCCCCGGGCGGAAGTATTGGCGCTGCCACTGTAGTAAGTGGCGCAGTTGGCGCTGCTGCTCCGGACAAATACCAATCCTACATGAGATCAATGATGCGAAGTACAGCTGAAGCTAAGGGCCGAAACCCCAGAATCGCAGAAGGAATGGTGGATGAAAAAATCGAAATTGAGGGTATTTCTGAAGCAGGTACAGTAATCACTTTTTCTGTTTCAGAAGCAATCAAACATGGTTTTTGTGAAGGAGAGTACAAATCTATTGATGAAATTTTGAAAGCTCAAAATCTGGATACTGCTGAAATTATCGCTTATGAGGAGGATTTTATCGACAAAATCATCTCCTTTTTTCTTAATCCCGCCATTAGTGGTGTTCTGATCTTGATCATCATCGGAGGTATTTATTTTGAGCTCCAGACCCCGGGAGTTGGATTTCCGATCTTGGCAGCCGTCGTGGCGACTTTACTTTATTTCATCCCTTACTATCTCAATGGCCTGGCGGAGAACTGGGAGATTTTAGTCTTTATTGCCGGAATTATTCTGTTAGCCGTGGAGCTGTTTGTAATTCCCGGATTTGGAATTTTCGGAGTCTTAGGCATTGTGTTCATTTTGGGGGGATTAGTACTTGGAATGCTTCCCAATCAGGATTTCAACTTTGATTTTGTGCCTGCTTCTCAACTTTTCGGAGCATTGTTAACGGTCATACTGGCTGCACTAGCTTCTGTCGGATTGGTTTTTTGGTTGACTCCCAAAATTAATCAATGGGGCGCATTTAGTACCATTACACTCTCCAGTACTCAAGAGCGCAGTGATGGATACACATCGAGTTTTTATTCCAATTCACTTTTGGGAAAGGAAGGAATTGTCCACTCCCGTTTGAGACCAAGCGGAAGGGTTGAAATCGACGGGGAAATCTATGATGCTACTTCCCGCGGAGATTTCATCGATCAAGATGAAAAAATCGTCGTCATTTCCACTGAAGGCACCTCTCTCAAGGTGAAAAAACTCGAATCCTGATCGAAGAATATTTCGCTAAGTTTGCGGCATGAATTCATTTCAATCCATTTATGAATTGATCGGTGAAGAGCAAATCCGTCAGTTGACGCGACATTTTTACCGGGAAGTGGCACAAAACCAAGCCTTGCGAAAACTCTATCCAGAAGATCTCGAGCCTGCAGAAAGAAGACTTTTTCTTTTTTTACTGCAAGTCTTTGGAGGTCCTCAAACTTATTTGGAAGAGCGGGGACATCCGAGGCTGAGAATGCGACATCTGGATTGGAAAATCGATCCCGGTATGCGCGATCATTGGCTGAATGCTATGCTCACTGCCTTGGACAAACTAAAGCCGGAACAGCATGCAAAAGAGCTTATGATGGGGTATTTTATCAAAGTCGCCAACCACATGATTAACCATGAGTAGGGTTTTGGCACGCATTTACTCGATATACGTAGCGGTAGCGTTTCTGCTCACATTTCTGGTGATTTTCCCACTTTTCCTAACCTGCATTTGGGTGCCGGGATGGAAAAAATATGGACGAAAAATCAATCAATATTGGGCTAAAATCTACTTTTTATTGATTTTCCTTCCTGTGAAAATAGAGATTCAAGGAAAAATAGAAAAAGGGAAATCCTACATCTTTATGGCCAATCACTTCAGTTACCTTGATGTGGCTATGATGGGATTCATTCCCGGTGATGTGCTATTTATCGGAAAAGCTTCAATCCGAAAAGCACCGCTTTTCGGATATTACTTCAAAAACCTCCATATCGCCGTGGATCGAGATCGACTTAAAAGTCGGGCTGAAACGATGCGAAGAGCAAGCGATGCCATAGATCAGGGAAGTGGAATTGTGCTGTTTCCCGAAGGGGGAATCTATACCAAACATCCTCCAAAGATGGTTGCTTTCAAAAATGGGGCCTTCCGACTATCCATGGAGAAACAAATCCCTGTCATCCCTGTCACTTTATCCTTTAATCATCTAATTTTGCCCGAGGACGGGAAGTTTCTTCTTCGTCGAATACCTGCCAAAATGGTTTTGCACCATGCTTTATATCCTAAAGATTTTGAGACTGATGAGAAGTTAAAGGAAGCTTGTTTTATGACTATTCAAAATCAACTCGATCAAGACAATCCCGTAAATAAAGCTTAGAAAAACCCGCAAAATGAAAATAGATAAAGACTCCATAAAAAAAATAGCCCACTTGGCGAGATTGGAATTTGACGAAAATTCTGCTGAGAAAATGTCCAAAGACATGTCTCAGATTCTGGACTGGGTCGAGCAATTGAATGAATTGGATACTAGCTCGATCGAGCCGCTAACTACCATGTCCTCTGAAGTCAATATCATGCGGGAAGACAAAGCAGGTCCTCACCTTGACCATGAAGCTGGCTTGAAAAATGCTCCAAAAAGAGACGCTGACTATTTCCGTGTACCAAAGGTTCTGGAATAATAATGTTGAATAAAACTTCCTTGCCTAGCTCCTTTGCAAAAATCTCAGCCCTCCTGCTCCTAGTGACGGGAGGGTTTTTTGCGGTATATTCCTTCATTTTTGGTTCAGCTTATTATCCAAATATTGTCCCCGCTGCTTTTCTGGATGCTGTGGCGATTCCATTGGATTGGGTAAATCTCGGAACGCTTTCGTTTCCGATTCAGGTTGATAATTTTCTGGTTTTTCAGGAATTCCACTCCTTACCTCCGGGGTTTACTTTGACAGAGAGCTACTTGTATGGAGGGATCATATTCCTGATCTCCGTTTCAGTTTTAGCACTTTTCAGTACTTTCAAAAAAGTCCCCTTTCTCCTCGCAGGAGCTGCTTGGATTATTTTATTGACACTGGCCAATTCCAACGGGCTGAATATAGGTTCTCCAAGTTCCAATACTCCTCTTATCGTGTTGATTTCAGGTACTATTTTGCCTGTTATTTATTTCCACGTCTGGAGAACAAACACTACGTTTGGCCTAAGATGGGTAATATTATTTCTAAGTTCGGGAGCAGCTATTTTTGCATTGATTAGGCTCAGTCCGATTGCAAACCCAGCCCTATATCTTTCAGAGCAAAGCTTGGTGATTGGCCTTGGAATGGCAATCGCATGGATTTTTTGGCAAGGGCACGGAGTTGTTTCCGGCATTTATCTTCTGCTCGCCAGAGCGAATCGGAATGTAAGCATGAAAATCTCCATTCAAATTCTGGGGATATCAGGGCTTTATCTTTTGACTTTGGTTTTTCTTTTATTGGACTTAAAAGGAGATGCGAATCTCCCTTTTCCGACATTCTCTCCACTTTTTCTGATCTTTCCTATAGGCATACTTGGCTGGATATCCACTTCTGCAAAAATCGATCAAGTCCCTGAGATTGCAGCATTTCCGGCATTTCTAAAAGCGCTCTTTCTCTTGGGTTTTGGAGTTACATTTTGGGTCATCTGGAAGCTCGAAATTTCAGGAAATCAAGCTGCTGAAGAGTTTTTGAAGCATCTGATCGTTTATTCCCAGTTTGGGTTTTCGCTGTTTTTCATGGTCTATATTCTGAGTAATTTTCTTTCAGTCATGGACTCCGGAAAATCTGTGGATAAAATTCTTTTCAAGCCTTATTCCCTTCCCTACTATCACCTTCGGATAGGGGGATTGATATCGATTTTGGTAGTTACGATCTATATGGATGCAGTCCTAGCACCGCAAGTCAACTCTTTGACCACTAGTATCCTTGGTGATTATTACTACCAAACCGGTCAAAAGCTGGAAGCGAGTATCTTGTATGAAAATTCTTGGGCCGCATTTCGGAAAAACCAAAAGGCGAAAAATGCTACTGCGCAGCTTCTTTTTGATCTCAACCAGCCCACACTTGCCAAACAGCATTTGGATCAAAGTTTTTCGGAAGCCCCACAAGTCGACAACATAATTTTGCAGAGTTCGAGGATGATTCGGGAAAATAAACCTTTTGAGGCGGTCTATTACCTCGAAAATGGTCTCCGGAGATTTCCCGAAAATCCATTTCTTATCAATAATCTGGCGCTACTTTATGTCAAGATTCAAAAGCCAGAAGAAGCACTTAAGCTGTTGTCGTCTCATGGATCGGATAATCCGATACTTTCCTCCAATCTGATTGCCTTGCAAAGTAAGCTTCAAAAAGATGGACAGGATACTCAGCTAGGAAATGAATTGATCTTTAAAATCAATAGAACGGCCAGTAATAATCTACAGGGGATTGTTAATCCAACGAGTGATCTGAGGCGCCTTCGTGAACAGTTGGAAAAAGAAACATCACCGATGCTTTTGAACGCGGGTCTTCGAAATCTCTTTTCTTTAAAAAATTTCTCATCTACTGCAGAAGAGTTGGTTTGGCTAGATTCTGTCAGCAGACAGGAGAATATGCTGGAATACCTGATGCAGGTACAGGAAACGGCCTCCATCCGAAGTTTGGCTGCCGGAAGAGTCAACGAATCAGTGAAAAATCTAAACGGTCTGGCATTCAGAAATCCCGGCGACGCAGGTTACTATCTAAATCTAACTGCAGGAATTTTGGCTCAAAATCTTGATTTTGAAAAGGCTTCCAAAGATCTGATTGTAGCAGAGGAAAAAGGCTTCAAGGCTTTCAGACCGCATCATTTAATCATCCTTCAACTGGGAGGATTTGAGGCAAAAGCAGCAGAATTCAAAGAGAAATTTCAAATTCCAGGTCAAAGTACTGCTGATGAATTTCAGATTATTCTTTCCAAATTCAACCAAAGCATTCCTGATAAGCTGTTTGATCAGTGGAAGGGAATCTCTTCTACAGAATGGAAAGGAACCTTCGCTTTTCTACTCTTGGAAAGAAAAGCCCACGGCTTGACTAAATTTCAATTGAATGAATTAGGCAACTTTCTAAAAGGAAAAGTTGAAAACGAAGATAAGCTGGCTGCTTTTCTCCAAAATCCTGATTGGACAAATCAAGCTTCATTGCTTTCATTCACGGAATTTCTTCAGGTAGGCGATGAACTGAATTCCAATCCCTATAAAACTCCTTTGATTCTATGCGCTGCAGATCGACTGAAAGATCCATTGGATCAATATGAATTACTTAACTCGGCCACCGAATTCAACAAAGACCCAATGCTTTGGATACGAAAAGTTCAGGCCGCCAAGCGGATTGGTTTAGATAATTACGCTACCTCAGCCTTTCAGGAGATGAGTTCATGGCTCACTTGGGATGAAATAGAATTGCTGCAAGGGACCAACTATTAAGATTTTTTCACGTATTTTGACACATTGGTCTTCCAAATATTAAGAACTAAACCACTACCTTAATCGAAATTTTATATCATGAGCAGAGTCATTGAAACCCACGAAATCAACAAAACCTACAAAATGGGCTCTGAAATTATTCAAGCCCTTAAATCGGTCAGCATCAGTGTGGACAAAGGAGAATACGTAGCCTTCATGGGTCCCTCCGGTTCTGGCAAATCTACATTGATGAATATCATTGGGTGTCTTGACTCCCCTACTTCAGGAACCTACATTTTGGCAGGTCGGGACGTCAGCGACATGAGTGAAAATGAACTAGCCGAAATCAGAAATAAGGAAATCGGATTCGTATTCCAGACTTTTAACCTACTTCCGAGAGCCAGTTGCCTGGATAATGTGGCTTTACCTTTAGTATATGCGGGTTACAGCAGATCTGAACGAGAAGAATTGGCATTCAAAGCACTTGACAATGTAGGCTTGGGAGACCGAACCAAACACCGTCCCAACGAGCTCTCTGGTGGTCAGCGCCAACGTGTCGCCATTGCCAGAGCGCTGGTAAATAATCCAAGCATCATCTTGGCCGATGAGCCCACAGGCAACTTGGATTCCAAAACTTCCCATGGAATCATGGAGCTTTTTCATGAATTACATGCCAGCGGAAATACCATAATCATGGTTACCCACGAGGATGATATTGCTCACTACGCCCATCGGGTGATCAGACTTCGGGATGGATTGGTAGAAACTGACAAAATCAATCCCAATCCTACAAGAGGTGTCCCAATGACTGTTTGATTTTAGCCCAGTTAATTCGAATAGATTCTTATTTTTGCCTCCGAACGAAACGAGGGAGAATGAAAATCTATACAAAAACGGGAGACAAAGGAATCACATCATTATTGGGAGGCGTAAGAGTTCCTAAATCTGACTTGAGAATTGACGCTTACGGGACGGTTGATGAACTCAATTCCTACTTGGGCTTACTCAGAGACCAGAAAGTAAATGAGAAGCGGTCGGAGTTTTTAAAAGAAATCCAAGACAGACTGTTCACTATCGGTGCAGATCTGGCCACCGTACCCGGAAAAGACAAAGTAAAAAAACCAGATCTCCATGTAGAGGATGTAGAATCTTTGGAAAAAGAAATGGACCTGATGGATACGCAACTCCCGATGTTGACCGCTTTTATTTTGCCTGGCGGACACCAATCAGTTTCTTTTTGCCATTTGGCGAGAACTGTCTGTAGACGAAGCGAACGTATCGTTGTCGAACTCGCATCATTTGAGCCAGTCTCAGATTTAGTGATTCAGTACCTAAACAGGCTTTCTGATTACCTTTTTGTACTGGGGAGAAAGATGGCAATGGAACTTGAAATTGAAGAAGTAACTTGGAGACCAAGATTATAAAAAGCACGGTCTTTTTTGGTAATTTAGCCTCTTATGATAACCCTTTAGCCTTTTAGGCTTAGCATTCACCCAGCAAAAAAAATCCTATTTTGCACCAACCACAATGAGCATGAAGACCTCACTAGCAATCCCGGTTCAAAAAACTAAAAAGTCAAAACTCCCAGACACTGACCTTTCAAACTTGGTATTTGGAAGAACAATCTCTGATCACATGTTTGTGGCGGACTTTATCAACGGAGAGTGGACGGATTTGAGGATCGAACCTTATGGAAGTTTGGATCTTCATCCAGCCAACGCCGCACTCCACTACGGTCAATCCATATTTGAAGGCATGAAAGCCTACAAAAATGAAAAAGGTGAAATATTAATCTTCAGAGGTGATGCCAACGCCAGACGATTGAATGAATCCGCTGTTAGAATGTGTATGCCGGAGATTCCAGAAGAAATTTTCATGGAAGGATTACTTCAGCTTCTGGATTTAGACCGGGATTGGGTTCCTTCAGGTAAAGGTGCAAGTTTGTACATCCGCCCATACATGTTTGCGATGGACAACTACATCGGAGTCAAACCATCCGACACCTACAAATTCATCATATTCACCTGCCCAGTTGGAGCTTATTACAGCAAGCCTGTGAGTGTGAAAGTTGAAACCGAATTCACCAGAGCAACTGAAGGAGGAACCGGAGCAGCAAAAACTGCAGGAAACTATGCCGCATCACTTTTCCCGGCACTTCAGGCTCAGCGGGCTGGTTATGATCAGCTTCTTTGGACCGATGGGAAATCCCACAGTAAAATCGAAGAAAGTGGCACCATGAATGTGATGTTTGACATTAATGGAACTTTGATTACTGCACCCACTAATACTGGTACAATACTGAAAGGAATAACCAGAGACTCTGTCATCAAACTTGCAAAAGATTGGAACAAGCCACTGGAAGAAAGATTCCTGACTGTTTCACAGCTGGAAGAAGCATTGAAAAATGGGAGTTTGAAAGAGGCTTTTGGTACAGGAACAGCAGCAACTATTGCGCACATCTCCAAAATCAATGTGAACGGTCAAGACTACCTTTTGCCTGAAAAGGGACCGGATGCCTTTTCAAATAAAGTTTTGAATGAATTGGACGGAATTAAGTACGGAGAAATTGCCGACACAAGAAATTGGATCGTAAAAATCTAAATATCGAGGGGAAGGCTCCTTCCCTTTTTTTGTTATTTTTCACTTATGAAGTTAAGCTTATTCATTGCGTATTTCTTTTTCATTCTAATAGGAGCGCATGCCCAAGGCAAAGATTTCCTGCTCCTGAAAAGAGGCAACAATCAAAAATCCCAATTGAGGTATTATCCGGGGGAATCCATCACTTACAAGAGTAAAAAGCTGGGATATTTTGTTACTGACCAGATTGTCAGTTTGGATACGGATTACATTTATCTCAAAGAGAATATTCTTAGTCCTTCCGATATTTTGGAAGTTGGAATCCGAGATAAAGATCCAAGAAACAGTACGCTCAGAAATCTGACAGCCCTATTTCTCGGGGCAGGTGGAATTTTAATGACCGTAGAGGCAGTAAACAGTATTTATCAACAAAATCAACTTCAAATCGATCAGGGAGTGGCAATCACTTCCGGGATTTTGATTGGTACGGGACTGGCGCTGTTGCCATTGCGTTATAAAACCTTCAAAAACACGACCGGATACGGCATTCAAATCATCCTGATGAGGATGGAATAGTTAAAGTTTGCTGGCAAAAGCGGAAATTTTTTTAGACTTTTGCACTTTAAATTTAACCTAGACAGATGACTTCAGAACAGCTGAAAGACTTGAAAGCCCGCACATCGGCTTTGAGGAGGTATCTTTGACTACGATCGTAAGAAAGCAGAAATAGAAGACTTCGAGGCCGTATCGGCCCAGGCAGACTTCTGGAATAACCCAGAAGAAGCCGAAAAAACAATGAAACTAATCCAAGTCCGTAAAGGCTGGACCAATTCTTTTGAAAGTTTGGATCAAAAAATCCAAGACTTGGATGTGCTGTATGAATTCTACAGCGCAGGTGAGGTACCTGAGGAGGAACTGAAGGCTGAGTTTTTGGCTGCAAAAGATGCTGTGGAAGAGTTGGAGCTCAAAAAAATGCTCTCTAATGAGGAAGACCAGCTCAATGCCGTACTTGAAATCAACCCAGGTGCCGGCGGTACTGAAAGCAACGATTGGGCTTCCATCCTGATGCGTATGTACATCATGTGGGGTGAAAAAAACGGGTATAAAGTCCGGGAAGTGGATGTCCAAGAAGGAGAAGTAGCGGGAATCAAGTCCGCGACTTTAGAATTCGAAGGACCGCTTGCTTACGGTTTCCTGAAATCCGAAACCGGCGTTCACCGCTTGGTACGAATCTCCCCATTTGACTCAGGAGGAAGAAGACATACGTCGTTCGCTTCCGTGTATGCCTATCCGGAAGTGGATGATACGATCGAGATTGACATCAATCCCGCAGACGTAGAATTGCACACTTCCCGTTCAGGTGGTGCCGGTGGTCAGAATGTGAACAAGGTGGAAACCAAAGTTCAGCTGACGCACAAGCCTACTGGAATCGTCGTAGTCTGTCAGATCGAACGATCTCAACTTGCCAACCGTGAAAAAGCGATGCAAATGTTGAAGTCCCGACTTTATCAGATGGAACTTGAGAAGCGAAATGCGGAGATCGCGCGAATTGAATCCTCAAAACTTCGAGTAGACTTTGGATCACAAATCCGAAACTATGTCCTTCACCCATATAAACTGGTGAAAGACAATCGAACCGGCCACGAAACTTCAGATGCGCAGAGCGTATTGGACGGCGGGCTGAATGAATTCATGAAAGCATTCCTACTCGCACAGAGTGAAGAAGAAGCAAAAAAAGATTAATTAAAAAGGCCGGAATTGTTTTCGGCCTTTTACTTTCCATTTCTAAACCGGATGCGCCCTTTACCCTCTTTTTACACGGTTGATTTTTTTCTGCTTTGCATTAGCTCCTTTCTCTTTTTCTCATCATTCAATATGATCATTCCCGAACTCCCGGCATACCTGAGTTCTCTGGGAGGAGAAGATTACAAAGGATTGATCATTGCTTTATTCACCCTTTCGGCTGGACTTTCCAGGCCGTTCAGTGGAAAATTAGCAGACAAAATCGGCCGGATTCCAGTGATGATGGTAGGTGCAACGGTCTGTTTTGTGGTAGGCTTGCTGTATCCGCTGTTGACCTTTGTTTCAGGATTCCTGTTTTTAAGATTTGCTCATGGATTTTCGGCAGGCTTCACTCCCACCGGCGCTTCCGCTTACGTTGCCGATATCGTTCCTTTTCAAAAAAGGGGGGAGGCCATGGGAATCCAATCGCTTTTTGGTTCGCTGGGAATGGCCGCAGGACCAGCTATGGGTGGCTGGATTGCGAGCATTTGGTCAATCAACACGGTTTTTTATTGCGCGGCTTTTACAGCGATTTTCTCTATTCTGATTTTACTCAAACTTAAGGAAACCCTTCAGGAAAAGGAGCCGATTTCCCTTAGCATGTTCAGGCTCAATCGGCATGAGATCATCGAAAAACGGGTCCTTTTACCTTCAATAATTTTATTTCTCTCAGTATTCTCTTTCGGAGTAGTTCTGACCATTATACCAGACTTTTCCACTTATCTTGGAATTAAAAATAAAGGATTATTCTTTGCTGTTTTTACTATTTCTTCTTTGGGTATCCGACTTATAGCAGGAAAGACTTCTGACCGATATGGACGAGTGGTAGTCCTGAGAGCAGCTGTAGTCTGTATGATGTTGGCGATGGTTGCGGTAGCTTATGCAGAAAGCAAGGCAGTATTACTCTCCTCAGGGGTTCTTTTTGGAGCTGCGGTGGGCATGTACAGTCCTACTACGACTGCTTGGGTGGTGGATCTTTCTTTGGATAAATTCAGAGGAAGAGCACTTGCGACAATGTATATCTTCCTGGAAAGCGGCATCGGCGTCGGAGCGGTGATCTCGGGATGGCTTTATGCAAACAATCCCGAGAATTTTAGACTCGTTTTCCTTGCTTCGGGAGGTGTTGCTTTTCTGGCATTTTTGATCTTATTTTTTATCAAAAGAGACCGAAAAACCTATTTAGCTCATCAATAACCCAAATAGTCGCTTACTCTCGGAATCGCTAAAATTGACTTCTGCCGGCCATTGTAATAGGTGACTTTTTTCCCGTCAAAGAAGGCGCCTTCTTCGAGCATCACCCTGACATCCTTGTTCCATTCTTTGACAAAAACAACGGCGTTCAACTCAATTGCATAGCCAGTATTGGCATGGAGTGGAAAATCACCTGCCCCAGGAGTATCACCCTGATTGTCCCACATGCCGATAGTGGGTCCGGCTGAGTGACCATAATAGCCCAAAGGATGCGTGTAAATGGTGCCACGAATTCCTTCTGTTTGCATCACCTTTCTCGCTTCTCTGAGAATCTCATTTCCTGTTCTTCCTGCCACATAGTTAGAGGTCAGAATGTCTTGTAGACGATTCCCTACAGCCAATGCATCCTGAAGGTATTTTGGCACTTCTGTTTCTCCTGCTTTCAGGACGTAAGCCAATTCCTGGGTGTCGGTATTTAGTCTCAAATACGTAATCCCAAAGTCAATGTGGAGCAAATCTCCCGGCATAATCACTTGCTCACTTGGCCTGACGGCGAAAGAACGGCTTGCCTCATCCGAAGCAGGATCCGGCCTTTGAATATCTACCGTTGGGTGAAACCAAGTATCCAACTTCATCTCCACTATTTTTTCCCTATAAAACCAAACCACATCCTCAGTGGTCGTCACGCCGGGAGTGATGACCCGATTAGAAAGCCCCTCAGCAATAATGTAGTGCGCTAATTCCTGAATATGCTTGTAGGTGGCCATTTCTGCCGGAGTACGCGTCTCAAGCCATCTCACAGCCAAAGTCTGAGCGGAAGTTACTTTAGCTTTATATTCTAAAGGAAGATTTTTAAGAAATTCCTCATGGTCAAAATGTGTCAAACCATCTGCATGACCATAATCCTTGGCAAAGTTTAGTCCTATCTTCTTAGGATTCTTTGCAGAAATGATTTCCATCAGTGCTTTCCATTGATCAGGCTGTGCTTCTGGATCCCATGCTTTTTTGAAGGATTTTCCCACGTCATATCGTGCTACTGCATAGGTTTCAACCTTTGCGGTTGGTGTTGGCTGATACATAACCAGAATAGTTCTTCTACGGGCAGCATGCCAAGTTGCAGGCAATAGCGTACGGATCACCGGGTCCTCATTGTACTCCCTAGACATCACAATCCACATGTCTATGCCTGTTTCAGTCATGAGACTTGGCAAAAGATTCTGAATTCGATCTTCCAACCAAGAATCGACCACTTCAGCCTGTGCACGCTGGGAAAGCACTGCTGGCTGTTGGGAAAAAGAGGAAACAGAGGTTAAAACCCCTAAAAAGAGTACTAAAAGTCGCTTCATAAAATTCAAATTAGTTTTGTTCGAATATAGCCCTTAGCCGCAAAAACAGAAGCTCCTTTTACGGAATTGATGAATGAACATGAGGAACCGGCTTCTCGAGTAGTCGCCTTTTGCTCAAGGCATGAAACCTGTAAAACAGGATCACCGCAGTGATGCTCAACCCTATCAGTAAGCCATACCAAATGCCCTTTTCAGCCATACCAAACTCAAAAGCGAAAAGATAACCCAAGGGTAATCCCAAAACCCAATAGGCCATCAGGGTCACTAATGTGGGAACTTTTACATCTTCCATTCCTCTCAATACTCCAAGCCCTACTACTTGTACCCCGTCAGAGAGTTGAAAAAGACCGGCAATGATCAGCAAGGAAGCCGCTAGGGCAATCACTTCCGGATCGTCGATGTATAAGGTTGGCAAGAAGAATCGGGCTGCGACAAAAAGCACCGCAGCACTGAACATGAAAACGATTACCATTCCAAACACCACCATACCCGCCTCCCGCATTGCTTTTGGGTTACCTTTTCCAATCTGATTACTTACCCGGATCATTCCAGCAGTAGCCAGGCCTGTCGCCATCATGTAGCTGATCGATGCTAAATTGAGTGCAATCTGATGTCCTGCCAAGGCATTTACGCCTATCCAGCCCATCATGATTGCAGCAGCACTAAAAGCTGAAACTTCAAAAATAAACTGAAAGCCTGTTGGCACACCGATTTTCAAGATCCTGTAAATCATGGGCAAACTTGCGTTCCGAATGGAAAGGCTGAATTGATAAATTTGATAGCGCTTCGAATACAGAATATAAGCCCCCATCAAAACCATCATTAAAATTCTTGAAATCAAAGTGGCAAGACCTGCCCCGTTCAATCCCAAGGCAGGTGCACCCAAATACCCCCAAATTAACACCCAGTTGAGAAATATATTGATCAAGTTGCAAAAAATGGTGATGTACATGGCTTGTTTGGTCTGCGAGAGCCCTTCTGCCATTTGCTTGAAGGTCTGAAAAACCATCATTGGAATCAGAGAAGCTGTAATTATGAGCAAGTAAGGAATCGCCAGAACTACGACATCCTCGGGTTGATTCAGAAAAAACAACCCCTGCGACAAGCCTAAAACAATTGCTGTAAGCAGAATGCTTGTTGCAAGATTGATCCACAAGCCATGGGTAAACAATCGGGAAATTCGTTTGATTTTCCCTTTTCCCTCCGCAATGGAAATCAAGGGGGTAATTCCCATGGAAATTCCAATTCCAAACATCATCAATACGAAAAAAATACTATTGCCCAAGGAAGCTGCTGCCAACGGTAATGCACCCAGCCTGCCCACCATCATGCTGTCTGCCACACCAACAGACACCTGTCCGAGTTGGCTCAACATCACAGGGTATGCCAGATGAAAAGTTGTATTTAAGTGATCTTTAAGAGTCATAGTATTAAAATCCCAATATTCTGGCGGCCTTTAATATTCCTGCTATGCTTAAACTATCTGTGATCTCACCGGACATCACCATATCAAGTGCTTCCTGAAAGGGAAGCTTTTTGACCTGAAGTACTTCCGTTTCCTCGAATTCAGTTTCGCCTTGAGTAAGATCTTCTGCCATATAGACGAAGCCCAGCTCATCGGTCACCGAATTCGAGGTGTGGATTTTCATGATTTGAGTCCATTTCTCGGCAGTTAATCCAGTTTCCTCTTTCAGTTCCCGTTTGGCGGATTCCATTAGATCCAACTCATTTGGCCCTCCACCCATGGGGATTTCCCAGGAATATTCCTTCAATGCATACCGATATTGGCCAATAAGCCAGGTATTCCCTTCCTTGTCAATCGGGATAACCCCTATTGCCCGATTTTTAAAATGAACAACACCATAAATCCCCTCTTTTCCGATAGGATTCACAATATCATGGTGCTCCATCCTTATCCAAGGATTTTCATATACTGTCGATACTTTTAGCGTTTGCCAGGGATTTTCCGTCATATTTTTTCAAAAAAAAAAGGGCGGTTGAGCCGCCCTAAATTTATTCTTAAATCCTTACTTACGCAGGAATTGGGAGCACTTTTGAATCTTTAAAGGTAGAGAGAATTACCATGGATTGCATGGAATCCACCTCTTTGATCTCAGAAACTTTTTCCAGCATCAATTTCTGATAGGCTGTAATATCTTTTGCAATGATCTTCAAAATAAAGTCACCTGTTCCAGTGATGTGATGACACTCAATGATTTCCTGAATTTCATTAATCTCCTTCATAAAGGCATCAATGTTTCCTTTGTTATGTCCTATTAAGCTTACCAACACAAAAGTGCTTACACCTAATCCAATTCTTTCCGGATCCAGTTTAGCATGGTAACTTTTAATTATGCCTGATTGCTCTAATTTTTTTACTCGCTCTAGAGTTGGGGCGGGAGAAAGTCCAATGTCTTTGGACAACTGGGCATTGGTGATTTTTGCATTTGCTTGAAGGATTTCAAGTATCCTGCGATCTATTTTGTCAAATTTTATTCTAACGTTATTATCCATGTCTTTCGGATTTACAAAATTTTATGTGGTACAAAGTTAATATAATTGATGAATGTTTTAAATTGATTTAACCCTTTTTGATAAGCGGAAATCAAAATAATGTTAATCTTTTGAAGGAAATCGGCAAAGAATACTGTTTAAACTCATTGCACACTTGAAAAAATTCAAATTATCTCCTGTTCTAGATCTCTAAAACGGGAGAAATTAAATTAAAGTTTATTCTTTTTGATAAAATCGCGAGCCTCTTTATGAGCGGGGTGTTTTCGCTTTGCATATTTTTTCACCTGGTCGAAATATTTTCGCGCCAGTTCTTTATTTTTCGACTCAGACTCCATTTTCCCAAGCTGAATTAAAGAATGCAAATAATATCCGCTCTCCTGAGATTCTGATTCCTCTCCATAAGCGACTGTCTTCAAGTAGTATTTTTTTGCTTCGGCTTTATTGCCGATCCGATTATTATATTCAGCAACATAAAAAGCTGCGAATCTTCCACTATTCGATTCGTAGCCGTATTGCCGCTGCTCGATTCTGTCTAAAATCTCAACTGATTTTTCCACAGACTCCGTCCATCGTCCTACTGTGTAGAGGTGCCGCGCATATGAACGGTGGAAATATGGATTATTTGGAAATTTTGTATGCAGATATTCCGAAATTCTCAAGGCATCATAAGGCCGTTTTTCTTCAGAAGCATACAATCGAAAAAGAAAATATTGCGCTTCAACTCGGGTGTAAAAAGCATTTGAAGCCACAGTTTCTAACTGCTGAAGCCCCAATTGTTTATTTCCTTTTGGAAAAAGTGCCATCACGGGCTTGAGTATTGGATAATTCTCAGGGATCCACACTGAAAAATAATTAAACAATGCATCACCTAATAATAGCTCGGGATTGAATTCTTCTTCACCCCTACTCAGTTCCATATATTTCAGCGCATTTCTTCCAGCCCAAGTTGCTTTAGTCCAACTCTTCCTTTCACTATATAACCTTCCCTGAAAACCATATCCTGCCGCTAAAAAGAACGCAGCCTCTTTGTTCTTAGGATCTTCTTTATACATCCGCTCTGCTTTCTCATTTGCACGATCGAGGTATTGAATAAAAATTTTATCGAATTTGGTATTGGTCACATCAACCTCGATTCGCCACCAATAGCCCAAAGCCATCAAAAAATCAGGGAGCGGGTGTTCCGGATATTGGTACATAATCACTGCAAAATCCCGTTCGGCAGTCACAAAGTCAAAATCATACATGCTATTGATTGACTTGGTTACGCGGTATTGCAGACCTTTATCGAGCAACAGATACCCCGATGGATTGGCCGGCACGGCAGGGTCACCTGCCTGGGCAAAAATCTGGCATGAAACCAACATTAACAACAAACTCGAAATTACTTTCCAAACAGGACTAATCATTACTTTCTTTTGGTTCTGATTGCAAAATTAAGGCGAAATCCAAACAATCATTTAGATTTGGTTACTTTAACAATTGAAAATGGCAAAACCCACTTCACCGTTAGCACAACGACTGAAAGAGCTAATAGATTTCGATAAACGAATTTATTTTTTTCTACTTCTGATCATTTTTTTGGTCATCCGGTACTTGACCAACACGCTGATCCTTGAATCAATCCCCGGCTATGAATCGCTGGAATCACAGGGAGGCTTGATGTTTTTCCATATTTTCAATTCTCTTGGCTACGTATGGACGCCATTTGCATTGCTTTGGAAGTTCACGGTAATTGCTTTTCTGTTTTGGTCTATGGGCCTAATGGTAGGATACAAGGCCAATTTTAAAGAACTGTGGCGATTTGCTTTGGTAGCTGAGATGGTCTTTATTTTTCCTGAGCTACTCAGATTACTGGTTTATATGAATCCTTCCAGCAGTGTCAGCTATTTCGATATTCAAAATTTCGAACCGCTTTCAGTGCTTTGGCTCGTTGGGCCAAGTAATGTCGCGGAAAAGTTTCATTATCCGCTTTCTGTCCTCAATGTATTCGAATTGATCTATGGTGCAATCTGGGTATTGGGTTTTCACTCTATAAGCAGGAGAACTATCGAAGAAAGTGCTTTAGTTGTGCTGATCGCCTACTTCCTTCCGCTTCTTCTTTGGCTTGGATTCTATATTGGGGCATACCGCTAAGCTTTTCGAAATTTTTTGGCATCACCACTGCAGCGCTGTGAACAATATTTCACCTCTTCCCAGTTCTTTTCCCACTTTTTCCTCCAAGAAAAGGGCCGCTTGCACACTAGGCAGGTTTTTTCAGGTAGATGTTCTTTTTTCATATTAAGCCCAGCGATTGGGTAAGGTATGCTTTTCTACAATGCGATTTGATTCCTTCACGACCTCAGGATCCTTTTGTGCTCCCCAAATTCGATTACGAGCCGCTGCAGCTGCCATTTCAGAATTCACCAAGGGAAATGGATAATCTGAGCCCAACTTAAACCCTAGACTTTGCTGCTCCATAGGAGTTAATTCCCAAGGAGTATGAATCAGCGTATTGGGCAATTTGAATAATTCAGGCACCCATTTTCTGATAAATATCCCATCTGGATCGTGATCTTGAGATTGTTTGATTGGATTATAGATCCTTACGGTATTGATCCCCGTCACACCAGCCTGCATTTGCAGTTGGGGGTAATGAATGCCAGGCTCAAAATCCAAAAACATCCTAGCCAAATGATTTTTGCCGGATCTCCAATCCTGAGCAAGATGATGCGTAAGAAATGAAACTACCATCGCACGCATTCGGAAGTTGAGATAACCAGTCTCTCTCAGGCAGCGCATACTGGCATCTACCAAGGGAAAACCTGTAAGTCCGTTTTCCCATGCAGCAATCCAATCCTTTCGCTCCTCATATTCAAATTTGAAAAAACCCCGATTAATGGGTTCAAATTCCATCCGACTTTCTGACTCAAACTTCTGAATAAAATGGCAATGCCATCGGAGTCGGGATTGGAAGTTGGTGAAGTTTCTAGATTGAAATCCAGCAGTGGACTTTAACTCCGAAAGCTGGTAAACTTCCCGAATGGAGAGACAGCCCCAAGCCAAATAGGGTGAAAGGCGACTACAACCTTTACGACTGAGTTCAGGCTTGCTGATGTGTCGGTTGTAGTTTTTGACCCGATCATCCAGGAAGGTTTTGAGGTACATTCGTGCTTTGGATTCGCCACCTGGCTGCATCTGAGGATGTGGCGTTTTCCATGCCTCCGGGATGGGCCTTTGCGGATGTGATTCCCAAAACCGCCTTGAAAGAGTGAAAAATACCGCTTTTTTCAAATCTGTATTTTTGAGTGAAGTTTTTGCAAAGCCAAACCATGAATTTCTCCAGTGCTCGCGGTTTTTTCTGCCACGCTGTACCCCTTGTTGGGTATATTCCTTCCATTCGATTCCGCTTTTTTTAAAAAAATCAGCCATTTGCAAATCTCGATCAAAAGTGATTTTAATGCCGGTTTCCTGATGGGAATAAACAGCTTGGATTTGAACTTCCTGGCTCAGCTTTTCAAAGACATCCCATGCTTCTGAGTAAAAAACAGCAACTGAGGCTTGAAAAGACTTCAGCCGTGCATTAAGATCTTCCAGACTTTCCCATGCAAATCTCCAATGGCGAAGGTCACTTTGCGGAGCTGCCACCAAGCTTGGCTCAAAGCAATAGATCAGCAACACCGGAAATCCTGCAAAAATAGCTTCAGTTAAAGGCTCATGATCACTTAACCTGAGATCTCTTTTAAGCCATACGATGGAAATTTTATTCACTTATAGGAAACTTTCAGTGCTACGTAAAGTTTGACTGACATGACAAAAATTAAGGAACTATCGATCGAGGATATCGAACGGATCATAGAGATGGCTTGGGAAGACAGAACTCCTTTTGATGCCATACTGGGTCAATTTGGTATCACCGAGGGGGAGACTATCGAAATCATGCGTCGGAACATGAAGCGAAGTTCCTTCAAAATGTGGCGCGCACGCGTGCAGGGACGTGCTACAAAACATCTGAAAAAAAGTCCTGATGACATGGATACGTTTCATTCACGGATGCAGCGGGGAATTGCCCTGAACAAAATATCAAAAAGATAAAAAAAGTGAGCCGAATGACTCACCTTTTTTAACTCTAAACCCAAAAATTAACCTAAAATTCAAACCGTCTCAAATGGCCATCGCATGATACCTCCGGAGAGATTTTTTAACTTTTCAAAGCCAAGATCAGCCATTATATCACAGGCTTGACCGCTTCGGTTTCCACTTCGGCAATACAGAAGGTATACTTTATCTTTTGGAAGATTTTTTACCTGATTGGCAAATGAAGCGGACATGATGTCGAGATTTCTTGCTCCTCTAATTTTTCCTCCGGTAAACTCCCCGGCGGTCCTTACATCGATGATTACAGTATCAGGCTGAAGCATCATATCATGGAAAGTGCCCGATGGGATGTCTTCGTATTTTTTTGTTTTTGCGCTAAAGAAGTTGAACATGGCTGTATTATTTTTCTTTCAAATTTACAGGCTCAACTACCACCGAATCAGTAATAAAAGTCACTGGAGCACCTTATAGCGTTTTGACTTTCACTCTTTTTTTAATTTCAATTATTGCGAGACGAATTGCCAAAATCCATGGAAATCCATGAAAGAGAAAATCTCCCCAATCCATCAATTCCATCCCTACCGCACCTCCGGAAATCCATTTGATTTTACCCCAGATATGTGGTTCAGGGAAAAATGGTGCCAATCCCAAGGTGGCACAAAGAATAAGGACTGTGCTCCAAGAATTGAGTGGGTTGATTTTTGCTAATTCTTTTTGTTCCATGGGTAGGTAATCTGTGACCAGAAAGTCTTTGGGAATTCTTCGATATGATCAAAGCCTAGCGGCTCATTTTCATTTTCATTGGGGATGTAAGCGGTACCAAACAAATAATCCCAAAGACTCAGCGAGATGCCATAGTTGACACCATGGCTACCTACCGGCAAATTCTTGGCATGATGCCATAGGTGCATCACTGGATTGTTGAGCAAATATTTTAAAGGACCATATGTGATTTTAACATTTGCATGGTTAAGGTGACCGATGGCGATCGTAACTATATGTAATATGAAAAAATCAGCCAAGCCAAACCCGATCATTGCCAACGGGATGTATTGAATTGATTTATAAACAATAGTCTCCATCCAGTGGTACCTTAGGTGCGCAGCAAATCCCATTTGTGTCACCGAGTGGTGAACTTTATGAAACTCCCATAGCCAGGGATTATGATGCAGCAAGCGATGAACATTCCATTGAATGAAGTCAGCAATCACAAACATTAGAAGAAATTGTGCCCATACAGGCCAATTTCCAACCTGAATAGCAACCATATTTTCAATTCCAAACAATCCAAGGAAGTCATTGAATGCCTCCACGGCGACATTTGAAACTGAATTGTATACAATCAGTGAAAAGATGAAAAAGTTGAAAAACATATAAAATCCGTCCAACCAGAAATCTTCCCTAATCGCTGCCTGATTTTTTCGCCATGGAAAAATCAATTCTACCATCCATACGATTACTGAAAGGCCAACCAACCACCAGAAGTAATTATGCCAAGACGGACGTAAAATCTCCGAGCTGAGGTAATTCCAATAGCCATAATAGCCATCCAGAAAGATTTTGAAATATTCTTGAAACATCTTGATTAAAGTGCTAATAATTCCTTGGCAAGGATATAAATACCCATAACTAAGACAAACCATCCAAAACCTGTTTTCAGAATTTTTTCATTGATTCTCTTAGAAAGAGCACTTCCTATAAATATTCCGACGATGGACAAGCCAGTAAAAATCAGCAATATCTTCCAATCTATCGTTTGGGTGGAAAGATCACCCAAAAATCCAATCAGTGACTTTGCTGCAATTATCAACAGGGATGTACCCACAGCCATTTTCATCGGAAGCCTTGCCAAAAGCACCAAGGCAGGGATTATCAAAAATCCTCCCCCCGCACCTACTATTCCTGTTATCAATCCAACAACGGAACCTTCCAATGCGATCATTGGATAATTGAATTTGATTTCTTCGTTTTCATCGCAGTCTTTGCATTTTTTCCCGGTAATCATGGAAATAGAAGCGGCAAGCATGATCAAAGCAAAAAAGACCATTATTCCAACATTCTTGGTGACTGCAGTATCTCCTAATGTGAAAAGCGGATCAGGAAGCCATGGCACAAGAAATTTACGAGTGAGGAAAACAGCGATAAATGAAGGAATCGCGAAAACTATAGCTGTTTTGTAATTGACAAGGCCCTTTTTCATAAAAGTCCCAGCTCCTACTAGGGATGTCGAACCCACCACAAATAAAGAATAGGCAGTCGCCAAAACCGGATCAACATCGAGAATGTACACCAATACCGGAACAGTCAAAATTGAGCCCCCACCTCCGATCAAGCCTAAACTTACGCCTATAATAACTGCAGCGGCAAAACCAATTAGAGTAACAACGTCCATTTTCTTTTTTTAAATTAATCTGCCACAAAAGTAAAAAGCTTGGAATGCCCAAAGCAGTGACAATTGTTACAATAAATGGGATACTAAAGGAATCCAATGTTTTGTGAAAGAATTGTTAAATCATTCATTTACATGATAATTATCCTATTTTTTCTCAATTTGGAAATTTAATTTTCCAAAATTAAATCCGTTATGAGTTCGAGCCTTTCTGCCCAAGGCATGAAGGTGTGGAAATTAAAAAACATATTATAATTGCATGAAATGCCCATGAGAAAGGCTTCTCACACAGGGGAATGATTATCCAGGGCATTCCATCTGACCATTAAAAAACAAAATATAAACACATGAAATCGAGCATGACCCTTTCGGTGTCACACAGAGGGATGATTATTCACCATGCGAAGATTCCATCTGACCAATAAAAATCAAATTATAAACAGATGAAAATAATAGTTCCTATCGACTTCTCGGAAAATTCCATTAAAGCGCTTGAATTTGCTATTTCAATGGCAGACAAAAAACATGGAAAAATAACTTTAGTCCACGTCATTAAAGTAGTCTACGACTTTGCCTCTCAGGCAGCGATCGCGGTGGACTCCATGGTTAAAGACGGAGAAAAGCTCCTCAAAGAAATCACAGAAAAATACAAGGCCTCCAAAGTGGCGATCGATTACCTGATTTTAGAGGGTAATACTTCAATCAGTGTTGCGCGAATCGCTGATGAGATCAATGCGACGTTGATTGTAATGGGTACCCAAGGGGCAAGTGGAATAAAAAAAGCACTAATCGGAACCACTACAGTTAACTTGATAAAAGAAGCTAATTGTCCGGTGTTAGTTGTCCCTGCAAAAGCCAATGTTGGAGAGATCAGGAAGGTAACACTTGCCTTGGAATTTGCGAACCATGAGGAGAAATTCATTGATTGGATCGTTGACATGAGCAGGCGTTGGGAACTAAACCTTGAAATCCTCCATGTTCAAACTGTCAAAGGATTCAAGGAGCAGCTCTCCATACTGGGTATAGAGGGATTTCTTCAAAAGAAATACCCAGACTTGCAAGTAAAAATTCACACTTTCTATGCAGAAAGTGCTTCTCAAGGACTGGATTTATATCTACAAGAACACGACAATATGATCTTGGTCATGTGTCATGAGCACAAAAATCTTTGGGATCAAATCGTACAAAAAAGCCAATCCATCCAAATGGCCTATCATACTCACATCCCTCTTTTAATCATGAATTAAAGTCTAAAACCTAAAAAGCCTGAATCATCATTTCTGATTCAGGCTTTTTTATGATTTGAGAAAGCAATTTTTACTTACTGATCAATTCTTCAAAATCGTCCCGGATGTAAATTACATTTCGACCGAGTTCTATCCACTTTTTCTTTTCCAATTGCTTCAGAAGTCGGGATATTACTTCTCTGGAAGTACCAAGTTCATTCGCGATTTCCTGATGGGTGGTATGTAATTCATTGGCTTTATGCTGTTTCATTTTAGTAACAATGTAACGCATGAGTCGCTCATCCATTCGTTTAAAAGCCACTGCATCAAGCGCTACCAACAATTCCTGAAAGCGCATTTGATAAGTACTTGACACAAAATCTTTCCATTGCTTGTATTCATTCGAAAACTGCTCGTGAACTTCTATCGGAATAAAAATCATCACAGCTTTGTCCTCAACGACAGCCTTTATTTCACTCGGACGAGAGGCAGTACAGCAGGTTAACGAAAGTGCGCAGGTTTCGCCCTGATCGATGTAATAAAGAAATAATTCTTTTCCTTCATCATCCATCCGCATGATCTTGACAGAACCTTCAATGACAATCGGCACAGCTTTGATAAACTGCCCGGGTTCCATTAAAATCTTTCCGGATTCGAAGTTTATCACTTGACCTTTGTCCAAAATCGCTTGAAGCAATGAGGGATCAGTGATATTTGGTAGTGCTTGTTTTAATTTTTCTATTGTCATTTTATCGTACTAGAATACAAAAATGAAATTAACTTAAAATTGAATTTAGTGATAAAAATCACTTTAGTCTAGTATTCCCTTCCAACAACCTATCGAAGGGTTCAAATCATTTTATTGAGTGACATTCATCACAATTTTTCCTTTTAGGTAAGCTTAATTTCATGGAAAAGAAACCC
Source organism: Algoriphagus alkaliphilus (assembly GCF_900103735.1). Taxonomy (GTDB): domain Bacteria; phylum Bacteroidota; class Bacteroidia; order Cytophagales; family Cyclobacteriaceae; genus Algoriphagus; species Algoriphagus alkaliphilus. The sequence goes on along the minus strand of NZ_FMXE01000009.1, from coordinate 153,605 downwards.
AATATTATGAAGTCGAGCCTGCCTGAGGCAGACAGGCATGACTCAAAAGTCACAAACTGGGATGATTAGCAAGCATGCGAAATTCATGCCGATAGCTATCGGGATGGCATTTAAAAAATAAATTATAATCATATGAAACACTACCAAATTTTAATAATAGGTGGAGGAACCGCAGGAATTACCATAGCAGCCCAGCTAAAACGGAAAGATTCCAACCTCCAGATCGCGATCATTGAGCCCTCTTCAAAACATTATTATCAGCCTGCTTGGACTTTGGTGGGCGCGGGGACTTTTGATTTCAAAGAAACGGAACGCGATGAGGTCGATTACATTCCCAAAGGTGTAGATTGGATACAGGACAAGGCTACTGGAATTGACCCTGATTTAAACAAAGTCAGTACCGCTAATTCGGGTGAATTCAGCTATGATTATTTGATCCCTGTCCCGGGATTGGTCATGGCACCGGAGCTTTTACCTGGCTTAACTGAGGCAATGGATAAAGGCGTCGTTTGTTCTAATTATACGGATCCAGAACATACTTGGGAAGTTCTTAAGAATTTCAAAGGAGGTAATGCTGTTTTCACTCAGCCTACTACCCCGATCAAATGCGGCGGAGCTCCACAAAAAATCATGTATATGGCAGAGGAGTATTTCAGAAAATCAGGTGTTAGAGACAAGACAAACGTACTGTTTGCCACACCGGGAACTGTAATTTTTGGAGTACCTGAGTTTGCAAAAACATTAAATAAAATCATCAATGAGCGAAATATAATTTTCAAGCCATTTTACGCTCCTGTTAAAATAGATCCTGAAAAACAGGAAATTTACTTTCAATATTCTAATCCAAAAGAGAGCAATATTCCAATTATGGAAGGAAATCCGCTTGGTGAAGAAATAATCGGAGCCACAGAGATCAAGGTTAAGTACGACATGCTTCATTTGGCCCCACCCCAAATGGCTCCTAAATTCATTCAAGAGTCTAAGGTTTCAATCCAAGAAGGGCCGGGAAAAGGATGGATAGACGTAGACATCCACACGATGCAGCACAAGCGTTATCCTAATATTTTTTCAATCGGAGATGTAGCAAGTTTACCTACCGCCAAAACCGGGGCTGCTATTCGTAAGCAGGCGCCTGTCCTTGTGGAAAACCTACTAATGCTCCTCAAAGCCGGAAAAGTAGGTGAAAAATCCTACAACGGATATTCCTCTTGTCCAATCGTAACTGGCTACAGCAAAATGCTCCTTTGCGAATTTAAGTACGACAATATCATAGATAGCGACCCTTTGATTTCCACTTTCGTGGACACCACTAAGGAGCAATACAGCATGTGGCTTTTGAAAAAATACGGACTTCCGTTTATGTATTGGAACTTGATGCTACGAGGTAAAGCTTAACACCAAGTAGTGAAAATCCCGGCCAGAGACGGTCGGGATTTATTTTTTTGATCAGCCTAGCAACTTATACACATGTAGGGCAACAGACAAAAGGCACTTTTGTCAATGGGGAAGTTCTTAAGATTCGGAAATTACCCAGATTATCCCCAAGGTTAACCCGATCATCAGCCACAGGCCTTCCTGCTTCCATCATTCGATTAGCAGCCATCATAAGTTCATTGCTTTGTAAAGATTGACTTCTCGGGTTAAAATAGTTGATGTGTTGAAGCAGATTTGTGATATTCCCAAAAACTTCAACTACCAAGACACTCAAGGAACTGTCTTCAGGCAGACCCAAATCGATCAAGTAGTCAGCAATTTCTTGGGAAGTAAATACGGCAGTTCCCACAGGATGCGATTCTCTGATGTTTGCGAAAAAAGTAGCCGACGAGAGTTGCGCTTGATTAGCTTCAAATAGGCCCTTCCCATATTTTGGCAAATCAGGCTTGAAATAGGATCTCTCGGTAAGTTCATTTATCCTTTTCAGGTCCTTTGGATCTGTATTCGCCCTTACATCTATTTTCATCCTTCGCTCCGCTAGCAAAATATTCCGGTGATCTAACCCGTCAGCCTGATGCACTTGGGCATAAAGCAAGGTCCAGAGGCTGGTTCTTGGAGGTTTGGATGTGACATTTTTCCCCTGGAACACCGCCTTGGCAAATGGTGCTGAGACATACATGTGGTTCTCATTTCTATTCAGGGAGCACAGCAAAGTGGGAACTGGATGCTGCATTCCTGTCACGCGAAGCTCTCTGCCAAATCTAGCCTGTGCCGTTGACCAAAGGTTACCTTTAGGTATTCCACCGATGACTTCAAATTCCTGAACAGTGCTAAAAGTCAAGGCTCCAAGCTGATCATCCTCCTTTTCCCGATCAATAAAATGTGCATGCCCCACTCTGAATTCATAGGTAAAAAATCCGAACATTTCCGGGCTCTCCGAATGAAGACCCGCAGGAATCGGCAGCAAATAATGTCGATCGCTGTCAGTGGATTTGATCATCATTTGCATGGCATCGATCCCGGATTTATCATCACTTTGACCGGGGATAATTCTCCGAATCACTTCTGGGTCAAGGCTGAGCGATGCTTCTTCTGGAACCTGAAATAGGTCCTCTGCATTATTCGAAATCAACTGGTCCGGAGCATTGGCCAGCATCCTGCAAAAATATGCGTCATCCGGATTCTGGATCGGCTCCTCAAACTCTACCCAAAGAAATCGCCTCCTCGCCTCGGTTTTACTGTAATCCTCCGCTCTTTCATAAGGCGAAAATGCTAATCCGACACTGACAATTTTCGGAGTTTGAGAAGGAATCAACACAGTTGGTAACTTTAGCAAATCAGTTTTCACAACGGGAGCAGCGGCATGGCCTTTTTTCATTTTTGGCACTATGGCATATTCCGCCCAAAGCTCATCCGGATACCTCGGCTCATTAGTAACTGGTTTATTTCTTTCATTTTTTGGTTCAAGCGCATCGATGTAAATAACCCGTGTATACCCTCTGTTTATGGAATCAAAATTGTCGGGCTGCAAAGCCTCGAAAGAAACCGTATGCTTGATTTCAATGTCATCGAGGTAGTTATTTACTCGGATTTCATTTTGAGGTTCTCTTCTGAAACGATGCTTTCGCTGAATCACAAATGCCACATCTTCATGTCCATCCCAAGTCCAATCCCGGTTGAGTTGGTAACTTAGGCAGGTCATCCAATGATAATAGAGATCGGATTTCGTGGCGAAAGTAATACTACTGCCATCCGGAGCTAGTGAGTGTCGAATTCTTGAACTGCATCCAAAAGCAACTCGCTCACCTTTTTTAGCCATTAAGGTCAATCCTTTGGATTCCAATCCAAGCGCATCCGCCATTCGCTTGACTACATCAGGCTGATCATTTTCAGATTTACGTCGAAGTCGGGCTCCAATGGTTAGTTGTTTGAGCGTAGGGATAGGATCTGGCTTGAGGTAAAGTGCCTGAAGTTCTGGGACATTTTTGTAAGGGACTAAAAGGTCTGCTTCGCTTTGAGTCTCCTTGTAGAACATCAATTGTTGGGTTTTACCAAATCGACTGTCTTTATCCTCGTCAGAATCGACATGGCCAAAATAGACAAAATCCTCCTCTTCTGAAGTTGCCACTGCCCGTAACGACACCCTAACTTGGCGCCCTGTCGGGAGGACAAGTGCAGACGCTGAAAGTTGATCAAACAAAAGCTTTTGAGATAAAAAAGGGTCCGCAGCTTCCCCTAAATTGAGAACTGGTACGTCGATAAAATTTATGGGGAGATCAATTTTTCCTTCAAAATCTGATGGAAAATCCCATTCCCTCGAATACAAAGGGATGTAACTATCCTGGCCGGACAGACTGAGCTGGGTATCCATTCTTAAAGATTTCACCTCCACCAGAATTTTAACTTTGGTAACATCAGGATCGGGAAGGGCGGGTTTTAACCCCTCACCAACCGGTAATGCCTTCAACATCGCAACTGGATCCATACCTCTCTTCTGATACTTGTCCGTAAATACTACCGCAGGATATTCTAAAAGTGGCCGTTCGATAGTCAAAACAATATTGCCATTGAATTCAGAGTCCGCTGTATCAATTGAATTGAAAAAATTTACCCGATGGGTTCTGTAATTCTCGGGTTTATCGATTCTCAGCATACCCGGATTGACAAATCGTTTGAAGGCAACTGAGGTCTCGGGACTTGGGGCAGAATTCAGTGGTATGTCATCCAGCAAAGGACCTCCACCGGAAATATCAGCCATTCGGATCCTGAATCGATAGGAGTTCCCATACCTCAGTAAGGTTTTAATTTCCCCGGGCGCTAAGGCGCGATTTGGGGCAACTTTACCGGCTTGTAATCCACCCTGTTCTTTACCATGGTCCTGATCAGTTCTGTAAATCTCCATAGCATCCCTATCTTCAGTAGCCAAGCTTTTACCGATCCAATAGGCATAGTACATTGGAAGCCAGTATCCCGCGCTTTTCGGCCCGGCGATTTTGGTAGGGTAAACTTGATAAGGAAGTTCTACTTTTTGCTCTGAAAAGGATTCGATTAACTCCTCTTGAGATTTATTTACACGAATGACGTTTAGGCTTTCCCATTCAGTTCCTTCCTCTACCTTTTTGACATCGATATGGTATCCCATCACTCCCAAAGCTGCGTCAAGCCGTTTGTTGGATCCTGGTGCATCTCCCGGATTTTCCAAAATCTGCCTGAGGTACCACACCAAAATCTGCTCATCATCCCAACCTAGGCGAATTCCTGAATCCGACTGAGGAGGAAGACCATCTGGTTTTTCCTTGAGCAAATTCCCGCTTTCAGCCTGATTGGCATGGACAATTTTAGCGAAGCCATCATTATAAAGATGCGCTTCGAGAAATAATTCATCCCAAGGTCCGGGAGGAACAGGTTCGGTAGCATCGCTTGGTTTTTGAAACAAAACCGGAAACAAAACTGGAGCAAAAACTGGTCTTTTGTCACCAATTTTGAGATCAGGGATCTTCGCAGCATATCGCTTAACCAATGGACCGTCTGCTATTTTCAGCAATTCTCCCTGGGCCAAATCATACTTGTCCCCAAAAATTTCAGCATAGAGATATCCACCGTTTTCAAACCATCCCGGTTCGACTTTCAGTTTTACTTCGTAGATCATTCCGCAGGCTTTCGCCAGTAGGGGCTGCCTAAGGATCGTAGCAAATACCTTCCCCCAACTTATGTTGGATTTGGGTTTATAATTCTCAATTAGTTCCACTTTATCCCTGACGGCACATTCGTAGGAATCATCAGTTACAGCGTTTGGATGCCGAGGCACTGTAAAGTTAAAGCGGCTTCTGTAAGATAAGGGCAGGTATTTTTTTATTCCCTGCTTTCCAGATTCAGCAAGGTGTACAGGATCAGGAAGCTTGTCTGTAGTGTCGGAAATTTCAACCTTAAAAGATTTTGCAACGCGTGAGATGAAGTCTGCCTTATTACTTGCAGGTATGATGTCCACTTTTCTTAGAATTGGTTTTCGGCTTTCTGCAGTTGCATTGCTCAAAGGAAAATCATCTGTACCTCTTACTATTGCCAGTTGAAATTCAGGATTAAGATTTGCAAACCCAGTCACTTCAGAAGGAAAGGGATTGGAAAGTCCGGTAGGCCAGGGCATGAAGGGGTCATTATTTCTAGGCACTACGACAATGTTGACAGTCAATTCTTCCCCATCAAATCGCTGGGGAAAAGTCATCAGGGTAAGAATTCTTTTTGGTTCCATGTTGAAAAGATTTAGGGGAAAAAATCAGGCTATTTGGCGGCTTTCTTGCCAGGTTTCTTCGAAACTGATATTGATCACAAAGCAAATGCTTATATCCAGACCGAATGTGACCGAGGCAGTGCAATCGGTTTTGGCATTTGGACCACTGACTCTTTTGACTGTCCCGCTGGCCTCAATGTAGATGGTCACGCTCACCAATCCTCCAGCCAAGCTTGCATGTCCCTTGAATAGCATAAATGCAGTCACAGCGATTTCATTGGCAGATGCATAGATCTCACAGCCCACCATATAAGTCACACTTACATTACCTATTACAGGCAAACCAACCGATATGGAAGCTCCAAATCCGAACTTCATCATCACACTCGGGCCTATTTTGGTATCACAGGCAAGTTTGAGTTCTACCGCTCCAATGGCATAGATTGTTGCTCCTCCTACAGTCACACACATTACTTCCAGCCCACCTTTGAACTGGATAAATGCTCCTGCTGTAGGCAAAAGCTGGGTAGGATCAGTTGTTACTTTCAGCGCAGCATTGAAATACACCCCTAGCGAAAGTCCTGCTTCTAAACGTAGCGGGCATTGTGGAGAATTATACAAGTTGTCCTCCGGTGGAAACCGGACTAGAGGAATTTCTTTGGTTGCCTCAAACTTATATTCCCAGATTTCACCTGCATTGCTCATGGCGATTTGCAGGCCTTTCTTCAATACCTCGGCATAATTTCCCGTGGACATAGAAGCAAGTATCTGAAGCAAATCAATTACTGGCTGTAAGACCTCGCTAAATTCAATTTCGGGAGTTGGAATCCCTTGGAGTTTATTTGGTGTGTTGGGACCACCTTCGTAACCTGATTCTTTCCCTTTTTGTGCATCAAAATTTCCTTTTATAGTCATCAGACGCTTAAAAGAACCCAAATCGACTACCATGCCCACGTTATTCACCCTACTTTTCCAGGTATCCTTGAGATCATTGGCAAAGGAATCCACATCAAAATTCAATTTGGAATCGATGTAGGTATTATTATTTGGCTTGGTCTCTTTGGCTTTGTACTCAATGTAGATTTTCAAAGCATCCATGTCGACCAAATAAAGGGGGTCGAAATTCGGAATATCAAATGCGATCGCTTTATTCAGCAGGTTGTTTGCCTCACCGGTTAGGAGCTTAAAACCACGGTCAACCACTTCACTGCCTTGCTGCTTTACCACCAAGTTAAGCAGCTCATAGACTTGTCTGTCACCATCCAAAATTGGATTGGTTTTAAATGCAGCGAGCGGATTCCCGTTTGCATCTACGCCATTGATTAAAGACACAGCTTTTCCCAAGTTGGAATAGCCATCACCGATGTTTGGAAAAATACTGCTACTGTTCATCAGACGATAGGCATCCGCAAAAGCAGGTGGAGTCTTGCTCAAGAGAATTTTCGTTCCGAACCTAAAGCTTGGGGTTAGGAAAAGGGTCTTCTGGGTTGATGTAGATTGAAGAAAACCAAAATTTATAGTCTCCTCTACCGGGTTCCTGAGAATTTCTTTGGGATGAGCGATTCGAAGCAATTTCCCATTAAGGACTGCACTCTCCAATTCATTGCCTACTTTCCAATCTCCCTCCCGGATTACTGGCACAGGAGTGTAAGTGGGTAGCGGCGTGACCTCCCCTGTACCTGTCTCATGCTGTACAACTGACCAACTTCCATCCTTCGGTAAAAGCACATTTCCCCGGGCTGATGCCACAAAAACCGGATCAAAACTATTTTTGGCAACTGAGGGTGAAATATCGAAACGGGTAATTCGCATCAATTGACCTGATTTATTTAGGTCCATGATACAATCCACATCTCCCCCGATAAGTCCTCCCTGAAGATTCAAAAGTTCTACAAAATTCTTTTCCGGAATCGTTACACCCTGCGGTGCCAATTGTACATACCCGAGGATTTTTTTTGAAGGCGTCATGCCGTTTTTATGCCCTTGGATCAGATTGTCCATCTTGATGTCTGCATCAAACCACACAGGAGACAGAATTACATCTTTGGTTATTTCTTTACCAGTCGTGTTATTCACTAATTCTCCGAATTCGTCTACATAGGGCTGATTGATCGGGATTTTAATCGCCGCAGGCACATTATACTCAGCAATATTTCCATCTTCCTGAATATTGGTCACATTGTAAAGTCCCCGAATTGGGCCTGTATGAAGTTTAAATGGAGTTTCAGTTACCGTTTTAGAAGTGCTTTTATTTAAATATTTGTATCTGAAATCAAACAAACCATCAGACTCCGCCTGCCAGCCACTGTCTGTTCGGTAGACATATCCTGATCCTGTCCGAAAGAGTGTTATCGTTCTTACCACGCGTATTCCCCATGGATACAGGATACTCTTTACCTGAATAACTTCATGACCTGTCCGCCCCAGCATGACATCAAACCTAGCCTGACTTGTCTCTGCTATCGCTGCTCTCGGACTCAGCCAATTGCTGAATGTACTCGCCCCATATCCAGAAAAGTCAATTTGAGACAGGGGAACCCCTCGCTTCTTCAGTTCTCCCGGATTGGATTCTTCAGTAAAAAATTCATTGTTGAAGATTTTGGTAACACTTCTGCCTAAAGTACTCGTGTTATTCGGTACACCATTCATCCCAAGAATGTTTGCCAACTGGACGGTAAATCCTTTAAACATTGGACTATCCGGTCCGGCCCCGTCTAATGCCTCTTTTCCATAATCTTTTGCAATGGCTCGAATCTGAATTCCCCCAACCATTTCATTAGGAAAACTTGGATTTACCAACTTTAATTCAGGCTCTTCCGATTCCCTGGGCTCATTATGAGAAAGCTCTGCCAAAGCCCTCAACCCAAATGGAAGTGTAAAGAGGGCATCTACTGCTGCATCCTTATTGTTTTTATATCGCTCCAACGTGTACTTTATCAGAGGTTTTGGAGCTAAAGGCACATGTCCTGAGTGGTAATTCGCAATTCGAGTCGGGCCACCATCATTTGGATAATAATTCACTCCTTCAAGTGGATCTCCCTTCACATTATTACCTGGAGGGCTTAGATTGAAAACAGGCTCCCATGCCACTTGTGGAAGCATGAAAAGTCTGGCAGCCGACCCTTGGACCACCACTTCCATGCCTTCTACGCCAAACATCTGATTAGCATAGGATTCAATGTGTGCAGTGTTTTCACTTCTAGCAACCGCAATTCCGGTTGTAACCCGTCTATTCAAGGGGGATCCCAAACTAACCCCCATTTGATTGGCATTCGAACTGACATCAAGTAGTGCAAAAAGCTCGTTTTGGTATTTTTGAATATGAGGAGCAAGTCGTTGTTCATACGGCGGCAAAGGGTCTTGCACTTTGGCTTTAGAGGCTATTTTCTCGGAAACATTCGGAATCTCAGATCTGATAACTTTTCCTGATGAGATCGATTCCGCATGAAAGGATCTAGCCACCAAGCCATCCGAATTTCCGGCACTTTGCTGCTGATTTGATTCTAGGCCAAAATGAAAACGGACTTTTACATCATCCGGCTTTTTTGATACAGGGCTTTGCGAAATCTGACAAATCAACCAGCTTACTATTCCTTCAATTCCCTTTCTTCCACCCCTTTCGGTCAGCCTTTTCAGATAGGAAAGCTTAGCTAAATAAGGATCTGGAAGGGTCGGCAAATACCCCAAAAGTCCAAAGACTAGAAACGTATGACTTTTTACAATTCGCTTCCAATCTTCAGTACATTCTCCAAAAATCATCGCGCCGTTTACCGGCGTGACTGTGAATAGTGCATTTTCCAAGGCTAAAGCAAGGCTTTTGAATTTTGGAACTTTATCGAATGGTAATTTATTGTCCCACAATATATTATCATCAATGAGGTAAAGTAGGTTTCTATGCTCAGAACCCGCCAAAACCAACAAGCTATCCTTTGTCTTTACCTCAACAGGAAGTCCATTCACTGTAACAGGACGATCCACATTGTGCGAAGCATTGACTGTAGCTGCGATCATCTCTACTCCCTCCGCCAATGAATTGTAAATCAGGGAGGTTTTCTTTCCCAAAAATATGCTTAGGCTAGTTCCATGCTCATTTTGTTCATCTTTCCAATGCTCAAATTCTTGAAATGCACCCTCTCCCTCAGCCACTAGATCTGACAGACCAATTCTTCCCGGATCTATTAAAATGAGGGGCTGTTGAAGTTTTATGTTTTTCGCCTCCAATTCTTGCCAAGTAAACTTGAGTCCGGGTTTCCCTTCCAATAAAAAGCCCCCGGAGCCCCCTACCTCCAAGGGATTATTCACATCAAGTTCTGCGGCAGGAATCGCCCAAGCAGCTGATTTTATAGGGGCGTTTTCATGAATTTCGATCAGGGAGCTTTTTAGGCTTATAGGCTTAATCTCCGACTGGTTGGAAGCCATGGGAATCAATAAGCGACTAAGCTGTGAGTGATAAGTAGGGGCAGCGTTTTTTTGCTGAAAAGAAAAATCCTGTCCATACAGTTCGGCTTTCCCACTTCCCAAGGAAGAGATTTGGGCTTTGGAAACACCTGTAAATGAAAATGAAAGGTTTTCTGGAGTTTTGATTTTCACAGCTACGGCATCCTTTCCATATTTCTTTTTGGAGTAAGATTCGCTTGCAGTCTTATCCAAAGCCAAAGAAACCTGAACCCCAGTCTGGGCTCCCAATACGAGTTTTCCATTTTGCAGAACCGGATTCTGACTTAGTTGGATCATTCCTGATCTCACCTTCAGACCTGCATATCGATTGTTTGGGGCATTTTGAGCGAGCATATTACACCGAATCCAAACGCTGCCCGCCACAAATTTGTAATCTTTGGTAACTTCTACCGGAGGAGCAGTGGCTAACTTCAACTTTCTGTCCTGAAATTCAGCTTGAAACAGGATCACCGGCAGGGGGCTATTTTGTTGATAAATCCCCAAAAGCTTCACTACTCTATAAAAATCTATAGCCACTACTCTCCCATCATCTCTAATCAGAGGACCAATTGTTTTTTCCACTTTTGCACCGGCAGCCCATGCGGGAATACTTCTGCCGATTTGAGTGGAGCGGACTGGAACCTCACGCACATAAGGTCTTAGCTCAGGTTCCTTTTCCTTGACTTCGGCTTTTTCGATCACCTTACGGATCTTTTCCATCTGCTGAGGCTTGATTCGCTCCTTTGCAAAAAGCTGAGATCTTTCAAAACTGAATGAATCGGGTCTGACTTGAGGATTTTCGGTAAATAAAAGACTCCTTGCCATAAGTGGAAGCCCTTCATTCCAAAGTTTGACATCTTGGGGATCAGTGAGCTGAAGGTGTCCGAATACTTCAGTCAATAGTGAGTTTAATTGGTCTTTTTCCATGAGCGAAAAAAAAGGTTGATGAAAAATCTATTTCCAATTAAAAATTGATCCCGGTCTACACTAAAAACTTCTCAACGAAACCGATTAAAAACTGAAAAATAGTGGATGAAGCTAAGTAAAATCCACAGATATCTCAAAGAAAAACTGAAGTTAATTTCCTGATTAAGTGACTATTAATTCACTCTTAGATCAAATATCTTAGGTTAGGATCAAATTAATTCAAAACCCTCTTAAAAAAGTGAAAAACCATTCGTCAATTTCCACCTCTGAGGTTTCTTTGCTTTCTTTTAACTTTGCAAAGCATTGGATTTTATGAAAAAATACATTTCGGCATTTGGTTTATTCTTTGGATTGGGGGTCCATTTTTTAGTTGCGCAACAAATCTTGGTAATCGAATCCGGAAGCAATCAACCATTGAGTGGCGTTTTGATTTATTCAAAAGATCCGGCCAGAAGTATTATCACTGATACACAAGGAAAAGCTGAGATTGGGCTATTCAAAAACCGGGAATCAATCATCATTCAGTTATTGGGGTTTGAGTCAAAGACGGTGTCATGGGAAAGTCTTTCTTCCTTTCAATTTATAATCGAACTCACTCCCAGCCAAATCACCTTAGACATCGCAATCATCGCTACGTCTCGATGGAAACAATCTAATCAAGATATCCCGGGCAAAGTGCGGCAACTTGATTCAAAGGAGCAATTATTACGCGCTCCGTCTACCAGTGCTGATTGGCTCGGAAGCAGTGGAGAGGTATTTATTCAAAAAAGTCAGTTGGGTGGAGGTAGCCCGATGATCCGCGGATTCTCGGCCAACCGCCTGCTATACGCAGTAGACGGAGTGAGAATGAATACGGCGATTTTTCGAAGCGGAAATCTTCAAAATGTAATCTCCCTCGATCCCTTTGCCATTCAGACTACAGAAATCCTATTTGGGCCAGGGTCGGTGATGTACGGGTCTGATGCTATTGGAGGTGTGATGGCCTTTGAAACACTTACTCCAAAACTGAATCAAAAAACCATTTCAGGAAATGTTTTGGGTCGGTTTTCTTCGGCATATTCGGAGAAGACTTTTCACACTGATCTTTCGTATGGATCCGGAAAATGGGCTTTTCTCAGCAGTGCTACCCATTTTGACTTCGGTGATCTGAGGATGGGCAACAAAAATGGACCCGAATCTTACCTCCGAACTGACTATCAAACCTCAGAAGATGGTAGGGATATTCTAACCCTTAATCCAAACCCATTAATTCAGGTTGGGAGCGGTTACCGGCAAGTTAACTTGATGCAAAAAATCCGGTTTCAAGCCAGTCAAAAAACTGTTTGGGACTATGGATTTCATTACAGCAAGTCCACTGATATTCCCAGATACGACCGGCTAATTGAGAAAAGAAACGGTTCATTCCGTTTTGCACGTTGGGACTACGGACCCCAAATCTGGATGATGAATACACTCAGACTGACTCATACCACCGAAAGAAAATGGTTTGATCAGGTGAAGGTGATAGCAGCGCACCAGTTATTTGAGGAAAGTCGGATAGATCGAAGATTTGGAAAAACTGAAGAGTTTAACAGGTTAGAAAAAGTAAATGCCTTTTCTCTGAATGCAGATTTTCTCAAGCATTTAGACCTGGACAATTTCTTGACTTATGGGTTTGAATCGGTGCTAAACAAAGTCAGCTCAATGGGCTCGGTAACAGATATTGCCAATAGTCAATCCACTTCAGCCTCCGCGAGATATCCGAATGCGGATTGGGCTTCAATTGCGGCTTATGGTAATTATCAGGCAAAAATTTCTGGAACCTTTCAATTCCAAACTGCCCTCCGGTACAATTACAACAGTTTAGCCGCTGATTTCACCAACAATCTGGAATTCTTTCCACTTCCATTTTCATCCTCAAAAAACCGATATCATTCCATCACCGGAAATGTGGGCGTAATTTTCAAACCGGAGCCCTCCTTGTCTATTGCTCCATTGCTTTCGACAGGGTTCAGAGCTCCCAATGTGGATGATTCAGGAAAAATCTTTGATTCTGAACCCGGCACTGTGATGGTTCCCAATCCTGATTTAAAACCGGAATACGCCTACAACGCCGAGGTAAACTTTCATAAACATTTTCAAAACCGGGTACGCGTAGATTTAACCACGTTTTACACATTGCTTGACCGGGCCATGGTTCGTCGTCCGGCAACCTTAGACGGGCGTTCAGTAATCGACTATGATGGTGAGCTCAGTCAGATTTTAGCACTACAAAATGCAGCCTTTGTAGAAGTATATGGGATTCAGACTGGTATAGAAGTCTCCATCAGCAAAAAACTTTTGCTTACTTCACGATACAACTGGCAACGTGGAACGGAAGAATTGCATGATGAGTCCACAAGTCCTTCCAGACATGCAGCGCCGGCATTTGGACTCACGCGTTTAACGTATAGCTCAAAAAAACTGACACTGGAATTGACCTCTGCGTACAGTGCTGAGCGATCTTTCGAAGACATGCCTGAAGAAGAAAAAGGCAAGCCCGCCATCTATGCAAAGGATGGCAATGGGAATCCTTATTCTCCCAATTGGACCATTTTCAATTTTAATGGTGGATTGGAGCTATGGAAAGGAATAAAACTAATGGCAGGCATCGAAAACATCGGTGATAAACGATACAGGCCCTACAGTTCAGGAATTGTAGCAAGCGGTAGAAATTTAACGTTTGGAGTCAAAGGCAATTTTTAACATTCTATTTTAATGAATAGCCATTCAAAAAGAATTTTAACCACGTTCAGTTTATTCTCTTTTATGGCGCTGTTGCCGATGAGTTGTGGATTATTCTGCGGCAACGATTCCTGCGGATGCGGCCCCGTTTCCAAACCTCGGGAGTTTGTCATTGAATCAATTGCCACAAGAACGGTAGATGGTTCCGGCAATGAAATTCCCAAGACTCAAAACCGAAACTTTGATCAGATTTTTATATCCTTGGAAATCAAGGATATCAAATTCAATTCTCAAGCTAAAGTTGAGTGGGAAGGCCTCAGAAATCCGGGATTTGCCTTTGCTTGCAGTCCTGCTCCAGATACAAGCAAAAACGAATTAAACTTGATCGAGATCATCAACGAAGGAGAATTTACTTTGGCCGATGGTACGAAATACCCTATCGGGGAAAAGATCACTTCACTGGTTGGGATAAATCGAGTTTTCAATAATGGAGTGGTCCCCATCGCAGAATTTACAGGTTTAGGTAGAAAACTTACCTTTGAAGATTCTTTTAAAATCGGATTGTTACAAAATCCCGGAAAAGAACTTCAGCTCAAATTCACCATTCGACTCGTTTTTGATGACGCTCAGGAATTTTTACTTACCGATCAAATTCTAAATGTTCAATAGGTGGAAAACTTGATAAAAATCTTCATTATTTTTCATTAGATTCATTCCAAATAGTACTATTTTTGCCGAAAGGAGAATTTAGACCCATGACAGCTGACAGCCTTCCCTTAAACAAATCAGGAAAAATAGTAGAAATACTATCCTCTCCTTTAAAAATCAATCTATTGGAATTGGGATTTCTTCCTGGTATACAAATAAGTCTCCGATATCAGGCCCCGTCAGGCGGACCGATGGCATTTTTAATGGAAGAAACTCTTTTGGCACTCAGGAAATCCGAGGCTGCCCTGATCCGCGTTGAACTGATTTGAATTCATGTCCGAAGCAACCCTTTCCAATAAAACATTGACGACCAGGATAGCCTTGTTGGGGAATCCGAATGTTGGTAAATCGACCATTTTCAATTACCTGACAGGTCTGAACCAGAAAATCGGAAATTATCCAGGAGTGACTGTTGACAAAAAAAGCGGCTCAGTTCAGATCAATGGAGAAACTTTTGAAATCCTGGATTTACCGGGTACTTACAGTCTATTCCCAAATTCCGAAGATGAAATCATCGCACATCGGGTACTGAATCAGACTAAACTTGAAGCAAAGCCCGATTACGTATTGATGGTTATTGATTCTTCCCAGCTTTCAAGAGGCCTTTTTCTTGCGACCCAGTTAATGGATCTCGGAGTCAATTTGGCTTTGATACTCAACATGGCTGATTTGGCTGAAAAGAGAAATATTGAAATCAAAACTTTCGAGTTGTTCAAGTCTATTGGAGTTCCAATCCTTTCCACAGATGCCCGGAATCAAAAAGGACTCGAAGAGGTTAAAAACCTGATCAGTCAACGGAACTTCCGCAAAGCACCCGGTTTCATTGATATTCAGCAGGTCATTCCTTCGGAAATGCTAAATCAGGTCCTTGAGAAATTTGAACTTGAAAATCACTATCAGGCCTATCAGATGATCCGTTTCGGATCAAAAGACAAAGCAATACCTGCATCAGACCGTGCTTGGTTAGAAAATCTCATTCAAACTTCAAATTTTGATTTGGAGGAAGCACAATTGGAAGAAACCAAGATCAGGTATCGAAAAATCACCGAGCTCGTCACCAAAGCACTTTTTAAAAAATCAGGATCTAAGCCAAGCTCCAATCTGGATCAGGTATTCCTTCATCCTGTTTTCGGGTATGTGATTTTTGTAGCCATTTTACTTTTGATTTTTCAGACGATCTTTTCCTGGGCTGCCTATCCAATGGATTTCATTGACGGGCTTTTCGCGAATATCAGCGCAAGTATTGGGACCATGCTTCCTGATGGCCCTCTCACCCGCCTTTTGGCCGAGGGGCTTATCCCTGGAATTGGGGGAGTGGTTATATTCATCCCGCAGATTGCTATTCTATTTGGCTTTTTGGCAATTTTAGAAGATACAGGATACATGTCCAGAGTTGTTTTCTTGATGGATCGCTGGATGCGCCCTTTTGGACTTCATGGCAAAAGTATTGTTCCTCTCGTATCAGGTGTTGCCTGTGCAATCCCCGGTGTGATGGCAGCCCGGAATATTTCCAATTGGAAAGAGAAGATGATCACCATATTGGTTACTCCACTGATGAGCTGCTCTGCCCGATTGCCGGTTTACATTATTTTGATTGGCCTGACTGTGCCGGATGAAGTAGTCTTAGGATTCATCAACCTTCAAGCTTTGGCTTTACTAAGCCTCTATCTCCTTGGAATTTTTGGGGTTTTGGGCACAGCCCTGCTTCTGAAATTCATTTTAAAAACTACCGAAAAGAGTTTTCTTTTGTCCGAACTCCCCCCCTATCGAATCCCAAGATGGAGTGATGTGGGCATCACGATGTTTGAGAAATCAAAAACCTTCGTATTCGAAGCAGGAAAAGTTATTCTGGCAATTTCAATTATCCTGTGGGTTTTGGCCTCTTACGGTCCTCCCTCCAGAATGGATCAAATCCGAATAGAAGGTCAGGCAAGACTTGAATCCGTGACCGACGAAACTCAAATCACAGAAATTGAAGCTGAAATTACTGCCCAATTATTGGAAAATTCCTACATCGGCATTATGGGCAGAGCGATTGAACCGCTAATCAAACCCTTAGGATATGATTGGAAAATCGGAATTGCCCTGATTACTTCATTTGCAGCCAGAGAGGTATTTATAGCCACTATGGCAACAATCTACAGCATCGGTGGGGATTTGGAAAATGACTTGACTATCCGGGAAAAATTAGATCAGCAGATCAATTCCAATACCGGAGAGAAGACTTTCAACAGAGCATCTTCCTTCTCTTTAATGGTGTTTTATGTCTTTGCCATGCAGTGCATGAGCACCTTGGCAATCGTGAAAAGAGAAACGAAAAGCTGGAAATGGCCGTTAATTCAGACAGCTTATATGACTATATTGGCTTATGTCATGGCATTGATCACTTATCAAATCTTCTCTTAAAATGTGGCAGGAAATAAGTGTCGGAATCTTGGTGGTTGCGGCTTTGGTTTATTTGGGGAAAAAGTATTTTTTCAAACCTAAAACTCAACCCGGCTGCGACAAATGCGCAAAACCATAAAATCTCGGGAGATCTTATGAATTCCCATTTTTTTTATACTTTTCAGCGATGAGTAAAATCGCCCAACAAAGTATCCAAACCACCATTTTTTCCTATATCGGTGTACTATTGGGCTATATCAATGTCCTTTGGCTCTATCCTTATGCACTTGACGCCACCGAATTGGGGACCTTCCGAACCATTCAGGATCTCGGGTTACTCTTCGTTCCATTTGCCCAATTGGGTGTCGGCCATGGGATCACCAGGTTTTTTCCTAAGCTGGAGCAAAATCAATCCGCCTTTCTTTCCTATAGTCTTGCGCTTTCTCTTTTGGGCTTCGGTGCAGTGACCCTCATATTCTTTGGATTCAAATCCCAAATCATGGGATTATTCGCTACCAACTCCCCCGAAGTACTCAACTTCCTGGGTGTAGTTTTACTGATTACCCTTTTTGCCCTGTTGAGTAGCGTGATGGATGCGTATAGCCGATCCTATCTGAAAATAGCAATTCCGACATTTTTTAGAGAAGTTTTCCTACGACTGCTTACCTCTGTCCTAGTGGGGGTCTATCTGCTCGGATGGATCAATTTTGATGAGGTGATGCTTGGTCTTGTAGTCGTTTATGGCATGGCTTTACTCGGAGTTTTAGCCTATTTGATTTGGCTGGGCAAAGTCCATATTGATTTCAACTGGAAAAACTTTCCTCCGGGATTTAGAAGCTCCTTTATCCGTTTCAGCCTAATTACTTTCCTGGCTACCGCTGCCTCTACCCTGATCATGAAGATCGACAGCATCATGGTCAGTTCAATGGTAAGCTTGGAAGCGAATGCCATTTATTCCATCGCTTTTTACATGGCTTTAGTGGTGGAACTGCCCCGAAGAGCGATTTCTCAAGTAGCTATGCCGGTGATAGCGGATCATTTCGCCAAAGATCAGATCGGGGAAATCAACAAACTCTATCGGCAGATTTCCAATCGGCAACTTTACATCTGCTTATTCTTATTCGCATTGATCTGGTCCAATATTGACAGTATTTATCATTTTGTACCCAACCGCGAAATCTACCAAGCAGGAAAATATGTGGTCTTTTTTATCGCTTTGGGGAAAATTTTCGATGTGGCCTTCTCTGTCAATAGTGAGATTTTGGTTTTTTCGAAGTATTACCGCTTCAATCTTGTGCTCACTATTGCAATGAGCATTCTAATCATAGGGGTAAACTATTGGCTGATTCCAATCTATGGAATCGAAGGTGCTGCAATCGGTTCAGCTTCTGTAATGCTGGCTTTTAATCTAATAAAGTATGGTTATCTCAAAATCAAGCTTCAATTGGATCCTTTCAGTTATGAAACACTGAAAATTCTTTTTGTCGGGGTTATGATCTTTGCTTTGAAAGATTTTTACTTAGATGAGGTTCATCCCATGCTTATGGCCGGAATCAAATCAATTTTGATTGTTGGAATGTTTTTTTTCTGGTCGATGATAGCCAACGTTGGGCAGGACGAATGGAACTGGATAAAAAGTAAGCTGAAAAAGTCCGGGTCTTAGAGTGTTACAAACCTCCGTACTGACAAGATTTGAGCTGCCTTAAATCCGCAAACTTCCACTGTTATCCTGCGTTTTGGGCGAGGTCCTTTTCGGTAAAGAAAAGACTGAGGCCTGTTTTTGGAGAGGGCTTCACTCGTAATTGTAATTAATTTGTGAAGTTTGAACAAGTCGGCGACCCGGACTCCTCAAATATACGATATGGATTCGGTAGTGTTTAAAAAAAACGGGTTTTAAGACCTTCTCATGAAAAAATTCTTACTCCTTTCATTTGAAGTCAAATGGTTACCACCATATTTTATTTTTTTACAAATGCAATCAAATTTGATATAGAACAGGATTTATCCGCTGCCGTCTAAAAAATCAAAATTTTATTTTGCAAATTTCTCGATAGATTCATCTACTTCAACTTAACTTTGCAAGTCAAACCCCCAGTACTATGTACCTGATTAAGAAATTGATTGTTTGTCTCGATCAGACCCCTCTGGATCAGACGCTGATTGAATATGCTTCATTTATCGCAAGAGTCAATCAAACCAAGAAAATCTACTTTTCCACTGTCATAAAAAACCTATCCATTCCTAAAGAAGTCATGGAGGAATTTCCCAACCTGATCGAAAATATGATCAATGAGCGGAAAGAAGCAATGGAGAAATTGGTTCAGCAACATTTCAAAGAAATTAAAGGCGTGGAGATCAGCTTTGTGGTCAAAGAGGGTAACCTCTCTAAAAAAATACTGAAGCTTGCCGAAGAAAAGTCAGCTGATATGATCATCATCGGCCGAAAAGTCGATCTCCCCGGTACAGGTGTAGCTTCTCAGAGGCTGGCAAGAAGGGCCAGTTGCTCTCTTCTGATTGTACCGGAAGGATCCAAACCAAGAGTCTCGAAATTACTCGTGCCGAGTGATTTTTCTGATTATTCCAAAGATGCCCTGGAAGAAGCCATCATGATTGCGGCTAAGCATGGTGGAAATACTGAGATTGTTTGCCAGAATGTATTTTCAGTACCTAGCGGCTATCATTTCACTGGCAAAAGCTATGAGGAATTTACCGAAATCATGAAAATGCACGCTGAGATAAACTATAAAAAGTTTATTCGAAAAATCGACACAAAAGGGATTAAGATCACACCGATCTATACCAAAGATGACGATGATGACCCTGTTCAGGAAATTGTTTCCAAAGCCCTCGAAATCGGGGCTGATGGAATCATCATTGGCGCAAAAGGAAGAACCGCTGCCACGGCACTTTTTATAGGCAGTATGGCCGAGCGATTGATTCAGTTCAATGACAGCCTGCCGCTGCTCGTCACACGGCCTAAAGGCAAAAACGCAGGGATCTTAGATTACATTTTGGAAATTTGATCGGATCAACTCAGGAAAAGAGTCAGAAGTTCTGACTCTTTTTTAGTTTGATTAAACCCTAAAAAACCCTCGAAGTCTAACGACTCAAGTATGACACCCACCGATCAACAACTTCTGGAACAAATCCGCTCACCTTTCACCAAGGAACTTGGATTCAGAAAATTGATCGAAACTTATCAGCGTAGAGTCTATCAGGTCATCCGAAGAATGGTCATCATTCATGAAGATGCCGATGACCTCACTCAGAACACCTTCATCAAAGCGTACCGTTATCTGGATAAGTTTGAGGGAAATGCAGCGATTTTCACCTGGCTATACCGAATTGCCACAAATGAGGCCTTGACTTTTCTTGAGAAAAAGAAAAAAAGATTTTCATTTTCGCTGGAGGATCATCAAGAAAAACTGGAGTCTTTCCTTGATCAACCCGGAAGTCTAAATGGGGATCAAATTCAAATTCTCCTTCAAAAAGCCTTACTGAAACTGCCTGACAAACAAAGGCTGGTGTTCCACTTGAAATATCAGGAAGAACTTACCTACGAGCAGATGGCTGAAATCACCGGCACAAGTGTCGGAGCTTTAAAAGCCAGCTACCACCATGCTGTTAAAAAAATTGAACAATTCGTTTTGTCAGAATAAACTTTACTCCATCACCAATGTCTAACCTACTATGAATCAATTGCCAAAACTAAAAGACTTCGAAGCTCCTGAAGGATATTTTGATGGGCTGCCCGATCAGATTCTGAAAAAGGCTAAGAAACCCAAGATGCAAATTTGGATAAAGTATGCAGCTGCGGCGGTGGTGATCCTCGGATTGGGACTGATATGGCAGACTGATTTAATCAAGCCCAACTATGAGCAACTTACCTATGAAGAAGAAGCTATTCTCTTTATAGAAAGCAATGTCTGGACATCTGAAGACATTCTCAGCATGGCTGATGATCCCAATGCCATGCTCGATCAAATTATAAATGAGGAAATGCCGCTGTCCGAAGACCTATGGCTAGAAGATGAACTTAACTGGTTTTAAAAAATTGCGAAATCAGCCAAGTTTCGAGAGAAACTCTGCAAAATGAAAATCAAACCCACGAAATTCACATGGATGCACCGATAGTTACCATTGGTATGAACTTGAAAGATTAACCTATAAAAAGATGAAAAAGTTATATCTAATTGCAATTATCCTATTGCTCGGAATTGGTACAAGTGCTTTGGCACAGCGACCTCCTGTGGATCAGGAAAAACTTCAAGCCGCACGGATTGCCTTTATAACCACCAGACTTGATCTGAAGCCTGAACAAGCCGAGAAATTCTGGCCGATATTCAATCAATATAATGATCAACGGGAAAAGACCATGCGTCAAATATCCGAATTGGGGAGAGGAGTGGAAACAATAGGTGAAGATGAAGCAAAATCTCGGATTCAGCAACGGTTGAAACTTCAATCCGAATTACTTGAAAAAGAAAAAGGCTTTGTCAATGAGGTGTCCAAGGTATTGTCATCCAAACAAATTCTCATGCTAAACAACATTGCACGGGATTTTAACCGGCAACTTTACCAAAGAGGTAGAGGAGGAAATTAAAAAATACGGCCCTGAAGTGAATTCAGGGCCGTATTTTATTGCTTTTTCAGTAAATCTCTGATTTCTTCCAAAAGCTTCTCTGAAGCTGTAGGAGCAGGTGGCTGTGGCGGCGGTGCAGGTGCCTCTTCTTTTTTCTTGCTTAGGTTATTTATTCCTTTGATCGCAAGGAAGATTACAAAAGCGATTATGGCGAAATCAATCACATTCTGGATAAACATACCATAATTCAAGGTAACTGCTGCTACCGCTTCACCAGCGGCATCTGTCGTCGCATCTTTCAAAATGATATTCAAATCCTTAAAGTCAACGCCTCCGATCAATAGGCCGATAGGTGGCATGACGATATCGTTGACCAATGAAGAGACAATCTTTCCGAAAGCTCCACCGATGATCACAGCCACAGCCAGATCAATTACATTGCCTTTTACGGCAAATTCTTTAAACTCTTTTAGTATTCCCATAAAAACATAAGGTTGGTTGATGTGAAAACTAATATTCTGAAAATTATGCTGATTAACAAAAGTCCGGAGACAATTTATACGGTTCTAAAAAATTCAAAATCACTATTGAAAATTAATTTGAACCAAGGTCCTTGATTTTTTATTAACCTTGCAGACAAAATATCGAGAATGCAAGCCCCAATCGCTCCCAAGAAACCCCGACTTTTAGAAATCCATAGTCATCAGCGAATCGATCCATATTATTGGATGAATGATCGTGAAAACCCGGAAGTAATTGAATACCTCATTGCTGAAAATTCCTTTCTGAAAGAGGTGATGAAGCCCACTGAGGAATTTCAAAAGGAGCTTTTCGCAGAGATGAAAGGCAGGATCAAAGAGGATGATCAGACTGTTCCCTACTTCAAATCTGGATACTATTGGTATGTCCGCTATGAAAAAGGGGGGGAATATCCAATCTATTGCAGAAAAAAGGGTTCGCATGAAGGACCTGAAGAAATCATCCTGGATGTAAACGAATTGGCAAAGGGAAAATCATTTTATCAAGTTGGTGGAACAGCCACTTCACCCGATCAAAAAATGCTTGCTTTTGCAGCTGATGAGGTTGGAAGAAGGATTTATACAATTCATTATAAAAATTTGGAAACAGGTGAAATTTTAGCCGAATCCATTTCTGAAATCACTGGAAATCTTGTGTGGGCAGCCGACAATCTGACGCTTTTTTACTCCAAACAAGATCCTGAAACACTCCGCTCCTACCGGATTTACAAACATGCACTCGGTTCAAACCCGTCAGAAGATCAATTGATTTTTGAGGAAACTGATGAGGAATTTTCCTGCATGGTACACAAATCCAAAACAGAAGAATACCTCTTTATTCATTCCGAAAGTACGATTTCTTCAGAAATGAGATTCTTGAAATCAGATCAACCCCAAGGTGAATTTCAGGTTCTTCAAGCACGGATACCGCATTTGGAATATGCAGCCGATCATTTTGAGGAGTTCTTTTGGATCAAAACCAATGATAATGCTCAAAATTTCAAACTCGTCAAAACACCGATTTCTCTACCCGGAAAAGAAAATTGGATTGATGTGATTGGCCATCGATCGGAAGTGCTCTTGGAAGATTTCGAGCTATTCTCCAACTATCTGGTCACACAGGAACGGACCAATGGCTTAACACAGATTCAAATAAAGCCTTGGAAGAAAGAAGGTTATTCATTGAAATTTGATGATGAAACATATACCGCTTGGGTCAGCGCCAATCCTGAATTTGACACGGATATTCTCCGTTTCGGATACAATTCGTTGGTAACTCCAAGCTCTGTTTTTGATTACGATATGATTTCCGGTGAAAAGACTTTACTTAAGCAGCAAGAAGTAGTGGGAGGTCATGATCCCAATCTTTATCACTCAGAGCGGATTTGGGCAAAGGCCTCAGATGGGACACAGGTTCCGATCTCTTTGGTCTACAGAAAATCACTTTTCATAAAAAATGGCCAAAGCCCGCTTCTACTCTACTCCTATGGATCCTACGGCTACAGCATGGACGCATATTTTTCCAGCAACCGATTAAGTCTTTTAGATCGGGGATTTGTCTTTGCAATCGCACATATCCGGGGAGGTGAAGACCTGGGGAGGCACTGGTATGAGCAGGGAAAGATGCTTAACAAACGGAATACGTTTACCGATTTCATCACCTGTGCTGAACATTTGATCACAGAAAACTACACCTCACCTGCTCACCTTTATGCAATGGGCGGAAGTGCAGGCGGATTACTCGTCGGTGCAATACTTAATCTCAGACCAGACCTTTTCAATGGAGCCATTGCCAATGTTCCATTTGTGGACGTGGTGACCACGATGCTGGATGAAAGTATCCCATTGACCACGGGCGAATTTCAGGAATGGGGAAATCCCAAAGAAAAGGAATACTACGATTACATGCTTTCCTACTCTCCCTATGACAATGTGGAAGCAAAAGCCTATCCCAACCTCCTCGTCACTTCAGGATTGCACGATTCGCAAGTTCAATATTGGGAACCGACCAAGTGGGTGGCTAAATTGAGAGCTATGAAAACAGATCAAAATCTACTTCTATTGGATACCAATATGGAGGCTGGTCATGGTGGGGCTTCGGGAAGATTCAATGCACTAAAGGAATTGGCACTGGAATATGCATTTTTACTCATGCTCGAGGGGAAGACCTCACTATAAGCAATCTCGGTCCCGATAGCTATTGGGATCAGTTAATGGGAATTTCTCTAAGGAAGTGGAAGCTTAGTCTGTAGGAAAATGAACCAATCATTTTACAATCTCATTTACATAATTGAGTCTTTAAAATCTTGCCTGAGAAGGGAAATGCGAATTTTTCCTACCTTTGGATCAAACCTATTATCACCAGTTCATGAAAATTGCCCTGATCGCCCATGATGGCAAAAAAGCTGACATGGTTCATTTTTTAAGTGGATTCCGTGACGCGCTTCACCGTGTTGACATTGATCTTGTAGCTACCGGCACCACCGGTTCCCATATCGAAAGAGCGGGATTTGAAGTAGAACGACTGCTCTCAGGCCCTCTGGGTGGAGATGCTCAGATTGCTGCTATGGCAGCCGAAAAAAAACTAACTGCAGTGATTTTCTTTCGAGACCCCCTTGACAGACATCCTCACGAGCCTGATGTCCAAATGCTTATGCGAATTTGTGATGTACACAATATCCCATTGGCAACAAATCCAGCGACTGCAGCACTCATGTTTAAAGCACTAACTGACACTTAAATGGAACTTAAAACCATAAAAAAAATTGGCGTACTCACCTCAGGTGGAGACGCACCCGGAATGAATGCCGCAATTCGTGCCGCTGTCCGAGCCGGATTTTATTACAATCTTGACATGTATGGGATCTATCGCGGTTACGAAGGAATGATCCAAAATGACATTAAAAAGCTCGATTCCAGAAACATTACACATGTATTGGAGCGAGGGGGAACATTTCTAAAATCTGCAAGAAGTGAGGAATTTCGAACTCCGGAAGGAAGAAAAAAGGCCTATACTAATCTAAAAGCTCATGGAATCGATGCGCTGATTGTCATTGGCGGAGATGGTTCACTCACCGGAGCACATTTATTTTACCAAGAATACGGGATTCCTGCTATCGGTCTTCCGGGAACAATTGACAATGATCTGTCAGGGACAGATTCTACGATTGGTTTCGATACGGCATGCAATACGGCAATAGAGGCAATTGACAAAATCCGCGATACAGCTACATCACATGACAGACTGTTTTTTGTGGAAGTAATGGGTAGAGATGCCGGTTTT
This sequence comes from Algoriphagus alkaliphilus, assembly GCF_900103735.1. Classification (GTDB taxonomy): domain Bacteria; phylum Bacteroidota; class Bacteroidia; order Cytophagales; family Cyclobacteriaceae; genus Algoriphagus; species Algoriphagus alkaliphilus. The sequence continues at coordinate 128,400 of NZ_FMXE01000009.1, read as the reverse complement.
ATAGCAGTGAATGCAGGAATCGGAAGTGCCGCGGCGGCCATACTCATCCCGGAGAATAAAACCCCAATCGAATCTCTGATAGAAAAGCTGAAATCCAGAACCAAAGCGATGAAAACTTCAAACATCGTAATTGTAGCCGAAGGTGGAAAAAGTGGTTCAGCGCAAGAGATCGCTGATAAAGTGAAAAAATTCCTGCCCTATTATGATATTAAGGTGACTATCCTGGGACACTTACAGCGTGGCGGAGCACCAACTTCCTTCGATAGGCTACTTGCCTCCAAGCTTGGTGTAGCTGCAGTAGAAGGTCTGATGCAGGGTAAATATGATGTCATGGCAGGACTGATTAATCACAAAGTGGTATTTACGCCGATTGTCAAAGCCATCGTGGATGACAAGAAAGTCGATGAAGATGACTTGAGAGTTGCAAATATCCTTTCAACCTAACCAAAAGACCCGCACCAAATCGATGTGTGGCTTTTTCTGTTGAAAAATTTATCAGTAACTGCCACACGAATAATTTTAATGAATTAACCAAAAATACTCATCACAAAAGTGATATAATGTTATTCCATTCCTTTTTGTGCTCATACTTTAATGCTGTGTCAACTTCAATACTATTCACATAGTTTTCTATAAACTCTGATGTGTCAGAAAGTAGCCTTAAATAGTATTTCAATGAATTTGTCAAACCGTTTGCAATAACATGGCAACCGTGAATGTTTTTTATTCTCTCTATTTCTTTGTTGATTTCTTCTGCTTGAGTTACATCTATATTTGCAGTTGAAAGCACATAGTAACGATTTACCTGAGTTGTCTTAAATTTCTCAAATGCGTCTTTTACAAGTTGTGCCGTTATTGGAATTCCGTGTTTCACTTCAACTGCTTCAAAAGCTCGTTCCTTTTCATCAACAATGTCAATGTCGCCAATACGCCCGCTTCGGCTGTCAGCCGAAGTATGACTTTCCATTGGCAATAATACTTTTCCTTCAAATCTCTTTGTTTCATTGATTAAACATTGGTAAGCTGCATACAAAGCTAAAACTGGAAGTCTTGATGCACCTTCTGCCGAATATTTGGTGTCAAAATGCTTACTCAATAAATCAATTATTGTTGCAATAGGTAAGTTTAAAGGTTTTGCCAAGTCTATTTGTTGTGCATTTCTTTGGATGATTAATCCTTGAAACAAAAAACTTAAAAGTTTGTCAATGTCTTTGCCTTTCTGAATAAAATCAATGGTTTCAAGAAATGCAGTTTTTTTTCAAAAGTTGTTTTTTTATCTGTTCTCCAACAGCCTTGATCATTGGAACAGCAACAGAGTTGCCTACCTGTTTGTAAAGTTCTGCTTTGTTATTAAGCAATTTAAATTTTTCCGGGAAACCCATGATTTTATAGCATTCCTGAATTGTAAGTTTTCGTACAGTTCCTTCATTCCAAATCCAAAATCTTCCAGATGACTCTTGAGAAGGAAGAGCTGGATGAACACCTTCGGTAGAGTAAATTCTGTTTGGTTGTTTATGAACTCTTGACAATTGTTCTGTTCCTGGTCTTACTCCTGCTTTTCGGATAGTTTTGTTTCTGTATCCCGCGAAAACCAACCCTGAATCTTGGGTCTTTTGTTCTTCCAAAATTGTATAGGGTTCGTCTAAATACTCAAACTCGTTTTCCTTATCCAAAAAGTCTTTGAGGGCTGGTTTTATCATCTTTTTGATTTTTGTAAAATCAAACTTGGTCTCCTTATGGCCTATTATTATTATTCTTTCCCGATTTTGAGGTACACCAAAGTCTGATGCGTTCAAGACTTTTTTTGAGACCACATACCCCATTTCTTCCAAGTGCTGAACAATGGTTAAAAGTGTCCTTTTATTGTCGTGGTAAACCAAATGCTTTACATTTTCAAGAAAAACAACCTTTGGTTGACGTTTCTCAATTAATTCAAAAACGTGATAAATCAACGTTCCTCTTGTGTCTTCAAAACCTTTCATTTTACCTGAAATGCTAAATGGTTGGCAAGGAAAACCTGCACAAAGAATATCGTGTTTTGGAACAATATCTAAATTAAGTTTTGTGATGTCGCCAAAAGGCACTTCACCAAAATTAAATTCATAGGCACGTTGTGCGTGATAATTAAACTCAGAAGAAAAAACACATTTACCGCCAAGTTCTTGTAAGGGGATTCTGAAACCCCCAATTCCTGCAAAAAGGTCGATAAAAGTAAACTCAGGATTTTCGGGTGCCGGAAACGGAATATCCCATTTTATGGGAAGCATTGCCTGCAATTCGGGCTCTGACACCATATTTAGTTCTTCGCTTATTGTAGAAAAGTATTCTTTTGCTCTTTTTTCAAAAGATTTTGATACTCCGTTTGTATGGTTGTGAAGATAGTGGGTGAAAAAAGCTAAATCTTCCGCATTGCCATTAAAGGTTTCAACTTTTAGCTTGTCCCGAAGTTTTGAATATTTTATCATAGCTTAAAAGTTTATTTTTCCTTGTTGTTGATTCTTGATTCGCATATATTTTGCCTTTTCTTCGGCCGCTTTTAAAAGTTCTCTTGGTTCTTCTTGCGGATAAATTATTTCAGCAATTTTCTCACTGAAATACTCGTGTTCCAATTGCTTGAGGTCAAGATTGAAGATTTTTGAAAGCTTGGGTAAAACGTCCATCGGAACATTTCTTTTCCCATTCTCTATCTTTGAAAGCGTTGACTGGTCAATATCCAAAGCCGCCGCAAGCTTTGTCAATGTCAAGTTGTTGTCCGACCTAAGTTTGTGAATATATTCCCCAAATGTTTCTCTCATTTTCTTGAAATTTTCGCCTTGACAATTTTGTCAAAAATACAATTACACCGGATTAATTGGCTTTAAATTCCATAATATTTGATAAAATATATTTTGGATTATCAGGTCATGTTAGGTGTTGCCTAATTCAGGATATTCCGGAGTTTTTAATCTCCGAAAACTCTAATTTTAGACTCCTCAATGACTCCTTCAAAACTTTGGCTTCTTCAGATTCTCCCAATTCCAACCCTTTTATCAACACTTCCAAATGCTCTTCCTCAGCCTTTTTGTCAGAGGTGCTTCCTGCTTTTATCCAGACTTCGGCGTAAGAGTTTTTCAATTGCTCCCAATCCTTCTTAGCTGGCTTTTTGTCGATTACTATTCTTGAAAGTGAAAGATTAGTTTCGGCTACCAAATCCCAATAATCCTTTTTTTCTTTTGGGTTGGAATGGATTAGCTTTTCTAAATCAGCAAGTAATTTCCCGAAATTCACTCTGGACTTCCCATCTAAGACAAATTCCTTAGCTGTAATGAGTTGATGGATTCGCCCAAGCTGTACGCCATTATTGATAGGGTAGGATGTTTTAAAATCCGCAATCCTCGCTGCTTCAAAATAAGCTTTTGAAGAATTTTCTAAGGTCTGGATAAATTCCTCTTTACTTCCGGCTTTTAAAAGCATCAATTTACGCTTATAAGCGCTGCCCAAAAGGCTGAACCGCTCTGCTGTGGCACCTAGCGCCAAAAGACTATTCAGCCTCAAAATAGCATGCTCGATTCCTTTGATTGCCTCTTCTCTTTTTTTCGGAAATCTGGAAAATTCCTCCACCCAATATTTGCAGGTGATATTACAATATTGTTCCATTGCTCTGAATGAATAGCCCGCTTTTTCGAGTCTGATCAGCTTTTCATAAAGTGAAATCGCTCTGCTATAATCTCCGATCTTGTTATACACTTCGGCCTTGTATTCCAAAATTTTATCACTGGAAAGATTGGATTGCTTCAGTGCCTCTTCCAGAATTTGGAGCTTTTTGAGTGCATGTTCATTGCTTAGATTTTTGGACTCCAGCGAATAAATCATATTGTATAACTCTAGTTCTATTTCTTCTAGTAGATAGAATTTCTGACTTGATCTCTGCGAAGAACCTAGCCCATCCAACTTGTAAAATGGATCGCCATAACACTGATATGCCCCCCAAGTATTGGTCCGTCCCTTATAGCGTTCAAAGATCAATTTCCTTGCTGATTTGGTAGCCTCACCAAATGGGACTCCGCAAAGCAGACAGTCGTAAAATTTCTCACAGAAATCATACGCAGCCGAATCATCGATTGCCCAGCCTGCTACAATCACAGCTTTGACTCCGATTTCAATGAGTTGCGTCCCAATATTGGCTGCAAGCCGGTTTCTATACTGATTGGCATCCTCGGCTTTGCTGTCGATTTGGCCCAGATAGCAGCAGTTCACAAAGACAAATTCAGGAACTTTGCTCATCTGAGCGATATCGCTCGTGGTTAGGAAATTTCCGTTTCCAATGACCATACCCGACCCTTTGTCCGTATCCTGACTGAATACTCCATGACCGGCAAGGTGAATGATTTTATAATTCTGGGTAAAAAGCTTCAGAATAATCTCGGGTGCTGCACTTTTGATTAAGCTTTGCGTCTCATATCCATTGCCTTTAAGTTTATCCGTCACCAACCCACCCTCTTTTTCGGCTCCTTTAAGCTGTGGCATAAAGCCTTTCAATTCAGGATCGCCAACAACAAGTGCTCTTTTATCCTGAACATTGGTGACATTTTTGCGAAAATTTGGTGTGGACAACTGCCTCACCATCCCCGCATGGATGCAAAGAGGAAGACCATTGATATCCTCTTGAAGCATTTCCCAAGGAAAATTTGCAGTCCGTTTATCCAAAACCCAAGTAATATTGTTCTGCCGCTTGAGATCTTCTTTAAATTCGAATGGAATCAACAGTTCAAACATGGTCTTGGCGATTTCAGGCTCATATTGATTCTTATGAGTCATCCCATCCAGCAAAGTCTCGATATTTCTCACATTTGCCTGAAGCGGCACTTCTTTTTCGCTTGCACCATTGGTGGCCATTGCCATGAGAATTTTCCTGGAAAATCCCCTGCTTACCTTTTCCTCTGAGTCCTCAGTCACCTTGATTCGGGTCCACCAGTCTGCTGTGTTATCAAAAGGAATTCGGGATAAGCGTCCCACTTTTTTGACTAACGAAAGATTGGGAACACTGATATTGTATTCCCTACTTTCGTCCTGTTCGAGATTTTTGACAGTCCTCAATATTCCCAAAGCACGGTCATGAAAGAGTTCTATGATCTCGATTTCTTCGATCACTTTCACCTTACCCCCATAGGTTTTTTTAATGTTTCGGTTCGCATCCTGAATCCCCAAAATGATCGATCGGATGGATGTGTCGTTAGAAAAACCTCCGTAAGAGTTGGCCAAAGCAATAATCGAGATGCCCATAATCTCCTTTGTTTCGAATTTGTCTAAGTCATCATCGACACTGACATTTCGAATCGTGAGGTATCTTGAGATTCCTTTCGAAACTGTCAACATCAATTGATAAGGAGTCAATTCACCAGGTATACCCATCCCAACTACCACTGTGCCTTTGAAGTGCTTGTCTGTATTGGACACATCCTTGGCCATCACTATCTGATGAGTGCCGATGGGACCGGGATATAATCCCAAGCTCAGCAATCTTGAGAGTTCACCATTCAGTTTTCCGTCAATCACCTTCTCCGTGGTCAATACTGCGTCAAACTGAAAATGCCCTGCCAAAACCGGATAATCTGCAAACACCAAATCGCCATGGCAAACTTTCACCTGAATTGGAGCTTCGTGATCTCTGAGCTCCCCATCCTCGCCTAGCCCAAGTAGCATATTGATGGTATTTTCTTCGCTGAGATCAAAGATTTCTTCCTCTTGGGCAAGGAAATCTTTCTCGTCGCCTCGGACTTTGGGAAGTGAATTTTGTAAGCGCCCGGTTTTTCCTTGATTTAAAATATCCTCTATCGCTCCAAAAATCTTCTTTTCAGTAGAAAGCCCTCCATGGGTGACATTGGCGTAGTAAAAATGATTGCGATCCAAAATACCTTTAGGAATACCGCTTTCCCAGGTCACACTTTCATCTCCTTGATGGGTTGCATGGAAAATCAGCTGTCCATCTTTGATTTCCAGATCAGAGATTGTGAACTTTTTCTGTCGACTCTGTCCCGCGATGTAGTAAATATTGTCGTAGTTGATTTTATGTTCCTGCTGTAAAATCAGGTCCTGGTACTTGCCAAAATTCTTAAGATCTGTCTCGTTGGGAATAGGCCAAGAGTCGTCTCCCGAGGCCTTGCGCAGTTTTTCCCAAAATGACCTTTCGGAAAAATCATGCTTCCCGGATTTGTTTAGGGGTAGCAATGCAAGAATCCCCGGAAAATTCACAAAGACACTCAAAAGTTCTTTTGAAGAGTTTTTGATGTCGATTTTTGCCAAAAGTTTGATAATTCCATCTTTACCAAATAGTACATAGGGAATCCGATAAGAACCTCCCAATGGGGAACCTAAAAACAATATTTTAAAGCCGGGAAGTGAATTTAGCGCTTGATAGGTATCCGGATGATACAGGATAAAATCACGTGTCAAAACTCCCCCCATACTGTGCCCAACCATTTTAATCGGTTGTCCAAAGCTCAGGAGCTCCTTTACTTTTTCATTCAAAAGAGCCGCATTTCCTTCCATACTAAGCCTCCAATCAAACGGAAAAGCAACCACGTCGTAGTTTTTGCTCAGGTATTCCCCCAGATTCTTATAGGAAGTTTTGATCAGTGAATCCGGGTCAATACAATCTTGATCGTGGGGTTTGAGATATTTCAGATGACCTCTTAAAAATCGCCCATATTGGATCCAAAGTAAATCATTCTTGTCTTTCAAATTGGAACCCATGATTCCGGGAAGTAAGATCAGAATTGGTTTTTTGCCACTCACTTCAGTGCCGGTGTACCTGCCACCTTCCAATACGAAGCCTCCCCGATCACCACTTCGGAGGAAAGTAATTCCATCGGTCCTATTTTTCCCTGAAAATTCTTCCAGCCTTCCGAGAAGTCCGGTTTGAATGGTTTTACGGATTTTTGGAGTTTTGAAATAGGTAATATGGTCAATCTTGCCTGTTTCCTCCAGATAGAGGTAGACATTTCCCGGAATTCGCTTTGCTCCAAACTCCATACTTGCTGTGTCCACGACGAGGTCATTTTTCCCCCGAAAAAAGAACTTCCCCACCAACACTACCAAACTCTTAAATGCCAAACTCAACTCACTGCTTCCTGCTATGACGATCAGCTGAGAATCAATTTCCCTTTCTGTTCCTTGGAAATTAAGCACTTTGATGAATGAAGATTCGGGATTCATTGACTCCAAACCCGGAAGCACCGTGACATCATCCTTGGTTTCGATAGAGGCCAATACTAGCTCTTTCATCGTGGCAAAAACCGGATTGGTAGTGCCTCCGATTGCCGAACCGATCAAATTGATGATCACATTGAGGAACATGTCCATCCGCTTGGATGCAAGCGTAGTGCCATTGGCAGGACAGGCTACCCGGACCACCCGGTCGATTTTTATGGATTTGGATTTGAGTACCTTGGAAATCTTAGCAATCGTATCCAAGTCGATTTTACGCTCACTATTTTTTAACACTTCCAACTCATCTTCCCCAAACCCATCCGGATGAGCCGCAAATCTGGCCAGCAAATCAGCCACTAAACCTCCCCGGGAATGGGTAATCAAATCCAGAACGATCCCATTTGGAAGGGATTCCAGAGTAGCCAAAACGTTTTGCAAGGGACTACAGGTAAGCGTGCGGTGCTGCAGGGCCAGAAGATTGGACGCTCCGTAGTAATCAACGAGCCTACCCCACTCCTCTGTCCCTTTCATTTCTCCAAAAGAACCCAAGGATGAAGAGCCTGTACCGTGAATTAGCAAAAGACTTTTTTTAGCATGATCCAGTTTTGAAAAATCAGCCTCGGCCAAATCAAAATCTTTGGAAACAGAAAGCAGCACTGCGGCTTTATCATCTTCCACGGTCTTTCCGGCAAACTTCAATGCAGCATTTTCAGCTTTAAGAGCCAGGTTTTTAATTCCTGGTCGGATGACTTTATTTTTCACAAAAACCTTGGCAGCTTTGATCGCTACTTTCTGCACGAGGCTTCGATCCTGCTCATCGGTTTCAATAGTGCCTGATAGGTAAATCTCCTCACTATCCCCGCTTCGTTTGAGTTCTTTGGCAAAAATTTGCTTGACCGAATCTGCGTCTCCGAGCCAAAATGTATTGTCCTCAAAGTCCAGCTCAAGGATTTCATCCTGTGCAAGTTCCAAGACATGCTCCGGAACATCACTCCGTGTGGAGCTTTCGACCGTGAAAGTTTTGGTGACATCGTAATAGCCAAGTGCCTGATCCTCCAGCTGGAAAATTTCTTTGGGAAGCTCCTGACCTCTTAACCTGATTTTGAATGTTGACATGGTGCGTTAGGTTTTAAAAATTGGTTTAATGAAAAATTCCTGCAATCCACAAGGCAGTTCAAAAAATCATCGCCTTAGTGGTTTGCGGGCTAAACAAAAGACTTACAGTCACTTAAATCTAAGCTTTATTCAAAAGAATGCAAAAATCGAATCGGGGATCTTTTACCAAAAAAAACAACTCTCTAAAAAGACTAATTGAACTGGATTGGAGCAATTGATCTACCCGGACTCAATTATCAATTTTTGCCATATAAGGACTTTGACTGAAAAAAAATACCTGATTTTCACTAAATATTCAGAAACCTCCCCTCTAATCCGGTGAAAAACCTAAAAATGAATTCTGGCTTCAGCTTTTTCAAAGGCATGGTCCTATTCCATCTTTTTAATATCACTTAGGGAAATTCTTGATCACACAAGGCCTTTCCTTTTTTCAAAAACTCAACACAAAAAAGTGGGGTGTCAGCACTATAATCACCGACAAATACAAAATGAAAAATCTAAAAAGAGTTCTGGTGGGTTTCTTAGCAGTAGGAAGCTTACTTTCAATTTCAACCAACAGTCTGGCCCAATTTTCTTCCAATTTTCAAGGAGCGAGATCTGTAGGAAAAGGGAATGCGGAAATGACTGCATTTTATTCCAATGTCGGAGTAGCATACGATGGAGAAAGTAACAAGATTTTCAACAATTTTGGTTTTCAATCCGGGCTTGGGTTAAGCAATTTGACTGAACTTCGCGTCAGATATGACCGATTCAATTTTAATGAAGGTAAGGGTGATGGAATAAATGGCTTGACGATTGGACCAAAATTCTCAAGTGAAAGTGGAAAATTCGCGTTTTACCTTCCTGTAGGATTCAATTTTGGAGATGGCGCTGATAAAAACTGGATGACAGACCCAACCTTAATATTCTCCCTTCCTCTTGGTGAAAAAGTGACGCTTAATCTCTCTCCGAGCTATATGATTTCTTTAGAAGAAGGTAGTGGGATTGATGATGGACTCTTAAAATTGAATTTTGGTTTTGGGATAAATTTTGGCGATGGCTGGGTAATTCGACCTGAAGGAGGGCTCCACTATTTCGTGTCTGATTTTGATGGCAACTACTATAATTTCGGCCTGGGCATTTCACGAAAACTTATAAAAAAGGGATAAAAAAAAAGGCCCGAAATATCAATTCCGGGCCTTTTTAGAGTCTTACTCTTTTTTCAAATTATTTCAAATAAACCCTACTTGAGTTTCCGGACAATTTCAATTTGCCTGCTTTTTCCTCGCTTTCTCCCAAACTGAAAATCACAGCTTTGAATCCAGCAGGTAAATCAATTTCCACCTCTTCTTTGCCCACATTGTGAACCACAAAAATCTCCTGGTCACCTGATTTTCGGAAATAGGCCATCACCGTTTTTTGCAGTTCTGATTCCGGAAGAGTAAGTGATCCAACCGCTAAAGCCGGATAAGAATTTCTGAGTTGAATCAGATTTTTGTAGTGATTGAAATAGCTGTTTGGATCCATTCTCTGCTGAGCCAAAGGAGTCACTGTCGAATCTTTGGAATATTTCGCCTTAATCCATTGAGCCCTACCAGTGTCTTTGGCTTTTATGTCCCAAAGAAAAGGCTCGCGAATGTGCTCATCGGGTTTCAATCCTAGCATTCCGATCTCCTCACCATAATACAGATAAGGCGCCCCAGGCATGGTCAGTAGTATAGAAATAGCCTGCTTGTATTTCTTGGAATCTGAACCCAATTCATTCAGAATTCGTGGCTGATCGTGATTGGAAGAAAAGGTAGCATCAATAAAACTTGGGGTAATGGCTTGATAAAAATCGAGAACTTCTTTTTGTTTTTTAGCCAAAAGCATCCCGTTCTCAGTATTCATCGTCTCCAGGAGCGTGTAGTGGAAATCAAAATTGAACAACGCAGGAAGACCGGGCAGATAAGGGGCTACAATTTCCTTTTTGTCATATACCTCGCCAACCAGATAAACATCCGGCTTGATGGCTTCCATTTTTGAGCGAAATTCCTTCCAAAACCCGTGATTATCCAGCGGACGATCATCCGGGAAAATGTGCTTTGCCGCATCCAAGCGGAATCCGTCCACCCCTATTTCTTCCAGCCAAAACCTTCCAATGTCGTAAATTTCCTCCCGAACTTTGGGATTATCAAAATTGAGATCCGGCATTCCTCCCCAGAAAAATCCGTAGTAAAAATCTTCTCCCTGTCCCGGATCATGCCATTGTCTGATATTATCCGAGTCTAGTGTGATCGTTTTTTTATTCAAAAAATCAGCAATAGTATCTTTCTGAGCCCAAACATAATAATCCCGGTATGGATTATCCCTACCGGATTTGGCTTCCAAAAACCAGGGGTGATCGCTTCCGGTATGATTGATAATCAGGTCAACAACGATTTTGATATCGCGCTTGTGTGCCTCATCAAGGAGATTTTTGAAATCTTCCATAGTACCATAGTCGGGATGAACGGCCTTGTAATCCGTCACATCATATTTATGGTAAGTTGGGGAAGGCATGATTGGCATAAACCAAATGGCATTGGCACCCAATTCTTTCACGTAGTCCAACTTTTGCGTGACCCCATTGAAATCGCCGATGCTGTCACCGTTTGAGTCATAAAAAGACTGAACAAAAATCTCATAGGTCACCCCGGCCTGAGGCCAATAGTTTTTGACTTCGGGTGCTACCTTTTTTTCGCAGGAGGAAAAAACAGCAAGTGCCAAAATTGAAATGGTTAGCAGGTTTCTTTTCATAATTAAATTGGGAAAAGAAAAAGTCACCTGCTTAAGTGACTTTTTCAAAGATTAATTGGTGTAGAAATTAATTTCTCCCTACGGCATTCAGCATGTCAAAAGCAAGCTCGAGACGCTTCACAAAGTTCTCTTCGCCTTTTCTCAACCAGTTGCGGGGATCATAGTATTTCTTGTTTGGGCTATCCGGTCCATCTGGATTTCCCAATTGGGTTTGCAGATAGCCTTCGTTTTTCTTGTAATAATTGAGGATACCTTCCCACATCGCCCATTGCATGTCCGTATCGATATTCATCTTAATCGATCCATAGCTATTTGCTTCCCGGATTTCCTCTACAGTGGAACCGGATCCACCATGGAACACGAAGTTCAAAGGCTTACCTGTTGTTCCGTACTTCTGATTGATGAAATCTTGAGAATTTTTCAAAATGATTGGCTTCAAGCTTACATTTCCCGGCTTGTAAACACCATGCACATTGCCAAAAGCAGCGGCAATGGTAAACAGATCTCCGATTTCCTTCAAATGCTCGTAAGCATAAGCCACTTCTTCTGGTTGCGTGTAAAGCTTCGAAGAATCTACGTCTGAATTATCCACCCCATCTTCCTCACCACCAGTCACACCCAGTTCGATCTCGATCGCCATGTCCAGCTTAGCAAATTCAGTGAAGTATTTACAGGAAATTTCCACGTTTTCGTGTAGCGGCTCTTCAGAAAGATCCAGCATGTGTGAGCTGTATAACGGTCTTTTATAAGCTGCATGGTAGGCTTTGCCAGCTTCCAATAAGCCATCAATCCAAGGCAATAACTTCAATGCTGCATGATCAGTATGCAAAATCACCGGAACGCCATAGGCTTCGGCCATTTGATGCACGTGATGCGCACCGGAAATTCCACCGGCAATACTGGCTTGTTGCTTATCATTTGCCAGACCTTTGCCGGCATAAAACTGCGCACCACCATTTGAAAACTGAATGATCACAGGGGAATTTACTTTTTTGGCTGTCTCCAGCACGGCATTCACTGAATTGGATCCGATCACATTGACCGCGGGCATCGCAAATTCGTTTTCTTTTGCGTAGGCATACAGGTCGCGAAGCTCGTTTCCGTATTTTACTCCTGGTTTAAATTTCATAAGATTTTAAATTGTTTTTTGTAGGCCTTATGGAATGCCCTGGATAATCATCTCGTTATATGAGAAGCTTTTCTCTTGGGCATTTCATAATCTGAATTAGGTTTGGTTATTCTTTGATGAAGCGCTTGTGCAGCACTCGTTTGGTATCGAAAGCCTCAAAGATATAAATCCCTGCCTGAATTCCACTTAGATCAAAATCTAAAATCTGCTCTCCTTGCTCGGTTTGTCCGTCAAAAACCACTCTTCCGGCCATATCTACCACCCGATAATTGGCCTGAATCATATCCTGCGGAAGCTCTACGGATAATTTGGAAGAAGCAGGAACCGGATAAACTCTAAAGGTTCCCTGAGGAACAACTTCCGGCAGTGAAGTCACAAAATCCTGCTGCAATATTCCCTTTTCAGGCAATGGAAGTTTTTTGCTGGTATACAGGACAAATTCATTTGGACGGAAGTTCACTGACAGTGTAGTTCCTGAAAGTGTCAATTCTTCACCGGTGAAGTAATTGTACCACTTGCCGGATTTCGGAAAAGAAACTGAAGCATTTCCGGCTGTAGCCAATCCGAAATTCCCATGCATTACCACATCCATATCAGGATGTTCGAGGAGGATTGACTTGATCCCTGCCCCGAGATTAAGTGTGGTTTTTTCAGGTGAGTTGAAGGCTTTGTGCACTCGCTTCAACTTTATCATTTCCTTATATAGCTTAAATAATCGCTGTCTTTCTGGATTGTTAAGGTAGTCCCATTTGGTGGGTTTGATTCCCAATCTGTCATTATTGAGTTCTTGATCATAACCAAACTCTCCAAACTGCCAGATCATTTTGGGACCGGGTATTCCAAAGTAAAAAGCGGTCAAAAGCTGATTTCTGTTTACGGCATTTTCCAGATTCTTCAGGTTAAGTGGGGAAATTGCACCGAAATTCAAAGTTTCCCACATCACCCGTTCCTCATCGTGTGACTCCTGATAAGCGATCAAATGACTCTTGTTCCATCCTCTATTTTTATAATAGGCATAATCTATATTTTTGTTTTGCCCCTTTGCCAGCTCACGGAAATCAAAGTTGATGTTTCCCCAGAACATCATCCCATAATTGGCTAATTCCTTCTCCTCTTCATTGTCAGATAAATGCTCCAAAATCACATAAGCATCGGGGTGGTTTGCTTTGATCCGGTCGTAGATATGCTTCCAGATTTTGATTCGAGAAGGATCGTATTGTGACCAAATGCCCACATTGTTGCCCGAATTGACTTGGGTAAAACCCTTGGAAAGGTCGAAACGGAATCCGTCAACTTTGTATTCGGTGAGCCAGTAATTATTCACTGAGTCTACAAAAGCTTTGGTGTACTTGCTTTCATGGTTGAAGTCGTAGCCAACATTAAACGGATGCGTTGCGACACGATTAAACCAAGGACTGTCTAAAGTCGGAGCACCATAGTCTCCGTCATTGTATAGTCGGACCATGGGATTTTGGCCGAAGGCATGATTGAGTACCATATCCAAAATGATTACGATTCCTCTTCCATGTGCCTCATCGATCAGTCGCTTGAGGTCATTTTTGGTTCCGTAATATTTGTCAGGTGCAAAGAAGAACGAAGGATTATAACCCCAGGAAAGGTTGCCCTCAAATTCCCCAACCGGCATCAATTCGATGGCATTTATTCCCAGTTCCTTAAGGTAATCCAAGCGATCGATGACGGCATTGTAGGTTCTTTTCTCATCAAAGTCCCGAACCAAGAGTTCGTATACGACTAATTCCTCCGGCTTGGGTTTTGGATAGGAAAGGTTTTTCCAGAGATAGGAATCCTGTGCGGTTTGTAGATAAGTCGCCTGAAATTCGGTCTTACCGACAGGATAGCCTTTAAGACCTGGATAGCGGTTTTGTTGGATGATTTCCTGATCGTTGAAAGGATCGGATGTCTTGTCCGCATAAGGATCACCAATTCGGATTGACCCATCCACTAAATATTGAAAAATGTACTCTTGCTTTGGAATCAGGTTTGAAATTTTCAACCAGAAGATCTCCTTATCTGAGGTTCGTTTCATTTGAAATTCAGGAAGTACCTTCCAGTCATTGAAATCACCAATCACATGCACGATATTTTTTCCCGGTGCCTGTAAAGCCAAAATCACTTCGGTGTCTGATAAATAATTGATCCCAAGTCTTGCTCCTGTCGGAAGTGCAGCCGTTTCCGAAGGTGCAAAAACAATAATGTTTACAGTTTGTGAATCTACCTCGGCACCCTTTTTTGCCTTGACTACCAGCGTGAAATTTCCCGCTTGGGTAGCGGTAAATTTGAATGCTATTTCCTGTGAGTTTAGGGCTTCGGCCACTTTAACACCATCTAGCTCAAAGCTTAAATCTGCGGCCTCAGTCGAGGCGGCCTTGAATTCAAAGCTTTCTCCTATTTCCAACGAAACTGAACCAGCCGCCTGAGGTGTGGTAAAAGCCACATCAAATCCTTGAGACAGGGTGACAAAAAAATCTCCATTTGAGCTGTCTTTCCCTTCCTTTGTTCCATCACCATTTCTAAAAACCATTCCCAATCGATGAATGGTCAGGTTGTTGGGGTTTTGAAAAAACGTATTTGGAGTAAGCTCAAAAGTGTAACTATTAGTCTGACCGGCTACTTTGGTCATTTTTGCGGCAGAATTGGTAGTCCCCCACTGAAAAGGCACAATCGTCCAAGTGGTCGAGGTAGGTCCTCCGGTGACGGCCCCGATATGAATGTACACATCACAATTACAGTCCTTCAGACCTGTAGTCCCCTTGGAAGCGTCATAGATGATTTTGACACTTGAAGCAGCACCGGGAATGGCTGGTTCGGTAGTGACTTGTGCAAAACCCGAATAATTGAGGCAAAGCAAAAAGACCAGTGAAAGAATTGGTGACAGTTTTTTTATCATAACAGGGCTTAATCAAAACAAATAACCGGATTGCTGGAAGGTATCCATAAAACCGGTTTTTTTAATAAAATAAACTATCAGGTAATGTATTCCTGCTTAATTCTAGACCATAGTATTAGGAACCACAGGGGCTGGATCAAAAGACGAGGTAACGGTGAATTCCGATCAGACTTATCAGCACCCCATTTTTCAAAACCAACGAAGCTTCAGCCACATGACTGGAAATGGTTGGTGCCAATTCATACGGAACGCAAGCCAACAGAACTGGCATAATCACAACCATCCACTCGATTCATCAATGGATTTTCATGGATATTGAATTTGAATTGAGTAATTGCTCAATCTTCGAATTGTTAAATTTTTTCATTTTTTTAGGGGATAAACTCTCATGTCAAGGCAGAAAACAAAACCATTTGTACTTGCCCGTAGGAAAACTTAAAGCAGAAATAGGTCTTATGCAACACTTCATCAGTGGTCTTGAAAGAAAAAATTAATGCAGACGATTGCGGTGACGATTGCATAACCAAGATATTTTTTCTTTTAATTATTTATTTTTCAGTATTTTAAAAAGTTGGTCAAAAATCGATTGCGCCAAATAAAAACAGAGTATTTTGGAGGTCGAATAAAAAATTCTGGGAATAGTATAATTTATGAGGCTCGAACAAATCACAATCAAGGATATAGCTAGGGAGCTCAATGTCTCCACTTCCACCGTTTCAAGAGCGCTAAAAGACTATCCGGGAATCAGCGATGAAACTAAAAGAAAAGTAAAAGAACTCGCCGAGAAAATGGACTATCGTCCAAATGCAATTGCGCTTTCACTAAGGAAAAGTAGATCCTTCACAATTGGAGTGATTATCCCAGAAGTGGTGCATTTCTTTTTTTCAACAGTAATCAGTGGGATTGAGGAAGTTGCATTTGCCCGTGGCTATAATGTCATCCTCACACAAACCAATGAAAAACTTGTTCGCGAAAAATCAAGCATTGCTACGATGCTGTCCAATCAGATTGACGGGGTTTTGGTGAGCTTTTCAAAAGAAACAACGGACTTTGAGCATTTCAGCAATCTATTGGCAAAAGGTTTTCCTATCGTTTTTTTTGATCGGGTTCCAGACATTGATAATGCAATCACTGTCACAGTGGATGATTATAGCGGTGCCTTCGAAGCTACCAAGCATTTACTTCAACAGGGCTATCGAAGAATTGCGCATTTATCTGGCCCATCCAATCTCAAAATCTCGCAAGAAAGGGCCAGAGGGTATACCGATGCTTTAATCCATCATGGATTTACGCCGGATCCCGGATTTATAGTAGAGTGTAACAAAGGGACTGACGATGAAGCGCAAAAAATCACTGCTGAAATTTTAGAAACTTTCTCAACAAAGCCTGACGCATTTTTCGCAAACAACGACATGGCTGCCGTAGGTGCAATGTTGGCTTGCAAAGCTGCCGGTCTACGCGTTCCCGAAGACGTGGGGATTGTAGGTTTCAGCAATTGGCAATTTTGCTCAATGATAGACCCTAGCCTCTCGTCTGTTTCCCAGCCTGGGTTTAATCTGGGAGCCAAGGCAACTGAAATCCTGTTGGATTTGATCGAAAAAAAGATCCAGTTAGGTGAATATTCCAATTCTGTAGTGCTGGAAACGGAGCTTTTGATACGGAAGTCCTCTGTCCGATAAAAAATGTTTGCCTTTTTCTGAATTTTCATTTTCAAAAATGCAAACGTTTGAATAGGTCAAATTTTATTCAAATGAGGCTTTTCCGTTTTTTAAAGCGGATAATCACCTGCTAAAAGGCATTTAAACCCAATTTTTATTTTGAGTTTCCTCTTTAACTTAGCGAAGTTCGCTATCGAATTACCAACAATTTAATACATGAATAGTCCCTCCTCGGCTTCTAATTTATCTCGCAATTCGGCCCGTCACCGAGGTTTTGGTAAAATCACCCAATGGCAGCAGACAGCATTTGGGCTGGAAGGCAAAAGTGACATTGCCCAATTTCGGATTACGATTTATCAAGATGGAATTATACGGATTCAGGCTAGCAGGTATGATTCATTTGAATCCAACCCCTATTCCGTAATAACTTCGCCTGACCAAGTGAAATTTTCCTTAATTGAAAAGGATGATTACCTACATCTTTCAACTGCGGGCATAATGATGTCTCTGGATTTGAATAGCTTCTCTCTTTCCTATTTTGACTCGAAGGGAAACCTGATAAATACCGATGACTCTCTTGGCATCTCTTGGATCGGGTCTGAGGTTACTTCTTACAAGCAGGTACAAAAAGATGAGAAATTCATTGGCTTGGGAGAGAAAACCGGAAACCTCAATCGGTCTGGAAGGGCCTATACCAACTGGAATACCGATTACTTTGCTTACGGCATTGGGGATGATCCACTTTATATGAGTATCCCCTTTTATATGGGCATTCATGACAACGGTGCCTATGGGATTTTCTTTGACAACACCCATAAAACCGTCTTTAACTTCGGAGCATCTACCAACCGTTTTGTTTATTTCAGTGCTGAGGATGGAGATTTGGACTATTATTTCATCCATCAGCCTACAGTTGGAGAAATCATCAGCTCATACACTTGGCTGACAGGCCGCATGCAAATGCCTCCGAAATGGGCCTTGGGATTTCAGCAATGCCGCTATTCCTACTACCCTGACTCCGAGGTTTACACCGTAGGGCAGACTTTCAGGGATAAAAAAATGCCGGCTGATGTGATTTATCTGGATATCCACCACATGGAAGGATACAAGGTTTTCACTTTTGATGGAGAAAAATTTCCCGATCCCAAATCGATGATCTCCCGCCTCAAAGAAAAAGGATTCAAAGTCGTAGTCATCATGGATCCCGGAATAAAAACTCAGAAAGGGTATTTGCCTTTTGAAGAGGGTTTGGAAAAAGATCTTCTGGTAAAATACCCTGACGGCCAAACTTACGAGGGTCAAGTTTGGCCGGGCTGGTGTGCTTTTCCTGATTTCACCAAAGAAGAAACCCGCAGGTGGTGGGCCGAAAAAATGGCGTTCTACACCGAAGCAGGTGTGGACGGATTCTGGACAGACATGAACGAACCAGCCTCTTGGGGGCAGTTCACCCCCAATCTGATCGAGTTTGACTATGAGGGCGAAAAAGCTTCTCATCGGAAAGCCAGAAATATCTACGGAATGCAAATGGCCCGAAGTGCTCAAGAAGGAGCAGCACTTCAAAACCCAAACAAACGACCATTTGTCCTCACTCGATCCGGATTTTCAGGCATTCAACGCTATGCAGCAGCTTGGACTGGAGACAATGTCGCCTCCGAGGACCATATGCTGGCAGGCATTCGATTGGTCAACAGTCTTGGATTGAGCGGAGTTTCTTTTTCAGGTTATGATGTTGGGGGATTTGCAGGAGAGGCAAGCAAGTCGCTCTTTGCGCGTTGGATGAGTATTGGTGCTTTTTCGCCTTTCTACCGGGCGCACTCTATGATCAACAGCAATGATGCCGAACCTTGGGCTTTTGGTGAAGAAGTAGAGGAAATCAGCCGAAATTACATGAAGCTTCGCTATAGACTGCTACCCACCATTTACAGTAAATTCTACTCCAGCAGTAATTCAGGTCTTCCGCTTTCCGAAAGCTTGGCAGTTCAGTTTTCACAGGATCAAAACATCTATCACACTGCCTTCCAAAATCAGTACCTGTTCTGTGATTCATTTTTAATCGCTCCGGTAGAAAGCACCAAAGAAATCACCAAAGTCTACCTGCCTGAGGGTGAGTGGTACTATCTGTTTTCAGATCAGAAGCACTCCGGTAAACAGACCATCTACCAAGATTGTCCGCTCAATTATCTACCGGTTTATGTTAAAGCAGGGCAGGTATTCGCCCTGCAATCCGATGTGGAATCAACAGAATACGCTCATGACGGTGTGCTAAGGATCCATGTATATAAAGGAAAAACCGGCTCGGAATACTTGCATTACGAAGATGCCGGAGAGGGCATGGAGTATCGATCCGGTGAGTTTTTGAAAAGGATCATCTGCTATGACTCCAGCTCGGGGACTTTGAAATTTGAAAAACCGGAAGGAAGTTATCCAAGCGATTTTAGAAAACTCAAAATCTATTTTCATGGATTTTCAAGTAATACTGTCAAAATAGGCACTGAGGAATTTCATCTTATGACCGAAGACTTCGCATTCCTCGGAAAACTGACGGAATTTGATCCCTTGCCTGAACAAGATCACCCATATTTTAAAATCAAAAATCTTCCCTTTTTGGAATTGAATCTCCTAAATGAGGTTTTTGAAATTGAGGGATTGAATTGAATTGAATTACCCCAAAAATAAAACCTAACCTTTCCGCCCAAAAATGACTGAAAACAAAGTGAAACTCAGTTTCTGGCAAATCTGGAACATGAGTTTTGGATTCCTTGGGATTCAATTTGGATTCGCCTTGCAGGGGGGATTCATGTCCCGAATATTTCAAACACTGGGTGCCGACAAAGACGCGATACCCCTGCTATGGATCGCTGCTCCCTTGACAGGATTGTTGGTTCAGCCAATAGTGGGCTACTTGAGTGACCGAACTTGGCATCCAAAATTCGGACGGAGAAAACCCTTCTTTTTCATCGGAGCGGTTTTTAGTACTATTGCTTTGTTTTTTGCCCCCTACTCTTCTGCTTTGTGGATGGCAGCCGGTGCACTATGGATTTTGGATGCCTCAATTAACATTTCCATGGAGCCATTTCGCGCTTTGGTGGCAGATAAGCTTCCGGAATCCCAACGCTCCTATGGATTTGTCGTGCAAACGCTGATCATTGGAATTGGCACTTGGGTGGCCTCAAACCTGCCTTGGCTGATGACTGAGATCGGCATCCCCAACACAGCTGCTGAAGGGGTGGTACCGGATTCTGTGAAATACGCTTTTGGAATTGGTGCCTTCGTGCTGTTTAGTTCAATATTATATACCATCCTGACCACAGACGAATATCCTCCTGAGAATTTGGAAGAATTTGAGCGTGAAAAATCTTTAAAAACTGGATTTTTTAGTGGTTTTAGCGAGATTTTGAAAAATATAGCAGAAATGCCAACAGTGATGAAGCAGCTGGGAGTTGTCCAGTTTTTCTCTTGGTTTGCATTTTTTACCATGTGGAGTTTTGCCACTCCAGCCATAACAGAACATATTTTCGGGGCCACAGATACCACTTCTGTCGAATACAACAATGCCGCGGATAGTGTCGGGAATTATCTCGGGACTTATGGATTAGTATCCATGTTTTACGCTTTAATTCTTGCTTTTGTGGCTTCCAAAATCAAAATCAACCGTAGGCTTCTTCACATGGTCAGTTTGATCGCAGGTGGATTTGGTTTTATACTGATCTATTTCATAGCAGAACCTTGGATGCTTCATATTTGCTTTTCGCTGGTGGGGATTGCCTGGGCAAGTATCTTATCCATGCCCTACGCGATGTTGTCCAGTTCGGTCAATGCTAAGAAAATGGGCGTTTACATGGGAATTTTCAACATGTTCATTGTCATCCCTCAAATCATCGCCGCACTCGGTGGGGTCAATTTCCTCTACAAGCTACTGTTTGGTGAAGCAGTGATCAATACTATGCTTCTGGCAGGCACACTTCTGATTTTGGCGGGTTTTTCCAATCTATTAATTACAGATCGTAAAGCCACTCACGACTCCTAACTTTTACTAAATCACACAAGCCGATTCCGGATGAAATCGACTTTTTTGATTTTTGATTCAAAACTTTCGCGCTATGAAAACTCTACGTATTATCGGAGTGCCTGAACATTTCAATTTCCCATTCCGCCTTTTGGAAAAAGATCAGCCGCTTAAAGAAAAAGGTGTGGAAATTCAATGGATTGACGAATCCCGTGGTTCGGGCCAAATGAATCTTGCCCTGAGAAATGATGAAGCGGAAATTGCCATTCTCCTGACGGAAAGTTTTCTCAAGGATTTTGAAGCTGGAAACCCTGCAAAAATGATCGGCTATCATGTAGAAACCCCATTGAATTGGGGCATTCACATCCGGGCAAAATCCCCTGTAAATTCACTTTATGAGTTAAATAAAAAGCATTTTTTAGTCAGTCGGATGGGATCAGGTTCTCACTTGATGGCGTTGGTATTGGCAAGACGGGAAGGCTGGAAGCTTGAAGAATTGACTTTTGAAATGATCGGAAATATGGAAGGAGCAAAAGAAGTCATGGACAGGGGCAACGATGGGATTTTTCTATGGGAAAAGTACACAACCGCAGCCCTTGTGAAAAGTGGAACCATGAAGCGCATTGGGGAAGTCCCAAGTCCTTGGCCTTGTTTTGTAATGGTTGCATCCGAAAAAGCCTTATCTGAATTTGGCGATATGATTTTTGAGCTTAGAGACAAAGTTTACCAGATTTCTAAGGCATTTAGCAAGCATGAAAACCGTGCGGCAACATTGTCAGCTTTTTATCACCTGGATCTAATCGACGTCGAACGATGGTTAGAACAAACCCGTTGGTGTACGGAGGGAATTGTCTCTCGGGAAGAACTTGAAACAGCCATCAAAACCATGAAGGAATTGGGTATTTTACAAAATGAGCTAAGCCTTGAATATTTTCTCGCACTTGGCGGCTTGAGCTTGAAGAGCTGATTCGGCGCGAGGAAATCTAATGCAAAATTTAGTCCCATGACCCGGATGACTATCTATCGTAATCTCGCCTCCACATTTACGAGTAAATTCCTTAGCCAATTGAAGCCCCAATCCCGAACCCTTTTCGTTTTTTGTACCAGGTTTAGATTTGGTTAAGGAGTACGAATCCGTCAACAATATTTGGATCTGTTCGTCATTCATTCCGACTCCCTGATCAAGTACGCACCAATACGCCCAATGATCATCAGTATCAGAATAGATGGTCACGGCATCCCCATCATTTGAAAACTTAACAGCATTGTTGAGGATATTTCTAACCACCACCTCGATCAAGTCCTGGTCTGCAAAAATTTCAACCTTCGATTCCATTTGATTGAAAATGGTCAGCTTTTTCTCATTAAATGAGGCTTGAAGTAACTTCAAAGAATTATCCACCACTTCTCTAAGGTCAAAAGTAGACGGATTTACCTGAAAACCATCCATTTGAGACATGGACCACTTCAAAGTATTATTTAATGTAAAATTGACCGAGTCAATGTCTTTATTCAAAAGAAGTAGGAGCTCTGCAAATTCTTCTTTGGTAAGATGCCCTGCCAATAATAAATCTACTACTGATTTGACCTGTGATATTGGACCTCTCAAGTCGTGACCAAGAATGGAAAAAAGTTTGTTTTTAGTCTCATTCATTTCAAGAAGTTGACCTGATTGATTTTCCAGAGCCAGATTTTGCTCCTCGATTTTTTGCTGTTGGGCAATAAGATCTGCATTGATGGATCTCACGTTTTTATTCAGGAAAAAAAGTCTAAGTCCTAATATTCCAACCAGAAAAGCAGTGATCGCAAAAAAGATTGTGTAACGGCGAGATGTTTGCAGTCGGTAGGCCTGATTTTCATTTTGAGCCTTCAACAGCTCCAATTCTGATTCCTCCAGATTTTTTTCAAACATATTCTGAAGCAGCGCAAGCCGGTCGCGGTTAGATTTATTGAGCAGCGAATCATTCAACGCCAAGTACTGCGATTGATGAAAAAATGCCTCTTGGATATTTCCCCTTGCCTCATAGACCTGAGATAAATACCGATGACTTTTAGAAAGCTCATCCAAAAATCCATTTTCGCCACAAAGGTCAATGGAGTAACGCAATAATTTTTCGGCCTGATCTAGCTTTCCTGCCATTAAATAGGCATTTCCAAGTCGATGTAAGACTCCCGCCTCAAAAGATTTCACTCCTTGAGTTTGTGCCATGTCAAGCGCACGAACATAAATCGCCTGTGCTGAATCATAGTTTCCTTTAGCTAAATACACATCCCCAATCACCCGATTAGCAAAGGATGTGAGATAGGGAGAGCCTGCGTTTTCGTTTAACTTGATAGAAAGTCTGGCATAAGCCATTGCAGAATCAAGCTGATTGGATTGAACCAAATTAAGCGCAACATTATTTAGCGAGCGGATTCTGGTAGCAAGGTCATTTACTTTCGTTGCCAACTCATAGCCCTTTTTGAATTGAATAATGGCTAGCTGAAAGTTTTGCTGTTCATAATAAAGCGCACCCATATTATTCATCAATCTGGCTGCCTGAAGCTGATCATTTGCCTGCATCGCCAAATCATACGCCCGCTCTGAATATTCGAAAGATTTTTGCCACTGACCCTGTCGGTAATAAACCCAACCAATATTTTCCAATGCCCGACTTTGCCCCGAAAGATCTCCAAGCATTTTTGCCAGCGAATCAGCCTTGTGAGAATAATCCAATGCCTCTATTTGTGAATTTTCACGAATAGAAGTGGCAATTTGGTTGAGCAAAATAACCTGTTCTTGTGCCGACTTCCCCGGTAAAAGCGACTTGAGACTATCCACAGAAGCAGTTTGTGAAAAACTAAATCCGGAATAAATGAAAAGTGTAAAGAAAGGAACTAAATGAAGAATCGGGCGACTCACGATGGTTTTGTAGATGAGAACTTTAAACAAAATAAAGATATTCAAAGTCACGATTGATAATCTTATTGGAAAAAATTAAAAAAGCACCCTTTTACTTTACTTCAGCTTATCCCAATCCCAGTCTTTGTTGATTTGTGTAATTGCATGATGTGCTGTGAGGTCGTATTGACATGGCACAATTGATATGTAATTGTTTGCAATTGCCCACTCGTCGTTGTCTTCCCCTTTGTCAAAATTCACAAAGTTTCCCGCCATCCAGAAGTATTTTCTGCCAGTAGGGTCATAGCGCTCAGCAAATTCTTCCTGCCATTTGGCATCTGCCTGACGACAGATTTTTATTCCTTTTATGGATTCGTTTCGCTTGGGTGGAAAATTCACATTGAGGGCAACCCCCTTGGCTATTCCCCTTTCTAAAACCTGTAGGGCAATTTTCTCGACCCACTCTTCCAAGTGTGAAAAATCCGCCTTGGAAGAATAATCACAAAGACTGAATCCGATAGATGGTAGACCTTCAAGCGCTCCTTCGATCGCTGCTGACATCGTCCCGGAATACAAAACAGAAATAGAGGTATTGGAACCATGATTTATCCCACTTACAACCAAATCCGGAGTGCGGTCTTTCAAAACATAGTGCTTGGCAAGCTTGACACAATCTGCCGGAGTCCCGCTGGATTTGAATGCCAGGACATCCTCAAAAATATCTTCTTCGTATAGTCTAAGCGTCTCACCTATTGTAATGGCATGTCCCATTCCAGATTGGGGACTGTCGGGAGCGACTACAACGACATCCCCAATTTTCTTCATCACCGAAACTAATACACGGATTCCTTTGGAGGTAATTCCATCGTCATTGGAGACGAGGATAAGTGGCTTTGACATAAAAATTAATTCTTCAATTCGTTGTAATACGCAGTAATTCTAAGCAAATCTCCGCGCTTGTCATGCTCTAATCTATTTTTTCTCATAAATAGATCGATCTCATCATCATATCCTGGAAGCATTGCAAAAAGGTCTTTCTTTTTGAGACTGTATCGTTGCAAACGGCCATTATTGAAAAAATAGTAATTGAAGGCAAGCCGGTATCCAAAGTTGTTTTGAGGTCCCCAGAAAGGATTCATGCCCATAGGCCCCCAGTTGTTCATCCCTCGGGTATCTGTGGCGATATACTCCCGACAAAGGAGTGCAAGATTATTCCCTTCGGTCAAAACCTCAAAGAATGTGGGTGTTTCATACTCACCGTTTATGGCATAGGGCAAACTGTAAAATTTTCGAATCCCACCGAAAATCTCATCATAAATCTCAAAATTTGATACGTTCGATGCTGTAAAAGTATCCACGGTTTCAGTTTGTAGTTGCACCAAATTATTATCCAAGTCATACTTGATCAAACCCGAAGTTGACATGCCGTCATTGAAATAAATATTTCCTTTGTGCCAAACTTGAGATGGGAACTGACTATTTTGGGCATAGACCGAAGCTATTCCCAAAAGAATAAAACATAATGTAACTACTGTTTTTTTCATGGTGCTCATCGTACTGAAAGTAAACGGACTAAGTCAAATTGGGTTTCCAAATCCACCGCTCTCTTTTCTTTAGATTTCCAATTTTCTCTTACTTAAGAATGTTGTGTCCCATTTTATCTCTTTTTGTCGTGAGATACTTCTCATTGTGTGGGTTAGGCTGAATCTCGATAGGCACCTGCTCAATAATTTCCAAACCGTAGCCAAGTAAACCTACTCTTTTCTGAGGATTGTTAGATATAAGACGGATTTTACCCACTCCCAAATCTCTCAAAATCTGAGCTCCAACTCCGTAGTCTCGACTGTCCATGGGTAGACCCAAGGCAAGATTAGCCTGCACGGTATCCATACCTTGTTCCTGTAGTTTGTATGCTTTGAGCTTATTGATTAGACCAATTCCCCTGCCTTCCTGATTCATATAAAGCACTACTCCTTTTCCTTCTCTTTCGACCATTTGCATCGCAGTATGGAGTTGCTGGCCACAATCACACTTACAGCTGCCGAAAATATCACCGGTGACACACGAAGAGTGAACTCGTACCAGAACAGGTTCATTTGGATCCCAAGACCCTTTAATCAAAGCCATGTGAATTTCTTGGGTATTGGTTTGTCTGAATGCAATTAAATCAAAATCCCCCCACGTAGTCGGTAGTTCAACGCCAATTTCACGCTTAATTAAGGATTCGTTTTTTAGCCGATAGGCAATCAAATCCTTGATGGAAACCAATTTGAGATTGAAGCGCTTGGCCACTTTCACCAAGTCAGGAAGTCGGGCCATAGAGCCATCTTCATTCATGATTTCTACCAAAACACCCGCGGGGGACAATCCTGCCAATCTAGCAAAATCAATCGCCGCTTCGGTATGTCCGGCTCTTCGGAGTACCCCACCTCGTTTGGCTTTTAATGGGAAAATGTGACCCGGTTTACCCAATTCACTTGGATGAATCGAATCATCGATTAAAGCCTTGATTGTCTTGGCTCTATCCGATGCGGAAATTCCCGTAGTGCATCCATGTCCCACCAAATCCACAGATACTGTGAACGGCGTCTCAAAAGCGGCGGTGTTGTTGCCTACCATTAATTCAAGTCCAAGCTGTTCACAACGATCCTCGATTAGGGGCGCACAGATCAATCCACGACCGTGTGTGGCCATGAAATTCACAATTTCAGGGGTTATCTTTTCAGCTGCACAGACAAAATCACCTTCATTTTCGCGGTCTTCATCGTCGACAACAATGATGACTGCACCGTTTTTGATGGCTTCAATGGCATCTTCAATCGGGTCTAGGGTGTAGTTTTCCACTTGGGTAGTTTTTGGATTGATAATTAGATGCGCAAGTTAGGCGCTTTCCGAATAAAACCGGAATGAACCAAAGAAAGTTTGGTTTTAGCCGTAAACTATACTTAGTTCCTTACTCAGTAGCATTTGTACTTTTTTGACTTCTAGATAAATGCTTTGAAGAATCAATACCCTATCAAAATCTTCTTTGTTCATTTCAGCAGATTTAATGTTCTGGCTAGCTTCAGACATTAATTTTTCAACATATCTCTTTTTGTACCAAATAATTGCCCTATAACTACTTGTAACCAAATTGTCTTTTTCTGTAGGAACCAATATTCCATGTCTACCAGTCCAATGTGGTGAGATTTCCCATTTCTGCTGTATTAAATCAATAATCTCAGACTTTTTTTCATTAGGGAATTTACTCAAGAGGCTTTTTAAGTCTGATACCAAGCTCTTTGAAGTCATTTCTTTAAAAAGCGTATACAACCTTTCATAATTAGCTGTTTGAAACTTAGTTTCTAATGTCTCGCTTAATAAGTATTCTAAAACCGTTTTACCTTCATCATCTAAGCTTTCTGAAAAATAAAGGGACATAAGTCTGAGTATTTCCCGCTCATGAATTGAGAGCTTTTCAAGAAATGATACTTGAACATGGCTGGGTACCAATTCCTCAAGTTTTTCTTCTGCTTCAGCCTCTTCCTTTACTTTTTTAAAATGATCCTTTTGACTCTTTATCAGAGACTTATTTAGCTCCGAATGAATGATTTCTTCCTCGATCTGCAAAAGCCCAGATGCCTCCTTTGCATAAACTGATCTGATAATCGGATCAGGGATTTTACCGATACTTTGAACGATTTCACGGATTACCTCAGCTTTGCGGATTGGATCTCTTGCAAACTCTTCCTGATACAGGCCAATTTTAAAACCGATGAAATCCCGACTGTTTTCCTTCAGATAATCCTGAAAAGCTTGTGAACCTACTTTTCTTGAATAACTGTCCGGATCGTCTCCATCGGGAAAAACCACCGCTTTGACATTGAGTCCACCTTCAAGAAGCAAATCTATACCCCGGATCGAAGCTTTAATGCCTGCCGCATCCCCATCATACAGGACCGTAACCTGATTGGTAAAGCGCTTGATGAGTTTGATTTGTCCCTCAGTCAGCGAAGTCCCTGAGGAAGAAACAACATTTTCAATTCCGGACAAATGCATGGAAATAACATCCGTATACCCTTCTACCAAAAAGCAATTATCGAGATCCCGAATAGCCTTTTTAGCCTGAAACATCCCATAGAGCACATCGCTCTTGTGATATATCGGCGTCTCAGGGGAGTTGATGTACTTGGGTTGGTTCTTTTCCTTGGTCAGAATCCGCGCCCCAAAACCAATTGGCTTGCCACTGATATTGTGTATGGCAAAGGTAACTCGACCCCGAAAGCGGTCATATAATCTGTTTGGATCTCCTTCCTTTTGCAAGATAAGTCCCGCCTTCAGCAAAATTTCCTCTTCAAATCCGGCAGCGTTTGCTGCTTTCAAAAAATGATTCCATCCATCCAAGGCATAACCAAGATCAAACTTTTCTATGATCTGTGGATTGAAGCCCCTTTCCTTGAAATAGCTCAATCCAATGGACCTGCCTTCCTCAGTCTGCAGGTTTTTTACAAAAAAATCTTTGGCAAAATTCAAGGCGATGAACAGACTTTCTCGCTCGTTCTGTTCCAGATTCTGCTCAGGAGTGCGGGCTTCGTCTTCTTCTACTTCTATTCCATATTTTCCGGCGAGGTGACGAATGGCTTCCTGAAAGCCCACCCCTTCGATATCCATCACAAACTGAATCGGATCACCTGCTTTTCCACATCCAAAGCATTTGTAAATCTGTTTGGCTGGGGAAACTGAAAATGAAGGTGATTTTTCTCCGTGAAAGGGACAGCATGCCCACATATTTTGTCCTTTTTTCTTCAAAGGCACGTAATCCCCCACCACCTCCACGATGTCGGCTCGTTCTTTTACTTTATCGGAAGTCAGCTTACTAATGCTCATGGAAATAGGATTGGAAACAAAGTTAATCGCTGAGTTTGGATTAGGAAGGAGGAAAAGCAAGAACTATTTGTATGAGGTCTGAGTTTCCTTCCGGTAAGGCCCTAGTGTGGTTTTCTAAACCCACAATCTTGAAGTAACTTGCGAAAAATTTAATATTAAGCATGCAATTGACTGCGGAATCAATAAAGAAATCACTCTCAAGAGTGGAAGATCCTGACCTCAAGCGAGATTTGGTTTCGCTTGGAATGATTCAGGGAATCATCATCGAGGGAAAGAAAGTAAGCTTCAAGGTCGTCCTCACTACACCTGCTTGCCCACTGAAAGAAGTGATCAAAAACAATTGTCTTGAAGTCCTCAATCAAGATCATGGGAAAGATTGGGAATGGGATATTATCATGACTTCTGAGGTCACGACTGTCCGGAATGCTACGCCGATTCTTCCTGAAGTAAAAAACATCATTGCAATTGCCTCCGGCAAAGGTGGGGTGGGAAAATCCACCACAGCGGTAAATTTAGCTGTGGCTTTGGCCCAATTGGGTGCCAAAGTAGGCTTAATCGATGCAGACATTTCGGGGCCCTCAGTACCTACCATGTTCAATGTCGAAGGCGAGCAGCCTTCAGTCAAAAAAGTAGGCGAAAAAAATATCATCATTCCCATCACACAATACGGGGTTAAATTGATGTCCATAGGTTTTTTGACCCCAACAGATAGTGCGGTAGTGTGGAGAGGCCCTATGGCTAGCTCTGCTTTGAGACAATTTATTCAGGATGTTGAATGGGGAGAGCTTGATTATTTACTCATTGATCTGCCTCCGGGCACCTCGGATATTCATTTGACGATGGTTCAGACTGTACCTGTTACCGGAGCTGTAATCGTCACTACCCCTCAAAAAGTAGCTCTGGCGGATGCAAACAAAGGTTTATCCATGTTCAGACAGCCACAAATTAACGTTCCCATCTTAGGTGTTGTTGAAAATATGGCTTATTTTACACCCGAAGAATTGCCTGAAAACAAATATTACATTTTTGGAAAAGAAGGGGGAAAAAAGTTAGCTGAAAAATATGATGTTCCGTTTTTGGGTGAGATACCAATTGTACAAAGTATTAGAGAAAGTGGAGATACGGGATATCCGGCCGTTTTGAAAAACGGAATGACCAAAGATGCATATATGGGTTTAGCTGAAACTATTGCAAGACAGATCGCCATCCGGAATGCTTCAAGCCAAAAAACATCAGTTGTAGAAGTAAAAGCATAAAGAAAATGGAAGCTGGACTTAGAGAGAAAATTGAATTTGCACTGGATACCATCAGACCCTATTTGGAAGCCGACGGGGGGAATGTTCGAGTTGTAGAACTGACAGAAGATTTGGTTCTTAAAATCGAAATGATGGGTAACTGCGGTTCTTGCCCCATGTCATCTATGACTTTAAAAGCTGGAGTTGAGGAGGCAATCAAACGCGCCATTCCGGAGATTACCCGAGTAGAAGCAGTCAACCTTACTGTTGCTTGATCTTGCCTGCCGAATGAGAAAAGGTTTACGGTTTTTTGGTGTAATTCTATTCCTGTTAGGATTACTGTTTTTTTCGACTAGTGCTTACGGACAAAAAATAACCACCCTTGATGTGACTCAGAATTTCGGTTCTGTATCCTCACACACCCACAGTGAAAAATGTGCCCATTCCCTGATCGAAACAATGATCGAAAAGGAGATGGGGTATTTTGGTTCAAAAGCCTTTTTTGAAGATTGGATTAATACAAAAATCCAGATCAAACAAAGTACACCTCAGATCCTTAGAACGCAGGAAGGTCCAAGGTTAATCCCAATTGTAGTACATGTCATTCACAATGGCTCCTCTGTGGGCTCAGGTGCAAACATCCCTGATTCTCAGATCTTCGAACAGATACGAATCCTAAACGAAGATTTTAGAAGGCTGAATGCAGATGCCAATAGGACCCCTGCCGAATTTCTGCCTGTTGCTGCGGATTCAAACATCGAATTTGTTCTGGCTAAACAAGACCCAAATGGACTTCCCACGACTGGAATTGTCCGATTGCTTGGAACAAAAAATGCTTATGACCCTAATACCGATGCAACACTGATCGGACAGCTAAGCCAATGGAACCCGGAAGAATACTTAAATATGTATGTAGTCCCCCTGGTACAGCCATTTATTGGATATGCTTCTTTTCCCATATCCAATCTTCCGGGACTAAACTTCTCCCCAACTCCGTCCATTATCGATGGAGTTACGATAGATTATCGTTTTTTTGGAGTGGGTGGTAATGCTACTTCTGCTTCACGGGGAAGAACTGCCACGCATGAAGTGGGTCACTTTTTTGGTCTTCGTCATATTTGGGGAGATGGGGGCTGTGGGGTGGATGATTTTGTGACAGATACTCCCCTTCAGGATAATTCAAATAACGTCTGCAATGCCAACCCAAGTAGGTTCTCCTGTGAATCAAATGATATGATCCAAAACTACATGGATTATACGCCCGATGCCTGTATGAACTTATTTACGAGAGGTCAGGTCGATCGATTCAATATAGTATTGGCAAACAGTCCGCGGCGCGTCACTTTGGTGAATAATAGAGCGACCCAAAACCCAATTTTATCTGACAGAGATCTCGCACTTTTTAGAATAATCCAACCCGTCGATGCACTTTGTGAACTGATTATTTCACCGCAGGTGGAAGTGCTCAATGCAGGTTCAATGAATGTCACTTCGGCCCGAATAGAGTTTATCAGAAATGGTACTGTCGTCGAAAGCAGAAGATTTACATTCAATTTGAAAACAGGAGAAAAAGCGATCCTAACCTTCAGCCCAATTGAATTGGCTGTAGGAAACAATCAACTGGAATTTAAGATCACGCAGGTCAATGATCAGACTGATCAAAATGCTGAAAATAATTCCAAAACCTCAAGCCCCGTACTGCAAGGAGAGATTAATCTTCCCTACACGTTTTCTGTTCAAAATTTCCCAAGTGACTGGGTGATAAACAATCCTGATCAATCTTTTACCTGGGAAAGACGAAATGTCACCATAAATGGACAGATCCAGCCTGTAGTTTTTATCCGGCATTACGAGTATGAAGGACCGGGACAATTGGATTATTTTATTTCACCGATTGTAGACCTAGCCAAGTATCCAAATGCACAATTGGCCTTTGAAGTAGCACACGCACCCTACAATCAAGCTGGATTCCAAGATGAACTGATCATCTCGGTATCTGAAGATTGCGGGTCAAATTTTGACCTGGTCAATGTTAACTATAGAAAATCAGGTACGAGACTGGAAACTTCTGCTCCAACTTTGGATGAATTTATCCCAAGCTCAAATGCCCAATTTCGAACGGAATTATTCAACCTAAAAGACTTCCAAGCCTTAGGTAAGGTTCGGATTTCTATAGCGACCCGTAATTCCTACGGCAACAACATTTATCTCAGAAATATCAGGATTCTTCCATCAGAAGAGCTGAGATACGATGTGAAAGTTGAAGAGATACTGAAACCGACTCCGATCAGTTCCGGCAATCACAAAGAAGAGCTGATCAGGGTTTCCAATACTGGGAACCTACCCTTTTCAAAATTTCTTTTTACACGTACTACCAACAGCTTAATCTCTGAGACTTATCTGGTCTCGGAAATTAACCTTGCCCCTGGAGAGAAGCTTGATCTGGACATCAACAACTCCACAAATGATGGTAAAAATCGATTACGGTATTCCACTCGCGAAGCGAACTTTGATCAAAATCCCAAAGTGCCTTTCATCCTTAGCAGATACCATCTTGAAAATCCTGACACTATCCCAGTACCCTGGAGGCAGAATTTCAATATCAGTACAAACCTGAGTCCTTGGCTAACCATCAACCCGGAAAATGATCTTCCATCCTGGACTATTGTTCCCATCACCAATGGAACGGGTTCCAATAATGTGGCTCGCTTGGAAAATGGTATCGCAGGCAATAGTTATTGGCTGGGCTCGCCCTCATTTGATTTGAGGGGGACTCGACAGGCTAGTGTTTTCTTCGACTTGGCAGCAGGACAAGTTGGCCATTCCACTCGTTTATCGCTTCTGGCCAGTTCGGATGGTGGCATCACGTATTCCGCTGTATGGTCAGCAGTGGGTCAGGAACTAGCTACGGTTTCAGCTGGAGGTGCCAATCCAAACAGTTCCGGAGATTACAAGCGAATATTTGTCAATCTTACCCCATTTGCCGGGGCTAATGCATCGGCAGTTAGATTAGCTTTTGTTCTGAATATTGAAGGAAGTACCAATGGCCCCGTTTATTTGGATAATATCGAGTTGTTTCTCAATGCAAATCCAAACCCTGTAATTCCCGGTCAAGGCTCAAGTATTTTGTTTCCAAATCCAGCCCGAGAATTCTTCAATCTGGCCTTTAACCTCCCTGTCAGAGAAGAGGTTACTGTTCAGGTTATTTCTGCAACAGGTGCAGTGGTCCATGAGGTGGCATATCCCGGAACATTAAACCAAACCTACACTTTCAGTACGCAACTATTTAGTACTGGCGTCTATATCATCCGAATCAACAGTAATTCGCTGCAGGAAATTAAGCGATTGATCATTAATTGATCTTAAATAAGCTGAAGTCTTAGGCTTCGGCTTATTTTTTGCCTATCGCTCTGAGTTGTTTTTAGCATTTTTGTTCCTTGATCGATCAAAAATCCCATTATCTTAGTCAGACATATCCGCTTCAATGAATTCATTCAGTTCTTCCCTCAAAAAAATCCTCTTTAATCTGCTGATCATTCTCAGCATAACTGCCTTTCTTGGATTTCTATTCTTGAAGGTTTACCTCCCATTCTATACCCATCACGGTGAAACTGTCTCCATACCGGATCTGTCTGGTTACAACTACCGCGAAGCCAGTCAATTATTGGAGAAATCAGGGCTTCAATATGAAGTATCCATAGACTCGGGGTTTAGCACGGAGTTACCTGCTCTGGCAGTATTAAAACAAATTCCCGAATCCAATTCCCAGGTCAAAACAGGCCGAAAAGTCTATCTTACCTTAAATGCCCGAAATGCGCCGATCATCAAGATGCCCAATTTGGTCAATATGCCTTTGAAAAACGTACAGGAAATCCTCGCTAACATCGGATTGGAGCGTGGTGACATCGTGTATGTCCCTGATATTGGAATTAATGTGGTCTTGGAACAACGGTATCGAGGGGTGAGTATCAGGGAGGGATTTGAAATCCCAAAGGGTGCTACCATCGATTTGGTGGTAGGTGACGGAATGGGAAATCAGCTACTTTTTGTGCCTGAACTGAATGGTTTGGAAGAAGAAGAAGCCGAATTTTTGATCCTGGGTTCCGGCCTCAGAGTGGGAAATAAGAAATATTCCTCCACGGATTCTGTCCCACCCGGAAGAGTGTTTTTGCAGGCTCCCCCTTCGGGAATGCAAGTAAGGACAGGTGAATTGATCAACATTTGGATAGCCAAAGATTAAACGATTGAAAAAGAATTTAAACAACTGGACTTATTTTATTTGCCTTGTCTTCTTTTTTGGTCAGGGCCAATATAGTTACGCCCAATTTGTAGAATTCGCACCTATACATCAACAAAAATTCACGCCTAACCCAAGTCAATCGATATCAGCAAAAGTTCAAAATCAAAACACACTTCCCTTTTGGGATGATTTTTCCAAAGGTATCGATACGCTAAAGTGGATCGTGCAAGGTGCCTCGTACACTGAAACCATTGGTCAAAACCCTCCTTCATCTGGAGCGATCCTTTTTAATGGGGTAGACCAAAATGGAAGACCTTATTCAAATCAAACCCGTGATCAGGGAGAAGGCGATTTCCTTACCAGTAAACCTTTTAATTTAGCAACTCTTTCTTCAGCGCAGCAGGGAAGCCTATTTCTGAGTTTTTTCTGGCAGGCAGGAGGAAAAGCCGAAGCACCGGACTCCAATGATCGGCTCACCTTACAAGTTTTGGATGGTTTGGGAAGTTGGATCACAATTTGGACGCAGCAGGGCGGTGAAAACCTCAACAGAAACCTTTTCACTCAGGAGATCATCCGAATCCGACCGGAATGGCAACATGCAGGTTTTCAGTTTCGCTTTTTTTCAAATGGCCGACAGGTAGGTCCATTTGACAGTTGGTTGGTAGATTATGTGTATTTGAATTTCAATCGAAATGCAACTGATCTAAGGTATCGGGATCGCGCGTTGACGGGACGAAATCAAGTCAGGTTGGGAGACTACAGTGCTTATCCTCTGGAATTGCTGCAAAAAGGTCAACCAGGTAAATGGAGCGAAATACGGAATGAATTCTTAAACCTTGAAAACAGGTTCCGATCTATGGAATACTCCATTCAGTTTGAAAACAGTCTGGGCAATCCACTTCTTATCGTCAACGATGATACCCCCTTTAATCCTGTTCCGAATTCCCTCGAAAGGAGGTCTTTTATCAGCCGGAAGTTTAACGAAATACCGGTTCCTCTCAGCGAAACAGACTTGGTGATCAGCACCTCGCTTACCTCCGGGGATGGATTTTTGTTTCAAATACAAAATGGGGATACCCTGCGCTACACCTCGGTAGACTACAGGCGCAACGACACCGTGAAAACCGTTTTTCCAATCCGGGATTTCTTTGCCTATGATAATGGTTCCGCAGATTATTCTGCAGGTATCAATCAGCGGTCCGGACAATTGGCCGTAAAGTATGATGCTCCTGAACCGGTCTTCCTGAAAGGACTATCGATTAATTTCACCAATGCCAGCCAAGCGAATCAACCCATTGACATTGTCGTATGGGATGAGCTCCAGCAAAAACCGATTTTCTCAAAAGAATCCCTAATTCCTGAACGGATCCTAGGTCAAGACTTCAGTTACTATTCACTTGATACCAATCTCCGGGTGAGTGGGGAGTTTTTTGTCGGATTTACCCAATTTTCCAATGAGTTTATTCACGTCGGCTTGGACAAGGTCAATGATCAGGGAAATAAAATCTATTATAATGTCGGAGGTGGTTGGGTGCAAAATAAGGAAGTAAAAGGCTCATTGATGATCCGTCCGCATGTATCTCTGGCGGCGCCTTTTGAACAGAGTGAAATTCCTTCTTCTTCATTCAAAATATTTCCAAATCCGGTGGTAAACCTTCTTACAGTTGCAGGTCAATTTTCAGAAATCCTCATTTTCGATTCCTTTGGTAGGCAGATTTTCTTGCCCAGGGAACGGAACAGTGAAGGGGAAATTGTTAATTTTGAAGGACAGCGGCCGGGAGTTTACGTCATTAATCTGTTTTCTGAATCCGGACCCAAATCATTTCGAATCTTAGTGACCAAATAATATGGAAGATATAACCGTTGCAGAACTTAAAGAACGTCTGGACAAAGGACAGAAATTTCATTTCCTGGACGTCAGAGAAGAGTGGGAATTTGAAGAGGACAACCTTGGAGCTCAAAATATACCTTTGGGTGAATTACCTCACCGACTTTCGGAACTGGAAAAGCATAAAGACGATGAGATTATCGTCCACTGCAGATCCGGTGCCCGAAGTGGAAACGCCAAGAAATTCATGGAAAGTAAAGGATACAGCAAAGTCCGAAATGTCCTGGGCGGAATATTAGCTTACCGGGCGCTTTAATTAAAATCCCGAGTTTGTTCATTCAAGCTCGGGATTTTTCTTAGGTGAAAATAAAGGGCTTTGGAGAAAAGCAAAGTGCGAAAATTAAAATCGCAATCCAGCCGATTATTTTTCTATTAGTATCCAAAGGTTTTATCCCCGACACCTCAGGATGTCTGAGCCCCATCACCCTGCCCAAGAGAAAGGCAAAAAAGAGCCAGCCTTGATACCCCTCCCACTCCGGTTTGAAAAATGCAAGTAAATACTGCACCGCGGCTAGTGTAAGCACAATACTGAGTTTGGTTTGTAACGTAAAGTCAGTTCGGGAATAGCAGAGATACAGGAAACCGACATAAATCGGTATTCGAATCATCAGCTCCTCCACTGGCATCACCGGACTGATCATGCCTACTCCGGCATACGCTAGAAAGAGTGTGAAAACAGCAATTGAAATCTGCTTGTGGTGCTTGGGAAACAATCCAAAAACCACATGCCCTCCATCCAACTGCCCTATCGGCAGCAGATTAAGTGCGGTGAAGAAAAGTGCCAAATAGCCGGCAAAAAGAAATGGGTAATGAATTACTTCGGACATGTCAGGCATCCGCTCCGGATCAGCTAAAAGCTCTCCCAAAGCCCAAAAAAGAAAATTCCCGCCTAACTCAAAATCTAAGACATCTTCTCCGTATCCTTCAAAATCAGGATTGGCATATTCCGGATGTACCGCATAAATGTAGTCGGCAGGCGGTAGTGTGGAGAAACCATAAATCAATACGCCTAAAGCAATTACAAAGCCCGAAATTGGGCCTGCAACACCTATATCAAAGAATTTTTTTCGACTGTCTACATGCGTTTTCATCCGGATGATAGCTCCAAAAGTCCCTATTGATGGCGCACCGATAAAGCCCAACCAAGCAGGGATGAAATAAGGCAAACTACACTTCACCTTATGATACACCGAAGTAAAAAAGTGTCCTAATTCGTGAATGAGGAGAATGCCCACAAAGGGAATGGAAAAAGCCATGGACTTCAGGAAATACTCCCATGTGAGAAATGAATCCCCATCGGCTACCACAGATTTGCCATAAACCCATTCCCCTCCAGCCAAAGTGGTGGTGATCAGTGTCAAAACAAAAAGCAATCCGTGAATGAGGTACTCTTTGGGTTTAAACATTGCCGAAATAATCAAAGATCACTTTCGGTCCCGTCACCTGAACTGCCTGAATTCCTATTGAAGCTGCGCCTTTCACATTTTCTTCCAAATCATCAAAAAACACCACTCGATCGGGCAAGGCACCTAATTCACCAAGCATTTGGAGATAAATTTCCTTTGAGGGTTTTGCCTGCCCCATTTCATGACTGTAGAAGACCCAATCAAAAAGCGCATCAAATCGCTCCACTCCAAAATCAGATTTTAACATTTTGTTAACGGCTTCGATATGAATTTCATTGGTATTGCTCAGGACTCCCACCTGATAGTTTTGCTTTAATTTTGACACCAAGTCCAGTCTTTCGGCAGGTATTTTTCCAAGTAGGCTATTCCAGAGCTCATCGACTTTATGATCATCCCAATCCTGCTGAAAATAACTTCTGACATCATCCCGAAAAGTCGGAGAATCAATCAGCCCCTTTTCATAAGCTTTGTGAAAATCAGTGCTGTAAAAAGCATCAACTCGCGAATGGAATGAAGGAGATACCAATGTTTTAATCAGATTCAGCGACCGGTGATAATCAATATCGATAATCACATTGCCCAGATCAAAGATCAAAAAGTCAGCGTTAGGGGCATTTTTCATTCGAAATTAGGGTTGTGTATATGAACTCAAATATGTAACATTGCACTCCCAAAACCAAGGTTTGAAGCCAATTGAGCAACAAATTTCAGGTTTAAGTACGGGCCTATAGCTCTCCCGTTGAAAATCGGGAAGTTAGAGCAAAGACTGCCCCGATCCATCGGGGCAGTAGGTGCTTAAAAATAATTAGTAGGGGCCTATAGCTCATTCGGTTAGAGCAACTGACTCATAATCAGTAGGTGCTTGGTTCGATTCCAAGTGGGCCCACGAAAGGTTGGATTTTTTCCAGCCTTTTTTTTATTTTTATTTATGTGCTTTTGCTACATTGATTCCAGCCCAACTTTAGGGAAATTTTATACGGGAATAACCCAGGAATCACTCGGGGAAAGGTTAAGTAAACACAATAACCAAGCCTACGGAAACCACCGGTTTACTGCCAAAGCCTCAGATTGGGAGTTATTTTTCAGCATCCGAACCGATTCTTTTTCTCAGGCCAGAAGAATGGAACTTTTCATCAAAAAAATGAAAAGCAAAACCTTTATCAAAAAACTTAAAGAGGACCCGGAAACGCTTCAATTTCTCTTCAACAAAACAAAAAATTGAGCAACTGACTCCCCCGATCAATCGGGGCAAGCACCTACTGCCCCGATTGATCGGGGGATTCCAAGTGGGCCCACAAGAGGCTGTCTCAAAAGGACTGAAGGTGTCAGCCTGAGCGGAGTCGAAGGCCATTTACAGCGAATACAGAAACATTTCGACTTCGCTCAATGTGACAAACAGTAGTTATGAGACAGCCTCAATTTATTGCCTTTGGCCAATCTATTTTTTACTGAACTAACCTGGGGGAATTCAAGTTCATATCCATCTAACTCAAAAGAGGATTGCTTTATTACCAAATGAAAGGTCTTCCATGCAGGTTTGCTCCCGTAAAATTTCATCTTGATTTTCAATACCTGTGTCATCGGCTAAGCAAATTATCATAAATTGAAAAAAATTAGAAACTAAGCTTTATGCTATTAGCAGTCCTTTCAGGTTTTATTTTTGCGCTTTTACTAGTCCCTTTCGGAAAAGTGTTGAAAGGAAAGTGGAGCATATTACTTTCTATTTTGCCTTTGGCCTTATTCATTTTTTTTCTGCAAAAAATCCCACAGGTAATTGATGGGGCCATACTTGAGCGTAATCAATGGGTGCCGCAACTGGGGATAAACCTCGACTTCAATCTGGATGGCCTGTCTTTGATCTTTGCCTTGATGATCACAGGAGTCGGAACCATGGTATTTATTTATACCTCCTATTACCTCAAAGGTCATGTCTATTTAGACCGGTTTTTCGGCTTTCTCTGCCTGTTTATGGGTGCCATGCTTGGATTGGTACTCTCTGAGAATCTAATCACCCTATTTCTGTTTTGGGAGCTTACCAGTATCAGTTCTTTCTTTTTGATTGGTTTCAATAATGAAGATCCTGCTTCCAGGAAATCTGCCCTGATTGCACTTTCAGTCACTGGACTTGGCGGGCTTTGTCTTTTGGCGGCAGGGCTGGTCATCCATGGAATCACAGACAGTTTCAGCATCGTGGACATGCTTCAATCTTCCACCATGATGCAGGATCATTCCTTTTTTATGGCAGTAGTCTGTCTGATTTTTGGAGCCGCATTTACCAAATCTGCACAGTTCCCATTTCACTTTTGGCTGCCCGGTGCGATGAAGGCACCGACACCCGTATCTACTTACCTGCATTCGGCTACCATGGTCAAGGCAGGTATCTATCTTCTATTCCGACTGAGTCCTGCATTCTCGGGTTCGGAATTATGGCATTACAGTCTCTGGTGTGTGGGTGGTGCGACGATGGTGTATGCCGCATTCCAGACACTTTTCAGAGACGACCTGAAAAGCATCCTCGCCTACTCCACCGTATCAGCTTTGGGGATTTTGGTATTTCTTATTGGCTTGGGGACTGAAGAAGCCATGCTTGCTGGCTTGGTTTTCCTGCTGGTTCATGCGCTGTACAAGGCCACGCTGTTTCTCATGACCGGAATAATAGACCATGCTGCGCATACCCGAAATGTGAGTGAACTCTCCGGTTTGCGCAAAGTGATGCTTCCTGTTGCAGTGGCCGGATTTCTGGCTGCGCTGTCCAATGCAGGGATTCCGCCGAGCTTTGGATTTATAGGAAAAGACCTGATTTATGAAGCTTCCCTGCATACCGGCGTATTCCCTTTGATCTCTACAGTCGCCTTGGTGAGTACCAATGTGATGCTGTTGTTCGCCGGTTTTCTTGCAGGTGTCCGCCCATTCATAGGTCCCCTCCCAACTAAGTATAAAGATCTCCAAGC
Organism: Algoriphagus alkaliphilus; assembly: GCF_900103735.1. Taxonomy (GTDB): domain Bacteria; phylum Bacteroidota; class Bacteroidia; order Cytophagales; family Cyclobacteriaceae; genus Algoriphagus; species Algoriphagus alkaliphilus. The sequence goes on along the minus strand of NZ_FMXE01000009.1, from coordinate 88,171 downwards.
CGGATCTCCCAGACTTTGGGTGCCTACTTTGATTCTAGCTACACTTTGCCTGGTGATTGGGCTGGCTCCGGGCTTGATCAGTAATTCACTTATCGCTCCTGCCCTAGTGGCATTGGGCATTCAGGATTATGCGTTGGACCTCAAACTTTGGCATGGATTCAACACCGTGCTGGCCCTCAGTGCCACGACAATCGGGCTGGGACTGGGATTATTCTTTCTACTCAAACCCAGTCTGAATCGAGAAGAACAGATGCTGAAATGGGAAAAATACTCTCCTTTAGCTTTTTTTGAAGGAATGGGATCACTCACCTTCCGTTTTTCCACTTTGTGGACTGGAATGGTTCAGAACGGTTACTTGCGAAACTATATTCTGGTAATCCTCCTATTCCTAATGGCGCTTATAGGGTATGGAATGTGGGGAAATTTCCATCCCAAAATAGATTTCACACAGCTCTTGGATCTCACTTTTTATGAAACTGGGATCATGGCGATCATGCTTGGTGCCATTGTGTTCACCGTATTTACCGGCTCCCGACTCACGGCAGTGGCAGCGATGGGGGTAGTCGGTTATTCGCTTTGTCTTCTTTTTGTATTTTACAGTGCCCCCGACCTCGCCATGACTCAATTTGCCATTGATACCTTGACGGTGATTTTATTTGTACTCGTACTCTATAGGCTACCAAAATATTTGCCTTTTTCCGACTCTCGGGTACGAGTCAGAGACGGAATTGTGGCTTTGGGATTTGGAGGAATGATCACTCTTCTCGCTTTGGGAGTACTTTCCGACCCGATGGTATCGGAAGTGAGCGAGTACTATTCGGCCAACGCTTACAAACTTGCCAAAGGAAAAAATGTGGTCAATGTAATTTTAGTGGATTTCAGAGGAATGGACACCCTGGTGGAAATTACGGTACTGGTCATCGCAGCACTTGGGGTGTTTGGACTGATGAAATTACGGTTGAAAAGTAGGGAGAGAATCCGATAACCTGATATTAAAACCGATTTACGACCCTTCGACTCCCCGCCACGGCGGGCAAGCTGCTCAGGGTGACACGAAAGAATCCGATAACCAGTTATGCAAACGCCATGAAGACTCTTATTTTAAGGACAGCATCCAATTACCTTTTGCCGCTCTTGCTGTTATTTTCTGTTTTCATTCTCCTGAGAGGGCATTACCTTCCTGGAGGTGGCTTCATCGGTGGACTGATTGCTTCCATTGCCTTTGTTTTACATGCTTTTGCAAATGGACTGGAAAACACCAAATCGCTCCTCAGAACACACCCGGGATTTTTGATGCCTGTAGGACTTACGCTGGCGGTGATAAGTGGGCTCGCCCCAGGTATATTTGGCCTTCCATTCATGACTGGACTTTGGTATGACGAGGCGATCCCTGTAATAGGAATGATCGGAAGTGCGCTGTTTTTTGATATCGGAGTGTACCTCGTGGTCATAGGAGTCACGCTCACCATTATTTTCACCATATCTGAATCTGCTTAAAAATGGAAATCCTACTTGCTTTGATGACTGGGGTACTCTACGCCGCCGGGATTTACATGATTCTAAGGCGAAGTTTAGTCAAACTCATTCTTGGCCTGATTTTATTGGGCAACGGCGTTAATCTTTTGATTTTCCTCCTGGGAGGAATCACCAAAGGCAAACCTCCTGTCATACCCGATGGCCCCGCTGTTTTAGGAGAAGTATTTGCAGCACCACTTCCCCAAGCCTTGATTTTAACTGCCATTGTCATCAGTTTTGGTCTTCAATCCTTTGCCATTGTACTGATCAAGCGGGCATATAAAGTGGTCAAAACAGACGATCTAGACGAAATGAATACAACCGACGAAAACGCGTGAGTTCATACTTAGTTATAGCACCCATCCTTCTTCAGTTTCTAATCTCCGTGATGCTCATTTTTCTGTGGAAGAAAGTCATGGCCCAGCGGATCCTGAGCATTATCGGCAGCTCTATAGCCCTGATTTTTTCTATTGTGCTTTTTAGTCTGGTGTGGCAAAATGGAACCATGGTCATTCAGGCTGGCAATTGGGAAGCACCCTATGGCATTACAATGGTTTCAGATACTTTGTCTGCCACACTGGTACTACTTACCGGGATTTTGGGTTTGGCCATTTCCGTTTTCGCCGCGGGATCGATTGTCAATGCAAGGGCAAGATTTGGGTTCTTTCCCATTCTCCATTTTCTGTTTATGGGACTTTGCGGATCCTTTTTGGCCGGTGACATTTTCAATCTCTATGTTTGGTTTGAAATCATCATCATCAGTTCTTTTGTTTTACTCACCATCGGAGGTGAAAAAGCACAAATCGAAGGCGCAGTAAAATACTTTACCCTGAATATTCTTGCATCCGTGATATTCCTCACCGCAATCGCGGTACTCTACGGAATTACCGGCACCTTAAACATGGCCGATCTTTCACTAAAAATCGCTGCGATCGAAGACAAAACACTCGTCAACATCTGTGCGATGATCTTCTTTGTGGGATTTGGGATAAAATCAGCGGTGTTCCCCCTTTATTTTTGGTTGCCAGCCTCTTACCATACTCCTCCGCATGCTGTGGCGGCAATTTTTGGTGGCTTGCTGACGAAAGTGGGAGTATATGCCATGATCCGGGTTTTTACTTTGATTTTCACGCTCGATCCCTTTCTGGAAAATGTCCTGATGGGCGTGGCTATGCTCACACTTTTCAGTGGAGCGGTGGGTGCTTTGGTTCAGCGCAATCTTCAGAAAATATTCTCCTACCTCATCATCTGCCATATCGGATTCATGGTAGCAGGACTGGGAATGGGTTCCACACTAGCGCTCACAGGAGCTATATTTTACATGATTCACGACATTGTGGTCAAGGCAAATCTCTTCATGGTCGGCGGTCTGCTCTATCGGATCAATGGGACGAGTAATATCAAGCGTATGGGAGAAATGTATGCCCGCTATCCGCTCTTGAGTTTGTTGATGACTGTGCCCTTGTTTTCCTTGGTGGGGATCCCTCCCCTTTCCGGCTTTTGGCCTAAGCTCTCCCTGATAATGGGAGGTTTGGAAACCGGGAATTATGTATTGATCGGCTTCATTCTATTTGGCAGCTTTATGACGCTGTTAATTATCGCCAAAGTTTGGGCGGAGGTATTTTGGAAGAAAAAAGAAGTGACAAATCCTCCAGCAAATTTTAGGTTTTTCGAAGCGCATACTCAGCGCGAAAAGATTCTAATTTTAATTCCAATAATTTTTCTCAGCATACTTTCGCTGGGGATTGGTTTTGGGGCTGGGCCTATCCAGGCACTTTCAGAACGAATCAGTGGAGAACTCAGCGATGTAAGTACTTATATTACAATAGTCTTGGGAGAAAAATCAAACTGACATGAGGACACCTTTTCTGATGAACCTACTTTTGACCTTCGTGTGGTTAGCCCTCAGTGGGAATTTCTCCCTGGCAAATACCCTGTTTGGATTTCTGATGAGTTTTGCGATCATGTGGATCATCAGCCTGAATTCAGAAAACAGAAAATACTTCAGGATAGCCCCCAAAACGATCGGCTTTGTGTTTTTCTTTCTGGCCGAATTAACCAAAGCCAACATTCAGGTCGCCATCGAGGTGATGACTCCCAAAAGCACCATGAAACCCGGCATAGTCAGATATCCGCTGGAGGCCAAATCGGATTTTGAAATCACCCTCCTGGCAAATTTGATTTCACTCACTCCCGGCACCTGCAGCCTGGATGTATCGACAGACCGAAAAGTATTGTACATCCATGCGATGTATATTGGTGACAAAGAAAAATTTATTCGAGACATCCAAAATGGATTCGAACGAAGGTTATTAGCCATATTGAGATGATTTACACCTATTTATATTATGTCATATTGCCTATTCTGACCCTTTCGGTAATCCTGATTTTTTACAGGTTTCTCAAAGGGCCAAGTATCTCCGACCGGGTGATTGCGCTGGATCTCCTGATCACCACCGGAATCGGTATAATCGCGGTTTACAGCATTATCGTAAACCAATCTACATTTCTTGATATCGCCATGATTCTTGCGTTGATCGCATTCCTTAGCACCGTGGCATTTTCCTACTACCTCGAAAAAAAACGGAACAATGAATGAAATAATCATATTACTCCTGATGAGCCTTGGCTCAGTGTTCGTTCTTTTGGCAGCCATTGGACTTGTTCGGATGCCCGACCTTTACCTTCGGATCTCCGTCACCACTAAAGCTGCGACTCTGGGCATAGGATTGATTCTGGCTTCGGCAGCAGTTTATTTTCAGGAAACTTCTGTCAGTACCCGGATTTTAGCCATAATTTTCTTTATCCTACTGACTGCACCTGTAGGGGCACATTTATTGGGCCGAGCTTCTTACATCACGGGTGTGCCCCTATGGAAAAAGTCCGTCTTAGACGAACTTAAGGGAAAGTATAAGAAAACAGATCATTCGCTCAGCAGCAATGAAAAGTGAAAGAATCTCCTTTACTTTTCATTGATTGAATAAATGCAGATTTGTAAAATCACGATGCCACTCGCTTTGATCGATAGGCTTTTTATCACATAACCGGAAAAAATTTAAGATTTCCCGATCCATCCAAACCCAACACCCATGAAGATCCGTCTCAGTTTACTCCTCTTCCTTTTTCCGATTTTGGTTTTCTCGCAAGGGAAAACAGACACCATTCAGGTCTACAGCCCGGCAATGAAGAAGCATCTGAAAGCTGCTGTTACGACTCCCTCTTCCTATCAAAAAAGCACTGGGAAATACCCTGTGATTTACCTGCTTCATGGCGGAAGCGGCGCGTTCAGTGACTGGCATCGAAATGTAAGCGAACCCGGGGTCGTAGGGCGAATGGCAGAGGAATATAACCTGATCATCGTGACACCGGGGGTAGGACCTGCCAGTTATTATTACGACAGCCCCATGCTGGACTCAGTCAGATATGAGACCTACATTACTTCCGAGCTGATTCCTCATATTGACAAAAATTTCAGAACCTTGGCAAAAAGGGAATCCCGGGCCATTACCGGGCTATCGATGGGAGGCCATGGTGCGATCACTCTTTCAGCAAAACACCCGGAATTATTTATTGCTGCCGGCAGTATGAGCGGGGTAATGAATATCGATACGCGAATGTGGAAAGTGCCTGCCGAATTCAGAACACTCCGGCTGCAGGGGCAAAAAGATATGCTCGGACAAGACCTAAACTACGATGGGCCAGAATTCAGTACCTTTACCGCAGTCGGCTTAGTAGACCGAATGAAAGCCAATGGTTTGGCGCTGATCCTTGACTGCGGTGTAGATGATTTCCTGATCGAAACCAATCGGCAAATCCACCAACTGCTTCTGGAAAATGGCACTCCACATGAATACATTGAGCGGCCAGGAGCACATACTTGGCCCTATTGGACAGAGGCCTTACCCGTTCATCTTTTGTTCTTTGATCGATATCTAAAGCGGGAATAAATACCCGAAACAAGGACCTATCCGGGTAATTTCACTTCAATTATTCAGCTAATTTTTGCTTTTTGCGAAAGCATAATCCCCCACTATGTCCAAATTTGATCCCATAAGACCTTTTTATGAAGCCGAAGCCAATGCGGCGATTCGTCAGATCATTGACGATCCGATGTTGGAGGCCATGATGAATTTCACTTTCCCCAATGACAATCCATCTCACTGGAAAGACCTGATGCGACACACCCACTCGCTGCGGGATTTCCAGATTAATTTTATTTATCCTGCCTTGATGATGGTATTGGAGAAAAGCTCCGATGGATTGACTACCGGAGGCTTTGAAGCCCTTGAACCCAATACGGCCTATTTGTTTGTTTCCAATCACCGGGACATCATCCTGGACACTTCTTTGTTAAATGCCTGCATTTATGAAAAAGGCTTGGTCATGACTACTTCGGCAATTGGAGATAATTTGATCAAAAAACCTTTCCTTCACATGCTTTCCCGCCTCAATCGAAATTTTGCGATTCGAAGGGGATTAACCGGCCGGGCTCTTTTTGAAAGTTCCCTGATGGTATCCGAATATATCCGCAAGTCTTTGCTAAATGAAAATCGTTCGGTATGGACTGCCCAACGGGAAGGCAGAACCAAAGACGGAAATGACGTCACCCAAAAGGGTGTTCTCAAGATGCTAACCCTGGCTGAGGATGTTGATAATCCCTTTGGATTTTTTGAGAAAATAAGGCTGGTTCCGGTATCCATATCTTATGAATATGACCCAACAGATATCCTGAAGATGCCAGAACTTTTGGCAAAATCCAGAGATGAAAAATACATCAAGCACGAAAATGAGGACTTTGTCAACCTTCTTCGGGGACTTTTGGGGACAAAAAAGCGAATCCACATTCAGGTAAATGGAGTAATCGATCAGGAGATTAAAGCAATCTCGGCATTGGAAATCTCCCAATCCGAAAAGCTATCACAATTGGCATCGCTCATCGATGTTAAAATCTGGGGCGGTTACAAGCTCTGGCCGAGTAATTATATCGCTCATGACTTGCTCTACGGCAGTGATAATTTTTCGAGCTATTATACAAAAGATGAAAAAGAGGCTTTCGAAAAACGCCTGCTTGGAAAAGTTGATACCAGTAATCCGGTTTTGGTAAAAAGCTTCCTATCTATGTATGCCTACCCGGTAGACAACAGTCTAAAGGCAAAGGAATTGGATAAAAAATAGGCTGTTTCAAAAGGACTGTAGGTGTCAGCCTGACACTTCGACTCCAGTCACTCTGAGCGGAGTCGAAGGGTCAGTGTGACAGAAGTTGAAGGCCATTTACAGTGAATATACCAACATTTCGAACTTCGCAAATCAAGTTGCTCAGGTGCTCAATGTAACAAACACCAGTTATGAGACAGCATCCATTGGAATTATCAGTTCAAATTCAGTCCCATCGCCAAGGTTAGAATTAACCAGAAGTCGGCCTTTCAGCCCTTTGACAAGGTGCTGAACCAAGTTTAGACCAAATCCGAAGCCTTTTTCTCCGGATGTGCCATTAGAGGATGTGGTTCCGCCTTTAAGAATTTCATCAATTTTTTCAGGAGTAATCCCGACACCGGTATCCTTGACTTTGAATTGGAGGATTTTCTGCTGATCCAAGACCTCCATATCCAACGTGACCTCAATTTTGCCTTCAGCCGGGGTAAACTTAATCGAGTTTGATATCAGGTTACCAAGAATCTGGAGGATTTTGTTTTTTGGGAATGGGATTTCGGCAAACGGAGGGCTAGCCTTAACTTCAAGGATCACTTTCTTGGACATGGCTTGCGGATTAAACATGTCTTCCAATTTTGATTTAAGAGTAGAAAGTGTAAACTCATGATCCTTGGGGACTCTTTTTGATGAATCGCTTGATTCAAAGTTTTGAGATAAGATCTCATCCGCAAGTTCCAAAACAGATTTACCGCTTTTTTGGATCAAAGCAATAAACTCCAAAACCTCCTCCAGCTTGTTACTGTTGCCTTGCATTTGGATTATCTCAGCCAGTCCGATGATTCCTCCAATTGGCCCGCGAATATCATGAGCTACTCTGTTTTTGATAGAGTTTGTTTCCTGAACGGTCTTTTTGAGATTGGCAACTGCATGATGAATCTTGATTCTATTAACCACCTCACCTGCGATGATTTCCAACATTTCCTTCTTCTCCGCGCTCAGGCTTTTGTAGTCATCATGTAGTACGCATAGTGCGCCTAAGACTACATCCTCGTCCACTTTTAGAGGTACACCGTAATAGTACTTTAAGTGAGGCGCGTCAGTGACATAAAACCGATCTTTGAATCGTTCATCCTTTGACAAATCATTCACTTCAAATCCACCGGAGTTTTCTTCCATGATGGTGTACTGACAGACCGACTCTTCTCTTGGCATCTGTTGAAGTTCAATCCCATAACTTGAGGCACTCCATTGGGTAAAGGAATCAATTAGATTGATCAATGAAATAGAAGTACCGGCAACTTTAGCCGCCAACTTTGTCCAATCTGCGAAGGACTTATTCAAATCCAGGTAATCCAGATCCAAATCACTGAGCGCTATCAGACGCTTCATTTCATTTGCCGGAATTGGGGGATTTTGGTCAATTTCTACTGATAAAAATGATTTATCCTGATCCATAAGTTTAGGGTGTTTAAACAAAAGAAGCCACAAATATTTAATTCGAGCCTTCCCAAAACTTATTATTTTCACCATAGTAATCACTTCCTTACTATTGTATATTAAGTGCAGTTTTAAAAGGTAAAATCAAAACCAATATGATACCCATCCTATATTTTCAGCTAATTTTTCTCTTGTTTCAATCCAATGAGCTTATTCCTATCGGTAAAATAGCTACACCCTTAGGAGAAATTTTGATCATTTTGGACGATCGAACTCCAAACCATAAAGCGAGTTTTATCCAGTTGGCGCAGGCGGGATATTGGGATTCTTTGACTTTCAACCGAGTCATCCCAAACTTTGTCGCCCAAGGCGGTTGCCCTGATACTCCCGAGGGGTTTTCTGATCCGGAGTATCTTTTGGAACCGGAATTTCATCCGGAATTGACTCATGTCTACGGCGCTGTGGGTGCTGGACGAGATGATAATCCGGGAAAACTGTCGGCAAGATGTCAGTTTTACATCGTTCAAAATCCTAAAGGACTTCACAGGCTTGATGGAGATTACACTGTCTTTGGCCAAGTAATCAAAGGAATGGAGGTAATAAATCAAATCGTACAGGTAAAAAGAGATGAATCCGATACTCCCGATATTCCAATTTCTATGACTGTAGAAATTATATATCTTAGTCAGTCAGATTATAATCAACTCACCCTGAATCCTATTAAATGAAATCCATCAAAATCCTAGTCGTAGGCTGCGGTAATATGGGTGCCTCCCATGCCACTGCTTATCATCACATGTCTGAATTTGAAATCTGCGGATTAGTAGCCAGAGGTGACAGCAAAATCAATTTAAATACCAAGCTGCAAGCAGACTATCCACTTTTTGAAGATTTTGATCAAGCCTTGACCACTACTAAACCGGATGCGGTATGTATCTCCACTTACCCTGATACCCATGAGGAATTTGCGCTAAAAGCACTGGAAGCTGGTTGTCATATTTTCATCGAAAAACCGCTGGCGGATACGGTTTTGGGTTGTGAAAAAATCATCTCCAAAGCACATCAAACAGGAAAAAAGGTAGTCGTCGGCTACATCCTTAGACATCATCCCTCCTGGATGAGATTCATCGAGGAAGCACAAAAAATGGGTAAGCCGCTGGTCATGCGGATGAATCTCAATCAGCAAAGCCAGGGATACATGTGGGATGTGCATCGGAACCTGATGAAATCACTGAGTCCGATCGTGGATTGTGGAGTCCATTACATTGATGTGATGTGTCAGATGACTAGATCTAAGCCTATTTGGGTTTCGGCCATCGGTGCTAGACTGACAGATGACATAGCCATTGACAACTACAATTACGGGCAGCTTCAAATCAGGTTTGAGGATGGATCGGTAGGATGGTATGAAGCGGGATGGGGTCCGATGATTTCTGAAACCGCCTTCTTCATAAAGGATGTATTCGGGCCAAAGGGATCCGTATCAATAGTAGCCAAAGATGCCGGTGCATCCGGGAAATCAGATCACGTAGACAGCCATACTAAAACTGAATCAATTCGGGTGCACCATGCAGACATTGATGCTAAAAATAATTTTATTAGAAAAGACGAATGGATCGATATGGCAGACGAACCTGATCATCAGCAGCTTTGTGACCGGGAGCAGCAGTATTTTCTAATGGCAATCCAAGAGAATTTAGATCTTACGGATCACATGAATGATGCGCTGAATAGCCTTAGAATTGCCTTCGCCTGTGATGATTCAGTGAAAACCGGAGAGGTAGTGCGGTTGTAGATTTACAGAATAGTGCACTTGGGAGGTAGTCAGATTCAAATAATCTATATTCAGCAGCTTAAATTGATCGCTCTATGGGTACAAATCCCAAATCAATAGAACCACTTAATTTTAAATCTACCGTAGAAACTTTAGAGAAAACCAAAGCTGTTCTAAAGCAAATAGAGTTGCTGGGAAATATTGGACATTGGGAAGCTAATCTCATCACTGACCAATGCAATTTTTCAGAAGGCTTATTCAAAATTTTAGGATTAGATCCCGAGCGCGTAGTCCCATCGATCCTACTTGGACTTTCGATTGTCCATCCCGAAGACAGGGAAAGCGCAACGGCACACCTTCAAAAATCGATAGATACCGGCGCGCCCTACAAAGTTGAAAAAAGAATCATCCGTCCCAATGGAGAAATCAGGTTCGTTATCTCCGAAGGTACAGTCGACTTGGATGAATTTGGGAAACCTCATCGGATTTTTGGAGTTTTCAAAGATGTCACCGACCAAAAACTCAGGGAAGAAGAGCTCAAAAACACAACTATTCATCTGGAAAATATCCTGAATACTACTCAGGATCTAATAATAATAGCAGAAGAGGATGGGCCTTTTCTTAAAGTATCAAAATCAAGTGAAAAAATCCTGGGATATCCATCTGAAGAGCTGATCGGGAAATCATTTAGGAATATGATTCATCCGGATGACTTTCCAGCCACCATCAAAAACAGAGAACTAATTTTAGCAGGTTTTCCCTCGTCTGATTTTAGAAACCGGTACTTCAAAAAAGATGGATCTGTCATCACGCTAAACTGGTCAGCCGCTCTGGATAAGACCACCAAAACAATTTTTGGGATAGCACGGGATATCACCTCAATACTACAAACCCAGGAAAACTTAAGGCAAGACCGCCAAAAACTTGCCATAGTTCTCGACTCTTCTCCTGAAGTAATTTGGGCCCTCGACAGGGATTATACCTTGATCACAGCCAACAATCAATTCCTAAATGCGATGAAGGAAATTGGAGATTGGGACTTAAAACCCGGTGATAATCTTATTTATTCTACACCATTACCCAATTCATTTATAGATGAATGGAAATCATACTATGATCGGGCCTTTACCGGCGAGAATTTTTCAATCATTCGAAAAGTCACCCTGCAAAAAAAAGATGCCTACCAAGAGGTCCACTTTAAGCCCATTTTTGAAAAAGGTCAGGTAATCGCCTTGGGATGCTACTCAAAAGACATCACACAGCGAAAAAAAGAAGAATTAAGGATATCAGAATTAGCCAAAAGATTAATATTGGCTCAGAAAATCGGAAAGCTGGGCTATTGGGAATTTGATATTGATACTGAATCCATTTATTGGTCAGACGAGGTTTTTGAAATTTGGGGACTGGAGAAAAACGATATCCAGCCTAATTTTGAATTGTTTTTCAATACATTTCATCCGGAGGATAAGGCAGAATTTATTTTAAATCACACCAATGCACTTGCTGGTATCGCACCTCTCGACGCAATTCATAGGATCATCTTACCTACGGGACAAATCAAATACGTACATGAGAAGGGTGAATTAGAAAAAGATCCGGACACTGATAAAACATATTTCAGAGGTACTGTTCAGGATATTACCACAGAAAAAATCTTCGAAAAGGAGCTAATCCAAAGAAACCAATTTATAGAATCAGCCCTCCATAATCTGCCGTCAGGTATTGCTGTAAATAAAATAAGTACAGGAGAGGCTACTTATATCAATCCCGCATTTTCAGAAATCTACGGTTGGCCTGTAGAGGTAATGAACAATGTAGCAACCTTTTTCGAAAAGATATACCCTGACCGAAGCTACATCACTTCCCGGATTATTTCAGATATCCAAAGTGGAGATCCTGAGCGAATGAGTTGGGAAAATATTCCCATCGTGACACAAAGCGGTGAAGAACGAATCGTGACGGCCAGAAATATCCCCCTTCCCGACCAGGACTTGATGATCTCTACCGTGGTAGATGAGACAGATACCTATTGGGCAAATCATCGCTTGCGGATCAGCAATGAGCGATTCCATCTCGCAACTCAAGCGGTATCCGATGCCATTTGGGATTGGGATATACCTAAGGGTTACATCTTTTGGGGAAAGGGCTACCACCGCTTGTTTGGCTACCCAGCCGATATGGAAAGCGTCTCTCCTGACCTTTGGAAAGAAAAAATTCATCCCGATGACTTTGAAGATATTTGGAATTGTATAATCGCTACCAGAACTGACAAGTCAAAAAATAGATGGTTGGGGGAATATCGATTCCAAAAATATGATGGAACCTATGCATTCGTCAAGGAAAACACCGTAATCATTCGGGACGAAAATGGCAGCCCCATTCGGATGGTAGGTGCTTTGGAGGATATCAGTCTGGAAAAAGAAAAAGAACTGGAACTCCAGAAAAAGACTGACCTAATTGCTGCTACTTCTCAAATTGTTCAGGATTTTTTGGAAATAGAAGATTGGCAAGAACTGATGGATCCCGCTCTCAAATTAATGGGGGAAATAACAGAAGTGGATCGGGTTTATTTCTTCAAAAACTTCTTCGATCCAACGACAGGAGAATTATTTAGTCAACAAACCAACGAATGGACAAATGGAAAGGTAGCCTCTGAACTTTCAAATCCGGCACTGCAATCTATTCCACTCAAGGACCATCCACTTTCAGTTCAAACAGCCTTAAATGGGAAACCTTTTTCGATCCTCACCCACGAAGCTGAAGGCCCGACGCGGGAAATTCTGGAAGCGCAAGGAATAAAATCTCTTTTGCTCATGCCCATCCTGATGGAGAACAATTTCTTTGGATTCATTGGGTTTGACGATTGTACAAATCCCAAAATATGGACAGAAGATGAAATCAGTTTCTTGGCCTCTGTGACCACGAATTTGTCTTTTGCCATTGAGCGAAAGCAAAATTTGGATAAAATTAGCGGAGCTTTCGAATCCCGAGATTCCCTTTTAGAGAGTATCGGAGATTCCTTCTACGCTTTTGATAAAAACTACATCGTCACTTATTGGAACAACGAGGTAGAGAAACTGACAGGAATCAAGCGGGAAGAAATTATCGGCAAAAGCTTGTGGGATTTTGTTGGTATTGTAGACACTGAGTTTAAGAAATCTTATGAAAACGCATTTCTTGAAGGTAAACCCCAATATTTTGAAACGTTTGATCCATGGCTAAAAGCCTGGTTGGAAGTGACTGTGTATCCCTCAAACGGAGGGCTGTCTGTCATCATTAAGGACATCTCCTCCAAAAAAGAGTCGGAAAGACAAATTCATGAGTTTAACGAACGTTTTAGACTTATTTCACAGGCCTCCCATGATGCGATCTACGACTGGAATATTGAAACGGGGGAACATTATTGGGGTGAAGGCTTTAATTTCCTGTTTGAAGAGGAAGTTTCAGGGATTCACGACAGTTACCTCACATGGGAAGTAAACATTCATCCCGAAGACAGAGAAAGGGTAATATCCCATTATCTGGAAGTCTTGGCTAGTGCGTCAAATAACCTCTTTGAATCAGAATATCGGTTCTTAAGAAAGGGAGGAGAGGTTCTTAGCCTGCTGGACAGAGGAACCATCATCCGAGATTCGAATGGAAAAGCAATCCGGGTAGTTGGCGCAATCCAAAACATCACTCCCCGAAAAGAATACGAAGAATCACTCAGAAAACTGAACGAGGAACTGGCAATCTCTAATCGCGAACTGGGACTTTCCAACAAAGAACTGGAACAATTTGCTTATGTGGCTTCACACGATCTTCAGGAGCCACTTCGAATGATTTCAAGCTTTCTCGGACTCATCGAGCGGCGCTACGCCGGAGTTTTAGACGAAAAAGGGTTACAATACATTGGCTTTGCTGTAGATGGTGCAAGGAGGATGAAAAATATTATTTTGGATTTATTGGAGTTTTCCAGAATTGGAAATATCCATGAGGCCAAAAAAACAATCAAAACTTCGGAATTGTTAACAGAAGTGCTCCTCCTTAACAATAAATTGATCCATGAGAAACAAGCCATTATTCATGTGGGAGAACTCCCGGATATTGTTGGCCACGCCAGTCCAATTATACAGGTTTTTCAAAACCTGATCGTCAATGGACTCAAATATCAACCTCTTGGACAGGTTCCTGAAATCTGGATCGAAGGCCAAGAAAATGAATACGAGTGGCTATTTTCTGTCAAAGACAATGGGATCGGAATTGACCCTGAGTTTAAAGAGAAAATTTTTGTCATTTTCCAGCGGCTTCATCAAAAAGATCAATATTCAGGTTCAGGGATTGGATTAGCGATCTGTAAAAAGATTGTGGAATTCCACGGTGGGAAAATATGGGTTGAATCTTCAATTGGAGCCGGAAGCAATTTTTTCTTTACTCTTAAAAAATAGCCTGTGAGCTCAATAGAAAATTTTAAAAAACAGATTAGTTCATTGATTTATTCCAGTCCCAGGACTACGGGATGGCTTGTGTTTTTCCTCAGTCTTTTTCTTACCTTCTATCTTTCCTATACAGCATATCAGCTTCGACTTTCTACCGAACGCGAGGAAGTTATCAGTAAACTCAATGAGTTGGAGAATAGATTAACTGAAGCCTTAAACAATGGGGTTTCCGCCGTAAAAACACTCGCTTTCTATGCACAAAATCAGGAAAACGTAGTAGAAAATTTTGAACGTATAGGTCGGGACATTTTGGACAACAATCCATTGGTAGATGTCATCCAGTATCTCGATAGCGGAACCATAGTAGCAGTCTATCCCTTGGCAGGAAATGAAGTGGTCATTGGTTACGACGTACTGGCTGACCCTAAGACTAACAAAGAAGTGGAGGAAGCTATCCGAAGGAAAGAGGTGTTTTTCTCCGGCCCCTTCACGCTCCGGCAAGGAGGAATGGGAATCGTCGGAAGGTACCCCCTCTTTGAAGACGGAAAACTTAAAGGGCTTTCTGCAATTATCATTTATTTGGAAACAATATTTGAGGAGGGACTTTTAAAAAATAATCCCAAAGAGAAATTTTCCGTTCAGCTAAGCAAAAAAAATCCAAATACGGGAATTGTTGAAAATTTTATCCCGCTAAGTGATAAGGAACCGGCATCCGGCTACTCGGCCAGTATTCCGATGGATGTTGGCAATTGGCTTTTAACCGTTCAGCTCAAGGAAAGTACCGCAATTTCAGGCAGTTTATTTGCGGTTTTCCTGAGAATCCTACTCGCAGTCGCTCTGGGAATTGTTGCCTGGAATGCGGCAAGACAACCTGCCATACTGCGTCAAAAAGTAGCGGATCAGTCCAAAGAAATCATAAATGCAAATGAACGGTTTGAGCTTGCCACAAAAGCCACCTCGGATGTGATTTGGGATTGGGATCTGGCTTTAAATGAAGTCTATAGGTCTGATCATTTTTTCAAAATGTTGGGTTATGAGGATAGTGGGTCAATTAGTACTCATAATTTTTTAAAAACCATCATTCATCCGGATGATTTGGAGGAAGTTTCAAATAATTTAGAGGAAACACTCCAGAGTCAGAGTGAATTCTGGGAACATGAATTTCGGGTAAAAAAAATGGATCAATCCTATGCTTTCATTATCGATAAGGGATACATCGTAAGAGATGCTGCAGGAAATGCCATACGGATGATCGGTGCAACACAGGATATTTCAAAAAGAAAAAAGACCGAATTGGAGTTGCTCGAAGCCAACAAAAGTCTTGGCAATGCAAACGAAGAACTTAAAGCCTTTGCCTTTCTAGCATCGCACGACATGCGCGAACCTCTCAGAATGATCAGTTCATTCATGACTTTACTTCAAAAAAAATACAGTTCGGAATTGGATGAAAAAGCAAATCAGTATATTGAATTTGCAGTCGACGGAGCAAAACGACTGACAACCCTCATCAACGAACTTTTAGAATATTCAAAAGTTGGATTTGATCAGAAGTCAATTGAAAAAATAAATACAGACCAATTAATCAAAGAAGTACTCAAATTCAAATCAGCTATTATCAGTGAATCAAATGCCGAAGTGATCCTTGGGGATCTACCCGATATTACCGGCATAAGGACTCCGATCCAAATCTTATTTCAAAACCTAATCGGCAATTCGCTCAAGTACAAAAATCCCGATACAAATCCGGTAATCAAGATTTCCGGAAAGGTGAAAAAAGATTTTCTTGAATTTTGCATTGAAGACAATGGAATAGGAATCGAAGCTGATTATCTTGATCATGTATTTGGGATTTTAAATCGACTGCATCCCAAAGAAAAATATCCGGGAACGGGAATGGGACTTGCAACTTGCAGGAAGATTGTCACCCAGCACGGTGGGATTATTTGGGCAGAGTCTGAAATTGGAATTGGAAGCAAATTTTTATTTACGCTAAAAAAATATGAATAGAAGGCCTATAAAGATCCTACTCGTAGAGGACAATGAAGGAGACATACTTTTGACTACTGAAGCATTGGAGGAGTGTAAAGTGGGGAATGAACTAAAAGTATTGAGAAATGGCAACGATGCACTGAATTTTTTGGTCACCTGTTCGCAAACCAATAAAAATGAACTGCCTGACCTTATTCTATTAGACATCAATCTTCCTAAAAAGAATGGACATGAAGTCCTTCAAAGTGCCAAAAATCACCCTGATTTGAAGCATATTCCGATCATAATATTGACCACATCTTCCTCAGAGCTGGATGTTCTCAAAGCCTATCAGGAACATTGTAATTGCTACATAATCAAACCACTGGAGGTTTCTGAGTTTCTGAATGTAACATCCAAAATTGAAGAATTTTGGTTCAATGTAATCCGTCTACCCAATAACTAACCTGCATGCGAAAGGACGAAAAATCCTATCATATTCTGATCATTGAGGACAATCTTGGAGATAATATCCTGATTGAAGAATATCTCACGGAGAATATTTTAAACCCAAAACTAATTCGGGCAGACACCTTTCAGTCTGCAAAAGTCCTTTTGGAAAATCGGAGTAATAGTTTTGATATTATATTTTTAGACCTCTCTCTTCCGGATCTTTCAGGGGAACCATTGATTGTCGGTGTATTAAACTTGGCTGTTGACACTCCTGTAGTGGCACTTACAGGCTTCTCAGACGTAGACTTTAGCATCAAATCCTTAGGATTGGGTATTTCAGATTACCTATTGAAAGACGAATTGACACCGATTATTCTCTATAAAAGTGTCATCTATGCCATTCAGCGAAGGAGGTTTACTGATCAAATTCAAAAATCCGAAAAACGCTATAGTGACCTTTTCCAACTGAGCCCATTACCGATGTGGGTGTATGATCTGGAAACCCTCCATTTTCTAAATATCAATAAGGCTGCAATCAGTCATTATGGCTATTCTGATGAAGAGTTTCTGGCTATGACTATCTTGGATATCAGACCTCAAGAAGATGCCGAGTATGTCTTAAACCTCATAAGCGACACCCGACAAGGCCACAAAGTCAGCCAAAAAAGTGTCTCTCGGCACAAAAAGAAAAACGGGGAATTGATATTTGTAGAGGTTACGATCAACTTACTGATTTTCAATGGACGAGATGCGGTAATGGTATTGGTCAATGATATTACCGAACGCTACAACTATGTGGAAACTATTGAGAAGCAAAACCAGACTTTCCGGGAAATCGCATGGATTCAATCACATGTAGTCAGAGCGCCTTTGGCGAGACTTCTGGGGCTTGTCAATCTGCTGGAATCCGAAATCCCCAATGTCAAAGAGGAAAGTCTAGAATTGATTCAACACATAAAAAATTCTGCGTTTGAGCTGGATGAGATAGTAAGAGATATCAGCAAAAAATCTGAACAAATAGAACCACTGGACAAAAATGAAATCTGAAATAATTCTGGTGGATGACGACGAGGTACTATTGGTCATCCTCGAAAAGATGTTTCACAAAGTTAGTCCAGACACCAAGCTGAGGCTGTTTAGTTCCGGGATGGAGGCCTTAGACCACCTGGCAAATTCACCGATCACCGGACTCAAGCGATTCCTTCTGCTGGATATTAACTTGAAGGATTTGAGCGGTTGGGATTTTCTCAATGAATTAGCAGATAGAAACGACACTAACTCGAAAGTTATTCTGATCACATCCTCAGTCAGCGCTTTAAATTCTGAATTTGCCAAAAAATATACATCTGTGATTGGTTTTTTTGAAAAACCCTTAACTTTTGATAAAATCCAACGGATTTTAGAACAAATCCGGGAGATATAGCGATTCCTCAATTTATTTTCCAAATTGTGTAACTCAGATATTATCTTGAAATTACGCTAAACCCAAACCTATTCTCATGAATGTACAAACCGTCCTTATCACCGGCGGGGCCAGTGGAATTGGTCTTGCCATGGTCAGGAAATTTGCTGCTGAGGGAAATCACGTCTTTTTCATCGACACCAACCATCTAGAGGGCACCAAACTCCAATTCGAAGCGCACGAAAAAGGACATCAAGTCAAATTTCTGGAAGGGAGTATTGCATCTTTTGCTGAAGTTGAGCAGCTCATCCACCAAATCCCCGAAAAAATTCATGTCCTGATCAATAACGCAGGCATATCCCACATCGGAAAAGTAGAAACTACCAGCGAAGACGACTTCGACCGCTTGTTTCAGGTAAATGTCAAAGGTATGTTTAACTGCATCAAAGCTGCACTGCCCAAGTTGAAAGAAAATGGAGGTGGGTCAATCCTCAATATGTGTTCTGTAGCTGCGACGATCGGGATTCCGGATCGCTTTGCCTACAGCATGACCAAAGGTGCGGCCCTTTCCATGACACTCAGCGTGGCACGGGACTATGTACAGGACGGCATCCGCTGCAATTGCTTATCCCCAGGACGGGTACACACGCCATTTGTTGATGGATTTCTAGCCAAAAACTATCCCGGGCAAGAAAAGGAAATGTATGATAAGCTTGCCGCAACCCAACCCATTGGCAGAATGGGAACTCCCGAAGAAATCGCTGAATTAGCCTATTTTATCAGTTCAGAGGCTGGCAGCTTTATCACCGGTGCCAACTTCAATATTGACGGGGGCTTTATGGGTTTGAAGATGTAAAGGTAAATATTGATTGAATGGCATTCCTACACTTCATTATTCGAAATTCAGCATTCGATATTCATTATTATTAAGTTATTGGTTATTGAGTTATTGATTGATTGTCCGGAGATGGATAAGTGATGACTGATGTTTAATACTTGTAATTCCCTTTGAGATAGGTTTCATTTTCGATTTTATTCTAAAGTCGAAAATGAGTATTATTTTCAGACGCCAATTCAACCTTTTAGATTTCATAATTCTAACTTCATAATTCAATAAACTCTCAATAACCTAAAAACCCAAAATCATGAAACTCATTCGATTTGGTGAAGCTGGCAAAGAAAAACCCGGCATCCAGGATAAATCAGGGATCAATCTTGACTGTTCCAGTTTTGGAGAAGATTGGAATGAAACTTTTTTTTCAACCAGCGGTCTGACTCGATTGGAAGAATGGCTTTCGGTAAATCAAGCCAATCTCAAGGAAGTTCCCTTGAATGCAAGAATCGGTTCCCCAATTGCCCGCCCATCAAAAATAATCTGTATCGGCCTCAATTATCGAAAACACGCCGAAGAAGCCGGAATGGCCGTCCCGGAAGTTCCGATTATTTTCATGAAAGCTACTTCTTCCCTTTGTGGACCTTTTGACCCGATCTATATTCCAAGAAGTTCGGTACAGACGGACTGGGAAGTGGAATTGGCAGTGGTGATCGGCAAGCGTGCAAAATATGTAAGTGTTGAAAATGCCTATGATTATATCGCAGGTTATTGCTTACATAACGATGTGAGCGAACGAGACTTTCAGCTCCGCCATGGAGGACAGTGGGTCAAAGGAAAAAGCGCAGATCATTTCGCTCCACTTGGGCCAATTTTAGCTACCAAATCAGAAATACCAAATCCTCACAACCTTCGACTTTGGCTCAAACTGAACGGGAAAATCCTTCAGGACAGCAATACTTCTGATTTGATTTTTGACATCCCTACCATTGTTTCCCATCTGAGCCAATATATGACGCTGCTTCCGGGTGATGTGATCTCCACAGGAACACCAGCTGGAGTAGGCATGGGACTTAAGCCGCAACCGCAGTATCTGGAACACGGAGATATCGTTGAGTTGGGAATTGAAAGCTTGGGGATTTCGCGTCAGGTGGCAATGAATGATCCGGAAGCATGAGACTTGACTCACATCAGCACTTTTGGGAATATGATCCAAAGCGACAGGATTGGATTAGTCCTGAGATGAGTAGAATTCGCCGAAATTTTCGTCCTGCGGACCTTTATCCTCTTTTACAGGATGCCAAAATGGATGGATGCATTGCCGTACAGGCGGAAGAAAATCTGCGCGAAACAGATTTTTTGCTTGATTTGACAGCGCAGCATGAGTGGATCCTGGGTATCGTAGGCTGGGCGGATCTGAAAAGTGACACTCTGGAAGAGCTATTGGACGACTATTCAGACAAGCAAAAGCTGGTGGGTTTCCGTGAGGTTCTTCAATCAAAAGATCCCGAATACATCCTTCAAAAGAATTTTATCCGTGGGATCCGGAAAATCGGAACCCGAGGATACGGCTATGATATCCTAATTTTCCCAACGCACCTATCAGCCACCTTGGAACTTGTAAACAAATGCCCCGATCAGCGATTTGTGATTGATCATTTGGCTAAACCCTATATCAAAGCCGGAGAATGGAAGGACTGGAAAAAGGCTGTTTCATTACTTGCCGAACGGGAATTGGTGCATTGCAAACTTTCAGGAATGATCACCGAAGCGGACTGGAAAACATGGACTCCGGAGCAGCTTTTCCCATATTTGGAGATTGCCTTGGAACTGTTTGGCCCCGATCGATTGATGTACGGAAGCGATTGGCCAGTCTGTCTTTTGGCAGGTGAATATGAGCGGTTTTGGGAAGTGATAGAGCAGTTTACCGATGCACTTTCTCCTTCGGAAAAAGACAAAATCATGGGGGAAACTGCTGCTGAATTTTATAGGATTTGATAGAAAAGACAAAATATTGAAGTAAAAAAAAAGGTGCCGTGGACTATGGTCTGTGGACTGTGGACTGAAAAAATGAACCTAAACCTGCAAGACAAAGTCATCCTCATCTCGGGAGGAGCAAAAGGAATTGGCGGAGCAATTTCAAGAGCCTTGATTGAAGAAGGGGCAATCCCCGTGATGATTGATCCATCTGAAAAAGAGGGAAAGGAAATCCTTGATTTGGCCAAAGGAAAAGCACTGCAGATTCCAATCAGGCTATTTTCTCCTGAAGATGCTGAGTCTGCTGTAAAGATGACCTTTAAAACCTTCGGGAAAATTGATGGCTTGGTCAACAATGCCGGAGCAAATGACGGCGTAAGTCTAGCGCATGGAAATCCTGTGGCTTATGCTGATTCAGTGGCCAAAAACCTGTTTCATTACTATTATTTGGCACATTATGCCTTGCCTTATTTGAAAAAAAGCCGTGGAGCCATCGTCAATATCTCCTCCAAGACTGCTGTCACCGGACAGGGAAGTACTTCAGGGTATGTCTCTGCCAAAGGTGCTCAACTTGCCCTCACCAGGGAATGGGCAGTGGAGCTTCTCCCCTTCCAAATCCGGGTAAATGCCATCTTACCTGCGGAAGTTTACACGCCGATGTATGAAAACTGGATCCAGTCCTTTCCCAATCCAGAAGAAAAATTGGCTGAAATCAATGCCCAAATTCCGCTTGGCAATCGCATGACTAAACCGGAGGAAATTGCCTCCATGGCTATTTTCTTACTTTCCGAAAAAGCCTCCCACATCACCGGACAGCATCTCTATGTCGACGGTGGCTACACACATCTCGACCGAGCCCTTTGACTTTAAACCCATGACAAAAAAACCGGCACTTGTCCCCAAGGAACTGCTTATCCCATTCATTCTGATCACCTCACTGTTTGCACTTTGGGGATTTGCCAATGACATCACCAATCCCATGGTGGCAGCGTTCAAGCGGGTTTTGGAGCTGAACAACACACAAGCTTCTTGGGTACAATTGGCATTTTATGGCGGTTATTTTACCATGGCACTGCCTGCGGCTTTTTTCATCAAAAAATACTCCTACAAAACAGGTGTATTATTAGGCTTAGGCCTTTATGCTTTTGGAGCTTGCCTGTTTTATCCTGCAGCGGCTTGGGAAAGCTATGGATTTTTTCTTGCCTCACTTTACATTCTGACTTTTGGTTTGGCCTTCTTGGAAACTACCGCCAACCCGTACATTCTTTCCATGGGACCGGAAGCTACGGCGACACAGCGGTTGAATCTGGCTCAGGCATTTAATCCAATGGGCGCTTTGGCTGGACTATTTGTAGCAAAAACTTTTATACTCAACGCACTGCAATCCAATACTGTGGATGCAAGTGGAAACATTATTTTCGATGGCTTAGATGAGGTAGCAAAAGCTGCTATCCGAACCAATGATCTGATGGTCATCCGAAATCCCTATGTTATTCTCGGACTGGTAGTCATTGTAATATTTGCAGTGATAGCGATGGTGAAAATGCCGGAAAGTAAAGATTCCCCGGGCAAAATTGACTTTGGAGCAACGATGAAGCGATTGCTCAAAAACCGCAATTTCGTCGAAGGCACCTTTGCGCAAATGTTCTATGTCGGTGCTCAAATCATGGTCTGGACCTACATCTACCAGTATGCCGAATCGATCGGCATCAGCACCTACAATGCAGTCAACTATGCCTATGCTTCGCTGGGAATTTTTCTGCTTGGAAGGTGGATTTGCACCTTTTTGATGCGGATTGTGGAGCCCAGAAAGTTACTGGCACTGTTCAGTGTACTTGCCATGATTTTCACGTTGGGGGCAATTTTCCTTACCGGATTGACCGGATTATACAGCTTGGTTGCGATCAGTTTTGCCATGTCGCTGATGTTTCCGACGATCTATGGGGTGGCATTGGAGGGTTTAGGCGAAGATTCCAAATTTGCCGCAGCCTACCTCGTGATGGCCATTGTAGGCGGAGCAATCATGCCAACCCTTCAGGGGATGATTTTGGACTGGGGAGGAAAAGGCTACACCGATATATTGATTCTGGGAGTTCCGGAGGTAAATTTTTCATTCGTTTTGCCCCTGTTTTGCTTCCTGATGGTGTTATTGTTTGCAGTGAGGGTTAAGGAATTGAAAAATTGAAATATTGGAAAATTGAAAGATTGGGTTTGAAAGTTGAAAGACCGGAGACCGAAGAAGGAAGACGGAAAAGAAGTACGACCGATTTCCTTTTTTCATTATTCGATAGTCAGCATTCGATGTTCATTATTGGAAGATTGAAAAAATCAGAATGCCTCAGGCATGGTTTATTTTCTAGCCAGCCATTTTAATGGCTGGAATTTGATGGTTGATAGGATTCAAAAAATGTCGTAGACATGGCCGATTTCTTAATGATTGGTATTCATAGGTCGCTCATTAATAAAATATGTGTATTTGTAATCTTGCAGGTTCCCAATTAAAATTGGGTTTGATGGTGAATTTGGCCAACTCCCCCTTTTTTAAAGGGGGTAAGGGGGATTTAAATCAATATTTTTCCCGGATTATACTGCTTGAGTGAAACATTCAGAATAGTCAAATGATAAAAATATAGTTTTGAAGATTCAAGTCTAATCCGAAAAAACCTTCGAGGTTCTTTAAAACCTCAAAGGTTTCTATCCCCTCGTAAATCGTAATTCGTACTTTATGCAAACCTACTTACTGATCTGTGATTTAAAAGACGAACCTGAAGCAATTCAGGCATACATCGACTGCCATAAAGCAGTTGGACCGGAAATCTTGGAAAGCATCCGAGAGGCTGCAGTGCTCCAAATGAGTATTTACCGTTGGGGCAACCGACTCAGCATGATACTGGTGGGTGATGAAAACTTTAGCTTTGAGCGAAAAGCCGAACTGGACAATGCCAACCCCAAAGTACAGGAATGGGAAGCCTTTTTGGGTCAATACCAAACCAATCTTCCGGGTACTCCAGCCAATTGGAGATGGGCGCTGACAGAAAAGATATTTGAATTCAAGGTTTGAGAAGGTTATTGGTTGATTGATTAATTGGTGAGTGGTTAAGTCAGTCAATATTTCATTCTTCGGCTGACATTCTAATAGATTCGGATTGGACGCAAATTTATCGTCTTTTTTGAGGATAAATTGAATTATCGTATAAATAGACGATATTTCGTTTTATCGTATAAATAAACGATATTTTGAATAATCATTGAAATAGACGATATTCCTTTCTATGATAGCAATAATCAAAGGTGATATTATTCAATCCCGAAAACTCAGAAATCCTGAACCTTGGTTAAAACCCCTGCAGGAGCTTTTTTCCAAATGGGGTGAAGCACCCAAAAATTGGGAATTGGTCTGGGGCGACTTTTTCCAGCTGGAGATCAAAAATCCGGAAGAAGCACTGCACCGGGCAATTCAGATTAAGATTTTGATAAAGAAGATCCAATCCGAGGAAAACCATAAAAACTCCAGCCCGATAGATGTCCGCATGTCCATTGGCCTTGGCGAAAAAACTTATACCGGAACCAAAATCTCAGAAAGTAACGGACCGGCATTTGTATTTGCGGGCGAAAAATTTGACCGATTAAAAAAAGAAAAAATCAACCTAGCAATCCAAAGTCCATGGAAAGAATTAGATGAAGAGATTAATTTGTATCTAAAACTGGTGGGAATAGTAATGGATAGCTGGTCTATATCTTCAGCTGAACTTATGGAAGTAGTATGGAATCATCCAAATATTACCCAGGAAGAAATTGGAGAAAAACTGGGCATTAAGCAGAATTCCGTCAGTGGGCGATGGAATCGAACTCATGTAGTTGAATTGATGGAAATAGAAAAAGTTTACCGTAAAAGGATTAAAAAACTAATGGTATGATCTTTCTAATTAAACTTTTATTGGCTCATATAATTGGCGATTTCTTACTTCAGCCTAAATCATGGGTAGCGGAAAAAGAAAAGAAAAAAGTAAGATCCCCAAAAATATATCTTCACTTTCTGATTCACGGAACACTGATTGTAATTCTGCTTGGAATCGATTTTTGGGCTATGGCGGTGTGTTTAATGTTGATTCACGGCTTAATTGACCTAACCAAGCTATACTTTCAAAAAAACAACAACCGAGTTTACTGGTTTTTTGGGGATCAAATCGCCCATTTATCTTCAATCGTGGGTTTTTGGCATTTTTGGTTCAATCCCGAAATCTACCTTTCATTTTCATCTGCATTCTGGATTTATTGCACTGCCCTTATTCTAATTACTCAAGTAGCTGGTATCACTATACAATTATTACTTGCAGTCTGGTCAAAAAAGCTGGACCTCTCAGAGGGTGCTTCCCTTCAAAATGCCGGAAAACATATTGGAATGTTGGAACGGTTATTTGTTTTTGTGTTTGTGATCACTGGAAAATGGGAAGCTATCGGTTTCCTATTAGCTGCTAAGTCGGTTTTTAGGTTTGGGGATCTCAGAAAATCAAAAGACAGAAAACTGACCGAATATATTTTAATTGGCACTTTGATCAGCTTTGGAATATCCATCCTCACAGGACTTGCAGTTCTATGGATTGTTGAAAAGATTTAAAAACCTATCATTACGCGCTCAATACTATGAAAAACCCAATCTTAACCCTCCTATTTAGCATTTTCTCACTGATGGCATTCCCCCAAAACCACACCCTTCCCCTTTGGAACGGCACTCCTCCCCTACAAACCAACATGGACCTAAAGGAAGAAGTCGTTTCTGAAGGCATCATCCGAATCGGAAATGTTCAAGTTCCGACGATTGAAGTTTATCTCCCCGCAAAGCAAATCTCTACTGGCAAAGCTGTGGTTATTTTCCCAGGAGGCGGATATGGAATTCTGGCTTACGACTGGGAAGGCACCGACTTTGCCAAATGGCTGAATGCACAGGGAATCGCCGGAATCGTGGTTAAATATCGATTACCAATTTCCAAGTCACTTACAGACCCCAAAGAAGTCCCTTTGATGGACGCTCAGCGGGCGATCCGGCTGGTCAGGCAAAATGCAGTTGCCTGGAATATCGATCCGGCAAAGGTGGGAATTATGGGCTTCTCCGCCGGAGGTCATTTGGCTTCAACCTTGAGTACGCAATACAATCATGAAATAAATCGGCCAAAGGACGCCATCGATGCGCTTTCCGCCCGGCCTGACTTTTCTGTTTTGGTATATCCGGTGATCACATTTCAGGATGATGCGGTTCATGGAGGTTCGAGAAAGAATCTAATCGGTGAAAACGCTTCCCAAGAATTGAAAGATCGGTTTTCAGGACAAATGAATGTGAATACCGAAACACCCCCTACTTTCCTCGTTCATGCTCAGGATGACAAGGGCGTTCCAATTGAAAATACAATACTATATTATCAGGCTTTGCATAAAAATGGAGTAAAAGCATCCCTTCATATTTACCCTTCCGGTGGGCACGGATTTGCTTTCGGTTTGGGAAAAGGAGCAGTAGAAGGCTGGAGAGAGGTGCTGCTGGCGTGGATGAATGACCTTTGATTAGTCAACAGTCCACGGACGACTGTCGATGGTTGCTGCCAATAAGACATTGGTGGTTTTCCAAAAAATTAGGAACCCGGAAATTTAAATCCATTACACGCTGCTGTGGTCCGTGGACCGTCAGCCGTTGACCAAAAAATTATGCCTATCAAAGTAATTGCCTTCGATGCCGACGACACACTGTGGGTGAACGAACCCTTTTTTCGCGAAGCGGAGGAAAAATTTGCCAGCCTGCTGGAAGATTTTATGCCCCAGCATGCTATCATGAAAGAATTGTACCGAACCGAAATCGACAATCTTGGAATTTACGGCTACGGAGTGAAGGGCTTCATGCTCTCCATGATCGAGACTGCCATGCGGATTTCTGATCACAAGATGCCGATTCGGATCATTGAGAAAATCATCCAAATCGGTCAGGAAATGCTGGAAAAACCAGTTGACCTGCTTCCTGGTGTAGAACAGGTTCTCAAATCCTTAAATGGAGACTATCGAATCGTGATGGCTACCAAGGGTGATTTGATTGATCAGGAGCGAAAACTAAAGAAATCCGGACTGGAAAAGCACTTTCACCACATTGAGATCATGAGCGAAAAGCGGGTCAGCGACTACGATAAACTCATCCGCCATCTGGATATCCACCCTTCGGAATTTCTGATGCTGGGCAACAGTCTAAAATCAGACGTCCTTCCTGCCCTCGAAATCGGCGGATACGGCATTCACATCCCCTTCCATATCACCTGGGCTCACGAACAGATCGACCATGAGGTGGAACATGAGCGATTCTTTAAAGTAGAGCATATTGGCGAGGCGGGGGAATTAATCAGGAGGATTTCTTAAAATGAAACTTTTTAATCATTCTTTGATGTATTTTGAGTAAAGTAATCACGATAAATGACTGTAAATCAAAAATATAGGATCAAGGGAGATCAATTAATCATTGACTTGCCAAAAGAGCTTAAATCTTCCGGTAAGGAGATTCTAGTGACCATAGAAAATGTCTCTGAATTGAAAATGGAGAAGATGGAATTGATGAAAAAAGCAGCAACAGATCCACTTTTTTTGAAAGATATCAAAAACCTATCAGTAGACTTTGAAAACAATGACTTGGAATAAAAATGAAATTTGAAAAATGGTCAATTTTATTAGCAAATCTGGATCCTGTAGTTGGTTCTGAACAAGGGAACACTAGACCTGAAATTATTATTAGTGAAGACTTCTTCAATGACCTTCTTAATGTGGTAAATTTTATTCCCTTGACTACCTACAGAAAAGAAAGGTTCATTTATCCCAATGAAGTATTAATCGGGAAAAATATTTCCAAACTTCCAAACTCTTCCATTGCACTTATCCATCAGAACAATTGATAAAAGGAGATTAGTAAAAAAATTGGGAGCCATTGATTCATAAGTTGTTCAAGAAGAAATTTTCTTGGCCTGAACCGCGGCGGTTATTCCCGCAGAAGTACCTCCATAGGTAATGATGTCGCCTTCAAAGTGTGCTTCCTGTTTTGAGGAGCATGAAAAGATCAGTATGCTGAATAAAAGCGGGAAAAATAAGCGCATAGGAAGATTGGGTTGGTTATTGAGATATTGAGTTATTGGTGCTGAAGTCTTGTGTCTATAATCGAATCTAAACCTTTAACAATAAAGTGAGTGAAGACACTCACTTCGACAACTCCCAGCGGCTCAAAAGATATTTACCCTTGAATCTTTGATAATTGAAAATTGATCATTGTCCATTGAAAATTGATCATTGATCATTTCGAAAAGTCTTACGATTCCTTATTCAATGCCTCATCATCCAAGGAACTCCCTGAACTAACCACAATACGATACCTAAACGTAACCGATTCCCCGTCTTTCAATTTGAAGTTCAACACTTCCTTACCGTTGCTCAGTGCCTTTTGTCCCAAGGTATTCGCGGCAAAAAGCCCATAACCCCGAGCATGCCAATAAGTTGGATAGCCTGGATTTTTCGGATGATCCACTATAGCCAGCGAAACTTTTTCCCCTTTGATTTCTCCCGATAGGTTCACCCATTTGGCACGTGTTCCCCATACATCATCCCCTTCGATTCCTTCGCTGCTTCGGTACATTCCGCTGACACCTTCATTGTTCAGAGTCGGGACAGTAGTGACAATTCCATTGGCATCCGTGAACAGCTCAGGCTTGTTGCTTGGATGTTCCAACTCCCGCGCAACCCGGATTCCGAGCATTCCTTCTTTATTGTCTGTGAAAGAAATATCCTGTCCATGTGCCTTAAGTGTAGTAATACGGTCTATGACACGCTTTTCTCCTACCGAACTAAAAATAAAACGGGTGGTCTCCTTCAATAAAATCCTCCCGTCCTGTGCGATCCAATCAGCTGCCACTTCCAATTCTGCTCCTTCCCGGCTTTCTTTGGTTCCCAAAATATCTGTGTGGACGATGGAACCATAGCCACTCTTTTTCTCGGCAGGAATGGCATCCGAATTATTCCAAAAGTCCAGCCCATTGACATCTCCGTAATTAAACCAAAGTCCAATATGGTGGGGATGATCTACACGCTCTCCCGGTCTGGGTTCCAAAGGAAAACCTCTCGTCAAATCATTTCCCTTAGCAGATTTTATTGGATAAAGAACAGGTTTGGCAATCGATTCAGGATACAGGTATGCCGTAAAAAGCGCACCATTTACCAAGACTTCCACTTTCTTTTCGGCATCGTTTCTTAACAAAGTGACTGCACTTTTCTGATCCATGGAATTATCGGAATTAGCTGCATTTTCGCCTGAACAGCCGGAAATGGCCGAAGACATCAAAACTAAACCGGTCCAAAGACCGGCTTTAAGTTGATTCATCATAGTAGACAGGATTAATATTGAAATACTTTACCACCTGCCAGTACTTCCTGCTTTTCCTCATCGAAGGTCACAAACTGGCCGGTTCGCAATGCAGCAGTAGTCATGATATTGGCGATGGAATGATTGTATCCTGCCATCACGTCTGCATTTGGCTTTTTGCGGGACCTGACGCACTCCATCCAATTGCGCATGTGTGCTGAGGTCATGTCGTCGGCACCGGTATTGGCTCCTGTTTCCACTTGGACAGCTTCGCCCAAAGCCATTTCAGGAAGCAAGTTTTCCTTTAGCCCCATTCCTCTGGCCTGATTCGCACTGAGTCCCCCATTGGGAGAAATCCGATTCGTATCCAGATTGAGTTCGCCTCCATTGGAGTAATAAATCTCCTTGGTACCCCCTGCCGAATTGGTAAATCGGGAAGAATAAATCACCTGGAAGCCTTTGCTTGAGTCATTGAGCGGACCGTAATCGAAGACAGCCGTCATGGTATCAAAATTTTGTCGACCGTCTTTCCAAAGGTAAATGCCCCCATTGGCGGCTACGCTTCGGGGATGCGGCAAGTCAGTAAACCAGTGCACCGTATCGATCTGATGCGCCATCCACTGTCCCGGAATACCGGAAGAATAGGGCCAGAACAGGCGGAATTCAAGGTATTTCCGCGGATCCCATTCCGTCTTGGGCCGGTTCATCTGATAGCGGTCCCAGTCTGTATCTTCTTTCCGTATTTGACTGACTAGATCTGCTCGCCTCCACCTGCCGGGTTGATTGACATTCCAGGTCATTTCCACAGCCACGATATCTCCAAATTTTCCCGCTTTGATAAAGTCGTGCGCCTGATGATAATTGAGACCACTTCGGCGCTGTGAACCTACCTGCACGATTTTTCCGGTACGAAGCACCGCTTCTTTGGCAGCACGGTTGTCAGCCATGGTTTCGGCAAAGGGCTTTTCCACATAGGCATCTCTTCCGGCCTCCACCGCTTCCTTGCAATGAAGTGCATGCTGAAAATCTGCTGTACTGATAATCACCGCATCCACATCTTTTCTGTCATAGAGTTCATCATTATTTCGGGCGGTTGCTAGGGTCAAACCGGTTTTATCTTTGACAAAAGCCACCGCTTCGTCCCGTCTTCTACTCCAGATATCCGAAACTGCTGTAAACTGAAAATTCATTTCCTTGGCGTGAATCTGCATGGCAGGAACCAAAGCTCCCCGGCAGCGGTCTGAGAATCCGACGATGCCTACATTGACCCGGTCATTGGCACCGATGATGCGACTGTAACTTTTGGGAGAAAAGGCCATAGCCCCAAAGCTGAGACCGGCGGTGGTGAGGGCTGATTTTTTGAGAAAGTCTCTTCTGGATTGATCGTTGTTCATGGAATGATGGGGTTATTGATTTCGGATTTTTGATTTCGGATTTCGGATGTCGGATGTTCGGAATTTGGTATTCGATATTCAGAATTTGAGATTCGAGATTCGAAACTCAATATTTTCCGAATCCTCACTGATTCACTATTTACAAAATAACTATTAACTATTATTTCCTACCACCTACCCTTTGGACTGAGCTACAAGCGCATTGAACAACTCAAGCTGCTCCTTCAGTGCCGCAACCCGGTCTGTAGGTTGAGACCGTGCTTCCATCAGTATCCAGCCTTCGTAATTCATTCCACCAAAGAGCCTGAACAACTCTGGGTAGGGATAATCCCCAATATTGAATTCCCGGACGTGAACCGTATCACCAAACCATTTTTTCACACTGTGAAAATTGGCTTCCAAACCGGGGGGCAGTAAATCTTCCGGATTACAGTTCCAACAGATCTTGACATTCGGTTCGGTCACCTGATCAAAAATCGCTTTCATCACCGGCAATTCCTGGGTCAGATGTCCGTGAACTTCCACGCGGATCAGCTGTCCGTAATCTTGGGCAAATTTCCCGACCGCATTAAAGGAAGTTGCAATCTGAGCAATGGTCTTTTCCTTGGGAATTCCCTCGGGAAGCGTATTGGGCTTGACTTTGATTCCGGTAGAACCGATATCGTGACAAAGCTTAATGTAGGCTTTCGTGCCTTCAATATTCTCTTTGAGTTTGGCAGGATCGGGACTGTGGTATTCGTAATTGCTCCCATAGCCCAGGCAGGTCACCGGACTGTCGGCAAAGCGCTTTTTAACTTCCTCCCGCTGGGAAGGGCTCAGGTTGATTTCAACCGCATGGGCATGCTGAGTACGGAGTTCTACACCCAAAGCCCCTGTTTTTTCACAGTTGGCGATCAAGGTGGGAAGATCCCAATCTTTGGCCCACTCGTAGGTGACAAGGCCAAATTTCATTCCTGACATTTTCCCATTAGGAAAAGCCGGAAGATGGGGAAGTGCTACGAAACCCACTCCGGCAGCAATTGATTTCAGAAGAAAGTTTCTTCTGGACAAGTCCTTTTCAATCATACACTTAATGATACCAATAAAAATGCGGACATGAGTCCTGAAAGGGGCTTAATCTTCGGAAACGATTGAGGAAAACCGGATTTTTTTAATTGGCGAAGAATCGAGAGTTGAATAAGGAAGTAGATGAAAACAGATCAGATCCACTTTCGTATTTGAGAAACTGTTAACGCTGGACTATAAAACATGGGCGTAAAGACACCTTCGCATTGTGCCAGGTTGCTAACGTCATTTAATAGCACACACTTTAAAAACCTACAAAAAACCAAAGGTTTTATAGCTATTGTTGCAACAATTGGGTGTCGTTAAGTTTAATAAGGCCACCGTTTGTATTTTTTTGAATTTCATGCCTAAACTGCCAGCGGACACGAATTGAGTCCCCTTGTTGAAATTGTCAGTGGCTCAGAATACGCAATAAATTATTGCACCCCCCATAAGAAACGCAATTGGTGATAGCAATTGAAAATATAGCGGCTTCAAAATTTCGGCACTTTTAAGTGAATAGGTATGGTGCCATTTTCTTGGGATAAAATATAAAACCAAAGAGGTCCCCAGCATAAACCATCCAAATACTTTAAATGCAAAAGGGTACTTTGAAAAGTCAGAGTAAATTATCAGTCCCATTGCTGGAATCATTCGTACTGTTATCTCTGTGTAGTTGATGAAGTTTGTACTGGCCATCTTCTTTAATGTCTCTCGTGCTTTTTTTGGAGCAAAGAGCATAAGTACACCAACACAAATAATAAACAGTCCAAAAAGTATAACTGTGTATTTTGCGACTGTTACCATATTATTTATTTGTTTGCTTTTTGATTTTGGTTTGGCCTACTTTGTCCGTTTGAGCGTCTCAGTCAGCGGAGCCAAGCCAATTGTTGCCAATATCCCAATAAATCCAACTCCCTTCCCCTGTTTCGTGTATATCCGATGTGTGCGGAGTGAATTTTGCGGCAGTTCCTGTTGTCAAATTAAGCAATTCGTTGATTTGATCAAGCAGGAAAATTCTTTTTTGTAACAAATAGCGAGTCCATGCCAAACTTTTTTTGTGTTTTGCGTCCATATCAAATCCCGAAAAAGGGTTTTTCGACTTGGATTTCCAGTCTCTTGTTTTCCATTTTTAGAATTTCGCCTTTGGCCTTTACTTTTTTAAAACAAAAAAAGCAGCCCATACTCTCCAAAAACCCCGATTATCCGACAACAAACGACTACAATCGAATACAAACGACTAGCTACCGACTATTTTTTTCGCCTCTCCCCAACTTTGGTCCATCAGTTATCCTCTAGCGGAAATTGTTAATCAAATCTTTCACATTTAACATTTTAAAATCATGAACACGCTAAGAAACAAAGTTCAGCTCATCGGTAACCTGGGTGCCAAAGTAGAATTGAAAACCCTCGAGTCCGGCAAAGTCGTAGGTCACGTCACCATTGCTACGAATGAATCCTACAAAAACCAAAACGGTGAAAAGGTCACCGAAACCACCTGGCACAACCTGGTCATCTGGGGCAAGCAGGCAGAAATTCTGGCCAAGTACACTGACAAGGGTTCGGAAGTAGGCGTCGAAGGCAAGCTCACAAATCGCACTTACACCGATAAAAATGGTGAGAAAAAATACTTCACCGAAGTTGTCGTCAATGACTTTCTTTTGATGGGATCTCCAAAATCAAAAAAAGCTGAAGCCGATATGCCGTTTTAAATGCTTTTAGTATCCTCGTTCAAAACCAAGCCCTTTCGGTCCAGAATCGAAAGGGCTTTTTGGGTTTTATTCCAATTGGTTCGATACTCTGGTGCAAGTCTCCAGACCTGCCTCGCCGTCTGGCAAGCTTGAACCAACCGAAATGAAGTCTCCCGACAAACAAAAGTCGACATTCTTTGGGCCTGCCTGCCGGCAAAGGGAGGGTCGTCTGGTGGTACACGGCGAGCTGATTATCCACGGGTTGGGGTTAGACTTCGCTCACCCACCACACCCGTGGTTCCGCCACGGCGGACGCAGTATTGAAAAGTTTGACCCGGTTCGGGGTCGTTAAATAAATAAAAATCGGAAATAAGAGACACGATCCTGTAAGGATCGAACCTTTCAATAACCCTAGGTGCAACCTAGGGAAATGGTGGCCAAGAGGTAGTTGACAACCCCGAAGCGGGTTGAACTTTTTGGAAGGGAATTACAAATTCCAGAAAATATAAAAGCGAAGAAAGTACCTACGCTTAGCAAAGCATTCTGCTTCGAATCGGGGGCTAACATTTTTCTATTTTTCGATTGAAACATAAACCTTTTCAATTCCCAATTTCTGCCAATTGCCCCTTCTAAATTCTGGTCTTGATCTCAAATTACCTAGGACATTGGAAGTTTCAGTGAAATTATGAGCATCCCATGTTTTTTGCTCTGAAGTTCCATCCTTATAGAATATTGTGATGTATGCTGTTTTTTTAAGCAACAGCATACGCCTAAATTCCGACCCCGAGGCTGGGTTTAGCTGCATTCCTAATGAATCATTTGAAGAATTACCCCGATTCCTTTCCCTCTTTTCAATTTTTACCGATTCCCGATGGGAGGTTTCTGATTCTTTTAATCTGAAATAAACCCCCACCTTTTCAAGAGCGGCATCGATGACTTCACTGTCGTGTTCCTGATTTAAATGCTGCTTGATAAGTTCTTTCGTCTGATCATTGAAATCATCCGATGTAATTCTTTTGACAAGTTCTTCTATTTTGGCTTTCTGATGGTTTTTTTTGAGGAATTCTGCCGCGATTTCATGAAGAGCTTCAAGACTGAAGCTATCCTTTGAAAATAAGGAAACAAATTGCTCGCCGTCTTTTGAATCTTTTTCAAACTTAATTCTCCCAATCAGCATCGCATTTTCTTGCTCATTCAATGGCCCATCATAAAATACTTGGATTTCCGGACCAATCAAAATACCAAAAGGCAACTTGAATTGGCGCATATAGGTTGAAATTTGAATTTGATTCTGTGCCGACAATTGAACTTTTGGCCTTTTAATCTCTACTACAAACAGTTTTTGGCCTGTGGAATTGGATTTGATCAGAAAGTCAGGTTTTAGGCTGTTTTTAGTGGACCCAAGTTGAAAACTTGGTCGGATTTCAAAATCTCCTGAATACTCCTCCCAGCCCAATATGCCCAATGCCTTGTCAACCACAAATTCAAAATCCTTTTCGGAGATATCACCATTTATCTTCTCAGAGAGGTGGTAGCAGAGTTTATTCCATTTTTCCATATCCATAGTTGCGACGGTTTAAGTCCAAAAATCTAATCTTTCTTTTTCCTCAATGATTGTTTTTGAGGGCTGATGACATAATCAATATCTTCCGATTCAGGCGTAATTGCAAATCCCACCCAATCAAGGAAATAATTCACTCTGAAAAATAATCTAAA
Organism: Algoriphagus alkaliphilus; assembly: GCF_900103735.1. Taxonomy (GTDB): domain Bacteria; phylum Bacteroidota; class Bacteroidia; order Cytophagales; family Cyclobacteriaceae; genus Algoriphagus; species Algoriphagus alkaliphilus. Next base: position 53,025 of record NZ_FMXE01000009.1, on the reverse strand, counting down.
ATAGTTCTAATTTTCACGATCGTTTGCCTAATCTGTATAATATAATGTTTTATAATATCACTATACGAGTTAAATATCTCATTCCTTTTCCTACACAAATGGAGTAAACTATCTATTAAAAGTAGAAAATCATGGGTAAATCTATCTCCAGATGAATTACTTAACAAAACTCCTCTAATTGGAAGAAACAAATGATTTTTTATGTCATCTACGTTAATTTCATCAACTTTTTTTGATTTTTCAAATCGATTTTTAATAGCCAATATTTTATCAATTAAATCCAATTCAATTTCAGAATTCTTATTCTCTACAAGATGTTTCCCTATTAGATCTTTAAATAAATTCATTCCATTAATCCATTCTTCATTCCAACCCCTAATATTTATTTTATACACCTCAAATCTCTCCTTAACACTTTGGATGGAAATTGAAAGAAACTCAACATGGTGCCCAAGCTTATGGAAATTTGATGCGTTTAACTCTTGAATTCCTTTGTTCTTAATAACAAAAGTAAAAAATAGCTCCTCATTATCTATAGATTCTAACTTACTTAATTGACTATTATTAAATGTCAAAGATTCATTAGAATTAATTTTTAGGTTTATAATATGTTTATCGAGATACAAACATTGCTTTTCAAATGAATCCAATGAAAAGGAAATCCAAGAAATGTAAAATTTCTTTATTCTTTCCCTTCTCTTCATCTGGGTAAATTTATTTATTAAATAACTTGACAAAAGTCCGAATGAAAATGCAATGAAAGTTTTAAAAATTTCAAATATAACTTCCCAAGTAGTAACACTCATTAACATTGTTGAAAACTTCATCCCTCACCCCCTTCCATAAAATTCACCCCATCAATCTCCCCCATCACCCTTGCCGTTTCATTTAATGCCTTGATGATTTTTTGATAATGCATAATATCCTCAAAATCGAGGATTCGGCCTTTGCGGTCTTTGAGCCATTTTTGGGCGGGTTGATAACCGCCGATGTAGAAGTTCCAGGCAACTTCGGGGACTGAATCGAAGTATTGATCGCTGTTGATATAGACGCGGCCGGTGGCTAAACCTGTCAGGTCTTCGAGACCTGACAGGTTTTCGAAACGAATCTTCTCCACCTCATTCTCTCCTCCTATAGGATATTGGGTAATGAACTGAGACAAGGTCGGGCTTTCTATCAGGTGAAGCTGTCGGAGTTCACCGCCGAGGGCTACGAGTTTCCAGAACTTGGCTGCATCCGTCGGATAAGGCACTCTCGGGAAGTCAATCTTCAAAAACTCCTTATACGTCTCCCGATAAGTCGGGCTATGCAGCACCGCATAGATGTAATCCAAGAGATCAATCGGAGCAAAACTCTGTCTATATTCAGGCATCACTTCGCCACTCTCAGCAAAGCAAACTTCTCCACCCCTGTCACCCCGAGCGGAGTCGAGGGGTTCAGGAACAAAGGTCAATCCAATTCCCTTCCCAATCTGATCCACGATTTCCATTTTCAGATTGGGTGTCCGGGTTTCGGTAGAACCCAAGCTCAACTGCCCAGAAGATTCTGGATAGAGATATAAAGGGAAAACCGATGGGCCTCCTCTTCTATAAAAATTTGTGTCTGTAATCTCCTTTGCCAAAAACAAACAATCAAAAAAAATAGTATTTGCGGCAATTGGCTGGGGGACTAAAATCAACCCAATATTCTCATGACCCATGTGAAAAATAGTTTTTTCTCTGGCTCTTCCAAGAATTGAAGGGTCATAATAAATCTTTAAATTATCAAATGGTCTATATGCATAATTCTTGATTGATTCTATTTCAAACCTTTTTCCCAGACTTAAAATTGTTTCCTCTAACTCATTTATAGATTTTTTTACCAATCCATCATCATTGTGTGTCTTAACTCCACTTGATCTTAAAGTGAAAAGAAGATTTAACTCAAATCCTTCTTGATAACCTTCAGCACCATCAAAATTTTTGGGAGTGAAAAAATATTCTGGAGTCTCATAGTTAATCTTTTCAAACTTTATATCTCTTAAAAAATTATCAGACAGAAATCCATATTTCAGATCTCTTTTACCCAAAAGATCAAAATAATATACATTTGCAAGTTCCGTATTTGATTTTTTCGACTTAATAAAAAAGTTGATTGAAACCCCTTGCTGAATGTCAAATACATTTTCATCTTTACTTCCGTCTAATGCAGTTTCTTTTTTCTTTGCATTTCCGTGAAGGTCAATTGTGTAAATTTTATCAAAAGTCTTTAACAAATTCCAACGCATTCCCCGAAAAGTCGGATTGTCCAAAAATCCATGGGGATTAATAAAAGCTAAGACGCCACTTCCGTTTTTCTCTATATAATGCTGACCATACCTTATAAACTTGACATAGTCATCATTAATTGCTTTTGGATTTCTTTCTTTTAATTTTTCTTTTCCTCCAGGTTCCTTTTTGTAATCCTCCATAATCTCCATGATCCAATTTCCTGTATTGGAACTAGCCACACTATACGGCGGATTTCCTGCCACTATCATCACCGGCGCATCCCGTTTGATTTGATTGGCTTCGGAGGCTTCTGCCGATAGCCAATTGGCAAAGAGGGTTCCGGTATCCTTGTGGTATTCCTCCAGGGAATTGGTCAGGTAGATGCGGAATCGCTGACCTCCCCTGGCCCCTCCTGATGGAGGGGTATAGCCGGTCGATTTGAGCAGAAGATCCAGTTTCAAGTGGGCCATGGCATAGGAAGCCATGAGTAGTTCGAAGCCGTTGATGCGGGGAAGCAGGTGATTTTCCACATAGCTGTTCCAGAGCCCTTGCTGCCCTTTCATTTTGTCATAGATCTGCTGGATGGCTTCTGCCACAAAGGTCCCCGTGCCTGTGGCAGGATCGAGAAACTGCACCCGATGTACTTCCTGTTCGACTTCCCGCATGCCACCCGCGAATCGCTTGTCGTGCGTGGGAATGGGAACTTTGATTTTGGTCTTGGACATATCGGCCAAGCCCATCGGCAAGCCGAATTCGGTGATCAGAATCTCATCTACGGCACGGATGATAAAGTTGACCACGGGATGGGGCGTGTACCAGACCCCGCGCTGCTTGCGAAGCTTTGGATCGTATTGGGTCAGAAAGTCCTCGTAGAAGTGGATGATGGGATCTTCCATCTTGGTGGCTTTGCCGAAGTTCTTGAGGATCGTCTGCACATCTGCCGCCCGGAAGATATCCGCCAGTGCATCCACGATCCAGGTGATCCGCTCGTCGAGGTCGTACCCGGCGATGTATTGGAAAAGTTTGCGCAGGAAAGGATTGGACTTGGGGATGAGTTCGGCCGCTTCCTGTCTGCTGAAGGTATCGAGCGAAGTATCATAAAGCCTTGCCGCAAACATCCCGTAAGCTATGGTCTGCGCATAGACATCGGAAAACTGTTTGGGTGTGATGTCGTGGATGAGGATTTCCTTGAAGGCGGACATCTGCTCCTTCAGTGTAGAGTTGTCCTGATGCTCTACGTCACTTTCTAGTGCTGCCTCAATCACATTGGCGAGGAGTCGGGCCTTTCCAGCCATCATCTCGGCGAGCTTTTTGGAGCTCTTGATGGTCTGCCCGATATGGGTGGTGAACTCTTTGATCAGGAGTTCGAAGGCAGGAAAGTTATGCGGAAGGGGAAGGATTTTTCCCTGATCCACCACGCCGATGCGGATGGAAGTGACGAGTTCCCCATTTCGATAGTAGAAAAACTCTAGGTAATCGGTAAAGATCAGATTATCCAGCGAACCTTTGTACCGGTCGAATTGCTCTTTGTTTCCGGTCTTTTTAACTCCGATGAGGTCAGTATCTCCGATGTCTTTGGCCTCGATGTAGCCGACGGGAATTCCTTTTTTATCCGTCAGAATGTAATCCGGCGCACCGCAGGCCTGTCGCTTGGGCTCGTTGGTTGCGGAGACATCTGGAACGAGGGATTCGAGGAGATTTTGGAGATCGCCCCGAAAAGTATGCTCGGTGGCATTGCCGAGACGGTAGCGGGTATTGAGGGAATGGAGGTAATCGGCTGTGGTCATGAAAAAAGGGTTGTATATACAAGTGAGTGCGGACACTCACTTGGGCGACCCTCACTCAATCGGCTATTTAAAACTGAATCCTAAAGATATGGGATTAGATGAAAGAATAAAGTGGGGGAATGAGATGATCAGAGAATTCTGGTGTAGCCGTCATAAACCGATACCAATTGTCGGAGAAGATTTGGGCTAAAGCCTGGTAACATCTTCGGATTTCCATGTGGAATGGGCTAAAGCCACATTCCTATTCATAAATAGTAATTCCAGGCTATGAATGTCAGCTTTATCTGGTGAGATTAGATTAGCCAGAGAGCTGATTTGGACTCAAGCCGATTCTTTTTAAAAAATTTTTCGCCTTAAGAATTCCTTTCCGTTATCGATTGCGGGTGAAAGCAGCTAAGTTTCGGTCGATTAAATACAATCTTAGGACAAATCCATTTTTACAAAATATTATTCTGTTTGGGGTTTTTTAGCTACCTTTGACACACCATGCAATTATTCAGCTCAGTCGCGACTCCGCCTTGATTTTTTATTCGATTCCCATCGATTAGGACTGCCTTTACAGGCCTTCTGACTGCATCATTTTTCCAACTGTTCAATTTCAAATTATCACACTTATTCAGCTATGAAGAAGTACTTCAACTTATTTGACTTTAGTCAGCGTGTAGATTACAAAACGGAAGTTCTTTCCGGGCTTACCGTTGCCCTTGCCTTGATTCCTGAGGCTGTTGCCTTCGCTTTGATTGCCGGACTTTCTCCTCTTACAGGCTTGTATGCCGCATTTGTGATGGGTCTGGTTACCTCCATTTTTGGTGGCAGACCTGGAATGATCTCCGGAGCCACAGGTGCAATTGCTGTGGTGATCGTGACCTTAGCGGCTACTCACGGGGTAGAATATGTTTTTGCCGCAGTAGTACTTTCCGGACTGATTCAGGTGGCTGCGGGTTCTCTTCGGCTGGGTAAACTTATCCGTCTGGTGCCACATCCGGTGATTTTTGGCTTTGTCAACGGACTGGCAATAATCATCTTCATGTCACAGCTCGATCAGTTTAAAGGAACTGATGGCAATTGGCTGACCGGAACGCCGATGTATATTCTGCTTGGCTTGGTAGTATTGACCATGCTGATCATTTGGGGCTTGCCCAAATTGACCAAAGCAGTGCCGGCCTCTTTAGCCGCAATTGTGGTGGTTTTTGGATTGGTTGCGATTATCGGGATCGACACCAAGACCGTTGGAGACATCGCAAGCATCAAAGGTGGCTTCCCTCCTTTCCACATTCCTTCTGTTCCATTTGCCTTTGAAACCCTCCGGATTATTTTCCCCTATGCCGCAATTATGGCAGGCGTTGGTTTGATCGAGTCACTTTTGACACTGAATATCATAGACGAAATCACCGAAACCAGAGGCCGAAGCAACAAGGAAGCTGTCGCACAGGGCGTAGCGAATATTGCATCAGGATTTTTCTCAGGAATGGGTGGCTGTGCAATGATCGGTCAGAGTTTGATCAATGTTTCTTCGGGAGCCAGGGCTAGACTATCCGGAATCGTGGCCTCAGTCATGCTGTTGGTATTTATCGTCTTCGGATCCAGTCTGATTGAGCGAGTTCCCATGGCCGCTTTGACAGGTTTGATGATCATGGTTGCGATCGGCACTTTCGAATGGGCCAGTATCAAAACAGTAACTAAAATGCCCAAAAAGGATATTTTCTTAATGATTCTTGTCACCATTATCACTGCTGTCCTACACAATCTTGCCTTGGCGGTACTCATTGGGGTGATCCTGGCCGCACTTTTCTTTGCATGGGACAATGCCAAACGAATCCGTGCACGAAAATATGTGGATGAAAAAGGAGTAAAACACTACGAGATGTTTGGACCCTTGTTTTTTGGCTCAGTCACGGCTTTTTCAGAGAAATTTGATGTCCTGACTGACCCGGAGGAAGTGATCATTGACTTTGCCGAAAGTCGAGTTGTAGACATGTCGGCAATCGAAGCATTGAATAAAATCACCGAACGTTACCATAAAGTGGGTAAAAAAGTCCACCTTCGTCACTTGAGTCCGGATTGCAAGAAACTTTTGGCTAAAGCCGATGAAATCATCGATATCAACATCATCGAAGATCCGACCTACAAGCTAGTAATAGACGAATTGGCCTAAAAATCCCAATCTTACCAATCCCAAGGAATTGATTTTCAGTTTCTGGCGTTGTCCTTGAATGAGTACCAAATCAAAAAAATAAAGAAGATGATCGAGAATGCAATAAATGAAGAAGTTCAAGGACAAATTGAAAAGGAGCGAGAAGGGCTGAAAGTTCTGATCACCTCAGAAAATCCACAAGATGAGCTGATCGCAAAGTTAGCAAATCTGGAAGTGGAAGTGCAGTGGCATAAAATCGCAGAGCCCCTCACCTCTTTAGAGGATACTTTTACTTTTCGGCATCTTAAACCAGTCTTTGATTATGCGGAAAAAAATGGCTTTGATTTGGTCATTGCAGTGGATTCTACCTACGACAAGTTTACACTTGGAGTAAGGAAACTGGTAACAGGTAATTTTATCCTGCTAAACATCCATCACACATCGCTGATTTTATCAAAGTTATTATTGGAAAATCACGGTTCACTGCGCTGCAAGAAATCGATATTTATCACCGATTTGTTGGAAAAAATCTTTGCAAAACACGAAGCTGAGATCACCACGATCGTAAATCTTCCTACTCCGCTGAAGGATCATGAAACGTTTATACTTTCCGAGCCTGACGAGACTCTGTTTATCTCTGAAAATCAGGAAATCCTCCTGAAAGGTCAAAACGACAGTCTGAGCTACTTGCTTTCCAGATTGATCATGTCTGCCAAAAAGGCAAAAAGCGAAGATAAAACCCTCTTTGACAGTTTGATAGGAATCTATACAGACTATGGATTTCAGCGGGAAAAAAATCTTGCCGTATCCATCGAAGAGCCTTCACAAAAGGTATTCTTCAAAAAGGTGATAGCCAGACTGAAAAGAAAACCACCGATGTCTCTCGGAATGACTGAGATCACAAGTATCGAAGACCTCAGCAACGGGACGCTGAAAAACCTGTTGAGCGGAAGAATTGTCCCCTCCAAGTCTCCCATTGCCAATGCACTTCAAGTCCAGTTGAGTAATAACAGCCGATTCCTGATTTTCCCGACGGAGCAAAAGATCAACTTCTTTTTCACCAGCCATGGAAAATTGATCAAGAAGGATGATTTCACCACACTTAGTCAGCAATTTGATCAGCGCGTGGTAAAACTTCTTTCCGAAATCAACAGACTTGGTCTGGAAAATTAATTTCAGGCTACAATAAAATTAGGAAAGGATCCAAGCTCCTTTCGCTTTCAATATCCATCAATCCAATGAGGGGCATCAACGGCTCCTTTTTGGATTATTTTTTTTTATCCGATAAAAAAGAACCGGAAAACACATTTTTTAAACTACTGGAAAATGGGATCCGACAAACTTGGCATGTCTTTTAACATCTATTAAGGATATTACAATAAATCCCCGGAGGGCCTCCTTCGGGATCAGTAAATTTCATTAACATGTATATCCGCTTTTCTACCAGTAATCCTATCAAATATCGTCTGAAGTTCCTTAGAACATGCTACGCCACGGCGCACAGGTGTGGACCGTCGACCGTTGTCTGTGGACGATTAGCCGCAACTTCTAAAGCATATTTCTTAATTTCTGGCAGGATTGCGGATAATCAGATTCATTAATTCAACTAACTATTACAGATCATGAAAAAATTATTTATCGGCAGCCTTTTCGCCTTTTCAGTTTCATTTGGTGCTTTTGCCCAAAATGAAACTGAAAGCCTCAGCGAAAATTGTGAATGCCCACTTCAGCAGTCCGGAGTTGACTATTCTCCTTATACCTGGAGAACAAGAAGTTTTTCCGAAACTCCGATTAATTACACATCGACCCGCTCCATCATGGAAAGCGCGGAGATGCCCGCCGGCCCATCAGGCTACACTACTGCCATTGGTATCAGGGGTGGATATACCTCTGGTGTTACGTTAAAACATTTTGTGAATAGCAAAGCAGCCGTGGAGTTGATTGTAGGTGCCAGCAGATGGAGAGGCACTTCATTGACGGGATTGTATGAGTGGCATAAAAAAGGCGCTCTTGAAGTTCCGCAGCTGAGCTGGGTTTACGGATTGGGTGCCAGATTGGGATTCTTTGACGGCCGATATTACTATGATGGATTTCGACCATGTAATGACCCGAAAAATCGTAAATGCAATGGCTATTATGATGATCGTAACTTTGCCGCAATTGGAGTCGTCGGCATCGGTGGATTGGAATACAAATTCAAGAATGCCCCATTAACACTCGGATTAGACTTAATTCCTTACTTCTATTTCCAGCATTATCGGGGAAACTTTATTGACGGAAGCTTTTCCCTTCGATACACCTTTAATTAAGTTTTGATACTCAGGACATCCTGTCAGGTTTAGTCCAAAATTTTGGAAAAAAAAACTATGACCCGCTCCGAAGAATTGCCATTTCTCCGGAGCGGGTCATTTTTTTTTGAAAATAACAGGAAGCGGGTAGCATCCAGGATAGCAAGCACCGGCCCGCTAGGAGTGACAGATCAACAGCTATGGTTTTTAACTCATGGATTAAAAATGAAGGAATAATTCGCAGCTGTGGCAGAATCATCGTTTGGAATAGAAGGTCAATTCCCATGCGCAATGGAAATGAGTTTTGGGTTATCGAGTGGTCTTTGGGGACACAGACCACGGTTGGTGACCATTATGCCGTCACTTCGGTCAGAACTCGCTTGAAGATTTCAGATCCCGGATAGCATCCCGGCCTCATCCCGAATATCCCTACCGTCTCCCGGGTTTATACTTTTCCACCACTCTTTTTTCTACATCTTCCTTGTAGAAAGCCACATCCTTAAAGTTCACATCGGCATAGCGTTGCGCCTGATCAAAGAAATGCGGAGAATTGGGATCCGAGCTTTGCCCTCCGGCCAGGATGGTTTTGGCTTTTACTTTTTCGCCAAACTCGACCACCGCCACAAAGCTGTTACCACGATAGCCATAGAGTCGCTTTGTTCCTTCATACGTTCGTGCACCATACGCTGCCAAAGCGCCCCAATTGCCTGAAGCCAAACCGATGGGAACGTAAGGTTCATTGTCATCGTACTTGAGGTCTATGTCACCGGAAAGCCTTTGGAACCTGTTGATTTCTGACCAAGGCGTATTCCAGGTTCCAAAATCAGCGTTCATCTGTGCGATTGTCTTTTCAAAAACTGTTGTAATTTCCGCGCCTGTCGGGATTTTGGCAGTTGGCATGGGATTGATAAATCGGTTCATGCTGCGGAATTCACGCTGGTAATTTTCACCGTAAAAGTGCGCAACCGACATGGCCACAGACTCCTTGGATGTTCGGTAATCCCAAGCTTTCAATACTTGCAATACGGCATTCTGGGACGAGTTCCCGGTTTTTTCCAAAGCTGAAATCAACTCAGGGATTAGGTATTCGAATGCTGGCAAATAGGGATCGTAGGCCAACTGAAGGAAACTGTCCAAGTCTACCTTTTTGACTGCCTGAAGAACCTTAATGGCATGAACTGCCCTGTAGTTTTCTGCATCAGGAGCCATGTAAACGGGGTAATCTTCCTTCTTAGGGCTAAATGCCGCCGCCGCTGTGAAAGGGGTGGAATTGCAATTTTGAATCCAGCCATTTCCGGGATTGAGAATCAGAATACTCTCATCCACGGTGTGAAGCCCCTGCCAATCGGTCGCGGGGTTACTTCCGTCCACAGGCTTGGAAAAATCAAATTCAGGGTTGCGTTTCGGGATAAAATTGCCGTGGAAATAAGCAATATTCCCTTCTCCGTCTGCAAAAACCGTGTTATTTGAGGAGTTGGTGCGGATATTCATCATGTCTTTAAATTCCGCATAGTTATTCAACTTGGTGCGGGTATAGCTTTGAGACAGCGCACTGACCGGGTCCCAATTGATCTTGGTGGCTACCCATTTTTCTCCGTTTTTATGGGTAATTGGCCCATGATGCGTACGGTAAAAAGTAAATTCTTTCTCCTTCAATTCCTGTCCGGCTTTGTATTTTAAACGGACCGTTTTTGCCTCCACATCACGAAGCTCCTCCCCATACTTGTACTGAATTTTTCCTTCGGATTCTACGATTTCCTCTTCAAACTCATCCTTGAAATCCACAAAAGTCGAGGTATGTATCCATCCGGTTTTCTCATTGAACCCCTGGTAGACAAAAAACTGACCCCAAGTGACCGCACCATAAACATTTAGTCCTTCTTCGCTGACTACGTGAACTTCCGGACGGAAATAGAAGGAAGTATGCGGGTTGATGAGCAGCATCGCATTCCCGGATTCCGTCAAACTTGGCGCGATGGCTATCCCGTTTGATCCCTGTGGTTCTGTCCACAGCTCTTCCAATGGCTGGGCAAAAGTCAAGGCCTTATTACCTTCATAGAAAGCCTTAATTCCGCCCGTCGCAATGCTCTCGATATCGCCACCGATGGATCCTTCAAAGAAAAACATCGGCATCCAAGGTTCATATCGGGTAATCACCTGGGGATTGGCTTGGGGATGGGTGTGCAGGTAGTAGTTGACCCCATCGGCAAAGGCTACGCAAAGTTCCTTCAGCCAATTTGGAGCTGTTTCGTAGGCCGTCTTGGCCTCGGCTTCAGTCATGTAGAGATTTGCGCGAAGATCCGAATAGATCGCCTCCTCCCCTTCTAATTCGGCCAGCCTACCTATCGCCCAGACGTAGTTGCGCTCCACTCGCCGGAAGTCATCCTCACATTGGGCGTACAACAAACCGAAAACTGCATCTGCATCTGTTTTTCCATAGATATGGGGTACACCAAAGTCATCGCGCAGAATCTCCACCCGATCGGCCTGTGCTTCCCAGCGGCTAAGTTCGTCAGTAGTATTTTGATTTTGACAGGAAAAAAGGGCAATAAGGCTTAGAAAGCCGATAAATCTCCGAAGCATAGCATTTGGGTAAAGGTGAAGCTCGAAAGTAACCGTTTTCGGGAGCCTTCGCAATACCTTTATTACCGATGGTCCTGATACAGATTGGGTGTAAATTTCTGCTTCAAGTTCAGAATCAAATCCACCGGAATGGTTTTGCTTTCGGTATATCCTTTTCGGATTTTTTCAACCTGATCTACAGCACTCACACCAATTACCAGTGAAGAGGCGGCTTTTTACACCAATCCAAACCCTAATTTTTAATTTCGGTTTCAATTCTAAAGATACACACCTGTATTCCTGCTTAAATATCTATTTTTGGGCTGCCAAAAACCTATAAACATGAAAAAAATAGCCGTTTTCACCTCAGGAGGGGACTCTCCCGGAATGAATGCCTGTATCCGCGCGGTAGTCCGGACAGGAATTTTCAGAGGACTGGAAGTCTACGGGATCCAACGGGGTTACGAGGGGATGATCGAAGGGGATATCAAGCGAATGCATTCCCATTCGGTCAGCAATATTATCCAGCGAGGAGGGACCATGCTCAAGTCCGCCCGGTCCATGGAATTCAAAACTCCGGAAGGACGCAAAAAAGCATTTGAAAACCTGAAAGCTTTGGGAATCGAAGGCTTGGTAGCCATAGGCGGAGACGGAACCTTCACTGGAGCGAAGGTATTTTTCGAGGAATATGGTATCCCAACCGTAGGCTGCCCGGGAACAATTGACAATGATATTTTTGGAACTGACTATACTATCGGCTTCGATACTGCGGTGAATACCGCTTTGGAGGCGATTGATAAAATTCGTGATACGGCAGCCGCTCACGACCGCATCTTCTTTATCGAGGTAATGGGACGTGATGCGGGATTTATAGCCGTAGAATGCGGTATCGGAGGCGGGGCAGAATTTGTGATGGTACCAGAGACAAAGACCGATCTGAACAGCGTCGTCAAATCACTCAAAAACCTCCGAAAGTCAAAATCTTCGAGCATCATTGTAGTGGCGGAAGGTGATGACTTGGGCAATGCTGATCAGATCATGAACATGGTCAAAGAAAAAATAAAAGATCCTTCCAAAGAATTTAAAGTGACAACTTTGGGACATATTCAACGCGGAGGAAACCCCACGGCCCGTGATCGTGTTTTAGGTAGCAGATGTGGAATGGGAGCGGTTGACGGGCTGATTTCCGGGAAAACCAACTGCATGGCAGGGGTAATGAACAATTCGATAGTTTATACCCCATTTGGTGACTGCATCGGCCAACCAAAACCGCTTCATCCGGATCATCTGGCTTTAATCGACATTTTAAGTATTTAATATGGGTTTTATTCCTTTGTTTTTGACTGTTAGTGGAGCATGCTTGCTTTTTTTCTTAACCGTAAAAAACACGATGCAGCGAAAGCTTAACATGCAGCGTGAACTGCTCTCCAAAATCGCTCTCGCACATCCTGAAATCGGCCTGATTTTGGGAGAAATTTCTGATCCGGATACGGTTTTGGAAAGTCTTAAAAAAGCAAATCCTGATAAAAAAGTCTCCAAAAAGAATTTGGAAGCTATCCGTCAATTGAAAATCAACAAATACCAATACAATGGACTGATCAAAAAAGCTCCGTACAACTGGATAGCCAAAATTGCAGGTTTTCAATCCATTTGAGCCGTAATCCAAGCGCTGATTTCCTTCAGCTGTTCCGGGTGAAACCATCGGATTTCCTCATCCCGACGAAACCAGGTCAACTGTCGCTTGGCGTATCGTCGGGAATTTCTTTTTAAGAGCCTGATGGCTTCTTCCCGATCATATTTTCCTTCCAAAAATCCGAAAATCTCAGAATACCCAACCGTCTGAAGGGCATTCAGATGTCGCTTCCCAAAAAGCGCATCTGCCTCGTCAAAAAGTCCGGAAGCGATCATCTGATCCATTCGAAAATCGATCCGTTGATAGAGTTCATCCCGGTCCCGGTCCAATCCGATTTTAATAATTTGAAAGGATCGAGTCACTTTTTTCTTGACTCGAAAACTACTGAATTTTAGCCCTGTTCCACGAAACACCTCAAGTGCCCGCATCAATCGCTGAGGATTCTGCCGATCCACTTGTTCGAAATATTCCGGATCAACACCAGATACCTGGGCTTGTAACCATTCCAAGCCCTTCCCCTCAAATTCTCCTATTAGTTGCTTTCGAATATCGGGATCCACATCAGGAATTTCATCCAGCCCTTTGGTAATTGCGTCCGCAAATAGTCCGGATCCACCCGTCATTATAGCCACGTTCCTATTCCGGAAAATCTCATCCAAAATATTTAGCGCTTCCTTTTCAAACTTCCGGACATCATAATCATCCTCGATAGAGAGTGAATTGATCAAATGATGGGGTACAAGTTGAAGTTCCTCAGGAGTCGGCTTAGCCGTACCCAAATTCAATTCCCGATAAAACTGTCTGCTGTCGCAGGAAACAATTTCTGTTGTGAATTTTTTGGCTAGATTTAAGCAAATGTCAGTTTTGCCCACTGCTGTGGGACCGACTACCAGAATAAGGGATTTTTTATTCGACAATGGTTTGATATTAAGGTCAAACAAAAGTCTTAAGGAATACAATGAAAAGCAAAATGGTATTAATCGTAGATGATAATGACCTGAACAGGAAACTTTTTGAGAATCTGATCGGTCAACGTTTCTTATTTGAATCCGCAAAAAATGGTCTCGAAGCGGTTGAATTGGCAGAAGTGTCCACTTTTGACCTCATCTTAATGGACATTCAGATGCCTAAAATGGATGGATTCACCGCTATGAAGGTAATCCGCCAAGGCAGAAATTTAAGCTGTCCGATTTTTGCGGTGACGGCCTTTGCAGAGGAATCTGACAGAAATCACTTTTTAGAACAAGGATTTGATGAATTCATCACAAAACCGATCCGGCCAAAAGAATTTCTGTCCTTAGTCCAACAGTATCTAAATGGAAATCCAAAAAACAGTACTCCAGCATCTGAAATTACAGGTGAAATTTCGGCAACTCTTGACGAAAATGTACTAAACCACCTATTGAAGTACAGTTCCAAATCGGTGATCAAAAAGATATTTGATGAATTTTTGAATGAATGCGCGGAAACAGAAGCCCTCATCGATTTGCATTATCCCGATGGCTTATCCTCAGAATTGATTATAAAAATCCATGAGATCAAAGGAAATTCAGGAACGCTGGGCGCAATGAAAATATATAATTCAGCCACAAAAGCTGAGGATTATGGCAAAAAAGAAAATTTCACCCTTTTCGGAGAAGAATTAAAAAATCTGAGAAATGAAATCGGGGAATTTCGTAAATTCTTAAATCAAGCAACTATTTTTGACTTATGAGCGAATCCAAAAAAATTCTTGTAGGCGAGGACAGTTCCATCATTATCAACTTGACCAAAAATGTGCTGGCTTTCGAAAATTATCAAATGAAGGCTGCCAGAAATGGAAAACAAGTGCTGGAGTTTCTGGAAAAAGAGCCATTTGACTTAATCCTTATGGATATCAGCATGCCCGTCATGGACGGTGTAGAATGCACACGACTGATTCGCAGCCATTCAAATCCAGCTGTAAGTAAGCTACCCATCATCGCCATCAGCGGGAATATTCACAATTACACCCCTGAGGAATTTCGGAGGTTGGGATTTGATGATTTCATCCAAAAACCACTTGACTACGACAAAGTGCTGGCAACAGTCAAAAAAATTCTGAGCTGATGGTCATCAAGTACACGAAGCATTTTTTGGACAAAATGGAAAACCTTTTTGCAGCCTCAGAATATATTTTGAGGTATGAAAAAGGAAACTTTAAATCCGGCTATTGTGTCCTGAAAGAAACCAAAATCGTCATCATCAATAAGTACTTTCCGATAGAAGGAAAAATAAATGCCTTGATCGAAATCATCAACGAACTTAATCTCGACCCGAAGGATTTCAAAGAAAAATCAAATCAGGATTTCCTTAACGAGCTCCGCCAAACTACCTTAAAATTTTGAAAGTAACTTTTCTTGGAACCGGAACCTCCCAGGGCGTCCCTGTAATCGGATGTGATTGTCAGGTTTGCAAATCATTGGATTTCAGAAATAAACGATTCCGCACTTCAATACATTTGGAGGCGAATGGGGTTTCAGTGGTTGTGGATACTGGCCCGGACTTCAGAATGCAAATGCTACGCGCAGGAGTAAAAAGACTGGATGCAGTCATCTACACTCACGAACACAAAGATCACACTGCCGGGCTTGATGATATCCGACCATTCAATTTTTCCCAGAAAATGGACATACCGATTTTTGGGCAAAAACAGGTTTTAGATCAGATTCGAAGGGAGTTTTCATACATCTTCAGCGACAAAAAATATCCCGGCGTACCTCAAGTACAAGCAATTGAAATCACCGAAAATCCCTTCCGAGTCGATGGTCTTCCCGTGATTCCTATTCCTGTTCTCCATTACAAGCTCCCTGTTTTAGGATTCCGATTTGGGGACTTCAGCTACATCACCGATGCTAATTTCATTCCGGATGAATCTCTGAAGCTATTGGAAGGGACAGAAATCCTTGTATTGAATGCCCTTCAAAAAGAATCTCACATTTCTCACTTTACCCTGGATGAGGCGGTACACATGGCGCGGAAAATCGGTGCCAAACAAACCTACTTCACCCATATCGCCCATCGTCTTGGTCTTCATGAGCAAGTCGACAGGGAATTACCCGCCGGAATTGCCTTGGCCTACGACGGCTTGGAGTTAACTTTGGAGTAATGCACCTCAATTACCATTTTCTGAAGTACTTGGCCCCCGCTTTAGAAGAAGCTTATACCGGTCAAAAAATCATCTCCTGCTTTTCTCAAAGCAAAGATGAGCTCATCATCGAGACGGAAGGAAAATCTGCCATTCGCTATATCCGCGCCCATCTCCTTCCACCACAGGTTTACCTCAGTTTTCCTGAGCAATACCACCGAGCAAAGCGAAATACAATCAATTTATTTCAGGAATTAATTGGTGATTCCATCCTGAAGTGTGCCGTTTTCAGATTTGAGCGGGCTTTTTATTTTGACTTGGAGTCGGGGAAAAAATTGGTTTTCAAGCTTCATGGTAATCGAAGTAATGTGCTTTTGTACCAAAAAGAAGAAGCCACACCGAGCCTTCTTTTTAGAAATGAAATCCGGGAAGACAAAGAATTGGATTGGAAAAGTCTTGAAAAACCACTCGATCTGAGTCGCGAACACTTTGTCGAACTCGCAGGAAATGCATCTCAATTTCTCCCGACCTTGGGCACAATTCCACGGGCTTGGCTGAAAGAACGGGGATACCCGGAGGCTGAAATTGAGGAAAAATGGCCCCTGATGCAGGATCTTCTCGATATTTTGGACACGCCACTGTTTTCCTTGGTCGAAAAGCAGGGAACAGTGCAGCTGAGTTTACTGCCTGAAGCTGCCCCCCTAAAAACGCTATCGGATCCAATTGCGGCATCAAATGAGTTGTTCTATTTGGCTTTGGTCAAAGGGAATTTTGACAAGGAAAAAAACGCCCTTCTGAAAAGCTATCAGGAGCAACTCAAAAAGACGGTTTCTTACATACAAAAGTCAGCCTCAAAACTGGAGGAACTCAAAAATGCAGCCCCACCCAGTCAACTCGCCGATGTGATCATGGCAAACTTGCATGAATTCCAAAATGGGAAAACTGAAGCTGAGCTTTTGGATTTCTACACAGGAAATCCGGCAAAAGTCATCCTTAAGCCCAATCAAAAGCCTCAACTCCTTGCAGAATCACTTTACCGAAAATCCAAAAACCGGCAAATCGAATTGGATCAAATCGAAAAAACAATCGCCTCAAAAGTAAATCTCAGAATTGAACTAGAACAAAAAATCCAATCTATCGAAGAAATCACCGGGCATAAAGGACTCAAAACCTATCAAAAAACCAACAAGGAGGACAAGGCAATCACTAAAGAAGTAAGCGGATTACCATTCAAGGTTTTTGAATTTGAAGGTTTTACGATTTGGGTTGGTAAGTCAGCAAAGGACAACGATGAAATGCTTCGGGGATTTATTCACAAGGATGATCTTTGGCTTCACGCCCGTCAGGTTCCCGGTTCTCATGTGGTGATCCGGATGAAAGGGATGTCGGCATTGCCCAATACTGTTTTGGAACGCGCCGCAGGCTTGGCTGCTTTTTACTCTAAGTTCAAAACAGAATCATTTGCACCTGTAATTTACACCGAGGCAAAATTTGTAAGAAAAGTGAAAGGTGCCGCTCCCGGTTCCGTGATGGTTGATCGTGAAAAAGTGGTGATGGTGACTCCAATTGGTCCGGATGAAGAAACTGCAGCCCGGAAATAAAAGCTAGCGACTCCGGGAAACCGGAGGCCCAAGATTGATTTTTTTAAATCCCTTGAACAGAATCACTGTTCCTACAATACCAGTTGCGCCACCCACATAAAGCAAAGTCTCTCCCAATTCAGGTTTTGTGCCTAGCAATTGACCTCCGATGATAGTTACAGTGTAGGCGAGAGTTGCGACCAAAATACCGGTTTGGAGTTGATTTTAAGCTTGATGCAAGTTGAGCTGTACAGCATACAATTCTTGATCTACTTGAACTAGTACTCGTTTAAGCGAATCAAAGGATGCTTGATCTTTGGTTTGCGAAAAGCCATTTAATTGAGTAAAAGTCCAAAAAAAAGGATTAAAAAAAATACTTTATTCATTTTATTGATCGATCCAAGATTTGAATTCGTTAACCCGCTCTCTTGCCACGACAATTACCTCTTCACTTTTCGCATTCAAAGATAGCACCAGCCGGCCATTATGATAAGGTTTCATTTCCAACAGATTGTCTAAATTAATAATGAAGGATCTATTGATTCGGTAAAATTTATTTGGATTCAAAAGTTCAGTTTCAAGTTCATTGAGACTATGATCTGTCATAAATTTCTGGGAAGAATTTGAAGTAACCAAAAAGGTGATCCCTCCTTCCGAATAAAAAAACGCTATCTCTTCCACCGAAGTAAAAGATAGCTTTGTTCCAATTTTAGTTAAAAAGCGTCTTTTGAATGTTTTTTGGGTGTAACGCTGGATAAATTTATCAACAAATTCAGATGAAAACCCCTCTGACACGGGACTTTGAATTAAACTTTCCACTTTCTCAAAAGCTTTGACCAAGCGCTCTTCCTGTATTGGTTTCAGGACATAATCGATGCAGTTATGCTCAAAAGACTGCAATGCATATTCATCATACGCTGTAATAAAAATTATCGGGATCTTAATTTTTTTGTTTTGAAAAGCCCTAAAGCTCAGCCCATCAGCCAGATGGATATCACAAAGAATGAGGTCAAAAATAGCTTGGTTTTTCAGAGCTTGTTCCAGCTCAGAGATACTTTGAACCGTATCTGCGACCACCCAATCAGGACGATGCTTCCGTATAATCGTGCTAATTCGTACTTGCGCTAGTGGCTCGTCTTCGACTAAAAGTAAGTGTTTTGTCATCGATCAGTGGCAGTTCGACCAGAAAATGACTCGGTTCATCTTCAATTCGGATACTACTGTTTAGAAACTTATATCTATCTGATATGTTTTGAAGGCCAATGCCCGAAGAAAAATCAATCACTGTTTTTGGTTGTTTTTTATTATGAATTTTCAGAAAAACCCGTCAGAAGTAATGGAAACTTCAATTGGCTTCTTTTTGGTGAAAAAATTGTGCTTCACCACATTTTCTACCAAAAGTTTGAGCATCGCTGGAGGGATCAGTTTTTCAAAACTCGGATTTTTCAAGTCCAATGAAAATCTCAGGGAGTCTTCAAAACGGATGGTAAGCAATTCCAGATATTTTTTTAGAAAGTCAATCTCCTCTGCCAGGGAAATGAGTACGGTCCGCTCAAAATTAAGCCCGTAGCATGGGAGGAAATAAATGATAAAACCAATACCCCCACTACGCTGGTCCCGAATTGAAAAATTAAAGGGTGCATGGACAAATCATGGCCGACAATCCTTTTTTCGATTAGTCGATTGAGGCCCCAAACCGAAAAAGTCAAAGCCAAAATCAGAATAAACAAAGCTAATGGCTCAATAGCAACCGCAAACAGCCGGTCACCATCAAGGAAATATATATTCAGAAAAGAATAGCTGCCCAAGATTCCGGCAAACCAATGACTGTAGCGATGACTAAACATATTTCCCCTCCTCGCGCTTGCTTTAATCTTCGTTTCTCCTTTTAAAAAAAATAGAGGAACAGAAAAATTCTGTTCCTCTTTTAATCCATTAGTTTTTTAAAGGGTAGGCAATAGAACACCATCAATCACATGAACAACGCCATTTTTTATAGCAACATCGGCTACCACAACATTGTAGGTTTTCCCTGCTTTATCAGTGACGGTTATATTGTTACCACTGCGAGTTACTGTGAGCATCTCTCCAGCCAAAGTAGGAACCATCTGCGAACCTGAAGCCAAATCAAAGGAGAAAGCGGTAGCAGGAACGACGTGAAACCCAAGAACCTTGGTAACAGCAGGTAAACCCAGCGCACTCACCATAGCATCAAGTGAACTGAAGCCAAGGCTACTCAGCAGCGCAGTAAAAGCAGCGTTGCTAGGTGCAAAAACAGTGATTGCGTTAGCATTGAGTAGTGTGTTACCCAAACCGGCAGCTGTCACCGCATTTAATAATGTTGTCAATCCTGCAGCTGTAGCAGCCTCTACTACAGTCGGAAGCTTCAAATCAGGCAACATTACTCCATTAATCACATGGACGACACCGTTTGCAATAGCAATATCAGCGGCCACGACTTGAGCTACTCTACCTAATTGATCTTTTACGGATACGGTTGATCCTGTTTTCTCAACAATGATAGTTTGTCCAGATAACGTAGTAAAGGAATTTGTGGCTGCCAGGTTAGCAGAGAAAGCAACCGCAGGCACCACGTGAAATCCCAATACTTTTTCAAGGTTGGCAGGTCCACCGATTTTGATTACCAATTCATTTAAGTCTTTTGCCCTAAATACTGCTAGCGCAGCTGCAAATGCTTCGTTGGTTGGTGCAAAGACCGTGATAGCCTGCGCACTTAACAATGCACTTGGTAAACCCGGAACAGCGGTCACTGCTGTTAGCAGTGTAGTTAATCCTGCCTTAGTTGCCGCCTCTACCAAATTTGGCTTTGGCAATTCAATGGAAGGAATCAATACACGATCGATCACGTGTACCACACCATTCTCTATCTGAACATCCGCCTGAATAACTCGGGCCACGTTACCAGCTGCGTCAGTTACTGTTACTGCGCCTGGAGTAGAATTTACTCTTAACTGCTGACCAGCAAGAGTTGTAAAAATGTTTACTTCATTCAAATTTCTTGAAAACGCTACGGCAGGAACGACATGAAACCCAAGAACAGTCTGCAAATTTTGAGATCCTCCTAGTTTTACCACCAAATCGTTAAGATCAGTTGCACCAAAAGTGCGCAAAGCATTTGCAAAAGCGTCATTGGTTGGCGCAAATACTGTAATGGCAGCTTGGTCTTGAAGCGTTGCTTCTAAACCCGGAAAAGCACGGACGCTGGCTACAAGCGTTGTTAATCCTGCTTCATTTGCAGCTTCGATAAGTGTAGGAAAGGGGATTGGTCCCTGATAATCATCACTACACGACAAGATCGAAAAAAACAGCGATCCCATAAGCAAGTAATTAAATAGTTTTTTCATAGTTTGATTTGGTTTTTTTGATTTTATAACCAAAGTCAAATCAACAGGTCTACTCATAACCGCTCAACTGTATAAAAAAAAGGATGAACTGTTAAATTCATCCTTTGAATTGATCTAAAATCAGGAAACTAAATTCCTGTTTTTGCCTTTAACCTCACTCAACCAAGTGAATTTTAAGCATATTGGTTTTTCCCTTTTCTTTCAGCGGCATACTGGCGGTGTTGATGATTACATCACCTGACTTCACATGACCGTCTTTTTGTAATGTATTTTCTATATCAGTGAAAGTCGCGTCAGTAGATACCTGACTTTCATAATAATAAGCACGCACACCCCAAACCAATGAGAGTTGGGTAAGGAGTTTCTTATTTCTGGTAAAAACAAAAATATTGGCCGAAGGTCGGTGGGATGCCAATCTAAGCCCGGTAAATCCCGAAGAAGTAATTCCAACAATTGCCTTGGCCTTCACATTTCTGGACAATCTCGAGGCCATTAGGATCAGGTTATTGCTGTGGAATGTTAAGTCGTCATCTTGAATTTTATACAGGTTATGGTAAATGTCTGCATTCTCTTCCAGGTATGTAATGATGCTGGTCATCGCTTTGACGGCATTGACTGGATATTTTCCTGAAGCAGTTTCAGCGGAAAGCATCACGGCATCCGCGCCATCCAATACTGCATTGGCGACATCGTTGGTTTCGGCGCGGGTTGGTCGAGGGTTTTGGATCATACTTTCCATCATTTGGGTAGCAATGATCACCGGTTTACAGGCAATCTTACATTTCTCAACCATTTTTTTCTGCCAAAGGGGAACGATTTCCATGGGTACTTCTACACCCAAATCACCTCTGGCGACCATTATTGCATCCGTGGCTGCAATAATTGAATCAATATTTTCAAGGGCTTCAGGCTTTTCGATTTTAGCGACGATTTTACAATTTTTTCCGGCTGCAATAATCCGTTCTCTTAGATCCAAAATATCCTCTGCTGATCTTACAAAAGACAGTGCGATCCAATCTACATCCTGAGACAGACCAAATTCAAGATCTTCGATATCCTTTTCAGTCAGGGAAGGTGCAGAAACTTTGGTATTGGGAAGATTGATGCCTTTTCTGGATTTCAAGATCCCTCCGTGAATTACCGTGGTATTCACATTTTTGCCATCTGTACTGTTTACTATTACTTCCAGATTACCATCGTCGATGAGGATTCTGTCGCCGGGAATTACATCCTGGGGAAGATTCTGGTAAACTGTGCTCACCAGCGAAGCACTTCCAATCACAGGTTCATTAGTGATAGTTAACAGTTCTCCAGCCTTTAGTTCCACTCCATTATTTTCGACCTCCCCTACACGGATTTTAGGCCCTTGTAGATCCTGAAGTATCCCGAGATTACAATCCAGTTCTTTATTAATTCTTCGAATAATCTGTATGACTTCCTGATGAATTTCGTGTGTTCCATGCGAAAAATTCAATCGAAAAACATTTGCACCGGCAGCAGCCAAACTTTTAATCGTTTCGTAATTATTGGATGCCGGACCGATGGTGGCTAGTATTTTTGTTTTTTTAAACGGGAGGTGGCTCATTGGATTTTAATATGTTAATAGGTTTTCTTTTGATTTAATTTTTGAAATGTCCAGCCGGACCACACTTTGAATAAAGGGGTTTTTAGCAAGTTGATCGACAAATATACTAATACTGGTTTGTTGTGTTTGGTCTTGTACCAAGAGGAAGTAATCCAAATTTCGCAATTCTGGTATCAAATACGCCAATTGCTGGGATGTATTAAGTGCTTTATTTTTTAAAAGTTGGATAAAACCATGCGGTAAAGAAAGTAAATATTGGGAGATTTCCAGCCTAGGTGAGGACAGAAATTCAATTTGAAGGTCATCTGATTTGACCAAATCAATATCCAGTTCCCGATTGATCAACCAAGCCATTTTATAGTCTTTGACAGGCGAAACGAGCCCTAAAAGTTCAAATTCAAAAGTAGGTTCTATGTATAATTTGGTCTTCTTCATGGAGGAAGAAAGGTGGTCGAAACAAAGGTAGAAATTTAAATTGACCCATGCGATCAGACAAATTGCATAAAAATTAACTTCGGTCTTTTCTTTGTCAATTAGGTTTTAAATATATTTCTTTGCGGAGTGTTAATAACTAAACTGATCACAAAATGTCTGAAATTGCACAAAAAGTAAAAGCCATCATTGTTGACAAACTTGGCGTAGAAGAGTCTGAAGTGACTATGGAAGCAAGCTTCACCAATGACCTTGGTGCTGACTCTCTAGATACTGTTGAATTGATTATGGAATTCGAAAAAGAATTCAATATCTCTATTCCTGACGACCAAGCCGAGCAAATTGGCACTGTAGGTCAGGCTATTACCTACCTTGAGGCAAACGTAAAATAAGTACTGCTGAATTCATTATATGAATTTAAAAAGAGTTGTTGTAACGGGTTTAGGCGCACTCACCCCCATAGGTAACACCCCCGGAGAATTCTGGAAGGGTCTGGCTAATGGTGTGAGTGGTGCTGCGCCTATCACTCGCTTCGACGCTTCACTTTTCAAGACTCAATTTGCCTGCGAGGTCAAAAACCTCGATCTGGATCAGTTTATGGACAGAAAAGAGGCTAGAAAAATGGATGCTTTCACCCAGTATGCCATGATTACTGCCGATCAAGCGATCGTGGACTCGGGACTTGATCTCGAATCCATTGACTTGTCAAGAGCGGGTGTAATCTGGGGATCGGGAATAGGTGGACTCAGAACCTTCCAAGAAGAGGTGACTGATTTTGCCAGAGGAGACGGAACACCAAGGTTCAATCCCTTTTTCATTCCCAAGATGATCGCTGATATATCGGCAGGTTTCATTTCTATCAAATATGGATTCAGAGGTCCAAACTTCGTAACTGTATCAGCCTGTGCTTCGGCTACCAATGCACTTATTGATGCTTTCAATTACATCCGACTTGGAAAAGCCGACTTGTTTTTAAGTGGCGGATCTGAAGCTGCTGTGTCTGAGGCAGGAATTGGTGGATTTAACGCAATGAAAGCACTATCCCAGCGAAATGACTCCCCTACTACAGCATCCAGACCTTTTGACAAAGACCGGGATGGTTTTGTACTTGGCGAAGGTGCAGGGGCATTGATCCTTGAAGAGTTGGAGCATGCAAAAGCACGCGGAGCAAAAATCTATGCCGAGCTTGTAGGCGGAGGGATGACTGCAGATGCCTATCATATTACTGCGCCGCATCCCGAAGGCTTAGGTGCAAGTAGCGTGATGAAAATTGCTTTGGAAGATGCTGGTCTTAATCCGGAAGACATTGATTATATCAATGTACATGGCACCTCTACCCCACTGGGAGATGTAGGAGAGACCAAAGCAATCCAAAAGGTTTTTGGAGAGCACGCTTATAAATTGAATATCAGCAGTACAAAATCGATGACTGGACACCTGCTGGGTGCAGCAGGGGCAATTGAAGCAATAGCCTCAATCTTTGCAATCAATCATAGTCTCGTTCCTCCTACGATCAATCACTTTACTGACGATGAAGCGTTTGATCCTAGACTTAATTTAACGTTTAACAAAGCGCAGGCAAGAGAAATCAATTATGCGCTGAGTAATACCTTTGGATTTGGCGGTCACAACTGTTCCGTCATATTTAAAAAATACAACCGATCAGAGTGAAAATTTTCCAGAAGCTCGGAATCCACACTCTATTCTTTAACTCAAAAGACAAAAGGCTTGCATCCTCGATCAAAATGATCATTGGACGCAAGCCTTTAAATTTGTCCCTTTATCGTCTAGCACTTACTCCCTCAGGTCTCGGCGAAGAAACGTCCTCGGGGTTTAAAAAATCCAATGAGCGACTGGAGTTCCTGGGAGATGCTGTTTTGGGTTCGGTAATTGCCGAGCATATTTTCAAAAAATTCCCCTATCGAGACGAAGGATTCCTCACCGAAACCCGATCCAAACTTGTAAACCGGGAAACACTCAACGAAATAGGAATAAAAATAGGGCTCAAGAAAACCTTGGAGCAAATTGTCAGTAATAGACAATTCACAGGAAACAAATCCCTTTTTGGAGATATCCTTGAGGCATTCCTCGGAGCAGTATACCTTGACAGAGGATACAAATTCACACAAAAATTTATCCTCCAGCGAATATTGCTTCACATGGATCTGGATGGAATGATCAGTACTGTAACCAATTACAAGAGTAAAATTATCGAATGGTCCCAAAAAGAATCCAAAACGGTAGACTACAAAGTTTTGCAAATCAACGGTAACCAACGCTATAAAGAATTTGTTGTGGAACTGAATGTCGACGGGGAGTCTATTGCACAGGGAAAAGGAAGTACAAAGAAGAAAGCCGAACAGGAAGCTTCAAAAAATGCCTGTGATATCCTGAACATTGCCGTTTAGACCTACATTTTTATCAACTTCGTTAAATCTATGGCTGCAATCAAACTAGCAGGAGCTACCGTCAATCAAACTCCACTCGACTGGAAAGGTAATTTGGATAGGATCCTGCAAGCTATCCAAGAGGCAAAATCTGAACGTGTAGATATTCTATGCTTTCCCGAATTGGCAATTACCGGTTACGGATCCGAGGATCTATTTTTAAGCTATTGGTATCCTCAAAAAGCCTTAGCCCAACTCGGAAAATTGATTCCATTCTGCCAAGACATTACCGTGGCAGTCGGACTACCGGTCAGGATTCAGGACAAAGTTTACAATACCGTCGCTGTTATCGAAAACGCGGAATTGAAAGGCTTTGTAGCAAAGCAATTTATGGCCATTGATGGCGTACATTATGAATTTCGGTGGTTCACTCCCTGGGAAGCAAATCAGGTCATAGATTTTGAATTTGAAGGAAAAAACATCCCCCTTGGGGATCTCACTTTTCATCACAGGGGAATTCAATATGGATTTGAAATCTGCGAAGATGCCTGGAGAGGAAAAGTCCGTCCCGGATACCGACTTCGGGATCGGAAAGTAGATTTGATCTTCAATCCAAGCGCCTCACATTTTGCAATGGGAAAAACTGCAGAAAGAAAAGAGCTATTCGAATACAGCTCTGAAATCTTCAATTGCTACTATTGCTATGTCAATTTGCTGGGTAATGAAGCTGGTAGAATGATATTTGACGGGGAAATTCTTTTGACAAAATCCGGAAAAACAGTCGGCAGAAACCAGTTACTCTCCTTCCGGGATTTTCAGGTTTTTCACTTTGAATTGGAAGATAAAGCTCAGAATATCGCACCTATCCATCCAAAAGAATGGGAGTTTGTTCAGGCTTCTGCCTTGGGATTATTTGATTATTTGCGAAAAAGTAAAAGTAACGGATTTGTATTGTCGCTCTCCGGAGGTGCAGATTCCTCAACGATCGCTGTTTTAGTCGCGGAAATGGTTCGAAGGGGAATCAAAGAATTGGGGTTGAATGAGTTTGTGAAAAAACTGGAGCTATCCTTTTCTCCAAAATCCGACAATCCGGAGAAAGAACTCGTCGGAAGACTTCTGACCACCGCTTATCAGGGGACAAAAAATTCATCTGCGGAAACGTATCAGTCAGCCAAATCACTTGCAGAAAGCTTGGGCGCAGTATTTCATTTCTGGACTATCGATGAGGAGGTTCACTCCTACACCGCCAAAATAGAAACCGCCATCGGAAGAAAACTGACTTGGGAACAGGACGATATTGCCTTACAGAATATTCAGGCACGGGCCCGATCTCCAATTATTTGGATGCTTGCCAATTTGAAGAATGCGCTTTTGATTTCCACTTCCAATCGCAGTGAAGGAGATGTCGGCTACACCACCATGGACGGAGATACCAGTGGAAGTATTTCCCCGATTGCCGCCGTGGACAAGCACTTCATCCAGCAATGGTTACAATGGGCCGAAAAAAATCTGGATCGACCAGGTCTTTCGTATGTAAATTCCCTGACTCCTACAGCCGAACTCCGCCCCTTGGAACGAACCCAAACGGATGAAAAAGACTTGATGCCTTATGCTATTATTGTAGAAATAGAGCGCTTGGCCATTCGGGACAAAAGATCTCCAATGGATATTTTCCTGTTACTAAATGATGAACTTGGACTTGATCAAACCGTATTGAAGGATTATATCAAAAAATTCTTCCGACTTTGGTCCAGAAATCAATGGAAACGCGAGCGATTGGCTCCCTCATTTCACCTTGATGAATTCAACGTTGACCCTAAAACCTGGTATCGCTTTCCGATTCTTTCCGGTGGCTTTGCTGAAGAACTCGAATTATTAGACCAAATCTAATCTGACATTATGCTTGAATCTTTGCTTAATTACGTTGTATGGGATCCTAATCAGGCTGTTTTTTCTGGCTTTGAGCGCTTGAGATGGTACGGTTTGCTTTTTGCAATGGGCTTTATCATCTCGCAGCAATTCATGGTGTATTTTTTCAGAAAAGAGGGACAAGACGAAACCCTTGTGGACAAATTGACCATATACATGGTATTGGCGACAATAATTGGGGCACGATTAGGCCATGTTCTATTTTATGAGCCAGAAAAGTATCTGAGTAACCCCATCGATATCCTAAAGGTATGGGAAGGTGGCTTGGCCTCTCATGGGGCTGCCATTGCCATTCTTTTTGCACTTTGGATATATTCCAAACGAACACAGGGACAGAGTTATCTTTGGGTAGTGGATCGTATCGTGATTGTCACGGCTCTGACCGGAGCATTGATTCGATTCGGCAATTTGATGAACTCTGAAATCGGAGGAAAAGATACCGGAAGAGACAGCGGATTTGTCTTTGCAAGAGATGCTGAGGAAATCCTGGAAACACTCAAAGTCCCTTTTGAATCAATTGAAGCGTATAAGCCCGAAGACCGATCTGACGAACTTCAGGGGACGGGCATAGTTCCTGTGAATTTTGAATTGAAGATCAATAAGGGAAATTTTTCAAAAGAAGACCTTTCTGCAATCCTCGAACGGGACATCAAATATGCACTGACGCAGTTTAGATCATCCAAAGAATACCTGGCCGAACCTGTAGAAAGTCCTTTGAACTTCGAAATTATTGAACAGCCAAACAGCTATTTGGTTACCGTGAAGACTTTTGGCAGAACCAAATATCCGACGCAGATCTACGAAGCACTATCTTATTTTGTGATTTTCTTAATCTTGCTTGCACTTTGGGCAAAATACAAGTCCAGATTACCGGAAGGTTTACTGTTGGGGCTGTTCCTTATCTCAGTATTCGGTATGCGATTCGTATGGGAATTTCTAAAGGAGGTACAGGTAGACTTTGAGCAATCTATGCAATTCAATATGGGACAACTGTTAAGTATTCCCTTAGTGCTAATTGGAATAATTTTAGTAGGAAGAGTTCTAAAAAATGGGATTAAGGCCGAAAAAATTTAAGGAACCGGATCATGACCATGCCCTCCCCATGGATGGCACCGCCCGATCCGCTTAAATCCCAGGAAGATTCCTTTGAAAACACCGTGCTTCAGAATCGCTTTTTTCATGTATTGACTACAGGTCGGAGTATAGCGACAACTAGCCGGAAACAGCGGAGAGATCACATATTGATAAACCAAGACTGGAAATATGGCTATCTTTCTCAAGTATGTTTTTACCATTCAAGAAACCGTTTAAGTTACGTACGCAAGTTGCAACCAAAAAATTCAAATGATTATAAATTGTTTTGCAGCAGCCATCTCGATAGCTATCGGGGTGAATCTTGCCTGGTTAATAATCACCCCGCTGTGTGTCCAATGGGCCAGACCAGTCTACCCAAGGCAGGCTCGATTTCAAACACAATTTCTTTGATTCCCATTTTGAGAAATTTACTTACCCTTTCGGTTATCTTTTTGCTGATGGGCCTCAGTAAGATCAAGGCGCAAGACACTACTTTAGAGCCTGTCAACCCACCTATTCCCGAGCGGGTAAAAGTGAATAATATTTTCATTATCGGAAATATAAAAACCCAAAAAAGCATCATTCTTCGAGAGCTTGATTTTACCACCGATTTCTTCTACGACTGGGAGACATTCATGGGAATCATCAAGGCTGACCAACAAAAAATCTATAACCTTCGGCTGTTTACAGAAGTGGAAATCACCCCACTTTTCACCGAAGATGAAGAAGTCGAGATCCTCATTTCTGTAAAAGAGCGCTGGTATGTAATTCCATCGGTCATTTTCCAACTTGCAGACAGGAATTTCTCGGAATGGTGGACTAATCAGGGAAGAGATTTTTCACGGGTAAATTACGGATTGAAAATCAACCATAGCAACGTAGGCGGCAGAAATGAAAAGCTTCGGTTCTCCGGGCAGCTTGGCTTCACAAAAGAATTGGACCTGGTCTATACCAAACCCTACATTGACAAGAAGCAAAAACAGGGTCTTGCTTTTCAGATGACTTACGCAGATCAAAAGACAATTCCCATAAGATCAGCAAACAACAAGCAGGTATTTTACACCAATGATACCGAGGATGTATTGAGAAAAACTTTCTTCACGGCATTGAGGTACACCTATAGAAGAACGTTTTACAATTTTCATTTTCTAACCTTAGGGTTTAGCAGAACATGGGTCAATCCTGATGTTTTGATCGAAAATCCAAATTACTTATCAGGAGAAAATAACACCCTGAGTTATCCTTTTCTTCAGTATTCATTTCGTCACGACAAACGGGATAATATAGCCTATGCAACTCAGGGGGAGTTTCTTCAATTGACTGCCACCAAATATGGGGTGATAAATTCTCAGGATATCGATGAGGTAGAATTGAATTTTATCGCAAATAAATATTTTCAAATCAATGACAGATTCCATTTGGCCACAGGATTGACCGGCGTATGGTACCTCAGTCCTAACCAACCTTACCCCTTGATTCGTGGAATCGGATACGCACCAAACTTTATTCGCGGATATGAACTGAATGTCATAGAAGGACAGCAACTCTATGTTCACAAAAACAGTCTTCGATACAAGCTACTGGATCTATCATTTGATATTTCAAGCTACATGCCTTTTGAGCAATTCAGCACAATACCTTTTAAATTTTACCTAAGTGGCAATTTCGATCACGGCACGGTGACTGATCGAAATAATATCCCCGAGAATTTGAGATTGACCAACAAATACCTGTTTGGCTATGGTTTAGGATTGGATATCGTTGGTGTTTATGATGCTGTATTTCGATTCGAATACTCCCTGAATAATCAAGGCGAAGGAAACCTGTTCTTCAATTTCCGGGCTCCGTTCTGATTTTCAGAGATTTACTTTTCTTAATTTCGATTTTTAACTAAATTAGGTTCATATTTTTTCCGAACCCGATGAAGCAATTCCTTTTTTTGTGCTTCTGGATTTGGGCTGTTGGCGATTTAAAAGCCCAGTCTGATCCACTCACACAGGCTCATGGCGCCCGCAGCCAAGGTATGGGCAATACAAAAATCTTCCTACCCGATGCTTGGACCTATTTCAATAATATCGGTGCATTGGATCGGATCCGGGAAACTCAGGTTTCCGCTGGATTTGATTCCCGCTTTGGGATTTCTGACCTAAACACGGTTGATTTGGCATTGGGCTGGAAAAATGAATTCGGGACAATAGGACTCGGCATTTCCAGATTTGGAGGTAAGCTTTTCAACCAACAACTTTTGGGAGTCGGCTTCTCCAATACCCTGGGGATAGTAAGTTTAGGAGCCAAAGCGGATTGGTTTCAAACCCAGATAGAAGGATTCGGGACTGGAAATGCCTTCATTTTTTCCTTTGGAGGTGTGGCAGAACTTGGCCCAAAGTTTTTCCTTGGGGCCAACTTTTCCAATCTAAACAGAGCCAAACTCAGCCAAAATAATGAGCAAAGGTTACCGACAGCCGTCCAGATGGGGTTTTGCTATTTACCCACTGAAACAGTTAGGATTATCGCTGAGATCGAAAAAGACATTGCATTGAATCCGGTATTCAAAACAGGATTAGAATATCAGCTTAGAAATTGGGTTCATCTGAGGACAGGGATCAGCAGCAATCCTGCCCGAATGAACTTCGGTTTGGGAATAAGAAAAGATCATTTCGGATTTGACTATTCCTACGGCCAAAATACGGCATTGGGAAGAACCCATCATTTGAGTTTGGTGATGAAACTTAAGTAATGATGAAGTCAATCTGCGTTTTTTTGGTCTTTTATTTAGTGACTTTTGCAACGAGCGCACAAAGTCCACCAAAACAACCCATTGACTTAGAGTCCTTCATGGAACGGCTTTTTCCTGTTCAGGATGAGGAAATAGACTATGAATCAATCTATGAGGCCCTATTCCAGCTTTACCTCAATCCAATTGATATCAATAAGGCAGATGCAGAAGTCCTACAATCCACTTATCTGCTCAGCACTTTGCAAGTCAGCAGCCTGATCAATTACAGAAATACATTTGGCCCTTTGCTTTCGCTCTATGAACTTCAAGCAGTGCCGGAGTTTGACCTTCAAACCATCGAAAGTCTGATCCCTTTCATCACCTTGGGAGGCTCAGGCCTGAGAAGTAAAAAATTCTGGGAT
The DNA here is from genome assembly GCF_900103735.1 of Algoriphagus alkaliphilus. GTDB lineage: Bacteria > Bacteroidota > Bacteroidia > Cytophagales > Cyclobacteriaceae > Algoriphagus > Algoriphagus alkaliphilus. The sequence goes on along the minus strand of NZ_FMXE01000009.1, from coordinate 21,776 downwards.
CGTGTCAAGGAGGAGGAACAAGCCTATCTCCTTTTTCGCCATCAGCGAACTTGGCAGACCCGAAGAGGATATACCCCTGCCGATACCAGCAGAAACGGAATTGTTTCAAGCAGATACCTTGGCGATCCGAATACGATATACCTAAGGTTTAGAATTCAGCATGCACGAGACTTCAGTATGGGAGTCACCTTGGAAAAAGATGCTGGTGAGCAATTCATCTGGGACAGAAAAACGGCTCGCTATGGATTTAATTTTCTCTCCGCTCACTTTACACGGTACTATGTCGGCAAATGGAAAACCATTTCGCTGGGTGATTATCAGGCATCTTTTGGTCAGGGATTGATCTTTGGTGCAGGATATTCGCTTGGAAAAGGAGCGGAAACAGTACCCACAGTCAGGCGAAGCAGCATCGGGATTTTGCCATACACCGCTGCCTTGGAATTCGGTTTTTTCAGAGGAATAGGAGTTACCAGGCAGTTTAGAAATTGGCAAGGTACCCTGATCACTTCTCATGCCGCTAGGGATGGGAGAATCTCAGCTACCCTTGACAGTTTGGAATCTTCCAGAATCTTCATCAGCTCATTTAACCAGTCCGGCCTTCACAGAACTCCAAGTGAACTGTCCACAAAAAATCAGTTTCAGGAAACCAATCTGGGCGGAAATGCACAATTTTCTCACCCCTCCGGAAGATTTCAATTGGGTGCAAATTCCTTATTCACAAGATTTGACCGGCCTTGGGTCAGAACCCCACAGCTCTACAATCGCTTTGAATTTGCAGGACAAAGCAACTTGGTCTCCAGCTTTTATTTCAATTACAATTGGAAAAACTTCTTCCTTTTTGGGGAATCTGCCATTTCCCAAAGCGGAGGTACAGGAACTGTTTTGGGATTCGTAAGCAGCCTGAGCAAACAGGTAGATTTTTCCCTGCTTTGGAGAAAGTATGACAAAGATTTCCACAGCTTCTATTCCTCAGGATTTTCTGAAAACACCCGGCCAATCAATGAGCAGGGTGTATATCTGGGAATTCAGATAAGACCAGAAAAACGCTGGAAAATCAATGCGTACTATGATTATTTCAATTTCCCCTGGCTTCGCTATCGCGTTTATGCCCCTTCCAAAGGCTACGAATGGCTTGCGCGCTTAAGCTACCAACCCACCCGGAACCTGATTGCATTCATCCAAATCCGGGAAGAGCAAAAGGACAGAAATCTCCCTGACTCGGGCGAACCTTCCCTCCCCTACCTGGTACATCCCGTCAATAAAATCAACGGTTTGCTCAGTCTGGAAACCCATGTCACCAAGGACTTCTTCCTCAGATCGAGAATCCTCACGAGCAGGCTGAAAATCGGGGAAAATCCCACCTATGGATGGATGGTTTTGCAGGATGTGCAATACGGACAAAACCGCTGGCGACTGACAGGAAGAATTGCACTTTTCGATGCTGAAACTTATGACAACAGGCTGTATGCTTTTGAAAACAATGTCCTGTGGACTTTTTCCATACCGGCATTTTTTGGGCAGGGAATGCGGTACTACCTGCTGGGTCAATATCAATTAAATTCAAAGCTAACTGCCTATTTCAGGTTTTCCCGAACCAGCTATACCGACCGGGAGGTGATCAGTAGCGGCCTTCAGGCTATCGATGGCCCAAATCAAACGGACACCTCCCTGATGATCCGATATTTTCTTCGGTGATTTTCCATTAATGGTGATGGAGTCCCTTGGCTTTTTGATAATTTGGGACAAAGCAAATTATCTATGAAAAAACCACTTTACCTTCTGAGTTTTTTAATGCTTTTGTCGTTTACAGGGTTTTCTCAAAACCTTGATCTGAGCAAAATGAGCAAAAAAGACGGATTTGTGCCTTTTTACCTTGATGAGGAAAAAGGTAAAATTTACCTTGAAATCTCCAGCCTCGACAAGGAATTCCTCTATGTCAATGCCTTGGCTGCCGGAGTAGGCTCCAATGATATCGGTCTGGATAGAGGTCAATTGGGCGATGATCGCGTGGTCGAATTCCGCCGAACAGGCAGTAAAATCCTCTTAGTACACAAAAACTACGGTTTCAGAGCCTACACTGACAATCCCTATGAGGCAAAGTCCATCCAGGATGCTTTTGCAGAATCAGTCCTTTGGGGCTTTGAAATCGTCCAGAAAGAAGGAGAAAAGCTGATTGTAGATGCGACCAACTTCTACCTGCAAGATGCACACGGGGTTTCTGAAACCCTGTCCCAGTCAAGACAAGGGGCCTATCGAGTAGATGCTGCCCGAAGCGGTCTGTATTTCCAAATGATCAAAAACTTCCCTCAAAACACCGAAGTGGAAGCTACCATCACCCTGACCGGAACTGGCGCAGGTGGGTATTTAAGATCGGTTACCCCAACTCCTGAGGCGGTCACAGTCCGGATGAGACATTCGTTTATCGCACTTCCTGAACTCTATGCCAGGCGGAAATTTGACCCAAGGGCTGGATTTTTCTTTATCAGCTATCAAGATTACACCACTCCAATCGACGAGCCATTGGTGAAACGATTTATTTCCCGCCACCGACTGGAAAAGAAAGATCCTGCCGCGGCAGTTTCAGAGGTGGTAGAACCGATCGTCTATTACCTGGATCGCGGAACACCGGAGCCTGTGGCTTCTGCTCTGATCGAAGGAGGAAACTGGTGGGCGCAGGCTTTTGAAGCTGCCGGTTTCAAAAATGCTTTCCGGGTAGAACTAGCCCCCGAAGGCTTGGACTTGCTGGATGTGAGATACAATGTCATTCAGTGGGTGCACCGCTCTACCCGAGGCTGGTCTTACGGGTCAAGCGTCAGAGACCCTCGGACAGGCGAGATTTTGAAAGGACACGTGTCCTTGGGCTCATTGCGGGTAAGGCAAGATTATTTAATTGCTCAGGGTTTGCTTCAGCCCTTTGAAGAAGGGAAGCCTGTTGATCCCCGCATGATGCAAATGGCATTGGATCGATTAAAACAACTTTCTGCCCATGAGATAGGGCATACCATCGGTGTGGCACACAGCTATGCCACCTCGCCAACCAATCGGGCGTCCGTGATGGACTATCCGCATCCTGTAATTACCGAAGGGGCAAACGGCGAGCTGGACTTCAGTCAAGCCTATGACCTGAAAATCGGAGAATGGGACAAATGGGCGATCAAATACGGCTATGGAAATCCTGCTCCAGGGCAGAGCGAAGAAGAATTTTTGGAGAAAACATTGACAGACACCTACGCCGCAGGCTTTGAGTTTATCACCGATTCGGATTCCAGAAATCCGAGCGGCGTACATCCCCGCTCCCACCTCTGGGACAACGGAGCCTCAGCCCCGGGAGAACTGATGCGAATGCTCAAGTTGCGAGAAAACCGCATGAAATCCTTTGGACTCAATGCCATCCGTACCGGAGAGCCGCAGGCGATTCTTGAGGAAGTGTTTGTGCCGCTTTATCTGATGCATCGCTACCAACTGGAGGCCACAAGCAAGTTGATCGGCGGCTTGGATTATACTTATAAAATCAAAGGTGACAATCAGACAAATCAAAAATGGATATCCGCAAAAGATCAAAATGAAGCACTTTCTGCACTATTGGCTACAATTTCCAGCAATCAGCTTGAGGTTCCCGCTCATGTGTTGGCATTGATTCCTCCAAGACCTTATGGGTATACAAGGAATCGTGAGACCTTCCCTTCCCGTACCGGACCTACTTTTGATCCCATCGCTCCTGCAGAAAATATTGTAGATGTAACCTTCAGTTTCCTGTTTGAAAGTGGACGAATCAACCGGGTTTACCTGCAAAACTTGCAGGACAAATCCCTACCAGGATTCGAGACTTTACTCAATCAGGTGACTGCACAGGTTTTTTCGGCTACTATGCCAGGAGGTTTGAAAGATGAGATCAAACTGATGACGGAAGCCAAGCTGGTGGACCATTTGGTTGCGCTCTCTAAAAATCCGAATGCTTCTCAGACTGTGAGGGCTATCACCCGCATGCACCTCGGAAAAATCGGAGCCATGGCAGGAAACAGCGGAAACCTGAAGGCACACCGGGCCTATCTGAATGATAAAATTCAGGCTTATTTGAAATTGCCGGAGGAGCTGAACCCACAGCAAACGCTGAGTGTCCCTGACGGCGCACCGATCGGAATGGAGGAAATGAGTTGCGATTTTGAGTTTTAAATTCGGAGCCAAATGCCAGAATGGGTTGTAGGCTTATAAGGTTAGCCTATCTTAGAAAGAAATGAATTGGACTTAAATATATTTTGGCAGAAAAATTCAAAAACAAAACCAGTCAGGAGTCCTGGCTGGTTTTATCAATTAACATATAACCCAACTTGCGTATGAATATTATTTATTGAATTAAACACCTATCCTTATATTTCCTTATTTCGGTGCTCTAAATTAAAGAGTGTATTAAGGTGATAAATGACCCCATGGGGATTTGAAAATTGTTTTTGTTGAGATTTTTTAGGGGAGAAGAGGTGATGAAATACCCATGATACGTATCCACCCGAGCTACTTCATATTTTCTGATATGTGTATCCGTGAGTTTGCACGTCGTCAAATGACAGTTGGTATCAATGGTTTTGTCATTTAGAAAAGTACGCTTTTCTTTGGTTTAAACGCCAAAGAACTTGAAACTAACCCACTTTCTAAACCAATTTCCAGATGAGGAATCCTGTGAACTCTTCATTAAATCTTACCGGGAGAAGTCCGGTATATTCTGTAAAAAGTGTGAAAAAATGACTCATCATTACTGGTTCAGCGGGGCGAAGTTTTTCGAATGCAGGCATTGCCGAATAAGAAGTTCGCTCAAAAGGGAGACTGTGATGGAAAACAGCAAATTGCCATTGCAGGTCTGGATCCTGGCTTTTATGTTTATCTCAGCGACCAAAAATGGCTTTTCTTGCCTTGAATTTCAGGGCCAATTGGGTTTGAGTAGATATGAAACAGCCTTCAAGTTGATGCACAAAATCAGAGCTGTGATGGGGCGAAGAGATAGTTTATACCTGCTCAAAGACATGGTAGAGTACGATGAGGGCTATGTAGAAGTGGCAACCAAAAAGCAGATCAAAAACCAGCTGAAACGGGGAAAAGGGAGTCAACGTCAAGCACAAGTTGCAGTAGCGGTAGAATCTACTCCTTTGGAAAACTTTTCATCTACTACCTTTCCTTGGATAGTTTGATCTACCAATTCAGTTACTTCTACAGCTTTTTTGGTTAAATCAGAATTTGGTTTCACATGGATATTCTCATTGACCTGCACAAAGTTCAAATTGGTTTGTTTAGATACAGCCACCAGAACATCGTAAAGCGATTTATTATCCTCAACGACTGTAATGGTCTGGTTCAGATCCAGCAGATTATCCGTATAGGTAAACTTAAAATCCGTTTTGGATTCCACCTGCCTAAAAAACTGGGCAAGCGGCTTTTCTTTAAGATTTAAAGAAACCTTTACTTGATCGATGGTTTTCCGCTGGGCATTGCCCGTGTTAGCCATTATGACCGTGCATAGAAATAGCTGGAACAGAAAAACATATATTAATCGTTTGGACAGCATAATCAGTTGTCTGCGTAAATTATAATCCATAAGTTTGAATGGTTTAAGTGTAGAAATACTAGGACTAATGCCTCCCTCGCATTCCAATTTGATAGAGGCATTTACACGGGCAGGATCCTGTTCCGCCAAGAACAGCTCCTGCCTTTTTTGTTAACTGGTATTTATGTCTAGGTTTTTCATATTATTTTGGGTTGGTTATGGTTATTTGTTTTTTATCAATTTGGTAAGTCATCCCTGAAGTCACACAAATCCCTCGAAGTACATTTTCAAGCATCTCGTCTTTATAGACTCCCGAGTATGTCCATTTCGGATCGATACGGCCTTTTACGTCTATTTGGACACCATACCATAGTTCCAGCTTTTCTCTGACTTCCGAAAATTTGGCACTTTTGAATACCAGATAATTGTCCTTCCATCCGATAACATCCATGGTGTCGAATCCTGTCTTGGAAAATTTTCCGCCTTTTTCCATGACCAGCATTTCATCAGGATTCAGGGTTACCTGATCTCCGTTGACCGCATCGACCCTGACCTTACCTGTGACCAAAGCCACATACAATGGCTCATCGGCTTTTTGCCTGACATTGAAGGAAGTACCCAGCACACGGATTTTTGTACTGCCGCTTTCCACCAAAAATGGGCGCTGCTCTTTTTTCACTTCAAAAAATGCCTCACCTTTCAACCTTACCAAGCGGAAATCGGCTGAGAATTCCTTGGGGAATTCGATTTCACTTTCTGAATTTAGGTGAATCCTAGTTCCATCAGGCAGATCAATAATGGATTTTTGCCCAGACAGGTTGGATCTTCTGATCAGAGGTTTCGGCTTTCTCTACAGGCTCAGGACGGTAATTGAATGCCTCATATTGCGCCCAGAGACAGAATAAAACCAACAGGGAGGCCGCAATTCCTCTCAGTGGTATAAAAGACAAAAAGCTGCCTTTCGAGGAGGAGGAATTGGGTGTAGGCTTGGAATGTTTGACCGAACTTTGCTCATTATCTGCCTTCAGGATCTGTTCGAAGGTCTCCACATACATTTTGTCTGTAAATTCGGGACTGTAAGCATATTTCACAGACCGGATCAGATTTGCTGCTTCATTTACCATAGCCCTTTTCTCCGGATGCTGCTCCATCCATTTTTCCCAAAAATGACTGTTGTTTTCATTCGGGTTTTTAATCCACTGAATGAAAAATTCATCGGTAATAAAGTTGGCTATATCGTAATCTTTGTAGTTCATCTGTTTATAATTTTCTGTCTTATTTCTTTTGGAGCAATGATTTCAATGTGCTCAAAGCCCTGTAGACTACCTTGCGTGCTGATTTTACTTCATTTAAATCCATTGCTACTGAAATTTCCTTATAAGTCATTCCTTCTTCATAGAGCAACAAAATGGCTTGCCGCTGTCTGCAGGTAAGTTTATTAATGGCATCCTGTATTTTTTCAAATTTTTCCCGGTCATTTTCCTGATGAATAATTTTTGTTTCCTGCGAAAATTCAATGCTAAAATTCTTTTGGATCTTCTCAGGCTCCTTACAGATCTCCTCTTTGGATTTGTTTGATTTGCTGATCAATTCCCGGTATAAGATTTTAAACAGATAGGATTTAATACTCTGTACTTCGCTGAGCGAGCCCCTTTTTCTTCTCAGGTCAATAAAAATATTCTGGATGCAGTCCTGAATGTGACTTTGGTCTTTACACATCTGGCAGCCATATTTAAACAAAACCGTGACATACATTCTGTAGATGTAATTGAAGGCAAATTCATCCCCCCTGTTAAAAGCACTCCAGATATCCATGTCAGATTTATTCTAATAAACTTTGATGGATTCAGAATGCCCCAAAGGATAAACATTGACTTCTTCTTTATTTGGCAATTTTGGGTTATTAATCATAGAAGTACCGGGTTAGTGCAACCTTCTGATATTAAGAGGAGGTAATGCCCGAAAGTGACCCCATAAAATTTAAAAAAAATAGATTTAAATACGAGTCTTTTTAAAAGCTAAAAAAGTTTGATTCCAGGCGATTTAATGCGATTAATTCGTCTTGGAGCCCATGTTAATCGGTATGGTCGGAGATTCCCGTTATTAAATGTTTTGAAAGGACACTGGGCATAGCTTAATGGTAATATCCAGAAGTCACAGCAAACGAAGTGAAGGACCGGAATGAAAAGCACCTTGCTGTATTTTATGCGGATTTTTTCCCCAGATCATCCGCCCCTCACAAAATCCGAAACGGCATATAAGGGCCAGACCTGTATGGTTTCAAAGGCGGCATAGGGTTCGTTGGAGAACCGGACCCCATAGGGACTTTTTTTTTCCTTGAGAAACAGATGGAGGCTTTGCATCGAACCCTTTTTCCCGGACTTCACTTCCACTGGAATGATGTCCTGCCCTTTTTGGGCAAGGTAATCCACCTCCGCATTGCTATTCAGGGCTTCCCTATGCCAGTAATACAATCTCTCCTGTCGGTAGCAGGAAACCGCTTTCAGGAGTTCCAACCCGCAGTACTGCTCGGCAATGGCCCCTTTGTTGACTGCATCAAAGTCATCGTCAAAAAGAACTTCGGTAATATTCAGTCCGAGTATCCTCTGGAATATACCTGTGTCAAGAACCAGCATTTTCTGCTTTTTGGGATTGCTTTCCGCACCCAGGGGCAGTCCGTTGGCAGAGGTATGGGTGACCGAAATCACCAGACCGGACATCAACAATAGATCCACAGCTTCTTTCACTTGTTTATGATTAGCTTCCGTTGCCACTTTTGCATAGACAAACTTGCCACCCGACTGCCTGACCACGGCATCAAATAATTCCGAAATACGCAAAGAGGGGACACGGTGTTTGTATTTTGCAAAATCGGCCCTGAGCGAAATGATGAGATCATCGAGAAGTTGTCCGGCTGCCTTCATATCCCTGTATTGGCTATAATTACGGATAACCTCAGGCATGCCACCCAAAACCAGGAACCGTTTCAAATACGTGAGCAGTTTGTGGTGTAGAGGCTCAGCAAGAGGCCGGGATGCTGAGGCTTTTTTCTTGGCATTCAAAAGAGAATCCTCCCCCATAGCAGTCAGAAACTCATCAAAACCAAGTGGATAAACAAAGATTGACCGTACCCGACCCACTCCAAAAGAAGGTATTTCAGCCAGTGCAAACTCCAATAAAGATCCCGCGGCTATGACGTGCAGTTCCGGAAGTTTTTCGTAGAAGAAACGAAGAGAAGAAATGGCCGGTACGCAGGCTTGTATTTCATCAAAAAACACCAGGGTTTTTCCGGGAACAATCGGAACATTGGATACAATGGACAGGTTTTCGCACAATTCCAAGGGGTTGAGATCACCTTCAAACAAGGAATGCAGGGTGCGTTGTTCCTCGAAATTCACTTCAAGAAAATGGTCAAACTGTTTGGCCAGTTCCCTTACGGCAGTGGATTTCCCTACTTGACGGGCACCTCTGACCAGTAAAGGCTTGCCGGTCTTTTCCTTGCGCCATGCCAGCAGTTCTTTATCTATATTTCGGGGAATATACATTTTTCAAAGGCAGTTCAAACCTTGTTTTCCATTTTTCAAAGGCAATAATAGGAAATATTTTCCATTTTTCAAAGGCAATTCTCAATGAAAAAATCCAGACCTATTTGAAATTACCTGAGGAACTGATCCCTCAGCAGACACTGAGTGTCCCTGACGGCGCACCGATCGGAATGGAGGAAATGAGTTGCGATTTTGAGTTTTAAATTAGGATATCTATAACAGAACCAGAGGTGGCCGGAAAACCGGTCACCTCTTATTTATTACCTCAAATGCTCCCATTTAGTGCAGTTGAGATTTTTCTATCCCAATTGCTTGAATTGATTCATAAATAAGAAAATTTAAAGGAGAAACTCAGGTTTGGTATTCGGTTATATTGAAAGTTTTGACTTTGCTTCCCTTAGCTATCCATTAATCCTATAACATGATAAGTAATTGAACAGGCAGTAAATTTTCATTGAATCACAGGTTAGGACTTGGTCTTGGTCTGCTTGATTTATTCCAATAGGCTCTTTCGTCGAGAAGAAGAAGGGCCTTTTCGAAGTTTTCCTTATTTCCACCAATGACCCACTTCTTTTTAGCGATTGCACCGATACCAGCACCTATTGCCACTCCTGCTGAGGCACCCAAAAGTCCTGACATAAAATAATGGGCCGATTCTCCTCCCGTAAGAATTACAAGAACCTTTGTGATCGGGTCAGGATCATAAGTAGCGGCTCTAATCGCCATTCCTGCAGCAAACCCAATCACCCCTCCAAATACAGCACCTTTAGCACCGGGCCTGTTTTTTTGAGTCACCAGTGTATCTATATCAGAATAATGCAAGCTCTTTATTTCAAGGTCAGCATATTGTGGAGAAAGAGTTTTAAGATTGGATTCAACAAAGAAAAGCGAGTCTTTTGAAACTTTGTAGAGCAGTGCACGCTGATGTTTCTTTCCATTGGTCTCCACAATCCAGACTTGTCTCCCTGCCTTGTTAAAATATAGCCCATCTTTAATGACAAGCTGTGCTTTTGCTTGAGTAAGGAATCCAAGAATGAATAGCGTACTGATAAGAATTGCTTTCATAAATTTCGATTTTTGAGAAAGCTACATCCGGTTGGATAATCTCTTTATTCAAAATCTAATAAGCCAAAAAAAAATGTTTCGCAGATTTTACTTTTAGAAAGCTTTACTGAACAAATTGGTAATTTAGCAACCGAATTGAAAAAAGTAGGGCATCTCCCCGAACCAAAATGGATCGCGCCTGATTAATTACCCAAACGTTTATCCTTCCTCATGAAAAACCCACTTTTGGCTGAATTTACAAGCCCATTTGAAACTGCACCTTTTCATCTTCTAAAAAACGATCACTTTCTTCCTGCAATTGAAGAGGCCATAAAATTGGCCAAGGCAGATGTAGAAAAAATCAAATCTGAATCAGTGCCTACTTTTCAAAATACCCTTGAAGCACTTGATCGATCAGGGAAAAAACTGAATGTGATCTCGGCTGTCTTTTTTAACCTCAATTCTGCGGAGACCAATGACGAAATTCAAAAGCTGGCTCGGGAAATTTCCCCCCTGCTGACCGAATACTCCAATGACATATTATTGGATCAAGATCTTTTCCAACGAGTAGCTACCGTTTTCAATGAAAAAGAAACTCTCAAGCTCACCGAAGAACAAAAGACCCTACTGGAAAAAACCTACAAATCCTTTGTCCGGAATGGCGCAAATCTGAGTCCGGAGGATGCTGAAAAACTTCGAACTATTGACCAGGAATTGGCTCAACTCAGTCTCAAATTCGGAGAAAACATCCTTGCTGAAACCAATAAATATGTTCATTTGATAGAGAATGAGGCTGAAATCGATGGCCTGCCGGAAGGTATCAAAGAAGCAGCTGCCCAGATAGCAGAGGAAAAAGGTCATGCAGGCAAATGGGCTTTTACACTCGATTACCCAAGCTACATCCCGGCGTTGACCTATGCCAAAAACAGGGAACTCCGCAAGCGGTTGTTTTTGGCATACAACACCAAATCATCCAAGGGAGATGAACTCGACAATCAGGAGATCATCAAAAACCTTCTCAAACTTCGTCACGCGCGGGCTAATCTGCTTGGATATGCCTCTCATGCAGATTTTGTCTTGGAGGAGCGGATGGCAAAAAGTCCCCATGCAGTATTGGAGTTTTTGGAGTCACTGCTTCTTAAAGCAAAGCCAAAAGCTGAGAAGGAAGTACTTGAAGTGGCCGAATTTGCAAAAAAACTGGATGGATTAGAAAACCTTGAGCGATGGGATTTTGCATTCTATTCCGAACTACTCAAAAAAGAAAAATATGCCCTGGATGATGAATTGCTCCGACCGTATTTCAAACTTGAAAATGTCATTGAGGGTGTCTTCCAAACCGCAGCTAAGCTTTTTGGGATTACATTTCAACCAAACTCCGACATTCCGGTATATCATCCGGATGTCACAGCTTATGAAGTAAAGGACCGAAACGGTATGCACCTTGCTGTATTTTATGCGGATTTTTTTCCAAGATCAGGCAAAAGAAACGGGGCTTGGATGACCTCTTTCAAAGGACAACGCACAGAAAATGGACTGGAGCAGCGCCCGCAGGTTTCGATCGTCTGTAATTTTACAAAGCCGACGAAGAGCAAACCAAGCCTTTTGACCTTCAATGAAGTCACCACGCTTTTTCATGAATTTGGCCATGCACTTCATGGAATGCTGGCCAGAGGAACCTACGAATCGCTCACCGGAACAAGTGTCTTTTGGGATTTTGTAGAACTCCCCTCCCAGATTTTCGAAAACTGGTGCTACGAAAAAGAATGCTTGGATCTTTTTGCGAAACACTATGAAACCGGTGAAAAAATCCCCGAAGAACTGATTGAGAAAATCAAAAACGCTTCCAATTTCCAACAGGGCTATATGACGATGCGGCAGATCAGTTTTGCGCTTTTGGATATGGCCTACCATAATCAAGACCCTAGCCCAATAGCCGACGTAAGGAAATTTGAGGAAGCAGTCATGCAGAAAACCGATCTTTTACCACGAGTAGAAGGAACTATGGCAAGCACGAGCTTTTCCCATATTTTCCAGGGGGGCTATTCTTCAGGATATTACAGTTACAAGTGGGCAGAAGTACTGGATGCTGATGCGTTCGAGTTATTTTTGGAAAAGGGTGTTTTTGATCAGGAAACTGCAACTTCCTTTGAAAAAAATATCCTTTCGGCAGGAGGCACAGCACATCCTTCGATCCTGTATCGAAGGTTCCGGGGTAGAGAACCCAAACCTGAAGCATTGCTAAAGCGCTCTGGTCTAATTTCTGCTTAATTAAAAAAGCTATAGCTTAGTCCTGCACTTTTTTCCAAATTTCTATTTTATGATACCCAAGCCAATGAATATGCCTGCCTACTTGAAAGCCCTTTCGGTAATGGCATTCATTATTGTTTTGATCTTATTCCTGATTGTTGGCAAAAGCCTTTTGGTGCCACTTTTCATGGGCGGATTTTTCGCAATTCTTTTCACACCCTTCAGTATGTTTTTGGAGAAATATAAGGTTCCACGAACAGTATCAAGTGTGATCTCATTATTGCTAATGATAGCCATTGTGGTAGGTTTGATCAGCTTTATCATCGGAAACGTAGTGAGCTTCACCAAGGACTTCAATAATGTCTCAGCCCGTCTGGTCTCTGTGGCCGAAGGAATAGACACTTGGACCACCGACAACCTGGGATTTAGTGAAAATCTGGCAGAAAAAGCCAAGTCAGATTCGATTGCGAAGATGCTTACTGAAAATAGCTTTAGCATTTCTGCATTTGCGCTGAAGGCAATTGGCTCGCTTTCGGGCTTGGTATTAATTCCGGTATTCATGTTTTTCTTTCTTCTCTATCGGGATCATCTTACCAAAATGATGGTGAAAATATATCAAGACAAAGACCCGGCTTTGGTGAAAATGAGAATAACCAACCTCCGGAAAGTAATTCAAAATTACATCACCGGTGTAGGTAAAGTAATGGTCATTTTGGCTATTCTGAATATCACCGCCTATTCGGTATTGGGGATCAAGCATGCAATATTCTTTGGGATTATTGGGGCAGTATTAAACATCATACCCTACATCGGACCTTTTGTCGGCGCTTTATTGCCAGCTGTTTATTCGTTTTTGACCATGGACAGTTTGTTTGTCCCGATTGCTGCCTTGGCGATTTACCAAGTGATTCAAATGATAGAAAGTAACTTCCTGACTCCAAAAATTGTCGGTGGAAACGTAAACTTGAATGCATTCATTACCTTTTTGGGCTTACTTGTAGGAGCCGCAATTTGGGGAGTTGCCGGGATGATTCTGGTAATTCCAGCCATGGCTATTCTTAGGGAAATATTTGACCTGAGTGAAAACACCAAACCATTTGCAATGCTTTTGGGCGAGGAAAAAAAAGACGAAAAGCCTAAATCAAAAAATGAGAATACTGAATAAAATTATCCTGGGATTTTGGATCCTCACTTTAATCAGCTGTGATAGTGAGGAAAATAAAAAAGGCCGTTTCCTATTGAAAGGAAATGAAAAACTGGTGGAAAACGACCCGAAATCTGCGATTGTCTTCTACAGCGAGGCCATCAAGTTGGACTCCACTTATGCTGACGCTTATTTTAATAAAGCAATGGCACATCTTAAACTCAATCAGCTGGATGAAAGCATAGCAGACCTAAGTAAAGCCATCCAATTCCGTCCGGAATACTTTGAGGCTATTTTTCAAAGAGGTCTAAATTACTTGGACAACGGAGAATTTTATAAAGCACGGGAGGATGCCGATCGACTGCTAAAGCTTGAAAGCGACAACTGGAAAAGCTACTTCTTAACAGGGCTTAGTCAGGAAAAACTTAAAGATTTCCCTGTAGCACTTCAGGCATTTGAAAAAGCATCTACACTGGACCCTACTAATTCAGACCTCCTGGTCAATCAGGCGACCATCCGGTATTATTTAAAACAATACGAGTCCGCTAAAGCTATACTTTCCAAGGCGGAAATTATAAATCCATCGGAACCCAACCTGCACAACCTCCGATCGATGATATATTTCGAGGAAGGGAATGTGAAAGACGCTTTAACTTCCGTGGAGAAGGCCATCGTACTTGACAACAGACAAGCGTATTTCTACAACAATAAAGGATTATACCTGCTTTTTTTGGACCGACCTGAAGAAGCTATAGATCTCATCAATCAAAGTATTCAATTAGATACAAAAAACCCATTTGCCTTACGGAATAAGGGGATTTACTATGTAATGAAAGGAGACAAAATTTCTGCTTTGCAATACCTTACTGATCTTGTCAAAAATTATCCTGAAATGGATTTGGTCCAGGAATACTATCAAAAAGCTCAGGCCTTGTAGCTTTTCTCCGCGATCACTTCTTTGATCTTTTTCAGAAGTTCTGCTGCATCAATTGGTTTGGCTACAAAGCCCTCAAACTCACATTCATCGATTCGCTCCATGATTTCGAGCTTTGCCGCAGCAGTCAGGGCAATTATCGGAGTATTGGAAAATTTCTTTATCGCGATAGTAGCTTCAAAACCATCCATAACGGGCATCTGAATATCCATCAAAATGCAGTCAAATTTCCCATTTTTCACGGCCTCCACAGCTTCTTGTCCGTTGTGAGCCCGCTCAAAAGTATAGCCCCATTTTTTAATGATTTTTCCTAAGACCAGTGAATTCACCTCATTGTCTTCAGCCATCAGAAGATGAATACTTTTAATTGAAGGGGGGGAATTCTCCACTTTAGATGGAGGTGTAAGTTCCAATTCAGCTAAATCAAATTCCAATTCAAAAAAGAACCTGCTGCCTTTTCCCACATCAGAATCCAACCCGATTTTACCCCCCATCAAGTTTAGGAGTTTTCTGGTGATCGATAGCCCAAGGCCTGTACCTCCATATTTTGAGCTGAATGTTGGCTTGACCTGGTCAAAATCATTGAATATTTTTCCTTGGTCTTCCGGTGCAATTCCTATTCCCGTATCTTTTACTTCAAAGTAAACTTTTACCTTATTTCTTTCATGTTCAAGCAGTTCGATTTTCACATCCACATTTCCTTCATTGGTAAACTTGAGGGCGTTGGTGATCAAATTATTCATTACCTGTGAAAGTCGGGTTTTGTCTCCTTTGACAGCGATGTCAAGTCCTTCTGACAAGTGCAATTCAAGCTTATTTTTGCTGTCTTTTGCATGGAAAGATAAACCTTTCAATACCTGATCGACAATATTTTTCAGATTAAACGGAATCTTCTCTATGGTTAATTTTCCAGCCTCGATTTTTTGGAAATCCAAAAGATCATTGATCATGATAATCAAATTGTCTACCGCAAAATTGATCGTATTGAGTGCGGATTTTTGATTCTCCGTGTGTTCATCATGGAAAAGAGAATAAACTGATCCTGAAATCGCATTGAGGGGCGTCCGCAACTCATGACTGATCATGGAAAGGAAATCTGATTTGATTTGATTGGCCTTTTCCGCAGCCATCCTAGCCTCATCCAATTTGGCTTCGAATTCCTTCTGTTTTGAAATATCAGTAAGGTAACCATACCAGACCATATCTCCGTTTTCCAAAGCTTGAGGTCTGGCAGCTCCGAGTACCCAATGATAATCTTGATTATTCTCCCCTGATTTGACCCGAAACTGACACTGCCATGGTTCCAGTTTTCGGGCAGACGCTACCGAAGACATAATTACCTGAGGCAGATCCTGTGGATGTACCTTTGATATTGCGGAAGAAATGTCTGAGAAGTCCTGAATTTCCTGAGGTGAAAGTCCCAAGACAGAATTAATCCCTTTGGAAAGAAAGGAGAAATTCATTTGTCCTTCAGCATTCAATACCATTTGGTACAATCCTCCGGGAACCTGCTCGGTAAGATTCATCAGGAAATTACTGCTGGCTTCGACCTTTTCCTCAAGTTTTATTTTTTCGGATATATTCCTGAATGAAAGCGAGATGTATTCAGAATCGTTAAACGCTACATTTTTGGCAGCTACTTCGAGGGTAAGCTGTTTTCCCTTTTCGTTAGTCAAAAGGGTTGTGAACCTCGTGATCGAATGGTCCAAAGTTGAAGAATGAATCCATTCTGACCATTGATCAGATTCTTCAAAATAGCTATTCAAGTCCTTCAAATGAGAAATTTCGGTGTTTTTTTCAAACCCAAAAAATTCAAGCATTTGATGGTTTGTCAAAAAAACTTTCCCATTCGGCTCCACTATCATCATCGCCTCAGGCGATTCGACCCAAAGCCTTTGATGAAAATTTAATTCATTTTTAATTTTTCGACTTAAACTATCATCCCAGATTATTCCCCAAACAAGGGTTCTATTTTTCTCCGGGAAAAAGGCCGTATAGCCAAGATTTAACTTTTCTGAAATCTGGATTTCCCCTTCAAACTCTTCCTGTTGGGGATTCAAAGCTGAAGCAGATTCTCTGATTTGATTTAAAAAATTAGCCTTAAACAAATCAGTAAGCACTCCTTTCTCCAAATGTTTCACTAGGATAGTTTCAGAGGCTAGTTCCAATACTAATTCACCGGAATCCAAATCAGCTCTCCATTTTCCGGATTTTGTCAATTCCGGTACCTTATTAAGCAAAGAATCTAATTTCTTGTCATTTTTTGACTGGATAACTCGATTCGTAATATCCCTCGCAATAAGAAAAAATGTCTCTGGATTGAATTGCACCGAGCATTCCAGATTTCGATATTTTCCGTCTTTTCCCAAAAAACGCATTTCACAAAAAGCAACTTCCTGACTTTTTTGGTGAGTTTTCCAGATTTGCTGGACTCGGTCTAAATCCTCCTCATGAATGAATGGGCAAAGATTTGTGTTCAATAATTCTTCCGCTTCGTAACCCAGTACCGGTAAAACGGTCAAGTTTAAATAAGTCAGATGATCATATTTTCCGATAGCTATCAGATCGAGTTTAGAAGTAAAAAATTGATAGGCTTCTTTTTTACTTGGAAGTCCGTGGGTTTTTACCTCTTTCCCTTTGTAGAAAAGAAAATAATTTGATCCACTTTCTTGGGGCAATTCAAGTTTGAACAAATAATCCTTTTTTTTATGGGAAAGAATCAGCTCTTCTTTGAATATGTAAGCGTTAATATCAAGCCCCAGCCCGACCAAAGTTTTGTCTTTTAGGGATTCTCCGATCTCCTCCTCAAAGGATTCGTTTGCATAAAAAATGGAATAGGGATAGGAATCGTCAGCAAGGAATACCATTTCCGAAGATTCGTAAATGATCTTTTTAAACGTGCTGTTTATTCCTTTGTCTTGCATCGAATTATTATTCCTGGGTCTTTACACTGAAAGTAATCAATTCAGGGTGCTTTCATCTTGTAAACATACAGCAATTTGTATTTCATGCCAAATAAAATAAATTATAAATACATTTTTTTGCAAAAAAAATTAAATTCCAAATTCAACTTGGAAGGTTCCAAACCAAAAATTGTCAGTATTCTGCAGTTCTAATACACCATCAAACCAACTGTATCCAAAATTTGCCTGAATTTTGATCCGATGCCCATTCAAATATCGGGTAAACCCCAAGTTGGTTTCTTCACTTCTTTTTTCAAGTCCTTCTATGGATCCATCAGGTCTTACAGCTGCATAACGAAATGCCAACTCCGATTTTCCGGAAATCATTTTGCTGAATTGGACATTTGTACCCTTTCCTACCCAAACGGCTCGTTTGAGTCCCTGTGCATTCTCAGTAATCGGATCTGAAGAACTTCGATGAAAGTATTCTGTGAGCACTCCCCACCCCCTGTATTTGAACATGGCATCTGCGATAAATACATTCTGATCCCGCTGTTCATACAGGTACTTGCCGATTTGCCCCCTAGCCCTTTCACCTTTTTTATTCAAATTATAAGTCAAACCAACCGACAATTTTGGAGTAGTTTCGAATTCGAGATCTCCCTCAGAGTAGTCTCCATTATTCAGGAAGCTGCCAAATGGCAGATATTCAAATCTCCCTGTATAGCTCAAGCCCCCATCTCCCGGTGAGGGATTTCTTCCCTCTCCTGTGTTTAATGCTCCTTTTAAGTGATATTCTGCTTTACCCCTTGTCGTCAGGGTATAATATCCGAAAAAACCAAAATCTCGGTCAAGGGTAAAAACTCCATTTGCAATGGAACGGTCGGCAAATTGGAGGTTTCCCGAGCTAATCACCCGTTCTCTGTTACCGGGTAACTTAGACTGACCAAATCCAAAATATAGATTTGGTTTCAGGTAATAGTAAATAATTGCATCCCGGATCGGCTGTGCAAATTCACCGGCATCCAAGTCAAGATCCGATCTGGAAAATCCAAACTGGATGTAATACTGGATTCTTGGATTTAAAACATACCCGTCAAAACGCAACCTCAGTCTTCTTACCCGAAAATCAGTCTCCTCAATGGATAAATTTTCTCCGCTTTCTGTTTTAAATCCAAACCGATTTTGCATTCTAAATCTGAGATTTAGCATAAAAAGTGAATCCTTGGAAATACTGATCCCATTCTTCACATTTAGCAGTGCTCTTTCATCACTTTCTACTTGAGCGAATGCAGTTGAAGAAATCAAACTGAATAGGAAGATTGACAGAAAGACTGGAAAGAAACCATTTTGAGAAAAATTCTTCATCGTTGGATTGAAAAAAAGCCGTAACGAGGACGCTACGGCTTTACTTTAATTTTGCTAAAATTAAGAAATTGCAGCCTTGATCAAGTTCAATGCAGAACCTGCTTTGAACCACATGATTTGGCCTTCATTGTAGGTGTGATTCACGGTAATCGTTTGGGCAGTTCCATCATTGTGATTCAAAACCACTTCCAAAGGTTTTCCAGGCAGGAACGAAGTCAAACCCACGATGTCAATGGAATCGTCTTCACGAATCAATTCATAATCAGTAGGATTAGCGAAAGTCAATGCCAGCATTCCCTGCTTTTTAAGGTTTGTCTCATGAATACGTGCAAAAGACTTTACCAATATTGCCCTTACTCCAAGAAATCTAGGCTCCATAGCAGCGTGCTCTCTGGAAGAACCTTCTCCATAGTTCTCGTCACCCACCACAATAGAACCGATTCCGTTCTGTTTGTAATTTCGCTGAGTAGCAGGAACCTCAGCATATTCACCAGTCAATTGGTTTTTTACACTATTGGTAGAATCATTGAAATAATTGACTGCACCGATCAGCATGTTATTTGAAATGTTATCCAAATGACCTCGGTACTTCAACCAAGGACCTGCCATAGAGATGTGGTCAGTGGTACACTTCCCTTTTGCTTTTATCAATAGTTTCAATCCTTTCAGGTCAGTCCCTTCCCAAGGCTTAAAAGAGTCGAGTAATTGTAGTCGATCGGAATTAGGATCAACCAGTACACTTACTTTTGAACCATCTTCAGCAGGAGCCTGATAGCCGGCATCTTCCACTGCAAATCCTCTTGGTGGAAGTTCCATTCCCGTCGGCTCGTCCAACATCACGGCATTTCCATCCGCATTGGTCAGGGTATCTGTCAAGGGATTGAAAGTCAAATTACCCGCAATGGCCAAGGCTGTTACAATCTCAGGAGAAGCTACAAATGCGTGGGTATTTGGATTACCGTCCGCCCGCTTTGCAAAGTTTCTGTTGAAAGAAGTGATGATGGAGTTTTTCTCTTGTTTTTCGGCACCATGACGAGCCCACTGTCCGATACAAGGACCGCATGCATTTGCCAACACTACGCCGCCCATTTTTCCAAAAGTATCCAAGAAACCATCCCGCTCTACAGTAAATCGAACCTGCTCTGAACCCGGAGTAATCGTATATTCAGATCTGGCAACAAGTTTTTTGTCTACTGCCTGCTGAGCCAACGAAGCCGCTCTGGAGATATCCTCATAGGAGGAGTTGGTACAAGAGCCAATCAATCCTACGTCCAATTTGGCAGGCCAACCATTTTCCCTTACTGCTGCAGCAAATTTGGAAATTGGCCATGCCAAATCCGGGGTGAAAGGGCCGTTCACATGCGGTTCCAGTTCAGAAAGATTGATTTCAATTACTTGATCAAAATACACTCCCGGGTTTGCATAGACTTCCTCGTCACCGGTCAAATGCTCGGCAATTGAATCAGCAAGCGCTGCAACGTCCGCTCTGCCCGTTCCCTGAAAGTATGCTGCTGATTTCTGATCATAACCAAAGATAGAAGTAGTAGCACCAATTTCGGCACCCATATTACAGATTGTACCTTTACCGGTAGCAGAAAGCGAGCGTGCGCCATCGCCAAAATATTCAACGATTGCTCCAGTTCCTCCTTTTACGGTAAGAATTCCGGCTACTTTAAGAATTACATCTTTGGCAGAGGTCCAGCCGGACATTTTTCCAGTGAGCTTGACCCCGATTAATTTGGGAAACTTCAGTTCCCAAGCTAAGCCCGCCATTACGTCGCAGGCATCAGCACCACCAACACCGATTGCGATCATTCCTAGTCCGCCTGCATTTGGTGTGTGTGAATCGGTTCCGATCATCATTCCTCCTGGGAAAGCATAATTTTCCAACACCACTTGGTGAATGATCCCCGCTCCCGGCTTCCAAAATCCAATTCCGTATTTATTGGATACTGATGCCAAAAAATCATAGACTTCTTTGTTTTTATCTTTGGCTTTTGTTAAATCTTTTGCGGCACCTACTTCTGCTTGGATCAGGTGATCGCAGTGTACAGTAGATGGGACAGCCACTTGGTCTCGGCCTGCCTGCATGAATTGAAGAAGGGCCATTTGCGCTGTTGCATCTTGCATCGCCACACGATCAGGCTGAAAATCAACATAAGAAGCACCTCTACTATATGCCTGAGAAGCAGAACCTTCACTCAAATGCGCATAAAGAATTTTTTCTGTCAAAGTAAGTGGGCGCCCTACAGCCTTTCGCGCTGCTGCGATTCGCTCCGGAAACCGGGCGTACACCGCTTTGATCATTTCGATATCAAAAGCCATTATTTTGGATATTTATGTGGATAAAAGGATCGATTTTTTTCAAGTGCGAATATAGGGAAAAGCCCTCAGAAAAGGTAATCAACCGCAGACTGGATTGTAGTGTTTGTTCGAGTTTTTAAACTTTTCATCACACATTTAATTCAAAAAAAGTAAAAAATCGACACCCACAACCAAACCAAGATCATCATCATCTGAAGGGTAAAACCCATCAAGTCAAAAAAACCATTCTGCCAAAATCCGAATGCTTGGGTAAAATCGTAGGTCTTTACCATCTCCTTTCCTGTCCTGCCTACTAACACCATGGAGAAGGTTAAAAATGCAAGAATTAAAACTAAACAAATGGGCGAAATCAAATGATTAAGAAGATTTTCTTTTCCGGACTTTTTAAAAATTTTTTAGTTAAATATTATCTTATTAATATTGGTTCTACCCTTAAGTTAGTGGGGATATAGGTCTAATCCACCGTTAAAGAATAAAATAGCACTTCTAAAGTTGGCGAATGTTCTATATCCTCTTCCCACTGTTTTAAGTTCTTGGATCTTACCATTAAGCCGTTCGGCCATGGCATTTGAGAGTCGCTGGGTTAAAGCGTTTAAAACGCCACTTATATGGTTTTTGAACATATCTACCACCTTATCTATTTCAGCGATCTTTCTGCCGTAGGCATTGGTTATCCATTTAAATAAGGATGAAGTTGCAAACAGGTCGGATATACCGAAAAGGTCTTTGAAGT
>NZ_FMXE01000005.1 GCF_900103735.1 Algoriphagus alkaliphilus | reverse complement strand
GTCGACAGACGACCGTCCACAGTCCACAGCTCGTCTCATCGGACTTCTATCCTTATTTCCTATGGCTACTGGTAAGAAAGCGGATATACAGAAAAATTATTATAAAGCATGTATATCCGCTTTTCTACCAGTAACTCTATTAAATATCGTTTGAAGTTCCTTAGAACATGCTGTGGACCGTCGACCGTTGTCTGTGGACGATTAGCCGCAACTTCTAAAGGATATTTCTTAATTTCTGGCAGGATTGCGGATAATCAGATTATAAAGAATATTTCCTCTTTTTCTAAATTAGGATAATTCAAAAGTCCGCAGAATGTCAGATACTTATCATCAAGTTTATGTGCAAATCATTTTCGAAGTAAAAGGGCACCAAAGTTTTTTAAATAAGGACTTCAGACAAGATTTTTTTAAAGTTATGGCATCAATGATTCAGAATCTAGGCCATAAATCAATCATAGTAAATGGAGTAGCCGACCACGTGCATTGTTTGGTGGGATTGAATCCTGACAAGAAGATTTCAGACTTAGTCAGAGACTTGAAAACTGATTCAAATCATTTCCTAAAAGATAAAAGTTGGGTTCCACAAAAATTTGATTGACAAAATGGGTACGGTGTTTTTTCTTATTCTAGGTTTCAGCTTGACCGAGTTTATCAATACATTCTGAACCAAGAAGAGCATCATCGGAAAAAATCCTTTCGAGAAGAATACATCAGCTTTTTGAAAAAATTTGATATCCAATATAAGGATGGATACTTATTTGAATTTTATGAGGATGAATGATCATCAGTTTCTCTGATGGAGGAGAGAATCATTCAAATCGCTTCTCTGAAGCTCACACTACTTTCGCTTTCTATTTTATTGCAATCAAACCGCCTCTCTGAGGCTAATACAGTCAAATTGAATTTTTATTCCTGCTTGCAATTTTAATATTGGCAATGGAATCTAGCTTTTGCTGTTGACTCCAGCGGTGAAGTTTTCTTTTAATACGTACAAGCTAATAAAACTTGAGCCACAAGGAGGTGACTTTCTTGAGTACTTAAAATCCTAGCTTCATGCACCAGCGGTGCGCTTTTCTTGTAGATAATTAAATATAAGGAAGCGCACCAGAGTCCCAGCGGGGCGATTTCATTAACATCGATTCTTGATCAATCTTTGATTCGATGCTATTTATTTGGAATAAGACAAGAATAGCTTCCTTAAATCATTCCTTTTCCCTCAATTCCCTATCTTTACAGGCGAAAATGAACCCATGAAACTCAAAGGCAAAGTCGTCATTATCACAGGTGCAACTTCCGGAATTGGGGAGGCATGCGCTTTGGTTTTTGGTAAGGAAGGTGCAAAAATCGTCATTACAGGCCGTAACCAAGAAAAGCTTGACTCAAGTTCAAAACAACTGATGGCACTGGGGATCGAGGTTTTGCCCATTTTGGCAGATGCTGCATCTGAAAGTGACAACAGATTAATTACCGAAAAAACCCTGGCACTGTTTGGTAGAATTGATATCCTGATCAACAATGCCGGGATATCGATGCGAGCACTTTTTCAGGATGTAGATCTGGAGGTTTTCCGAAAGGTGATAGATACCAATTTTTGGGGGACGGTTTACGCTACCAAATTTTGTCTCCCTGCTATTCTGGAATCCAATGGATCGATCATTGGGATTTCCTCAATTAACGGCTACCGGGGTACTCCTGCGCGAACTGCCTATACTGCCAGTAAATATGCGATGAACGGATTTTTTGAATCGCTCCGTACGGAAATCATGAATCAGGGCGTTCATGTTATGATCGTAGCGCCGGGTTTTACAGCCTCAAATATCCGTAACAGTGCCCTGACTGCCCATGGAAAAACTCAGGGAGAATCCCCGAGAGATGAGGGTAAAATGATGACTGCGGAAGAGGTGGCAGTCGAAATATTAAAGGCGACATTGAAGCGAAAAAGAGATCTGATTTTAACCACGCAGGGAAAATTGGCGGTGTTCCTCAATAAGTGGGTACCAGGAATTATGGATGGACTAGTCTTTCGTGAAATGGCCAAGGAAAAGGATTCACCTTTAAAATAAATGGCTGAATCCATCTTTCAAACCTACCTCAATCGGCTCACAGACCTGTCTTCCAAAAACAAGTCGCTCTATATGCCAAAGATCGAGGGATCAGGAATGATCGATATCCGTGATTTTGATTTTTTAAATGGTGAACCGGCCTTCGGAGTGCTTCAAAATCTCATTCAGGGGAAAAAGCAAATTCCCCTCATTCCTGAAATTGACCCCAGGTTAGGCGATACGAATCAACTTTCAAAAAACCTATCCAGACTTGCTTTTAGGGATCAATTACTTCAGGAAGAGACCGGCGAGCTAAGCCTTTTTACAGGATGGCCTTATGTGGAGGGAAAGTTAATCAACGGCCAAATCCTAAGAGCTCCGATTCTGCTCCTTCCGGTGAGTTTGAAAAGGGAAAAAGGAAACTGGTACTTATTGTCCGGAAATACATGGCAATGGAATCCTGCGTTTCTTTTGGCCTATCGGCATGCGATCAGAAGCGAAATCAACACAGAATCACTGGATGAGGCTTTGCAGGGATTTGCCACTGATTCCATAGAATTTCGCACTCAGCTTTCAAAAATTCTATCTGAAAATTTCGCCTTACAACTCAGTGCGGCAATTTTCGAAGATCATATTACCCCTTTTCCCAATTCTCAAATCAGCTTGGATCAAAGTGTTTTTGAAAATGGGAAATTAAAACTTAAGACCTACGCGGTCCTGGGTCAATTTGCCCAGAAAGGAAGTTTTCTTTTTAGGGAGTACGAAGAATTGATTTCAGAGCAATCCGAAATCTCCCTGGAAGGGCTATTTCAACAGTTCTTTACAAATGATGAGAATCTACCCATTCCTGGTGAAGAGCAGCTTTTCCCGGTTTTCCCACTGGATGCTTCTCAGGAAAATGTTCTGATAAAAGTTCGTCAGGGGAAAAGCGTTGTTGTCGAAGGTCCACCCGGCACGGGCAAATCTCAACTGATCGCCAATTTGGTTTCTGATTACATCGCAAGAGGAAAAAAAGTGCTGGTCGTGTCCCAAAAGCGTGCTGCTTTGGATGTGGTCTTTGAGCGAATGGAGAAGGCGGGGTTTGGGGATTTTTTGGGATTGGTGCATGATTTTCGTGCAGATCATAAGCTGCTGTATGCGAAAATCAAAAAGCAGATAGATTCGATAGAATCTTATCAGGAATTAAATCGGGGAATCGATTCGATTCAGTTGGAGCGGGAGATTTCCCGGCTTTCCAGAACGATATCACGATTCTCCGAAAAGTTTGAGAATTTCCGTACTGAACTTTTCAATCCACAACCTGCCGGAATTCCTGTCAAAGCAATGTATAGGAATGTGGCATTGGATAAGCCGGCATTACGTGAATCCGGTCTTTTGCTCAAATTGGATTACCAACAATCCCTTGATTTTGAAAAGGAGTTCAAGATTTTCCACGGATATTCTAAAAAGTTCAACAACACTTTTTGGGAAAATCGGATGTCTTTTGCAGCAGTGGAGCCGGGAGATTTTGGGAGAATCCACCAAAGTTTGCTAGACTTAGATAGGATAAGAAAGTCATTTCCCTCTGGGTTTGAGCAGCGTAGATGGATTGATTTTTTAAGCTCGATTATCTATTCGACAACAGCCTCAGAGCGGCTTTTCCATCTACAAGAAAGTCTGAATCAGCTTCCAAAGGCTAAGATTTCTTTTTCCCTTCTATTTCAAAAAGTAGAAATCAAAAAGCTGAATCAGATTCAAAAGTGGATTTCCAAAACCCAAACTGAGCTTTCAAAGTTGAGTTTGGTCAATATGTCTGAGTTGAAAAATCTAGAAATTCTAAATTCTGAATTGGAGATTTTACTTCCAAAATCGAAATCTTTTTTTGGAAAAATCTTTGCCGGTTGGAGTAAAAGTAAGTTTCCGCTAAGCTTTCAGCTTATGGATGTTAATGGACTTAAACTCAATTTTGAATCCCTTTCCCAAATTCAGAAAGAAGCCAAAACCCTTATTCGATTGTTTAACGAATATTCGGACTTGCCTCTTGTCCAGGTTTTTCCGAGGGAGCAATTTTCTCAAGAAAAACTGGACGAACAATTGAAGCAGATTAATCATATTTTGAATTGGGAAAAGCTTTGGAATGATTTTCCCGAGATTCAATACTTGACTTCCTGGGCCAAATTGGAGTTTGTATCGTTTCAATCTCAATTATCAACTCTTGCAGATTGGACGCGGGAATTTCAGAAATCAGTACAAGGCTTGCGGCTTTGGCTTGTTCCAAGTCAAATTATGGATGGGCTGAGTGATAATTCTGGCCAGTTTTCATTTGGTAATGAATTGGATCTAAATCAGACTTTCTCGGAGTTAGTAGCGTTTGATCGTTTTCTCAAAAATTGGGAGCCTGAGAAAAGACAATTAGCTGGAGCGCTGGAAAGTCAATTTGCAGATCAGCAGGAAGGAGCAAAAGTCTCCGCATTTCGAAATGGCTGGTATCTCGCCTGGATTGCGGAATTGGAACGTAGAACCCCTTCGCTTGCCGAGGCGGGAAGTTTGAAGTTGGCTCAGGAAATGGATGAACTGAAAACGGCAATTCTGGAAAAGCGGAAAATCTCCCGGCACATGGCTTTACTCCGACTTCGGGAGCAGGTAAGTTCGCAACTTGAGTTTAATCGCCTGGGGAATCGGTTGACTTTCCGTGAGCTTTTACATCAAGTCAGTAAAAAACGGCAGCGTTGGTCAGTTCGCAAGCTGGTGGAGGAATTGGGAGTGGAGGTTTTTAGAATTTTGCCTTGTTGGCTGGCAAGTCCGGAGACAGTTTCGGCTTTGTTTCCTTTGCATCAGGATTTTGATCTGGTCATTTTTGATGAAGCCTCCCAATGTCCGGTGGAACGGGGTTTACCTGCCATGCTCCGCGGAAAACAGGTGGTTGTTGCGGGTGATTCCAAACAACTTCGACCTTCCGACTTTTATCAGGTCAAATGGGAATCGGACGGGGAAGGTATGGAATATGAAGCTGAGTCACTTCTGGAATTGGCAGGGCATTTCTTTGAAAAAAATCAGCTAAAAGGCCATTACCGTTCCGAAGACCCGGCTTTAATTCATTTTTCCAATGCACATTTTTACGAAAATCAATTAGAGACTTTGCCTGATTACCAAACTGTCAAGATTGGAAAATCACCCTTTTCCTGGGAAAAAACAGAAGGAATATGGGAAAATCAGATGAATAAAATGGAGGCGGATGCAGTGGTGGAACGGGTGAAAACCATTCGAGAAAGCTATCCTGAGGATTCGATTGGAATCGTGACCGGAAATTATTTCCAAATGGAACTGATCCGGGAGAAGTTGTGGAAAGCAGGTATTCAGGATGGGGAAATCAAAGTTCGGAACATTGAAAATGTGCAGGGAGATGAGTTTGATCAGGTGATTCTTTCCTTGGGATATGCACCCAATCGTGAAGGGAAGCTGATCACCAACTTTGGTCTTCTAGGTAAGTCAGGAGCTGAAAATCGGCTGAACGTAGCGATCACGCGAGCGCGAAAGATGATGCATGTGATCAGTTCGATCGAACCGGAGGATTTCCGTCCCGGACAGCTTCAAAATCCGGGTTTGATATTGCTAAGGGAGTTTTTGGGTTTTGTGAAAGCTCAGTCGAAAGTTCGGAATATTCCGACTCCAGACGTAAAGACCTTGGGTTACGAATCAGACTGGAGTCTAAAAAGCAAACTATTGGAATCGGATGCTGCTTTTTCAAAGGAAATCCCTTCTTCTGTGATGGACTTGTTGAAGATAGATTTTGCTGGCGATCAAACTGCTGTTTTGACGGATGATCAGCGATTTTTTAATTCACCGACAGCCAAATCTGCTTTGGCTTATCATCCTATTTTGCTGGAGGAGAAAGGCTGGATGTGGGAATGGGTGTGGAGCAGATTTTAGAAGGCTGAATGCTTAAGTAAGAAAGTTTACCTGGCGGAGGTAGGCTGAAAAGTAGGCAGTGGCAGGTTGCAGTAGGCTTTATAGAAGAAAGAGACGAGAGATAAGAAACAAGACAGAGGCAAGAGCCGAGATACAAGAGCTGAGATTTTTGAGAGTCAAATATTTTTTATTAAATCCTTTATTTTCATATACTTTATCGTACTATAAATCAGTCATTAAATTTAAATTTATTGATTAATGAATGATTTATCATTTATTAATCAATTTTTTTCTGTAATTTTTCTTCTGACTTCTTACCTCTTTGGCTGTAGCGAATTGAATCGATTTCTTTGTTTTTTTCACATCTTAATACTTATGGCTTGATACTAGTGTCTTTGCGTATCTCGATTCTTGGCTCTTGTTTCTTGCATCTAGCCTCTAAAATCTAATTTTGATTGATTTTCCATTCATTAAATTGTATATTTGATCATAATGAATGATTTTTAAGTCATGGATATAGCACAGTTATCGGATATGGCGATCCTCAGGATGATTGGGGATTTCATCAAAAAGAAGCGGATGGCCCTCAATAAGACCCAGGATACTCTGGCTGAGGAGGCGAGCATCAGCAGGTCTACCTTAAGTTTGCTTGAGCGGGGAGAGAAGGTTAATCTCATCACGCTGATTCAGGTGCTTCGGGTTTTGGATGAGTTGCAGCTTTTAGAGGCTTTTGAAGTGAGGCAGCAGATCAGTCCGATCGAATACATCAAGCTTCAAAAGAAATACGAGCGTCAGCGGGTCCGCAATACTGATATGGCTGCCGATAATCCTCCCTCCGAATGGTAATTGCAGCTGAGGTCTGGATTTGGGACAAATTGGCTGGAGCAGTGCTTTGGGATGAATCTCAACAATTAGCCAGTTTTGAGTTTGACGGTGATTTTTTGAATTCGGGCTGGGATATTGCGCCGATTACCATGCCTTTGAGTCAGGGTAAGCGTCTTCATTCCTTTCCGGAAATCCGGCGTGGGAGAAGTGATTCTTTTGATACTTTCAAAGGACTTCCTGGACTTTTGGCAGATATGCTTCCTGACAAGTACGGCAATCAACTCATCAATGCCTGGCTGGTGCAGAATGGACGTCCCACGGATAGTCTTAATCCGGTCGAATTGCTTTGTTTTATAGGGAGAAGGGGAGTAGGAGCGCTGGAAATCAAGCCTTCATTACGAACCGAGATGGCAAAGGCGACAGATTTGGAAATTGACAGTCTGGTAGGCATGGCCAATAAAATCCTGAATTCAAGGGAGGATTTTCGAACGGATCTTTCGAAGGAAGAGGAAGCTGCACTGACGGATATTCTTAAAATAGGCACCTCGGCAGGTGGAGCCCGTGCCAAAGCGGTCATCGCTTTTAATCCCAAAACCGGAGAGGTGAAAAGTGGTCAGGTAGAGGCTCCCAAAGGCTTTTCGCACTGGTTGATTAAGTTTGACGGAGTGACGGATACACAGTTTGGGACATCGGCTGGGTATGGTCGGGTGGAAATGGCCTATTACCTGATGGCTCAGGCGGCCGGGATTCAGATGAATGAATGTAGACTCTTGGAGGAAAACGGTCGGGCGCACTTCATGACCAAGCGCTTTGACCGTAGGGATGATGGCGGAAAAATCCACATGCAGAGCCTATGCGGATTGAGGCACTTTGACTTCAATCAAGTAGGAGTCTATAGCTATGAGCAGGTATTTGAGACGATGCGAATGCTACGCTTGCCTTATCCTGATGCGGAGCAGCTTTTTGTGCGGATGGTATTTAATGTCTTGGCCAGAAACTGTGACGATCATACCAAAAACTTTGCATTTCTGATGGATCAAAGTGGTAAATGGAGCTTATCACCGGGCTATGATATTTGCCATGCTTACCGACCTGGAAGTATGTGGGTAAGCGCTCAATCGTTGATGGTGAATGGAAAAAGAGAAGGGATTTCTGATGATGATTTTTTGGAAGTGGCCCGAAAGATGAATATCAAAAAACCACTGGAAAAGATTGAATCTGTCAAAAACCCGATCCGGCTCTGGAGGGAATTTGCCAATCAGGTTGAGGTGGAGGAGAAACTCCGGGATTCAATTCAGGCTACGCTTTTGATTTAGTTTTTATTTCCTAAATCCTGTTGTGAATTTTACTCAATTGAGAGAGACCTGTCAATTTTTAAAAGCCTGACAGGTCGGAAGGCTTCTACATATACCCAGCCACCTTGTACATGGCAATCCCGATCCATTCTTTCACCAATTTATGCCAATAGGTAATCGATTCGGCATCAGGATAGAACAAAGCTGGAATGTCGTATTTGATATCGTGGGAATAGTAATCTGTGGGAAAAGTAGTTGTATTCAAACCAACTTTATCAAAACAACCCTTTGAACGGTACATATGAAAAGCTGAGGTGATCAGGATAAATTTCTGATCGGTTGTGATCCCATTTTTCTCTAAAAACACTTTGGTAAACTGCGCATTTTGGGCCGTGTTTTTTGCCTGATCCTCAATCAAAATATCCGATTCCGGGATTCCGGTCATGAGCAGGAATCGCTTGAGGACTTCCGCTTCGGTTTGGGGATTGACAGGATTGAGTCCTTGCCCACCGGTGATCAGGATTTTCTTGATTTTGCCCATGCGGTAGAGTTGAAGCGCATGGGTGATGCGGTCTGCGCCTTTGTTGAAAAAAGTACGGTCTGTGGCGGTTTTGCTCAGGTTGGTGACTCCGGTGAGGACGATGCCGATTTCATGGTTTTCGATCTGATCAAAAGACTTGAAATCTGGTTCCCAGGCTAACAGAGCTAGATTGGAAAGAAAAGGATTGGTGAAAAAGATTAAAAGACCGATTCCAATCCAAAGGCATCTTTTGCCCCATTTTCTTCGAATAAAAACTGCTCCTCCAATAATCAAGGCCAAGACTATAGTCAGCGGCATGGCCAAAAAACTCAGAAACTGGGAGAAGTAGAAAAACATCGAGATTTGATTTTGGGCAAAGAACGGGGGGAAAGATCAATTTTCAAATTCAATGAGCAATGTTCAATTTTCAATTGATGAATCTTTCCTTGAACATTGAGTTTGATCATTGAAAATTGAACATTTTAATTTCAATCTGATTTCTCATATCAGTCGCATACCCTTATTTTTGTCCATGCCCTCAAATCAGCCTAATCTAGTTCCTCATTTAGAAAAACTTGCCACCCAACTGGATGGAAGTCTTCAATTTGATTCTTTAACAAAGACTCTTTACGCCACCGATGCTTCCGTCTATCGGGAAATGCCTTTGGCGGTAGCTTTTCCCAAGTCGGAAGAAGACATTCAGAAACTGATCCATTTTGCCACTGAACATGGCACTTCCCTGATTCCTCGCACCGCAGGAACTTCCCTTGCCGGGCAATGTGTAGGCAACGGTATCGTGGTCGATGTGTCCAAGCATTTCACCCAAATCCTCGAATTCAACAAGGAAGAGCGCTGGGTTAGGGTGCAGCCGGGCGTGGTGCGGGATGAATTGAACCGCTTCCTGAATCCGCATGGACTATTTTTCAGCCCGATCACTTCCACTGCCAATCGTGCAATGATCGGCGGGATGGTGGGCAACAATTCCTCCGGGACGACTTCGATTGTCTATGGGGTGACTCGGGACAAAGTAATTTCACTCAATACGATACTCAGCGATGGGAACAAGGTCGTTTTTGGGGAAATCTCTCAGGATGAATTTGACCGAAAGTGTGGGCAAAAAGATTTGGAGGGAATGCTTTACCGTCAGGCTTTTGACGAACTCAATGATCCGGAGAATCGGGAAGAGATTCATGCTCAATTTCCAAAGAAATCCATCCATCGCCGAAATACCGGCTATGCGGTGGATGAATTGCTGAAGGCTGAACTTTTCGAAGGGAGGGAAAAATTCAATTTCTGTAAGTTACTGACTGGGTCTGAAGGAACTTTGGCTTTCACCACCGAAATAAAAATCAGCCTCGATCCACTTCCTGATCCGGTGGAAATTGTCGTAGCGGCGCATTTTGTAAGTATCCACGAAAGCATGAAATCCGCCCAAGTCGCGATGAAGCATCCTGCAACTGCTGTAGAACTGATGGATAAAATCATTCTCGACTGCACCAAGGAAAGCATCGAATATTCCAAAAACCGATACTTCGTCGAGGGCGATCCCATGGCGATTCTGATGATCGAGTTCCGCGGCAAAACTTTGGAAGAAGCTATGGCAAAAGGAGAGGCTTTGGTCGCCGACTTAAAAGAAGCAGGCTACGGCTACGCGTATCCCATCATCGAGCCTGCGCGAGTGGCTTCAGCATGGTCTCTTCGAGCAGCTGGCTTGGGTCTTTTGGGAAATATACCGGGCGATCCTAAAGCTGTGGCGTGTATCGAAGACACAGCTGTCGATATCGAGGACTTGGCCGATTACATCGATGAGTTGGATGAAATCCTCAAAGGCTTCAACCAAAATCCGGTGCATTATGCGCACGCCGGTGCAGGAGAAATTCACATGCGACCGATTTTGGATTTGAAGAAGGCCGAAGATGTGGAGGAGTTTTACCAGATTTCTTTGGCTTCAGCCAAGCTGGTGAAAAAATATCAGGGTTCGTTGTCTGGGGAGCATGGAGATGGACGCGTTCGGGCCGCATTTATTCCGCTGATGGTGGGAGAGAAGAATTACGAACTTTTCCGCAGGATCAAGTACAAATGGGATCCAAAAAACATCTTCAATCCCGGCAAAATTGTAGATACCGCCCCGATGAATAAATTTTTGCGGTATGAACCCGAGATGAAAACTCCCGAGCATAAGACTGTTTTTGACTTTTCAGCAGCAGGTGGAATTCTTCGCTTGGCGGAAAAATGTAATGGTTCCGGTGACTGCCGAAAATTACCGGGATCAGGAGGGACGATGTGTCCTTCCTTTATGGCTACCCGAAATGAGCGGGATACGACTCGTGGTCGGGCGAATACCCTGAGGGAATTTCTAACGATGGACAACAAAGAAAATGCCTTTGACCATCCCGAGATCAAGGAAGCCATGGACCTTTGCCTTTCCTGTAAAGGCTGCACGGCCGAGTGTCCATCTAACGTGGACATGTCAAGCATGAAGGCCGAATTCCTGTATCAATACCAAAAGACCAATGGAGTTCCACTTCGATCCAAAGCTTTTGCATACATCAATGAATTGAACGAATTGGGTTCGATTGTTCCGGGGATTGCCAATTTCTTCCTGAAAAATTCCTTCACAGGTGGTCTGATGAAGTCATTTCTGAATGTGGCACCAAGCCGAAATTTGCCTGAAATCAGCTCAATCAGCTTAAGAAAGTGGTACAAAAAGAATTATGCGAGTTTGGAGGGATCAGCCAAGCCCATCAAATCGGTTTATTTCTTCGTGGATGAATTCACCAACCACAATGACACCAAGATTGGCATCAAGGCGATTTCATTGTTGAAAAAGCTGGGTTATGAGGTGAGGGTCGTCGATCATGAAGAAAGTGGTCGATCAGCGCTATCTAAGGGTTTGTTGGAGAAAGCAAAGAAACATGCAGAAGCCAATGTGCGGATTTTTGACAAACTGATCGATGGCAATACGCCATTGATCGGTTTGGAACCTTCGGCCATTCTTGGTTTTCGAGATGAATATCCACGGATTGTCAGAGCGGACTTGGTAGAAGCTGCGAAAAAGCTCAAGTTTCACGTCAAGCTGATCGATGAGTTTTTGGGGCAGGAAGTAGCTGCCGGGAATATCAAAGCAGAATCTTTCACCACTCAACCTCAAAAGATTAAACTTCACGGTCATTGCCATCAGAAGGCTTTGTCCTCGCTGAATTGGACGCAAAAGATACTTTCGCTTCCAGGTAACTACACGGTTGAGACTATTCCAAGCGGTTGCTGTGGGATGGCTGGAAGTTTTGGCTATGAAGCGGAACATTTTGACGTTTCTCAGCAAATCGGGGAGTTGGTTCTGTTTCCAGCTGTGAGAAATGCTGAGGCCGAAACCATTATCGCAGCACCTGGCACTTCTTGCCGTCATCAGATTTCAGATGGTACAGGTCGAAAAGCCAAGCATCCGGTGGAGATTCTTTGGGAAGCGCTTAACCTTTGAGTGCGCCGCGGCGTACTCGAAGGTTTAGATTAAAAATCCTATGGGAAGCCCTCTGAATCCTAAATTTCAAGGAGCTAGTCCGGTTATTAATTCTGACTTGAACTTATTTTATTTTCTCAATTAATTGGAATGGTGTAAGTATTGGAAAGTGTGGTTTGGAATGCTTTAAAAAATCTTTGTCGTTTGTTACGATAGCATCTAATTCTTGTTCGTAGGCAATCTGGTAAAAAATAGCATCCTCAATATCTTCTATTTCCATGTCAAGGGCATCTTTGACGTGAATCTTTTTCCCTTCAAGAAAATTGAAATAAGGCAAAAGGTAGGAAAGTACTTCCTTTGTTTTTGGGTATTTTAAGTATTTCAGAAGGAAATAAGTTGAAGTTTGGATAACTCCGGTAGTCAAGTAACCTCTTATCTTTCCTTCTTGGATACTTATCAAAATTGGATCAAAAAATTGTAGGTCCTTTTCTTTCCTAATAGCTATATCCAAGAATACATTAACAGCAAAGAAGATCTTCATAGCCCCACTTTTTTGCTTTGGCTTTGTAATATTCTTCTTTATAATCGAAGTCTTTTGGGAAATCAAATTTTGGTAGTGATTTCATGTATTCGACCAAGGTCATACCATTTGGAAGAGTCGGTCTTGGCTTAATCAAAGTTTCAAAATGCTCCTGAACCAAATTTGATACGCTTGTTTCACGTTCCTCCGCATAAAGTTTGATTTTTTCAAGCAGGTTTTCTTCGATGGTTATGCTAAGCTTCTTTTTCATAAATACGCATGAATACTCAAGTATACGTATAAATGATTTTTAACTATATAAAAGGCTGTTTTTCTGTTTATTAACGTCTTAGATTCGTTCTGCAGGTTTTTTAGGAATTGAAAACCTGAGACGCTGTTATGGGGTTCGTAATCTTCCATTTCGGATTTTAAATTCTACGAATCGTCCTCGGAATTGAAAATTCCGAGAAGCGGAGAATTCCGGTTTGTGAGGACACAAACCGGGGCGTTGGCTCGAGAATTCAACAATTAACCGATTCAACAATTCAACGAAACCTAACTCGGATCCACATCCACAATCCACCTCACAGATCGGAACTCAGGTTGAGAATGAAGCTCTTCGAGGATTTTGGCTAGGCTTTCCTTAAATACGGATTGGGTATTTCCGCTTCGATCCAGTTTGATCAGGCTCTCAAACTGATATTGATTTTTGATTCGGGCAATAATTCCTTTTTCAGGGCCGAGGACGATTTTTTTCACTCCGATATTCGCCATCTCCCGATGAAGGGCATGGGCGGCTTTTTCGGAAACTTTGAAGTCCGAATGCCTCGTAGTGATTTTTACCAATTTGACATAAGGAGGATAATAAAACTTCTTGCGGTCAACCATTTCCTGACGGAAAAACTCGAAATAATCGCCCTTGATTACTTTCTCATATAAATCATTGTCAGGATTCCTGCTTTGGATAATCACCTGACCCTGCACTTCTCTTCGCCCTGCCCGCCCAGCAACCTGAGTGATCTGCTGATATGCCCGCTCGCCGGATCGGAAATCCGGAAAATTCAAAATCCGATCCCCATCCCAGATTCCTACCACAGTTACTTTTCCAAAATCCAAGCCCTTGGTGATCATCTGAGTACCCACCAAAATATCAATCTGCCCAGCTCCAAACTCATCCAACAAACGCTGATACCCATATTTATTCCGGGTCGTGTCAAGATCCATTCTTCCCATTCGTGCTTCGGGGAAAAGCAAACTCAGCGACTCCTCAATCCGCTCCGTACCCATCCCCATGGTAGTCAATTGCGTACTTCCACATGCAGGACAGGATTGAGGTACTTTTTCCTTGTATCCGCAGTAGTGGCAGCGCATCTCCTCAGCAAACTGATGATAGGTCAAACTCACATCGCATTGCACGCATTGCCCAGTCCAGCCGCAGTCTTCGCACTGAATGTAAGGGGAGTAGCCGCGTCGATTTTGGAAGATCAAAACCTGCTCTTGCTTGTCCAAAGCTGCTTGGATTTTTTCCCGCATCATTCGGGTAGAATCCAATTTCAGCAGGTTTTTCTTTCGGTCTCCTGCTAAATCAGCCAAATGATACTGTGGCATCGTGGCATCTCCAAAGCGATGTGTGATTTCCACATATCCGAATTTGCCTTGATTTGCATTGAAAAAGGATTCGAAAGACGGAGTCGCCGAGCCTAAAAGTGTTTTCGCTTGATGAAAATAGGCCAGCATCGTCGCCGCGTCCCGGGCATGAAACCTCGGGGCAGGATCAAATTGCTTGTAGCTGGGTTCATGCTCCTCATCGATGATAATCATCCCGAGACTGTCGAAAGGAAGGAAAATTGAAGAACGCACACCAACCACAAATGAAAATCTTCCGCTCAGTACACCATTCCAAACCTCGACTCGTTCGTTGTCGGAATACTTGGAATGATAAACACCCATTTGTGAACCAAATACTTTTTTCAGCCTGCTGACAATCTGTGTGGTGAGCGCGATTTCAGGTAAAAGTAAAAGCACCTGGGAACCGCTGTCCATCACCTCACGGATGAGTTGGATGTAGATCTCGGTCTTGCCGCTTCCCGTCACGCCATGCAATAGAACTGTTTGCTTGTTTTCAAAATGTGTTTTGATCTCTTCGAAAGCTGCCTGCTGTGTGGTCGAAAGTTGTGCAGGTTCTTTTTCGGGTTCCTCCTCTGGAAGCCGATTTACCACAACTTTAAAGGATTCAAAAATTCCGTTTTTGATCAGAGTTTTAAGAGAGCTTTCAGAATCACCTTCTTCTAAAAGCCTGGCTTTATCGACGCCTTTTTCATTCAAAGTTGGTTTTTGGAAAACAGGAATGTCGCGCAAGTATTTCAGAAGAATGGATTCCTGCTTGGGTTTGCCCTGAACTCCCTCAAAAACAGCCTCCAGAGCAGTTTTATTTGAAGCAATGTCGCCGGTTAACCGAATTCTTGTCTCGACTTTTGGCGTGTATTTTTCCAAAACTTTCTCATACACCAAAATGGCTTCTTTGGCGACAAGACTTTTCAGAATCGGGTGAATGGTCTTTACACCAAGGATCTTTTCGCAGTCTTCGTAGCTGATTTCTTCGGTTTTTTCCAAAGCTTCGAGGATCTTTTCTTCTCGGAAATCCAAAGGATATTTGCTCTCTTCCCGATCAAAATTTGGGTTGAGCTGTATCTTACTTTCACTCGAAAGCCGCAATCCTGAAGGAACGGCAGCATGCATCACTTCACCGATATGGCAGCAATAATACTCCGCCATCCAAACCCAAAAGCGGATTTGGAGGGGATTGACGCTGGGTTCGATGTCGAGGACATCTAAAATCGGCTTGGCTTCGTAGGCCTGAGGAGGCTTGTTGTGCACCTTGCCGATGATGCCAGTCAGGACTTTCTTCTTTCCAAACTGTACCATCACCCTCGATCCGATCTGAATCTGGGATTTTAGATTTGTCGGAATTTTATAGGTGAACATCCTCGGAATCGGGACGGGCAGGATGATATCGGCGAAATTATTCCCGCTGTCTTTCCCTAAAAATTCATGATCTCCAAACAGGCTTTCCACCAAATCAGGCTAAATATGGTAATTGAGATGCTGCTTCTTCCAAGGTACTCACCGGTTTTCGGCAGGCGTGATCGAAGCAAACATAAATTAAAGCATTTCCACTTGAATCGGGCGTTTTACCTTGCAGTATTGGGGCAGTTTGTGTCGGAGATTCTGACCATCCAACAATTAAATTCGGAAAATAGGCCGATTGAATTTCTCTGGCTTCCAGTTCCGCACCTTTTCCCACGATTCCGATTTCGGCAGTCGGTACCAAGCTTTCCAAATAGAAATGTGCCCAATTGCAAAGAAAACCAGGTTCTTTGATGATCAACTCTTTCATGCCACCAAGCATTTTGGAGGAGATTTCCGAATATTTTTCTTGATAAGTGAAAAGTGAAAGCCGATGAAGGTTTCTGGCCATGATCGAGTTGGAGGCAGGAATTACATTGTCAAAAAGTTCCTTTTTGTTGGCAATGAGTTTTTCAGCTTTAGGATTATTGAAAAAGAAAAAGCCATCACTTTCATCGTAAAATTCTGTGATGCAGAAGTCAGTCAATTGCTGGGCAAAGTCCAGCCATTCAGACTTTCCACTCGCCTCAAATCCCATCAAGCTTGCCCGAATCACAGCTGCATAATCCTCCAAAAATGCCGGTGTATAAGGCTGTCCATTCTTGTAGGAGCGATGCAAAATTCCGTCAATCATCATCTTTTCCCTAATGAAGTTGAGGTTTTTCATGGCCAATTCCAGCATTCGCTTTTCACCGGTTGCGTAAAATGCCTGGACTAATCCGGCAGACATCAGCCCGTTCCAACCTGCCAAAACTTTATCATCTTTACCGGGATAAATCCGTTGATTTCGGACTTGGAGGAGTTGAGCTTTGACTTGTTTCAGCTTTTCCAAAAGGGCTTCTTCAGTCATTCCAAATTCTGCTGCAACTTCGCCATAAGACCGAGTTTGGAACAGAATATTTACTTCCTCTTCCCAGTTTCCATTGGGTTTAAGGTTGTAGAGTTTACTCAGCCAAGGCATCTCATTCGGTACGATTTTCGTCAATTCCGAATAAGTCCAGGTATAAAATTTCCCCTCGACACCCTCGCTGTCGGCATCCTGAGCAGCATGGAAGCCACCCTCTTCCTGAAGCATTTCCGCTTGCAGCCAATTGACGGTTTCTTGGACTTTTTCCAGAAAAAAGGAATCCTTACTGACCTGATAGGCTTTTGCGTAAAGTTCTAACAGCTGTCCGTTGTCATAGAGCATCTTTTCAAAGTGCGGTGCAAACCATTCTCCATCGACAGAATAGCGCGCAAATCCTCCCCGAAGTTGATCGTAGATTCCGCCCATTCCTATTTTTCCAAGGGTGAAAAACACCTTTTCCTGCAAGTTTTCATTTTTGCTGAGCAAGGCATAATCCAGCAAAAAATCCCAAATAGCAGGCATCGGAAACTTAGGGATTCGATTCATTCCGCCCCATTCGGGATCAAATTGGGTGCTGAGTTTGGTGACGATTTCTACTAAATCATCCGCATCCAAATCTGCATTTCCAGCTGAAATCCCGTATTTGTCTGTTTCTTTCCGATTCAGACTTCGTCCAAATCCCTCGGCACTTTCTGCCAACTGATCGGCATGCTTGGTGTAGGCGTCCGCAATGTTTGAAAGGAGTTGTTTCCACTTCAGATTTTGGAAATAGGTGCCGCCATAAAACGGTTTTTGATTGGGCATCAAGAATACATTCAGCGGCCAACCTCCCTGAAGTCCCATCGCCTGCACAGCATCCATATAGATGTTGTCGATATCAGGTCGCTCTTCCCGGTCGATCTTGATGCAAACAAAGTGGGCATTCATCAGGTCGGCAGTGACTTGATCTTCGAAACTTTCCCGCTCCATCACATGGCACCAATGGCAGGCAGAGTAGCCAATCGATACAATGATCGGTTTGTTTTCCAACTCAGCTTTTTTGAGTGCTTCCGGTCCCCAAGGAAACCAATCTACAGGATTATGGGCGTGCTGAAGGAGGTAGGGGGATTGGGAATGTTGGAGACGGTTAGTGGCCATTGGAAAATTGGAAGATTGCAAAATTGGAAAATTATCCTCCAAGGGTTTCGAATCCCTTGCAGGGTTAGGTTAAATTTATCAATAGCAAAGGACTATATATCCCCTAGAGGGTTAGTGAAATTCATTAATCCTTCGAGGGGAAAAGAACTCTTGGAGAATTTGCGAAATGAATGAACCCTCCAAGGGACTTAGAGCCCTTGGAGGGTTTGTTTAGTTAACTCTAGCTCCCTTGAAAAATCAAATTCGCCGTTCAATCGTTCCAGTTTTCCCAATAAGTTTTGAAGGAATTTTTGATGGGAAGCACTTTCTGGATTGAAAGGTCGATGGGCGAGTTCGAGTTGGACTTTCTGAATTTCAGCAACTTTGGATTGGGTTTCCGCTGAGAAAATCGTGCTTTTCCACTTCTCCCAGATGTAGTTTTCGGCTTCTTCTGTCGGGTGAATCCGGTCGGTTTTATAGAAGCGATAATCCCGCAGTTCATCCATCATAATTTCATAGGCCGGAAAATAGCTTACTGTCTCCATTCTACGCTCCAAATTGGCACAAAGAACCCGAAGCATGCTTTTGCTCAGTTGATTTTCGGGGATTCCGTCTTTGATATGCCGAACGGGACTTACCGTCAGGATTATTTTCAGATTGGGATAGACTCTGGAAAAATTATCCAGGACATGCCAAAGACCCATTTCCATGTCTTCAAGTTTGGAAAGTGATTTTGTGAACAGTTTCTGAGGCTGCTTGTGACAATTGGCCACTCTTCCGAAGGATTCATGCTCGTAAATCCAAGCTGTTCCCAAAGTTAGAATGAGGTGGGTTCCTTCTTCAAGGTAGGTTTTGGTCAGCTTTAGTTGATGATCGTATTTTTCTTTCAGTTCCAGCGCGGTCTTACCCACCACATTAGAATGGGTGGAATAATGGAGAAAAAGCCCTTCCATTTCCAAGATTCCTTCTTCGTCTAAGGGATCATTGAAAAGCGCATGATCCAGCAGATCAGATAGATTTAGCGGATGAAATAGGGTACCGAATGGATTGACCAAAACATCGAATTTGGCATCGAGCATCTTTTGACCAATGGTCTGTGCAAAACAAGAACCCATGCACAGGATTTTTGATTTGTGTGATATTGGATGAGCTAAAGGAGGGATTTCAAAAGTAGTAAACCAGTTCATGGCCTGAAGTTAAGGATTCCAAAAAGTTGATTTCCGATTTTTTTTTAAAGGTTCCCACAGATTCCCACAGAAAAGGACACAGATTTAAACAGATTTTTTAATAGGTTTTAAAGCTCTTTTTGCAGAAATGTAGATTTGATGAATGATTATCAGCTTCTTTTCCAGTCGATTAATTTAACCAATAAAACTAAACTCAAATTCTAAAATTATGGATCTCTTCGCCTTCACGCCGTGGCGTGGTCGCCTGTGCTGAGCGTAGTCGAAGCATCTGTCTCCAGGCTTCCGGCCAATCCATAGAGATATTTGCACCGAGAAAAATGGCTTTCATCTAAATTATCCCTGGTTTTTTTAATTAAAGTTTATTTATATTCTTTTAGCTTCACTTACCCTAATAATGGCAGGATTGAGTTCCAGTTGAAATGTGCTGTGGACTGTCGACAGTCGTCTGTTGACGTGTATCCGCATTATAAATACCCCAAATCTAATTCACATGCATCAGTGCGGATACAAAAAATAAAGTTTGTGTTGCGTGTGATTTTTTAAGCGAAGCAAAGACTAATTGATCAAAAGCTAATACATGAACCGCGAGGACGAATTCATTTATCTCATCCAACAAAATCAGGGCTTGATCTACAAGATCACTACTATCTATACGCGCGATAGGGAAGAGCAGAAGGATTTGTATCAGGAGATTGTCTACCAAACTTGGAAGTCATTTGATCAGTTCAAAAAAGCCTCCAAGCCCAGTACCTGGCTTTATCGAGTTGGGATGAATACGGCAATCACGAATCTCAACCGGTCCAAAAAAAGGGTGACTGCAGTACCCATGGAAGGATTGGAATTGGATTTTGCAGAGGATTTGGATTCTGGATTAGAAGAGCGGCTCAAAGTCCTCTATGCCGAAATCCGAAAGTTGGGACTGCTGGACAGGGGGATTGTTTTCCTTTTTCTCGAAGGAAAAAGCCACGATGAAATCGCCGAAATCGTCGGAATCAGCAGTAGTAACGTCGGCACGCGACTCTCGCGGATCAAGGATAAGCTTAGAAAAGGAGTTCAAACCTACTAAATCAACAAAAAATGGAACTCGATGAAATGAAAACCCTCTGGGAAGACCTCAGCGGAAAAGTAGAAAATCAGGAAAAAATCAGAAAAGAAGAACTCATGAAAATGACTAAAAAACAATACCAAAGTCGCTTAAATAGCATTTATTTCCCCGAGATCTTCGGTAGTATAGTATGTTTTGTGTACGCCGGTTACTTTATTTCCAAAATTGAAGAACTCGAATTGCCCATCAATCAGGTTTTGGCAATTTTCAATACAACAGTGATGATCATTTTACCGATTATCAGTCTGTGGACATTGGCAAGATTGAGTAGGTGGAAAATTACCGATGAAAGTCCATCGATTTTAGTTGAAAAATTCAAAAAGGACAAAGTCTTTTTCTGGAAGTTTCAACGCTTCAATTTGCTGCTTTCTGGTCTTTTTGCAATCAGTATTTTACCTCCTTTGGCAGAATTGCTTGGTAAAAAAGATTTGATTCTCGAACCGACATTTTGGTTGGCTTACGTGCCATTGGGGCTAATTGCCATCTATGTTTTTGGAAGAATAACGATAAAAAAATACAAGCGATCACTCGAGGAAGCGCAACAACTGATTGAGGGGATTGCCTGACTCAGACCTGCCAAGTTTTTAAAACCTGGCAGGTCTTTTTTTTGGTAAGTCTAAGCTTTCGGAAGTGGATATTTTTCCTTCATGAAGTCATAAGACTTTTTGATCAGATCACGCAGAACTCCCTCATTCAGGTCAGAAAGCTTGTTGAAGTAGATGCAGGAAGCTCCGGTTTTGTGTTTGCCGAGATTAGCCATGAGTTCCTCAAATTTCGTCTCCATACAGCCAAGCAGGTAAAGTGAAATAGCGGCCTTTCGTGGAGCAAAACCAGCGATGAGAAACTCACCTTTTCTTCCGCTTTCGTAGTGGTAGTGGTACTTTCCAAATCCCACGATCGATTCTCCCCACATCACGGCTTTCTCACCGGTAACATCTTCCAAGATTTTTTTCAGGGAAAAAGAATCTGCCCGCTTTTGAGGATGTTCGGTGCTGTTGAGGAAATCATCCACTGAAGCGTCGGTTGGTTGGGTTTTGTTTTCTGCCATGATTAAAGTTCGTAAAGTTCAATCGGTAAATCATCCGGATCAGCGAAAAAAGTGAAGCGCTTAACGGTATGTTCGTCTACTCGAATGGGTTCAGGGTTAATTCCTGATTTGACCAAAAAGGTGATAGATTCTTCGATACTTCCCACTTCAAATGCCAAATGTCTGAGTCCGCAGGCTTCGGGTCTTGAAACCCGCTTTGGAGGATTGGGAAATGAGAAAAGCTCGATCAAGTAATTCCCGTTCAGTTCTAGATTCAATTTGTAGGACTTCCGCTCAGCTCGGTAAACTTCCTGAATGATGCTGAAACCCAACACTTCAGTATAGAATCTCTTGGATCGCACATAATCTGAGCAGATGATGGCGATGTGGTGAAGGGATTTGAGGTGTAGCATATTTTCGTCAACTGTCGACAGTCCACTGACCACAGCTGTTGACCGTGGTCTGATGACCGTTGACCAAAATTAATCCATCAAATGCTTTTTCAGGAAATCCGCCGTGGCCTGATGCACGCGAACCATGTTGCTCCATTTCATCCAGTGATGCGTATCTCCGGGGATAAAAATCGATTCATACGATTTGTTCATTTCCTCAAATCTCCGGATCAGATCGGTGGTTTGGCTCACGTTGACATTGCGGTCATCGTCGGAATGAATGAATAACACAGGGCTGGCCCAAGTGTCCAAATCAGCCATCGGCGATGACTTCCATGCGATCTCCTTGGCTTTTTCATAATCAGGAGCGACCTCATAGCCGTCAGGTAATTCATAACGGCTATCCAGATCATGAACGCCATGAATGTCCACGCCGACTTTGAAAAGTTTGGAGTCCCGCGCCAGGGCCAAGGCGGTTAAATATCCTCCATAGCTGCCTCCGTAGATTCCGATTTTCTCCGGATTCACCTGAGGCAAAGCAGCCAGAAATTCTCCTCCTGCTTTGATGTCCTGATATTCGACAGCTCCCTGATAGTAGCCATAGGCGGGTCGGTGAAATTCATAGCCGTAGCCGATACCCAATCGGTAATTGATCGAGAGCACCACAAAACCCAGTTCTGCCAAATACTGATTCAGGGCATAGGCATTGGAGTAGTAATCCATGTAGCTCCAACCCAACAGCATCTGCCGCTGCGGACCTCCGTGGACAAATACGACTCCGGGCTTTTTGGCAGCGCCACCGTTCTTTTCGAAAAGTTGGCCATAGACTGTCGTGCCGTCGGGAGCGGTGAATTTCACCTGCTTTGGAGTGACTAATTTGGCCTGTGGAAAGTCTGAGGGAATTGTGGATTCTTGAAGGAGTTTGTAAGTACTGCCTGTTTTAATGGCAACCAAGTGGGAACGTTGTGGAGTAGCTGAAAAAAAGGCCATTTTGCCTTCTTTTCCGATATTAACTGGATAAGCTTCAATGCCGTTTCCTGATGTTTCCCAATTCAATTTTTTGGAAACCAAATCGACCGAACCAATATGCCGTCGATCCAGATCTTGGTTGTGAGGCCCTGAATTGGCTGAGAAAACCACTTTTTTCCGATCCGAACTTATTTTCACCTGCTCCACCATGAAGTCGCCAGGAGTCAGGATTTGCGTTTTTCCCGAAAGGATATCCAAAGAATAGAGATGTTGCCAGCCGTCTTCATAGGATTGAAAGACTAATTCCGAGTTGCCGGAAAAGTCGAAAAATCCGGGTGAAAAGGAGCCTCGAAGCGTTTCAGGAGCTTTCCAAAGTTTCTTTTCTTCACCGGTTTCCACGTT
The DNA here is from genome assembly GCF_900103735.1 of Algoriphagus alkaliphilus. Classification (GTDB taxonomy): domain Bacteria; phylum Bacteroidota; class Bacteroidia; order Cytophagales; family Cyclobacteriaceae; genus Algoriphagus; species Algoriphagus alkaliphilus. The sequence continues at coordinate 213,907 of NZ_FMXE01000005.1, read as the reverse complement.
TGCAACCCAGATTTCCCAAGGAATGTGCCGGGGTTCAAGCAATGGAAAAGCTGCGCCCTGACCTCCTCGGGTACGGATAAATGCGACCTGCTTTCCGTCAGGAGACCATTTTGGATTGGAATCCCGGTGGAAGGAAGCTGCCAAAAACTGAATTGGCGTTTGTTCATCTCTGTAAATTCCCAATAGTTGATGTCCGCCTCGGTTGACGGTAAATGCCAATTGCTTTCCGTCAGGGGAAAATACAGCTGAGTTAACATTACCCTTGATCTGAAATAGTTGTACAGATTTTTCTTCACCATCCAAATCAGCTTTCCATACTTGACCACCTTTCAGATAGACCAATTGATGGGGAAAGCCCAAAGAAATATCATCTCCTTCGGTCAGAATTTCGGCTTTTTTGGATTCCAGATTGATTTTCCAGATTTCGACTTTTGGAAGTTGGGGGAGGTTTTGGGCATTGACCGTGGAAGAGTAATTTCCTCCTCCGTGATCTCCACCTCGCACAAATACCAGCCATTTTCCGTCAGGAGAAAATTGCAAACTGCTGATTTCCTGACCGTCGTCCTCATGGAATTGGGTAAGTTTTTCTGGGGAAAAATCAGGTCCTTTTGCCCAATAGACGTTCCGATTTCCCTGTTCATTCATTGCCCATGCAATTGCCTCCTCTGTCGGTGAGGAGACGAGTTCTGAGGGGAAACTGAATTTCCCTACCTGCTCCATGGTGAAGGTTTGGGCGAAGAGGGATTGGGAGAAAAGGAGGAAAGCGACCAGAAACAGAGGGAATCGTATCATAGAGATTATTCAAGGTCTAGTAGTTTTTCTAATTCAGCTGCCAACTGTTTTTTATCTGGTAGAAAGAGTTGGTATTTACTTACAAAAAGTTGATTACTAATGTTTTCAGTCGCGTACTCAACCAAGATTTGGTCTTTATAAGCCCCAAGTACGATTCCAATGGGAGGATTGTCACCTTCAGTATTTTCTTCTTTTCGGAAGTAATTCAGGTAAAGGTTCATTTGCCCCACATCCTGATGATCGATTTCCCCTCGCTTCAAATCGATCAAAACAAAGCACTTGAGAATGCGATGGTAAAAAACCAGGTCAACAAAAAAGTGCCTGCCTGCTAGACTGATTCTATATTGTCGACCAATAAATGCAAAACCTTTACCGAGTTCGAGGAGAAAATTCTGAAGGTTTTGAATGAGTTTAGACTCAAGTTCGCCTTCAGAATAGGACATGGAATTTGGTATTCCAAGAAACTCAAAAACAAAAGGATCTTTGATGATATCTGATGGAAGTTGGATTTCAGCACCTTTTTCTGAAAGAGAAAGAATGGTTTGCTTATCCTTGCTGACTGCGATTCGGTGAAAAAGCATGCTCTTCATTTGACGTTTCAACTCCCTTACGCTCCAATTTTCCTTTTCACATTGTTTGATGTAGAAACCTATCTCTAGGTCATGATCCGACTTAATTATTTCTACATAGTGGCTCCAATTCAATTGTCCAGACAGTGTCTGGATTTTTGGAAATTTCAGATAAAATTGTCTGATCTGAAATAAATTTGACCTACTGAAACCCTTCCCAAACTCCATTGAAAGATCTCTCGAAAGACGATCTAGCAACTCAGACCCATACTCAGCTTTGTCTTTGCCATTCTGTTCAAATTCAACAATATGCCTTCCGATTTGCCAGTAAGTTTGAACTAGGATTGCATTGATGGCTCTACCTGCTTGCTCTCGGCCTAAGAGGAGTAGTTCCGAGATTTGCGATTTTAGGCCTAAATATGAAGTGTTATTATTCTCGATTTTCATCTGCTAATATTTATCATGGATAAAATAAAGCATCTTCTGAAGTTCATTTTTCAGGTCATTGGAAGGAATTTGATAATTATTCATCATGCAGGAGAAATGAAGAATCTTGCCGCTTTTGGTGATCAGATATCCGCTTAGCGAAGTGGCCATGCTGAGGCTACCGGTTTTGGCATAGATATATGGAGCTTGACCTTCGTCGGCTTTGTACCAATTCCGGATTGTTCCTGATTCTCCGCCTGCCGGGAAATAAGCTTTGATCTTCTCCAAGGGCACTTCTTCACGGATTTTACCCAAAAGCGAAATGATAGATCTGGGGGTAAACATGTTTCTCGCAGAAAGCCCCGAGCCGTCATACCAAATCACTTCATCCGGCAAATCCTGTAACAGATTTTCCTTTGCGTATTCGATGGCATCTGCTATGCTTAGGGTGTTGTTCAATTGATCAGAGACCAGTAGCATTAATTGCTCGGCGAGAAAATTGTCGCTGATTTTCATCATTTGGGAATAGATGCTGTCAGCAGGAGCTGTTTGGAGTTTTTGGGGTTCAAGCCCAAAGTAGGAGGGATTTTGGATTAGAGTAACCGGTTTTCCTAATTCCTCAGACAACATCATCCTGACTAACTCTCCAGAAGTGATAAAGGGAATGTCCGTTTGAATTGCCTCAGTGGACTCATAGCTAATTTGATAGCTGAAAAGGTTTGAAAAACGATCTCTTCTAAACTGATATCCTTGCCAGTTTTTAGTTTCCTGACCTGAAAGAAAGGTCCTGAAACGCTCTGGTATTACAGCAATTCGTTGCGCTTCTTTCTCTTTCTCAAAGCGAACCACGTTTCCATAAATAGGAAATGCCGACCGCTCAGTAGCATAGTAGGCATTGTACCAATCCCATGACCACCCCGAACCAAAAGCTGAAACTTGATTAAAGTTATCCAGCAGATAAAGGTCTTTTTTCGAGTTTTTTAAAAACTCCAAGACCTTGTCATTTTTCAAATCCGGATGCAGAAAACTCGGATCTCCAGTTCCCCAGAAAATCAGGGAATCACCCCGCTCCAGATAATTCAAGCCATTGACCAATCCGTCTCCCAAAATGGAATAGGCAGTGTAAAATGTAAAAAGTTTGGTATTGGATGCTGGGATGAAATACTTTGCAGAATTAATCTCTACCAGCGGTTTTTCCTTCTCCGGATCAACGAGCATGAAGCCGAAGTGACCTTTGTCAAACACTTCTGATTTTTTCAGCGAAGAATTGATTTTTTGAACCGTGCAGGAGGAAAGGGCGATTAGTAGACCAAAGAGTATTTTCTTCATGAACGGAAGTTAATTGTTCCCACAGATAATCACAGATAAATGCACGGATTTTCACAGATTGACCCATTTCTTAAATTTAGAATCCTTGGTCTTAATTGGAATCTGCAAGCGTTCAGACCTGTCAGGTTTTCAAAACCTGACAGGTCTTTTATTTCGAAAAATAAAAAAAACCGCCCCTGAAGCTCAGAGACGGTTTAGCATTTTGGTTGATTGGTTAAATTATCTCGTAATTGTGATAGTCTCAGTTTCGACTTTTTTGCCATCCACGATTTTGATTTCTTTTTTCACTTCTTTTTTCACGGCATTCTCAACCACCGGGCTATGGGTTCCTTCGGAAATGTGGGGAGCAATAACAAGGGCGACGATTGACATCAATTTGATCAGGATGTTCATAGATGGACCTGAAGTATCTTTGAATGGATCACCTACGGTGTCACCAGTCACCGAAGCCTTGTGTGGTTCTGACTTTTTGTAATACATCTCACCGTTGATTTCCACGCCTTTTTCAAATGACTTCTTGGCATTATCCCAAGCACCACCGGCGTTGGATTGGAAAATTCCCATCAACACACCCGAAACTGTCACACCTGCAAGTGTGCCACCCAATACTTCCGGGCCAAATGCAAAGCCAATGATGATTGGGGAAAGCAATGCGATTGCTCCCGGGGCGATCATTTCACGAATTGATGCTTTGGTGGAAATCTCCACGCATTTTTCGTATTCTGGCTTTGCCTTGTATTCCATGATTCCCGGAATCTCCCGGAATTGTCTTCTCACCTCATTCACCATGTCCATCGCAGCACGGCCTACCGCCGCAATACAAAGGGAGGAGAAAATAAACGGAATCATGCCTCCGACAAAGAGTCCGGCGAGTACAGGGGCTTTGTAGATGTCAATTGCATCGATTTTTGCAATTCCGACGAAAGCAGCAAACAATGCCAAAGAAGTCAAAGCAGCAGAAGCAATGGCAAAGCCTTTTCCTGTAGCTGCTGTGGTATTTCCCACTGCATCCAAGATATCCGTACGTCCACGGACTTCCTCTGGAAGCTGGCTCATTTCGGCAATACCACCGGCATTATCGGCAATTGGGCCAAAGGCATCAATTGCCAATTGCATGGCAGTAGTAGCCATCATACCTGCTGCGGCGATTGCCACACCATATAATCCTGCAAATTCATAAGCCCCATAGATACCACCTGCCAAAACAAGAATTGGAAGAACGGTAGATTCCATACCCACTGCCAAGCCACCGATGATATTGGTTGCGTGACCGGTTCCTGACTGCTTGATGATTGATAAAACTGGGCGCTTGCCCATGGCAGTATAATACTCGGTGATGATAGACATCAATGTACCGACTACCAATCCCAAAATGATTGCATAGAATACGTCCATGTTGGTGAATTCATAGCCCCGGATGGAAAGTGTTTCAGGAAGCATGTAATTCACCACGAAGAAAGAGGCTATACCAGTAAATACGATAGAAGACCAGTTACCCATGTTCAGGGCTTTTTGCACGTCGCCTTTTTCATCTTTGATGGTGACGAAAGCCATTCCCATGATGGAAAAAACGATACCTAAACCAGCCAAAACCATAGGTAGGAGAATTGGAGCTATTCCTCCAAAAGCATCCAAAGAAACAATCTCACGGCCAAGAACCATTGTAGCAAGAATTGTAGCTACATACGAACCGAACAAATCTGCACCCATTCCGGCAACGTCACCTACGTTGTCACCCACGTTATCTGCGATTGTGGCAGGGTTTCTTACATCATCTTCAGGGATTCCTGCTTCCACTTTTCCTACCAAGTCAGCTCCGACATCGGCAGCCTTAGTATAGATACCTCCGCCCACACGGGCAAAAAGGGCGATTGACTCAGCACCAAGTGAGAATCCGGCCAACACTTCCAGGACTTTTTCCATTTCCAGACCGTTGACTCCGGCACCTGTACTGACCACAAATACTTGATAGAGGACGATAAACAAGGATCCCATTCCCAAAACTGCCAATCCGGCAACTCCAAGTCCCATCACTGAGCCGCCTGTAAAGGACACTTTAAGCGCATGCTTCAAACTGGTTCGTGCGGCTTGTGTAGTTCTCACATTGGCTTTGGTTGCGATTTTCATTCCGATATAGCCTGCAAAAGCAGAAAGGAATGCGCCAATGATGAAGGAAATGGTGATCGTAGGATGTGAGGTCTCCACCAGCATCCCTGACCAGCCTAATACTATAGCAGCAATAACTGCGAAATACGAAAGCACTTTCCACTCCGCTCTCAAAAACGCCATTGCTCCGTCAGCTATGTAGCCGGCAAGCTCGACCATGTTTTTGTCTCCGGTGTCTTGTTTGACTACCCAAGCAGATTTGATGGCCATGACAATCAGGCCAACTACCCCAAGTGCGGGGATCATATAAATCAACGCTTCTTCCATATTATCTTTTGATTCGATTTGGGTTTTTGAAAATTAATTGGGCAAATATAGAATTAATCCAATACCAGCCAACTGGATTGGGAGATTGGAGATTTGGCGGATTTTTGAAATCAAACAGAGGTTGCGTAGTTGTTTGAAATTCAGTTCTTTGCCGAAAAACTTACTTTTTCATTGAAATCCTTCTAGTTAAATTTTTAATTTGATTTCTGAAAAAGAGTTGAACTATGAAAAACGAACTGGCATTTACCTTCTTGAAAATGGATCCGGAGAAAGAGTTGTTTGGCCCTGAGCTTTTAGCACTATGGTTTGATGGTAAGGGCGATTGGAAATCAGCCCATGATCAGGTAGATCACCTTTCTGGAAAAAGCGCGGCTAGAGTTCATGCCTATCTTCATCGCAAAGAAGGAGACTTGTGGAATGCTGATTATTGGTATTCGAAAGCGATGGAGAAGCGACCAATTTTAAGTTTAGAAGAGGAATGGAGGGACTTGGTGGAGAAGTTCTTAAGGGTGTAAAAAGTAGCATCCTGCCCGGATTTCGGATTCTGAGGGGTTATAGCCGATGGATCACCGCTGCAACTTTCACATCGCCCAATCATTTTTTTTATCGGGACCGGTAACTTGAATACCTATTGTTTTCCCGCTGGGCTAAGTACTAAAGTCAATCCCTCAAGATAGTCTCCGTCTGCCAGTGCTTTAATCTCAAATTCCAATTGACCTGGAATGGAATTCACCTGCATGAATTCCAGCTGTTTTGAGTCAATGCGCAACTTGTATTTTCCTGGTAAAAGGCCATAGGAATAAAAGCTTCCATCGGTAAATGTCCGAATGATCTCCACAGGTTCGGACTCGCCTTCACGGATTAATTCCAGTCTTAATCCTCCCTGTCCTTGAGTCTGTCCATTTTTTTCCACCAACACAAAGCCATCAATAATGCCCGTCTGATACAGTGGGATATCAATTTGTCTGAAACGATTTGGTTCGGCGACAAAGGAAAAACTTTTCAGCTTTGGAGCCAGATTCGGGTTTGGAAGCGCGGTAATATCAATATCGAGGCGATATTTCCAATAACTCTGAAGCTGTGTGATTCTCAGAATTCCGTCTGTTCCGATGAGGATATTTGCGGATCGATCCAGTCGGATTGCCTTGGCAGGAACTATTTCTTCGCCCTCATCAAACAGGCCGTTTTCATTGCTGTCAACAAAAAGTCTCACAGCTGCACCTGAGCGGGTGACCTGATCTCTGTTACTTGGAATGATCATGCCACCGGCAGGGTCATAAGCTAATGAACCGCTGAACCCCTGTTGGAATGCATGTCCATTAGTTCCTTTCGTGTATTGCGTGGAGGATCTCAATGAATTAAAATCATAAAGGAATCCAACCTGGAATCTAGACAGATCGCGGAGGAGCTCTCGATCATATCCCAAGGTAAAGCGCCCATTTTTGAAGAGGGTCTGGGAAAGCAGGAAACTCACAGATTCTCCTTGCTTGAGAAGGGTGGAATATCTGAATTGCCCACGTAGAAAAAGCCCTCGGACATAAACCGGGATTCCGGGGCTTCGGGGTAGGGTATAAGTCAGTGAACTGGTGAAGAGTCCGAATTGATTCTGACTGGTATTTTCCGGGTCATTGATCAATCCACGAGCGCCACCGCGGTAATTGAAGCGGACCACTACCCGGTTGATTTGGGTGTTGAAATCAAATTGGTAATTGTTTACTCCTAAGCCTGTATTGAACCAGATTCGCTCGCCGGTTACCCGGAAGCCTGAGAATTTGCCGAGGATTTTGAAAGGATAAAAAACGTTGAGGTTTCCGTCCCGTGTTTGTCCCCGGAAATTAAGAGCGGAATTTTGATTGTATTCAGTGAATTGTGCATTGATGGTGGTGTTATCCGAATAGAATACGCTCGCATTTGCGCGATAGTAGCGATCAGGAAGTGCATCCACATTGAGCAGATATTGCTGAAATAGCCGTGCCGAAAGCCCAAAAACCGGATAAATGGCCCTTTCCCCAAAAATCGCTCCTTGGTCGGCACCAGCACGGACGGTCAGCGCATTCGTGATTCCGTAGGAAATGTCTGCATGAGAGGTCATGCCGGTTCCCAAGCTGTCAAAAGTAAACTGTGGCAGGCCAGCTTGGATATTATAGCCTACAAAACCTTTTGGCAAAAAGCTAAATGGAACCTGAATCTGTCGGTCCTGAATGATGACTTCTCCCTGTGGAGTGTAAATTCTTGTACTCAGTCGAACTGTTCCGTAGGTTACGGGGGCATTGAATCGGTAGTATCCTACCTCATCTGCCCTGGTAAAATCCACCAGTTGCCCCCCAATCAAAAGCTCGACTTCTGAATCGGGAACAGTCGTTCCATCGATGATAAATACATCCAATTCCAAACGGGGAATCACCGGATTATTGGTGACTGAAACACCGACCAAGTTGGCGGCATTCGAAAAACTTGTGGTACTGATTTGCCCTGCGCTGATACTGGCCATGCCGACATTTCGTTCGGGGGTCATACCTCCCGGAAGCACATACCTCCAGCGTAGACCTGAGAAACTATTGAGCAGGTTGCCATTATTCAGGTTCCCGTTAAAACTCCCCTGCAGATCACCTCCAAGCAGTTCCATGCCGGCATTGAGAAATAGCCCGAGGTTATTTCCAACATCGGAAGTGGTGTAGTTGACATTGTAATCCAATACTCCAAGGCTGAGGGCTTTTCTCTCCCGATTATAAATTAGCGGAGCCGACAGGGTGTCTAGGTTATTCCGCTGTTGAAGTTGCCTTCGGATGTTTTCCCGCTTTTGCCGCTCTTCGATTGGAAGGGTGAAGTCAGACTTCATACTCAAGCTCAAAGCGTAGATATTCACGGTGAAGGTGATGCCAAAAATCTTTTTGAAGTAATCCGGGTGAAGAAAAAGGTCGAGTTCACCCAGGTAGTATTTATCCGCTTCGAGGGCCTCGGATTTCCCTTTGATGATGAGTTTATTGGTGACAGGGTCTACGGACCAATTGTCGTTTTTTGTGGGATAGGCACCTTTTAGGCCTTTTCCACTTTCCGTTCGTTCGGTAGAAATATGGAGCATACTCAAAACTTCTCCCAAGGGAAGAAAAGCCACATCTCCAAAAAATACCCCGTTCAGGTAAACATTGCCTACTGCCGGGTAATTGAAATTGAGCATCACCTCCCCATCCGGTTCTTGCTGGGCAAAAACAGGTTGGAAGCAAGCCGCAAAAAAAAGCAGCAAGCCAAGAAAGAGTTTAGGGAAGGTCAGCAATTGAAAGGGTGATTGCTATCAATCAATAGTGAGTCGGGTCATTACTGAATTTTCAAATTCACTGTCGTACGCACCGCAGGGGACTGAACCAAATCAGTAGAAGGGATGTCTGATCTTCGAGTTTCGTAGGTCAAAACTACATCGTATTCACCTGATGGAAGGTTTTCGGGAAGTTTCAGTTCAACTGAACGTTTTCCGGAGAAATATAAAGCAACAGTTTGCTGCTGTTCAGCCAAGACCTGTCCGGTTTTATTCTTCAGGCTTGCAGTTACACTTCCAAGATAGGGCGAATTCCCCGTTACCTTAAATTCAGGAATGATCCTTACGATGTTATTTGCGATTTCAGTTTCTACTTCTCCAAATTCCAAGCTTGTACTTACCGCTCCCACTTTCTGGAAAGCTGCGATAATTTGATCAAACTTGAAGTTTACCTGAGTTGAAACTCCTTCGGTGTTGGTTTCCTCCACATCTGTAGTTTGGGCATTGGAAGTCACTTTGATTCGGGTGAAGTAGGTGCCCGGTGCCAAAGTACGATCCGGTCTGACCTGAAGCCGTACCGTCTGCTGCTGCTGAGGGGCCAGAATAAAGGTCCTCGGAAAAGCCCGAAGGCGATCTCCCATTCCAAATTGCTTTTCACTAAGGCTGTCCCCATAGACCATAGTCAGGTTGCCCAATTCGTCATTTCCAGGATACCCAAAGAGGAAACTCACATTGATTTCCTGAGGGGTATCGCCCGGATTGGTGACAAAGAGGGTCCCAATCCCGTTTTGATCTATAAAGACCGTGGTGGGTGCAAGGGAAACCTGTGCCAAAGCCGAATAAGAAATAAGGCAAAGGAAAAATGCGAAAATAGCTGGTAGATGATTTTTCATAAGGCTAAAGTAAAGAAAGCCGACAGGAAATCCCTGTCGGCTTTGATGGAATTAATTGTATTCAACTTCAATGTTGAATGTTCCTGAATATGTTCCTGTAGCTTGGCTAGCAAGTGCGGGAATAGTGCCACCTACCCATAGAAAGTAAACTGGAGTAGTGCCTGCCAGCGTGACCTGTGAACCACGTGCTACAGCAGTTGCTGTTGCCTGATCAGTAGCCAAAGCCGCACCAACAACTTCCGGAGTCATTGTCATAGTGGCTGGAGTTGGGTCTGTATTGGATAAGGTTACTGTAGGATCATAAGATACGGTGACAGCTGAATTAGCACCGGCCAAGTCGAATCGCGCCACCTGGGTGTTACTTCCTGTGTTAGCATTACCAGCCGGACCATTAGCATCATGGACAATGACCCCAGGAGTGTTGGCAGAAAGATTACCAAAGTCAATTTCATTCTGAGTTGCATCCAATGTGATTGTTAAATCAGCCAATACTGTAGCTGAAGCTGGTGCAGTTGCAGTTTTCTGTGCATTTGCAGCGAAACCCAAACCTACTACGAGGCCAAGGGTCAATACGGATTTTAAGATTGTTTTCATTTTGTTTTTTGTTTGTTTAGATAAATAAGAAATTGATAATGATTGGATTTTGTACTTTTTAATTTGCTTCAGATATCCGGGATATCCTTGGCGTGATTTACTTGAAGACTTTTTCCATAGGCATGATTTTATGGGTTTGCATGTTTTAGTTAAGGGTATTCTATTTTTATTTTAATTCCATTGAGGGTCGGCAGTCCAAGCCAAGCCTGAAGTTGAGAGGGTCTGGGTTCCATGTTTCGAATTAGCCTCGGAAGATTTTTCATCTGAAGTTCTTGTGATCCGACACCCAGCTTACTCGCTGTTTCGAAATCTGCACTTCCATCATTTAGGAAGTAGGCTTCGGGAGGAGGCAAGATTTCCCTCTCCGGGAATACCAGATCAAGCAGAAAAGTCAGGTTTTCATGCGCCTCAATCCCCACCCAAACCTTCGCATTGCTGTTTTCCCAAGTTCCTCCTTCCATCGGATCCAATACCTGTGCGCTGAAATTGATTCCTGCGGGGATTTCCAGCTGGATAGCCACCACTTGGGCATGGGCTAGAGTCCCCATTACCGTAAGGAAAACCATCACCGCGATATGTCGGAATGTCTTACTCATTGCTGGTGAAATAGACGTTGATAGTAATATCTCCCAAGTACTGCCCGGCATTGACCGGGCCGATTGGGCCAAGTTCTCCGTGTATAAAAAACCAAGCTGTTGCTTTGGGTCTCACATAGTCCCCAGAAATCGGAGTTGGCGGTGGCCCGGGTGTACCTGCCATTCTTCGATTGACGGGGAAAGTCACATTGTAAAATCCCAAAGGGAGCTGTACAGCTCCTGCCTTTGCAGTCATTTCATCGCCTGCTAGCAAATTACTGTAGGCAATTCCCACCCGAAATGGAATTTGCGTCGCCGGATCAGTGCCCGTGCCACCCAGACTAAGGAAAGTAGGCGCATCCACCTCTACGGTCAGGTCAAATCCTTCAGGGGCTTCAATCCGATAAGCTACCGTCTGCATGTCAGAAAGATTAATTGTGACTGCAGGGCTGTTGGCAGATATATTGGACTGCTTTTGATTGAAATTCAAGGTTGGACTGGCCATTACCGGTGTTATGGTGATGTCATCACTCCCGGTCCAAGTGCTGAAGTTGATTCGTTGGGCATAGCCCATCCCGGAGGAAAACAATCCGCCAAGGGCAATGATCAAGACCCCAAACTTTCTTCGATATATTCTTCCGATCGCCATCAGATGTATTCCAATTCGATGATAAATTCTGACAGGTATAGTCCAGGTACCGCTTGGGAAAGATCCAGATTGGCACCTAGCCAAAGGAAAAGCACACCCACATCACTGAGAATGACATTGCCTTCACCCACCTGTAATGGAGTACTTTGAAACTGCGTATCTTCAAATGCCTTACTTACATAATATTCAGCGAAGACTTCTCCGAATCCCTCGCTTTGCTCTTTCAGAATTTCATTTTGAAGAAATGTGATCCGAACTCTTGCATTTGGATTTCCGATGATTTTAAACATCCCCGCAAAACCACTAGTGATAGGGGGGACCACAATTTTATTGTCTAGGATGGGAGGGCTTATCAGGTCCAGGTTTCGGATGGTCAGCATCTGCAGGTTATCCGTCACCGTAGCTGTAGCCCTAACTGAAAGCGTTGCTTTTCGGGTATCATCGACTTGTGCCAATGTCACAGTACCTGCAAAACCGGAGATGAAAAAGAAAAGTAGAAATAGAGTCCGCTTCATCAGTTTTTGATCAGTTTTTGGGTGAATTGTCCGGTGGAAGTGCTCAATCGAATGATATACAGACCGTTTGGCAAGTCGATCGCATTGGGTATCCAGTCTAGATCCTGAATTCCTGCTCCATAATCTTGGGAAGGGAAGTTGCCGACTGGGTTGCCCAGCATATCGTAGATGCTGACTTCTGCCTGTTCGGCTACAGGCAAGTAGAAGCGGATTTTGGTTTGCTCGCTAAACGGATTAGGTATTGGTGCAAAGAGTTTCGGGAACTCTGGCAAGTATTCGATTCGGTCATTCGGGAATGCCCCGATGTAAATGGTGAAGGGTCGCTTAGGTTTGGAGTTGGCTGTTGAGCTCAGTCTTGCATTGTTGGATAAGTTGATTTCTTCTTCTTCACCGACCTCGTAAGGAGTCTGGAATACCACCGCCTGAGGGACTTGCAGCCCGTCCCAGGTTTTTCTGGCATTGGATACAGTAGCTTTGGGCGCTTCAAAGGTGAAGGAATACATCGATTCTTTTCGCATATCGATCGCTTTCTGATTGATATGATCCATCAGGACGATTTCCGAGGAGGCAGGCCATTGGTTAGGGATTTTCCAATCCAAAAGGTAGTTGCCCTTGATCGGTTCCCCCTTTTTGGAAGCAGCCAAATGGAGTGGAATTACCCGGTCTTCTTGGTTTGGTTCGGGCTGATGATTGATTACCAGCGGACTTCTGGTTCTAGGCGAACCGAAGGAGTATAGCAATAGCCAATCTTCGGCAAGAGACTCCAATTGGTAGGCGTCTTTGACATCGGCACCGACTTTACCATCTGCCCCGAAGGTGATGAAAGACTGAGTCCGCATCCCTTCGCCTGCGATAGTTAGTTCCAGCGTAGGAGGGGAAGTGTCCAGTTTACGGCCAAAGAAGGAGGTGGAAGTCAAGGATTTGGCCCCATTTCCGCTTAGCTGTAACACAGGGCTTGCGGCATTGGCTTTCACCCAAAATGCCTGGAAAGGAGCGATTCGCCCACTGCCTAAGGTCCCCGAGGAGCCATTCCAATAAAGAAAATCTCCCGATGCAGGATCCCATACATAGATGGTGTTATCCAGATTGCTCTTGTTCCACCCTGTCCCTGATTGAAAATCAAGGATACTTGCAGTTGGATTGGCCACCATATTAAAGCCTTGATCTGCTTGGTTGACCTCGATCAAAGAATCACCGGATACCGCTAATTGACCAGGTCTTGGGGTAAAAGTCACTCCGAAATTAAAGCTTCCTGAGGCCAGATTGAATTCTGTTCCGGTGACGCTGATGGTCTTGGGAAGGGCATCGGTATAGTTTCCTGTTGCAGGAGCAGGCTTACTAGCCCCATTGAAGATGTAGAAATAATGTCCTCTACCGGCTGGGGCTGATGCGCTCAGGCTACTAGGTTGTCTCCATCCCTGGAGGGTGGTTCCTTTGTCCGTCTCATCCCACCACAGCAGGTTAGGTTGCAAAGTTGGATTAGTCGAGCCGGGAAATCCTTGGGTTTCCATACCAGAGGTAAGCGTAGAGTAAGTGGTGGTAATCGGCGTACCGATCATTCTCCATCCTTTGTTTCCCGTAATGGTTTGCTGTGCCTCCAGGGTAGGGTTGGCAGCACTTCGATTGACATAGATAGCTCCGGGTTTCAAAATCAACCTTCCAGAACTGGTAGTTAAAGAACCGGGACTTAGTATTTCCATAGTTTTACCGGTATTGAGGGTCAGGGTATTGCTTCCGCTCAGGACCACGGCGGTGGAAACCGGGGTGATATTTTCCGTAACCAAGAGGATAGCATTGATGGTTTTGGTGCCGGTACCGGTAAAGGAAATTTTGGCAAATGTCCCTGCGCCGATTGTGGCGGCAGGAGTTCCAGTGAAGTTCACGGTGCTGCTAGTACCTGGAGTAAATGTGCCTGAATTTGCCCAGTCTCCGTGGATGGAGAGCGTGAAGGCACCTGTGATTTCAAGACTTGCCCCGGTTTGGATCGTAATGTTTCGTGCCACTGCACCATTGGCATTGATGATTGGCTGGAAAGGCGCGGTGGATATGACCAGTATATCAGTGGTAGCTGTTGGAATTCCCCCGCACCAGTTGGAGGCAGTAAACCAATCCGTGGAGATTCCTCCAATCCATGTTCCGTTGGTGCAGATCAGCGAACTGGTAGTGATATTTAGGATACCTGTGTCAGCCGTACCGAAGAAGGCTGCATTTTTGAAGGCGGCAGCCGAAGCAGTACTTCCGTAGGATCCTATTGGCTGACCCACTCCTCCGAGGGTGAGCGTATTGGCTGTTCGATTGGAACTACCCAATCTGGCAACAGCAGTTCCGCTGATGGAAAGATTACCGCTGATATTTTGACTTCCGGTGAAGAATTTATTTCCTACGCCTTTCAATTCCAGATTAGTGAACGTGATCGCAGGAATATTCTGGGAGCTTGGACTACTGAATATGACTAGGGATGTACCCGCCGAAAGGGTTCCTCCGGACCCGGTTACAGTAAAATCACCGGAGGCGATTTCAATTGGGCCTTCTGTAGATGGCCCCAGGGTGGTGGTTCCGGAATTCAATTGGACATTAAGGTTTTGATATACTCCGCTCACCACTTTTTGGCCCCCTGTCAGATTATCATAAAGGACTAAGAAACTCCAGGAACGATTTAGTGGTAGAGGGGTGGCAGAGGCGTTTTGAGTTCGGAGCGTTCCACTTCCGGATGTGGTCAGTGTGTTTCCTAAGAGCTGGAAGCCAGCCATATTCAGCGTAACATTAGTTGGGATATTCAGATTTCCTCCCACCGTGAAATTACTTCCGGCACTGAGGACTTGGCTGGGGTCGAGTGAGACAAGCACGCTGTTAAGACCCGATCCTGAGACTTCCCCGCCTGTGGTTTTGCTTGTGCCTTGGTAGGTTAGATTGTAGGCACTTGATCCCTGAATAGTTCCGGTCAGTACACCATTGGTCCGAATGATTTCGGAGTTGGAATTCATTGTCAGGCGGGTTCCAGCAGCCAAAGTCCCCGCACTCAGTGTCAAGGTTCCTCCTATCGACACATTCGAGTTCAAGGTTAATCCTGTTGAATTATTCAGGATTAAATTATTAAAATCGCTTGAAAATGATCCTGCGATAGCCTGTGTTGCAGTTCCATTGAACGTGATGCTTCCAGAACCTGAGGAGAAATTTCCATTTGTAGTCCAGTTTCCGCCTACTGTATGAGTTCCATCGCCTGCATCGAAATTATCGGAGATCAGCACATTTCCCGAGATGCTGAGATTAGCTGAAGCGGACTTTGATCCTGCTCCGGTAAAGGAAATATTGGCAAAATTTCCTCCTGAAATTGTACCGTCTTCAATGCCGGCAAAAGTAACTGTACTGGTAGTGCCCGGTACAAAAGTCCCGTTATTTTGCCAATCTCCTCCAACAGTGAGTGTAAATGCCCCACTAATCGTCAAGGTCGCACCGGATTCAATGGTTAAGTTTTGCGTATTTGCACCGTTCGCTCCAATTGTGGGCTGATTTGGAGCAGTAGATCGAATTAAAACATCCGAGATTGAAGTTGGAATTGCATTATTACACCAATTGGAAGCAGTAAACCAGTTTGTGGAGGTGCCTCCTGTCCAAGTTGTGAGTTCAGGATCACAGACTGCTGTACTTACGGAGACAGTGAGTAAGCCTATATCGGTAGTTCCAAAAAATGCAGGGCGTTTAAAGGCGGCTGTCGAAGCCGTACTTCCGAAAGTGCCGGCAGGTTGTCCAATCCCTGCAAGGGTCAATGTATTTGCCGTGCGATTGTTCGCTCCCAGTCTGGCAATGGCAGTTCCGCTGATTGATAAGTTACCTCCGATATTTCCTGCTCCTGTAAATGTTTTATCCCCCCCGCCTTTTAATTCCAGATTGTTGAAATTGATGGCAGGAATACTCTGAGCACTAGGTCCACTGAAAATCACCAAGGATGTGCTAGGAGAAAGAGTTCCGCCTGTTCCAGTTCTGGTAAAATTCCCCGAGGCAATTTCGATCGCTCCATCCGAGTCTGGACTCAGGGTGGTAGTTCCTGAATTCAGCTCAACGCTGAGATTTTGGTAAACTCCGCTCACCACTCTTTGACCTCCTGCGAGATTATTGTAAAATACCAAGAAGCTCCAAGATCGATTCAAAGGAAGGGGAATGGTAGAAGTGCTTTGGGTACTGAGGGTTCCTGTACCGGATGTGGTCAGGGTATTTCCTGCCAGATTGAACCCTGCCATGTTCAGGGTGACATTGGTTGGAATAGTTAAAACTCCTCTGACAGTGAAGGAACCACCTGCGGTAAGAGTTTGACTTGCACTGAGTGTCACAGAAACATTATTCAACCCGGCACCGGAAACTTCTCCTCCTGTGGTTTTGCTTGTGCCCTGATAGGTGAGGTTGTAGGAGTTACTGCCCTGAATAGATCCAGCCAGGGTGCCGTTGGTTCTGACAATCTCTGAATTTGCATTCATGGTTAGATTTGTACCAGATGCCAATGTTCCTGAGCTTAAAGTCAAAGTGCCCGCTACTGAAACAGCAGAATTCAAAGTCAGACCTGCGGAATTGTTCAGAGTAAGATTTTGGAAAGGATTTGTTCCTGTAACTGAGAATGTCTGAGCAGTCGTTCCGCTAAATGCAACTGTTCCCGTTCCAGGGGAAAAGGTTCCACTGTTAGACCAGTTTCCGCTTACCGTTAAGGTTTGGGTTCCTGTGATGCTCAAAGAAGCCCCTGATTCAATGGTGATGTTTCTCGACACTCCACCTGGAGCGTTGATTACCGGTTTGAAAGGAGCGACTGCTGGAATCAGCACATCGGTTGTGGCTGTTGGCAGGACTCCGTTACACCAGTTTGATGCAGTAAACCAGTCAGTGGAAGTACCCCCGATCCAATAACCGGAGACACAAACAAGGGTGCTAGTTGTGACATTCAGGATTCCTGTTGCAGTCGTCCCGAAGTAAGTTGAATTTTTAAACAAAGCTGTGGAAGCCGTACTTCCGTACGATCCGTTCGGCTGGCCAATTCCTCCTAAAGTGAGGGTGTTAGTGGTGGAATTCGCAGAACCCAGACTGGCGGAGGTAGTGGCTAAAATGGATAAATTACCTGCGATGGTGGTGGTTCCTGCAAAAGTCTTCAGACCGCTTGCCCCTCCAAGGATGATATTTCCATAGGTATTGGCAGCCACCGTTTGATTGGCTCCCAAATATTCTACTGTGCTGCTTGCATCAATAATTCTGGAGGAATAAGTAATTGGGAAGGCATCCGCACCCCCTCTGGTAGTGATGAAAGTTGTTCCCGGACCAATAGTTAGGGTTCCTCCAGCTGTAGATCGGTCGATGGAATTGGTTCCGGTATTTATTCTGCCTCCTGTTAGGCTTAGATTCCCATCAGGCAGTGCTGGAGCGGTTCCGATGGTCAAGGTTTGTCCTGAAGTTAGGTTAACCGTGAGATTCCTTAGTCCGGTATTGGTGAGTTCAGGTCCTGAAGTTTTGGAATTTCCGGTGTAACTGACATCAAATGCATTGGAGCCTTGCAATGTTCCAGAAAGCGAACCTGCGCTTCTATTAATCTCAGAACCTGAACTCATACTTAGGTTGGTTCCGGCAGCTAATACCCACTGAGTCAAGGTCAATATTCCCCCGACACTGGTGGCAGACCCTAGCGTGACCCCTGTAGAGGTATTTGCGATAACGAGATTTCTGAAGGTGTTCGAACTCGATCCTGAGGTAGTTTGAGCGGTTGTTCCTTCGAAAAGAACAGTCCCCGAGCCTGCTGTAAATGTTCCGTTGTTTACCCAGTTTCCTCTTACCGACAGTTCCGATGTACCAGTCATGGTAAGGCTTGCGCCGGATTCAATAGTAATAGCTCTGGCAACTGCTCCGGTGGTATTAATTACCGGAAGGTTGACTGTGGCAGGAATAGTAACATCAGTGGTCGCAATAGGTACGCTTCCACTACACCAGTTGGCCGGGTCAAACCAGTCAGTACTCGCTGATCCATCCCATTTACCATCTTGGCAGACATTGGTTACGAATAGAATTCCAGTACCTGTGGTACCAAAGAATGCTGCTAATTTATTGGTGGCAGCTGAGGCTGTACTTCCATAAGTTCCGACTGCTTGAGAGACTCCGTTTAAAATCAGTGTTTCTACAGATTGGTTGATGTTACCCAATAATGCAACTGCACTGGAGTTGATTACCAATTCTTTATCTAAAGTTGTGCCGGTAGAAAAGGATTTATTTCCGCTTCCGCTGAGCGTCAGTTTTCTAAAAGCTAAGCCTGGGATGCTTTGGGTTGCATTCGCATTGAAGATTACCCGTGAAGAACTTGCATCGACCGTAGCAGGAGTGCTCACGTTCAACTGATTACGAATTACAAAATCCCCTGACCCCTCATCAGCCAAGGTGGTTGTTCCACTGGTGGATTGGATATCCAAAATTTCATAAATCCCAAAGGGAACAGTCTGTCCTCCGGTGATCCGGTTAAATCTGACCGGAAAGCTCCAAGTCACATCGGAGGGAAGAGGGGCTAGGGAAGTGCTTTGTGTCAGCAGTAGCCCTCCTCCAAGAGTAGTAATCAGTCTCGGGCCAATGGAGAAAGTTCCCATTTGTAGCGTTACTCCTGTAGGAATATTCAACTGCCCTTTCATCGTAAAATTCGAGGCGGCTGTGAGTGTACTGCCTGAGGTGGAAGTGAGTGTTACATTCCGAAGCTCCGCACCTGAAAGTTCAGATCCTGATGACCTGCTTCCTCCCTGATAAGTCACATCGTAATCTCCTGTGCCTTGGATTGCACCTGTCATCGAGGCCGAAGGAGTTGTTAACAGGATGGAGGATTCATCTACCATGGTCAGATTTCCAGCCGTGCTGAAATTCCCCGAAGAGAGCGTAAGCGTGGTAGCGACTGAAATAGGGCTGTTTACCGTGACTCCGGCAGAGTTGTTGATCGTTAGTGCTTGGAAGGGGGAAGCTGAGCTTCCTGAGATCGTCTGAGCTGTTAAACCATTGAATGTAATGGTACCGGTATTGGGAGTAAAGGTGCCATTGTTAGTCCAATTTCCTGCCACGGTATGTAAAAAGGTGCTCGCGTTGAAATTATTGGAGATCAATACGTTCCCGTTGATCGTCAGACTTCCCGAGGCAGATTTGGCTCCAGTACCCGAAAAAGTCAAATTATTGAAAGTGCTCGATTGTACGGATCCGGGATTCGCTCCGTTAAAGTTGATGGTGGAGGTTCCTGGAATGAAAGTTCCTGCCCGAGTCCAATTGCCACCCACATTGTGGGAAAAGGATGCGGCATTGAACGTGGTTCCTGTATTTATCGAAACATTTCTCCCTATCGTCAATCCTATCACTCCTGTTATTTGTGCCGCACCCGAAAGGGTCAAATCAGTACAGATTTGGGTAGTTCCTGTTTGGAGGGTTTTAATGCCCGAACCGCTGAGAATCAGGTTTCCATAATTGACCGCACCGACGATTTGATTGCCTTCTAAGTAATAATTGACCGTACTGTTGCAATCAAGTGAGTTGGAGGTATAGTTTGCAGGGAAGTTACTGGTTCCCCCAACAAGCAGGGTGGTGTTTGCAGCAAGAGAAAGTGTACCTCCGGCAGCGCTTCTGTTGAGGGTAAATGTGGATAAATCCAGATTACCCTGATTGACAATCAAGTCACCCCCCAAGGTGGTATTTCGTTGAAAGGTTACTGTGTTGGATCCCGTGGCTCCGGTATTTTCGACCCGAATGGTATTGGCTAATGCTGGAAAATTTGCGTTGGAAGATTGATTACTAGATCCGTTGAAGATGTAATTTGCTCCTGCATTGAAAGTTCGGGTACCGGTAGACCGGACATGACCTGTTGCCGTTGAGGTTGCTACACCGTCTGTTGCACGTATTCCAAGGGTTGCACCTGCGTTTATGGTAAAGTTGCCTGCTCCTCCAAAAACAGAACTCGCTGTCGCAGTTTGAACTATTGAATTAGATGGAATAATCCAGTTGATAGTTTCTGAAACAGTTCCTCCCGAAGTAAATGTTTGAATATTGGCGCCACCTAGCCCGTTAAAGTTGATCGTTCCAGAACCTGTATTGGTTTCAGTAAGGGTTCCCCCTGTCTGATTGAAATTACCTGCCAAATTGATCGTACCAATGATGCCTGCCACGGTTGATAAATTGAGGATTCCGCCTGATTGGTTGAAGTCTTTTGAAAGTGTAAGTGTTCTGTTTGCAGTATTGGAACTGGTGTAAATTCCCCCTGTCAGACTAAAATTTCCGTCCACAGTAAAAGACGACCCTTGGACAAAGGAACCAGTTCCGCTGTTTGATATAGAAAAGTCACCTTGAATTCGAGTGGGCGAAAAGGCGGAATTTATGGTAAGGCCAGGACTATTAAGAATCACATTTCCGAAATTTTGACTTGTTCCTCCTGGGCTGGTAATGGTGGTTCCAGTAATCCTTAGCTTAGAAGTTGCATTCCATGATGCTGTGGGGATAGTTCCGGCATTTCTTGCATGAATGTATTCTGAGGATGGGCCAAAATTAAGTGTTGCTGGACTCCTTCTTGTCAAAGCACCTGCAGCACCAGCTTGACCGTTATCAATTCCAACTTCCAAAATCCCATCAATCTGAAAAATATTAGAGGCAGATGCATTTCCAGAACTAATAGTAAGGGTTCTGTCAGTTAAAGCATCTATACCTAATATGGTAAGTTTAGACCCTGCACTTACAAATAAGGCATCTGGTGCCACAGTACTGATGGTAAGTGTTCTGTTACCTCCTGTGTCGGGCTTCAAGGAAATATTTGTATTGTTAGTTATCAGTAATTTACCTAGAGTTTGCGTAAGAACGTTAAGTACCGTTAGGGTTGTTCCGGTATTAAATCTCAAGATATCGTTTGTGGCCGGTGTGGTCCGTGTGGGTGACCAGTTTGCCGGAGTGGCCCATGAGCCATTGTTTGGCCCAATCCATGTGTAAGTCGTCTGCCCCACACTCACACCACACCATAACACCAAAAGCCCGACGAGCAGGAGGTGCTTGATTTTCAGGTTGTACGCGGACTCGGGCGAAAGATTAAGCATTAATGGTGGTAATCATAGAATTCATTATTCAACAAAAAATTCTTTTTTATATATATAAAATACATTTATAGATATCTATTGTTTAATAACTATCTCAAGGTTTTAAGCTGTAATAACTTTTCAGGCAATGAATTGATTTTAAGGATTTCAGGTTTTTAAACTCAAAAACCGAACCAAGTGTAAAAAAATGTAAATTATCTGAAAGAAACAACTTGAATTGGGGTTTTATTTCTCCTCGAAAATCATACTTTCAAAAAAAACCGTAGCCAGATAAGTTTTTAGTAGGATATGAGGTCACTTGATTTTGATGCAGTGGGCCTTTCTGTGAACGGCAAGGCTGGGTTTGTAAAATGTATCAGGAATTATATTTAAGTCAGATAAAAATTCTTAAGCCTTGAATTCACGATTGCAATAATTTATTATTTATTATTCTTCTAATTTCGTATAAGAATTGATTTTATTTTGTAAGGATTTGTTAATAAATGAGTTGATTGAAAATTTAATTGAATAAATTATACCTTCGAAACTGAAGATAAATTAATCGATGTGGGTAAAACTTATACTCTTACCATAAGAAAACTTAAAACTGTTTTTAATTTATCTGTATATCCGCTTTCTTACCAGTAGCCATAGGAAATAAGGATAGAAGTCCGATGAGACGAGCTGTGGACTGTTGACAGTCGTCTGTGGACGATTATCCGCAACTTTATATAGCCTAATCTTTCTTACTGGCAGGATTGCGGATAATCAAATTAATTTATAATGTTTAGAAGCTATGAATTGGTTGATTGCTTTTGTTTTTATGTCTTTATTTCAAAAGGATTGTGTTCCTGAGGATTTGCTTTGGAAACATCGGATTTTAATCTACACCGGAGAAGGAGATTTTTCTGCTTGGCTTTCAGAAGATTTGGCCAAGGATTTAACCACAAGGAAGCTGTTGTATTTTCAATTCAGGGAATACAAGCTAAGAAATTCAAATTTCAAGGAACCCATTCAATCTGTGGCCTTTTTGAGAAAATTGGAGCTTGATCCAACTGTTAAAGAAAAGTGGGTTTTAATAGGGCTGGACGGAGGTATTAAAAATTCAGGTATCGGAACGCCTACACCCGCTGCGATTTTTAGAATTATCGATGCTATGCCAATGCGTCAATTCGAGATCAGGCCCGGAGATAAGTAGTAATATTCAGTGATTTTTTTTCAAAAACATGGAAAAAATACCCTATATAGGGTATGTTACAAGAGTTTTTAGCATCGTATTTTTGACGAAATTGAAAATTAGCTTTATGAAATTCTTTTATCTATCCTCCAAGGCAAATGACCTTGGCCATTTTGAAATTCACGAAAAAGAGTGTCCGCAGATTCCCGATGCGATTGACCGAGATTATCTCGGGCCATTTAATAATGGGCGAGAGGCGTTGAGAAAGGCTTTACTTATGAATCCCGGATCGGTTTGTTGTGAACATTGCTGTCAAACTAATTTTGAGGCCCTGTTTAGCCAGTCTAAGAAAAATCAGTCCTAACAAGCTCAATCAGAGTATCCGAACTTATTGAAATCCAGACACTTTATTTTGAGTGTTCAGGAAATAATTTTTAAAGCTTTCTAGAATCTTTGAAAATTGTAAATTCGAACCCAAAATCGGGGTGTGGCGCAGTCCGGTAGCGTACACGTCTGGGGGGCGTGTGGTCGCAGGTTCAAATCCTGTCACCCCGACACTATAGGATTCTAAACCAAACCAAAACTCTGTAAATAGCTGATTTACAGAGTTTTTTGTTTTTGTGATAATTCAAAAAACATCAAATAAAGGCATATTCCCGGTGTACTAATCGGTAAACTGCCAAACTAAAAATAATTTCGCACAATATTAACCTTCATCACGTGAGTGAGGACACTCACGCGGGCGAGAAATTGATCTCAATCATTTGAGTGAGTACACTCACGCGGGCGAACATTTCATTCCGCCTCAGTGAGTGGCCCAACTTCCGCCGCAGTGAATGTCTTCGCCGCAGTGAGTGTCATCACTCACTGCTTTTCGGATATTCTTTCTTGCCAATGCCTGTCTGCCAAAAGGGAGGGCTCCACTCACTTTCCCGACTAAAATTAAATCACATGCAATATGTCTTCCAAAAATTAGGATTGAATAAAACAACCACGTGAGTGAGGACACTCACGTGGGCGAAAGAATTTAACAGAATACCTTAAAGTCTATCTCCAATATGAGTTAAAAATCCAAAGGAATCTTTGCCAGTTTCATAAAACGAGTGTGATGAGTATTTGTATTCAACAGGACTGTTTGCCAACATCCATTTTCCCCTACAAGGGTTTGCATGAAGGTAATCCAATTTCTGAAAAATGACTTTCTCAGAATAAACCTCAATCGGTAATGCATCTCTTTGCCAAAAGCAATGGTTCTTATTTGTCAAACTGACTTGATACATTTCAAGCGTTTTTAAATCCTCTTTTCTGAGTTTTTGAAGAAATTGATGTGCGGTGAACTTTAGGAAGCTCGTGTGGGGCGATTCTTTTCCGTTCATTTCCAGCATTTCCCAAATCAGGTGGATGTGATTTGGCATAATTACAAATCCGTAAATGTTTATCAGTCCTTTCAGTTTTAGGAATTTCAAACTTGAGATGATGATTTCCTTGTATGAATTCTTTCTTAAAAGTGGGAGCCAATTATGAATTGTGGCTGTAAAAAAGTAGATCTTTTCTAATTCCATAGCGCTAAAAACTTATAGTTCAATATTAACCTTCATCACGTGAGTGAGGACACTCACGTAGGCGAGAAATTTATCTCAATCATATGAGTGGGGATACTCATGTGGGCGGACATTTCATTCCGCCTCAGTGAGTGGCCCAACTTCCGCCGCCGTGAGTGTCTCCACTCACGGCATTGGTCTTTTTACACTCCCAGTACCCGCTTAATTTTGGGTTTTAATTCTTATTCCAATAAATCTTCAGATTCTTTCCGCCGCAGTGAATGTCTTTGCCGCAGTGAGTGTCTCCACTCACTGATTTCTGAATATACATTCTTGCAAAAGGCTGTCTCCACTCGCTTTCCTGACTAAAATTTGGTCTTTTTACACTCCCAGTACCCGCTTAATTTTGGGCTTTAATTCTTATTCCAATAAATCTTCAGATTCTTCGTGGATCTGCCGGATGCGATGAGTTCCGGTTTACCGTCTCCATCGAGATCAGCTGCCTGCAAATCCTCGCAGGCCATACCGTTTTTGTCAATCCAAAACTCCTCGAATTCACTGAATGAACCATTTTTTGGCACAAAAAGCTTCACTCCAAATTCCCCTGCTTCATTGGGCAAGCGCCAACCCACGGCGATCTGATCCGATCCCAAACCTAAAAAATCCCCAAGAGCAAGGGCATGACCATCTTTTAGCTGAGTATGCAAAACGGTTCTTTTTACGTTTTCAGAATTGAGATTATCGTCAAATCCCTCGTAAGCTACCAGCGTCGTGCCATGCATGGGTTCGATCGTTGCCAAAAAAGGGACTTGGTTGGCACCACTTCCCAATCGGAGTTCTCCCACGCTTGGGCTGCTTGGAAGTCCTATTTCCTCCGAATTCCAATTCGATCTGGATTGAGATAAAAGCTTGACACCCTCTTTTCCTCCTAAAAGAATCAAATTATCACTTTCAAAACCGATCACGTCCAAATTATGGGTCAGATGCATGCTGTCATCGATTACAACTATTTTCCACTCATCTGATGGGTTTTCAGGCAACTCGTAAGCTATCACTTTTACTCCCGCGCCTTCCCCATTGGCATTGCCTCTGCCATGCAGGGGGACTACGATCAGATGAGCTTTAGTTCCATTTTTTACCCAGCGCATGCGATGTGTGGTGGGTTCGTGGTGAAGTTGCTTGGGAGTCCAATTTTGGGTGGGATCTTCGGGGCGATTGAGGTAAAAGACCGCTCCGGACTTTTCGGTGTCCGAAGTTTCGCCGGGATTCCACTGCGCCCCGACGGCAATTTCTACTTTGCCGTCTCCATCCATGTCCCGTGCCGCAATGCAGACATTATCGGATTGGGTGAGATTCTCCGCTAGCACTAACTTCTTCCAATCGCCATTTCGATACCAGACAAAAGCTTTTTTATCGGCTAAAATGATATCATCCTTCCCGTCCCCATCCACATCTCCGATGGCTAATCCATAGCCAATCGCGACTTCGGAGTCCAAAATTTGTTCCTCGAAAATAGGTTCGTTCCTAGGTTGAAAAGCCATGGCTAAGTAAAGAATTGCGGGATACAACATGGTCAATGTGATTGGGTTCAATTAAAGATAAATGATTTTCAATCCTTTAGCGTGTTACTTTCTGACAAAAAATCTATCATTCAGTCATACTATTTGATATAAAATTTATCACAAAGTCCTGATTTCTGATTGAAGTCTGGCTCGAGCATATTGTTTCAAGGTCCAATTTTGTTTTAAAGACTAGTTATGATTTTGAAAGACTTTGCCCGTCAACGGACAAAAAAGTTCGCTGATAGGTTGCTAAAAAATTAAAAAAGCCTGAATTGAACGATGCGAGTCTATTTTTGGTGGCATAAAAGTGGAATCAGAATTACGAACTAACTGTCCATTTCCCGTCAAGCTATGTTCCTCAACTACCTCAAAATCGCCTGGAGAAACTTCCTTAATCTAAAAACTTTCGGGATTATCAATCTGGTAGGCTTAACCGCGGGAACGGTCTGCAGTTTGGCAATTCTTCTGTATGTCCAGTCCCAATTTGGCTTTGAAAAGCATTTTGACAATTACGAGAATATCTACAAGGTCACCACTTTCATCAACAACCGCGGAGAATTTCCGGATATGGAATTGATTTCTGGCAGTCCAGCAATTGGGCCGGGATTGGTGGAGGATTTTGAGGAAGTTATTCAGCAAACTAGGGTTGTAAGCATGGGAGGGGAGTTCCTGATGAAACCGGAAGGCTCGGACAAATCATTTTTTGAATCCAATAGTTACTTAGTGGATTCAACGTTTTTCGAGGTATTCAATTTTTCGCTGTTGGAAGGAGATCGGAAAACAGCCCTGATGGAGCCGAGAAGTTTGGTGCTTTCATCGTTCTTGGCAGAAAAGCTGTTTGGAAAAGGAAATGCCATCGTGGGCAAAGAGGTGCTGCTTACCAATGAGGAAGGAGAAATTCAGGCGAAAGTCACCGCAGTATTTGATGAACATGCAGGACCAACACACTTGACTCCAAACTTTTTGCTTAGTATGGCAAGTACAGGGTTGGGAAATTTTGTATTGACCAATGATGGTTGGGCTGGAAATAATTTTGTGCACACGTATGTTCAACTGAGCCTAAATACAAATCCAGATCAGCTAGCATTGAAACTTCCTGATTTTCTTCAAAAACATGGAGCAGAGCAATTGAAAGCTGGAAATATGGATAAGACTTTAGGCCTTTTTCCCATCAAAGATTTAAACTTGAGATCGGCACATTTCAGTTATCCCCTAGGAAAAATTTCGGACATCAACTACCTCTACATCCTAATTGCAATTGGATTTTTTGTACAATTAATGGCTTGCATTAATTATATCAATCTTACAACGGCTCAGGCTTTAAGACGTGCCAAAGAAATCGGAGTGAGGAAAGTAAATGGAGCATCCAGCCAATCGCTGATGTATCAATTTGTAATTGAATCGATCTTTTTCTCACTTTTTGCTGTAATCATCTCACTTCCAATCCTGATCATTTCACTTCCGTATTTGAATCAGTTGTTTGACAGCTCCTTGGTAAGTGAGGATGTTTTATCCCCTCAGATGCTCCTTCCGATTTTAGCCTTAGGGTTTTCCACAGGAATTATTTCGGGGGCTTATCCTGCTTTTTACCTTGGGATGATCAATGTGAATAAGGTGTTCAAAGTCAAAAGCAAGGCTGCAAGATCCTCTTTTTCCCTTCGCAATGGCCTGGTGGTTTTTCAGTTTTCAATGGTGTTTCTTCTGGTATATGCAGTAGCTGTGGTTTCACAACAACTATCCCACCTGAACGAAAAGGATCCAGGCTTCACCAAAAATCAGAAATTGGTGATCCCCTTAAAGACCGCTACTTCCTCTGCAAATTACAATTCTCTAAAATCGCAGTTTGAAGGATTGTCACAGGTAAACTCGGTGACAGGTTGCGAATTCTATCCTTCTCAAAACATTTGGTATGATAACAAAATTTACAAAAAGGGAACCTCTGTCAGCGATGGGAAAGTAGTGCAGCTGAATTATGCTCGGGAGAATTTCTTTGAAACCATGGACATTCAACTTCTCGAAGGAAGAACAGTAGCTGAAACCGACAGCAACAAAATGGTAGTCAATGAATCTTTTTTGAAAAATTTTGGAATTGCTCAGGAAGAAGCGGTAGGAAGCTTTTTTGAGCAATGGAATTTAAATAGCGAATCGAGTCCTGCATGGGAAATTGTGGGAGTGATCAAAGACTATAATTACCTTTCGCTCAAGAGTGAGGTTTACCCCGTTGCGACTTTCTATGGCACTATGCCTGCAAATTTAGTGGTCAGCTTCAATGGAGAGAATCCTTCTGAATTGATAGCGGAAATGGAAAAATCATGGCTCAGTATCAATCCAGAAGTACCGTTTGAATTCACATTTCTAGATGAGGAGATGAGCAAAGTATATGCAGAGGAAATCCGTCTCAAGAAAGTGGCCTATACCTTCACAGGTCTGGCGATTTTAATCAGTTTGTTAGGTATTTGGGGATTGGTTTCATTTAGCTTAGACCAGAGGACCAAAGAAATTGGAGTTCGGAAGGTTTTGGGAGCTTCCTTGTCAGAATTGACCCAATTGCTTTCCAAGGAATTCATTGTTTTGGTAGCGATCTCAGTGGTGATTGGAGCTCCTTTGGCATACATCGGCATGAACCAATGGCTTGAGAAATTTACCGATACGATTGACAATACCAGTTTCTTATTGATTGGTTCTGCGTTGATTACGCTTTTGGTTGCAATGATTACTGTAATCTACAAAACCACTAATGCTGCAAATGCAAATCCGATAAATAGTATCATGAAGGACTAAGGTCACATTATCAAGTATTAAGACAATAGTATCAAGATTTTAAAAACGAGAAGCAAGAGAAAAGAAGCAAGAAAAACAAGAGATGAAGTGACAAAATACGAGAGACTAAATGTTTACGATTTACTAAATCTTGAATAATAGTTGCTTTGACCGGAGGAAACCTTACAACTTTACCACTTTCCAATCTTTCAACCAATAAGAACATGTGGAAAAACTACCTTAAAATCGCCTGGAGAAACCTAATTAGAAAGAAAGGCTTTGCATTGATCAATATCGGTGGGCTGGCAATTGGTATGGCCGCGACTGTGTTGATTATGGTCTGGATTCAGTTCGAATTCTCAGTTGACAGTACCTATGAGAAATCCGACCGCATCTACGCCGTCTGGCGCACCAATGTCAATCAGGGAAATGTCCTAAGTTGGGACTACACCCCGACGCCTTATGCAGCTGCGCTGAAAGAGCAATATCCTGAGGTAGAAGCAGTGACTCATGTCACTGAGTGGGACCCGATGGTCTTGGCGGTGGGGGAGAACAGTTACTACGAACAAGTATCGTTTGTTGATCCTGGCTTTTTTGAGATGTTCAGCTTCCGGGTTTTGGAAGGGAATCCAGTGGAAGCGCTGAAATCTCCTGATAATATAATCCTGACCGAATCGGTTGCAAAAAAGCTTTTTGGAGACGTATCATCCCTTGGAAAATCAGTCAAAGTGGAGTCTGAACTTGACTTTGAAGTCAAGGCTGTGATAGCTGACTTGCCGGAAAACACCGATTTCCGGTTCACTGCTTTTCTTCCTTTCAAAAAGATGGAAGTAATGGGCTGGGCGGGAGATTTTTGGGGAAACAATAACTGCCGGACTTTTGCGATGCTGGCACCTGGAACCGATTTGACCACATTCAATGAGAAATTCAAAGATTTCTCTCTTCGAAATGCAGATATCAAAAACACGAGTGATTTTCTGTTTCCGATGTCTGATCTTCATCTAAAGAGCGAATTTGAAAATGGAAAATCGGTGGGTGGAAGAATAGATCTGATCCGGATGTTTGGTCTGGTAGGGATTGTCATCCTGCTGATCGCTTGCGTCAATTTTGTCAACCTCAGCACGGCTCAAAGTGAAAAACGAGCCAAAGAGGTAGGCATCCGAAAAGTTTCCGGTGCTGACCGGAGCATGCTGATTGGTCAATTTCTCGCTGAATCTGTTTTGATTTCTGTGGCAGCATATGTCTTGGCTTTGTTGATGATCACCCTGACTTTTCCGGGATTCAATCAATTGATCGGTAAGGAACTGAGTTTGCCTTATGATCAACCCTATTTTTGGTTTTTTTCTCTTGGATATGTATTGCTGACGGGTATCCTTGCAGGAGCTTATCCTGCATTTCTACTGAGTTCGTTCAGACCTGCAATGGTTTTAAAGTCCCACATGAGTTTCACAAAAACTTGGTTTAAACCAAGAGAAGCTTTGGTGGTTTTCCAGTTTACCATCGTGGCGGTCTTGATTGCCAGTACCTGGATCATTCGAAATCAAATGCAATTTGTCCAAACCCGAGACTTTGGTTTGAATACCGAAAACTTGATTTACCACCAAATGACGGGATCACTGAAGACAAACTTTTCAGCGCTGCGCGGCGAAGTAGAAGCCTTGCCAGGAGTGGTATCGATTTCCAGTACTTTTTCTCCTTTCACCGAACAATACAGCGACACCAATATGATGAAA
Source organism: Algoriphagus alkaliphilus (assembly GCF_900103735.1). GTDB lineage: Bacteria > Bacteroidota > Bacteroidia > Cytophagales > Cyclobacteriaceae > Algoriphagus > Algoriphagus alkaliphilus. Next base: position 184,059 of record NZ_FMXE01000005.1, on the reverse strand, counting down.
TGGCAGGGAAAAGATGATGCATTCATGCCTACAATCCAACGGATGGGAGCAGATGCCCATGTGGTGAAAACCGCCGGATTGGAACTCATTGCAGGTCGTGATATCGATGTTTATACCAATCCTGCAGATAGTTCTTCAGTTTTGATTAATGAAACTGCTTTGGGATTTATGGGATTTGAAAATCCTATCGGGGAGATCATCAAAGACGGCGATGCGGAATATCATGTTATCGGCGTGGTCAAGGATTTTATCATCGATTCTCCATTTGGTAAGCCGGGCGGGATCCTGATTTTTGGGCCTCAGATCGAGCAGAACTTTATCCATATCCGCCTTTCTGAAGCCGATTTACCAGAGACGATAGCTCAATTAGAGGCGATTTTTAAGAAATTCAATCCTGGTTCGCCATTCGGATATACTTTTGCCGATGAGGTCCACGCCCGAAAATTTGCAGATCAACAGCAAGTCAAGACGCTAACTACCGTGTTCTCTGTACTGGCAATCTTGATTTCCTGTTTGGGGCTGTTTGGTTTGGCAGCATTTATTGCAGAGCAGCGCAGCAAAGAGATTTCTGTAAGAAAAGTGCTAGGAGCTTCCGTGAAGGGATTGGTGCTTTTACTTTCCGGAGAATTTACCAAACTCGTGCTGATCGCCATGCTGATCGGTGTGCCCATTACTTGGTATGCGATGAGCGAATGGTTGGCAGGATTTGACTATCGGATTGAGTTAGATTGGAAAGTGTTCATCGGGACAGGACTGATTGCTCTGTTGATTGCCTTTCTGACAGTAAGCTCTCAAGCGATCAAAGCCGCCATGGTCAATCCAGCCAAATTATTGAGAAGCGAGTAATGAAGGTTTTAATTATTTAGTATCAAGATTTTAGACACAAGAGGCGAGAGACTAGAAACAAAAGAATTTACGATTTATGAAATACCATTTACGAGGGCGTGAATAGAGTTTGGCCCTTGACCAAAGGAAACCTTACAACTTTAACGCCTTACCACTTTCTAACCCGAATTGCCCAAATCTTCAAATTTTAAAATCTTCCAATCTGAACCAATTCTCAAAAACTACTTCAAAATCGCCCTTCGCAACCTGACCAAAAACAAACTCCATTCAGGGATCAACTTGATCGGATTGACATTGGGTTTGGGAGTCAGTATCCTGATTTTCTTCTTTGTGCAGTTTGAGCTGAACTTTGATGATTTTCATCAGGACAGGGATACGGTTTTTAGATTGGAGCGCCTCGAAAAGAGTGATGGGGAAGGTGGTCGTTCCTATTCCACTCCTGTCCTTACAGCGTCTACATTCAAGAGTGAATTTGCCCAAGTAACTCATGCCACACAGTTAATTAGCGCTTCGGCACAAGCTTACCTCGACGAGTCTACCACTCAGAACCAGGAGTATATGATGGTAAGCCCGGACTTTTTTGAGATTTTCAGTTTCGAGCTGCTGGAAGGTGAAAAATCCCAGGTTTTAAAAGATAAGTTCAGTGTGGCCCTGACTGAAACCGTCGCCAAAAAGTACTTTGGGGATGCTAATCCTTTCGGAAAATCCATCCGCCTGAAAATGGGGAATAATTTCGAAGAATATCAAGTTACGGGACTGCTGGCAGACATTCCTGCAAATTCGAGTATCGAATTTGAGATCCTGATGAATAATCTGAATATGGATTATTCGATCAGCAATGAAAGTCAGACTTCCTGGTACAATGTCTATGGAGATACCTATATCAAAACCACCAACTCTGAAGCTAAATATGCCATCGAAGCAGGTGTCGAAGGAATGATGAAAAAAGCTTTGGGGACTGACTACAAAGAGGGTGGGTATCTCTTCAGCCTGCAGCCGATGGCCGATATTCACCTTTCTGATGATCCCAATTCCGGGATGGCGGAGACTACCAGACCTTCGTTACTTTGGATTCTAACCGGAATTGCATTTTTGATTCTCCTGATCGCCTGCATCAATTTTACCACCATGGCTATCGGTCGCGCAACTACCAGAGCCAAGGAAGTAGGCGTGCGCAAAACGATGGGAGCGGAGTTTGGTCAGTTGGTCTTTCAGTTTTTGACCGAGGCGTTTTTGATTACGATTTCAGCTTTGATCCTGGGTTTACTGCTCGCTGAGGCATTGTTGCCGACATTCAATGACCTTTTTGAAAAGCAACTTGAATTAGTCTATGGTCCGGTTCAAGTTCTGATTTTGGTAGGCTTGCTTTTGGGAATCACCGCAATGGCAGGTGCATATCCTGCATTTTTCATGTCAAGTTTGCGCCCGATTCAAGTACTTAAAGGAACGCTTTCCATTCGATTTGGTAAGCAAGCTTTGCGGAAAGGCCTGGTTGCCTTCCAATTCTTTATCTCTTTTTTGCTCATCGCATCTACTTTGATTATGGTCAATCAAATGAATGCGATCCGAAATTTTGATTTGGGATTTGATCAGGAAATGGTCGTGCTGGTGGATGTACCCGAAGTGCCCAGTACCAGTTTTACCACCTCTATCAATGCTGGTTTTGCACAAGCGGAACTCTACCGTCAGGCGTTGACTGCTCGGTCTGAAGTGAAATCGGCGGGCATTACGATCTCCACCTATGGCGATAATGCATTCTGGAATGGAGGTTTTCCAACCGAGGATGGAAAGCAGTTTAAATTCAGACTCAATTTCGTAGGCGGGGATTATGTCAAAACAATGGGGCTGGAGCTTGCCGAAGGCCGCGAACTCAATCCACTTCCGGGTTCGGACAGCAGTGCGGTCTTGATCAATGAAACTTTTGCCAAAGCCATGAAATGGGATGATCCACTTGGCGAATTGCTGCCAAGTGTTCGGATCAATCCCCACCAGATCGTGGGTGTGGTGAAAGATTTCCACCATAACTCATTATACAACGCCATCGAACCAGTCATTTTAGCCAAAAATCCAGAAATCATTTTCAGCGGAATCAATATGCTGATGATCAGTTCGGCAACCAATCCCAAAGTGATTGTAAAAGGTACAGGGACAGATTTTGAAGCTTTCCGAGCCATGCTGGAAGAAGAGTGGAAAAGAGTTTTTCCTCTTGAAGCCTTCAGTTTCAGCTTCATGGATGAGGCTGTGGAGTCACAGTATCGTGCAGATGAGCGATTGGGAAAAATGGTGTTTCTGGCAGCAGGAATTGCAATCCTGATCGCCGCTATGGGTTTGCTGGCAATGGCTGCTTTGAGTATCGCCGGAAGAACCAAGGAGATCGGGATCCGAAAAGTGCTTGGTGCTTCGAGCTTGAGTATTTCTTGGATGTTTAATAAGGAATTTCTCTACATCACCTTAATAGGAGTGCTGGTTGCCTTGCCATTAAGCTGGTATTTGATGCAAGATTGGATTGCTCAGTTTGCAGTCAAAGATTGGCCTTCTTGGATCAGTTTCCTCGTTTTGGCACTGGCTGGAATTGGATTTACACTGGCCATCGTCTCTGCTCAATCCTTCCGGGCTACACAGATGAATCCGGTGAAGACGCTAAAGGACGAGTAGTTTTGAAGTATCTAGTATTAAGATTTTAGACACAAGAAGCAAGAGACAAGACGGTAAAGTTGGCAGTCGCAGTGAGATCCTGAATTTCATTTAAACTAACCCTAAAAATTTTCTTTCAGTTTTGTAACCTCCAACCCTTGAGTGATATCTAACAGCTATGCTCAAGAACTACATCATCATAGCCTGGAGGAATCTATTCCGCAACAAATCTTTTAGCCTGATCAATATACTTGGACTGGCAGTCAGTATGTCGGTTTGCCTGCTCATCATTATGATTGGGATGGACCAATACAGTTTTGATACATACCATTCCAAAAAAGATAGGATCTATCGGGTTCACACTACGCGCTATCAGGAAAACACCGGGGAGTCAGCGAGTTCTGCTTTGCCCCTCGCCGAAAAACTCACAACCGAATTTCCAGGCATCGAAGCAGCTGCCGCGATCAACAGTGAAATCGGAGGTGACGTAATTTATGCGGATAAATTTGCGACTGGAGGAGGCTATTTTGCTGAAGGTAATCTGTTTCAGATTCTTGACTTTAGTTTCAAAGAAGGTGATCCAAACACGGCATTAAATGAGCCCTATTCCCTCGTGATCACCTCGGAAATGTCTGAGATTCTTTTTGGAAGTGAATCGGCTCTGGGCAAGTCGGTGAGGTTTCAGGATAAAGACATGCGTGCCATGGATATCGAGGAAGGAAATTCAGTCACAGATTTTGGTTACTTCACCATCACAGGTGTACTGAATCCCAATCCGGGAAAGACGCACCTTCCATTCAAATTTCTGGCTTCGCTGAACACCATGAAGTCTTTGCCAGCAGGGGCTGTCAGAACAATCGAGGATAACAACTGGGAAAATGTCTGGACCAACTATACTTACGTCCTGATGAAAGAGGGGCAAAGCAAGGAAGATCTTCAGGCCAATCTGGATCAAATTTCTGAAGAAATCTATGGACCGAAATACGATAATAAGCATTCGTTCAAGGCCATGGCCTTGCGGGATCTTTCTCCGACAGAATTCATCAGCAACACCACACATGTCTCTATCCCAAAAGTTGTCCTGTGGATTTTGGGTGTTTTGTGCCTGATCGTGATGTTCTCGGCCTGTCTGAACTATACCAATATGGCTGTAGCTAGGTCTTTGACACGTCTGAAGGAAGTGGGAGTAAGAAAAGTGTCAGGAGCCAATAAATCCCAGATTTTTGTTCAATTCATCACTGAAGCGGTCCTGATTTCACTTTGCTCCTTATTTTTTGCCTTTCTTCTGCTTCAGATTCTCGAGCAGGGATTTTTGGGTTTGACATTCAATCAGTACTTGAAGATTTCTTTCAGCCAAAGTCTGCCAGGGATAGTGATTTTCATAGGATTTAGTGTTCTGGTGGGATTTGTGGCTGGAATACTTCCGGCGACTTATGTGGCAAAACTTAATCCGGTCAGCCTGTTCAATAAGCTGAGTAATGTGAGGATTTTTAAAAGTTTGGGGATCAGAAATGTCCTACTGGTTTTTCAGTTTTCGATTTCTCTGATCTTCATTATATCCGTCGTTTTGATCCAGTCGCAGTCCAGGCATATGTTGAATTTTGACTATGGCTTTGACAAGGAAAATATCATAAATGTGAAGCTTTACAATCCTGACAATTACCAGCGCTTTGCGCAGGCTGTAGCTTCTAATCCGGCAGTTTCTGAGATAGGGGCAACTTCCCTGATTCCCGGTGGGGGCTGGAATCTCAGTTTGGAGGTTGTCAATCCCGACTTTCCCACGGATAGTGTTCAATCTAATTTCTTTGATATCAACAACCAAACAGTGGATGTGCTAGGGCTGAATATTGTTTCAGGTGAAAATTTGCCTGTTGAGGGCAGTGAAAACCTGGTTTTGATCAATGAGTTTGCGGTCAAAACATTCAACCTTGGCAGCAATGACCAGGCCATCGGCCGTCAATTGACCTTGAATGAGTGGGAAGAATTTAAGAATGTACAGATCGCGGGAGTAGTAAGGGATTTTCAGTTTCTCTCTCCAGATCGGGAAATGGAAAGTTTGGTGCTGCGCAACAGGAATGATGCACTAGCATTTGCCTTAGTGAAAGTGTCCGGCCAAAACCAACAGCAAACTTTGGCCTCTCTTGAATCTGCCTGGAAGGAAGTAAATCCTGACTCAAAATTTTCCTACAAATACCTAGATCAAGAGCTGCTATTTATTCATCAGGTCTTAGGAGATGTCATGAAGGTGATAGGTCTAATATCGTTTTTGGCAATCTTCGTTTCCCTGCTAGGCTTACTTGGGATGGCAATGTACACCGCTCAAACCCGAGTCAAGGAAATTGGAATACGGAAGACTTTGGGTTCAAGCATTCCCGAAATTATCTATTTGCTCTCGAAAGGGTTTATCAAGTTATTGGGCCTTGCTGTTTTTCTGTCAGTTCCCGCAGCCTTTTTTATCAATACCATGTGGCTCAATTTCTTTGCTTCGAGAGTTAGCATTGGGTTGATTCCTATCGGAATAGGAGTAGGGGCTATTTTGCTAATCAGTTTTGCCATAATTCTATCCCAATCGTATCGGGCGGCGGTGGTCAATCCGATTGACAGCTTGAAGAGTGAGTAAAGGGATTTACGATTTTTGATTTTGGATTTACGATTTTGAAATTGAAAATACACGCTTCATTAGCCATTCAACTTTTACTACATTTAAACTTTCCAACTTTTGAACCCTTCAACTTTTTCATTTTTTAATTCTCTTCCTTTTTCTTTTGCCCGTTATCGAACAAAATTGTCCGAGTACTTTATGCTTTTGGGCATAAAACCTTTGATTTGAACAAGTGGAGCTACTTTTTCACTGGCACAGAAGTAGGATTACTGGAATTGTCCATTTTCAATTCCATCATGAAAAACTCAAAACTTGTAGTACTCGGATTATCTCTCGCTCTGTTTTTTGCATTTGTCCAACAAGTATCTGCTCTCATTCAGGCTGATCCCTATCTTACCAAGGAGTTTACGCTCAGCGGAAAAGGAAATCTCGAAGTGGAAACTTCCGGATCAAGTGTGTCTGTCACTGGCGTCAGCGGCAACCAGGTCATTGTGGACATGATTGTCAAAAGAAACGGTAAGGAAATCGGATCCACAGACGCAGAAGTGGAGAAACTTTTGGAAAACTACATTTTGGATATTTCCAAAAGTGGGAATACCATTTCCCTGAAAGTGAAAAGCAAAAGCAATGATGGCTGGAAAAACGGAAACAACCTCAGCCTTTCTTTTAAAGTTCAGGCACCGATAGAAATCTCCTCCCAATTTCAATCCAGTGGAGGTTCCATCTCCATTGATAATCTAAAAGGCTCACAGCAAATCTCAACCAGCGGTGGATCCATCCGGGTGGTGAATTCATCCGGCACAGTGACTTCCAAAAGCTCCGGGGGTTCTTTTTCATTGACTGATTTTGAAGGCCAAGTAGATGTGCAATCCAGTGGAGGGGCAGTAAAGATAGCTGACCTGAGGGGTAGTGTGAGTGTCAATACCTCCGGCGGAAGTGTCACCCTTGAGGACATTACCGGAAAAATAACAGCCAGTACCAGTGGAGGTTCGATCAGGGCCAAACTGCTAGCAATAGAAGAAGATTTGTCTTTTAAAAGCTCAGGTGGAAGTATATCGGCTGAGGTTCCTGCAGGACTTGGATTGAATTTGGACCTACGTGGTGGACGGGTGAACACGCACTTAAAAAATTTCGACGGTGAGATGAAAAAGGATTTGATCGTTGGGAAAATGAACGGTGGAGGCCCTTTGATTTCAATGCAAAGCTCAGGTGGAAGCATCAGCCTTGAGTTTATGGATTGATTTGAAGGAACAACGAGTTACGAAATACGATTTACGAGGCCTTGAATATAGTTTGGCCCTTGACCAAAGGAAACCTTACAACTTTAACACCTTCCAACTTAAATTTTCCAATCCGCCACGGCGGACAAGTACTTCCAATTTTAAAATCTTTCAATCCAGATCATGCTCAAAAACTACTTCACCATCGCCTGGAGGAATTTGACTCGAAATAGACTCCGAACTGCCATTCACATCTTAGGTCTTTCGCTTGGGATTTCGATATCGTTTTTGATCTTCAATGTGGTCTGGCATGCCCACAGTTTTGACCGATTTCATCCGGATCGAGACCGGATTTTTCGGATCAATACAACAACTTCCTATTCAAATGGAGAAAATTACCCAAACTCAGGCACTCCAGGTCCTTTGGGCGAGGTGATCGATTCTGAAATTTCGGGAATAGAAGCCAAGGGAAGGCTAAATACGCTATATCAGACTTTAGTTGTAGTTCCGGAAGGAAATAGAGTGATGGGAAGAACCGATAAAGTAACTTTTGCTGATCCTGGTTTTTTTCAGATTTTCCCCAGAAAATGGCTCGCAGGAAATCCTCTCAGTGCGCTTCTCCAACCCAATACTGTAGTAATTACACAAAGCAACCTGGAAAAGTATTTTCCGGGAGTTCAACCCCTTGATGCCTTGGGAAAGGAATTGATGTGGATTGATAAAGATACGATCCTGACTCAAGTCACCGGAGTGGTGGTGGATTACACCGAAAATACGGATTTCATTTTCAGAGACTTTATATCCTATTCTACCATTGAGACAGAAGAACAAAAACAATGGTATGGCCTTCACAGCTGGGGCAATGTGAATTCCAGTTCGCAGCTATTTGTGAAAGTGATAAGTCCATTGGATCAAGATGGTTTAGGTGAGTCTTTGAATAAATTGGCTGAAAAAAACTATTCTAAAAATGAGGTCAGCAATACCAGTTTTACCGCCGAGCCTTTGTCAGAAATGCACTTTGGGCAGAACTATACTGATACGGCCGTTTCAAAGGTTTTTCTAAACGGACTGATCTATATCGGATTGATTATTTTGGCTTTGGCTACCCTTAATTTTGTCAATCTGGAAACCGCTCAGGCTATTGGTCGGGCCAAGGAAGTTGGGATCAGGAAAACACTGGGTGGAAGACGCGGAGAATTGATTTTCCAATTTTTAACTGAAACTTACTTGTTGGTGATTTTAGCCACTGGAACAGGAATGGTATTGGTTGAGGTGCTTCGGTCAGTTTTTGCGTCCTACTTGCCAGATGGCTTTTTGGTAGATTATTCTGCCATGCAAAATTTGATGTTTTACTTCCTGTTTCCGGCAATTCTTTCCTTTGTCTCCGGTATTTACCCTTCAATGATTCTTTCAGGGTATGATCCTCAGCGAGCTTTGAAAGGGGAGAAGGCTGCCCATACCCGATTTTCTCTTGGAATATTTCTCAGAAAAAACCTGACTGTCATTCAGTTTTCATCTTCCATTGCATTTATCATTTTGGTTTTGGTACTCAATTATCAGATTAATTTTGTCTCTAGCCAGCCATTGGGCTTTGACAAAAGCGCAATTATGTATGCAAGTCTGCCTTTTATGTCCCCGACCGAAAAAATGGTTCAGCTTCAGGAAAGAATCAATCAGAATGCCGTAGTCAAAGGATCCAGTCTGAGCGGAAGTTTGGTTTCCTCTACAAGCCTGTGGACATCGGATTCTTATATTCCCGTAGACACCACGGAGAAGCAGGTATATGTCCAGGTGATGAATGTGGATTCGGCATTCGTCGGTGTAAATGGTATTCCATTATTAGCAGGGAATAGCCTTTTGACCAATCCTGATGAGATTTTGGTCAATAGAAACTTTCTGAAAGAAGCGGGTATTTCAGAGCCTGAAGCTGCATTAAACCTTGAAATAAGATTTGGAGGTGGACAGAAGAAGATTATAGGCGTGTTTGATAATTTTCACTCCAGAACTCTGAGAGAAGAAATAAGGCCAATGATCATGACCACCAATCCGAAGTATTTTCAATCGATCACAGTCAAACTTGAACCAGGACAAAATCTAGCTTATTCCAAACAAGAACTTGAAGCCATTTTCAAAAATGTTTATCCTTTTGAAACTTCGGAATTCAAGTTTTTGGATGAGGAGATCAACCAGTTTTACGAAGAAGATTTGAGGATAAGAAATGTGCTAGGTGCAGCATGTATCCTGGCCATTTTAATCTCTGCGATGGGACTCTTTGGGTTGTCTTCCTATACCATTGCTCAACGAACCAAAGAAATCAGCATCCGAAAAGTTTTAGGGGCCACCATGACTCAAATTTTGGCTCTGATTTCAAAGGATTACCTAGTTTTGGTTGGAATTTCATTTTTGCTTGCAGTATTTCCCGCCTATTTCTTCTTGAGGGATTGGCTCAATGGTTTCCAATATCGGGTGGATATGCCTTATTTTATTTATGTGTTATCTGGACTGGGAGTGATGTTGCTGTGCCTGCTAATTGTGGGGCTCCATTCCTATATGGCAGCCCAGACTAACCCAGCAAAAGTATTGAAGGATGAATAATTTCCAGAATTATTTGTAATCCTTGCTATTTTAAGGCCTGTGAAGAAAAATTTTAAGGCCTTTTTTTCATCTTTTGTAGGAAAGAGCTTTTCCGAAAAAATGAATAAACGTCTCTTAAAGTAATTATTTTTTTAAAAAAGGCATTTGTTTAGAAAATTCCTTGAAAAGTCGATTTGTCGATTAGTTTTGTAGATATCTAAGAATCGCCAAAAAATAAAATGATGCGAGAATTAAATTCGATTACTTCTATTTTGGTTTTGATCCTTGTTGCATTATTGATTTCATGCAGTAGCCAAAAGCCAAGTGGGGAGAAAGGTTTTGTCCCACTTTTCAACGGTAATAATTTAGATGGGTGGGTAGGAAATAAAACCTCTTATCAGGCACAGGATGGAATGATCATAATTGACCCTAAGGGAACTGGTGGGGGCAATCTTTTTACAGAAAAAGAATACGGAAACTTCATTCTAAGATTTGAGTTTCAGCTTACCCCCGGCGCCAATAATGGTTTGGGCATCCACGCGCCTTTGGAGGGCGATGCGGCCTATGTTGGAAAGGAACTTCAAATTCTGGACAACGAAGCAGAGAAATACGCAGAGCTACAGGAATACCAATACCATGGTTCGGTGTACGGCGTGATGCCCGCCAAGCGGGGATATTTGAAACCCTTTGGCGAGTGGAATCAACAAGAAGTGATCGTAGAGCATCCAAAAATTAAAGTAATCCTCAATGGGGTGACTATTTTGGAGGGCGACTACCTTGAGGCAAGTAAAGATGGGACCATGGATAAGAAAGACCATCCTGGCTTGCAGCGAAGCAGTGGACACATCGGATTTTTGGGACATGGAGATGTGGTTCATTTCAGGAATATCAGAATCAAGGAATTATAGATTTTAAAAAATAACATAACTGGATATGAGTAAAAAATTCACCTTTATCGACCGAAGGGATTTCCTTAAGAAAACCGGACTTGGATTATTCGGATTGGCATTATCGCCAGCTGCTCTGGCAAATATGAAAGCAGATGGAAGGCTTCGTACCGCACATATTGGAGTTGGAAATATGGGTTTCGAGGATCTAAAGGCTATTTCTTCCCATTCCTTGGTTGATGTTACTGCGCTTTGTGATGTGGACAGCAATAATTTGGCTGCCGCAGCCAAGCTTTTTCCTAATGCAAAAACCTATTCCGATTACCGAATTATGCTTAAGGAAATGGCCAATAACGTCGATGCGGTGATTGTATCAACTCCCGACCACACCCATGCCCCAGCTTCTATGATGGCAATGAATATAAATAAGCCTGTTTATTGCCAAAAACCCCTGACCCACCATGTGACAGAGGCTCGAAAGATGAAGGCTTTGGCAAAGAAGAAAAACTTGGTGACTCAGATGGGAATACAGGTGCACTCATTTTACGATTACAAACTAGCTACCTTACTCATCCAATCAGGTATCATAGGTAAAGTAAATACAGTTCGTGCTTGGTCACCGAAAAACTGGGGTTACGATGGACCTGAACCTACCGGAAGTGATCCTGTGCCGGCTAATTTGGATTGGAATCTTTGGTTGGGTACTGCTCCCGAACGACCGTATAAGGAAGGAGTTTACCATCCGGGCAACTGGAGAAAAATTATGGATTTTGGTTGTGGAACGCTCGGCGATATGGGAGTACACATTTTTGATACCCCATACAATGCACTTCAATTGGATGTCCCGAGGACAATTATCAATGAATGCCGTCAACCCACTGGATTCGGTTTTCCGGAGCATAATATCGTGACGTATGAATTTCCAGCCACTCCATATACCGCCGAGACGCTCAAGTGGGTATGGTATGATGGACCAGGAGCTCCTGCTGATCATGAAGATTTGAAATTGCCAAATGGAGAAAAACTTCCGGAACAGGGTGCCATGTTTATGGGGGAAAAAGGCCGCTTGCTTTTGCCTCACTTCCAGCAATTGCCTCGGCTCATTGTGGACGGGAAATATCAGGAATTTGAGGTAGCACCATTTAATCTCGGAGCACCGGTGAAGGACTATGATGGAGAAAGCAAGAAGCATTACCACCAGTTTGTGGATGCTTGCTTAGGAAATGGAGAATGTACTGCACCGTTTGAGTATTCAGCCCGATTAACTGAGACCATATTGCTGGGAGTGATTGCAGGAAGATTCCCCAATCAAATGCTCCACTGGGACAGCAGAAAAGCTAAATTCTCGGAAAAAGCAGCTAATAAGTTCCTGGATGGGAAGTATAGGAAGTTTTGAGGAAGACAAAAAAACAAGAAACAAGAAGAAAGAATCAAGACACAAGAAGCAAAACACAAGAGAACATTCTTTGGCTATGGAAAAATTGAGTATTGGAAATTGACCATTGAGAATTGATCATTGTTCGCTGGCGAACAAAAATGTTCGAGTATTTACTAGGCTTAAATCCAAAAAAATGCCTCTGAAGCCAATTCAGGGGCTTTTTTTATGGCATAATAGTGGAAAAGGGTAGAAGAAGTATTCAGTCGCAGTTTACAGTATTCAGGAAATCAGGCCACACTCATTCTTGAGAATACAAATAAGCTTAGAGTGAATAATTGGATTAGATGAATCTTCTAATATTTCAATCCGCCACGGCGGACAAGTCTTTAAAATTTTCCAATACAAAAGCCATGTGGAAAAATTATCTGATTGTCTCTTTTAGAAACCTGAAGAAGCGGAAGCTCTATACAGGAATTAATTTGTTGGGTTTGACCATTGCCTTGGTGAGTTTTTTTGTGATATCGCTCTACATTTATCATGAATGGAGCTATGACCGAATATACACCGGTGCAGATCGGATTTATAAGTTCAATCAGGAGTTTATTTCAGGAGGGGAAAAACAATTGGTGGGAACCACTCCTTCGAGCTTGGTGCCAACCTTGATTGAGGAGTTTCCTGAAGTGGAAACTGGTACACTGGTTTTTGACCTGAGTATTTTTTCTTCAGTCATGGTCGACGCAGGTGAAGGAAATCAGGAGGAGTCTCGGTTTGCGTTTGTGGACGATAATTTCTACCAAGTTTTTGATTTTGAAATCCTGGCAGGTCAAAAAGGAAAGTTACTCAATGAACCCAATCAATTGGTCCTTACTGAAAGCACTGCAAAGCGATATTTTGGTTCAGCCCAAAATGCAGAAGGAAAGTCTTTGAAAATCGATGGACAAGAATACTTCATCACAGGTGTGATGGAAGATTTTCCCAGCAACAGCCATTTGGATTTTGATTTTTTGGCTTCGTTCAAAACCCACCGGCATGGCAGAAATCCCGAGTGGTCTCCAAGCAATTATTACAGCTATGCAAAACTTCGGCCTGAGTCAAACCCCAAGGAATTTGAAGCAAAACTTCCAATGATGGTGGAGAAATATTTGGGAGAAGCTCAAAAGGAATATGGTTTTCAAACCTCTTTTTTTCCTCAAGTTGTTACCTCCATTCACCTGGGTGATCAAACGATCAGAACTGTGAAGCCAGGCACAGATATTAAGTATCTTTACATTTTTGGACTTGTCGCCATTCTGTTGATTGCAATCGGAATTATCAATTATGTGAATTTGGCGACGGCTGAAGCCACTGAGCGAAACAAGGAGGTGGGGCTTAGAAAAGTGATGGGAGCTGACAGAGTTCAACTTTTCGGTCAATTTGTTTCCGAATCGATGATCTTGTCCTTTGGGGCTGCAGCTTTAAGTTTATTTGTTATCTACCTTGTTTCACCTCAATTTGCCAAGTTGAGCGGGGCCCCCTTGGACCTAAACTTACTTTTTTCAATACCTGGAATGCTTCTTTTGGCCGGATTGGTTCTTATCATCGGACTTTTATCAGGGATGTATCCATCAGTGATTCTTTCAGGTTTGGAACCTATCAAAGCTTTGGGCAACAAAGTGAAAATTGGAGGAGGAGCATGGGTCAGGAAGTCCTTGGTTGTTTTTCAATTTTTTGTTTCTATGGGATTGTTGATTTCCACTTTCGTAGTCAAATCACAGCTTGACTACATGCGGGAAGTCAATCTTGGATACCAACGGGAACAGGTAATTGCTTTGCCATATCATTACAACATGCGTAAATCTATTGATGCAGTCAAGCAGGAAATGCTTAGGACCGGAGCTGCTGAATCCATTTCCTTGGCTTCAGATATGCCGATATATATCAAAGCTGGGTATAGCATTTTTCGTGGAGGAGACAATCAAAATGAATTTATGATCACGGGTTATTCCGTAGACAAAGACTTAGTCAAAACCATAGGCTTGGAAATTTTGGAAGGAGAAAACTTTCTGGACACGGATCTTTCCAGAACAATGGCCTATGATTCCTCAATGGAATACCCCGTCATTTTAAATGAATCTGCACTTCAGCAGCTGGGTTGGAATGCCGGGGAAGCTATCGGAAGAAAAGTGAATTTTGGAGGAGGGATGGCCCATGTCAAGGGTGTTGTTAAGAATTTTTACTTTAATTCATTGCACCATGGAGTTGGTCCCCTTGCGATATTTATTGATCCTGAGCAAGCCAATGTTTTACTGCTAAGACTTCCTGCAGGGAATCCTGCTGTACATCTTGCAAGGCTTGAGCAAACCTGGAAAGAAATGGCTCCTGACCGACCTTTTAATTACAAGTTTGTCGATCAGGAATACGCCCAATTGTATCGCTCTGAAGAGCGCGTTGGGGCAGTGTTTGGACTGTTCTCCGGAATTGCGATTTTCATCGCCTGCATGGGATTATTCGGTTTAGTGTCTTATGTCGCCTTACGGAGAACTCGTGAAATAAGTATTCGGAAAGTACTTGGAGCAACGCAACATGACGTCCTCTCCGTCCTTTCCGCAGACTTTTTCAGGCTGTTGGGATTAGCTGCCGGTTTGGCTATAGGCTTTGGATTGTGGTTTACCGACGCTTGGCTTGCAGCCTTTGCCAATAAAGCCTCCATCGGAATCTGGCCGTATCTGTATGCTGTTTTGATCGTCCTGCTTTTGGCATTGATCACAATCGGGTACCGTAGCTGGAAAGTTTACACCATGAATCCTTCCAAAACTTTAAAAAGTGAGTAATTGCCTGATGTCCGATCCGCCGCGGCAGACAAATCCGATATATCCAACACTTCTGCCTTCCCACTTTACAACATTGAACCTTGAACCTATGAAATCTTCCAATCTTTCAATTTTAAAATCTTTCAATCCTAAATGATTCAACTTAAAGAAATTGATAAGTACATCGAGTCGCGATTCCAGCGGGTATTTATACTCAAAGGAATTAACCTGACTATCGGAGAGGGTGAATTTATTACACTAATGGGTCCTTCGGGAGCAGGTAAATCCACCCTGCTGAATATCCTCGGCTTGCTGGATGAGGACTATGCAGGTGAATACTATTTCGGGGATAAAAGTATCCGCAAAATGAAGGATAAAGAACGGTCCAGCCTTCATAAAAGTGAGTTTGGATACATCTTTCAGGCCTATCATCTGATCGATGAACTCACAGTTTATGAAAATATTGAAACGCCTTTGCTCTACCGAAGTGTCTCCTCCTCTGAGCGAAAAAGCATCATTGCCGATCTCTTGGACAGATTCAATATGGTGGCCAAAAAGGATCTTTTTCCTGCGCAACTTTCAGGAGGTCAACAGCAATTGGTAGGCATAGCCAGGGCAATTGCCGGACGTCCCAGAGTGCTTTTGGCCGATGAGCCAACAGGGAATTTGCACTCAGGGCAGGCCAGGGAGATTATGGAGATATTCCAGGAACTACACGCCGAGGGAACAACCATCATTCAGGCAACCCATGCCCGTGAAAACGCCGATTTCGGCACCCGATTAATCAATTTAGTAGACGGTAGAATAGAAACTGATGAAGCGATTGCAAAATAAACTCTCCATTACCACGCTTTTAGGTGTCTTCCTGTTAGTCGGAAATGTCAAAGCTCAAGATACCATACCTTTGAATTTTGAAATGGCGGTGGATCTTGCGCTGAGTAAAAATCTGGACTATAAAATTCAGGAAAACAATATGTCCATTCTTCAGCGGGAGAAGCAAGTAGCTTTTCTTTCCCATCTGCCCAATGTGGGTGTCTCCACCAATATTGCCCGACAAAGTGGTCAGCAGTTCCAGCAAATCGAAGGTGAAATTGTGGTGACCAATGTGACCAATGATATCGTCGGCGGTAACCTAAGCATGAACATGCCTTTATTCAATTCCGGTCGAAGAATTCTGGATACCCAATCCGCCAATCTCGCTTTACAAGCGGGAGAAAAAGGACTAAACCGGGCCAAACAACAAGTGATCTTTGATGTGTCTCAAAGATATCTTCAGGTATTGTTGGATCAGGAATTATTGCGAATTGCAGGCGAAAACTTAGACAATCAAAAACAACAGCTTACTCAAATCGAAGGTTTTGTCGACGCGGGCTTAAGAACCATTTCTGATCTATACAATCAGCAATCCGAGGTGGCAAGACTTGAATCTGTAAAAGTCGATGCAGCGGTTCAACTTCAAAATAACCTTTGGTTGTTGAGCGAATACCTCCAATTGGCCCCCGGTGTGGTGCCGTCAATAGAATCAGTGGAACCTATCCGCGAGACAGGTTCTTTCGATGGCTTGGACATTGTTCAACTCTATGAGCTTGCAACATCCAACCGTCAGGATTTAAGTCAACAATCCTTGCTCGCTACATCTTTTAAAAAGGACATGCAAGCCTTGAAAGCGATGTATTTTCCGAGATTGAATGCTTTTTACAATTATAACACGTTCTTTACCTCACTCGACAGTCGTTCCCTTCAGGAGCAGTTTTTAAGGATTTACCCTCAGAATACGCGGGGTATTGGAATAGTGATTCCTATTTTCACAAACTTCCAAGCTAGGCTTGACGTCACCCGCAGTCGTGCGGCATATGAAAATCAACTCCTTCGCAAGGAATCGATCGAGCGGAAAGTTTACCAAGATGTGAAATTGGCCCATCAGAATTACTCGGCGGCCCTTCGGAAGGAAAAAAATTCCCAAGTCCAAGTTTTGGCTGCCGAAGAGGCATTTAAGGCCGTGAGCGAGCGTTTCCGGCTTGGACTTTCCAGCTTTGTAGATATTTCAACAGCCAATCAAACCATGGTGAGAGCGCAAGCAGATCTTGCGCAGGCGGTTTACACCCTTTATTTCCAGGAGGTTTTAATGAAATTTGCGTTGGGTACCTTGGAGTACTGATTGACACTGAAAAAAAATCACCACAGAGAATTAGTTTCCGCACGATCAAAGGATGGAAATTGCAGCATACATTTCTGGCAATGGATCTCTACTTTGAGTTCACAGCGGGCCTTCTTTTAGAGAAATTGAGGATTGACTGTGGAGTCTTTGCGCACGCTGTTAGAGCGATAGCGACTGAAAATGAATCCAACGACGATTGAATTGGCACTCTTTTTTTCTTTGCGGAAAAAAAGACGTTTAATTTCATGTGTTTATAATTTGTTTTTTAGCTGTCACATGGAATGCCCTTTATAATCATTCCCCTGTGTGAGAAGCCTTTCTCATGGGCATTTCTTCACCGACGGGGGTTCCTGCCTAGGGCAGATTGTTGATTCAATATATTTCAAAAAGCTGTTCGAAGATTGCATATTCCTAGGTTTAAGCCCACCTGCATCATGCAGGACTGAAGTCTTGAACGACTTGGTTTCAAAGGCAAAGAAAGACAAGCCTTTAAGGCCTGTCTTTCAGTTGGTTGAATTGTGGTAGTTGGTGTATTATAGCATTGAGAAGAACATGTCCAAATCCGGGATCAGGACGATACGGGTTCTTCTGTTCAAGGCCATATTGTCTTTGCTGTCATTTTCAACCAAAGGCATGTATGAAGATCTACCGGCAGCAATCATTTTTTCCGGCGCAACTTGATATTTCAGTTGAAGCATTCTGACGATTGAGGTAGCTCTTTTAACTGACAGGTCCCAGTTATCCTCCAAAGCCGGGGTAGAGATTGTTCTTGAGTCAGTATGTCCCTCTATCATTACTTGTAAACTTGGTTCAGCGTTGATTACTTCAGCAAGTTTTTTAAGCAAAGGTTCTGCCTTTGAATTGATTCGATAGCTGCCTGTGGTAAAAAGTAATTTATCCGAAATCGAGATCATCACTACTGTTTTGTCAATATCAATTTGAATATCATCAGCATCCCCACCCTGATCGGTGAAATTTTGTCTGATATTATGTCCGATGGCAAGGTTGACCGAGTCCTCCAATGTTTTGGCTCCTGCAAGCAGGCTTGGATCTATTTTGGTCAGGGTCTCTTTCATTTTAGTTTTGGAATTTTTTGACATTACAGCAGCACCTTCAATGCTCAGCATCCCGCTGTTTTTCTCGGACAACTGATCATTGGTCTCCCGAAGCGAGTTGATTCTGGAATTGTATTCTGCTACACGAGCCTCGATGGCTGACATTTTTTCTTCCAATTCAGTTTTCTCTTGATTGGAGACGGCTAGTTCTGTTTGAGTTCTAAAAAGGTTGCTTTCAAGTTCTGTGTATTTCTTTTTTGACACACAAGAGACTGTCAGGCTTAGGCCAATGATGCCTGCAAGAATTAACGATGTTTTCATCTGATTATAGTTTTTTTTTAAGGCTAGATGGAATCTCGCTTGGCTAGGAATCGTCTTAGTGTTTGGCGTTTTTGTTCTGCTCGATTTCATGGCATTTAGTTTTTGATTTTCTCTTTTAATCCAAAAAAGCCGCCACATTAGTAAAACTTACTTGTGATTAACATAATAGGAGAAGAAAAGTCCTTCAAAGCTTCAAATCACCTAATTTGAATTTTTCAAATAGGAATTGGTCAAAAAAAAAGTGTCCAGAGAAATCAGGACACTTTTGGCATAAGTGCTGATAAACTCCCCAGTATGAGGAGTTGAATTAGCCTATTCGCTCAATCTATTGATGATTTTGAATTCATTCATCACCCGATAGGCAGCCCTTGTAATGTCGGATTGAAAATTAGGTGATTCCTGATCAAATATAGCGGCGGTATATCCTTGCCATATGGTGCTGCCTTTTTTAGAGTCAATGACATAAATAACCAACATGCCACTGTTTTGGGCGTATTTGACTTGATTATACGTTTCATCTTTTTCCTGCTCCCGCTCGATTTCACCTTCATCATTGCGATAGGTCAACCCTGTCCTATTGAGCCAATAATCAAATTCAGGTTGCACATACCCCCGATAGCGAATCGAGTCAGAAAAAATTTTGTAACTCACCAGCATGTCCGGTTTGTTAATTTGCTCCCGATATCCCTGTGAACCCAATCTTGCACCTATGGTTGCATTGAGAACACTCGACAAGGGCGAGGACTCATTTTCACCCGACTCCACAAACGCAAAAGTCTTATATTTTTTAAATGACCCGGTATAATTGTAGTCGTAATCGGTCACGTAATCTTTTGAGGAAAAACAGGAGGATGAAATCACAACTAGGATTAGAAGGAGGGTAGATGAAATTTTCATGGGTTACTTAGATTTGGTTGTTCGGGATTTCTACATACCTATGGTGGGAGTTTAACCCTAGGATCTGAAATTTTGTTTTGTCAAGTGTTTATTTTTCAGCGTTCTAGCAAGTCTAATTTATCACAATCTGTTCATAAAATGTGTTTTTTTCCAGAATCATATCAGAAAATCACCAAGAATTCATTTTTTGGAAAATAGCTGGTGAAAGGCACTGAATTGGAGTTGGGTCTTCGAACGGAAGGTACTTGTCTGCTCCATCAGCCCAATTTGCAATGCCAATTTCGATGATGTACGATATCCCAAACCCAAATAGATTCTGTTAGGGTGAAAAAACTGAGAATTTTCTGTTGGCTTTTCTCCATTGATGAAAATCTCATCATATACCGGCAGGTAAATGGGTCCTTTATCACTCAGCTCTTTGGTATATGAAAACCGCATAGCGATAGCGGGTTCGAAAGTCTGATTTATCAATCCATCGCTGCTCGTATCGATAGCGGTGCGTAAGGCCGATTTTACCAAGCTCCCAACTCGCCTTCCTCTTGGGAAAAAGCAGGAATGGAAATCATTACAAATACTAGAAGGATCAAAACTTTCTTCATGTGGGAAAAATAGTAAAATAGTATGACGGATGCAGGATGTCAGGTGGCCGATGTTGGATGACCGGCAAGGATTCTTTGAAATCTAAATCGAGTTTCCACACAAAGCCTATTTCCCCTCTTAAGGGAGTCAGTAGACACAGGAAGCAAGTAGTGAAAAATAAAAATCTGTAAAACGTGAATAGTATGTCAATTAATTGCAGGACACCGGACTTTGGAAATCGATTCAACAATTAGTCAATTAGTCAATTTAACATCCGACATCCGAAACCCTTAATCCTTAACTTACTAACCCCTAAGGCCAAATTCAACCTCCACCTACCGATAAATTCAAACTAATCCTGTAAATTACCCCAAACTTTTTAGATATGAGCCAGGAAAAAAGAAACTGCCTACATTGCGGAAAACCGATTCAGGGTAGGGTAGATAAAAAATTCTGTGATGACAGCTGCAGAAACACCTACAACAATCAACAAAATTCGGATAGCACCAACCTGATCCGAAATATCAATCATACCCTCAAGAAAAATAGGAACATCCTTCAGAAATTGATCCCACTAGGGGAGGATCTATCCAAGACAACCCGGGAGCGACTGATGCGAGCAGGGTTTAATTTTAAATTTTTCACCCATAGCTACCAAAACAAAAAAGGTAACCTTTACCATTATTGCTATGACTTCGGGTATCTCGAACTCGAAGGAGATTGGTTTTTGATTGTTAAGGGGAAGGAGATATAAAAAATGTATTTCTAAATAGTTACAACCATAGGGTATTGCATTTTTGGTCAAATCCGAGATGTATTCTTAGTTGTTAACTCTGAAAGTTTAATTAATTTTGACTCAAAGTACGGAATTCCGCCTGATTAGGCGATTTAACTTCCAAAAAAGGGTCTGGGTAGTGATTAACAAAAACTGTCTAGATTCAAACTTCTGATGCTATATTTGTTCTCATAAAAGAAAAAATCAAATCGTTTAAAGATCTATAAACGACAGCAGAAGGAGATGATGTAATTAGTTTAAATGAATAGTTAATTATTGAAAGTGAGTAATGGATCCGAATCGAAAAATATGAAGATTTTGAAATTTGGCAGCTTTTCAGGGTGTTTTAACTGATTGTTAGCATTTAACAAAAGAAGGATTTGAAAGCGACGAAACTAAAGATTTTATCAATTTTCTATACATTGCCAAGGCATAAATCAGTAAGGTCAGATTCCAATCATAAGGGGCTTTCGTTCCGGATTTATTAACAAGACATCCTTTTGAGTATATTTTTTTTTATAACCGTGTCATTTAAAATAAAAATAAATAATCTTATTCTAACCTTGTTGTCAAGTGACTCCAAAGGTTTTAAACTAAAGATAAAATTTGAGCCTAACCTCTAAAACTGAATCCTTTAACCCCCAACCATGAAACGAATATTAGTCACTGGCGGCGCCGGATTTTTGGGATCTCACCTTTGTGAGCGATTACTTAATGAAGGCAACGAAGTGCTTTGTGTGGATAACCTTTTCACAGGAAGAAAATTTAACATTCACCATCTCTTGGATGATAAGAATTTCGAATTTCTGAGGCACGATGTGACTTTTCCACTTTATGCTGAGGTGGACGAAGTGTATAACCTTGCCTGTCCTGCCAGCCCTGTTCATTATCAGTTTGACCCAGTTCAGACCACCAAGACATCTGTAATTGGTGCCATCAATATGCTCGGCCTAGCCAAAAGGCTAAGAATAAAAATCCTTCAGGCCAGTACCTCCGAAGTCTATGGAGATCCTGAAATACATCCTCAACCTGAATCCTACAAAGGCAGTGTAAGTACCACCGGCATCCGCGCCTGTTACGACGAAGGAAAGCGATGTGCCGAGACACTCTTTTTTGATTACCACCGACAGCATAAGGTTGCGATCAAGGTGATGCGGATCTTCAATACCTACGGCCCAAGAATGCATCCAAACGACGGGAGAGTAGTCAGTAATTTTATCGTGCAGGCCTTGAAAGGGCAAGACATTACCATCTTTGGAGATGGCAAACAAACCCGAAGCTTTTGCTATGTGGATGACAATATTGAAGGGATGTATCGCTTGATGAATTCCCGCGATGGATTTACCGGACCGGTGAACATTGGCAATCCCGGTGAATTCACCATGCTGGAACTCGCCCAATTAGTCATCGAAATGACAGGAAGCAAAAGCCAATTGAAGTTTTTGCCATTGCCTCAGGATGATCCCATGCAGCGCCAACCGGTAATCGACCTGGCCAAAAAAGAATTGGACTGGGAACCCATTGTGGATTTACGTACCGGATTGGTGAAGACGATTGAATATTTTGATCATTTACTTAAATCTTAGATTGAATAAAAAAGCAATTGATTTTTATAGTTTAGATAAAATTTTTGAAATTTGATCCAACTAATTTTTTTTGAATTGTTTGGAGTCTTTTCCAAAATCAGAAATCTAACTATTGAATCAATTTGAAAGAAAATTTCAAAGTATGACTAAGAGTAAACCTTAGATTAATTAGGTGTTTAATGATTGCCGTTAAAAAAGCCATCTTTTTATCATCATTCTTTCAGAGAATTAATTTTGATGAAAACCAAAATCATAATTTCAAAAAATCTAATTTGTGTTCTAAAAAGATTTATTAAAATTTCCAGAGATAATTTCGATTAGCCAACTGTAGGCGATATTAAATCGGGTTTAAACCAATTTTAAAAATTTTTACCAATTCCATGTAGCAAATTGGGATTTCCATTCGTTGAAAGACTAAAGGTACTTTTGTGATCTAAAGCGGTTCGTAATTAAATATTCCAAAAAGAATTGCTTCAAATTACTTTTCAGTAAATGGAGGTATAATAATTGCTAAATCTTAAATTATATCGATTTCTTTTTTTAAAAACCAACCTATTATGTACTTTCTTTTAGCTACAATCACTGCTTTTTCTGTAGGTTTTCTGATTACTCCGATTGTCATCTCGGTACTCCGGAGAGCAAACATAGGAGACGCTCCGGGTGGGCGTAAAATCCATAAGAAATTTACGCCTTCGATGGGAGGAATTAGTTTTGTGGTCGCCACCTTCGTCACCCTTGCGATTTGGGGATGGCAGTTTCCACTTCCTGATATCCGATTTCTTCTTGGAGCTATTGCCTTGATGTTTATTGTGGGCCTTCGGGATGACATGGTTGAACTGAAAGCCAAACATAAATTGGCGGGTCAGTTTGTTGCCGTCTTAATTGTGGTTGTGGCCGGAGATATTCGGATCAAAGATTTTCACGGCTTCATAGGAGTACATGAGCTCCCGCTACTGATCAGCTATGGGTTTACTTCTTTTGTACTTTTAGCCCTTACTAATGCCTTTAATTTAATTGATGGATTAGATGGACTTGCAGGTACTGTGGCAGCCATTTCCTTGAGCATCTTGGGAGGATGGTTTTATATCCAAGGTCTTGAAAGTTATGCCGTCCTTAGCTTTTCATTGCTCGGTGGAGTACTTGCATTTATGATCTTCAATTGGCACCCTGCAAAAATTTTTATGGGTGATACAGGTTCTCTTACCCTTGGCTTTGGATTGGGGAGTTTGATCGTCGCCTTCATGGAAAACAATGCAGCATTACCCGCAGACGCATTCCTTAAAATTCAGCCTTCATTCACCGCGGGAATTGTACTGATGATCTATCCGCTTTATGACATGGCAAGAGTTTTTGCAAAAAGGGTTTCCCAGGGAAAGCATCCGATGACAGCAGATAAAAGCCATATTCACCATTTTATGATAAGAATGGGGATGAAGCATAATGAAGTTGCTTTAACCCTGGGTTTATTGCAATTAAGTCTGGTTTTATTGGTATTTATTTTGGGGGATTTTTCGGATAATGTTATCCTACCTGTGTTGGCAGCTATTGTCCTTGCCCTTGGTTTTAGACTTGATAGAGTGACTGTGAAATATGTGAAAAGACATTCACTTACCACTCCAAGGATATTAGAAATCAAGCCTTTGACTTCTACCCAAAGAAGTAAAGTTAAATTAGACAAAGAAATGTTGAATCCTGAAGAGATGAATTTGAATTAGTAATTAAAGACAGTAAAATAGTAAGAGAGGCTCCATTGGAGCCTTTTTAGTTTTAAAAATGAATTTTCTGGTTTGGTTTTTGTCCTTTAAGTTGTAAGTTTAACAGCATCAATTCTTATTTTCTGATTTATGCCCTATTTGATTCCACTTTCCGCTCCTGTATTTGATGGAAATGAAAGGGTATATATTGAAAAGGCTATGAGCTCAGGACAATTGGCTACAAGTGGGTCCTTTATAAATAAGTTTGAAAATAAATTTTCAAAAAAAATTAAAACCCATCAGGCAGTTGCACTCAACTCAGGTACTTCAGCTTTACATCTCGGACTGGTGATTTTGGGAGTCGGTCCTGGAGATGAGGTAATTTGCCAATCCTTTACTTTTTGTGCTTCAGCCAATCCGATCGTATACCTTGGTGCCTCTCCAATTTTTGTTGATAGTGAGGAAGATACCTGGAACATGTCGCCAGAACTTCTTGAAGATGCAATTCTGAGTAGAATATCCTTGGGGAGAAAGCCAAAAGCTATTATTGTCGTTCATCTATTTGGCATGCCGGCCAAAATGAAAGAAATAATGGAGATCTCTGAAAAATATAAAATCCCAGTCTTGGAAGATGCTGCTGAAGCTGTAGGCAGCACTTACAGAGAATTAAGTTGTGGTTCGTTTGGTAAAATCGGAGTATTTTCCTTCAATGGAAATAAAATCATCACCTCAGGCGGTGGCGGGGCTTTGATTTCTGATGAAGTCACCATTATTGAAAGAGCGAAATATCTATCCACCCAAGCCAGAGAAGACTTGCCCTATTATCAGCATCTGGAGATTGGATACAATTATAGAATGAATAATATGGCCGCAGCAGTAGGCCTTGCCCAACTCGAAAAACTCGATGCTTGTGTGGCAAAGCGACGGTTAATTAACGAAAGGTATAGGATTTTCTTTGAAGACCTTCCAGGAATAAGTTTTCAAAAAGAGTCGGAGGAATCTAAGTCTAATTTTTGGTTGACCACAATTTTGATTGACGAAAAACTAACCGGATTTTCAAATGACCGACTTCGGATTTTGTTGTTTAAAAATGGAATTGAGACTAGGTTTTTATGGAAACCCCTTCATCTTCAGCCTGCCTACCGCGGGGTACCGTTTTATGGGGGGCATGTTGCTGAAAAGTTATTTCTGCGTGGTTTATGCCTCCCAAGTTCTATTACGCTGACCTATGAAGATCAAAAGAAAATTGTGGGAGTTATAGAAAATGAATTGACCAAAATTTCCTAGTGTGAATTACCCGCGTTTTTGGAAGAGAATCCTAGATGTAATTATTGCCTCTTTAATGTTTCTTATACTTTTTCCACTCTTTTTGACACTGCTAGTTCTTCTCGCACTACATTTTAAAGGGAATCCTTTCTTCTTTCAGGATCGACCCGGAAGAAATGCTACACTTTTTAAAATAATGAAGTTTAAAACTATGGCAGATTCCAAAAATCAATTTGGAGATTTACTTTCAGACGAACTTAGAATTACCAATTTCGGCAAAATGGTTCGTAGAACTTCCTTGGATGAAATCCCTCAATTAATCAATGTCTTGAAAGGAGAAATGAGCCTGGTTGGGCCTCGACCATTACTGAAAGAGTACTTGTCATTATATAATTCTACACAGGCAAAAAGACATCAGGTGAGACCCGGTGTGACAGGTTGGGCGCAAATCAATGGAAGAAATGCGATTACTTGGGAAAAAAAATTCGAATACGATATTTGGTATGTACAACATGTTTCCCTTGGTCTGGATTTAAAAATACTTTTTCAAACTCTATGGAATGTATTGAGGGGAAAGGGTGTGAGCCAGCATGGACATGTCACAATTGGAAAATTCACTGGTAGTAAATAGTCCTTTTCCCAATTTATTTCATACAAAAAAATCCAATAACCTCTTTTGCTTCGTAGTTGTACTTCCTTTAGGTGTTGGCTTTAGATAAATCTTAAAAACAATTGGCTGAAAATTACAGAATAACCTAAAAAAAAAATGAAAATGAATAAATAAAAAAAATCTGCTTACTTTGCAATAATATTTTGAATAAATAGTTTGAAAATCTGTCTTATAACTATTTGAAAATAAATCTACTATGAATTTTTTATCCAGGCTGAAGATTCTCCCAAGATGGATTATTGCTTCTCTTGATTCTCTTATTCTTTTTCATTGTGCTCTTTTTGGTTACTTGGTTCGATTTAACTTTGAACTTGAACTCATTGAGCAGTATGATGCCTTTGCAGGAAGCTTCACTTTTATGATTGGAGGCCTGCTGGTTATGCAAAATACTCGAAGTTACGAGGGTATAGTAAGGCATACCGGATTTCGTGATGGCTCAAATATTTTTAAGACCGTCCTGATCAATTTTATTCTTTTCCTATTTCTTAATTTTTTCCATGGAAGCTTTCTTAATGATAAATTCCTCCTTCCTACCTCGGTTTTAATAGTTGCAAGTTTGTCAGCCATGTTTATGCTGATTTTTTATCGATTACTGGTAAAAGAACTCTTCGTTTATCTGAAAAATGGATTTGCTCAGAAAGATCTACGGCACGGTGTTATTTTTGGTGCAGGTGAAGCTGGGATAATCGCTCAGGAAGCAATCAAAAACGACAGTAAAAGTCAAATGAATATTGTCGCATTCTTGGATGATGACACTAAAAAAGACGGTAAAAATATTGATGGCAAACGAATTTATAAAGGACTGGATGACCTCGAAAAACTTGTAAAGCAATTTAATATCACTGAATTGATTATTGCTGTCAGGGATCTATCTGTTCACCGAAAAAATGAAATCATCGATGAATGCCTTAGATTGAACGTCTCGGTCTCTATGGTTCCTCCGGTGGATCAATGGATTAATGGTGGTCTAACTGCCGGGGCTATTCGGGAAATTAAAATTGAAGACTTACTGAGTAGGGAACAGATTATTTTGGACAATCCAAGGATCGAACAGGACCTAAAAGATAAGGTTGTCATGGTTTCCGGAGCTGCGGGCTCTATTGGCTCTGAGCTATGTAGACAAATATCTTATTATCATCCCAAGTTAATTGTGATGCTGGATATTGCGGAGTCACCTTTGTATGATATTGAGCAAGAATTTAGAGAGCAACACCCAAACTGTGCTATCAAGATTGTCTTGGGGGATGTGAAGAATAAAAAGAAGATGAAGGAAATCTTCAAAGAATTCAAACCCCAAGTAGTATTCCACGCAGCTGCCTACAAGCATGTTCCGATGATGGAAAATTATCCGGAAGAAGCAGTTCATGCCAATGTAATAGGTACTAAAATTCTTGCAGATCTTTCCGTTTTGTCCCAAGTCGAAAAATTTGTTTTCGTCTCCACGGATAAAGCTGTTAACCCTACTAATGTGATGGGGGCTAGCAAGCGGGCAGCAGAAATGTATGTTCAGGCTTTGAATGAATACTTGGAAGCCAACCACAAAAAGTACCATACTCGTTTTATAACTACCAGATTTGGAAATGTCTTAGGCTCAAATGGTTCTGTAATTCCACTCTTCAAAAAGCAAATTTTGAATGGCGGGCCGATATCAGTTACTCACCCCGACATCACTAGGTATTTCATGACCATTCCTGAGGCCTGTCAGCTTGTTCTGGAAGCTGGAGTAATGGGAGAAGGAGGCGAAATTTTCGTCTTTGACATGGGGGAGCCGCTTAAGATTCTGGATCTGGCTAAAAAGATGATTCAACTCTCCGGTAAGAAGGTTGATGTGGATATCAAAATCCAATTTACCGGCCTGAGAGAAGGGGAGAAGCTGTATGAGGAATTGCTGAACGATTTCGAAACAGTAAAAATCACCCACCATCCAAAAATAAAAATTGCTCAAGTTCAAACTTCATCTTATCATAGAATTGATGGACAGATTGAGTTTTTCCATGAGTTGATCGGAAAAAATAACGAAACAGATCTCGTTAGACATTTGAAGTCTTTAGTACCGGAGTATATCTCCAATTCCTCAAGATTTGAAGTCTTGGACCGAATGAATTGATAGTATCAAGTATTAAGTACCAAGTATGATATCAAGAATAGCCGCTTTGTAATAAGAGCGGCTTTTTTTGTTTCTGAATCTTAATGCTTTGTTGGATTTGGGATTTGTGAGCAAGGCCGCTTTGTTTTTTTTCAGAAGCCTATCTCGCGACCGAAGGGAGCCTAGTTCTATTGTATTTCCACATTATTTCTACTTTTCTTGATACTAAAATCTTGATACTTACCTTTGCATTGATTTAAGGATAAATACCTTACCATGAAAAAGACATTCACACTGCAGCTAAGCCCTGAGGAGGCTTACGATGAAGCTGTTTTTAAACAAACTGTCCTTCGTAAAGCAGGACTTCCCGCTGATATCGAAGAATCCTTTGCCCGCCAAACCCGTAGATCGATCGATGCACGAGGCAGAAAAGTAATTGTGAATGTTGAAGCGGAGCTTTTTATAAATGAAAGCCCCGGCTCCCTATTAGATCATTTACCGAAGTATCAAGACGTTCGAAATGCAGATCGCATCGTCATAGTAGGAGCAGGCCCTGCAGGTCTTTTTGCGGCCTTACGCGCAATCGAATTGGGAGTTAAGCCAATTGTGATCGAAAGAGGTAAAGATGTCCGTGCCAGGCGCCGTGACCTAGCGGCAATTAACAAGGAAGGAATTGTAAATCCAGACTCTAATTATTGTTTTGGCGAAGGAGGAGCAGGTACTTATTCTGACGGGAAACTTTATACCCGATCCAAGAAAAGAGGAGATATTCGGAGAATCATGGAAATCTTGGTAGCGCACGGTGCTACTGAGGAAATCCTCGTCGATGCACATCCCCATATTGGCACAAACAAATTACCCGTTCTGGTTGCCAAACTTAGAGAAAGTATCCTGGAATCCGGAGGTGAAATCCATTTCGAAACCCGGGTAGAAGATTTGATCCTGGAACGAGATGAAATCAAAGGGGTGTTGACAAATCATGGCGATGCCATCAGGGGAATGGGAGTGATTCTCGCGACGGGACATTCAGCCAGAGATATTTTTCAACTTCTTGCTCAGAGAAAAGTACTGATAGAGGCCAAACCTTTCGCCTTGGGAGTCCGGATAGAGCACAGTCAAAATTTGATCGACCGTATCCAATATCATTGTGAGTTGGATCGCGGGCCTTATTTACCTGCTTCAGCTTATTCTTTGGTGCAGCAAACTGAGTTTAAAGGAAAACAGCGTGGTGTGTTCAGCTTTTGTATGTGCCCTGGAGGTTTTATTGTTCCCGCTGCAACGGCTCCGGGTGAGTTAGTCGTCAATGGAATGAGCCCAAGCAGAAGGGACAGTAAGTTTGCCAATTCAGGGATGGTGGTTTCAGTGGAGCTGGAAGATTTGCCTCACTATCAAAAATTTGGCGCGCTCGCCGCGATGCATTTTCAGGCGGATATCGAAAAAAGCGCATGGGAATTGGGAGGGAAAAATCAGGTGGCTCCTGCCCAGCGTATGGTTGATTTTGTTAACAGGAAAGTAAGCAATTCGCTATTGGATACGTCCTACCAGCCTGGTTTGGAGTCTGTGGAAATGCGGGCGGTTCTTCCAGATTTTATTTCGGAACGAATGGCAATTGCATTTAAAGCCTTTGGACAGAAGATGAAGGGGTACTTTACCAATGAGGCCCAGATCATCGGGGTGGAAAGCCGAACCTCCTCACCCGTCCGTATTCCTCGGGATAAAGAAACCTTCGAGCATCCTCATATTAAAAGATTATATCCCTGTGCTGAAGGTGCTGGGTATGCCGGTGGCATCGTCTCTGCGGCCATGGATGGGGAACGCTGTGCAGAAAAACTGATCGCTGCATATGTGAATTAGTGATTTAAGAGTCAGGAAGCAGAAAGACCGAAGCAGGAGAAAACAAAAGCACAGAACCAAGCGGCAAGATGCCACAAGCTGGAGACAAAGATGTACAAAGTACAGACATCGGTCATCCAGTATAAGATATCGGACATCCAGCACCGGTCATCCGACACCGGTCATCCGACACCGGACATCCAGCACCCTTCTTCCGTCTTCCCGCTACTCAAAGGCAATCCCCGACAACCCTTGTCTTCCCTGCTGTTCTCTTGCCTCTATGCATTAACTTTAACCTATGGAATTTGCCATTGTAGATATTGAAACCACAGGAGGATCACCGAGAGGTGCGGGGATTACAGAAATTGCAGTTTTGATCCATGACGGAGTTCAAATTGTGACCGAATGGCAAACCTTAATTAATCCGGAGCAGCAGATACCGGGATACATCACCGGACTGACAGGAATTGACAACAACATGGTACGATCCGCACCAACCTTCTCTGAAATCGCTGAGGAACTTTGGGAGCTATTGGACGATCGGGTCTTTGTCGCCCATTCGGTAAATTTTGATTTTGGGTTTATTCGTGAGGCCTTTCTAAAAATGGGAAAAGTGCTCAATTCCCAAAAATTATGTACCGTCCGGCTTTCCAGAAAGGTTTTTCCCGGACTGGGTTCCTACAGTTTGGGTAGGATTTGCGAGAGCCAAAAAATTCCCATTTTGGCCCGTCACCGGGCTATGGGTGATGCCAAGGCTACCGCTTTACTATTTGATCAAATGATCAGAGATAGGCAGAATATTATATTTTCATCTCTGAAAAGAAACGCTGGAGAAACTTTTCTTCCTCCTCATTTCCCCTTAACCAAATTCAAACAAATCCCTGAAGCTTGCGGCGTGTACTACATGCTCAATACTAAAGGGAAAGTCATCTATGTGGGAAAAGCATTGAATATCAGGGAGCGATTCAAAGGACACTTCTCCGGACAGGTTTTGCCTCAACTGAAGCAGCAATTGAAAACCGAGGTGGTGGATCTTCAGTGGCAACTTACAGGAACGGAATTCATGGCTTTGCTTTTTGAAACGCTAGAAATCAAGCGGCTTTGGCCTACCTACAATTCAGCCTTGAAAATGCCAAAAACCTTGTGGGGTTTGTTCCATTATCAGGATGGTTCCGGGTATTATCGTTTTCAGGTTGCCAAAGTGAGTAAAAACTTAAGGCCTTTGGAAACTTTTTTCTCCTCAGAGGAAGCAAATCAATTTCTGAAATCCGGAATTGAGACCTACCAACTTTGTCAAAAATTGAGTGGCTTAAGGAAAGTGACCTGCCAAGTCCTCCAGGATGAAACTTGCCTTGGAGCCTGCAATTCTTCCGAAAATCCACTGACTTACAATGAACGGGTGGAAGATTTTATTCAGGGGATTAAAAAATCGAAAAAAGACTTAATGTTGAACCTTCCGGGTAGAGAAGAAGGTGAAAATGCCTACTGCTATTTTGAGGGGGGCATGCTCAGCCGATATTCCTACTTGAAAAGTCCTGATTTTCCCGATCCAAACGATCTGGAAACCGTTCCAAAAGTTCCGGAGACGTTCTACATTCTAAGGCAGTATATTCATCAGATTGATGCTGCTAAGATTCGCGTTTTTTCACTTACTAATTAAAAATATAGCCTCTTGCTTCAAAAAAACTGCCTACTGCCCACTGCCTACTGCCTACTGCCACTGCCTACTGCCACTGCCTACTGTCCACTGCCTACTGTCCACTGCCTACTGCCACTGCCCACTGCCAACTGCCCACTCTAAACCTTCCATTCTCCCTCAATCAGGCTGTAATAAATTGTGTCTCTTCTTCTACCATTTGTCATCAATGTATGACTTCGCAGCACGCCTTCTTCGACAGCTCCAAATTTCAATAGAGCATGCCGCGCAGGCATATTCAAGACATCAGTTTTGATTTCGACCCGTTTCAATTTCAACACACCAAAGCAATAGTCAAGCATCAGTTTCTTCATGGATTGGTTTATTCCCAAACCTTGATATGCTTCTCCCAACCAAGTCCATCCAATCTCAACTCGCTTATCACGGACAGAATAATTCCCGAATGCTGTGGCACCTGCCAGATTTCCCGTGGATTTTTCAATGACGGTAAATTGAAGCCTTTCCTCAGTGAAATGTGGAGTGGCCCATTTTTCAAATTCCTCTGGGATACTCAGATCATGTGTAAAATAGATCCACATCTTTGGATCTGCACTTAAAGCCTGGAGCAAAGTAAAGTCCTGCAGTACCATTGGTCTCAGCAGGACTTTTTCATTTTCTAAAATAAGATTCCGATCAATCATTAGCCGAGTACTTCCTTGATGGCTCGATTATAAAGTGTGATTTCCTCGATCGTTCCGGTTGATATTCTACACCAATCATTCAATGGAGGGAATGCACGACCGATAATAAATCCCTTTTTCTCCATGATCTCACCGAGTTCTTTGATGTCTTTTCCGGATTGAAAAAAAACAAAATTTGCATGAGAAGGGAGGTAAGGCAACTTTAACTCATTTAGAGTTTGGATGATCATCGCTTTTGCTTCTTCGTTTTTTTGCAACGAAAACTTGTAAAAATCAGCATCAGCCAAGGCCGCTTTTCCTGCCTCAATTGCCATGATATTGGTATTGGCGACAACTCTGTCTTTCAGCTTTTTTGCCAGATCCGGCTTGGCAATCAAATACCCCATTCGGATTCCCGCCAATCCATAGACTTTGGAAAGAGTACGGGAAACCACTACATCATGACCTTTTTTCACCAACTCCACCATAGATGGATAGTTGGGCTCGGTGATGTAATCATAGTAGGCTTCATCGCTGAAAACCACGGTTCGTTGACTTACTTTTTCACAGAAATCCATTACCCTGTCAGCAGGCAGAAGCTTCCCGGTAGGATTGTTTGGGTTGCAAAGAAAAACCAATCCAGTTTCATAGCTTACCCGCTTTTCGATTTCATCCAGATCAAAATCAAGATCTTTGTTCAATGGTACCCAGTTGATCTCAGTGCCCCAAAGTTCGGCATATTCCATCATCGAAAGGAATGTGGGCGTACAACTGATGATTTCTCTGCCTCTTCCAAAAGTTATTCCGGCTACTTTCAGACCTTCCGTTGATCCTGCGGTCAGGACAATGTAATCTTCGGGTACTCCTTCTTTCTCAGCGATCATTTTAACCAGAGAAGCATTGTAAGCCCAAGGATAGCGGCACCCATTGTCGAAAGCAGCGACCATAGCTTTCCGCATCGATTCGGATGGGCCGTAGGGGTTTTCATTGGATCCCAGTCGGATTGGACCGGCTATCGGACGTGGATTATACTTTTTTATCTCTTCTGCACTGAGGGAAGATACGATTCCAGTACCTCCGAATAGCGCCAAACCTCCTCCCAGTGTAGAAGTTTTTAGCCAATCTCTTCTTGATAGTCCCTTCATTGAATTTCTGTTTTGATTGTTAAAATACTAAGCTTTCCCCAATAGTGTTAGAAAAATTACATTTTAGGCTATACTTTATTTAAAGTAGGTTTCAAGCCGTAATAACCTGAATAAAAAGTTTTTATTCTGAAAATTGATTTTTTACAGAATTAATTTTTAAATTATTCCTGGCACAATAAACCCTAAACCCCAAAATATTATGAAAAAGTTTTTATTAATCTTGGTTTGTGGGTTGCTTTGGACAAACGTACTTCATGCCCAGCAAACTCAGTATTCGGTATTCGAATTCATCAAGGTGGAGAAAGACCAGCTTTTTGACTACATCGAGTTCAAAGATTTAACAGAAAAGGTATATCGGCAGGCTCTCAACGACAAACGGATTAAAGGTTGGGACTTTTGGAAAGTTCAAACAGGCTCAGAACAGGGAGAATATCAATACATCATGGTAACCCACTATGATGATCCCGTTAAAATGATGAATGGATTGGACGATGAAGCGATGATTGAATACACCAGAATAGCCTATCCTCATCTCTCCGATGCTCAAATAAGGACATTATTCAAACAATCTATTGCCATTAGAGATTTACCTGTGCGATTATATATGAGAGAATTGGCTTCTACCAATGATAACTTTCAGTATAAACCCGGGGTTTTGGCCTCATTTGATTTGATGAAGGCTGTAGAAGGCAAATTTAGTGATTATGAAAAAGCCGAAATCGAAGTTTTCAAGCCTATCCATCAAAGTCGCATTAATCAGGGAATGATGGGGCATTGGAGCTTTCTCAGAGCAGCACTGCCTCAGGGTTCGGAAGCCTCATCCACACACCTTACTGTAAATCTCTATAAGGATTACGTGCAGTTTTTCAATGCACAAGCCTATGAAGATATGAACCAGACTGCTGCACAAAGAAATGCAGTAAATGAGGGCTTGAAGTCCAGAGACCAAAAGTGGATTTATCTGGCAAATCTCGAAAATGTAGTTAGATAGTAGTCCGGTAGACTATTTATTCAAGAGGATCTCCAAAAGGATCCTCTTTTTTTATTACTTGGAAGGTGAAAATCCCCTGAAATAGCGATATCCCAGCAATCCTAAAATAGGCCCAATCGCCAGCCAGCCCAAAAACTCCCGGGGTAAAAAGTGATTACTCATAAATTGATTAAACTGAATACTGATTATTGTCAGCCCAAATCCTATTGAATTAACCATGGTGAGGGCGGTTCCCCGATACTCCGCCTTAACACTCTGAGCGACTAAAGTGGAAAACTGAGGCGAGTCTGCAGTGACCAAAACACCCCAAATCAGAAGAAAGGGGAGTATCATACTGTTAGGTATCTCTGGGAATATAATCAATAATACCCCACAGATTCCCGATCCGGCCAAACTATAAAGGGCCACTTTTTCACTTCCTAGTTTACCTGAAATTAATCCACCCACAACACAGGAAACCCCTCCAATGGCAATGATTGCAAAAGTCCAAAACGAATTTTCAGCTCCAATTGAAGTCTCATTTCTCAAATCCATCAGTAAAAAAGGCAGTAATGCCCAAAAAGTGTACAATTCCCACATATGTCCAAAATAGCCCAATGCCGCCCCTTGAAGTGATTTGATTTTGGCAAGCTTGGGGAGCAGGCCAAGATCAAAAACTGAATTCGCCTTCCGAAATGGACCATTTGGCACAAAAAAACCTACCAGAGACCCTCCAATAATTGCAAGTCCTGAGGTTACCAAAAGGATGATTTTCCAAGAATATTCCGCTCCCAAGGCTTTGATTAGAAATGGAAATGAAGTGCCAAACACCAATGCTCCAACCAAAAATCCCAAGGCGGATCCCAATCCTTTTTCGTAATAATCCGAAGCTATTTTCATCCCGACAGGGTAGATTCCTGCCAGAAAGAATCCAACTAAAAACCGGAAGCCTAATACGGAAACAAAACCAACTGGCAGAATGATCAGCAAAATGTTAAACGTAGCAGCCAAAACTGCGCTGTAGAAAAAAACAGCTGAAGGGGAATAGCGATCTGCGATCGACCCAAAAGCATATAAAAAAGTTCCTGTTATAAATCCCAGCTGAACGGCAGAGGTAATCCAGGATATCATCCCTGAAGTACCCAGCAGGGCTTCAAAATCCTGCGCAGCCACATTGCCAGCAAACCAAAGAGAAGTGCCCAAAAATTGAGCGATTACAATCAAAATCAGGGCACTCCGGGATGATATTTGTATTGGCATCAGACCCTCAAAATTGTTTTTATTTGGGTGATTTCCTCAGAACTGAACGTGGAGTTTTTCACCGCAGCCACATTGTCATCCAGCTGTTCCGGTTTGGAGACACCTATCAGGACAGAGGTGATTCTTGAATCTTTCAGCAGCCAGGCGATAGCCATTTGTGCGAGGGATTGGCCTCTTTTGAGTGCGATATCATTCAGTTTACTGATCATCTCCAACTTTTCGGGAGCGACTTGCTCAGGTTTCAGGTATCGTCCGTCTTTTGCCGCACGGGAGTCTGCGGGAATTCCTTTTAAATATTTATCGGTGAGCATTCCTTGTTCCAGGGGAGAAAAAGCAATACCCCCAACTCCTTTCTGCCCCAAGACATCCATCAGTCCATTTTCTACCCATCGGTCAATCATGCTGTATCTTGGCTGATGAATCAATAGTGGAGTTCCCAGAGATTTCAGAATTTCATAAGCTTTGGCGGTGTCTTCAGCGCTGTATTGGGAGATTCCCACATAGAGCGCTTTGCCCTGTCTCACCAATTGATCCAAAGCTCCCATGGTCTCTTCCAATGGGGTATTTGGATCAGGCCTGTGATGGTAGAAAATATCCACATATTCTAGACCCATGCGCTTAAGACTCTGATCGCAGCTGGCAATTAGGTATTTTCTGGAACCAAAATTTCCGTAAGGTCCAGGCCACATATCCCAGCCTGCCTTGCTTGAAATCAGTAACTCATCACGGTAGGGGAGGAAATCTTTTTTCAAAATCCTTCCGAAATTTTCTTCAGCCGATCCAAATGGGGGGCCGTAATTGTTTGCCAAGTCGAAGTGACAAATACCCAGGTCAAAGGCCCTTCTCAGGATTTTTCTCCCCAAAGTCAGGTCCGCGTTGTGGCCGAAATTATGCCACAGCCCCAAACTGATCTCAGGAAGCATTAACCCACTTTTACCACAATACCGGTATTTCATCTGATCGTACCGATCGGATGCAGGCTGATAGGGAAGAAGTGGGTTGTGATCGTTGATTTGCATTGGTTAAATAGGTTTATGATTAATTGAAGAATACTATTCCCAGGAAACATGCTCCAAGTGCTAATGCGGCGATATACAGCCAGCTTTTCCAAATGTAAGCAATCCAGTCTTTATAGCTAATTCCCGCTCCGGCAATGATTGCCATCATTCCACCATTGGTCGGTGCGAGCATATCCATTAGCGCAGCGGGGTATTGAAATGCCAGTACTGCAACCTCACGGCTTAATCCAATCAAATCTGCCAGAGGGGCAGTCAAAGGAATGGTCAAAACGGCTTGACCAGACGTGCTGGGAACAGGAATATGAATCAATGCTTGACTGAGAAACATACCTGCAACTGCCAAAGCCTCAGGAAGAGATTCCAAAGGTGAAAAAAGACCCTGAATCAGCGGATCGATGATTAACCCTTTCTCTAAAACTAAGTAGACGCTTCTGGCTAAACCGACAATGATTCCGGCAAAAATCATTTCCCCAAACCCACTGACATAGGTTCTCGCAGTTCCGTTCAGCCCCATTCCTCCAATTAATCCACAAAGAATCCCCACCACAAAAAACAGGGCTGACATTTCGGTATACCCCCAATCTAATGCCGTGATACCATAAACCATAACGCCAATACCACCAAAGGATAACACTAAAATTATTCCATATTGAAGAGAAAGCGGACTGGGTTTAAACTCAGACGTAAGTTGAACGGCTGTTTTTATTTTCCCTATTTTCATGTGAATGGTAATCCAGGCAAAAAGTGCCACAACCAAAAAAACGCTTCGAAACAAGGCATTGGAAAAGAGCGGGACTTCGGCAATATTCTGAGCTAAAAGCCCTACAAATGGATTGATTGGAGAAAATGCCGCTCCGATAAGGGACGAGCCTAGGGTGATTGCAAGGATCGCCCGAAGGTCGTAATTCAATTTGGCCGCCAAAATGACAAAAATCGGCACCATCGGAATCAGCTCCTCCTGCATCGAGATGGAGGCTCCGCCCACTGCAAACACAAAACCCAGTATATAAAAAAGTAAAAATCTCGAATTCCTAAATCGGTAAATTAATGCTTCAATACCTGCCTGAAGGGCCCCGGTTTTTTCCACAATATAAAAAGCACCCCCTAAAATCAAAATTAGAACGATAATGTCCGCTCCTGCAATAATGCCCTCTGGAATTGCTTTTAAAATCTCCCATAAGCTCGGATTTACATCTTCCACAAGTTTAAAACTTCCAGGAACCACGATTTCTCTGCCCGACAGCTCATCCAGCACTCGATCAAAACTTCCCGAAGGAATAATTAAAGTGGCTAAAGCCGCCATCACAATAAATCCTAATAAAATGATCAGGGGATGGGGAAAGGAGAGCTTCATTTGGGAAGGGTTATGGCGTGATTATTTTCAAAATAGCTGCTGCAATTTCTCTTCGAAAGTCAGCCTTGTCAGCGGCATTGGATACAAGAAAGAAAGCGACTTCCAAGTCAGGGGAGTAAATGACAAGTGAGCTATACCCGCCCTGCTCTCCAAAATGCCCTATAAAACCGGAATTGTTGATTTGTATGGATTGGAATCCTGCCGGGATTTCTTCACCGGATTTTAACCAGGCAAGTTCATCTCCAAAAGTTCCCATATTTCCGCGACTTAAGTGGATGAGGGCTTTGGAAAGTTCAGCAGCGCTGAGGACAAGGCCCGAAGAAGGTGATGGAAAACGTTCTAATTTTAAAGCTTTGGGTTCGATTCTTTTCCAGAGAAATGTCCGTTGATGCCCTTGGATTGATCCCGTGTCCAGAGGCCATTTGACTACGAATTCACTAGAATTCATCCCTCCGGGAATAAGGATACGTTCTTTGGCAATCAGTTCAAAAGGGATTGCTTCACTGACTTCGAGTAAATATCCTATCAAGTCAAAATTGGCATCAGCATAGTGATATTGCCTGTTTCCAAGTTTTGGGGAGTTGAGGAGATTCGGGAGATTTCCCAATTGTCTTTTTTCCTGATTTAGCAGGACGCTTCCCAATCCCCGTTTATCCGTAATTCCGGAAGTATGCCTAAGCAAATCCCGAAGTGATAGTTGGGAAAAATCCGAACTCAGTTTTTTCGCTTTAGGTAAAATTGAATTCACAGGGGAGTCGAGGGAGTAGCCTTTTTCCAAGGCGAAATTCGCCAATGTAAGGGCGGTAAAAATCTTGGAAACTGATGCTACCGGGATTTGGCTTTGTAGCGTCAGAGAGTCTTTAGTCTTAAGATTTTCAAATCCAAAAGCCCTGAGATATGTCAGTTTTTCGTTCTTTATGATACCAACTGCTATTCCTGGGATCAGGTATTGAATGAGACTTTGTGAAAGAAGCGAATCAATTCTTGCATCTCTGGATTCAGGATATGAGACAGGCGTTACTCGCACTTTTGGATAGCTTCGCCACCATTCCCAGCCCAAAAAAAGAAGGAACCAAAAGGCCAGCCCTAGCAAGATATATTTTGTGATCCGTTTCATCCGGATCAGGTTGGAACTGTGCTGTTCATTGGATGTGGCATTGGGCTTTTGGAAACATATCCTTTGGGCAATTCCTTTTTTATTGCTTTCACAAAAAGATGATAATCTACCGTGATGGTATGCCTTGGGGAATTTACTTGTTGGTAATGCGGATTTGTCACTTCCTTTTGGCAAAGCTCCTGAATTGAACTCGGACGTTTCCAGTTCCCGATCAGTTCCTGTGCCATAAGTTTACTTTGTAGTTCTGCTCCAGGCCAAATACATCCCAGAGGCTGAAACATACCAATGAAATAGAGGTTCTCGTACTTTGGGTGGAACATTTTCAGATAAAGCGGAACCGATCCCTCTGAGTAGTCAATAAAGTTTTTGTCAAAAAACGGATGACTCAACCAGTATCCCGTGCAGGCAATCACGGTATCATACTCTTCCGTTTTCCCATCCTCAAATAGCACCTGCTTTCCATCAAAACGCTTGATATCTAATCTGGGCTTAACTTTTCCATGACGGATTTTGTGCAAAAGTTCGTCATTAATCGTGGGATGGGTGGCTCCAAAAGGTCCCGTTACCGGTCTTAGGCCATATTGGCTATTCTCCCCAAGCATGACCTTAAGTAATATTTTATTAAAAAATCCTCGAATTTTAATCGGAAGCCATTTGCTTTGTTCGGCTATTTTGTCTGAAGGTATTCCAAAAAAGAACTTAGGGACAATCTGGTAGCCCCGTCTCCAGCTGATTGCGGTCATTTTTGAAACCCGGCTCGTTTCAACGGCAACATCACAGGCTGAATTACCTCCTCCGATTACCAAAACGCGCTTTCCGGCAAATGGAGTAGCCTTTTTGAAATTATGCGAATGAAGAAACTCTCCTTCAAACCTCCCCGGATACTCAGGATATCTTGGTTTCCAGTGATGGCCATTGGATACGACCAAATGCGTGAATTTCCCGGTCGTTTCGATTCCGTTTTTTTCTGTTGTTAGGTGCCATGTTTTGTCATCTATCCGCTCACAGTGCTTTACTAAAGTGCCAAATTGGATGAAGGGATAAAGATTGAAGCGATGGGCATAAGCCTGGAAATATCGCCTTAAGGTATCATGATCTGGATAATCTGCTGTTTCGGGGTCGAAATCGTCAAAGGTAAAGTCTTCGTATTGGGAGAGTGTTTTGGAAGATATAATATGGGTAGTTTCAAAAACGCTGGAATGACTCTCGTTTTCGGAGTAGATCCAATTACCACCTACATCCTCGTTTCGGTCAAAAGCCACGGCATCCAAACCTTGATCGAGAAGGTTTTTCAAGGCAGTGATTCCGGAAGGCCCACATCCAATGACGGCAACTTTTAACTTCATAAATAATGGCTTGGGTCTAAAGTTCAGCGAGTCAGATTTGTCTATCAGCCTTAAAGTAATGGAAAAAAATCAAAACAGAATGGGATGAGTTCTGCCGCTAACTCTAAATCAATTAATTTTTCGAGGCTAGTTTAACTTGAAACCAGCAAATCCTCCAAAATCCGCATTCCTACTGTGGCTTTTTCCTGAATCACTTTCACTTCTCTAGGTAACTGAAAGTCGGGAACCTGTGGGTCAATCAAGAATTTTCGCGCTGCCTTTGGCACAAAATCGATCAGACTGGCTGCTGGATAAACTTGCATGGAAGTGCCCAATACCAAAAATACATCTGCCTTGGATGTCAGGGAAATGGCGGGTTCCATCATGGGTACAGCCTCCCCAAACCATACAATGAAAGGGCGGAGTTGACTTCCTTTTTCGCATTTAGTGCCTTCTTTGATCTCCCAATGATCCAAGGTATAAACTAAACTTGGGTCGAGTGAACTTTGAGCTTTACTGAGTTCCCCATGCAAGTGAAGCACATTGGAGGAGCCTGCTCGTTCATGGAGGTCGTCTACATTTTGGGTAATGATCTGAACCTCAAAGTGCCTTTCCAGCCTAGCCAAGGCATAGTGCGCATCGTTTGGCTGGCAGTCCTGAGCCTGTTTTCTTCGCTGATTGTAAAAATCCAGAACCAAGGCTTGATTTTTACGCCAGCCTCCAGGGGATGCTACCTCCATTATGTCATGACCTTCCCAAAGTCCATTACTGTCTCTGAAGGTGCGTATTCCGCTTTCTGCAGATACTCCGGCACCGGTAAGTACGACAAGTCTTTTTTGATTCATAGGAATTGAACCGGAAAAATAACAAAATATCACCGCTGTACCAGACCCGGATGGAGTTGATCCTTTTTCTGGCATTTACTTTTCGATATTAGGTATGCGGCTTAAGCCCACGCCCGGCGGACTTTCAATTTTGAAGTTAAAGAAGTTTTTAGGTTTAGATTGCATCAACACCTTTTTTGTCTTTGGAATTTGTAAGTCCATTTCCAAAAAGTTCAATCCGCTTCGGGGTTGTTGTCCGCCATTGTTGACCTTTATTTCCCTAGGTTTATTGAAAGGTTTGACCACTTCGTGGTCATTGGATTATTCTTTTTCCCTATTGTTAAGATTTCAGACCCCTTATAAGGGGTCAAACATCTAAATAGCCGCGGGTGGAACCCGTGGAAAACGTGATATAGACCCAATCCCCACGACCCCGTAGCGGGTCGAACTATTTTCGAATTATGTGATGTATATCGCCCTTGCCAAAGACTATTTTGCTCATAAGGAATAGTTTTTCCCAAAAAAACCGACCCTTGGGAGGTCGGTTCTGAATTACTTCTTTTTCGCAGGAAACTTGCCTTTTTTCTTGCCTGCATCCGGCTGTGATTCGATGATTTCGATCGTTTCGGTGTAGGTGAGTTGCTCTGCTTCCTTTCCTTTTGGGATCTTATAGTTGTTTTTTCCCAGCTTGATGTATGGTCCCCAGCGACCGTTCAGTACTTGAATCTCAGGATTTTCATCAAAGGTTTTGATATGTTTTTTGGAGTCTGCATCACGCTTATTCACGATTAACTCTATTGCCTCTGCTTCGGTGATGGACATCGGATCCTGCTCTTTATTCAGGGAGTAAAATGCGCTTTCATGTTTGATGTATGGTCCATATCTTCCGAGTGCAGCAGTCATCTTTTTGTCTTCAAAGAATCCCACTTCCCGCGGCAGCTTAAACAGTTCGAGGGCATCATCCATGGTCATATTTTCGATAAACTGACCCTTTTTCAAACTTGCAAACTGCTTGTCTTCATCTTCGGTTTCTCCGATTTGAACCAATGGCCCAAAGCGTCCAAGTCTTGC
Source organism: Algoriphagus alkaliphilus (assembly GCF_900103735.1). Taxonomy (GTDB): domain Bacteria; phylum Bacteroidota; class Bacteroidia; order Cytophagales; family Cyclobacteriaceae; genus Algoriphagus; species Algoriphagus alkaliphilus. The sequence continues at coordinate 141,808 of NZ_FMXE01000005.1, read as the reverse complement.
ATAGACATTTTTGCCATTGCTTGGGTGCTGCCCAATCATTCGGCTGGTGTTTACATCCTGACGGGAAACCTGCTCGGTATCTTCCACACTTTTGTGGAATTTACCATAGAATCCGTCGATCATATCCTGCCAATCCTGTCCTCCTGCGGCGATGTCGTCAAATTCCTTTTCTACTCGTGCAGTGAAATGGAAATCAATGACATTTGGGAAATGCTCCACCAGGAAGTCATTGACCACCATGGCGATATTGGTAGGGAAGAGCTTGTTTTTCTCTGCGCCGGTATTTTCTGTTTTGGTTGCGTCATGGAATTGTCCCTTGGCGATCTTCATTTCCACATAGTTTCGTGGTGTACCATCTCTTGCTTCTTTGACCACGTACTCCCGCTTTTGGATCGTGGAGATCGTTGGTGCGTAAGTGGAAGGTCGGCCAATACCCAGTTCTTCTAGTTTTTTCACCAGCGATGCTTCGGTATACCTCGGTGCAGGTCTGCTGAAGGTTTCTCTACCTTTCATTTCCTGAAGATTCAGTCCTTGACCAATGTTGATTGGAGGCAAAAGCGACTTGTTTCCTTCTTCCTCATCTTCAGGTTCATCGTCAGTATCTTCCAAATACACCTTGAGAAATCCATCAAACTTAATCACCTCACCGGTCGCCACAAGATTCAGCGTAGAATTGGAGATGGCAATGGTGATGACCGTTTTTTCCAGTTCGGCATCTGCCATTTGAGAAGCGATGGCACGCTTCCAGATCAGTTCGTAAAGTCGCTGTTCATTACGCTCTCCGGACACTTGGCTGGCAGAGAAATCTGTAGGGCGAATGGCTTCGTGCGCTTCTTGTGCACTTTCGGACTTGGTGGTAAACTGTCTTGATTTATGGTATCTAGACCCAAAAGAGTCTTCAATTGATTGTTTAGCGGCAGACATAGCATCCTGAGATAGGTTGGTGCTGTCTGTACGCATGTAAGTGATCTTTCCGGCCTCGTATAGCTTCTGAGCTACAGACATGGTTTGTGCAACGGAAAAATAAAGCTTTCGCGAAGCTTCCTGCTGAAGGGTGGACGTGGTAAAAGGTGCTGCGGGAGTCTTTTTCGTTGGCTTTTTCTCCAGATTTGCTACGGAGAAAGATGCCTCCAGGCATTTCTTCAGAAAGTCTTCGGCTTCTGCTTTGGTGTCAAATTTCTTGGGGAGTTCGGACTGAAAGGTTTTTCCTTCCACTTCAAACAGTGCAGTGACCCGAAACGATGACTTGGATTTGTGCGTCTCGATTTCCCGCTCGCGCTCCACAATTAGGCGAACTGCCACAGATTGAACCCGTCCGGCGGAGAGACCTGTTTTTATTTTTTTCCAAAGAATTGGAGAAAGCTCAAACCCAACCAACCTGTCCAAAATCCTTCTGGCCTGCTGCGCATTCACCAGATTGTAATCAATTCCCCTAGGGTTTTCGATCGCTTTTGTGATGGCATTCTTGGTGATTTCTCTAAAAACAATTCTCCTGGTGCGTTCTTCTTTTAAGTTTAGCACCTCTTTAAGGTGCCATGAAATGGCTTCACCTTCGCGGTCATCATCACTCGCTAAGTAAACCATCACGGCATCCTTTGAAAGTGCTTTCAGATTTTTGATCACCTCTTTTTTATCGGCAGTGACCTCGTAGGTAGGTTGGAAGCGGTTTTTGATATCTATTGCTTTGTCGCCTTTAGGAAGATCCCGCACGTGACCATAGCTGGAGACTACCTTGAAGTCCTTGCCGAGGTAACCCTCAATGGTCTTTGCTTTGGCAGGGGATTCGACGATGACTAGATTTTTTAACATAGAGAAAATGGGAAATTTCCTGACCGAAAGGCCAAATACGAAAAGCTAAAAATAGAGGGCCTAGTTTTCTTGTCCAAATAATAAAAAAATGAGATCATCCGATTTGGAAAGATTTTTGAGGTTTTGGTTAAAGATTTTTAAGTAAAACGGGTAATAAATGAAGCAATTATTTCTGTTGAGACATGGTGAAGCAGGCTTTTCAGATGGTGTGGACTTCCAAAGACAACTGACTAAAAAAGGAAAAGAAAACCTCAATCGCTTAGGTCAAACACTTCAGCCCACAGGGTTGAAAGTGGATCATTTATATTGTTCTGCTGCTACCCGTACGCGTGAAACCGCAGAAATAATCAAAAAACACATCGAAATAGATACGGAAGTATATGCTCAGCAGATCTATGAAGGGGGACTGGAAGCACTGATAAAACTTCTTGAGAATACTCCGGATGATGCTCAATCCTGCATGCTTATCGGACACAATCCGACCATCAGCGTGCTGATATCTCATTTGACTCATGCCAATTACGTGGGGCTTCAGCCCGGGATGATGGCTATTATCGATTTGGAAATCACCGAGTGGCATATGATCGGTCTGGGCACGGGGACATTGAAAGAACTGATGCAGTGAGCAGTGTCCAAGCACTGTTGGCAGTTTTTAGGAATGAGTCAGATTAGGTAAAAATTGTATGCAGTAATCGGTAAGTTGTAATCAGTAGTTGAAATACAACTTACAACTCACAGTTTACAATTCACTACTTACCACTTATTCAATCACTCAGAACTCACCAATCCTGTGGATATCCGCTTCGCTATACCTGGGTGTTCCTCCTTTTTGAGTTGCGACAAACCCACCGATTTTACAGGCAAAATCCAGAATTTCCTGCGGGGACTTTTCCTCTAAATACGTTTTTATAAATCCGCTTAAAAAAGCATCCCCGGCGCCTATCGAATCCACTACTTGTACTTTGTAGCCGGAGTGTGGATAAATTTCCCCTTTTTGATAAATCAACGCTCCTTTTGATCCTTGGGTGATGCAGATGATCTCCATAGGAAAATGCTGATCTAAATAATTACAAAGTGATTCAATGCCGGGATCAGTCCCAAAATAGTCGGCGAAAATCTCCAATTCATCTTCGTTTATTTTCAGGACATCAGTGAATCCTAGCAGCGTTTCTATTACCTCAAAATCATAGAATGGAGGGCGTAAGTTTGCGTCAAAAATCCGTAATGTGGGGTGTTGGAGAAGCTTTATCAGGGTTTTTAGACTTTCTGTATTTCGGACACCCAGTGTTCCAAATACAAATGCATCCGCATCTTCCACTGCTTGGTCATTAGCAACAGTCCACTCAATAAAATCCCATGCTACCGGAGAGATTATATTGTACTTGATGTTTTCGGGATCAGTGGTGTCGACCAAGACCTTGGATGTTTCATGATCGGCTTTGATTTGAATGAGGTCAAGTGGAAGTTCAAATTCCCGAAGAAAACCAAGTAGCTTTTCCCCGTCTTCATCCTTTCCAACAGCGGAAATCAAACGGGAATTTAATCCCAGCTGATGAAGATTGAGTGCCACATTCATGGGCGCACCCCCAGCTACAGGTCCGCTTGGAAGGCAATCCCAAAGCATTTCTCCGAAAATTACAACTTGATCACGCATGGTTTTTATGTAAGTCTTTTTGAATCTCTTCCAAGGAGCGTCCTTTGGTCTCCGGCATTTTAAACTTTACCCAAAGCAGTTGGAGGACCATCATTCCGCAGAAAAACGCAAAGATATAGCCCGGGCCGTAGCTGTTGGCAAAGAAAGGAAAAACATTCGCAATGAGGGCTGCCAGAATCCAATGTGTAAAAGAACCCAAAGACTGACCGGAGGCTCTAAGTTCATTGGGAAACATTTCAGAAATGAAGACCCATATTACGGCACCTTGACCCACTGCATGTGATGCAATAAAACCGAAAACAAAAACCGGAAGCCAAAATGCCGGAATCCCGGGCCCCAGAAAATTGAAGGCCATCAAGCCGAGGAATAGGATGTATCCAAATGACCCGATGTACATCAGCTTTTTTCGTCCAAGCCGATCAATCAAATACAGGCCGAAAAAGGTTGCTACCAGATTGACAATGCCGATTCCAATGGTGGAAATCAGCGCATTTTCAGTGGAAATACCAGCCATTTCAAAGATTCTTGGGGCAAAGTATATAATGGCATTAATTCCCGACACCTGATTGAAAAAGGCTATCATCACAGCCAGCATTGTACTTGAAAAGAATCGGGAATTGAAAAGGGCTCCAAATCCTGCCTTCTGCTTCATGCTTTTTTCTTCTTCAATCGCAAGTCGGATAGCTTCATCGACACCGTCCGGATCAGTTCGGGTCAAGATTTCCCGTGCTTTGACCTGATCATTGAATTTGGCAATCAGCCAACGCGGACTTTCAGGAATTCTAAAAATCATCACACTATATAGTAATGCGGGGATTCCTTCCACGGCGAGCATCCATCTCCAATCTTCGGGAAGTCCGGCTGTACCGATCAGGTAGTTGGAAATGTAAGCCACCACGATCCCAAAGACAATGTTGAACTGATACAGTGCGACTAATTGTCCCCTGTTTTTGGCAGGAGCAATCTCCGAAATGTACATCGGGGCTACAACCGAGGAAGCACCGACTCCCAAGCCTCCCAGAAATCTAAAGAACGTGAAGGATTCAACATCCCAAGCCAAGCCCGACCCTAGTGCTGAAATGAAGTAAAATAGGCCGATCCATAGTAAACTTTTCTTTCTGCCAATTCGATCCGCGGGAATCCCTCCAAACAATGCCCCAATCACCGTCCCATAAAGTGCTGATGCTATGGCTAATCCGTGAATCCAATCACTTAGTTTCCATACTTCTTGAATGTCCCGCTCTGCACCGGAGATCACTGCTGTATCAAATCCAAACAAAAAGCCGCCCAAAGCGGCTGTGATGGAAACAAAAAAGGCATATTGTTTAGAAGTCATGAAGGGTTTTGGGTCGATGGAATCACTAAACTACTCAGAAGCCTTTTAAATCAAAATGGCCAACCCTCATTTCGATATTTTTTAGAAATCCATACCTGGAACGCTTTACATAAATTTCGCAAAACGAATGGAATACAGAATTTACGACCGAATTAAAAAAGTAAAATCCGCATAAATAACCAAAGAATATTTTGTTTCTAATCTTTCACCAAAGCCCTTCCTCCTGTAAAATTGTTATATTCGCAGGCGTAAAAAAGTTAGCTTAACTCTGCCCTAAACCGTTTCAATTTGAAACCTAGCAGCAAATAAACCCAATGTCATGAATACTCCCGTGGAAATTTATAAACCCAATAATCATATTCGGATTGTCACCGCAGCTTCACTTTTTGACGGACATGACGCGGCAATCAATATCATGCGTAGGATTATCCAATCCACCGGCTGCGAAGTCATTCACCTAGGTCACAATCGATCCGTGCAGGAAATCGTCGATTGCGCTATTCAGGAAGATGTGCAGGCAATAGCGATTACCTCTTATCAGGGCGGGCACGTCGAATTTTTTAAATACATGTATGATTTGCTTCGCGAAAGGGGTGCAGGTCACGTCAAGATATTTGGAGGAGGAGGAGGAACAATTCTTCCCGAAGAAATAAATGAACTTCATGGGTACGGCATCACCCGAATTTATGCTCCTGATGATGGGCGGTCTATGGGATTGCAGGGCATGATCAATGATTTGGTTTCAACCTGTGATTTTCCGATAGGCGATGTACTGCCTGAAGAATTTTCATTTGCCAAAAACAAAAAAGAACACGTCGCCAGAGCAATATCAGCTTTTGAAAATTTCCCTGAAAAATCAAAGGTGCTACTCGATTCGGTGAGAAAGCAAAGTAAATCTGCTGTTGCACCCGTTTTGGGAATCACAGGAACAGGAGGTTCGGGGAAATCCTCTTTGGTGGATGAATTGGTCAGAAGATTCCTGATTGATTTTAATGATAAAACTCTGGCTATCATATCTGTTGATCCTTCCAAGCGGAAAACCGGTGGAGCACTTTTAGGCGATCGGATTCGCATGAACGCCATCCATCATCCCCGCGTTTTCATGCGTTCGCTGGCGACACGCCAGTCTAATTTGGCACTTTCGAAATATGTGCAGGATGCTGTGGATACCGTGAAAGCAGCTGGGTTTGATCTGGTGATTTTGGAAACTTCCGGTATCGGGCAGTCGGATACGGAAATCATTGAGCATTCTGACTTGTCACTTTATGTGATGACTCCGGAGTATGGAGCCGCTTCTCAACTTGAAAAAATCGATATGCTGGATTTTGCAGACGTGATTGCGCTCAATAAGTTTGACAAGCGAGGCGCTTTGGATGCTATCCGCGATGTGAAGAAGCAGTTTAAGCGAAATCATAACCTTTGGGATATTTCCGATGAGCAGATTCCGGTTTTTGGGACTATTGCATCGCAATTTAATGATCCGGGCATGAATCAGCTTTACCGGGCTTTGATCGGTAAGGTTTCAGAGAAATTTCAGGGCTGGCAAAGTACTTCGGAATTGGTATCCGGTTCCTCAGAGAAGATTTATATCATTCCGCCAGCTCGTACACGCTACCTGAGTGAGATCACCGAAACCAATCGCAACTACGACAAATGGGTGGAAGCCCAAAAAGAAATTGCGCAGCAGCTATACAGTATCCGAAAATCCATTGAAGCTGTCAAGTCCACCCAGGTGGCAGATGTGGATCGCCTGATCAAAGAACTGCAGGAAGTCTATGCACAAGTGGAGCTAAATCTAGATCCAAAGAACAAGAAATGGCTGGAAGAATGGCCTGCTGAGGCTGCAAAGTATCAGGATGATTTTTATATTTTCAAAGTCCGGGACAAAGAGATTAAGATCCAGACGTATTCGCTGTCCCTTTCCAATTCCCGAATTTCAAAAGTGGCTTTGCCGAAATATGAAGCTTGGGGAGAATTGTTGAAATGGGGCTTGAGAGAAAATGTTCCCGGTCAGTTCCCTTACACTGCAGGCGTTTTTCCTTTCAAACGTGAAGGTGAAGATCCTACACGGATGTTTGCTGGAGAAGGCGGACCCGAGCGTACCAACAAGCGCTTTCACTATGTCTCCCAGGGAATGCCGGCTAAGCGGCTGTCGACGGCCTTTGACTCGGTGACTTTATATGGGGAAGATCCAGACTATAGACCGGATATTTTTGGAAAAATCGGTAACTCCGGAGTCAACATTTGCTGTCTCGATGATGCAAAAAAGCTTTATTCCGGCTTCAACCTGGTCGATCCAATGACCTCAGTTTCCATGACGATCAATGGCCCTGCTGCTACAATGACGGCTTTTTTTATGAATGCAGCCATAGATCAGCAATGCGAAGTCTATATCAAAGCAAATGGACAGGAGGAAGAAGTAAATTCAAAAATCGAGGCAATTTTCAAGAAAAAAGGACTGCCAAGGCCGAAATACAACGGGGTGATTCCTGAGGGAAACAATGGCTTGGGCCTGATGCTCCTCGGTGTGACAGGCGATCAGGTTTTACCTGCGGCGGTTTACGAAAAGATCAAAGCCGATACCCTTTCTAAAGTACGCGGAACTGTTCAGGCGGATATTTTAAAAGAAGATCAGGCGCAGAATACCTGCATTTTCTCAACTGAGTTTTCACTTAGATTGATGGGGGATGTACAGCAGTACTTCATCGATCAAAGTGTCAGAAATTTCTACTCGGTTTCTATATCAGGTTATCATATTGCAGAGGCAGGAGCAAATCCGATTACCCAACTTGCCCTCACACTATCCAACGGATTCACATACGTGGAATATTATGTGTCAAGGGGAATGAACATCAATGAATTTGCTCCAAACCTTTCCTTCTTTTTCTCCAATGGAATTGATCCTGAATATGCGGTGATCGGACGTGTTGCAAGAAGAATTTGGGCCAAAGCCATGAAATTGAAATATGGAGCAAATGACCGCTCACAGATGTTGAAATATCACATTCAGACTTCCGGCCGTTCGCTTCATGCTCAGGAAATTGACTTCAACGATATCCGAACCACACTGCAGGCATTGTATGCGATTTATGACAATTGCAATTCCCTGCATACCAATGCCTATGATGAAGCGATCACTACACCAACCGAAGCATCAGTGCGTCGGGCGATGGCCATCCAGCTGATTATCAACAAAGAACTTGGGCTTACCAAAAATGAAAACCCCATTCAGGGAGCCTTTATAATTGAAGAACTGACAGACTTGGTCGAAGAAGCAGTGTATGTCGAATTTGATCGGATTACTGAAAGAGGAGGCGTGCTGGGTGCGATGGAAACCATGTATCAGCGGGGGAAAATTCAAGAGGAAAGCCTTCATTACGAAATGCTGAAGCATACCGGCGAATTTCCAATTATCGGTGTGAATACCTTCCTTTCATCAGACGGTTCGCCGACGGTAACTCCCGGAGAAGTAATCCGGGCCAATCCTGATGAAAAAGAAGCGCAAATTCAGACCTTGAGAAACTTACATAAGACCTACGCTGGTCTGGAAGAGCAGCAGCTAAATTCACTTAAAATTGCAGCAGTGAAAAATGAAAACGTCTTTGCCTTGCTGATGGAAGCGGCCAAATATTGCTCTCTTGGACAAATCACCAATGCGCTCTACGAAGTGGGGGGACAGTATCGAAGGAATATGTAATTAAGTGAGAAGACGGAAGAGTAGGAAGTTCACAGTTGGCAGAAAGTCAGAAAGCTAAAGTGAGAAGTCAGAAAAAAAGCAGGCAGTTGCAGCAGGCAGTGTTCTTAAATCAGAAGGCTAAAGTAAGAAAGTTGAAAGGAGTAAGCAGTCTCAGTTTGCTGTTCCAGTTTAATGTTATCCTGCTTCTCCAGAAGCTGGATTTTAAAAAATTCTAAAGCGTTTCTTCTGAAGAAGCGGCATAACCAAGAGGTAAAAGTCTCAAAAAACTAAAATAGGGCGTAAATCAAAAAACTTGTGCTGAGCGTCGGTTGGTGTGCGGAACCGAACCAAGTCGAAGCATCGTAAACCGTAAATCAAAATGGCAAATAAACGCAATGTGACCGTCCGAATGAAGGCGGATTTAGAATATGAATCTCGCAATCCTCAGGGGAATGTGGTGAATATTGACATGTATGACCCGGAGCATAAGCATGCCCAATCCCCCATGGATTTGCTGTTGTCAGCATTGGGAGGTTGTGCATCGGTAGATGCGGTTTTGATGATGAAGAAAAAGCGAAGATCTATTGTCGATTTTTTTGTGGAGGCAGAAGGGACGCGCAATGAAGGTGTGCCTGCATTCTATACCGCCATTGAATTAAAATTTGTCCTTGTGTCCCCTGATGCTACTCCTGAGGAATTTGAAAAAGTAGTGGCCCTGTCGGTAGATAAATATTGTTCGGTAGCTTCATCTTTGAAATCTACCATCACTTACAAATCTGAAGTCAGAAGGCCGGAATGAGAGTTGTCAAAGAACTGGTACAGGAGGAGGTGCGAATCAGCATTTTCTCCTGGAACAACAAATACATAATCAAGTTTGAGTTGGGTCCAATGGAGCAAACTTTTAAGCTCAGTGAAACTGAGGTGTTGGAAGAATTGGATTTGGAGATTTTTTTGACAGGTGAATTTTTCAACAAAGTGAAAAATCGTTTCGATGAAATGGGTAAAACCTTTCGTTCACAGTTGGAAAATCTCTAATTTCCCTGAAATCAGGCCAAATTATGAGTCAGTTAAAATGGATTTGTTTTTTCTTTTCCGTGGGTCTTTCACTGTTTGGCTGCGCTACTCCCGAAAAGGAACTTCAGAGTAAAAATTTTGATAAGCTAAAGGCTTTGATCCAGGAAATGGAATCAGAGGGTGAATTAATGGCACGGCAGCTGGACACCGTGGTTCAATTTTACAGTTATCTCCTTACTAAAAAGGATTCTATTTTAAGAAATCCATTGCCCAATCCCTATAGTTATCAAGGGGCATTTTCCACGAATATTCCCGGTGAAGATCCTAAGCTGAGCTCTATTATTATTCTTAATTCGACACCTAACCGTCAGAAGGCGGAAAAGGAGGTTGTTTTGACAAATGCACTGGATAGTGTTTTCATGGAATTCAAAAAAAACAATCCTCTGGCTGTTCAGATTTATTCCAATTCGTTCATGCAGGTAAGCAGGGTTTATCCTGCCTATGATTCTAAAAATATCGTTGATCCGGATATTGACGTGACCAAGTTTAACTTTTTTTATGAGGCAGATTTGGAACACAATCCCAAAAAGGGGTTGGTTTGGATTCCCGATCCCTACATTGATCCTGCGGGAAAAGGTTGGATCCTTTCAGTACTGCATCCTGTTTATGATGGAAGTGAGCTGTTTGCTGTTTTGGGAGTAGACTACACGGTAGGTGATATCATTGAAACGTTTTTGAATTCCGTAGAGGGGGAGTTCGTCTTGGTAAATGCTAAAGGAGATATCGTTGCGGGAAAAAGTTTAGGTATCAAAGCTTTGAGCCTTCCTCCATTGAAAAATCATGTGTACAGAGAAACCATTCAATCAGATAATTTCAGAATTTCTGATTTTAATCTCTTTAATAGCAAAAGTAGAGAGGTACGCAGAATGGCGCAGGATTTTCTTCTTCAAAAAAATGACCGGTTTATTTTTGAGAACGAACCAAATTTGAAGCAGGCGATTTGTATTCCATTTCCCACGATGGGTTGGTTTTTAATTGAGGTTTTTCCAAATTCTTGATAAAATCGACAGTGAAAAAAAACTTCCAAGGCTTTCCGAAATTTTCACTGATTACCGCCATCGGTACATTGTTGGTTATCCTTGTGATTGCTTTGGGATTCAGTTTTTTTAACGCGATTTACAATGCTCAAGTAGAATCAAGAAAGGAATTTTTAATAAAACAGACTGAGCTGGCTGCCAGGGGTTTGGAGGTGGATTTGAACCGATTCAAAGAGGAATCAAAAATTTTGATCTCGTACCTCGAAAATTCAAGAATGGACGAAGAGGAATTAGGGGATGAATTTACTGTTGCCGTACGGAGAACTTTCACCAGTTTCCCGGGGATGATAGATTCAATTTGGGTAGAGATGAATGATTCTACCATCATTTTTACGATGACAGCGCGAAATGATTTTATGCGAAAGCGTTCCAATCAAGCAATTGGCCAGCAGGTAAAAAGATCTCAATTTTTAGTAGAAGGAAAATTTGGCTTTCGAATTCTTTATTCAATAGATATCCTCAAATACAGTCATGACTATGTCGCCAATTTCTATTTAAATCCGGGTGGTGAAAAGTATCTTTTTTATGAGGATAACCTGATTTCAATTACTCCCTTAAAATCAGGTGCAGGAGTCTTTTTGAATACAGATGACTTTAATGAAATCAAGGCAGACATTAATTTAGGGCTAAAGGGATTCTATGAAGTGAACTGGAAAAAAGGGGAGGAGGAGTTTTCCGGGATTTTGGCGCAGTATCCATTTTCCTATGCAAATTCCGGTAAACCCGCATCCTTGGTGTTTTTTGTACCAATGGAGGGTTTGACTTCCGGCTTTTATAGTACCTACTTGATGCTTTTTTTGGGAGTGGTAATTTTATTGATAGGGACAGTTTCATTTTTCGTTATTTCATTAAAGGGAAATAGGGATTCAATCAAGCTTCAAGAGGAAAGTCTTGATGAGATATCCCGGCTTTTTGATCAACAAAATCTTCTTCTACAGGAGTTAAATGGCTTTGTTTTTTTTCATGACTATAGAGGAGAGATGATCAAAGTCTCTGATGAAGTAGAGAAAGTACTTGGGCATTCTAAGGTTGATTTTTTCAATGCTTTCAAGGCCGATTCCACCCATCTACAAGCAAATTCTGTTAAGGAGCAAATTTTAAAAGCATTGGAAGCATCATTGGATATTGTGGATTTCGAAATTGATTTCATAAAACCCGATGGGGCCAAAATCAGGATCAGGATTTTTGAAAAGTTGCTTTTCGATAAATCGGATAGATTTTCGGGAGGTATGGGAATCTGTACAGATATCACTTCTCAATATCTGATCAGACAAGAGACTATTCAAAGTGAAAATAGACTCAGAACACTTATCAATAATATTCCAGACACCATTTTTATCTACAATAATGAGGGTGTTGTACTTGATTTTCATGTTCAGGACAAAAAGAACCTTCTTAATTCAGCCCAATCCACTTTAGGTAAATCCTTGGGAGAATTTGTTCCTCATGGTCAAGCCGATGAAGTTATTCGGGTCTTTAATCTTGCAAAAAATACAGGCAGTATTCAAACCATAAATGTAGTTTGGCATAGCCCAATTGGAGATAAACATTATGAAATGAGATTTTTTCCTTTGGATGAAAATCAAATCATGTCTATTTCAAAAGACATTACTGGACAGAAAGTATGGGAAAGAGGTTTGGTCGATGCAATGAATGCCGCCGATCAGGCCAATAGATCCAAGTCAGACTTTTTGGCTAACATGAGTCATGAGATTCGTACCCCGATGAATGGGCTTTTAGGAATTATTGATTTATTGGAAAGTACCAATCTTAATAAGATTCAAAAGCAATACGTTGAGATTATTAAAAACTCCGGAAACTCACTTTTGAATATCATCCGAGACATTCTGGATTATTCAAAAATTGAGTCAGGTAAAATTGAAATTCAAAATTCATTTTTTAATCCGGTAGAGGAGTTAAAGAACCAAATCAAAATTCTTTCAGGCTTGGCGGGAAAAAAGAAGATCAAACTGGAGATCAGCTTCAGCACCCTGGAGAATTTAATTATTGAGGCTGACAGAGGGAAAATTAATCAGGTCTTGCTCAATTTAATCGGAAATGCGATCAAGTTTACACCCGATGAGGGTACTGTGGGTATCAAAATGGAATTGAATCCAATAGATGAGGTTTTTTCTTTTCTTTCCTTTCGGGTTTCCGATACCGGAATCGGGATCCCAAAAGAGCATCTTGAGCAACTTACAGATCCGTTTTATCAGGTAGAGAGTTCTAATACCCGGGCTTACCAGGGTACCGGATTGGGATTAGCCATTGCCAAAAAAATCATTGAATTGCTGGGAGGGCAACTGGTTATAGAAAGTGAACTTGGAGAAGGTTCTGTATTCAGTTTTTCTGTGATTGTGAAAAATTCCGAAAAGGACTTCATCATACCTGAAAGCTATCAGTTGACATGGAAAGATATTAAAGACATGGGAGCAGTATTCCCATTGAAAATTTTATTAGCAGAAGATAATGACTTGAATTTACAATTGATGACCTTGATGTTTCAGCAGCTTGGTTTTCATTTTGAGGTGGCAAAAAATGGTGTTGAAGTATTGGAGAAAGTAAGTGTTCAGAAGTTTGATGTGATACTCATGGATGTCCAAATGCCTGTGATGAATGGGTTGGAAGCAACACGGGAAATTCGAAAAAATGAAGCCAACAGTGAGATTATTATTATCGGATTGTCTGCTAACGTTTTTGAAGAAGATCAGAAGAAAGCGATAGAATCAGGCATGAATGATTACTTGACCAAACCGATTCGATTAGCGGCTTTGGCGGATAAGTTGGAATACTACTATCGAAAAGTGAGGGAAAAATCAGAATAAAAAGAAATGGTCCCGAATTTTCCCGGGACCATTTTTGAATTTAAAGACTGGTATTCAGGTCAAATTCCTCAAGATAATCTGCCACTCTTCGGACAAACATCCCACCAAGTGCCCCATCTACTACCCGATGATCATAGGAGTGTGAGAGGAACATTTTGTGACGGATTGCGATCACATCTCCTGTCGGAGTTTCCACCACGGCAGGCTTCTTTACAATAGCCCCTACAGCCATGATCGCTACCTGCGGTTGGGGAATGATCGGTGTTCCCATGATATTTCCGAAAGAACCCACATTGGAAACCGTATAGGTGCCGCCTGCCAAATCATCAGCTGTTAGTTTATTTGTGCGGGCCCGGTTGGCCAAATCATTTACTTTGCTGGATATCCCAACCAAATTCAATTGGTCGACATTTCGGATTACCGGTACGATCAGATTACCTGAAGGTAGTGCCACAGCCATTCCGATGTTGATATCTTTCTTCTTGATGATTCGCTCACCGTCTACTGAGATATTGATCATCGGGAAGTCACGGATAGCCTTTGCAATCGCCTCAATGAAGAAGGGAGTAAAGGTGATTCCTTCTCCATATTTAGCTTTATAGGCTAATTTATTCTTCTCTCTCCAAAGGACAATATTCGTCATATCCGCTTCTACGAAAGATGTCACGTGAGCCGAAATCCGCTTGGATTCGATCATCCGCTGGGAAATCATCTTTCGCATTCTATCCATTTCAATGATCTCATCAGTAGCAGAGATACTTATTTGTACTTTGGGTTCCGAAATGGAGGGAGCTGCTTTTACTGCCTGTGAAAGCGATGGGAAATCTCTTCGTGATTTCAGGTAGCCAAGCATATCTTCTTTGGTTACCCTTCCTTCTTTTCCTGTACCCGGTATTTTGGAAAGCTCAGCTGAGGAAATCCCTTCTTCTTTGGCAATACTTTTCACCAAAGGAGAATAAAATCTCCCGTCTGCAGAAGGAGTTTCATTCAGGGATTCTGCTTGAGCAATAATTGACCCTGTATTGGCAGGAGCTGCTGCTACCAGCGCTTCTTTGGCAGGTTCTATTTCATTTTTTACAGAACTTGGAGCAACACCATTTTCAGAGGCAGTTTCTATCACAGCAATTGGGGCCCCGACAGCAATTACATCTCCCTCTTTGGCGAGAATTTTTTTCAAAATTCCGGCATGTGTGGCAGGAACTTCTGTGTCCACCTTGTCAGTGGCAACTTCAAGGACTGATTCGTCTTGATCGATGGAATCACCTTCCTTTTTTAGCCAGGTAAGAATGGTTCCTTCTATGATACTTTCACCCATTTTGGGCATCAGCATTTCTACACTTGCCATAGCGAATTATATAATTAAATTGGGTTTAAATTCAAGATTTAAAATTAAATTTTCTTTTACTCCTACCCAAACCTTGTAAGTAAAATTTTATTTGTTATTCTGATTGATGCAAATTCTTAACAAATTCAAAACAGCAACGCCTGTTAATTGAATATTCAGCATTCGGTCTTGGGTTAATTGTAGTTTTTTGGCTTCAGTAAACCCCTTTCCGGCACATGAAATCCAAACTGTCCCCACCGGTTTTTCCTCGGAACCACCATCGGGACCGGCGATGCCACTGCTGGAAAGACCAAAGTCAGCCCCGTAAAGGTGCCGCACTCCTTCGGCCATTTCCCGCACAGTTTCTTCACTTACTGCACCATGATTTCTCAGGGTTTCCGCTTTTACACCAAGGACTTTTTCCTTGAACTGATTATGATAGGGGACAACTGATCCCATATAATACGCCGAGCAACCTGCCACACTGCTGACCAAATGTGAAATGTATCCACCCGAACAGCTCTCAGCCAAAGCTACAGTTTTCCCGTTTTGCTTCAAAAGCTTTCCTATGGCTGTTTCCAGTGTTTCCTCATTATAGCCATAAACGTACTTGCCAATTGTCGGCAAAATGACTTTTATATGTTGATCTATTTCCTGTTCCAATTGCGACTTATCATCCCCAAATCCGGTAAGTCGAAGTTTGACATGCCCAAGGGAAGGCAAATATGCCAAACGGATATGTTCGGGAAGTGCGTTTTCCCAATCTTTTATTAGATCGGCCAGCCAGCTTTCTCCGATTCCGACGGTCTTGATCACTTTATGGAAAATCACAGGTAGCGTAAAAAGACTCGGAAGCTTCGGTAAAACAAAGTCCTTCATGAGCTTTTTCATCTCATGGGGCACTCCGGGCATGGACATCCAATAAGTCCCGTTTCGCTCAAACCACATTCCCGGAGCGGTACCGACTTCATTGGGTACATAAGTGCAGCAGGCGGGAAGGTGTCCTTGGAGAATATTCAAGGGTGTCATTTCTCTTCCTCTTCGCTTGAAAAATGCTGTGATGGCCTCAACTGCCTCGGGTACTTCCAGGATTTCGCAGTCAAAATGTTCCGCCAGTAGCGGCTTGGTCAAGTCATCCTGCGTGGGCCCCAAGCCTCCTGTGATCAGGACGAGATCAGCACGTTTCTCAGCTTCAGCAAAAGCGGTAAGTATATCCTTTCTGTTATCTCCCACGGTTGTTTTCCGAACCACTTTCATGCCCATCAGATCCAGTTCCTGACTGATCCAGTGACTATTGGTATCTACAATCTGTCCATAGAGTAATTCATCTCCAATGGCTATTATTTCTGCTTTTACGACTTGCATACCCTTGATGGGTTTATTTGTTTTTTAGTAATGGTGTTTTGTGAATTGCGAAAATCTGTATGTTTTTTACTCCTTCTGTCTTCTGTCTTCGGTCTCCTAGCTAATTTATCGAACTTTGGCTTTTTTAATGATTTTGGAGAAAATGGCGGGAAAAAACCGCTTAAGGTGTACGGCAAAGGTTTCTTTTCCTCCGATGTAGACTTCCTCCTTTTTCCTTGCGATGGCAGCATAAATTTCTGATGCACAAGCCTCGGGGCTCATTCCTTTTGCCTGTGCTTCATCCATCTTTCCCAAAGCACTACCATCGGCAGTAAGTGCATTGACGGAAACGTTGGTGCGGATAAACCCGGGGCAAATCATCGTGACAGTGATATTGTCCTGAAAATGCTCTGCACGCAAGGTGTCAAAAAAACCATGCAAAGCATGTTTGGAGGCAGCATAGGAAGACCTAAAGGGTGAACCGAATTTTCCAACCAAGGAACTTACCACAGCAAATTGTCCTGTCTTTCGAACAACGAAGTGAGGTAAAATGGCTTTGGTCAAAGCGACCGTACCGAAGAAATTAACCTCCATCAGTTTCCGATCCACTTCCAAACCCGTTTCCTTGATCAATGAACGCTGACTGATTCCGCCATTGTGAAGGATTATATCCACCTTTCCAAAGAAGGCGATTGCCTGGCTTACCTTTCCATCAAAGGAATCAATCTCTACTAAATCGAGGGGTAAAACCTGTACATCGGCAGGATTTGAACACTCGGATTTCACACGGTTCAGTTCTTCTTCATTCCTTGCAGAAATGATCACCCGATAGCCTTCCTGAGAAAATTTCTTTGCCGTAGCCTCTCCTATTCCTGAGGAGGCCCCAGTAATCCAAATGACCGATTTTGCCATGGTTATTTTTTGATTTTTTGGTAAGTCACAAAAGCGAATGGAAACTCATTTTTCTCGTCTGCGGGAAAGTGCTCACGCTCGGTCTCTTTCCAGATTTTTGGATCTATTTCAGGAAAGAAGGTGTCACCCTCAGGTTCGGCTTCCACTTCCGTGATTTCTAACCGATCGCAGCGGTTTATTGTCTCCTCGTAAATCTGCCCTCCTCCAATTATGAAAAGTTGTTCCACACCTATTTTGTTGCAAAAAATAACAGCTTCTTCAACCGAAGAAAATGCATAATGTCCCTCAGGTGCTTGAAAATCAGGATTTCGAGTGATGATAATATGCTTTCGGTTTGGAAGGGGCTTTCCCAAGGATTCGTAAGTTTTTCTGCCCATCAAAATAAAATGACCGGAGGTTATGCTCTTAAATCGTTTGAGGTCAGCCGAAAGCTTCCAGATGAGTTGGTTGTCTTTGCCAATGACATTATTTTTTGCCTTGGCCACGATAAGGGTGATTTGCACAGGATATTAGTATTAAGCTTCAAGATACCAGTGTTTGGTATGGAAAAAATGAAAAAGGGCAGTTTTTCTGCCCTTTTTTGGAATTATCTATCCACTCCGGCCATCATATTTGGAAATTCAGCCATGGTATATTTTCGGGGACTTTTTGTTTCCATTTCTATGACTTTCATGTCCGTGATCGATCCGTCGGTTGCGGTAAAGATCATTTCCATAAAACTTCCCTTGGGAGCATTTGAAAACATGGAATTATATTGATCCATACTTTTATTAGAAACCATAGGATTGCTTTGAGGGGAAAACATGGATAACCCCTCAATTGGTTTTTCGGTAATCCAATACACCCCTTTCCCATCTTTAGATGTGACCAAAAACTCTTCACATGGGTATCCTAATATGGTTTTCTTGTTTCCGGTTTTTGTGATTGTATAGTCCGGGTTTTCAGGTTGGGACTCTACTTCTTTATCCACCATTCCCTTCATTTTTTCGTAATCCAGCTTTATGGCAAAACTCGATTTTTCACCCTTATTGTCCATCAGCATGACCATAGCCTGATTCTTGGAATCCATGATAGAAATAGTTGAATTTTCAGGTTTATTGGGATAGGTGAATGACATTCCCATAAATTCGGTATTGTCTGAGAGCAAATATTGAATCTGAGTTGGTTCTTCTGATTTGCCTTTTTTATCTGTACTAGTCACTTCCATGACCATGTATCCGGTGAAGAAATACTCCGACTCGGTAGGCGCAGGTTTCATCATCCCACCAAACATCCCATCTATGGCCTCATTGGTTTTCCTTTCTGAGGCCTCCATGGTCCTTTTGGTAGCGGCGTTCTCCACGCCTTGGGCTGCTGCGTTTTGGATTTTTTTCAGTATCTGAGCTTGGACAGGGATGGTCAACAGAATTCCTGCTAAAACGAGGAGGCTTAAAATTCCTTTTTTCATGATCGTTGAGTTTAAAAGTGTGTCCTAATTTCCTAAAAATGAATTAGATGAAAAATAAAAACTCATTAAAAAGGGGCTTAAAGTTTAAGCCCTCTGAGTAATTCCTCTGTTTTCATTCGTTTTTTTCCTTCGATTTGGAGTTCCAAAACTTCCAAAGTTCCCTTACCGGTTTGGAACTTAAGGAAGGTTTTTCCGTCAGATCCCCATTGGCCGGGGGTTTTTCCCTCTAGGTTCTTCTCAGAAAAGGCAGTTTTAAAAATCTTACACGTTTTGTTCTGGAATTCCGTCCAGGCCGCAGGATAGGGTGAAAGTCCACGCACCAAATTATGAATTGACTCTGCAGCATGTGTCCAATCTATTTTGCAGGTTTCTTTAAAGATTTTCGGGGCATGGTGCTGCGCTTTGGATTCGTCCTGAACGCTGGGATTTACTTCCTCTTTGGAAATAGCTTCTACAGTTTTGACCACCAAATCAGCTCCGATAGTCATCAGTTTTTCATAGACGGTTCCCAGATCGTCTTCGGGTAGAATTGGGACTTTTTCCTGGAAAATGATACTTCCGGTATCGATCTCATGCTTGAGAAAAAAGGTTGTTACTCCGGTTTCTTTTTCCCCATTGATGATGGCCCAATTGATCGGAGCGGCACCCCGATAGTCGGGAAGGAGGGAAGCGTGAAGGTTGAACGTACCCAAAGGAGGCATGTTCCATACGGCCTCAGGAAGCATCCGGAAAGCCACTACAATCTGAAGGTCGGCTCTCAAATCCTTTAATTCCTGCTGAAATTCCGGGTTTTTAAGATTTGTGGGTTGAAGAATATGGAATCCGAGCTTTTCAGCGGCTTGCTTGACGGGCGAACCTACGAGTTTTTGTCCTCGGCCTTGTGGTTTGTCTGGTGCGGTAATGACACCGACCACATTCCAACCTGCTTCCACCAATTTTTCCAATGCCGGCACCGCAAATTCCGGCGTGCCCATGTAAATGATTCGGAGTTTTTTTTCGATTACTTCTTTATTCGACATTCGATGTTCGGTGTTCGATATTTAAAATTCGAGATTCGAGATTTGATATTCGAGATTCGAGCAGTGCTAATAATTTCAGTTGGGTAGTAGCACTAACCAACTGATTTCCTTCTTTCTTCAGTTTGGCTTTGAGGTATTTCCAATAGTTGCGGGTTTTGCTGTAGTCATCCTGATTGGTGAGTACAGCAATGATATCCAACACCGAAAACCACCATTTGGCACTTGTCTCATCCCAAAGCGCACGAACTTCCCTGTCATCAAAAAACCGGATGGATATTTTTCGGGAATCTATCATGGGGAAAGATATGGGATTTCGGATTTGAGATTTGAAATTCGTTGTCTCAAATCTCGAACATCAAATTTCAAATCACTTATAAATCAAATACTTCTCCCTTTTTCCTTTGTACTCCTCCAACCCAGCTTTCCAGCTTTCACGAATTTCAGCCTCTGTCTTTCCGGCAAGAATCTGTTTTTTCAATTCATCCGTGCCTGCAAGCGTATTGAAGAAATTATTGAAAAACTTCTCCCTCATGCCCGATTTAGTGTAGGCTTCGAGCAAGTATTCAAGGGTAAATTGGTGATCCATTGACTCTCCCCTGAGGTCTCTGCCGTAGCAGAGTTTGTCCTGAAGGGGTGGAGTCTTCGACATGCCATCGATGCTGACAGGGGTAAACTGGAAATCGCCAAATTTCGGATCAGGATAGCCGTACACCTGAAATGGGTAAAGGGTTCCGCGACCCAGCGAAACTACCGTGCCTTCAAAAAAGCACATGCTTGGATACAACTTGATGGCAAGGTCATTCGGGAGGTTTGGAGACGGTTTTACAGGAAGGCTGTAAGCCATGTCATGTGTCCAATTGGAGACGGGAATCACCTCGAGATCTACGGTCAAACCGCCTTTCAGCCATTTTTCTCCATTGATCATCTTGGCCAGCTCCCCGACGGTCAACCCATGGACAATCGGTATATTGTGCATTCCTACAAAGGATTCAAATCCCGGCTTCATCATCGGTCCGTCGATGTAGCTTCCATTCGGGTTGGGACGGTCAAAGATGATGACCTTCTTACCTTGCTCGGCACAGGCTTCCATCACATAATGCATCGTGCTGATGTAGGTGAAAAAGCGGGTCCCGACATCCTGCAAGTCAAAAATCACCACATCCAAATCTGCGATCTGCGCAGCTGAGGGTTTTTTATTATTCCCATAGAGCGAGATAATTGGCAAACCTGTCTTTTGGTCGACGCTGTTATCGACTTTCTCTCCTGCATCCGCGGTGCCCCGAAATCCATGCTCGGGCACGAATACTTTTTTTACCTGCACGCCTTTTTCCAAGAGAAAATCCACCACGTGCTTGTTTGCCGACTGAGGCATGATGCTGGTTTGGTTGCCGACAAAGCCGACTCTTTTCCCTTCCAAAAGTGGGAGATAAAGCTCCGAACGCTCGGCACCTGTCAAGATGGGTTGTTGGGAAAAAGTGGCCGGAGTAGCACATAACGTGAGAGAAAATGCCAAAAAGTAAATAAGGAATGAATTTTTCGTTTGCTTCATGCTATTTTGCGGGGATTTCTGAACAAATTAAAAGGATTATCCGCTCCTATGCTAGCAGATTCAGGATTGATTGAGGTTCGGCGGATAATCGTCCACGGTCGACAGTTGACCGTCGACCGTGGACGGCCAATCCCGGAATGCACGCTGGTGATTCGAGATAGTTTAACAAGTTTTGAACCTAAAAAAGCTCCTTTTTGAACCTTTCCTATTTCATTGCCAAAAGAATCAGTTTCAGACAGGCCGGAGGATTTTCGGGGACCATTCACCGGATTGCGGTAGGAAGTCTGGCCTTGGGCCTTGGTGTTTCCATTTTGGCGATCATGGTGTTGGGTGGGTTTCAGGATAATGTATCCCAACGTGTTTTTGGCTTTACCGGACACTTTCAGGTGCAGCGATTTCAGATGAGTAATGCCTTCGAGGAAGCACCTTTTTCGCTCAATTCTGAATTTCTCCAAAACTCCAAGAAGCTTCCTTTTCTAACGAAAATCCAGTCTTTTGCCCACAAAGCCGCCTTGATGAAAGGAGATGAGGAAGTCGAAGGGGTTTTGGTAAAAGGGGTGGGAAGAGACTTTGACACACTTTCTTTTGCCAACTATCTGATTGAAGGCCGAATGCTTCATTTACCGGATTCGGGAGTGAGCAATGAAGTTTTGCTGAGTAAATTCATTGCTAACAAGCTTTTGCTCAATGTTGGAGATAAGGTGACACTGTATTTCGTGCAGGACCCGCCCCGATTCAGAAGGGTAGCGGTAGTGGGGATCTTTGAGACGTACCTCGAAAATTTCGATGAAAAAATCGTTATCGGCGAGCTTCAAACCATCCGAAATCTAAATGGTTGGAGTGCTGATCAAGTAGGTGGTCTGGAGGTTTTTGTGGACAAACCCAAAAATGCTTCAGCTTATTTTCCGCTGATTGAAAAGGAGATGGATCTCAACCTAAAACTCATTGATAGTAGGGAGCGATTTCTGGAGATTTTTGACTGGCTGAGCTTATTGGATACCAATGTGGTGGTATTCATCTCCCTGATCGGCTTTGTTGCAATTTTCAACATGGGAGCGATTCTCTTTATTCTGATCATGGAGCGCACTCAGATGATCGGATTACTCAAGGCTCTGGGAGCAAGGAACGCGCAGGTCAGGCGAATTTTCTTTTGGAACGGGATGAAAATACTGGGACGGGGATTGTTTCTTGGAAATATTATCGGTCTTGGAATCGGATTTTTGCAGGATCAATTCCGATTGGTGCCACTCGATGCAGCGAGTTATTACATGAGTTATGTGCCGATCGAGTGGAACTGGCCCGTATTCATTTGGCTGAATGTCGGGATTACTTTGTTGACAGCGATTGTTCTTTGGATTCCTGTTTTGGTGATTTCCAAAGTTGATCCGATCAAGTCAATCCGATTCGATTAAGTTCGTAAGGAGAGAAAATGCTTTTGATTTTCATCCATATTACGCCCAAAACAGCTTCTTTGAAGATTCCAGAGCTCATTTTTGAGGTTCCTTTTGTTCGGTCAGTAAAAATGATCGGAACTTCAATGATCTTGAATCCCAGTTTCCAAGAGGTGAATTTCATTTCAATCTGGAAGGCATAGCCGATAAATTTCACCTCTTCCAATTTGATTCCTTCCAAGACACTTCGGTGATAGCATTTGAAACCTGCTGTGGCATCTTTGATGGGCAATCCTGTGATGAACTTGACATAGACGCTGGCGAAGTAGGACATCAACACGCGACCGATCGGCCAGTTGACGACATTGACACCGGTAATGTAACGGGAACCGATCGCCAAATCATAATTTCTGTCTTTTACAGTATCGTAAAGCCGGATCAGATCTTTTGGATCATGTGAAAAATCACAGTCCATCTCAAAGATAAAGTCATATGATCGAGCCAATGCCCATTTGAACCCTGTAATGTAGGCGGTACCCAAACCCAGCTTTCCCTTTCGTTCCAATAGGTGCAGACGGTCGGGATAGGTTGATTGGAGGGATTTAACCACCGCCGCAGTGCCGTCCGGAGAACCGTCATCGATTATCAGAAGTGAAAAATCTCCCTCCAAAGCCATGACTGTTTGAACCATTTCCTGAATGTTTTCCAGTTCGTTGAAAGTTGGGATGATGACGAGTTTTTGGTGGTTCATAGTGCTATCGATGCTCAAAAGTAAGATTTCGAATGGATTTTTGAAGAATGGTTAAAGTGAAAGTTGATTAAAAGGTAGTTTTGTTTCAATTTGAAAAACCAAACGCATTTCAGATTTTTGGGATATCTAGAAAAACAACAAATGGCGACACTTGAAAACATAAGAAATGGATTGATCGATAAAATTCTTTCGATTCAGAATAAAGACTTTTTGGAATCTCTGGACAGGATAATTTCAAATGACTCAAAAAAATCCAGTGAGAAAACATTAACTCCAGAGCAAAAAATCATGCTTGAAATGAGTGAGGAGGATATTATTAATGGTAGACTTATTTCTCAAGAGGCAATTGAAAAAAGAAATCTTGAATGGCTGAACGCAAAGTAGTTTGGACTAAGACAGCCGATCTTCAATTGATAGGAACCTTGGAGTATTGGCCTAAATTCAAACAAAACATAGTGACTTGTTGACGACTATCCTTTTAGGCAATATTACCTTATCCAATTCCTTACCAAATGACACAAATAAAACCTCGACACATAGCAATCGTCAGTTATTTTTCAATCGGAGCCTATGATGTCTCAACAGTCGATGAGGACAAGATTCTGTCTGAGGTTTTGACTGAACTCGGGATCTCACACGAAATTGCCATTTGGTCCGATCCCGATGTGAAGTGGGAAAGTTTTTCCTGCCTGCTGATCAAATCGGTGTGGGATTACTTTGATTACTATCCGGAATTTTTGGACTGGATGGAACGGATGAAATTGCTGAATATCCCAGTTTGGAATTCGCTGGACACCATTTTATGGAATTCTTCCAAGGAGTATTTACTTGAAATTGAAAGTAGGGGATTTCCGGTGATTTCTGGGTTGATCTTAGAAGCAGAGTCAAAACCTGATCTGAACCTGATTCGGGCAAAGATTCATTCCGAAACCGTTGTAGTCAAACCACTAGTCAGTGGCGGAGCAAAGAATACGCTCAAAATCCAGCTTTCCGAATGGGATAATTACACTCAAAAGCTCGAAGAACTGCTTCAGGCAGAAGATTTTCTGGTTCAGCCTTTTGTTCTGGAAGTAGCTGAGGTGGGAGAGTACTCCTTACTATTTTTCAATGGAAAATTTTCCCATGCGGTACTTAAGACTCCGGCAAAATCAGATTTTCGGGTGCAGCATTACTTTGGAGGGACGATTCAAGTCATTGATCCAACTCCTGAAATGCTGGATTCCTGTCAGAAGTTGATGGATACCTTTGCCCCAGATACCCTGTATGGAAGAGTAGATGGGGTGGAGATTGATGGGGTCTTCCATCTGATGGAACTGGAACTGATCGAACCTTACTTGTTTTTGGCACTTTCAGAAAAGGCGATACCGAACTACAAAGCGGCCTTGAAAGAGCGGCTTTTGGATTAGGTCGATTGGAATTTAACCACAGAGTCCTCAGAGGAAAAGGTGCATTACTTTTTTTCCAAGCAACAACTTATATAATACCTCACTTCATTGAAACAGGAATACAGGGAGTGGGGGTACTCACTGTGGCGAAGAATTCTTGTGTCCCGCAGATTTGCGCTGAAAGAGTCGCTGATGAACGCAGATTTCTTTTGAGAACCTGTGGCGTTTTGAAAGCGGAAGGTAATGCCAAAGGCATGTTCAGTGAAAGCCCAGTATGCAATTCTGGGTTTACATTAAATGGGAATTATTGGAGTGCTGAAGGCACGATCTGTAATACATTTTCATTTCGCCAACGTGAGTGTCATCACTCACGTTTTGCTTATCGCTCGGCAAAATCCCTCATACCAATGAAACATAACTTCAGTGAGTGCGGACACTCACTGTGGCAAAAAAAATAGGTTAAGAGCAAATTTCCGTCATTTTGCTACTTGCGTAATCGCTTCCTTTTTTGGCGGCTTCCTGGATCAGCTGACATCCCTCGGGATTTCCCATTAGGGCAAGGCAGATGCCTTTTTTTCCTAGAGCTTCTGTATGCTTGGGATTCTGTTTGAGGACAAAATCAAAATCCTCCAGTGCATAAGGGATATAGCCTAATTTCATCATGGCAAACCCTCGATTATATCTTGCGATCAAATTGTCGGGTTCTTTTTGAACGTATGAATTAAATGAAACAGCAGCCTCTTCCACTGCTCCCTTATTTGCTCTTGCCATACCGGTATAGAAATAAGTCTGTGGAAAATCAGGGTTCATTTTTTCAGCCAGCTTTAGAAAACGCTCTGCTTTATCCCATTTCTCCAACATTAACTCGCAGCGTCCGGCTAGGTAAAGTATTTCAAAGTTTTCGGGATCAATACTGGAAGCCCTCAAAATGTATAATTCAGCCTGTGAGTATTGTTTTTTATCAAAAAGTATTTTTCCGATCCCCGCATGAGCTTGGGCATAATTGGGATCAATGGAAATGATCCGATCGTAATCTTTCATCGCCTCATCATAACGCTTTAATTCTTCATAGGATCGCGCTCGCATGTGTAAAGATTTGACATCAGTGACATGGAAAAAAAGTCTGCGGCTGATCTCGGATATGGTCTCTTCATATTTTTCAGATATGAAGAGCGCTTCTATCTCTGCCGGATTGGCAGAACAGGAAAAAAGCAAAAAAATAGATGAAAGTATCGTAAGTATATGAGCTGGTCGTTTCATAACGAAATAAACAAAAATAAATACAAACGGAAAAGTTCTATACTGAAAATTTGATAGATATTTTATTTTCCCAAAAACAAAAAAAGCTGTCCTTAAACAGCTTTTTCAAATCTAAATCCAGTCGAGTTCCTTTTTTGTCAAGTCGCTCGCTGTGTCACCGGTATTCAGAGTAGACGCAGGCTCAAAAAGCATTAGCCAAACTTCTTCGATTGCGACAGGTCGATGTTCAACACCTCTAGGGACAATCAGGAATTCATTTTCTTCAATGGTAATTGTCTTGTCCCGAAATTCCATTTTTAGTGATCCTTTGGTCACAAAGAAAAGTTCGTCTTCGGCATCATGCTTGTGCCAGACAAATTCACCCTGGATCTTGACCAGTTTGACGTGCTGGTGGTTGAGCTCACCGACGATCTTTGGGGATCAATGATCGTCGAAACGGGAGAATTTATCAGCAAGATTTACCTTTTCCATTTTTGAATTATTATGCTTCATAAAATCTTCCTCCTCCCAACATTCCACTAAATTAGCCCAGCTGTGGACAGTTGACTGTCGTCTGTGGACGATTTATAGAACTCCTTTGGTACTTGGCAACTGATTGATATTTCTGGGATCTCGCATGACCGCCATTTTGATCGCTCTAGCCAGTCCTTTGAAAGTGGCCTCGATTTTATGATGTTCGTTTTCTCCTTCTATTTTGATGTTCAGGTTGCATTTAGCGGTGTCGGAGAAGGATTTAAAGAAATGGTAAAACATTTCCGTAGGCATGTCACCGACCTTTTCACGCTTAAAACCACCTTCCCAAACCAACCAAGGACGGCCGCCAAAATCAATGGCAACCTGTGCCAAGGCGTCATCCATCGCCAAAAGAAATCCGTAGCGATAGATTCCTTTTTTGTCTCCAAGTGCTTTCAGATAGGCTTCGCCCAAAGCTAAGCCAGTGTCCTCGATCGTGTGGTGTTCGTCAATATGCAAGTCGCCCTTTACTTTGATTTCCAAGTCGGTGCTTCCGTGCTTTCCGAGTTGCTCCAGCATGTGATCAAAGAAGTGCAAACCTGTAGAAATATCACATTTACCGCTGCCATCAAGATTCAAATTGATGTAAATGTCTGTTTCTGAAGTTTTCCGAATTACTTCCGCGGTTCGGGGAGGCATTTTTAGAAAATCATAGATCTCGTCCCAATCTTTGGTTGAAAGGGCTGCATCGGGGTTGGGGTCTCCGATGAAAATCGCTTTCGATCCCAGATTTTTCGCCAACTGAACGTCTGTATATCGATCTCCGATGACGTAGGAATTGGCCAGATCGTATTCTTCGTTAAAATATTGGGTAAGTAAACCAGTTCTCGGTTTCCGTGTGGGTGCGTTTTCATGTTCAAAAGTTTTGTCAACATGAATCGCTTTGAAAAATACGTTTTCCTGTTCCAAGGTTTTCAGCATTTTGTATTGTGCTGGCCAAAAGTCTTTTTCAGGAAAAGACCCTGTACCCAAACCGTCCTGATTGGTCACCATGACCAGTTCGAAGTCCAATTCCTCTGCGATTTTGCGGAGGTTAGATATGGCTTTTGGCAGAAATTCCAGCTTTTCCAGACTGTCCACCTGAAAGTCTGTCGGCGGTTCTTTGATGATCGTGCCGTCCCGATCTATGAAGAGTACTTTTTTCATGGCTAATTCTTGTCAACAGTCCATAGACGACAGTCCACGGTAGGTTACACTGATTGTTAAATTTCAACTTGTTTGTTTGGGTGCTGTCGACTGTTGTCAGTGGACAGTGGACTTTTCACAAACCTTCCTCAGCGCACTCAAAAGCGCCTCATTTTCTGCACGAGTTCCTAGAGTAATTCTCAGACAATCTTCACAAAGCAAAACTTTGGCTCGATTTCGCACAATTACTTTCTCAGCGATCAAATCATCATAAACCTGATTTGCATTTGGGATTTTCACCAACAGGAAATTAGCGTGGGAAGGATGAATCTTCTGCACAAAAGGGAGTTTTGCCATTTCTTTTAGAAGGAAATCACGCTCTGCTAAAATCTGCTTGATCATCTGATCCACCTTTTTCTTGTTCTGAATGGCTGCCAAAACAGTCTCCTGAGTCAGACCTGAAATATTATAAGGGGGTTTGATTTTGTTGAGAATCTGGATGATTTCTTCACTCGCAAAAGCCATCCCGAGACGCAGGGAAGCTAAACCCCAAGCTTTGGAGAATGTCTGCATCACGAGCAGATTGGGATAATTTACTAGTTCGGTGGTGAAACTCGGTTCATCACTGAAGTCTATGTACGCCTCATCTACCACTACCAAACCCTTGAAGTTTTTCAGTAGATAAAGAATGTCTTCCCGCTTTGCTTTATTGGCTGAGGGATTGTTTGGTGAGCAGATAAAGAGGATTTTAGTGTGCTCGTCTGCTGCTGCTAGGATCTTTTCAGGCTGGAGTTGAAAATCGTCTGTCAATGCCACTTTTCGGATTTCCACGTCATTGATGCCTGCACTGACCTCATACATGCCGTAGGTGGGAGGAAGCAGGATGACCTTGTCTTTGCCTGGATTGCAAAAGGCACGAAACAGCAAATCAATCGCTTCATCGGAACCATTGCCAAGGAAAATCTGAGTTGGTCGCATATGCTTGATTTTGGCGATTTCTTCCTTCAGGTCACTTTGATAAGGGTCTGGATATCGGTTGAAATCCTGAGCTGTAATCGACCCAAATGGGTTTTCGTTTGCATCCAAAAACACGCCATCCTTCCCGGTGTACTCGTCTCGGGCAGAGGTGTAGGGCTGTAATTTTGCAATATGCGGTCGCAAAAGTGAGTTTAGATCAAAGCTCATTTCTTATTCTGCTTGAGATAGTTAAGACGAATAGTTACCGCATTTTTGTGTGCCTCCAGCAGTTCATTTGCTGCCATCACTTCGACTACCGGCCCAAGTGTTTTCAATCCTTCGGCAGTAATTTTTTGATAAGTAATTTTTTTAACAAAGCTATCCAAGGAAACACCGCTGTAATTGCGTGCATAGCCATAAGTTGGAAGTGTGTGATTCGTTCCTGAAGCATAATCACCGGCGGACTCTGGAGTGAAGTTTCCGATAAAAACCGAACCGGCATTGTAAATCGCTGCGACGACTTCTTCTTCATTTTCTACCGCTATAATCAGGTGCTCGGGAGCATATTCATTGATCAAAGCCAAGGCTTTTTCCTGATTTTCCATTACCACAGCTGTCGAATTTGCCAATGCCTTGAAAGCGATGTCTTTCCTCGGGAGCTTTTCCAATTGCTCGTTGATCTCCTTGAGGACTTTTTTGGCGAATTTCTCCGAGGGAGTTACCAAAACTACCTGTGAATCTACGCCATGTTCCGCCTGAGAAAGTAAATCTGAGGCTACAAAAGCGGGAATAGCTGTCTCATCTGCATAAACCAACACTTCCGATGGCCCTGCGGGCATATCGATGGCTACACCATATTTTGTCACCAGTTGCTTGGCTGCGGTGACATATTGATTTCCGGGGCCAAAAATTTTATCTACCCGTGGAACACTTTCTGTCCCAAAAGTAAGTGCAGCAACGGCCTGAGCACCACCGACTTTGACGATTTTGGTAATACCGATCAATGATGCAGTGTACAAAATTGCGGGGTAAATATTCCCTTCCCGATTAGGAGGCGAGCAGAGTACGATTTCCTTACAGCCGGCAAGTTTGGCAGGAATTCCCAGCATCAAAACAGTACTGAAAAGTGGTGCTGTACCGCCTGGAATATATAATCCCACGCGCTGGATCGGAATACTTTTTCTTCTGCAAATTACACCCGGCATCACTTCTTCTATGAGCTCCGGCTGTGCCTGTGCGGCATGAAAGCGCTCAATATTTGCCTTAGCAATTTTGATCGCTCTTTTGAGTTCTTTACTGACTAAGTCCGATGCAGCTTTGATTTCTTCGGCTGTTACCAATAGACTTTCCAAGTGAACATGATCATATTCCTGGGCAAATTTTTTCAGGGCTTTGTCACCACCCAGCTCTACTTTTTTCAAAATAGGCTTGACGATTTTATTGATTTCCTTGGTTTTCTGGACCGGTCGGGCCAGTTGTTTTTTCCACTTTTCGGGCGAAGGATTGACCAGGAGTTGCATAGGTATGGATTGAATAACTTTAAAATCTCTTTTAGATAACCATTTTTTCAATGGGGACGACCAAAATTCCCTCAGCGCCGGCGGCCCGGAGTCCTTCGATATTTTCCCAGAATTGATCTTCGCTCAATACTGAATGGACTGAAGACCAACCCGGCTGCGCCAATGGCAAAATCGTCGGACTTCTCATCCCGGGAATCAGGCTGATAATTTTTTCAAGGGAATCATTTGGCGCATTGAGCAAAACATATTTGCTGCTTTTGCCTTTTTGGACGGCATTAATCCTGAACAGGAGCTTGTCAAGTATTGTCTTTTTCCAATCAGCGAGATTTTTATTCCCAATCAATATGGCCTCTGATTTGAATACTTCCTCGACTTCTTTGAGGCCGTTCATCATCAAAGTGGAACCCGAACTGACAATGTCAAATATTCCTTCTGCCAACCCGATGCTGGGTGCGATCTCTACAGATCCGCTGATTTCGTGGATTTCAGCATTGATTCCTTCTGACTTTAGGTAGTCGCCAAGGATTTTTGGGTAGGAGGTAGCGATGTTTTTTCCCTGGAAATAAGAAATTCCGGAGTAGTCTTCACCTTTTGGGATGGCGAGTGAAAGTCTGCACTTGGAAAACCCCAATTTTTTAAGTGTCAGGACATCTTTGTCTTTCTCTACGACTTCATTTTGGCCTACTATGCCCAAATCAGCAACCCCATCAGCTACATAGCCGGGGATATCATCATCCCTAAGAAAAAGAAATTCCACGGGGAAGTTGGTGGAAGTGGACTTCAATTTGCCCGTTCCGTTGTAAAATTTGATGCCGCACTCTTTGATTAAGCTGAGTGAGTCATCGGAAAGTCTGCCACTTTTTTGGACAGCAATGCGGATTATTTGTTCCATGGGGACAAGTTACGCTAGGAAAGTTTTGGATTTGAATAAATTTTGGTGAATGGCCGAATCCCTGTCATCAGCATCACCGGGTGGGGGTGTATGTATCTTCCTCAGGAGGAATGATGGAAGTGATGCAACACGTTTGCGTGCTGATCAAGCGTTAAAAGTTCAATATTTCTATTGGTGTTTTCCATTTAAGGGGGCAAATATAGGACTGGTTGGAGAACATGCAAGGGAGGAAAAGGCTTTTTGATTGATAAAAAATTTGAGACTAACATAAATTAGAAGATAGTTTACTTTTTAACAAATTCTGTTTCAGTAAAAAATTGTTTAAGGATTTAAATGGACCGAGAGTTATAAGAGGTATTTTTTTGGAATTATTTTTCGTCTTTTTGAAGTTTATCTATTTCTTTTTTCATTTCTTCAATTAATTGCTTTTCAGAAGGCAAGTACAATTGATATTTGCTTGCAACAATTGTTTTGTTGTTTTCTGGAAGAGTGATTTTTACGACTGCATCATTTTTATCGGCACATAATAAAATCCCAATGCTGGGATTTTCAAATTCTTGTTTTTCAAAGCGGTCATAATAATTGACATACATCTGCAATTGACCAATATCTTGATGAGTGAGTTTGCTTGTCTTTATTTCGAATAGGACAAAACATTGCAGAAGTCGATTGTAAAAAACTAAATCAACAGAAAATTCATCTCCATCAATATGTATGCGCTTTTGTCTTGCTACGAATGAAAATCCATTGCCAATTTCCAATAAAAATTCTTGTAAATGGGTAATGATGGCTTTCTCTAAATCTAATTCATAGAAGGATGATTCTCGCTTTAGTCCAAGAAATTCTAACACCATCGGGTCTTTGATAACTTCCTTTGCATCTGAAGGAAGTTTTTCTTCTCTTGCAATAGCTAAAACAGAACCTACATCATTGCTTAATATGTGTATCCGCACTGATGCACGTGGACTAGATTTGGGGTATTTTGTATGCGGATACACGTCCACAGACGACTGTCAACAGTCCACAGCACATTCAATTGGAACTTAATTCTACCTTTATTTGGGTACGTGCAGCTAACCGAATACACATATTGCTTAATAACAATCTTTCAAACAATTGACTGTTGATTTGTCTTTCTAGTTGTCTTGATGTCTAGTTGTTTTTTGTGGCCTCTGCAATGTAAAATTCTCTTTTGTCGTGGTTTTCTATTCTTATCAAAATCCGGTATAGAGTCCAACTTAATTGCGAACGTAGCGCGTGCGCAATTGGAAAAGTTCGAAAAAACTGCCTATTCAATTCTAATTGGCGAACTGAAAAACCAGAACCGAATTTAGGTTGGAATTCCTCAGAGATGGCTTTAATCAGGAATTCACCATATTTCGCCCTGTCTTTTCCACCTTGCTCTTCTTCAAATATTACTTTACCTATATTCCAATACATCATGACTCTTTCAAAATCAATCGTCCGGATTGCATTCTCTCGAGAAGAAGTAATAATCGACTGAATTTGATGAAGAAGGCTCTTTTTGAGTTTCATGGCAAAAATTAATTCAATCCTTCCCAATCTGCAAATGCCTGATCGGCTTATCACCCAGCAAATGTTCGATAAAGTAATCCCAGCGCTTTTTGGTGAAGTAATCTCCCGGAGGACGACCAAAACTATGGTCTCGGCTTGGCCAAATGAACAAATCAAAATCCTTTCCGGCTTTAATCAGGTTTTCGGCAAGTTTGAAAGTGGCTGATGGGTTGACATTTTCATCTTTTCCTCCGTGAGCTAAAAGCAAATGGCCTTTAAGGTTTGCGGCATTGGTGATGTTGGATTGCTCGTGATAGAAATCTCCTACAGGATAGCCCATGTACATCTCAGGCCACCAGGCTTTTTCCATCCGGAAATCATGATCTCCTGCCGAAGCAACGCCAACTTTGTAGAAATCAGGGTGCAAAAGCATCGCTCGTCCCGCATCATATCCACCTGCTGAGTGGCCAAAAATCCCCACTTTGGTGATATCCAAAAAAGTATTTTTGCTTGCCAACTGTGTGATTGCAAGCACATGGTCTGTGGTTCCATCTCCTAAATTTCGATAGGAAGCATCTGAGAAGGCTTTTGATCTACCAAAGCCGCCCATGCCATCGATGGTCACCACCACGAAACCTAGCTCCGCCATCGGTTGCTGATGCCCAAGAAGTCCGGCTTTGAAAGTCTTTGGTGCAGTGGAAGTATGTGGGCCGGAGTAGGTGTAGTCGATGATTGGGTATTTTTTCTTTGAGGAAAAAGTAGTGGGGAGAAAGTAAACCCCGTAAATATCTGTTTTGCCGTCTTTAGCAGTTGCGGTGAAGGGAACAGGAGATTTGTAGCCTTTTCTTTTCAGAATTGAAATGTCCGCCTCAGAGATTTTTTGAAGGTGCTTTCCGGTCTCCAATTCCAGCAGGATGGATTGCGTGGGTTGATTGACAGTGGAATAATTATCCACGGCAAGTTTTCCGTCCGGGGAAATATGGATCTCATGGTAGGCGTTTTCCTGGCTCAAAAGTTCAAGATTGGTTCCGTCAAGATTCACCCGATAGAGATGGTTGAAATAGGGATTTCGTCCGGATTCTTTTCCTGAAGCCTCGAAATACACTACCCCTTTTTTCTCATCCAGATGACTCAGTTTATTTACCACAAAGTTGCCGGAAGTGATCGGATTGATTTCTTTACCGGAATTCCAGTCAATGAGATACAATTGGTTCCAGCCCGTCTTTTCTGAACTCAGAATGAATTGCCCGTTTTTTAACCATCTGAAAATGTTGTCGCGATTGACATGGGTGGGGGAAGACTCAGAAACGATTTTCCGAATTTCTCCTTTCTGGGCATCCAACTCAATCAGGTGATATTCTTTGTAACCACGCTGAATATGAAATCCGCTGAGCATATTGCTGTCATCCGACCAACGAAGATTGATTCCGATAAAATGCGGGGAGGTGAGTTCGGGGATTTTTTTTTCTGTCTTTTTCTCCAGATCAAAAATCACCGGAATGTACTTAACCACGGTGCTGTCTCCAGGCGATCCACGGTAGTAGGAGAGAAGCTCAGGGCGGAATTTTTCATCTTTACTCCAATCGAGGAGGTACATTTTTTCGGCAATTCTCAAATCAACGATTTGGGTGAAAATCTTCTTCGAATCAGGAGACCAATTGACCATAAAGTGAGTTGGACGTTCTCCATTTTCCCCGTAAATAATATCGCTCCATCCCCAAAATGAGGCGTATTCGAAATCTTTTCGTCCATCGGTACTCAGTGGCGTTTCTTCTCCTGTGGTGAGGTTTTTGATGAAAAGGTTGTAGTTTCTGCTGAAGGCTTTCCATTTTCTGTCAGGTGAAAATGACTCCATTTCATTCCGTTCAGAGATTGGAATAGAATCAATAGCACCACTTTCTAAATTCCAGGTCCAATTTTGATTTTTCCATTGAAAGGTCACGACTTTTCCATTTACCAAATTGACCCGCTCAATAGGTAAATTGGCCTGATCGATAGATTCCCCTGTTTTCGTCTGAAGGAGCCTTGCCAAAATGATATGATCAAAAGCCTCTGAAGTTTCGAAGGTGGAGGTATTGGTTTTGAAAAACCGTTTTCCTTCTTTGGTATTGGCAGAATGGACAAAACCCTTGCTTCCGTCAATCCAGTTTGGAATTACTTCCAGATGATACACTTGTTTTTGAATATTTTCAGTTAAAAAATAAGCAGCCCGATCATAGGATTCTTTTGTGATTTGTGAGTGGAGAGGCTGAGAAAAGCCATTCAATATGTAAATGAACAATAGAATAGGAAGCGATTGTTTTGGGAGGTTCATAATCCAAAAGAGTTTGGGATGCATTTCAAATTAGTAAAAAAATAAAGGATCAAGGCCGCTTTTGGATGAGTTGGCCTTGAGCTGTGTGAAGGGTAAATTTGCTTTTTTTTATCAGCTTATTTGTTGGCCTATTTGAGCAAAAAAATGCGTGGAGAAAGATTTATTTTTCATGATTGAGTAGGATTTTGTGACCGGACTTTGACTTGGATAAGACTAAGTTTCGATTTCTATGAGAACGGGATAATGATCTGAAGCTCGGATAAGTTGATTTTTCACACTCTTAATTGCCGGATCATCTTTTTCCAAAATCGGGTTCCAAACTTGGCCTTTGATCAGTTTGAGGCCTTGACTGATCAAAATGTGATCGATCAGTACATTGAAAATATCACCGGTAATTCTGTCCCTGAATTTGGAAGAGTAGGGTGTCCAGCCATAAGCCGTGAGTTTGGGTTTAGGAAGTGTGGCTTTGAGGATCCATTCCGGTTTCCAGGTAGATCCAAGTAACAGTTCAACTGCACTTTTTGAAAATCTGTTTTCATAAAAATCCAGTTCAAAACCGTCATTGATATCACCCATGACAATGACTTGTTGGCCTTTGGCTAGGTATTGGTCGCAGCGTTCACGAATGTGCATGCATTCCCCGAATAGTTTAAGACGGTCTCTTTGTGAAATTTGCTCAAATCGGGCATAGTCTACTTTGTCGAAAATCCCCTTGGATTTTGTGTGCGCGATGATGACTCGGGAAATAAACGAGTCATCTACTCCCAAAATACTGACTTCAAGCGGAGGACGGTAGTGCGTGTATTGCTCCTTGATCATGCGATTTGTTGTATCCATGAGAAATGGCTGGTTAAATCGCTCTCCGTCTTTCATTTCGGGAGTGAAAAGCACCTTTATCTTGGTGCAATCATAAAGCGCACAAAGCTCCTGCTGACCCGCAGAAGGAAAACCATGAATGCCCTTGAAGTTATTGCCTGGGAGAAAATGGTTTGCCCAAGTTTCAAGTTGTCCAGATGCAGTTTTGCTGCCATTTACCAAGGTATCCGGGCCTTCGACTATTCCCAGAAAGTCCGGATTCATCGCCTGGACTATTTCTGCGATTTCTCTGCTGCGGGTTCCTTCTTTTCCGGTCGTTTTTGGACTTCCGTCCGGCTCAAACAGATCCCGCATCCATTGCACATTGTAAACTCCGATACGTAGGTTCATAAAAAAGCTATTGAAGTAAAAAGATGAATGAATTTACATTTTACTTCAATAGCTTGGTTTTCAGGCGTATCGTTTTTTTTTAAACCCTGATGTAGATCTTTCGCTGGTCCATCCAATAACCAATCGCCCAAATCAAAAGCATGTAGCTGATCGCAAATAGGAAGGAGGCATTTTTTGGAGATAGCCAGCTGGTAAAGAGGGTGGAATAAATTGCATCCTGAAGGCTATTTTCTCCCACGGGAATCATGGAGAAAATGGAAATCACCACTCCGGAGAGTACATATAGAATGAGTGGATTGCGTCCAAAGGCTTGGAAAAAGAATGTCCAGGAGGTGTGCTTACGAAGCTCGATGATAAAAATTAAACCACCCAAAATCAGCAAATCCCAACCTACAGTAAGCGAGACATAGGGGCTTGTCCAGATTTTTTTATTGATAGGAAAGATCAAGTCCCAGGCATAACTCAGTACAACCAATAAAATCCCTGAAACAAAAAGTGTTTGGATCGTGGCAATGGTATTGCCTTTTCGCTGGATCAGCTTTCCTGTCAGATATCCAGCGATGACATTGACGATGGAAGTGAGGGTACTGAGAATTCCCTCAGGGTCAAAGGGAATCCCTTCGCCCATGTACATGCGGCTTTCCCCGATTAAAATCCTGTCCAGTTTGATGGCGGCGTTCCCTGTCAGACTGTAGGGGTCACCCGCATCACCGAAATAGTACATGATTGGCCAATAGGCAATCAAGGCAAGTCCGCTGAAAATCCAACCTAATTTTTCCCCACCCCAATACAGAATTAGGGCAGCAAAGAAGTAGCATAAGGCAATTCGCTGTAAAACGCCCACCAAACGAACCTCAGTCAGATTGATAAATACGATTTCTCCAGCTTCATTGTAATCGAAAAAAGGAAAGGCATTCAACAGCCAGCCGATCAGAAAAATCAGAAAAGTTCGCTTGAATACTTTTTTGTAAAACTGTGCCTTGGGGATCTCCTGAAGCTTTTTCATGGCAAAACTCATGGCATTGCCGACTACAAAGAGAAAGGTTGGAAATACCAGATCTGTGGGCGTAAATCCATGCCAGTCGGCATGTGCCAATGGGGCATAGAGGGCACTCCAATTCCCGGGCGTATTGACGATTATCATAAATGCAATCGTCATTCCCCGGAGTACGTCGAGGGCAAGGTAGCGATTGCTCAAAACCTTGGCTTGTGAATCGATGGTCATAGGTGGGTTTTTCGGGTGAAATAGTTTTGCCTAAGATAAAAGCTTCTTTGAAAAAATCAGGAAAGTGTTATTTAATAAAGTTAAAATTTATCCTGAAAACAAGTCTCTGCCAAATTTAATTTGGTTTAATTTCCGAAAATTTCCAAAAATATTTTTACATCGAGTTAAGCTCAAAAGTTTTGTTTTGGTAACTTAGTCATCACCAATCCTAATGATTTTTAAATCATTTAATTTTTAGGGGATTTGACTGATAGAATACTCTTCCTCTATTGGACGATACCCTTTCCATTCGTCCGTCGTGACCTGAGCGTCTTTGGAGACATGTCTTTCGAAGATCGGAAGTAAAGATTTAGCCGAAAAATCCTTGATCTGCAAGGCATAAAACCGTTTCACTTTGCCTAAATCGGTCAATTCGACTACACAAACCACCTTTTTCTTCTTCCCTCAATACCCTCTCCCTACGTGTCCTGTTTCTTTACATCCAAAAACAAACTCATCTACATGCACCCTGCCAGTGAGGGGTTGAGATTCACTGGATTTCATTGCCTCACGCACTTTATGCATGAACATTCTGGCCGTTTGCGGCCGAACACCGTATCGCTTGGACACCTGAAGAGCAGAGAGGCTCTTAGTCGTAGTGGCCATTTCAAAGCAGATGTGAAAAGCCTTCAAAAGACCAAATTTCACTTTGTGGAACAGGGTATCAGCTCCAGGGCTTTCGGTATCACTACACTTGTTGCACGTTCTGGAGTAGTCTTTGCGGACTTGGCTTCCATGATGACCGCATTTCCTGCATATAAATCCATGATTCCACTTCAATTCACTGAGGTACTTTTTACAATCTTCATCAGTTTTGAAGCGTTCAGTAAACTCTATGATGCCTTGTCCTTTAAAAATGTCCATTTCCTTCATCTGATATAGGATAAATATATGAAATTAAATGGTTACATCAGAAAGCTAAATTATTCTACATAAAATTCAAGAGCTCATGAAATATTTATTACTGGCTTTTTGCCTTTTCTTTATTTCAACAATTACCTTTTCACAGGGTAAGTTGTAGTCCTGATGAAAGAGTCTTTTGAGGCTCCTGTGCGAAAGGCAAGGATAAACAACGAATACCGGGAAAGCCAGGAGCGTGCAAACAAGTTTAACAGAGACAGAAAACTCAATCGAGTAAATGAATTTGCCAGAGGGAAAGGACTTTCTGTACCTCCAAAAAACAATTTGCAGATGCAGGAGTGGGTTTTATTGCAGTATTGAGTGAATTGATTCTTGATTTAGGTACCAAAGGACTTTTTGTTGAAATGTCGGCAGGCAATGTCGATAATCAAACCTCATCCCACCAATCCAGCCAAAATTTTCCAGGCTGTATCAATGGCCCAAATGTTTTCACAATCGGTTCTAATGCGTTTGATTACAACGGGTTCACTGCTTTTAGCCCCTATGGTAAATATAGGTGTTCCATCAGTCAATTGGATGGCTCCCGGAGAAAATGTGTTTTCAACTTTTCCGGGAAACCAATACGCAACCATGTCTGGAATATCCATGGCAGCAGCTTTGGTTGCAGGTTTGATTCATTCAAAAGGAGGGATACCTTCAGCTATTAGAAACGAATCATTCAATGGAGTTATTTATCCCTTTGCAGGGAGGTAGAGGTCAATTTCTGATTTAAAGAATCAATGTCTGTCCGAATTTTCTTGAGTATTTTGATATAGCGATTGTCACTTCTCAGTTTTTCGAATGCAGGATTAAATTCTGTGAAAAAGTAATCCCGCCAGCCTCTTTCATAAGCAATTTGGAGATATTTCATGGACTCAAAAGGTTGGCCCTTGACTGCGTAGGCAATAGCTATATCAAGGGTAAATAGTAATCTTCAGAACCTAAACTCATCGCCTCTATTTTTACTTGGACTGCCGCATTTAAGAGTGAATCAGCACGTAATGAATCTCCTTTTTTCTTAAGGAGGTAAGCGTAATTGATCGGGGTACTATAGTATTTGTCAAAACCAACCTTGATGTTTCGCCGGATAGAAATATTCCAAACTTTAAATGCCGGATAATAATCCCCCGAATAAAAAAGGATAGATCCTGCTACCCGTAAAATAGATTCCGCGCTGTCCTGTAATGAAATATTTCCCAAAAGTTTAAGGGCTTCTGATTTTTTCCCCAGTTCAATTACCGAAATAGCCTTCAACTCATAAGTGACAGGGTTTTTACTGATATCGAGGCTCTTGTCAAACCATTGATTTGCTTCATTTTGCTTCCCCAAAATCTTGAATATCCACCCAATATTTTGATAAGGCAAATAGGAGTTACTGCAAGTGTACCATCCCCCAACTCTTTGATGAGGTTCCCCGGTAATTTGCCAGTACTTCTTGGAGGATCTTCAGATTGAGCTTCATTAGCTCAAAGGCAGCATTTTCATCTTGTCCCATCAATCTGGTGTCCCCGATGATATCTGAAAAAAATATTACGGATGGTTTGCGGTTAGGCTCTGTCTGCATAAAAGTGCTTTCCAAAAGCGGTTTCAACGCCTTTTTAACGGTTTAAGCTAGGTATTTTTGTTTAGGATAAAAACAGAATGGGGAAAGTGATTGCACTTTACTTTGGGGATAGTATATTTTTTTGATAAGGGCTATATTTAATTTTCAAGCCTCAAGCTCACTCGTCTATGAATAAAGTATTGCCGCTATTACTTCTTTTTCTTTATACCCAATCTTGGGCTCAAGTGAATGCCAAGTGGGAAATTCTTGAAAACCGATTTGAAAGCCCGGAATTTCACCGGGCGAAACTAACTTTATCCAATACTGGCTCATCTGATCTTGATGCAGGTTGGAAACTCTATTTCAATTCTGTTTTCATTTCAGTCAACACGCAGGTTCAAACAGAGCCTTTTCAGATACGACACTTGCAAGGAGATTTTTTTGTTTTGGAGGGGAAAAACGCAAGTCCCGTTTTCAAACGGGGAGAAGAAATCTCCATTACCTACCAATCAAGAGGTCCTTATCTGAAAAATTCCTACGCCCCCGAGGGATTGATTTTTCAGGATGCAGATGGGACTCATTTTGAAATAAAAGAGTATCAAGTGGAGGCCATAAG
Source organism: Algoriphagus alkaliphilus (assembly GCF_900103735.1). GTDB lineage: Bacteria > Bacteroidota > Bacteroidia > Cytophagales > Cyclobacteriaceae > Algoriphagus > Algoriphagus alkaliphilus. Next base: position 101,650 of record NZ_FMXE01000005.1, on the reverse strand, counting down.
TCTAGATCAATTTAGAGAGATGGCAGCTTCCACACCTCTGCCAATTCCGACCGCAGCAAGGATTTACAGTCAAAATGAAGGCTTGTCTTTACTTCCCAAGGAGCAACTTCCTCCATTTCTTCCCACTCCAAAGTCTTGGAAATACACCGGAGAAACCCTGAAAATCAAGAATGCAGGATTGGCCGTGGTGGGAATTCCGGAATTTGAGGAAGCTTCAAAATTCCTCCTTCTGGCAATAAAGCAAGGGTACAAACCCACGGTAAACAGGGCAGAGGCTCCTATTCAAATCCGGATTGTCAAATCTTCAGAATTGCCTGTGGAGGGGTATAAAATTTCCATAGCAAAACGATTAGTCTTTATCTCTGCCTCTTCACCAAAGGGGGCAATGTATGGGGTTCAGTCTTTCTTGGCGATGATGCCTGCTGATTTTTCAACACGGATAACTGATGAATTCATTCTTCCACAGGTGGAGATTGAGGATTATCCTGCCTATAGCTATCGGGGGTTTTTCCTGGATGTGGCCCGTAATTTTCAACCCAAATCCCAAATTTTGAAGCTATTGGATTTGATGTCCATTTACAAACTCAATGTCTTTCACTTCAATTTGGCTAACGATGAGGGATGGAGATTGCAAATTCCGGGTCTGCCGGAATTAACTGAGTTTGGAAGTAAAAGAGGATTTTCTGAAGATGAATCGGATTTTTTGTGGCCTTATTATGCCTCGGGAGCTGATCCTAAAAAAAGTCAAGCTGGATCTGGGTTTTATACAGTTTCGGATTTTCAGGAAATTTTAGCTTACGCAAAAGGGCTTCAAATTGAAGTCATTCCTGAATTTGGTGTGCCGGCACATTCCAGAGCGGCCATATTAGCGATGGAAAGTCGCTACAGCAAATTGCTAAAAGCCGGAAAAACCTCCGAGGCCTTACAGTATCGATTGGCCGAGGATGATGATCAGAGCAAGTACCTTTCTGCCCAAAACTTCAGAGGAAATACGGTTTGTGTCTGTCAGGAATCAACTTACGCTTTTTATGAAAAACTAGTTTTGGAAGTGAAAGCCATGTATCAAAATACCGGTGTGGAACTGAAAAATTGGCATACCGGAGGTGACGAAGTACCAAGTGGAGTGTGGACAGCTTCCCCGACTTGCAAGGACTTTCTGGCTAAAAATCCAGACATCAAATTGGAAGATTTGAATGACTATTTCCGGAGTCGTGCAGCTTCCATTTTGAAGAAATATGGTTTGGAAATGGGCGGTTGGGAGGAAATCGGACAGACTCATTTTGGTAATTCCGTTGTACCGAATACTAAGTTTGCAGACCAAAATTGGCGACTCTATGCCTGGAATGCCGTGGCAGGCTGGGGAGGAGAGGATATGGCCTACAGGTTGGCAAATGCCGGCTATCCGGTTGTGATCTGCTCCAGTGCCAATTTCTATTTTGACTTAGCCTATGATTGGGATCCGAATGAGCGTGGACATACTTGGAGTGGTGTGACTGATATGTATCAGGCCTGGAAGACGGTGCCCGGCAAACTTTACCTTTCGCATGATCAGACGATTGAGGGAAAGGAATGGAGCTGGGCATCAGTCCAAGCATCCTTCACCAAGTTGAGTCCCGAGGGCAAAAAGAATATCATCGGAGTGTCAGGGCAACTATGGACTGAAACAGTGAAAAGTCCTGAGATGCTGGAGTATTATCTTTTCCCAAAAATGCTTGGGTACATCGAACGGGCTTGGGTAGGAGATCCTGCATGGTCGGATGCCGAATCTGAAGAAGAAATGAAGACAAAAAGGCTTGTCGAATGGAATGTTTTTGCAAATCTGATCGGACAAAAAGAGATTCCCCGATTGGAAAAACTCCGGGGTGGCTTCAATCATCGGATTCCAAAATCTGGAGTAATGGTCAAAGACGGGATGATTTATGCCAATGTGCAGACACCGGGATTGGTCATTCGATATACTCAGGATGGGTCTGAACCAAGCGAGTCCTCAGCGATTTATTCCAACCCAATTCCGCACAAAGGAGGGGAGAAGTTTCGTGTTTTTACTCCTTCCGGAAATGCCGGCGCTTCAATCTTTCTGGATTAAAGGATTTTAACCTGCGATTTGTATTTGGCGATGAGGGAATCATTGTAAGCCTCTCCATTATCTGAATTAGAGCTGTTGAAAATTTCAGGCACAGTTCCATTTTCCAAAAGAATGGCAGTCGCCTGTACCATGATGGCATTGAGCAATGCCGCACCCACAACGGTAGAAGTCGCTCCGACTTTTGATTCCAAACCTTCCAATTTGATCGAAGCGTCGCCAATTTCACCGCAGGTGTCCAAGAAAATATCGCTTACTTGAAACAGCTTAAGACCCGATGAATGCCTGGAATCCACTGCTTTGCTGTGTGCATGATTTGTAAGTGCGATTACTTTTGCACCTTTTTTTTGCGCTAATTGAGCCATTTCAATACTGACCGAATTTCTTCCTGAGTTGGAAGAAATGATGAAAACGTCCTTGTTTGTCAAGGAATAGGACTTGAAAAGTTTTTCAGCGTAGCCCTCTCTTCGTTCCACCTCGGTACTTCCGGAGGCATCCTTGTGAAGCATTAAATCCGGGTCGAGGATTGGAATCACTCTCGCAAAGCCCCCTGCACGATAAAAGATCTCTTCGGCAAGCATGTGGGAATGTCCCGTTCCACTGGTATATATCCAACCTTCACTGGCAATGGATTCAGCAATCCATTTTGCGGCTGTATAAATTTCTTTTTCCTGACGGAAAGCGCGTCGGAGTTTTTCGAATACCACATCTTGAAATTGCTTGGATGGACTTGGGCTCATAGTAGGGTTAGGGGATTATAAATTCAACAAAATCTCATCCACAAACACCCACCCTTTTGCTCCTGCTCCGGGATGCCAAGCTGGCAGTTTTGAGATTGGTTTCAGTCTGACTTTAAGTTTGTCGAAGGATACTTCGGGTAGTGAATAAGTTAAAACACCAAATCTCACCTCTTCCAATTTTGAAGAGACTTGGGTTGGAGTTTGGGTGATTTTCTGCCAACCCGCCTGTCCACCTGTCCAGATCTCAACCGATTCCGGAGGGAAAATATAAGCTCCTTCATTAAGTAGAAAACTCAGGCTGAGGTATTTCGGAGCGGAATTTTTTTCCAGAAAAATCTCAATCTCCAGTGGCGTGTCTGTAAAACCCAGCCAATCCCCGGAGGTGTGATTGGTTTTTCCTTTTATCCCATCAAACAGCGAAGTGGCTCCTTTGGCCTTGTAACGGGGGTTTGGCTCAAAAGCGAGCTGATAGGATTGGGGTTTTATTCCTTCTTTGAATACTAAATTGGAGGTGATTACACTGCCTTTCCAGTCTCGGGAAAAAGCTTTTGCACGTATCTGAACTGTTTTTTTGAGCCAGATCGGACCGGAATAAATTGGACTTTGAATGCTATCCGGTTCGGTTCCATCCAATGAATACCGGATCTCGGCGGTACGAATCGGGTGGGATAGTATCAGCTCCATGGAATCCTGAAACAGGGTCTTTTCAAACTCGATTTTTGGTGGATTTAGCGCGTAGATGATGCCTTTTCCATCGAACCCAAAATCAATTTGGGCCTGTGGTAAACCCTTTTTGAGCTCTTCCTTTGCTGTCTCATCCAATCCGGAATTCCAGAGAAAAAGCTTTCTTACCTGTTTAAGTTTACTGAGTTCAGAGACGGAGGATGAGCCAAATTCATTTCCCGAAAGCGCAAGATTTCGGAGATTTTCGAGGCCTTCCAGATTTGAAAGTTGCTCCGGTTTGACTCCGGTGAAGTTGAGCTGAAGCTCTTCTAGATTGGGGAAGTTTCGCAGAAAACTCAAATCAACAGTAGCAAGTGGCATCCGATTTAGATTCAATCTAACCACCTGCTTGTTCACTTTTTTCAAGTCTTGGAGTGAGGCCGCATCAAAGGTGGAAATTCCATAATAAGCGACTTCCAATGCCGGTGATCCCGGAAATACCGGATTTACCTTTCGGAAGAAATTGTTCAGCTTTTTGATATCTGAATCCGAAGCTGGGCCAAAGCTGTACGTTTTCTGATTGGAGAATCGGTTTGAAGCGAGCTGGAAAAGCGGTTCTTCGGATTTTAGTTCGGAGACCTTTTGATCAAAGGAACTCCCGGCTGCCACCCAGGCTTCGAGGATTTCAATCTCCTCATCTGTCAGTTGGGTTTTATTCTTTGGAGGCATGTGTTCTTTTTCATCTTTTGGGAGATTGATCCGCTGAATCAAAAGCGATTTTTCCATGTCACCCGGAACAACAAAAGGCCCGCTTTTTCCGCCTTTTTGCAATCCGGCTAACTGATCCATCCGAAGTTCCCCTTTGACTTTGCCTTCCTTGTGACAGGCGATGCATTTCGCTTCTAAAATGGGCTGAACCAAATGCTCAAAAACCTCCGCATCTTCCAACGCAACAAATTCAGTCTCCTTCGACTGAATCGGAGCCAAAAGAAAATCTTCGCCATGGGTCAGATTTGCCCCGAAATGACCGGTAAGAATTATTGCAAGAGCCAATGTCCCTGTGGAAATCCGAAGAAAATTGGCGGACTTTTCCCTGAAAAAGTAAATCAAAACCGAAAGCAGTAAGGAAGCGAGTCCTAGCCATTGATGCCAAACCAGAGCATCTCCATCGTAGTCTTCTGTGGCAAGGATCAATCCCGCCACGACTGTGATTCCGGTCAGATTTCCCCCAACCAATAAAATTTGGGCACCGGCATTTTTTAACCGTAGATCTGAAAGCCAAAGCAAGCCGACCGCCATCAATAGCAGTACAATCGGGAAGTGAAGGATAAGCGGGTGAGCTCTTCCCAATACTTGCAGAAGGGCGGGGATTTCCAGTCGATCTCCGGCCAAACTCAGCACCAAGGCCAATCCCAGCCAGAAGAAAAGGAGGTTTTCAAGAATCGGAATAATCCGGGAAACTTTAGGCATAAATGGGAATTAAGCGATCAGGTCTTTTACAACTTTTCCGTGTACATCGGTGAGCCGGTAGCGTCTGCCAAGATGTTTATAGGTAAGTTTTTCATGGTCTATTCCCATCAGATGCATTACTGTTGCTTGAAAATCATGGACATGTACCGGATTTTCGGTGATGTTGTAGCCGAAGTCGTCTGTCTCTCCATAGACCATTCCGGACTTTACTCCACCGCCTGCCATGAAGATGGAAAATGCCCTCGGATGGTGATCCCGGCCGTAGTTTTCGGGTTGGATCTTGCCTTGGCAATAATTGGTTCGGCCAAATTCTCCACCCCAGATGATCAGGGTTTCGTCCAACAATCCGCGTTGTTTCAGGTCGGTAATCAATCCTGCTGTGGCTTGGTCCACATCTTTAGCCTGCCCAATCATCTGATTGGGCAGGTTGTCATGGGCATCCCAGCCCTGATGATAGAGTTGGACGAAGCGGACTCCATTCTCTGAGAGTTTCCTTGCCAAAAGGCAATTGGCAGCGTAAGTGCCGGGAACCAAGCAATCCGGGCCATAGAGTTTGATCACGCTGTCCGGCTCTTTGGAGGTATCTGTGATCTCTGGCACTGCTGTTTGCATGCGATACGCCATTTCGTACTGCTGCACTTTAGCGGTGATCTGCGGATCGTTGAATTCCTGATAGTTCATCTCATTGAGCGCGGCGATCTGATCGATCATTTTTCGGCGCTGATCCCGACTCATACCATCCGGATCTTTGAGATAAAGCACCGGATCTTCGGAATTGGAAAACTGGACTCCCTGATGGGTCGCGTCCAAAAAGCCATTGGACCAAAGCTTGGAATAAACGCCTTGCCCATTGCCTTTGCCACGACTCAACAGCACGCAGAAAGCCGGAAGGTTTGCATTTTCACTTCCCAAGCCATAGCTCAGCCAAGACCCCATACTGGGACGGTTTCCAACTTGAGCGCCGGTTTGGAAAAAAGTCAGTGCAGGATCGTGATTGATGGCTTCGGTATGCATGGATTTGACAATCAACAGATCATCCACCACACTCGAGATGTGTGGAAAAAGGGAAGAAATCCAAGCCCGACTTTCGCCATATTGATTAAACCCGAAGTAAGAACCTACCAGGGGAAAAGAACTCTGTCCTGCAGTCATGCCGGTCAAGCGTTGACCCATCCGTATGGACTCGGGGAGTTCCTGTCCAAAGTTTTTGGTCAAAAGCGGTTTGTAATCAAAAGTTTCCAGTTGAGAAGGAGCACCATTTTGGAAAAGATAAATGATCCGCTTGGCCTTTGGTGCAAAATGAGGAAGGGCGCGCATCAAGCCGTCCTCTGCTTCCTGCTTTCCGGTGAATAAATCCGGAATCAACAGCGAACCCAAAGCAACACTTCCGATTCCCAAACTTAGCCGCGATAGAAATTTTCGTCTGTTGTGGTTGAGTCCCTGTTCTAATATTTCCTTTTCCATCTCAACTTTTGGTTATCGTTTCTTCCAAATTATACAAACTCACAATCACCTGCATCAAAGCGGCATTTTCGGGTGTGATCGCTTTTTCATTCATAGGATATTCACCTATATCCAATGCCTTTTTTGCGTTTTCGGGATTCTCCCGAAAGTCCTTCAATTGAGTTAGGTAGTAGTCTAAGAGCAGCTCTTTTTCTTTGGACTTCATTTCCCGGCAGACTATCCGCTTGAAAGCTTCTTCAATCGCCTTTTCTTCATCTGAAATGCCTTCCGAAAGCTTTGTTGCCAAGACCCGGGCTGCTTCCAATACCATCGGATCGTTCATCATCACCAAGGCCTGAAGTGGGGTATTGGTCCGGTTTCGGCCGATTTCGCAACGATCCCGGTTACTTGAATCGAAGATGATTGCTTTGGGAGGAGGTACGGTCAGTTTAATGAAATTGTAGATTCCCCTTCGGTAAAGCTTGTTGCCGGTATCCTGTATGTAGGTCGCAAGCGTACCTCGTCCGGAGGTGGCCGCCTCCCAAAGTCCGGAAGGCTGATAGGGTTTGACACTTGGTCCTCCGATTTCTCCGTGAAGGAGTCCGCTACTCGCCAAAACCAAGTCTTGGATATGTTCTGCCGGTAGTCGCAACCGGGGTGCCCTAGCCAGATAGAGATTGTCGGGATCGATGCTCAGGTGATCCTTAGTGATCACTGCAGACTGTCGGTAAGTAGCCGAAAGTAGGATCTGCTTAATCAGACGCTTGATATCCCAGCCGTTTTCCATAAAGTCAGCTGCCAGCCAATCCAGCAGTTCGGGATGGGTAGGCAGATCGCCCTGCATGCCGAAGTCTCCGGCAGACTTGACAATTCCTTTCCCGAAGATTTCCTGCCAGATCAGATTGACAAAGACCCGGCTGGTCAGTGGGTTTTCGCGATTGGTGGTCCATTTGGCCAAGCCAAGCCTATTTTTTTCCAGATTTTCGGAAAATTCAAAAATGGAAGCCGGAGTGGAGGCATCCACCGGGATGGTTGGGGCGTCATAAACTCCCCGATCAAGAATATAAGTCGTACGTTTTTCCTCGTTTTCACCCATCACTGATACCATGAGTTTGGTGGTATCCGGGTGGTTGATGAAGTTCATGATTCCATCCAGATCGTCTCGTTCGATCCAAAGGATGGGCGTTTTTGCAGGTTTGGTTCGGCTGATGTCGCCTTCAAATCCTTTTTCTTTGGAGTTGTTGAAAAAGGCAAAAAGCTCGTAATATTCCTTTTGGGAAAACGGATCATACTTGTGGTCATGACATTGAGCACACTCCATTGTGATGCCGAGAATACTTTTGCTGAAGGTGTTGGTTTTGTCCAGCACATACTCGATTCGGTATTCTTCCTCGATGATACCGCCCTCTTCGGTGTACTTGTGATTTCGGTTGAAAGCTGTGGCTAAAATCTGTTCCTTATTGGCGTTGGGAAGCAGGTCACCTGCAAGTTGCCATGTCAGGAATTGATCGTAGGGAAGGTTCTGGTTAAAAGCATGAATAACCCAATCGCGGTAGGGCCATTGGGATCTGACTTCATCATCCTGATAGCCGTAGCTGTCTGCATAGCGGGAAATATCCAGCCAAAGGACGGCCAGTTTTTCCCCGAAGGCGGGCCGTGCAAGCAATTCATCCAGTAATTTTTCATAGGTGTTTACACCTGAGAAATCTGCGTATTTGTCCAATAACTCCGGCTTAGGCGGTAGTCCTGTCAGATCTAAACTGGTCCGTTTAATGAGTTCCTGAGGTTTGGCTTCGGGATTGGGCTTTAGCTTTTTGGAACGCATTTTCCGGTACGCAAATGCATCGATTTCGTTGGTTCCCCAGTCGACTTTAGGAACTGCCGGCTTCTTTACCTTCAAAAAAGCCCAGTGTGGTTCGTATTTGGCACCTTGCTCGATCCAGCGCTTGATCAATTCAATTTCCTCTTCATTCAGCGAAAGATTGGATTCCGGAGGAGGCATCATTTCTCCGGGATCAGTGGAGCTGATCCGGTGGTAGACTTCGGACTTTTCCAGATTTCCTGCTACAAGGGCAAACTTTCCCGGACTTTCTTTAAGTGCGGTAAAAGCACCAACTTCGGTGTCCAACCGTAAGTCTGCCTCCCGCTTATTCGCATCTGGCCCATGACATGCGAAGCATTTGTCAGACAGTATAGGGCGGATGTGAAAGTTGTAGCTGATTTGATCGGAACCTTCCAGATCGATGGCATCATCATTTTTCTCAGTGCAATTCCAAGAAAGATATGCCAGAAACAGTATTCCTATAGTGCTCGAGAATTTGAAATGAGTCATTTGGGAAGGAATTATTGGGATTGATAAGTTATGGAAAAATTTTAAAAAAGGGGTGCTTACTTTTTGATAAAAAAATGTGGTAATAAAAAATAATTTCCTGTTATGTCCGAGTTGTTTCAAGTTTGAATAAATTTCTAAATAGGCAATAATTGCAAAATAATATTTTATAATTAATGGGATATGCGAAAATTATAGGTGTTATGATTGAAATCTACTTGATGTCTTTTCCTTAATTTTCATCAAACAAATTGGTATGAAAAACCTGATATAGTCTCTCCTTGCAGGATTATTTCTTCTTATTCTTTTTCCTTCATGTAAAACCTATAGAAATGTTGAAAATTTGAAGCCAAGTATACCAATGGCTCAAATAACTGAAGTCTTTGACATAACTTCTCTTGAAAAGCTTATTGAAGGGGATCGAATAATCATCAAGTCAAAAAACAACAAACTTTACCACGCCTATTTTAAACTCGTGCAAGGAGAAATGCTGATGGTGACACTTTGGAAAGAAGACTCAAAAAAAATAGATCCCCCTCATGCTTTCCAATTACCAGTGAGTGAAATTGAGCATTTAAAGGTTATAAGAGTGAGTGCAGCCGCGACAATTCCTGTAGTAATTATTTCCGCTTTGGGAATTTTTGTGGTGATTGTGGTAATTGCTTGGTCTACGGGCGGAGGGTTTGGGTGGTGAAAAAAATAAAAAAGCCACCCTTACGAGTGGCTTTTGAAATTTTATCTTTTTACTCCTAGTATCTAACCAATGAGAAATCAAAGGTTTCCAGAAACTTCGTCGTGAAGTTCCCAGCTTTGAATTCCTCATCTTCCAGCAAGGCAATGTGAAAAGGAATGGTAGTTTTGATACCGTCGATTACGAATTCTTCCAAAGCCCGCTTCATCCGTACAATTACTTCTTCTCTGGATTGGCCACTCACAATAAGCTTTGCAATCATTGAGTCATAGTTTGGAGGGATGACATAGCCTGCGTACACATGTGAATCCACCCTGACACCACGTCCACCGGGAATATGAAGGTTCAGAATTTTCCCCGGGCTAGGTCTGAAATTGTGGGCGACATCCTCGGCATTGATTCTACACTCCATCGCAAACAGTTTAGGGTAGTAGTTTCTGCCCGAGATTGTCTCTCCTGCGGCCACTTTGATTTGCTCTTTGATCAAATCAAAATCTGTCACCTCTTCTGTAATTGGATGCTCTACCTGGATTCGGGTGTTCATTTCCATAAAATAGAAATTACGGTCTTTATCCACAAGAAATTCAATAGTTCCAGCACCCTCGTATCCGATTGCCTCTGCACCTTTGATGGCAGCTTTACCCATAGCTTCTCGAAGTTCGTCCGTGATAAACGGAGAGGGGGTTTCTTCCACCAGTTTTTGGTGCCTCCGCTGGATAGAGCAATCGCGCTCTGATAGGTGGCAAGCTTTACCGGTTTTATCTCCGATGATTTGAATCTCGATATGGCGAGGTTCTTCTACATATTTTTCCAAATAAAGTCCATCATTGCCAAATGCAGCACCTGATTCCATTTTGGCATCATCCCAGGCTTTTTTGAAGTCTTTATCTTCTCTGACGATTCGCATTCCGCGGCCACCGCCTCCGGCAGTTGCTTTAAGAATAATCGGATAGCCCATTTCATTGGCGAGTTTCAGGCCTTGTTCGATAGAATCTATCAGTCCTTCAGAGCCTGGAATAGTTGGGACCCCCGCAGCTTTCATGGTTGCTTTGGCTGTAGCCTTGTCACCCATTTTGGCAATCATATCCGGAGAAGCTCCGATGAATTTGATGCCATATTCCTCACAAATCCTCGAAAACTCGGCGTTTTCTGATAGGAATCCGTAGCCAGGATGAATCGCATCCGCATTGGTAATCTCTGCTGCGGCTATGATTCGTGGGATGTTGAGGTAGGAGTCGCGACTTGGCGCTGGTCCAATGCAGACAGCCTCGTCTGCAAATCGAACATGCAAGCTGTCTTTGTCTGCTGTTGAATACACTGCCACCGTTTTGATCCCCATCTCCTTGCAGGTTCGGATGATTCGGAGAGCAATTTCTCCACGATTTGCTATTAATATCTTTTTAAACACGGTCTTGTATGGTTATGTGAAAAAATCAACCAGCCGGATCAACTAGGAACAATGGCTGGTCGTATTCTACCGGTGTAGCGTTGGCGACCAGAATTTTCACGATTTTGCCTGAAATCTCAGATTCAATTTCATTGAAAAGCTTCATGGCTTCGATGATACAAACTGTTTCTCCAGCTTTAATTGACGCACCTTCTGTCGCAAAGGGTGCGGAATCTGGATTTGGGGTTAGATAGAATGTCCCGATCATTGGAGATTTGATTTCGATCAGGTTGGAAGGTGTGGCTATCGGAATGGGAGCAGGCGCGACTGGAGTAGGGGAAGCTACAGGAACTGGAGCTGGTGCTTGAGGTGCTGCCGGAGCGTGGATGATTTGCGCTGACTCTGCATATTTTTTAATGGAAAGTTCAAATTCCTCGGTTTTGATTTTGACCTCTGCAAGGCCGGAATTGGAAATGTAGTCGATCAATTCCTGGATCTCTTTAGCTTTCATAGGGTTTCAGTTAGTTGAAATGTGCATTGCCACTTCTGTTGGGTTTAAAAACAATAAAGCCGCGTAATTTAAAGAAATCACACAGCCTTTTATAATTTATTTTACTCTTTCCGAGTAAGATCCGTCTCTGGTGTCCACCCGAATCATAATGTCCTGCTCCACGAACAAGGGAACCATAACGGTTGCACCGGTTTCCAAAGTTGCAGGTTTTTGAGCGTTGGTGGCCGTATCTCCTTTGATACCCGGCTCGGTATAAGTGATCATCAACTCCACAAATGGCGGTAATTCCACTGATAGGGGAGTTTCTGTTTCATCATGGATAAGGATGTCGACGTTTTGACCGTCTTTCAAGAGTTTTGGTCTTTCGATCAGTCGCTCTTCCAGACTGATTTGTTCGAAGGTTTCGGTATTCATGAAGTTATACCCCATGTCATCTGCATATAGAAATTGGAAAGGCCTTTTTTCTACGCGTGCGGTTGTTACTTTTTCACCTGCATTGAATGTCTTTTCCAAAGTCTTACCAGATCTCAGACTTTTTAATTTGGTTCGAACGAAAGCCGCACCTTTCCCCGGTTTGACATGTTGAAATTCGACAATTGAATAAATATCATTGTTCATTACCAGACAAAGGCCATTCTTAAAATCTGCAGTACTTGCCATAATATGTTTATGAATATTGAGTTTATTTTTTAGGATCGTATGCCCACTTCAAATAAATAGAGCCCCAAGTGAAACCACCACCGAATGCAGCCAAAATAAGGTTATCGCCTTTTTTGAGTTGGCTTTCATACTCCCAAAGACAAAGAGGAATAGTAGCCGCAGTGGTATTGCCATAGCGTTCTATATTCATCATGACTTTATCCGGCCCAATACCCATGCGGTTTGCAGTGGCATCGATAATTCGCTTATTGGCTTGATGTGGGACAAGCCAGGCGACATCTTCACCTTTTAATCCGTTCCTTTCCATCACTTCTGCACTGACATCTGCCATATTTGTCACAGCAAACTTAAAAACTGAAGCTCCTTCCTGGTAAGCAAAGTGCTCTCGGGCAGCAAGAGTTTCAGCTGTGGCAGGCCGACGGCTTCCCCCGGCTTTCATATGTAGGTAAGGCTCCCCAGACCCATCTGACTTGAGGATGGCGTCCATTATTCCTTCTTCTTCCGTAGTGGCTTCAAGCAATACTGCGCCTGCTCCATCACCAAAAAGAATGCAGGTAGTCCGATCTTGATAGTCAACAATTGCGGACATTTTATCCGCGCCTACGATTATTACTTTCTTATGAGTACCGGATTGAATAAATTGAGAACCTACCTGCAGTGCATATAAAAAACCGGAGCACGCTGCTGCTACGTCAAAACTGAAGCTTTTTTTAGCCCCAACTTTATCGGCGATGATATTCGCAGTAGCAGGGAAAGGAAGGTCTGGAGTCACAGTGGCACAAATGATCATTTCGATTTCCAAAGGATCTGTGTTGGTTTTTTCCAAGAGTCCTTTGACAGCTTCAATTGCCATTACAGAAGTTCCTTGGTTTTCACCTTTTAAGATTCTCCTTTCCTTGATTCCTGTCCGGGAAGTGATCCACTCGTCGTTGGTCTCTACCAGCTTTTCAAGTTCTGTGTTTGTCAATCGATATTCCGGTACGTAACCTTGTATACCGGTGATTTTGGCTCTGATTTTCTCCATTCTTATAGGTCTGAAAGAGTTTTTTATCTTTGTGAGGCCCCCAAACTGGGTTGATTTTTTCTTAGGTAATTCCTGAGAAAAGCCAAAAATAGCATAATGCCCTCTGTCCACCAAAACCAATACAGTATCCCGTATTCAAATTGCTGCAAGTCAGGTCGTTTGAGTTTTAGCCAACAAAAAATCCATTCCTTGAGAGAATGGATTTTAAAAATACCGTGTGAAGTTGATATTATGCTTTAATTTCTTTTTCGATGATTACTTGTCCTTTGTAGTACAATTTTCCGTCAAGCCAGAAAGCTCTGTGTGGTAGGTGCATTTCGCCTGTAGTTTGACATTTTGCCATTCCCGGAGCTTCCAGTTTATAGTGAGTTCTTCTCTTATCTCTTCTGGTTTTCGAAATTTTACGTTTAGGATGTGCCATTTTATGCGTGGTTTATGATTGTTCTTTGTTTTTTAACTTCATTAATTGTTCCCATCGTGGATCGACAGGTTTTATTTCTTCTTCTTCGTTTGGACTTTCACTTTCGGTATCACTGTCCAACTCTTCATCGATATAGACATATCCACCTTCTACTTCCAACTCTTCATCATCCAATTCATTTCTGTGATCAGGATGAATTTTTTTGAGTGGCAGGGCTAGCAATATGAATTCATAAATTAGCTGGGCTACATTGATGATTGGTGTATCCCGTGTAATCATGAACACATCTTCATCAATTTCCCGCTCTTCAGATCCATATTTGTAGATCATTTTTTGGGAAAAATCCAAAGGATGATCAAAGGTTTCCAAACTTCTATCGCAGGTCAGTTGTACGCTGCCTTTGATGTGAAAATGGGCTTCAATTACATTTGCCCCTTTATCAAGGATGACCCGTATGGTCAACTTGCCTTTTTCGACGATTTCATTGTCTTCGAAGTTTTGGAAAAATGAATCGCCAATTTCAAAGTCAATTTCGTGTCTCCCTTCCTTGAACTTAATTACTTCAATATCAAAGGTTTTCCAGAATTTCACGATTTGTCCTCCCGATTTAAGAGCGCAAATGTAGGTATAATTTTAAAATAGCTAAAACAGAACTTGAAATTATATTTGGTTCTTACCCCTTTTTCTTAATAAAATTAAGTTAGCCTTCTACTTCTTCTATTTCATGCATCTGAATGATATCTGAGGCTAAATGAAGCGCCGCTCTCATGGATCCCTCATCAGCGATGTTTTTACCAGCGATATTATAAGCTGTACCATGGTCAGGAGAGGTGCGAATCACCGGTAATCCTGCCGTAAAATTGACGCCTGAACTGAAAGCAATGGATTTGAACGGAATCAATCCCTGATCGTGATACATTGCCAAAACCCCATCAAACTTCTGCTGATGCATCATCCCGAAAAAACCATCGGCAGGATATGGGCCAAAGACATATTTATTTTGATCTTTTAGCTCCTTGATCGCGGGCTTGATGATTTTCTCCTCCTCTTCACCCAGCAGACCGTCTTCTCCTGCATGAGGGTTTAGGCCTAGAATGGCGATTTTGGGCTTATTAATTCCAAAATCATTTTCAAGGCTTTTGAGAAAAATATTGGCTTTCTTCTGAATTCGTTCTTTGGTGATGGTTTCTGGAACTTTTGCCAATGGCAAGTGCCCTGTAACCAAAGCAACGCGTAAGGTGTCATCCACCATCATCATCAGACTTTCTTTGGCCCCTACAGCCTCTGTGATGAATTCGGTATGTCCAATAAAATGAAAATCTTCGGAGTTAAGATTGTTTTTGTTCAAAGGTGCCGTGACCAATCCTTGGATTTTACCGTCTTTAAGATCATTTACGGCAGCCCTTAGCGCTTCCAATGCCATTTTTGCAGCCTCGACAGTTTCCACTCCGGGAATTACTTCCGGAGCTTCTTCCATTACATTGATGACATTGATCTTTCGGTGTTGGATTTCATCCAACGATCGGATTTGGGAGAAATTAAAATCCTCCATACTCATCAGCTTTCGATAGAACGAGATCACTTTTCCATGACCATAAATCAAAGGTGTAAATGACTTATAAACCCGATTGTCTGCCAGCGCTCTCAGCGTTACTTCTACTCCGATCCCATTGATGTCTCCAATGCTGATTCCAATGATGGGTTTTTGTTTTTTTGCGTTCATGTTACGATATGCCGTATTGGTGTGGTGGGACAAATTTCCCGTGCCTTTAGGAATATTCCCTTATTTTTAGGCCTGCAATTTATAAAAATTTATCGGAGCCTGAGGATGGAAAAAGTCAAACCTAAAAAGCATCTTGGACAGCATTTCCTGACTGATCTGAGTATCGCCGAGCGTATCGCGCAGGCAGTCAAAGGTCATGATGGAGTCAATAAGGTGTTGGAGATCGGTCCTGGCATGGGCGTATTGACTGATTTTCTCCTGAAAAATCCCCAAGAACTTTATCTCATTGAGATAGATAGGGAAAGTATTGCCTACCTGCATAAAAAATATCCTCAGCTTGGTGAAAGGATTATCGAAGGCGATTATCTAAAATATGATGCCTCACGGATCCTTCCGGAGAAGTATTCGATCGCCGGAAATTTTCCCTACAATATTTCTTCCCAAATATTTTTCAGAGTTTTGGAAGAAAAAGACCGGGTCACTGAGGTCGTCTGTATGCTTCAAAAAGAAGTCGCCATGCGAATCGCATCTCCCAAGGGAAATAAAGACTACGGAATTTTATCTGTCTTACTTCAGGCGTGGTACGATATTGAATACCTCTTTACTGTGCCTCCGACAGTTTTCAACCCACCTCCAAAAGTAAATTCGGGGGTCATTCGTCTCACACGAAATTCAGTTCAAAAGTTGGACTGCGACGAAAAGCTCTTTTTCAAAGTGGTGAAAGGCGGATTCAGTACCCGGAGAAAAACGCTTCGAAATGCACTGAAATCTTTTGAGCTTTCGGAGGATTTCCGTTCCAATCCCATTTTGGATAAACGGGCCGAGCAATTGGGCGTGGAAGAATTTGTGTTTTTGACCCAACAAATCGAAAAAGGTCGTGGAAGCAATTAAGCAATTTGAATTATCTAAAGAATACCTCGAAAGTCTCCAATTGGGGATCGAGCAGGGGAATGTTGACTTCATCCGCGAGTCTCTCGATGGAGTCAATGAGGCAGATATTGCTGCTATTCTCGATGAGCTGAGTCTACAGGAGTCGGTGTATGTTTTACGGCTTTTGGAAAACCAACTTGCAGCAGACATTCTTATCGAGCTGGATGATGTGACTCTTCTGAAGGTGCTTCGAGAAATTGAAAACTCCGAAATCGCAGCTTGGATTGAGATGATGGACTCCGATGATGGAGCTGATATCTTGAACTTGCTTTCTGAGAAGGATAGAGAAGAGGTTATTTCGGATTTTCAGGACAAAGTCAAATCAGAGCAGGTTCTCGAACTCCTCCGCTACGAAGAAGACACCGCAGGGGGTATCATGGCCAAGGAATTTATCCGCGCCAACAAAAACTGGAATGTCGTTCAGACAATTAATGAGATTCGCCGTCAGGCTGAAAATGTAGAGAAGATCTACTCCATCTATGTGGTAGACAACCGGCAGCAATTGATGGGACGGGTATCATTGAAAAGAATTATCCTGGCTGGCGCTGATACAAAAATTGAGGATATCTACGATGATGAAGTGATCTCGGTACCGGTACATATGGATCAGGAGGAAGTGGCTTCAGTTATGAGAAAGTACGACTTGGAATCCGTACCGGTGATCAATGCCAAAAACAAGTTGGTGGGAAGAATTACGGTCGATGACATCCTGGATGTTGTGCAGGAGGAAGCAGATGAAGATATTCAGGCGATGTCAGGTATCTCGGCTCAGGTCGATGAATACGACAGTGTGTATAAGTTGACCAAAGCGCGGCTTCCCTGGTTGATGATAGGAATTATCGGTGGACTTTTGGGAGCGGGGTTTATTGGTTTTTTTGAGGCAGGACTGGCGAAAGTCACGGCCTTGGCGTTCTTCATTCCGCTGATTACAGCTACCGGTGGAAATGTGGGAATACAGTCTTCTACGCTGGTGGTTCAGTCTTTGGCAAATAAATCGGCTTTTGATGACAGTCTTTCGCGAAGATTTATGAAGGGCCTTTTGGTAGCCATTATCAATGGTTTGGTGCTTGCCTCTTTCGTTTTCGGAATGGTAGTACTGTTCTATGGAAATGAGGTCAAATTTGCTATGGTAATCTCTATTGCGCTGTTTTGCGTGGTATTGTTAGCATCATTCATGGGGACTTTCACCCCCATCGTTTTGGATAGATTTGGAATCAATCCGGCCTTGGCCTCGGGTCCTTTTATCACCACAGCAAACGATTTGATTGGATTGGCGGTTTACTTTTTAGTTGCAATGTCCCTTTTGAGTTTGTAGTAAAATGAAAATTCTGATCATCGACGAGATGCACCCGAGCATCATTCCCATGCTCGAAAAACAAGGGCATCAGGTTATGTATTTGCCCAAAATTACCCGAGAAGAAATCCTCGATTCTGTAGCCCATTATGATGGCATGATCATACGGTCCAAAACACCGATGGATCGGGAGCTTTTGGAAAAGGCTGTAAATCTCAAATTTATCGGAAGGGCTGGAGCGGGTTTGGATCAGATTGATTTAGACTATTTGCTGGAGCGGGGCGTGAAACTTTTTCATGCTGCAAAAGGTAATAGAGACGCTGTGGCAGAGCATGCTGTCGGAGGCTTATTGGCTCTTTTTAACAATGTGATCAAAGCGGATTCTGAAGTGAGAAAAGGCATTTGGGACAGGGAAGGAAACCGTGGACATGAACTGATGGAGAAAACAGTTGGTGTCATGGGTTATGGAAATATGGGAAAAGCATTTTCAAAGCGGCTTAGGGGATTTGGAGTTAATATTTTGGCTTACGACAAATACAAATTTGACTACGGGAATGATTTAGTGCAGGAGGTGATTTGGGAAAATCTGAAGTCTGAAGTTGACATTTTGAGTATCCATGTCCCGCTTACGAAGGAAACTCGAAATTTCTTCTCATTGGAAGAGTTGGAAAGCTTTGCTAAGCCGTTTTGGCTGATCAATACAGCAAGGGGAGAAGTAGTTAGTTTCGCAACTCTAAACGCTGCTTTGGACCGAGGAATTCTTCGCGGAGCAGTTTTGGATGTGCTCGAAAATGAGAAGTTCAATCGCCTTACCTCAGAACAAAAAGCTGAGTTTGAGAAACTCGCCCAACGGGAAAACGTGATCTTTTCACCCCACATTGCCGGCTGGACTTTTGAATCCTACCACAAGATAAATAAGGTGCTAGTGAAGCAAATAAAAAAATCCTTTAGTGAATAAAATCTTTGTTTCTGAAAAGCAGGACCAATTTTAAAGACTTGCTTTGTCAAAAAGCTTTCCTATCTTTGGGCGTAAAATAAAGGCAAAAACAAAGTAACGGTCTCCACCACGTGACCGTTACTTTGTTTTTTGTGCCTTTTGAAAAGAAATAAAACTATGTCAAAAGTACAATATTACACTGAAGAGGGGCTCAAGAAATTGAAAGATGAGCTTCAGGAATTGAAAGGTAAAGGCCGTCTAGATATTGCCAGGCAAATTGCTGAAGCAAGAGATAAAGGTGACCTTAGTGAAAATGCAGAATACGATGCAGCTAAGGATGCACAAGGGCACTTAGAACTGAAAATCGCTAAACTTGAAGCTGTCGTGGGCAATGCAAGGATCCTTAACAATTCACAGATGGATACCTCTAAAGTCGGAATCCTCTCAACTGTGAAAATCAAGAATGTCAAAAACGGAATGACTGTAAGCTACAAATTAGTATCTGAAGAAGAAGCTGATTTGAAAGCCGGGAAAATTTCTTTGGCCTCACCTTTTGGAAAAGGTTTGGTAGGAAAAATGATCGGCGATATTGCTACGATCAATGCACCTGCAGGTCAATTACAGTTCGAAATATTAGACATAAATTATTAATTACTTATCCCGGATTTTCCGGGATTTTTTTGTGAAAAATATGGCTAGCATCTTCACCAAAATCATCAAAAGGGAGATCCCCGCCGAAATCATCGCCGAGGACGAAAATTTTATTTCTTTTTTAGATATCATGCCATTAGTCAAAGGGCATGTGTTGGTTGTCCCAAAAAAAGAGGTGGATTACATCTTCAATATGGAGCCAGAAGATTTGGCCGGTCTTCATCTCTTTGCTCAGAAAGTGGCTAAAGCCATGGACAAGACAATCAAGTGTACAAGAATTGGTGTTGCAGTCATTGGCTTGGAGGTTCCCCATGTACACATACATTTGGTTCCTCTGAGAACGATGGACGACATCAATTTTACCAGACCAAAGCTGAAGTTGACCTCAGAGGAGCTCGCTGATATTGCGGATATGATCAGAGGGGGATTTTAAGGAAGTCACCGGCAGCTGTTGGCAGTTCGCATCACTCTGAGCAGTAAAATGTGTCAGGCTATGCAAAGCGGAGTGGAGTAGACAGATCACTGGGATTTTCCTTCACAGTGATCGATTGTTTTTCCTTCCAAACTCAGATACTCTCCCATGCAATCTGCCGTCATGCAGGAGTGTACCGGAAGGACTCCAAGCAAGTCACCAACTTTCACAGATTGCAAAAGGGAATCACTGGCATTTATAAGTCCATGTTCTTGAGAAATGCTTTTCAAGTAAGAACGGTCTGAGGGAATAGTCCAACCGGTTTCATTCAGATAGACAACCTCTCCGAAATTTTTATTCCCGGAGGCATCGACTAAAACGTCTTTGGCTAGGTGAACTCCACCGCCATGGATAAGAATCTCTTTGCGTTCGAAGTTGACATCTACCACGGGTACAGCGAGACATACAGCGATATCCTCCTTTGTACAGCTGCCCAACTCAGCCTGCATCAAGTCAAAAAAGACGAAATTGCCCGGACCGAGTTCATCAATGTCACCAAAATCTTCGGTTACAGCACAGCCGGGAGTATCACCTACGCGAGTTACCAATTCTGGAAATTCGCTTTGATATTTAATTTTGAGCATATGAAGGGCCTGACGACTTTGCTCGTAAATACCGGCCTTGTCGGGCGTATAATAGGTATGACCCGGGTGAAGGTAAAAGCCCTTGAACTTTAATTTGTCCGACTGTGTGGCTGTGCGAAGAATTTTCTCAATAGTTCCAAAGTCAGCTATGTGAACGCCTGTTCGGCCATAACCAGCATCGATTTCAATAAAGAAACCCACCGGATTGGTCAGCCCCTCTACCAATTTTTGTGTGGTGATGGGGTTGACAAGTTGAAGAGAAAGCGACTGATTAGCTGCTAAAAAATTCAAGCGGGGGATTTCCAAAGGATTGAAAGGGAAAGCGATGTGGATGTTGTCCCAACCTTGTCCGCAGAGGTATTCTGCCTGTTTAATTGATGAAGCGGTCACCTCCTTTATTCCATATTCCTTAGCCCAATTTCCAATTTCGTGGGATTGGGCAGTTTTCCAGTGTGGGACGAGTTTCTTGTTGTTTCGGGCAGCTTTTTCCGCCATTCGTTTAATATTGGCCCGAGTGATTTTTTCGCTGATTAGAAGGGTAGGGGAAGTGATTTGATCGAGATAGGACATGTGATTGAAATAGGGTAAATGAGGCAGAGGGCTTTTTTTTAATTTTTATGAAAGTAGGAAAGGAATTACGATTTATGAAATACCATTTTCAAAGCCATTGGAATTTTTATTGTCTTCTATTGTACCAGTATCTGATTTCCTTGGGCCAAGGATTAGATCTACTCCCATAAATCTTAGCTTTTATTTTAGGGTAATTAAGTTTCCGGTTTTGATTTGATTTATTGTTTTTGTTTAAACCTGATTTGTATCATATTAATAGGTGATTTCTCAAAGAGTTTTTTGAGTTTTCTATTTTCATTTTTAAGAAAAAAAGAAAATATGATTCACCTCATTAAAATAGACAGTGAATTTCTCAGAGAGGTGGGAGAGATTGCCCGGTTTACAGGTCGTTTTTTTAGTGAAGTGATTAAACCCAAGCAAGAATGGGAGGAGTTTATCAACCAATGTTTCTGGATTGGTTTCAAAACGCTCACGCTGGTTGGGATTACGGCATTTATCATGGGGCTGGTTATGACGATTCAGTCCAGGCCTACCTTATTGGAGTTTGGAGCTGTGTCGATGCTACCTGCTATGGTTTCGGTTTCTTTGGTTAGGGAAATTGCACCCGTTATCACGGCTTTAATATGTGCCGGTAAGATCGGCTCGGGTATCGGAGCTGAATTGGGATCAATGCGGGTCACAGAGCAGATTGATGCTATGGAGGTCTCAGGAACTAATCCGTTTAAGTATTTGGTAGTGAGCCGTGTCTTGGCATCCACACTGATGGTGCCGCTTCTTTCAAGTTTAGCCATAGCCATTTCTCTTTATGGCGGCTATTTGGGAGTAAATATTCGTGGGAATGTCAGTTGGCATTTGTATTGGCTTCAGTCCTTTGGAGCCCTTGGCTATGGGGACTTTATCCCATCACTCATTAAGACATTCTTTTTTGGGTTTGCAATTGGAATAGTAGGCTGCTATAAAGGATATAATTCAAAAAAAGGAACCGAGGGGGTGGGAAGATCTGCTACCAGCGCAGTAATCGTTGCATCTCTTGTTGTATTTATTATTGACCTGATTGCTGTGCAGGTGACTGATCTGTTGGGACTGACTTAAGCTTATGGAAAAAATAAAGTCCATAATCGAGGTGAAAAATCTGAATAAATCTTTTGGTTCCAATCATGTACTCAGAGATTTTTCGATGGAGGTGGTACCCGGGGAAAGTCTTGTTATTTTGGGAAAATCAGGAAGTGGAAAGTCTGTTTTAATCAAATGCATCATTAATCTTATCGTACCTGATTCCGGAGAGATCTATGTATTGGGCCAAAATATAAGGGAGCTGGACCAGGATCAGATGGATAAGTTAAGAGCGGAGGTAGGCTTTCTTTTCCAAAGTAATGCACTCTACGATTCCATGACTGTAAGGCAGAACTTGGAATTTCCGCTAAGAAGACATTGGACCAAAGAAATGAGAGACTTGAATGCGCAATCGGCAGTAAAAGAAGCCTTGGAGGATGTGGGTCTGGGCCATACGATAGATATGATGCCTGCCGAATTATCCGGAGGAATGCGCAAGCGGATTGCATTGGCAAGAACCTTGATTTTGAAGCCCAAAGTAATTCTTTATGATGAACCGACCACAGGGCTTGACCCGATTACAGCCCGTGAAATAAGCGAGTTAATGCTTCAGGTTCAGGAAAAATACAAGGCATCGTCAATCATCATTTCGCATGACATGAACTGTATACGGATGACCTCGGATCGGGTGATTATGTTGATTGATGGCAGAAATTACATTTCGGATACCTATGAAAATTTACAAAATGTCCCTGATCCCAAAGTCCGGGAGTTTTTCGATTAACTATGAAAGATAAAACTTCATCCAATGTCAAATTGGGAGCAATGGTCATTGCCAGCTTGCTGTTTCTTGTTTTCTCCCTCTACATGATCGGTAAAAACCAGAATATATTCGGTTCCTCATTTGAGATTTTTGCTCAAATCGACAATGTGAATGGCTTGGTTCCAGGTAATAATGTGCGGTTTCAGGGCTTGGATGTAGGTACGGTCCGATCCATGGCAATGCAGGATGAGTCTAGGATCGTGATAAAGATGTTGATCAATAAATCCATGCAGTCTTTTATAAAAAAAAATGCTTTGGTATCCATCAATACAGATGGTTTGATGGGGAATAAAATTGTTCAAATCCATCCGCAACCGGGAGATGCGGCATCCATTGAGGTAGGAGATACCCTTTTCCCAATTAAAAAAGTCGGAACGGATGAAATACTGGAAAAACTGAGCGCTTCGGGAGATTATCTGGAACTAACGCTTATCAATCTCTCAGAAATCACCGAGAAATTAAATAATAGTGAAGCGATCTGGAAGATTCTTTCAGATGCGGAACTGACTTTGGATCTCAAGGCTTCCGTGAAGGAATTGCTGACGGCTGGTCAACATGCATCAGCAATGGCAAAGGCAGGAAGAGAAATGATAGTTGAATTTGGGCAGAGTGATGGAATTGTCAATAAGCTCTTTACTGATAGTTTGATGAGCCAAAATCTTGAGCAATCTGTTTCTCAATTGCAAAAAATCAGTGCTGATGCTGCTGATGTTATGGGAAGTATGAAAAATCTAATCCAAAACATTGAAAAAGGAGAAGGGGCTGCGGGATTGATTTTAGCGGATACTTCCTTTAGGGGACAATTGGTACAAACGATGGAAAATGTAGAGCAAAGCACCTACCGGCTGAACCAGAATATGGAAGCCTTGAAATCAAATTTTTTGTTTAGAAAATTTTATAGAGATCAGGAAAAAGCCAAGAAAAAAGCTGAAAATGAAGCGCAGATAAAGTAATTCTGATTTTTATGGGAAAGCCATTTTATTTATTGGATTGGAGCCGAGTTTGTTTTTCCAAACTGATTTTTCCTAAATAGGATTTTAGGATAACATGATTTAAGTGGACTTTTTTTCTTTAAAAAAAATGTGAAGTTGATTTTTTGAACGCACAAGTTACCCCACTACTTTTTTAAATGATTTTGTGCTGTAGTAAATTCAGCGCCATGATGTGCGTAAGCCCGCCTTTTCTGTTAATTTTGTCACCCGATAAATGGGTCGTACATAGGGCCAAACGAATACAAAAACATATCATCTGCATCGCAAACCTTCCATGGAAGCAAAGAAAATACGAAGTACCTTCATCGAGTTTTTCCAGTCCAAACAGCATCAGTACGTTCCCTCATCCCCGATTGTGGTCAAAAATGACCCGACACTGATGTTTACCAATGCCGGGATGAATCAGTTTAAAGATGCATTTCTTGGCAACGAAATCGCCAAATATTCCCGAGTAGCCAACTCTCAAAAATGCCTTCGCGTCAGCGGAAAGCACAATGATTTGGAGGAAGTAGGAGTTGACACCTATCACCATACCATGTTTGAGATGCTTGGCAATTGGTCATTTGGAGATTATTTCAAGAAAGAAGCAATTGAGTGGGCTTGGGAGCTTTTGACAGAAGTGTACCAACTCCCTAAAGACAGGCTATACGTTTCTGTTTTTCAGGGCGACGAAGGGGATAAGTTGGAAAAGGATGTAGAAGCCGCTGAGCTTTGGAGCAAAATCGTTCCGGAAGACCGAATTATTTTGGGATCAAAAAAGGATAACTTTTGGGAAATGGGTGACACAGGGCCTTGCGGACCTTGTTCAGAAATCCACGTGGATCTTCGTTCTGAAGCCGAAATTGCACAGGTCCCGGGTCGAGAGTTGGTCAACAATGACCATCCTCAGGTGATTGAAATCTGGAATTTGGTATTCATGCAATTCAACCGTTTGGCGGATGGAAGTCTCAAAGAACTTCCTGCCAAACACGTAGATACAGGAATGGGTTTTGAGCGATTGGTGAGAGCCATTCAGTTCAAATCTTCCAATTACGACACGGATTTGTTTACGCCCTTTTTGGATGCAATAGCAAAGAAATCCGGTAAAACATACGGATTGGAGGAGCAGACTGATATTGCCTTTCGAGTGATTGTAGACCATATCCGTGCGATCTCCTTCACCATCGCTGACGGACAGATTCCATCCAACAACAAAGCAGGATATGTCATCCGAAGAATTCTAAGAAGAGCAGTTCGCTATGGTTACACCTTTTTGGGCTTGCAGCAGCCATTTTTATTTGAATTGACACCGTTGATTGCAACATACTTTGGAGATGTTTTCCCGGAAGTCAGACAGCAGCAGGAGTTTATTGCAAAAGTAATCATGGAGGAGGAAGCCTCTTTTTTGAGGACTCTAGATCATGGATTGAAAATGCTCGAGTCCATTAAATCGGAATTGAACTCCAAAAATGAGAAGGTCATTACAGGCAAAACAGCTTTTGAATTGTATGATACATTTGGATTTCCGCTGGATTTGACATCGCTGATTGCAAGAGAAAATGGCTTTTCGGTGGACGAAAAAGGCTTTGCCGAGGAGATGGAAAAGCAAAAGACCCGTTCCCGTGCTGCTTCTGAGCAGGAAACCGGTGACTGGGTTTTGGTCAATGAGGATACCGGTGTGGAATTTATCGGATATGATTTCACAGAGGCTTATTCTCAGATCATCAAACATCGAACAATTACTGATAAGAAAGGGGACCGGTACCAATTGGTACTCGATCGGACCCCATTTTATGCAGAGAGCGGTGGACAAGCAGGAGATACGGGTTGGTTGATTTCGGATTCTGAAAAGATCCGTGTCATCGACACTAAGAAAGAGAATGATCTGATTGTTCATTTTGTTGAAAAGCTTCCTGCGCATCCTGAGGTGCGGTTTTCATCGGAAGTAGATCGGGAAAAGCGGCAGTTGACGATGAATAATCACTCAGCAACTCACCTTTTGCAATCCGCATTGAAAGAAGTGCTGGGGGATCATATTCAGCAGCGGGGATCTTTGGTCAATGAGAATCTACTACGATTTGATTTTTCTCATTTTGGAAAAATGAGTGAAGATGAAATTACAAAAGTGGAAGAGATAGTAAATGCCAAAGTGCGTGAAAATATCGCACTGCAAGAGCAACGCAATGTGCCCATCGAAGAGGCTAAAAAGATGGGGGCTACCGCCCTTTTCGGGGAGAAATACGGAGACTTTGTGCGTGTTATCATCTTTCAAAAGGACTTTTCAGTGGAACTTTGCGGTGGTACACACGTTCCTTTTACGAGTCAGATTGGCTTATTTAAAATCACTTCTGAAGGATCGATTTCTGCGGGAGTTCGCAGGATTGAAGCAATCACCGCTAAAGCGGCAGCGAATTATTTGCGAGAGCAGGAGAATTTGGTGAAAGAAATTCAAGATTTATTGAAGAATCCAAAGGATGTGAAAAAAGCCATTGAGTCATTGCTTCAAGAAAGAAATGACTTAAGGAAAGAGATTGAAACGCTTCACTTGGAAAAATCCTCAGGAGTTAAAAATGAACTTTTGAAACAATTCATAGAAAAAGACGGGATAAATACGCTGATTGCTCAGGTGGAATTGCCAAATGCAGAGTCTCTGAAAAAACTGGCTTATGAACTTAAAAATGAAGTTGCTAACGCCTTTGTGATTTTGGCAGCAAAAATTGAGGATAAGCCTCAGGTTGCAGTCATTTTGGAAGATGCATTGGTCGTTTCCAAAGGATTGAATGCCGGGCAAATCGTCCGTGAACTAGCCAAAGAAATCCAAGGTGGAGGGGGCGGACAACCCTTCTTTGCTACCGCAGGTGGAAAGGATCTGGCAGGTCTTGAAAAAGTGGTGGCCAAGGCCAAAGAAATGTTTTTATAATCGCTGATATATCGAAAAAATGCTAAGCGAAGAACTCAAGAATAAATATCAGTTGGTAATTGGACTGGAAGTGCATGCTCAATTGCTGACCGAAAGTAAAATGTATTCTTCGGATTCAAATGAATACGGAAATCTGCCCAATACCTTGATTTCTGTCATTACTTTGGGGCATCCTGGCACTTTGCCCAAGGTAAATAAGAAGTCAGTCGAATATGCCATAAAGATGGGTCTGGCCTGTAACTCAGAAATTACCCGGTTCAATATTTTCTCAAGGAAAAACTATTTCTATCCGGATCTTCCCAAGGGTTATCAGATTACGCAAGATAAAGGTCCCATCTGTGTAGGAGGGGTTGTGCCAATCGAATTAGCAGATGGCTCCGAAAAGGTCATCAAACTCAACCGAATTCACATGGAAGAGGATGCCGGAAAATCCATACACCTAGCCGGTGAAACGGATACTTTGGTGGATTTTAACCGTGCAGGAACTCCATTGATTGAAATTGTTTCCGAACCGGATATGAGAACGCCTGAGGAAGCGTATGCATTTCTCGCAGAAATCAAAAAACTGGTCAAATACCTTGATGTCTGCGATGGAAACATGGAAGAAGGTTCGCTTCGCTGCGATGCCAACGTGTCGGTTATGCTCAAAGACGCTAAGGAATACGGCAAAAAAGTCGAAGTGAAAAATATGAATTCCTTTCGAAATGTTGCCCGTGCCATCGAGTACGAGCACGAGCGAATCATTCACCTGCTCGAGGCAGGAGTGGAGGTGCTATCCGAAACTAGAACCTTTGATGCATCGACAGGAACAACTGCCAGTATGAGAACCAAAGAAGATTTGAACGACTACCGTTATTTCCCGGAGCCGGATTTGAGTCCTGTGGTAATCTCTGAAGAGTGGCTCAATTCGATTAAAGTGACCATGCCTGCTTTGCCGCGAGCGCTTTATCGGAAATTTGTGGATGACTATGGATTACCGACCTACGATGCAGGAGTTCTAAGTGAGGCAAAGGAAATCGCGCTTTGGTTTGATTCACTTTGCTCCAAAACAAACAATTATAAAGCTGCTTCAAACTGGATAATGGGTCCAGTTAAGTCGTACCTGAATGAATTGGATTTGCACATGGATCAATTCCCGATCAAGCCGGAGATATTGGCAGAGTTGATCGAATTGGTAGATGAGGGTAAAGTTTCATTCACAGCTGCCTCCCAGTCGATTTATTCCGAATTGCTGAAGGCAAGCGGCGAAACATCCCTGGCTATTGCGCAGCGCTTGAATTTGATTCAGGAAAGTGATGAGGAATCGTTGAAGCCTATTGTGGAGGCTATTTTGGCTGATAATAAAGCCAAAGTTGCGGAATACCGATCCGGAAAAAAAGGACTGATGGGGATGTTTATGGGACAAGTCATGAAGAAGTCCCATGGCAAGGCTGACCCTAAAGTTGCCACCAGAATTTTAACAGACTTGCTGGAAAATTAAATAGAACGAATCGAGCCTGATTGTCTGCCAAAGGCATCACCCGGCAGCATAAAGAGAGAGGGTTATCCATCATGTGAGTCATTCTGACTGACCTTTGAAAATAAAACAATAAACAAATGAAATACGCGATGATAGGTGTTTGGACAATTGCTGTAATGGCATTTTTCTCCTGTGGGGCAAATGATTCTGCTACTGAAGGAATGGTTCAGGTTTCAGGAAAAATTGAAAATTTCCCTGATGGCTTGGTGATCCTTTCCCAATTTACGGACAACAGGCCCAAAGTTCTGGATACATTAAAGGTGAGCCCATCCGGTGAATTCACCTATAAATTGGCGGTGGACACGCCTACTTTTTATGAATTGAATCTTTATGGGCAAAAAGTAGTGCGATTGGCATTATATAAAGAAGATGTTGAGTTGAAGTACAATTTTTCAGATCCGGCAAGTCTTGCAATTGAAGGCTCTCAGGACACCAAAGAAATGCTCAAGATTGAGAGGCTAATGGAAGCGTATCAGTTGGAAGTTAACAAACTAAATGAGGCTTACTATGAGGCAATGAGCAAAAATGATGCTGAGGCGATCAAGAAAATTCAGTCTGATGCAATGATTTTGGAGTCCAATCAATCCACTCGGGTAAAGGAAATGATCCAAAGTATGGGGAATTCTTTCGCTCCATTAGCTGCGGTTGGACTTTTGAATCCTAAAAATGATTTCCCATTTATGGACGAATTGGTCACCAAACTCAATGATAATTATCCTGGAACTGTTTCGATTCTTCAGATGAAACAGCAGTTGGATGAAATGAGAGCGCTCTCTGTGGGGCAACCTGCACCGGAGATCGAGTTGCCTAGTCCAGACGGCACCATGGTAAAGCTATCGGACCTTCGTGGCAAATATGTTCTTATTGACTTTTGGGCAGCTTGGTGCAAGCCTTGCCGTCAGGAAAATCCAAATGTGGTAAGACTTTATAATCAGTATAAAGACAAGGGGTTCGAGGTATTTGGAGTTTCCCTTGACCGGACGAAAGAAGATTGGGTAAAAGCAATAGCTGATGATAAATTAGCTTGGACGCAGGTTTCAGATTTGAAATACTTTAATTCAGCAGCTGCCGAACTCTATCAGATCCAAGCAATTCCTGCTACTTACATGATTGACCCTGATGGTAAAATTATTGCAAAAGACCTGAGAGGACCAAGTTTGGAAAATAAGCTGGCGGAGCTATTCGATTGATCCGATCAAACTCATGTAAAAAAGCCTTCCGGAAAAGTATTTCGGAAGGCTTTTTTATGGATCAGACTTTAGGGTAAAAAAAGGAAGGAGGCAAAAATACCAAACAGTCCTTCCTGTAAAAATCGTGTCTTTTAAAAAGGAATAGCAAAAGTTGTTTATCACCCGAGACAAATCTAATGAAAACATTTAAAAGAAAAACAAAGCTAAAATTATTCTTTTTTCAAGTAATAGTAATAATTTAATAAAATACATGAATATTTTAATCAAAGGAATGTCAAGGTTCCACTAAAAGGCAGTTTGAGTATTTGGAATTATAATTTTCTCATTCGGAAAAAAAATAAAAAAGCCATCGCATGGGAGTGCGATGGCTTTAGGTTTGCAAATCGATTTATTACTTTCCTATTTTCTCATAGCTGGCAATAACGCCTCTGACCATTGCAGAACTGAATCCCTGATGTTCCATCTCGTTGAGGCCCACGATGGTGCAACCTTTTGGTGTAGTCACTTTGTCAATAGCAGCCTCAGGGTGGATGTTTTTTTGGATCATGAGTTCTGCAGCACCTTTTACAGTTTGATTCACGATTTTGCTGGCAGTGACCGAGTCAAATCCGATTTGAATTCCTCCTTGAATCATCGCTCGCATAAATCTTAGCACATAGGCAATTCCACAAGCGCCCAATACCGTTGCTGCTTCCATTAGGCTTTCGTCGATGGATATGGTATACCCAATGGAGTCAAATAATTCTTTGATCATTTCTTCCTGAATTGGATTGGCTTGTTCCTGACAGATGCAGGTGATAGATTCCTGTATATCCGCAGCAATATTGGGCATGGCCCGAAACGTCACGGTTTTGGGATCAATGACCGCATACATTTCTTTGAGAGAAACACCAGTAGCAAGAGACACAATCAGCTGTTTTTCGGGGTCCAAAGCAGACTTAATTTCTGCGAGGATCGTTGCTACATTGTAGGGTTTTACCCCCAAGAGGATAATATCTGCATATTGGGCCGCGACGATATTATCGGTATGGACATGCACTCCTTTGGCTTCAAATTCAGCAAGTGGTGCAGTGTTTCGTTTGGTTAGTGTCAGGTTTTTTGGATCAAAATCCTCCCGCATCAGCAGGCCATTCGCAATGGAAGCACCCAGGTTTCCGCAACCGATTATGGCAATTTTTACTTTGGAGATCATGGAATATTGAATTTTAAACAGGTTTGATTGACTAAAGGTAACCAAAACGTAAGCCTTTTTGCCAAAAAGAGAATGGATGAATCAATTTCAATGAATTACTATGAAATCCAATAAAAAATATTTGAAAAAATATTTTGACATAAAGTAAAGTTTGCTTTACATTTGGACAAACAAACATGACTTGTTATGAAAAAGAACTCAATTCTAGAAGTCCCCTTGCTTCATCCCAATTGGAAGAAGCTGGCTTATGTGTTTTTCCCGCTTCCGGTTTTTATTGTAATCGGGATTGCAATCCTAAATCCTAAAACAGATCCAAATGAAACGATCCAAATCATTTATGGATCATGGGCTTTAGCATTTATGATTTTGAATCTTACTCGCGAAAAAGTGGAAGATGAAATGGTTCGAACCTTTAGGCAGCAAGCTTTTCAAACCGGTTTTTATTGGCTGATATGGGGCTTGCCTGTTTTGATGATTATAAATTATTGGAGATTTGATCGGTTTACCTCTGAGATTTTTACAGCCTATCTCGTGCTTTTCCTGCTCAATGCCTACATCCATGGAGCGTTTAAGTATCAGAAGTACATCGCAAACAAAGAAGAAAACTAAACCAAACTTAATATGCTTACTAAAATCCTATTGCCTCATCGATTTCAAAAAATCGGCTGGCTCCTGTGCCTTCCATTTGCGGCATTGCTGTTTGCCAATAATTACTTTGATTTTAGCTTCCACTGGCTGGAATTTGAGGTAAGAGATGGAGTACTTTTTAAAGATTCAAAAGAGAATTTTAGCAATGAGATTGCCTTGATTGGGGTATTTGTTTCGCTGTTCCTGATGGCTTTTTCCCGAGAAAAAGAAGAAGATGAATACATCCAAAAGCTCCGATTGGATTCGCTCTTAGTAGCTTTTTATGCAAATACTTTTATCCTGATCATTGGTACGTTGGTGTTTTATGGTTTTGGCTACCTGGAATTTATGGGCTATAACATGTTTACCATACAACTCATATTTATTGGCCGATTTAGATGGGTTCTCCTCAAACAAAAGCAGACTTTATTGCCTATTTAATGCCGATATGAAGAATTCCATAAAAGTAGAACGGGCAAAAAAAGATCTAACTCAGCAAGATTTAGCTGAAAAAGTGCAAGTTTCCAGACAAACCATTAACTCCATCGAAGCAGGGAAATATGTGCCATCGACGGTTTTGGCATTAAAGATTGCAAGGGTGTTTGAAATAGCTTTGGAAGAGATATTTGAATTGGAAGAAGGGGATTATGGCTAAAAATATTGGACAGTATTAAATTGCCTTCGCTATTGATTTTGGCTTGGTTTTTAAGTGTAACTGTGGAAATTTTAGCACCGATACCGCGTTAAAAGTTTACCTTTGCACCTTTAGAAATCTTTTTTGATGCCGAAACTAATCCGAATCACCACAGTACCTTTATCACTGAAACTTTTGCTAGCTGGGCAAATGAGTTATATGAAAACTCAAGGCTGGGAGGTGATCATGGTCAGTGCAGATGGACGGGAAGTCGCTCAGGCTATTAAGAATGAAGGCGTTCGTCATGAAGTAATTCCATTTACAAGGCGAATTACTCCATTGGATGATTTGCGATGTATTTGGAAACTCATTCAACTTTTTAGACGAGAAAAACCTGACATTGTGCATACACATACTCCCAAGGCGGGCTTGCTGGGAATGATCGCTGCAAATCTTGCAGGGGTCACTATTAGAATTCATACTTTAGCCGGAATTCCGGCAATGGCAGCCGGGGGAAGAAAGAAAACTTTACTCGAGTCCATAGAGAAATGGACTTATTCAAATGCTACTGAGGTGTGGCCGAATTCCGTGGGGCTTCGGAAATTTGTTTTACAGAAAGAACTTTGCTCCGAATATAAACTTCGAATCATCGGTAAAGGCTCCTCAAATGGTGTTGATCTTGAAAAATTCAACCGAGATGTCTTAAAAGAAAATCATCTAGTAGCCGCTACTATGCGAATTATGCCCGGAGAGGATGACTATATCATACTTTCTGTAGGGAGGTTGGTGAAGGATAAGGGAATTGAGGAATTGGTAGCTGCCTTTCTGAATTCCAAAATCGTCAATAAATCAAAGCTGGTTCTTTTAGGTGCTTTTGAACAGGATTTGGATCCACTTTCCCCCGAAACTGTCCAGACTATTCAAGATCACCCAAGAATCATTCAGATTGATTGGTCTGATCATGTAGCACACTACCTTGCCTTAGCAGATGTTTTAGTGCATCCTTCGCATCGTGAGGGATTTCCAAATGTGATCCTTGAGGCAGGAGCGATGCAGGTTCCGGTGATTTGTTCTGATATTATCGGTAACACAGACATTATTGCACAGCAAAAAACAGGATTGATTTTTCCGGTCAAAGACGCTTTAGTTTTAAAAGAAGCCTTGGAGTTTGGATTTGTAAAGCGCGATAAAATGGCATATTATGCCGCAAATCTTTATGATGAAATAATTAATAATTATGACCGGAATTTTCTTCAAAAAGAAATTTTCAACAATTACCAGCGCCTGCTAAGCAGTGCCAAGACAGCTGAATAATATATATTTGAAAGTTTACAGTTTTAATTATCAAACTTCCCTATGAAGTATCTCGTGACCGGAGTGGCCGGATTTATTGGATTTCATGTTGCACAAAAATTAATCGATCGCGGAGATGAAGTTGTCGGACTGGATATTATCAATGACTATTATGATGTCAATCTAAAATATTCCCGACTTGAATACCGGGGAATTCCAAAGTCTGAAATTGAAAGAGGGATATTGGTACAGTCAACTACCCAAAAAACCTATCGGTTTATACAGCTGGATTTAGCTCAAAAAGAGCCTTTGATGGCACTTTTCGAACAGGAAAAATTTGATGTGGTCATTCATTTGGCAGCACAGGCAGGAGTAAGGCATTCTTTGTCTCATCCGGAAGTGTACATTGAGTCCAATATCATGGCATTTCTCAATATTTTGGAGGGATGCAGATTTCACGCGGTAAAGCATTTAGTCTATGCCAGCTCAAGTTCGGTGTATGGATCAAATGAGAAAATGCCTTTTTCTACCTCAGATACTGTTGATCATCCGATTTCGCTCTATGCAGCATCCAAAAAGGCCAACGAATTGATGGCCCATACGTACAGCCATCTATTTGGACTTCCGACAACTGGCTTGCGCTTTTTTACTGTTTATGGCCCATGGGGAAGACCGGATATGGCTTTATTTTTATTTACTGAGGCGATCTTGAAAGGCGAACCTATTCAGGTTTTCAATTATGGAAATATGAAGCGGGATTTTACTTTCATCGATGACATAGTGGAAGGGGTGGTTAAAGTCGCTGATCGGCCTGCAGGCCCAAATGCTGATTTTGATCCTCAAAATCCTGATCCGGGTAGTTCCAAAGCACCATATAAAGTGTATAACATCGGTAACTCTGATCCCGTTTTGTTGATTGATTACATCAAAGCTGTGGAGAAGGGACTTGGGAAAACTGCCAAAATGGAACTATTGCCTTTGCAACCTGGTGATGTACCAGCATCTCACGCTGATGTGACTGATTTGGTACGGGATACAGGTTATAAGCCCGCTACTCCAATTGAAGAAGGAGTAAAGGCCTTTACAGATTGGTATTTAGCGTATTACAAAAAATAAAATTTATGTCAAAATCAATCCTGATCACAGGAGGTGCCGGATTTATCGGTTGCCATGTGGTGCGTCTTTTCGTGACCAAGTATCCAGATTATAAAATTGTTAATCTGGATGCGCTCACTTATGCAGGTAATTTGGAAAACCTAAAAGAGGTCGAAAATGCCGCAAATTATATTTTCGAAAAAGTAGATATTCAAGATGCTGATGCGCTCGATTTGATTTTTGCGAAGCATCAGATCTCTGACGTAATCCACTTGGCCGCAGAATCTCACGTGGATCGATCCATCTCAGACCCTATGGCTTTTGTGAAAACCAACGTTTTTGGGACGGTAAATCTGCTCAATTCGGCTAAGAAAGCTTGGGCAGGGGAATTGGAAAGCCATCTGTTTTATCATGTTTCCACAGATGAAGTTTATGGTTCGCTGCATGATGGAGGGTTCTTTTTGGAAACTACAGCCTACGATCCCCAGTCGCCTTATTCCGCTTCCAAGGCTGCTTCAGACCATTTTGTTCGGGCTTATGCAAATACCTACAAAATGAAGACCGTGGTCTCCAACTGTTCCAATAACTACGGTCCCAATCATTTTCCGGAGAAGTTGATTCCTCTCTGCATCAACAATATCAAAACTATGAAGCCTCTTCCCGTTTATGGAAAGGGGGAAAATGTGCGTGATTGGTTGTTTGTAAAGGATCATGCACGTGCTATTGATATGGTGTTTCACAAAGGAAAATCAGGAGAAACCTACAACATAGGCGGATTCAACGAGTGGAAAAATATTGACATCGTCAAGTTGCTTTGCAAAAAGATGGACGAAAAACTTGGACGTGAAGTAGGAACATCTGAACAACTGATTACCTATGTCACCGACCGTGCAGGGCATGATCTCCGCTATGCCATCGATGCGGCTAAAATCCAAAAAGAACTGGGTTGGGAGCCTAGTTTGCAGTTTGACGAGGGGATTGATATTACCATTGATTGGTACCTAACCAATGAGGAATGGCTGGAACACGTGACCTCGGGAGCGTATCAGACATACTATTCAACCCTTTACGAAACCAGATAAATGGTTGATATTTGATTAAAACGACAAAAGCCCCGATTATTCGGGGCTTTTGTCGTTTCCAGCCAAAGTGAAATCAATAAAGCGTCCTAAACCTGATTGTTCCGGGTATGGTCTTTAACGTCTCAATCGCTTCGGCTTCATACACCTTGTCAATGTCCGTGATCACATAACCGATTTTTTCATTGGTCTTCAGGTATTGACCGACAATGTTGATGTTGTAGTTGGCAAGTACCTGATTGATTTTAGCCAAAACACCGGGCTCATTATGGTGAATGTGAATCAAGCGGTGTGCATTTTTCAGGAATGGCAACTGAATATTCGGGAAGTTGACCGAATTATAGGTGTTGCCCGTGTTGATGTATTCCATGATTTTGCCGGGAACAAACCGCGCAATATTTTCCTGTGCCTCCAAGGTGCTACCGCCAATGTGGGGGGTCAAAATAGTGTTTGGCAACCCCTTCAATTCGGATTCAAAGGATTCATTGTTGTTTTTTGGTTCCTCAGGGAAAACGTCAACTGCGCATCCTGCCAAATGACCGGAAAGTATCGCGTCCCGCAAAGCTGGAATATCCACCACATGTCCACGGCTCAGGTTTACTAAAATGGCACCTGGTTTCATTTTTCTGATCTTTTCCCCATCAATCAGACGATTGTTGTCTTTTCGTCCATCGACATGGAGGGAGATCATATCACAGGTAGCGAGCAACTCATCCAAGGAATCAACTTTTGTAGCATTTCCCAAGGCAAGCTTTTCAATTACATCGTAATAGAAAACGTTCATGCCCATGTTTTCTGCCAAGACAGACAGTTGTGCGCCGATATTTCCATAACCGATGATTCCGAGTTTTTTGCCTCTTATTTCAAAAGAACCGGTAGCTGATTTGTCCCAATTTCCTTGATGCATTCCGACAGATTTATCCTGAAAGCGGCGCATTAGAAAAATAATTTCCGCAATAGCCATTTCGACCACAGAGCGCGTATTGGAGAAAGGAGCGTTGAAAACCGCAATCCCTTTTTCTTGACAGGTTTCTAAATCTATCTGGTTTGTTCCGATACAGAAAGCTCCGATAGCCAAAAGCCGATTGGCATTTTCCAGCACCTTCTTGGTCACGTTGGTTTTTGACCGGATTCCCAAAATTGAGACCGTTTTGATTTTCTCACACAGTTCCTCTTCACTGAGGGCACTGGAGATAACCTCAACCTCATATCCTTCATCTTGAAGAATTTGTATTCCTATTGGATGTACATTCTCAAGCAGGAGAACTTTAATGCGACTTTTTGGGTAAGAAAATTTCGTATTCAACTTATTGATGTAAAGGATTTCGTCAAAACTAGGAGCAATATGATCCGCCTGACTAACTACTTTAGGACGGTGAACGTTTTCTGTAAATGCATAAAACTTGTTGGCAAGGCCCGATGCTTTGATTTCATAATCGGTATATCCATCACCGATGACATAAATGTCCCCCTCAAGATTTACGTTTTTAATGGTTTCCGCTTTTCCATTGTTTTTGGAGAGGGGATTTTCCCGGTTGAAGTCCACAATATTCCCGGATTCATCGTAGACAAATTCATTGGCAAAAACATTCTCGTTTAATATGCCATATTCAGAAACTATCGGAAGGATAAAGTCTCTGAATCCATTGGAAATAATATAGATGTCCTTGGCGTTTTCGCGAAGCCACTCTTTGTTACGTTCAAAGGATTTTGAAACTTTCTGTTTCAGCGCTGCAATTAGATCAGTGATCTGAGTTTTGCTTGCTTTGAGTATTTCCAAGCGGAGTTCCAAGCTTTCCCGAAAGGTGATGGAGCCTTCCATTCCTTTATCTGTGATGTCCTTGATAGACTGGAGTTTTGCGATTTTTTCAGGGTCGTTGATCAGACTTATTTCACCTAAAATATCCAAGGCTTCCACTTGGGTAAAGGTACTGTCAAAATCAATGATAAACTTTTTGGTTTGAGGCATGAGTGCAGGGTCGTATTTCTAAACTTGAACAAAATTACAGCAATGCTAAAGAATCGGAAGGTTTATTAAAAAAAATGTTTATTTTCTTTTGAAACATTCGAAAATCTCAAAAAAAACGAGGGCTATCCCACATTTGATGACGCTGTAGGAATTTGCTAAATAAATTGAAAATCAGTTTTCTTGATGGAGCTATTGGGCTATTTTTGAAGATAAATTCAAATTTTCATGAAAAAATCAATCTTACTATCTGTCCTAATCCTTGCAATGCTTTCTTTTTCCTGCCAAAAACCGTCAGAATCTGTGAAAGTCGAAACTACCACTAAAGCTGAGCCTGTCGGAGAAGTGGAAGTGGTGCCTGGTGGGTACGGTGCGGATCTAGCCGAAAATAGTGTTATTGGCACTGCGGAGATGGTTACAGTGGTGGAGGCCTCCGGAATTTTTACAGGAAAGATCTCAGGAGAGATCAAAGAAGTCTGCACCAAGAAAGGTTGCTGGTTTACGATGGATTTGGCAAATGGCGAACCGATGCGGGTTACATTTAAAGATTATGGATTTTTCATCCCGACCAATTCACAGGGATTTCCTATAATACTTGAAGGTGTTGCAACGCTGACTGAAACTGATGTTGAGACATTAAAACATTTTGCCGAAGATCAGGGAAAATCAAAAGAAGAGGTGGATGCTATTACAGCACCAAAGCGTGAAATCACCTTTGAAGCCACAGGTGTATTAATCAAAGACAAAGCATAAAATGCCAATCGCACTGGACAACCTTCGGGTAGGCAGAGTTTACAGGTTTGTCAATCAGGGCGAAATCCGTACGATTCAGATAGTGGATCGACTTGCTGGAGACAATTTCAAGATCAAAGATCTTGATACCTTGGAATACTACACGATCCATGAACTCCTCCAATGGGGTAGAGGGAAAGACTACGATCTGGAAGAATTTAGATAGAAAAAGGGGCATAAAAGGCCCCTTTTTTTGATTAAAGATTAATGCATCGCTTTGAAT
Organism: Algoriphagus alkaliphilus; assembly: GCF_900103735.1. Taxonomy (GTDB): domain Bacteria; phylum Bacteroidota; class Bacteroidia; order Cytophagales; family Cyclobacteriaceae; genus Algoriphagus; species Algoriphagus alkaliphilus. Next base: position 63,690 of record NZ_FMXE01000005.1, on the reverse strand, counting down.
CCTGGTTCGTAAATGATTCTGACGAAAGATCCTAAACCTGCGTCTGGTTGAGCAACAGGAATGGTTGATACAATTCCTATCATCAGATTTTCCGCCAGACCAAGGCGCATTTGGGGTCTAAGTGTTGCAGTTGATTTTCCATTCACGAATTCCTGATTCAATTCCAACCCAATAAAATTCCGTGTACCGGAAACCATGTAGTGTAAGTTGTAATTCGTCTCAAATCCAACTTCGGCCTGCTTTCCATATCCTTTTTCAATCCTTGGACCGGTGTAAATCAAGGTATGGTAATTGCTCCCCCATCGCTTTGCGGCTACAAAGAAGGGGTTGAACAAATTTCCTTTGAAGGCATTCATTTTCCCCATTTTTTCAAAATCCACTAATGCAAATTCATGGATATATCCTACGGCAAGGGAGGTGTTTCGCTTCTCGGAAACCAAGAAAGTGTATTGTCCTGCGACCTTGATAGATTCCAGCGTATTTGCAGGGATCGCACCTTCGGAATTTCCATTTCTGAATGAATATAGACTTACAGGCAATTCTACTTCCAGACCCAAACGGTCGATTGGTGCCCATTCATATTCGATGAGTGCGTGGAATTCGTCATAGCGGCGCTTGTCCTGCATCCCAAAGCCCACGTTCCACTCTTTTTCGCCTTTTCTCGCGCCTAAATCCCTGATAAGATCAATGTAAAGCGGTTCCGCATGAAGCACCTTCGGTTTTTGGGACGTTTTTGGTTTTTCGACTTCCTCAATGAATAGGCTGTCAAGTATTTGCCTGTGTACTTTAAGCGTATCAATTTCTTCTTGAGCCGAAGCACAGAAGCTTCCAAACCCAAATAGGGCAAGGAATAGTATTTTTTTCATGGTAAATTAAGTTGATTGTTGCTTTTGGATGAAATTCCGAAAAATCAGCAACGATCCGGAGGCGGAGGATCAGATGCAGAATAGCTTGAACTGATATTTTGCGAAACAAAAAACTGGAATCTCTCTTTGAGTGTCAGGGAAGAAAAAAGTTTGATCCCCGGTATTTCAATCAAGGCCAGTTTGATTTTTTTGAGTGAATTGTCATCCTGTTGAGTGCCATTGTCAGGAATCAGATCTTTGCTACCATCTAGGACCCATTCAAAGATCAACTCTGTAAAGGTGTCGATGGGATCATCCATTTTCATTCCTTTAGTGATGAAAATATTTCCTTCGTAAAAATTCGCAGAGAGATTTATGAAGTTGGCCACGAGTAGAAACAGCAGAAACTCAGACCAGCTGCCCGTTCGCATGTCGCCGATCAATGATTTTGCTTTTCTTTTTTCCATGTCCAAAAGTACGAAAAGAATTCTCCCGGGTTTTTGAAAAAAAGTTAAACCTTCAAAAGGAAGAGGTAACTTTGGTCACAAATCATTGAATCCTTACAGAATAAATTAGCAAAAAAACATGTCTAAAAGCCTTGGATTCGCCATTGCCAGCGCGAATTGTCCCCAATGTCGGGAAGGAAAGCTTTTTTCGGTAAGTCTATTTAGCTACCATAATCTTTCGGACATTAATGAAAACTGCAAAGTCTGTGGTGCAAACCTTAATCCCGAGCCCGATTTTTATTATGGGGCAATGTACATCAGTTATGCATTTTCGGTAGCATTGGTGTTTAGCTCCCTTACTGCTATCAATGTGCTAGTAGAGGTGCCTAAGCTTTGGATGTACCTCAGTCTTGTTGCTGTTCTGAATATTTTATTTCTTCCCCTCATGCTGAGATATTCAAAAGTTTTGTATTTGTACGGATTGGGCAAATTGAAATACCGGGACCGATAATAGGCGTTCTCTATCTAATCTTCATTAATCCGATGGCTTGATCAATTTCCGTAAAAAAACTTCATTGCACATGTGTCAGTTCTTGTTTAACCGGTAAATTATCCTAAATAGATAGATGGAAAAAGTAAGGCTTTTAAAAAAAATAATAATCAGGGGGATGGGGTATTTTTACTTTATCGCTGGGATCAATCACTTTTTGACTCCGGATTTCTATATCCCCTTGATTCCTCCCTTTTTTTCAAATCCCAGTTTGATCAATCTGCTTTCTGGGATTGCTGAAGTTTTATTGGGTTTGGGAATTCTTTATTTTCCTACTCGATCCAGAGCAGCTTGGGGAGTAGTGTTCATGTTGATTGCCTTCATTCCCGCACATTGGTATTTTATTCAGATTAATACCTGTATAGATGGAGGACTTTGTGTTCCTGCATGGATAGGTTGGGTAAGGTTAATTTTGATTCAGCCAATTCTCATTTTTTGGGCTTATTGGGTTGCTAAACATCCTAAAATTTATGTCTAAGAATATTTTTGGAGAAGATCTAATCTCCTGAAGTACCAGTCCTATTACAGGATTTTAGAGAAATGGATGCTGCGAAACGGGACCGAAAGATTCGGGGATGCATACGGTATGTGCAGTGAGGACTGAGGAGTTTTTGATTTTTTCGGGAAGTAGAGGAAATGATATTATTACACCATATCCAGAATATCAATTTTCTGGTCTAAGCACCGGTGATAAATGGTGCCTTTGCGCACTTTGTTGGTTAGAGGCTTATCGAAGCAATTGTGTACCTCCTGTTTTTTTGGAAGCCGCCAATGGAAAAACATTAAAACTTATTCCTCTGGAAATTTTAATTTCAAAAGCATTGAAGAATACTGAGTAAATCGATGAATTGTTAATCTTACTAACAAAAATAGGAGAAATACAAACTTTTTTTAATTCCCTTTCGTTTAGCAAACATTATAAATCTCAGCTGGATGGAATCTATTTTAAAAAAAATGCGGGTTGAGGTTAATTCCAATCTGTATATTAAAGAACCCTTTAGCTCCGACTTGGGTGCTTTGCTGATAAGTGAAGGCACTCAAATGATTCAGGAATTGGGCATAGAGTTGTTTACATTCAAAAAGCTTGCACAGCAAATCGGTAGTACAGAGGCTGCGATTTATAGGTATTTTGAAAATAAGCACATGCTGCTACTTTACCTGAATGCTTGGTATTGGGCTTGGATGGAGCATAATTTAGCTTTTGCCACTTCTAACATAAAGGATCCATTTGAACGGCTGGCAATTGCCATTCGCCTGATGGTAGATGGACCTATCTGTCTGGAAAACAAATTTTTGGATCCGAAACTCCTTAGAAAACTTGTTATTAATGAATCGATTAAGGGATATTTGACCAAATCAGTGGATGTTGAGCATGAGTCTGGTATTTTTGCTCAAGTGTACCGCTTTGGGGAAAGGATATCAAGTATCATCAAAGAGATTAACCCTTCCTATGAATTTCCAAAAACTTTGGTATCTACCGTGATGGAATCCAGTTTGCTTCATTCATTTAATTCGATTCACTTGCCGGGGATGACAGATGCCAGGCATGATGGATCAGCCCAACTTCAGTTTTTCCACCAACTTGTAATAAAAGCAATTTCAAATGCAAAGTAATTTAGCGTTGACTCCTTTGAAGCGATTATTTGGATTGCTCGAGGAGGAAAAGAACCAAGTGTATGCCATCTATTTCTATGCTGTACTGAATGGCTTGGTCACCCTCTCTTTACCCTTGGGAATTCAGGCTATTTTGAATTTTATCCTTGGTGGAAGGATCAGCACCTCTTGGGTGGTATTGGTGGTTATCGTTGCACTTGGGGTTGCTTTTGGAGGGTTTTTGCAGATTTCTCAATTGCAGATTATGGAGAAATTGCAGCAAAGGATATTCTCTAAATCAGGGCTATCTATCGCATACCGCTTGCCCAAGGTAAAGACTGAGGTCATGCATGGACAGTATGCTCCAGAGATAGTAAATCGCTTTTTTGACACTGTGAATCTTCAAAAGGGCATTGGCAAAATTTTAATTGATTTTTCGGCAGCATTACTTCAGGTGATTTTTGGTTTGCTTTTGCTTTCGATTTATCATCCTTTTTTCATTATTTTCGGGGCAGTTCTATTTGGGATTCTATTCTTGATTTTTTATTTCACTGGGCCGCGCGGTATGGAAACGGCCCTGAAAGAATCTACTTATAAATACCTCACTGCTTATTGGTTGGAAGAAGTGGCAAGAACATTGAATTCCTTCAAATTGGTTGGCAGTACAAGACTGCCTATTCTGAAGGCAGACAAGTTAATTCAACGCTATGTAGAATTTAGATCCAAGCACTTCTCGGTGCTGATTTTCCAATACAAAGTGATGATTGGATTTAAGATTCTTATTGTTTCCAGCTTATTGTTTGCGGGCAGTTTGTTGTTGATTAACGATCAGATTTCGATTGGCCAATTTGTAGCTGCTGAAGTAATCATTGTTTTGGTGATCAATTCGGTCGAGAAACTTATCCTATCCTTGGAAACTGTATACGATACCTTGGTGGCTGTAGAAAAGCTAGGTCAGGTGATGGATTTGGAATTGGAACATCACAACCCCTCAGAAAAAGTAATTGTAGCTGCGCCCGAAGGATTAAAATACAGTATGTCCAATGTCGTCTTTCATCCACAGGATGTTGAAGAGCCTATATTGAAAAACGTTAGCCTATCAATTGAACCTGGTAGGAAGGTGGTTGTGACAGGAAAAAGCGGAAGCGGTAAAAGTGCTTTGATGGCACTTTTTTCGGGGTTGTACGAAGAGTTTGAAGGAACTGTAGCGGTCAACGATCTCTCCCTCGAATATATTAATTTGGAAAAATACCGGGGAATGGTTGGTGATTTTCTCGAGCTTCAGGAGATTTTCCATGGTTCCATTCGTGAAAATATATTAGTAGGAAGAGACTTTGATCTTTCACACTTGGAGTACATCATTGATTTGGTGGGTCTTAAAGATTATTTATATAAACTCCCCGAGGGCTTAGAGGCGATGCTTCAACCCGGAGGACGTGGACTTTCCAAGTCATTGGCACAGAAAATTCTATTCGCCAGGGGATTTGTAGGTAAACCAAAGGCATTGATCATGGAGAATGTTTTTCTTCATGTGGAGAAGGATGTGTTTTCCAAAATTGTGGATTACTTGTTTAATGGAAACTGGACCTTACTCATGGTTTCCAATGATGATCAAATACTGAGTAGGGCAGATGAGATACTCCTTATGGACTCTGGCAATATTATCTATCATGGAAGCTATGAGGGCTACAAAAACTTAACTATTTAAGGCTATGTTTAATATTTCTTCTAATAAGATTCAGGAATCAATTCCATTTAGCGGCTCTAAAAGTTTGGTAATGACTCTACCGCTAAAGGAAAATCAGCAAAGAGTAAGATTGCTCACCGGGATTTTGATTTCGGCATTCATCATGCTGTTTCTGCCTTGGACTCAAAATATCCGCTCCAAAGGATTTGTCACAGCACTTAGGCCTGATCAGAGACCGCAGACTATTCACTCGATCATTGCGGGTCGAATTGAAAATTGGTATGTAGCCGAGGGTGATTATGTCGCAAAAGGAGATACAATTTTGAGGATTTCCGAAGTCAAAGACGAATATTTTGATTCCTTGCTACTCCCCAGAACACAGATGCAAGTAGATGCAAAAGCATCTTCTGCAAGATCCTATGGAGACAAGGTGAGTGCCTTAAATGATCAAATAAGTGCGCTGAGAAGAAATAATATTTTGAGAATTCAGCAAACAGAAAACAGACTCAGGATGGCCGAGCTGAAAGTTCAGTCTGATAGCATTGAATTGGTGCAGGCCAAAGTGAATTTTGATATTGGTAAATATCAACTGGAGCGAGCCGAAAATCTATTCGATGAAGGATTGAGATCATTGACAGACTTTGAGACAAGAAAATTGAAGTTTCAGGAAGTGCAGGCAAAATTGATCTCCTCCGAAAACAAATTGCTCAGCAGTAAAAATGAACTGATTTCTGCACGAATTGATCTGGATGCTATAGACAATGATTTCAAGGATAAATTGGCCAAAGCAGAGTCCGAAATGTATACAGCAATGTCTTCCCAGTTTGATGCCGAAGCAAGCACTACGAAGCTTGAAAATCAATATTCGAATTATGAGCGAAGAACCGGGTACAGACACATTCTTGCACCGCAGGATGGATACATTGCCAAGGCCATACAAGTGGGAATAGGAGAGACGATTAAGGAAGGTGATCCAATCGTCAATATTGTACCTGCAAATGCCGCGTTGGCTGTGGAAATGTACGTGCAGCCGGTGGATCTTCCACTGGTGAAAGTAGGGAATAAGGTTCGATTCATATTTGATGGCTGGCCTGCCATCGTTTTCTCTGGTTGGCCTCAGATTTCAAATGGGACTTTTGGAGGGGTTGTCATTGCAATTGATCAGTTTGCAGGCCCAAATAACCAATATCGGGTATTGGTAATGGAAGATCCTGATGAATTTGCATGGCCTGATTTGCTTAGGATTGGTTCCGGAGCTGATGGAATTGCGCTCTTTAATGATGTGCCGGTTTGGTACGAAATCTGGCGACAACTAAATGGCTTCCCTGCTGACTATTATACTCAAGAACAAAAAGATCAAGCTGCATCTTCCAAAAAATGAAAAAACTGACGCTGATTTTATTGGTGATTTTTTGGCCGTTGTTCGCAAAAGCTCAAGATACCCTGAAACTCAAATTTGAGGAGTATATGGAGTGGGTACGTCTTTATCATCCTGTGTCTTCTCAGGCTGAGTTGAATCTTCGCTTTGGCCAAATGGAATTAATGCAGGCAAGAGGGGCATTTGACCCTCTGATCTACGGTAATCTTGATAAAAAGCAATTTAAAGAATCAACTTATTACGACAAAAGAGAGGCTGGAATAAGTATTCCAACCTGGATGGGCGTGGAGTTAAATGGTGTATTTGAACAGAATTCAGGAAATTTTCTAAGCCCCGAGGCCGCTGTCCCATCCAATGGATTGCTTGCGGCGGGTGCTTCTGTAAACTTAGGTCAAGGTCTGATTTTGGATCAAAGACGAGCGTCCTTACGTCAGGCACAAATCTATCAGCAATCCAGTGAGGTGGAGCGCGTCAGGCTTTTAAACGAATTAAACCTTGCTGCCACAGCCATGTATTGGAAGTGGGCATTGGCTTATGAGAATTTGAATGTGCTGAGAGAGGGGGTGGAACTGGCTACTTCACGATTCAATTATGTCAAGCGGAGCTTTGAACAGGGAGATTTTGCGGCAATAGATACTGTAGAAGCTTTTTCTCAATTACTGAATCGTCAATACCGACTTCAAGAAACTGAAAATTCGTTTTTCGCCACGACTCAGGAGTTAAATACCTTTCTCTGGAATGAAGATGGAAATCCGATGACTTTGGGTGCGGGAACTGTCCCCGAGAGTTTGTTCGAAGAGTTTACTTTTTATCCGGATATTGAAGAATTGCGTACGCTGGTCATAAATCATCCAGAATTATTGATCACTGACTTTGAGTTGGCGAGTTTGGATGTGGAACGACGGCTGAAAGGTCAGGAGATGCTTCCTATAGTTAAACTTAAGTACAACTTTCTAAGTGAAACACTTTCGCAGTTTGACGAGTCGGTATTCTATGAAAATAATTACAAATGGGGACTGACGGTATATACCCCCTTACTTTGGAGAAAATCTAGAGGAGCGTTTGGATTGGCAAAAGCCAAAATTGATTTCAAGCAAAACTCAAGAGATCTAAAGGAAATCCAGCTGAGGATGAAGCTGGAAGCGGAACTGAATAACTGGAGTACTTTGAATCTCCAACTGCTTACTTTCACTGAAAATGTTAAAAGTCTCCAAGCCCTGCTTACCGGAGAAATCCGAAGGTTCCAGATGGGTGAATCAAGTTTGTTTCTGGTGAACGCCCGGGAGGTTTCACTTTTTGATTCACGTGTCACACTGAATGATCTTGCTTCCAAACTCAGGATTTCTTATGCGAAAACAAGATATGCAGCCGGTATAGGGTTTGATTAACTCATTGATGAATTTATTCTTCTGTCAGTTTAGTGTAAGCTAAATCGAAAGCTGCATCCCAATTCAGTTGCAACCAGTGTAAAAGAGAAAGCTTGAGATTGTCCAGTTCAGTTTGATTTTTTGAAACGTTCTGAAACCATAAGACGATGTCATTACTGTCTCGGATTTTGTCCGGATTCCTGAGGTAAAATAGAAGCAGGGAAATCAGACAGTAACTTAGTTTTTGAGGGTAATAGCCAAAGGAAGCCTGATAATCCAATAGAATGGGGATAATGCGGCTCTTTGCTTTTGAGATACTGTTTAGTGAAATATCACTCAGTTTGTGTGAAACAAACGGATTTTTGAATCGATCAATAACCTCTTTCCCGTATTTTTTTAAATCATCTGAATTCAGGTTTAGACTAGGGATGATTTCTTTCGCAATCATTTCCAGAAGGAAACTTTCTCGCTCGGGGCTTTCTATCCAGTCTCCTACGGTTTTGATATTCAATAACTGTCCATGACCCGTCATTGCGGTGTGTGAGGCGTTTAGAATCCTGACTTTTCTCAAGGAATACCCTGAAATATCCTCTTCCAAGATTACCTCGGAATTACTTTCCAAAAAGGGGAGATGAACTCTAACAGAAGCCGGCCCCTCTATGGCCCAAAGTGCATAGGGTTCAGCTTGGACAAGAAAAGGATCTTTTTCTTTTAAAGGTAAATCAAGGTGGGAAGGAAACCCCGGTACAATTCTGTCTACCAATGAATTAAGAAATATTACTTTTCCTTTTATCCATGAATTGAATTCTTTTGGGAGATTCCAGTTTTTGGAGTGGCCTAAGACAAAACCTTTTAGAAGCTCGCCATTTTGAGGAAGTAATTCGCAGGGTAAGATTACAGTATCTGCCTCAGGCTTTAGGAGAAATCTTCTGTATAGCCACTGGGTCATTCTTCCCGCAAAGGATTCCGCAAATTTTTCAAAAGGACCTTCCTCTTTCCATACCATTCCGGCTTCTGTGACATTGGAAATAATCCATTTTAGATGTGGAGAGTGTGCAAATTCAAAAAACTTCTTCTGCTCCAAAGGCAGACTCAGTCCATCTTTGACGCAGTTAATTTTTTGAATGGATTCAATTTTGTGTCCGTCCTTATAACCCGCAACCAATAGATGGTATTCATAATTTTGGGCGGCTAATTTAGCGATGGTATTTCCTGAAGTAGATTGTATGAGGCAGATATTCAATTGCTTGCCTGATTCATTCAAATCTTGAACCATTGAACCAATATATGCTCTTAGGAAATTTCCTGTACCAAATTGCAGGATTTGTATTTCGGGATTTGCCATGTTCAAAATTTTTAACTACTTAGTGGGTGTAAAATAATCACCACTATGTCAGCCTTTGTTTTAGTAGAAGTTAATATTCAAGATCCTGAACTTTACGAAGAATACAAAAAATTAACACCTGCTTCTATAGAAGCCTACCAAGGGAAGTTTGTGATCCGGGGTAATCCCATTCAAGTCATGGAAGGTGAGTGGAATTTCGACCGCCTCGTACTTTTGGAGTTCCCGAGCAAAGCCATTGCTTTGGAATGGTACAATTCCAAGGAATATCAAATTGCAAAGAAAATTAGAGAAAAAGCCTCTTCGGCAAATTTTTTTATTGTTGAATAATATATTTGGCATTTTTATTGGTATAAAAAACAAATAAGATACTTTTTGTTGAAAATCAATCCTAGATCACTTAACAGTTAATTATTGAAATAATTAAAAAAACATTAAAAAAATTAAATCACCCCAACCGAATAATTCTATGAAACAAATCAAACTAAAATTATCAGGGCTTGTTCTGATAAGTGGTATTATCTTTTCCTCATGCATGTCAGAGGCAGAGACACCAGTGATTAATGAATTGGCAGAAGTTTCAAGAGAAACTTCCCAAGTTGTAACAGGTGAAGAAAATTTCAGAAAAGGACCAAAAGGGGTTTTTTATCAAGAAAAATTTTCAAATCAAAGCATTGTTGTAGGAAACCCTGCTGCATTTCCAGGCTTTGGAGAAGGGCAAGCCACTTTTATTGGTAAAGGATTTTCTTTTTTCAATCAGTATGCCTTGGGTTTTCCTGATCAGAATGGTGTTGTATTTACAGAACCGGCTTGGGTCACTGAGTTTTTTGAGAAGGAATTGATTGCTCTTGGAATAGATGCAGAAGTAATTAAGGCCAGTTCAAAAATAGTAAGTTCTTTAACTACAGACGGTAAAGGAAATTCAATTTGGTTTAAAAGTGTTTCAAATCGTGCTCAGTTTGATCAACAAGGAAACATTACTTTTGAAGCTGAAATCGAAATTGTTGGTGGGACTGGGAAATTTCAAGGAGCCACTGGAGTAGGTACCGTTAAAGGAAATGTTATGGCTTCAGATGGAAAAGGAAATACAACCGTAAGAGCAAATATTGTCTTTTAATCACCCCCAGTAAAGTGAAAAGGCGGCCTTGGATTCCAAGTGCCGCTTTTGTGTTTTACAGCGAGACCCCACGTTTCCATGGGATAAAATCATAGTTTCTATTCTGTTCGGCCTTGGTTTTTATTTCCCCACTTGCCACTTGAATGATCAGATCCAGAAGTCTGTTCCCGCAACTTTCGATCGAATCTTCGCCTGTAATCACAGTACCCGAGTTGAAGTCAATGATGTCGGTCATCCGGTTTGTCAATTTATGGTTGGTAGCCACCTTGATGACCGGACAGATGGGATTGCCGGTGGGAGTACCAAGTCCGGTAGTAAACAAAATGATATTTGCTCCACTTCCGGCCAAACCTGTGGTACTTTCCACGTCATTTCCGGGAGTACAAAGCAAATTTAATCCCGGGGTTTTCAGGTATTCGGTATAATCCAAAATGTCTGAAACTGGCGCAGTTCCTCCTTTTTTAGCCGCCCCGCAGGATTTGATAGCGTCAGTTAGGAGGCCGTCCTTAATATTTCCCGGGCTTGGATTCATGTCGAAGCCACTGCCCACGCGCTTTGCGGCGGCATTATAAGTCTCCATCAAATGAACAAATTTATTGGCCAAATCCTCGTTTTTGCAGCGATTGATGAGGTTTTGTTCTGCACCACAGAGCTCGGGAAACTCAGATAAGATCGCAGCCCCGCCAAGTGCTACAATCAGATCAGAAACTCTTCCCAAGGTTGGATTTGCAGATATTCCCGAAAAACCATCCGAACCGCCACATTCCAGCCCGATGACGAGTTTGTTTAAAGGAAAAGGCTGTCGAGCTATTTTGTTGGCCTCAATGAGGCCTTTAAAAGTCTCTGTAATCGCCTTTTGGATTAATTGTTCAGTCGTTCCTTCTTGCTGTTGATCACAAAGAATAACAGTTTTTGGCTCACCTTTTTGAATAAGCGATAGCTTTTCCATCAAGATACTAGCTTGGGCATTTTGGCAGCCCAGACTTAGGACTGTGGCCCCGGCCACATTGGGGTGATTGATATAGCCGGCAAGTAGGGTACAAAGGGACTCCGCGTCCTGCCGGGTTCCCCCACATCCCATATCGTGAGTGAGAAATCGAATCCCGTCTAAGTTTTCGAAAATTCTAGGTTGGTTATTTTTGGTTTTTTGCGGAACCGTTTCCGTAATTTTTTCATGCTGAAAGTCCGAAATCAGGTTTTTGATCTGAATTTCGTAAGGATTGGGATTGCTAAAACCCAAAGCATTCTCAAAGGCTTCCTGAAGTAATTTCACATTTGTGTTTTCACAAAAAACCAATGGTAAAACTAGCCAATAATTTGCCGTACCTATCTGATTGTCAGACCTTCTGTATCCCATAAATGTTTTCTTTTCCCAGTCTGAAATATTAGGGGGAGTCCAGCTGAATTTGCCTGGATTTAGGGTGTATTCGCGGGTTTTGTGATGAATATTGGCAAGTGTGATCGGGTAGCCTTTGGAGATGGCTTGTGTCGCTTCGCCCACTATGGTGCCATACATGAGAATGTCCTCGCCTGGCTTAAAATCCCGCATGGCAAACTTATGTTTTGCTGAGACAAAATCCTGAATTTCAAGCTCTATGTCGTTTAAGACTACTTTTTGACCGGGTTGAAGATCCGAGAGTGCTACTCCCACATTGTCTGTGGGGTCGAGAAGCAGGGTGGTATTGTTCATGATTTTTATCCTTAACTTGTTCAAATTAGAGAAAAAAATATTCTTCAATGAAGAAAATTGTCACGCTAGGAGAGGTAATGCTGAGACTTTCACCTCCCGGAAATCAACGTTTTTTCCAGACTCATTCCTTTGATGTGGAATTTGGCGGATCTGAAGCCAATGTCGGTGCTTCCTTGGCCTATTGGGGAATGCATGTTGCACACCTGACCGCGTTTCCAGACAATGAAATTGGCTGGGCCGCTTCTGGTCAGCTTCGCAAAAATGGAATTGATACCCGATTTATCCATCATTTACCAGGCAGGATGGGTGTATACTATCTCGAGCAGGGGGCCATGCAGCGGAGTTCGCAGGTGATCTATGATCGGGTAAATTCTGTCTTTTCAAATTTTGATGGGAAAAACCTAAATTGGGATGAGGTTTTTGATGGAGTGGATTGGTTCCACTGGTCAGGTATTACGCCTGCTTTATCCAAAAAGTGCGCTGATCTTACACTTAAATCGCTTCAGGAAGCAAGGAATAGAGGAATTACTGTCAGTGGTGATCTGAACTATCGAAGCAACCTTTGGCAATTTGGTAAGCAACCCCATGAGGTTATGCCGGACTTGATGAAACTCACCAATGTGATTATCGCAGGTTCAAGAGATTTCAAACAATGCCTCAATGAAGATTTTAAAAGTTTCATTGAGGTGAAAAGCATGGCTTTTCATAGATTTCCTGAGCTGGAGTTCATTGTGAAAACGGACAGAATCTCCCATAGTTCTTCTAACAATACGATTTCAGCCACACTTTTTGGAAGTAAAAAAACCTATTCGTCAAAAGCCTATGAGCTCACTCATATTGTGGATCGTGTTGGTACGGGCGATGCATTTGCCGGTGGACTGATCTATGGTTTACTGCATTTCAAACCCAAAGAAGCAATTGAATTTGCAATGGCAGCCGGAGCAATCAAGCACAGTGTTCCCGGAGATGTATTACTCTGTTCCCTTCAAGAAATCAATGAACTGGCAAGCGGTGAAGCTGTCGGCAAAATCAAACGTTAATGAGAAATCCCACGCCCTTTATTAAAAAAATGCATGCCGGTGGCATGATGCCTATATTTTTCCATCCCGACGCAGAGGTCTGTCTGGATTTGCTTCATGCTGCTTACGAAGGTGGAGTAAGAGTCATCGAAATGGTGAATCGCGGAAAAGAGGCCAAGTCGATTTTCCCTAAAATCAGAGCAGCGGCAGATAAGCTCCCGGGGATTTATCTGGGTGCCGGGACAATATATCATCCCTATGAAGCGGAGGAATACATCGAAATGGGCGCAGAGTTTATCGTGGCACCGGTGATGAATCCAAAATTGGGTGAGTACTGCGCAAAAGTAGACGTGCCTTGGATACCGGGTTGTGGTTCAGTTTCGGAAGTGTTTTTCGCTCAGGAGTTAGGAGCTGAGTTGGTTAAAATCTATCCTGCCAATGTTTTGACCCCTGAATTTGTGCCCGCTGTTCATGCGGTGATGCCGAAAATTGAAATTATCCCGACAGGAGGAGTGGAACCGACGGCTGAAAGCTTGAAAAAGTGGTTTGATGTGGGCGTCTTATGTGTAGGCATGGGGTCTCAGCTTTTCCGAAAAGACCTGATTGCTAAAGGCGATTTTGACCAAATCAAAGAATCTGTCAGGTATGCGATGGGAATCATAGAATCAATACATGAAAGCAAATCCTGACCGTGTTCATATATCCTAAAAAAAATACCCTCATAAAGCGAAGCGCTTAATGGGGGTATTTTTTAAATGTCTACTGTCAAACTGGGAACTTTCTTCGGCCCCCAACTTTGGGCTTTTTTTACAAATCCGGCTGTGGAGTCATTCTCAAATAAGGTTTGATGACCTTATGACCTTTGGGGAATTTGTTGGGAATATCCTCGGTTTTGATTGCGGGAGCGACTACTACATCTTCTCCGTGCTTCCAATTTGCGGGGGTTGCTACCGAATAGTTTGCCGTTAATTGCAGTGAATCAATCACCCGAAGGAGTTCGTCGAAATTCCGACCTGTGCTTGCGGGATAAGTAATAATCAACTTGATTTTTTTGTCTGGACCGATGACGAATACCGATCTTACTGTAAAGTTTTCATTGGAGTTGGGGTGGATCATGTCGTATAATTCTGATACTTTACGATCCTGATCAGCGATGATTGGGAAATTGACCACGGTATTTTGTGTCTCATTGATGTCATCAATCCACAGCCTGTGACTTTCCAAACCGTCTACACTTAAAGCAATAACTTTAGTGTTTCTTTTTGAAAATTCATCTTTTAGCTTGGCTACAGCTCCAAGCTCTGTTGTGCAGACCGGAGTGTAATCAGCAGGGTGGGAGAATAATACGCCCCAACCGGTGCCAAGATATTCATGAAAATTGATGGTTCCTTCGGTAGTTTCAGCCGAAAAGTCTGGAGCAATGTCCCCGAGTCGTAATGCCATAATTTTAGTATTTTAAGTCTATAGAATGAATAGACTTAAAATTTGGTAAAAGTTTTCAGGATTTGAAGTCTTTGGGAATGTTTTATTTATCAAGTTCAGATTTAAAATTTTTAAACAATGTCCGCCATTTGATATTTTTAACGGTACAACAATCCGTTCTTTAGCTATTAATCGTACATCTCAAAAAATCACAAATGAAGACTTATTATAATCCTGAAGACTTAAAAAAATTTGGAACAATCGGAGATCTTCAAAAATCAATGGCGGATAAGTTTTTTGCCTACTATGCGGAAGTGTTTAAAGAAGGAGCACTCACCGCAAGAGAAAAATCGCTTATTGCATTGGGAGTAGCCCATGCCTTACAATGTCCCTATTGTATTGATGCCTACACCACGGATACCCTGGAAAAAGGCTGTGACGAAGAGCAGATGATGGAGGCTGTCCATGTGGCTGCAGCCATTCGTGGTGGGGCCGCCTTAGTACATAGCACTCAAATGATGAATAAAATCAAAGAAATATCAATGTAATGAAATCACTCAAAGCGCAGCTGCATAGTTTAGCAGACCCCGAAGAGGAATTGGCACTATTGGAAGAAAGACATCCCGGCGGCCAAAAAAACAATTTTCAAAGTCATCTTGAAGGAATTGGATTATTTCCACTTCAGCCTACCACGCTTGAGATTTTTCAGATCAATCTTGGAAAAATGTGCAATCAGGTGTGCAAGCATTGTCATGTGGATGCAGGACCCGACCGGAAGGAGATCATGACCCGCGAGACCATGAAGTCCTGCCTTGATGTGATTCAGAATGAGCCTTTTTTAAACTGTGTCGACCTCACTGGTGGGGCGCCGGAGATGAATCCTGATTTCAGATGGTTTGTGGAGTCGATTCGATCTATCAGACCCGATATAAAAATAATCGTTCGGTGTAATCTCACGATCATTCTTGCTAATCCCAAATTCCACGATTTACCGGAATTTTTCAAAAGGAATACCATTGAGGTAGTTTCATCCTTGCCTTATTTTACTGCCATGAAAACGGATGCGCAGCGAGGGGATGGGGTTTTCGAAAAATCTATTCGTGCGCTACGATTGTTAAATGAGGTTGGATACGGAATTGAAGGTTCTGAATTAGTTTTAAACTTGGTTTACAATCCATCCGGAGCATTTCTGCCTGGATCACAGTCTGAATTGGAAGCTGAATTCAAAAAGAAACTCAAGGAGCGGTTTGATATTGTGTTCAATTCTTTATTTACCATCACAAATATTCCGATTTCCAGATTTTTGGAGTATCTACTTCGCTCGGACAATTTTGAGAATTACATGGAAAAGCTCTTATCGGTATTTAATCCTTCAGCAGCAGCCGGTGTCATGTGCCGAAATACCATTTCGATAGGATGGGATGGGTATATATACGATTGTGATTTCAACCAAATGCTAGACATGAAGGTGAATACTCCGAATTCAATTCACCTCTCAGAATGGGACTCATCGGCGCTATCTAATCGGTCTATTCAAATCAATAATCATTGTTTCGGTTGTACTGCCGGTGCTGGTTCCAGTTGCGGAGGGGCTACTGCATGAACCGTGCAGCATTGATTATTTTCCAAAAAAATGCTGTGCTGGGCAAAGTAAAAACCCGATTGGCAGCTTCGATAGGAGATGAACAGGCCTTAGAGGTATATCGTTGGTTGACTGATTATACCCATGAAATTGTGAAGAAATTGGAGGTCGATAAATTTCTGTTTTACTCAGATTATATTCCTGAAAATCCCGAAGGGAATTTGGAAGGGTATCAGCTTGAAGTGCAGTCAGGAACCAATTTGGGAGAGCGAATGAAAAATGCCTTTGCTCACCTTTTCGCTAAAGGGTATTCAAGCGTGGCGATCATAGGGACAGATTGTCCTGACTTGACAGGACGAGATCTCAACAGCGCTTTCTTGGCTTTAAGTCAATCAGACTTGGTAGTAGGTCCCGCTAAGGATGGTGGATATTACCTTTTGGGGATGAGTAAATTTATTCCTGAAATTTTCAATAATATTCCATGGAGTACTTCCCGAGTACTTGAATTAACGCTGAATTTGGCCGATAAATTAAACTTGGATTATGAGTTCCTACAAATTCTATCAGACATAGACAACCTAGAAGATTGGAACCAATTTAATACCCGTAAACAAATCACGCATGAATAATTACCTCGACACTACAGTAGATGTCTACAAGCAGGCAGCCTTGAAACCGGACGTTGGTCTATGCTGTACCACTACACCCATTTGGCAACTGCCAGAATTACGGATCCCGAAAATTATGCAGGAGATGAATTATGGTTGCGGTAGCACCGTTCATCCCCGTGATCTTGTCAATAATCCAAAAATCCTCTATGTGGGAGTCGGTGGAGGTATGGAAGTGCTTCAATTCGCTTATTTCTCCAGACAGAAAGCCGGAGTGATCGGTATCGATGTAGTGGATGAAATGTTAACTGCTTGCGAGGAAAATCTGGCCGTGGCTGAAAATGAAAACCCTTGGTTTCAGCGGGATTTTGTGGAATTGCGGAAAGGTACAGCCATGCATCTGCCAGTGGATGATAATAGTATTGATGTGGCCGCACAAAATTGCCTCTTCAATATTTTTACGCAAGAAGATTTGAAGCAGGCATTGGCGGAGATGTATCGGGTATTAAAACCTTACGGAAGATTGGTACTTAGTGATCCGATTACCGAAAACCACATGCCGGATTCACTGCGAAATGATTCAAGACTGCGTGCGCTTTGCCTGAGTGGTTCACTTTCGATGAAAGATTACCTTCAGATGATTACCGATGCAGGCTTTGGTACAGTAGAGATTCGCGCTAAGCGCCCCTATCGAATTTTGGCACCAGGTCAATATGATACTGAGGAGATGATTTTCTTAGACTCAATTGAAGTATGTGCCATCAAAGATCCGATGCCAGCCGACGGCCCATGCATTTTCACGGGTAAAGCCGCAATCTATTTTGGAAGCGACGAATATTTCGATGATCACAAGGGTCATATTTTAATGAACAATCAGCCATTGTCAATTTGTGATAAAACTGCCGCTGCAATTCATAACTTGGGTAGAAATGACATCTATGTTTCAGAATCCACTTATTTCTACGACGGCGGGGGCTGCTGTTAGTAAAAAGTTAATCCCACTCGTAGTGGTGTTAGTCTTTGTATTGGGTGATGGATTTGCTCAAAATCAAAGCAATGAGCGAAACTATGAGATTACAGTACTGGGTTTTAAAATAGGAGAAATGACAGCAAATAGATCCAAAAGCTCCGATAGTACGCTTTACAAAGTGAAGAGCAATGTGAGCTTTTGGTTTTTTGGCAAAGTCAACGTGGACTTCCGGTTAGATTCACGGTTTGCGAATAATCAAGTCGTTTGGACAAGAAGTTTTTCCAAAAGCAACAAGGGTGATTTTCAATCGGAAGTTAAATGGAATGGAAGGCATTATGAGGTGGATGCATCCACATATAAGTTTGAAAATTCCAAACCTATTTATGATCTCATTACATTAAGTAGTGTCATGCTTTTTTTTCATGAACCAAAGGCAAATCAAGATTTCTTGGGGGAAGTTTTTGGACTCGTTTCCAAAGTAAAAAAGATATCAACTAACGTCTACGAGGTAACGATAAACGGAAATACCAACCGCTACTATTATGAAAATGGAATTATGGTCAAAGCTGAAATGCAAAGTCCAATAAAAAATTATTTGATCAAATTGGTGAACTAGTAGCGATGATGAATTTGTCAGTGATCATACCTACGCTCAATGAAGCTGAAAGTATCAAGGAGCTGATTCCCTTTTTGTTAAGGCAAGGAGGAGATTTTATCAATGAAATAATCGTGGTAGACGGAGGCAGCACAGACTCAACCTGCCAAATCGCAGCGTCTTTGGGGGCTAGGGTCTTAATTTCAGAACAAAAATCAAGAGCCGTCCAGATGAATTTAGGGGCTAGACATGCTACTGCGAATATCCTGTATTTTGTTCATGCGGATACGAGACCATTAGGCTCATTTGCATCTGATCTCCAAAAAGCTTTGATTAAAGGCTATAGGGCAGGTTGTTACCGTTACAGATTTGACTCAGAATCTTTTTTGTTGAGGTTAAATTCCTGGTTTACACGTTTTAATGGGCTTTTTTCAGGTGGAGGAGACCAGACTTTGTTTATAACACGTGATTTTTTCAATACATTGGGAGGATATGATACCAACTTTTGTCTGATGGAAGATTTTGAATTAGTGAAAAGAATCAAAAAACAGACTAAGTTTTATATCATTCCGAAGAGTATGACAGTGTCAGCGAGAAAGTATCGGGAGAATTCCTGGCTAAGAGTTCAACTAGCTAACTTGTATGTGTTTACGCTTTTTTATTTTGGCGTGGCTCCGGAAAAGCTAAAAAATTCTTACGCAATACTATTACATCATGATACAAACTCCTGATAAGTCATACCAAATTAATGGAATTCAACAAATAGGAATAGGAGTAAAAGACCTTCATCAGGCTTGGTCTTGGTATCGGAAAGCTTTTTCGATGGATGTGCCGGTATTTGAAGATGAAGCTACTGCCAACTTGATGACCCGCTACACCAATGGGATAGCAGAGTCACGACATGCTGTACTGGCCTTGAATATGCAGGGAGGAGGGGGGTTTGAAATCTGGCAATTCACCAGTCGAACTCCCAATTCTACTAATTTCGAAATTTTGCCGGGAGATTTGGGGATTTATGCAGTGAAAATTCGTGTGAGGGATATCCAGAGAGCTTTTAAACATTTGGAAAACCAGAATGCCGAAATTCTGACGGAAGTTGCAAAGACACCCAATGGAATGGGTTCATTTTTCCTAAAGGATCCCTTTGATAATATTTTCCAGGTTGTGGAAGATTCCAGTTGGTTTTCTGAGAATTCATCCCCAACAGGAGGAGTGTTAGGGGTGGTCATTGGTGTTTCTGACCTTGAAAAGTCTATTCTACTCTATCGTGATATTCTGGGTTTTTCAGTTTTAAATTATCAAGAAGAAGGTGCTTATTCCGACATTCCAGGTGAAAAATTCACCTATAAACGAGCACTGCTTGCAATGCCAGGAAAGTGTAATCCCGGTGCATTTGGAGCTTTACTTTGCCCTGCTCAAATCGAATTGATTGAAGTAAAGGAAAGGCAAGGCCGTCATATCTTTAAAGATCGTCTTTGGGGTGATTTGGGATTTATCCATTGCTGTCTCGATGTAAACGGGATGAAAGATCTGAAGAAAAAGGCTGGAGAAGCAGGATATCCATTTACTGTGGACAGTGAGAATAGTTTTGATATGGGGAGTGCTTCTGGGCATTTTGGTTACCTAGAGGACTATGACCAGACCTTGATTGAATTTGTGGAAACTCACCGCGTCCCAATTCTTCAGAAGTGGAATCTTTATCTCAACTTGAAAAAGCGAGACCACAAAAAGAACCTACCAAAGCTTTTAGTGAAGCTATTGGCTCTTAACCGCGTGAAGTCTTAAGTATTTGATATTTTTTCGACCAGATCAACCAGTCGGTTTGCATAGCCTGACTCATTATCATACCAGCCAACGACTTTTACCAGATTGCCTTTTGCCGAGGTGAGCGCCTCGTCAATGATGCAGGAATTCGGGTTTCCCAAAATATCCATAGAGACAATTGGATCTGATTCTACCTGCAAAAGGCCTTTCAATTTTCCATCTTCTGCATTTTTATAGGCATGGTTGATTTGTTCAGCAGTGACTTCCTGCTTTAATTCCACTATCAAATCCGTCAATGAACCATCGGGAACAGGTACGCGCATCGCCGAAGCTTCGATTTTACCTGCTAAGGCAGGTAAAATAATATCCAATGCTTTGCCTGCATTGGTGGTAGTGGGGATAATAGAATAAGCGGCAGCACGGGCCCTTCTCAAATCGCGGTGTGGCGCATCATGAAGGTTTTGGTCATTGGTATAGGAATGCACGGTAGAAGCAAAGCCTTTTAGAACACCAAAATTTTCATCCAAAACCTGGATCATGGGAGCGAGGCAATTGGTAGTGCAAGATGCGTTTGAAATGATCGTTTCCGTCCCATCCAGAATCGAATCATTTACTCCCAAAACCACCATCGGAATACTCAGGTCTTGAACAGGTGCTGAGATAATAACTTTTTTCGCACCTGCTTTCAGGTGTTTTTGGGCTCCTTCACGGGTAGTGAACCTTCCTGTACATTCGATGACAACGTCGATATCCAACTCTTTCCATGGTAATTCTTCGGGATTTGATTTGGAGAAAAGTTCAATCGGATAATCATTGATAAAAAGGGTATGTTCATTCAATGAAACTTTCTCTTCAAATTTGCCATGTACAGAATCGTATTTCAGTAAATGTGCGATGGCTGTAGGATCAGCCAGATCATTTATCGCAACCAAGCGTAATCTTGGATTTAAAAAGAGAAGCTTTGCGGTATATCGGCCTATTCGACCAAATCCATTTATAGCAATTCTTGTTTGAGGAGTTTGATTTGACATGTGCAGATTTTCTCAGGACGAAATTAGATAAAAACCTGAGATTGGTTTAAGCAAAATTTTAAGGCTTTGGTTCAGGTTTTTACCTTATTTGCCAAAGAAATTTTTGTGCCGATTTTGGCTTTGTAAATCTGACCAGCTATATTTGCACAACCTTACGGAAAAGCATGTTTTTCAGGGGTTTTAATGGTCGGTTCGTCTAGGGGTTAGGACGTATCCCTTTCACGGATAAAACACGGGTTCGATTCCCGTACCGACTACTAGTCGCTGATTTTCAATAAATTAGATCAGTGATTTTGAAATTTTTAAATAGTATGGTCGATTCGTCTAGGGGTTAGGACGTATCCCTTTCACGGATAAAACACGGGTTCGATTCCCGTATCGACTACAAGACTCCAAAGCAAAATCGCTTAAAGTCAATTTTTTTTGATTTATGGTTGTTAGTGGTTAAAGTAAACAAAACCCCGATCCTTGATCGGGTTTTTTGTTTTTAGCATCGTTTATATCAACGGCATGCATTCGAATTTCAATTTATCTATTTTGGAGGTTCGAATCAGCCTATTATATGTTTAATTCACAAAACAAACTCACTTTTGTCCTAGCACTTTTGCTGGGTACCATGACTTTTTTCACAGCTTGTAAGAAGTCTGAGCCTGTTGATCTTCGCATCAAAACGCTCACTATAGAAGAAATCACACCTTTAGCTGAAGCTGCGGTCAAGTCCATTAATCCTATTCTTGCAGACGGGCTGAAGCTTTCTGTATGGGCAGTGGATTCCTTGGTAAAAGATCCCATTTCGATTCAGGTCAATGAATTTGGAGAGGTTTTTTATTCACGCTCTCCCCGACGAAATAATTCAGAATTCGACATTAGAGGTCATCAGAGTTGGGAAATCCGCTCCATCGGTTTACAAACTATCGAGGACAAGCGGGCATTTCTTCATGATGAATTGTCTCCTGAGCGATCCGCCGAGAATACTTGGCTGGCAGACTTGAACGGCGACGGATCTCACGATTGGAGAGACATGACCTTGGAGAAGAATGAAGTTTTCAAACTTAAAGATACCAACGGCGACGGATTTGCAGATTGGTCTCAGATCATGATGCAGGATTTGAACGAGGAAGTGACCGATGTTGCCGGAGGGCTAATGAAAACTGAAGACGCACTATATGTCGCGGCCGGTCCTGATCTTTGGAAATTTTTGGATAAAAATGGTGACGGAATTATGGATGAAAAAACATCCCTGTCCCATGGATATGGCATTCACGTTGGGTTTGGAGGGCATGGAATGTCCGGTATAAAAATGGGGCCTGAAGGAAAAATATACTGGGGAATCGGTGATATCGGATTTAATGGCAAAAGTGCTGACGGGACAGAATGGAAATATCCCAATCGTGGTGTGATTGCACGTGCAAATCCCGATGGAAGTGATTTTGAAATTTTCGCAATGGGTGTCAGAAATACCCATGAGTTTGTTTTTGACCAATTTAACAATCTTATTTCCGTAGATAATGACGGAGATCATGCCGGCGAAAGAGAGCGCTTGGTTTATTTGACCAATGGATCTGATACCGGCTGGCGAATCAATTGGCAATTTGGAAAATATCGTGACCCAGATAACAATACCTATAAAGTGTGGATGGATGAGAAGCTTTATCTCCCACGATGGGAAGGTCAGGCGGCGTACATTACTCCCTGCATTCAAAACTACGTAAATGGGCCAACTGGAATGGTTTTCAATCCTGGTACCGGATTGGGACAAAAATGGAAAGACCACTTTTTTGTAGCTGAGTTTGTTGGAAATCCTGCCAATTCAGGCGTACATGCTTTCCAACTTCGGCCAAAGGGAGCCACATTTGAGCTAACCAAAACAGAAAAAATTGTCGGAGGATTGTTGGCTACAGGCTTGGATTTTGGACCGGATGGCACCTTGTATATGGCTGATTTTATCACAGGCTGGGATGATAAAAATTACGGTAGAATTTGGACTTTGAAAGACGAAACAGCTACAGGTTGGGATCTTCAAAAACTGACAGAAACAGAATTGCAGGCTAATTACAAGACCCTTTCAGAAAAGGACTTAAAGTCAAAACTGTTTTTTGAAGATCAGCGTGTTCGTAGAAAAGCACAATTTGAACTCGCCAAGAGGGGCAAAAAAGGGGCGGCTATATTTCAGGAGGTAATCAAAGATAAAAGTAATCAACAGGCTCGAGTACATTCGATAGTTGGCCTGAGTCAATTGGGAAGGATGGATGATATGGCTTTTGCGGATGCTTTAGTTCCATTATTGAAAGATTCCGATCCTGAGATCAGGGCTCAGGCTGCCAAGTGGATTGGAGACATTAGATATCCGAAAGCAGGTTCTGAGTTGATTGCCGGGCTGAAAGATGAGAATTCAAGGGTTCGGTTTTTCAGTGCTGAGGCTTTGGGAAGAACAAGTCATGCTGCTGCGGTTCAATCTTTAATTACCCTTTTGGAAGAAAATAATGATACCGATGCCTACATCCGTCATGCAGCAAGTCTGGCTCTGTTCAGAATTGGTAAAGTGGATGCCATCTCAGCACTTTCCACTCATCCTTCCAAGGCAGTAAGAATGGGGGCGGTTTTAGCCTTGAGAAGGTTGGAGTCCCCTGAGCTGGTTAAGTTTCTTTCAGATTCTGAAGAGTTGATTGTCACTGAAGCGGCTCGTGCGATTCATGACGATTTTTCTGTTCCAGCAGCTCTTCCTGCTTTAGGTGCTTTGTTAAGCACCACTCCTTTTCAAAATGAAGCACTAATCCGCAGAGCAATCAGTGCCAATCAGCGGGTGGGTAAAGAAGAAAACCTAAATCAGCTCATTGCTTATCTGGGAAAAGTGAATAATCCGGTAGCTTTGAAAACTGAAGCTTTAGCCGCAATTGGTACTTGGGCTAAGCCTTCGCTTTTGGATCGTGTGGATGGGAGGCATAGAGGAGTGGTTTCCAGGGATCCGGCTCTGATTCGTGATCAGGTAAAACCAGTTTTGATTGCTCAGATCAGCACAAAAGAAGAGTCACTTCGTCTGGAGTCAGTAAAAGCTGCCGGAAAACTTGGCATGTCTGATATTGCAGATCTTTTGTTGACTAAGTTGAAATCAGATCCTTCTGATTTGGTTAAAATTCAGGCTTTAAATTCATTAATGACCCTAAATGCATCAAATCTTGGAGAGGCAATCTCTCAAGCGATGGGTGATAATTCCCAATCCGTTCGAGTTGCGGGATTATCATTATTAGCCGAAACTAGCCTTCCAAAGGACCAAAAAATTGCGCTTTTGACTGATATTATTCAGAAAAGAACTGTACCTGAAAAGCAAACGGCCTTGCTGACCCTATCCAAGCTGGAAGGAAGTAAGGAGTTTCCTGTTTGGAAACAGATACTTACAGATTTTGATCGGGGAAAACTTGCCGAAGGAACTTGGATTGAACTTGAAGAAGCGATAGTGGAGACTAAATCTCCCGAACTCCAGACTGAGTTTGCCGCTATTTTGGAAAAGAAAGCTGGCGATGAGACATGGAGAAAATATTCCGGTGCTTTGGCGGAAGGAAACAATCGAAGAGGGCGAACTATTTTCTTTGAAAATCAAACGGCACAGTGTATCCGCTGTCATGCTTACAATGACATGGGAGGAAATGCAGGGCCTGCTCTGGATGGGATTGGGAATGTTTTATCAAAAGAGGAGTTGCTTATTGCCTTGGTGGAACCGAGTAAAAGATTAGCTCCGGGCTATGGATTTGTGACTTTGGAGCTGAATTCCGGAGAAAGTATTTCCGGTACACTGATGACGGATCTACCGGGAGGAGTTACACTGAAAATTGGAACGGACGAAAAAATGATTCCAAGAAAAGACATCAAGTCTACCAAGTTGGCTCCGTCCAGTATGCCTGGTATGGGAGAGCTTTTAAGCAAGCGGGATATCCGTGATTTGGTTACGTACCTGGGAAATTTGAAGAGGAGATTCGAATGAAATCGAGCCTGCCTGAGGCAGACAGGCATAACGAAAATGTCAAAAAGAACAAGATGTATGTACGGAACTTTGCCAGTAGCTTTTGAATAGACTTAAAATTGCCTAAAAACACCAAACGTTAGGCTTCATCGGACATCGGACACCCGACATCCGGCCCAAATGAGTTATTAAATTTGCTTACTGGCAGAATAGCGTATAATCATAAAGAACAAAAATCAGTACTTATGCGAGATTCCATCTGACCAAAAAAATCAAATAATAACCAGATGAAAAAACTAGTAATTGTTTCGCTCGGGATTATCGGCTTCATTTTAATGCTTTCACCTTGGATTTTGATCCTATTTGGTAGAAATCAGCTTCATGATCATGATATTCCCGAGCAAGAGCAATTGGTAGAAGGAGCGCACAAGCAACGGGTATTGGTAATTTTTCCGCATCCGGACGATGAGGTTACCGTAGCAGGCACTTTGATGAAGCTGAAGGATGAAGGGCATGAGATTCAGATGGTCTGCCTTACAAGAGGTGAAAAGGGCAATTCCGCAGGTATAGCGGATGAAGTTACATTGGCAAGGCTTCGTACAGATGAAATGCAGAAGGCGGCTGAGTTAATCGGTGCCGATGGACTCCATTTAAAAAACTATCCTGACAGCGGTTTAGAAAAAATGGGTCTTGATTCCCTAAAGGAAATCATCAGAAATCTTATAAAAGAAATTAATCCGGATGTATTGATCAGCTATGATTCAAAAGTAGGACTCTACGGGCATCCGGATCATCGCCTTACAGGACAGGCTGTAGAGGAAGTTTTTTTGGAAAACAAAGGGTTTCCAGACTTTACACCTGAAGAAATGTATCAGGTGACTCTTTGCAAAAAGCAAGTAAAGCTAGCGCTGAAACTTTCTTCAGGCTTCCAGAAAAATTACCCTGACGATTCTACTTTAGGTTTACCCCAGCCCGATTTTTCCATTAAGACCCAGGCATATTTCCCAAGGACTTTGGATGTAATTCAAGCGCATCAGAGCCAACAAGCCGTGCTTAAAGATCTAATGCCATTCCATGACAAAGTGCCTACGTGGATTTATTCCCGCGTATTTGATCGGGAGTACTTCAGGGAGGTAAAGCCGACTGTTGAGAAAAAATAAATTTGCTCTAGTTCTTCATCAAAAGAAGTCCTAAAAACGCCCAACGAAGAATCAGCACTTTGTTTTTTTGATGTTCGCGGCTAATTCAATTTCTTGCTTTTGCCTTAAAAAAGTCTCTGCAGCAGTAAATAGGGATAAGTTATGCAATTAATTGCTTTTATAGTTATGTTAATTTACCCTTTTTTAAAATCCATACTCAGCGAATTGATGCAATAGCGAATGCCTCCCTGATCTTTTGGTCCGTCAGGAAAACGGTGGCCTAAATGCCCTCCACACTTCCCGCATACAATTTCCTCCCGGATCATGAAGTGGCTGTAATCCATATTCACCACGATGGCTTCAGATTTTATTGGGTCCGTGAAACTTGGCCAACCGCAACCGCTATCGTATTTTTTGGACGAGTGAAAAATCTCATTTCCACAGGCTTTGCATTCATAGATCCCGGTATCCTTATTTAGGTAATATTGTCCCGTAAAGGGCCGCTCGGTTCCTTTTTCCCGCAACACATGAAAAGACTGAGGATCGAGTAAGGTTTCCCACTCAGATTCAGATTTTTGGATTTCGAAATTTATTGGCTCTTTCTTCTTCATTCCTAATTTTTCTATAAAACCCATATTGCAACAGTTAGGTTTAAATATTTGGAAAATCCGGATAAACTCAGCCAAGAGTCTTTCATGGGAAATCTGATTTTTTGTTCTTGTTAATTGGAGGGGATAAGAACTAGTTTTCCTTTAGCTTTATTCTTGATTTCGGTTTCATTCATTAATTGGGGGCGATATTTTCCTTTCGCGTAAAGCTGCTTTTGATCCGCATAGTGTTTGCTAAATCGATTGCCGGAGTTTCCTGTCGGTAAAACAGAAACGGAACCATCTACATCAGCAAAATCCAAAATTATTCGCATCGCAGGGCCTGAAGTCACTTTGTAAATTCCCGCTCCGCTAAGTTTGAATGCAAGTTTATTGATAGATTCCTCATTGGCAGGAATGGCCTCAGTACGGACATTAAAGATTTTATCCAATGGTTTCTGACTTCCCAAAGGATGCGGGTGTTCGGCGACCACGGCCTTTTCCCATTTCCAATCCTTCGGATTTTTGCCAAATTGATCAGAAAGTTCTTCCAAGGTGAGTTTCAAGGCTTCGGAAATAATTTCTGAGCGACTTTCAATAGTTGCTGTTCCTTTCCTGTCCCACCAGCGATTTTCAGCATCGGTGAGAAAATGTCTTGTACTTCTAATCATCATAAAAGTCTCCAAATAGGCCTTAAACCCATCTTCACCAAGCTCATCCATCATGGCAAGCCGAAGTGTATGATAAAGCCATTTGTAATAGACAGTGGGAATATTTGAATTCAGTTCGTGGTTTCCATCCCAGTTTTGTAATACTTGCAGTACCGCTGAATTAGACTCAAAGTCATTTTGGTTAATTAGAGCCAGCATGAACTGGGCATTTTTGGGATGAGTTTCATTTACTGTTTCTACCTGAAGAGCCTTCGAGGATTCCATATCCCAATCTTCCTTTGCCAGTATCGCTTTTGCGATTCGGTTCCATCGATCTCCCGGATAATAATATCCCGGGAAAAAGACGCCATTTCTAAGTGTATCGGGCTGATTGTTGGCAGAAGCTACAAATCCACTTTCAGGATTTATGCTTTGAGGGTTGTCTGTGAAAGGATACCAGCCTTTGGGTTGAGCTTCAGGGTCTGAACCATCAGCAAAAATCTTGGAATGGACTTTTTCGCCACGGATGGGAAGTTTGGCTGCTGCCCACCAGGCGATATTACCCAAGCTGTCTCCATACATGATGTTCAGTCCCGGTGCATGGATCAAACTTGCTGCATCAGCTACTTCCTGAATATTTCCTGCGTGGTTCATTTTGTAAATGGCTTCCATTGCTTTGGTAGGTTCTAAAATATACACCCACCACGAGGTCACGGGGTTGGAAGTTAGGTTACCAATTTCTTTGACCACAGAATTCATAATGGGTCCATGTTTGGTTCCCCTGATTTCAAATTCAATGGATTTTTCACCTTTTACCTGTATGATTTCTTTTCTTGAAGTGATGGGGTATGAGACCTCGCCAATCATGATTTCATTCGCGTTGGCAGGATTCAGTTTTTCTTCAAAAAAGTCCTGATCGTCGTTTTCAAACATCGTGAGGCCAATACTGTGATGTCTGCTATGGCCAACCAATCCAAAGGGAACTCCTGCCAGATGATTCCCATAAAAGCTGAAACCAGGGTACTCAAGATGGGCTTCGTACCAAACGGAAGGAGAGGAGAAACCAATGTGTGTATCGTTATTGAATAGCACTTTGCCTGACTTGGTGCGGCTTCCCGCAATCACCCATGAATTGCTTCCTTCCAGTAATGGAACGGGTATATTTCCCAATAATGCTGACAAAGTCGAGCCAACAGGACTTAAATTCGAGTTTAAGGAATCGGGGTAATTTAATGGGATAACATGATGTTCGGGGAGAGTTTGAACAGATAAAGAGCTCATGTATTCGGATCCAAGATCTCTGGCGATCCTGGTCACTAGAGGATCGGTTTTTAATCCCATCGCAAAGGTAAATGACATGTATCCGACTATCGAATGCATATCCTCAATGGTGTATGGCCTTGGTTTCTCACCTAAAAGCAAGTATTCCACGGGAAGTATGCCGCGTTGGATAAATTCGTTTACCCCTTCCAGATAGGCTTCTGCGGCTTTTTTCCAGGGAGTTTCACCTTGGGATAAAAATGCGGCGGAACTTTCTTTCGCATGTTTCGGGATTCCAAGGGTATGAAAAAACTGATCGATCTCAAGCAAGTCTTTTCCCAAAAACTCAGCAAGTGTACCTGAACCAACCCGACGCATCATTTCCAACTGGAAAAGCCGGTCCTGTGCATGCACATAACCCAAAGCCCGATAGGCATCGGCTTCATTTTGCGCATAGATGTGTGGAATTCCATACATATCGAAATTCACTTCTACTTTTTCTTTCAGGCCGGAAATGGAAAGTTCTCCTCCGTATCGAGGGCTGTGCCAATAGATAAAAAACAGGAGTCCGATGATGCCTGTTAGGGTCAATGAACCCAAAATCGTAAGTGGTTTTCTCATTTCTTGGAAATTTTTCTAAAAGATAAGTGAAAGATTAAAAAGCAAGTATGTCCATCAATTGATTCCTAGGCTTTCTTTATTTCAGTCCGAATTTAATTGGGGGATTTATCAAAAAATAAAAGTAAAAAGCACCTAAAGCATAACAGACTACATCAACCAGATCTGAGGTGTATGCAGTTGAGAATTTGGGCAAAAACCATTCAAATACCACAGAAACATAGATTAAAGCAATGAGAATTTGGATTTTGGTGAATGAAAAGTCATCTTTTTTTGGGTGAATCAGCCTATATATTTGAAGTGTTGTTCCCAAGATGACAGGGATTGCCAAAAGGTCATCCAAGTAAGCGTGAACGAGGGGAATGAAAATTCTGAATGATTTTTCCAGCAATTGATTAATCAAAAAAAGTAAAACCGGGATAAAAAAAAATGGATTTTTAAGGACCGACATTTTCTTAACCCGGAAGAGCGGCAATCAGCCAAAGAATAAAAGTGATGATGGCCATGTAGATCGTATAAAAGAAATTACCAACTTTTTTGGCTTTTTTGGTGAAGTTTGAGTCGGTGTCCTTGATGTTGAACATCCAGTTTTCTTCGTTTAGTTTTTTATCAGCAATTCGCTTCTTCTGATTTTCCAGGTCTTTTCCACCAAGGGCTTGTCCACAATTTTCGCAAACGTCATCCAGGTTCATTTCCCATGAAGACCATTTTCCGCAGTGAGGACATCTCTTTTGATCCATTTGTTAAAGGCTGTTTTTACAAAGAAAATCCCTTTTTTCAATTCTCATCTATCGCTCTTAAAATTACTTTACACGCAGCTCTAATTTGCTCTTCTGTTATAATCAAAGGTGGGGCGATTCGCATCGAGTCATCGCAAAACAAAAACCAATCGGAAATCACACCTAATTCAATCGCCCGATCAATGATGGGCTTGAGCACTTCAAAAGACTCAAACTCTAAAGCCATCATTAATCCTTTATTTCGAAATCCATTGATTTTTGGATGGACAAGCAGTTTTTTAAAAAGATTTGCCTTTGCTTCAACCTGCTCGATCAGCTTTTCTTCCAGAAGAATTTGGATTGTGGCTAGGGATGCTGATGCGCTGACAGGATGTCCCCCAAATGTGGTAATATGGCCTAATAGGGGGTTGTTTTTGAAAACAACCATGACTTCCTTGTTGGCAATGAACGCACCGATTGGCATTCCTCCTCCCATTCCTTTTGCGCAGACGAGTATATCAGGTACAAACTCAAAATGCTCAAAGGCCCAGAATTTACCCGTTCGTCCAAACCCTGCCTGAATTTCATCCAAAATCAAAAGCGTCCCGGTTTCATCACAACGCGTTCTAAGTGCTTTGAAATATTCCCGACAAGCCACCCGGATACCAGCTTCGCCTTGGATAGTTTCTATAACTACAGCGGCAGTATCGCCTGTGATTTTCTCCAAATCCGAATAGCTACCATAAACAATGTGTTTTATTCCCGGAAGCAAAGGTCGATAAGCACGCTTAAATAACTCATTTCCTCCTACACTAAGGGAACCGTGACTCGAACCGTGGTAGGCATCTACACATGAAATCAGCTCCCTTCGGTTGGTGTAGCGCTTGGCTAGTTTGAGTGCTCCTTCGATTGCCTCCGAACCACTATTGACCAAGTACACATTGTCCAAATGAGAGGGGAGGGTATCGCAAAGGGCTTTTGCCAAAAGTGTTTGAGGAGTCTGTACATATTCTCCGTACACCATGAGGTGAAGATATTTGTCCAGTTGATCATGGATGGCCTTTAATACCTTGGGATGTCGATGACCCACATTACTCACCCCTATTCCAGAGATGAGATCAATGTATTTTTCACCTTTTGGCCCATATAGGTAGATGCCCTCGGCCTTCTCCACTTCGATCATTAATGGGAAATCGGTGGTTTGCGCTAAGTGGGAAAGAAAAAGTTGTCGGTTGTTCATTATTAGTTAACTCAAATCAAAAACTTGAGAATCGAAAGAAAATACCCAAAGGGAGCTTTTTGCCCTGTTTTTCTTCGAGGTAAAGTTCACCTTGTTCCGGATTTTGGACTTCACCGAAGTTGGAGCGGATGAGGTTGGCTGCGATCAATGAAGAGAAACTCAAAGAGTACATGTTTAGCAAGAGAAAGTGGTTTTTCGGATCCAGAATTTCAGCGCAGGTTTTGAGCATTTCATTGATTTGCTCTTCTAAAATCCACTTTTCTCCTTCAGGACCGCGCCCGTAGGCTGGTGGATCAAGGATTATACCCTGATAGACATTTCCTCTTCGTGCCTCTCGCTTGATGAATTTCATCGCGTCATCCACCATCCAGCGGATCCCCTCCAGACCGGAGGATTCCATATTGTGTTTGGACCAAGTGACTACCTGCTTCACCGAATCCAGATGGGTAACCTCCGCACCAGCGGCACGACAGGCCACACTTGCAGCGCCGGTGTAGGCGAATAGGTTTAATACCTTAGGTTTTTGATTTGGGAAGGACTTGATTTTTTGAAATAGATAATCCCAATTTACTGCCTGTTCGGGAAAGAGCCCGATGTGCTTAAAGGACGTTTGAGCCAGATTTAGCGTCATTTTCAATCCATCTCCATTTTCATATTCAATGGACCAATTATGCGGCATGGGTTTGATCTGTTGCCATTGGCCCTTTTCTGGATTGTTTTTTTCCTTTGCAAAATGGGCATGAGCAAGTTTTCGCCATTCAGATTCAGGCAAACTTTTGTCCCAAATTGCCTGTGGTTCGGGTCGGCTGAGGATAAAATTCCCGAAGCGTTCCAGTTTTTCGAAGCCCCCTGTATCGATCAGTTCATAATCAGACCATGGGCCGGGGCAAAGTGAGAGGATGGTTTCTTTCATTGCCGCAATTTAGGTTTTTTGACCGAAGCGACCATCGTTCACCTAGCGCTATCCAAGATTTTGATAAGCGAATTCATGACTTCAAAGCAGACAGGATTTCTTCACTGTATTCCCACAGGCTGTATGATAGATCGCGACTCAGTCCAAATGAAGATGGAGATTTTGGTTTTCTGCGAACATAATAACTTCCATTTCGGAGATTTTCCTTCGTAGTTTTCGCTAAAAAGATTGTCGTTTCAGCACCTGCTTTGGGGCTGATGAAAAACAGCTGAGTGAGACGGATGAGGCCTTTTGTAAGGGCCGAAGTTTCAGATCCAAAAGCTGTTCGGACTGCCCCGGGATGCAAGGAGAATGCACTTATTCCTTTACTTTCAAATCTGGTTTTCAGTTCGTTGGAAAACAATATATTATAAAGTTTTACTTTTCCGTAGGCAGTGATGGTATTTGCGGATTTTTTCAGACCGAAATCCCCGCTTGGATCTCCGGAAATTCGGTGGGCCTCTGAACTTACATTGATGATTTTGGCCTTGCCTTTTTCCAATGCAGGGAGAAGCTCTTGCGTTAACAAAAAGTGTCCAAGATGATTGGTGGCAAAGGTCATGTCCAGACCTTCAGATGTGAGTTTTTTTGCGGGAAACATTCCCCCTGCATTATTGATCAACACATCTACTTGGTCAGTGAATTGAAGAATTTCTTTAGCGCCTGCTTTTACGCTGCTCATTTCGCTCAAGTCCATCGATATAAGTCTGATCTTTTCTTTACCGGGTAAGCCATCAATCATTTTTTTGGCTTTTTCTAGATTCCTGACAGGCAGGAGTGCCATTTTGCATTCTGGCAGTAATGCTTTTAATGTCTCCCATCCAATACCGGAAGTGCTGCCTGTCACTATTAAATTTATCATATCTGTAGTTTACCTAGACTACTGAAAATCTAGGCTCTTGGTTTTCAGGAATCTAGTTTTAGTCCCTTTATAGTAGGAAAATGGAAGATTTTATTTTTGTACTTTTGAAATAATACGTTGTGAAAAAATTAATTTTTGCTTCGAATTTCAATTGAAAGCACAATTTTTTGACCCCATGTCAAAGAAATTTATCGATATCGAAAAGGCCATTCACTCTAAAAACCCCAAGCTTCTCAAATGGATGCCAGGGTTTTTATTGAATTATATTAAAAAAGTCACGCATGAAGCTTGGCTTAATTCTGTATTGACCAAGCATCTTCAGCTGAAAGGAATTGATTTTGTCAATGCGTTAATCGAGGAATTTGAAATAGAGGTTGAATTGATAGGAGAGGAAAACATTCCTAAAACAGGTGGGTTCATACTTGCTGCAAACCATCCTTTGGGGGGAATGGATGGAATCGCACTGATGTATGCAATAGGAAAAATCAGGACTGACATCCGCTTTCTTGTTAATGATTTGCTCATGAGTTTTGATAATTTTCAGCCGATTTTCGTTCCGGTAAATACCTTGGGTAAAAACTCACTGAATGCGAATTTGAGGATTGAGGAAGCCTATGCCAACAATCATCCGGTATTGATATTTCCGGCCGGACTGGTTTCAAGAAAACAAGAAGGTAAGGTTCAAGATTTAAAATGGAAGAAAAGCTTTATTTCGAAGGCAAAAAAATATCAGTTGAATGTACTGCCCTGTCACATCGGAGGAAGGAATTCTGAGTTTTTTTACAATCTTGCTCACTGGAGAAAAAAAATCGGCGTATCAGCAAACATTGAAATGTTTTGGCTGGTAGACGAAATGTATAAGAAAAGAGGGAAGAAAGTGGTGATCAAAGTAGGTAATCCCGTTTCTTACCAATATTTTAATTCTGAGAAAAGTGATGTCCAATGGGCTGAATATATGAAAGATCTGGTTTACAAACTTGAGGAGGCGAATGACTAAAGTAATGCCGATTATTTCTGCGGTGGATCGCAACCTGCTCAAATGCGAGTTAACGGGTGAGCGATTCCTCCGCTATACAAACAATGGAGATAACCTAGTCTATTTGGTCAATCATCACAATGCTCCAAATGTGGTTCAAGAAATTGGCCGATTGCGGGAGTTAACATTTCGTGCAGCCGGCGGTGGAACCGGAAAGGAAGTGGATTTGGATGACAATGATATTTGCGAAAATTGCTATGATCAGCTGATTACCTGGAATCCCGAGGATGAAGAAATCGTAGCAGGATATCGCGTGATTATGTGCAAAAATGCAATACAGCCTGATGGTTCAATTAATTTGTCTACGACTCATTTATTCGACTTTTCCGAAAAATTTATCAAGGATTATATCCCTTATACTTTAGAATTAGGGCGCTCTTTTGTCCAGCCACAATATCAGCCGAGTCTGGATAATCGAAAAGGTATCTTTAGTTTGGATAATCTCTGGGATGGATTAGGGGCTGTGGTTTTACTCAATCCGGATGTCAAATATCTCTTCGGCAAAGTGACTATGTATCCACATTACAATCGGGAAGGGCGTGACCTTTTGTTGTATTTTATGAATCACTATTTCCCTGATAATGATTCACTTGTATTGCCTAAAATGAATCTAAGGTTAACCTATGAGACTGGGATTGAATTGCTGCCAAACCCTTTTGAAAACCTAGACTATAAGGATGGGTATAAATACCTGAATGGGAAAATAAGATCCTTGGGTGAGAACATCCCTCCTTTGATCAATACCTATATGAACTTATCACCGACCATGAGAACTTTCGGTACTGCCTTGAATGATGAGTTTGGCGAAGTAGAGGAAACCGGAATAATGATTACCCTAGCCGATATCTACGAAAGTAAAAAGCACCGTCACATGGATACGTTTGTACGAGACCGTATTTTTGAAAGGCAGTAAGATGGATTCAAGGTTGACTTTGGTAGTTGGTGCTACCACAAATCCTTCCCGCTATGCATTTTCTGCAGCTCAACTGTTTCTTGAAAAAAACCTCGAATTTATACCCATAGGAATCAAAAAAGGGGAGCTTTTTGGAAAGGAAATCCTTGATTTAAATGCCAGGCCTGATTTGAAGAATGTCCATACCATCACGTTGTATATCGGCCCGGCCAATCAGACGGAGTGGATTGACTACCTGATCGGCCTGCATCCAAAACGAATTATTTTTAATCCGGGTACAGAAAACCCTGAATTTTTCAAGAAAGCTTCCGAAGCCGGAATTGAAGTGCTGACTGCCTGCAACTTAGTGATGTTGAGTACAGGTCAATTTTGATTTAATTTTTTCAAAAAGCTATCCATGTAAAGGATATGGGGAAATGAAATCAGGGAGATCATCACAAAGAAAAGTAGAATCAATTCATTCTTTTCGAGAAATTTTAAGCCAAAAAATAAGATTAGGCCAATACCTATGAAACTGATAATTGAAAATGGAAGAAGTTGTATTCCAAATTTTTTGACTGTGTTGTAAGCTTTGAACCCACGCAAAAACTTGTATTCTGTAATCATACTTGGCAATGCATGCCAAAACCCAAAGTAAACCACAAATCCTATGAGCAATGGGCTATAGAAGAGAATGGGCCCCAAAACTCCGATTTCCAAAATGTGTCTTTGCTGAAATTTGCAACCGGATATTTCTTGAAATAGCAGGGTAGTTAAGAGAAATGCAACTAATATAAAACTCTTGGATTGAGCCAGATATTCCAAATTGACAAGAGGCGAGAGGATCAATTTGGTTGCTTCCCAATCACCAAATAGAATAGCAAAAAGGAAGAAACCTCCGCGAGTGGTAAAGAGAAGCCATGAATATTGTTTGGGAGGGTTTTCCGAGATGAAGTGGGATTGTCCAAAATGGTATGCAGACATCACTAAAAAAGCGAGCAAAGCCAGTTTAGGAAGGAAATACCAAATCGATAGATAGGCAGCTATTAAAGTCAAATAAATCAGCAAAAACCTTCCCAATCCCTTTCTGTCAATTTTCGGGTTGGATATTAAGTGATCAATTACACCATGGGGAATACCTATGGAAAGAAGAATTACTCCAAAAAGAGCAAATTGAACAAGTGAATTGCTTTCTGGAAGAAACATAAAAACCAAGCAGATTACCAATCCGAGCGCTTTAGCCGTATTAAAAGAACCTCGGTTTGATTTTTGTTTAACAAATGATATGTATAATTAAACAAAACATAATGAACAGTTAAATTTCAAGTTTCAACTGCATAAAAACTGAGACAAAAAAGAAAGAAAAATTTTAATATTATTACAGAAACAAAATATTGTTCTGTCGATTCATGATTCTGTTGAAAATCCCTGTTACGATTTTTAGTGACACCAAACCTGCTTCAAACCGACTTTTTTTACCTATATTGCATCTAATAATTTTGAACAAAAAATCACCTTTTTAAGCCCATTTTGAGGCTTTTCTCCAAAAAATATGAGTGAAGAAAAAGCGAAGAATTCTGCTGATTATTCAGCAGATAATATCCAGGTATTAGAAGGCTTGGAAGCAGTTCGAAAGAGACCTGCAATGTATATTGGTGATATTGGTGTCAAAGGCCTGCATCACTTGATTTGGGAAGTGGTTGATAACTCCATTGATGAGGCTCTTGCAGGACATTGTGATACAATTCATGTCACTGTTCACGAAGATAATTCTGTCACAGTAGAGGACAATGGTCGTGGCATACCTACTGATATGCACCACAAAGAGAAAAAGTCAGCACTTGAGGTTGTCTTGACTGTATTGCATGCCGGTGGGAAATTTGACAAGGATACGTATAAAGTTTCTGGTGGTCTGCATGGTGTTGGTGTCTCCTGCGTCAATGCACTTTCCAGTGATCTTAAAGCAACTGTTTATCGTAATGGAGTGATTTTCGAGCAGGAGTTTAAGATTGGTGTGCCTCAATATCCTGCCAGGCAAATTGGGCCGACGGATAAAAGAGGAACAACCATCCATTTCAAGCCGGATGCAAGCATTTTTGTGATCACCGAATTCAAGTACGAAACCATTGCAAATCGTCTCAGGGAAATGTCATTCCTGAATGCAGGAATCAGAATCACTTTAACAGACCTCAGAGAAATAGAGGATGGAACTCCTAAACGGGATGAATTTTTCTCCGAAGGTGGATTGGTTGAGTTTGTTCAGTACCTGGACGAAACACGCGAGAAAATAATCGATCATCCAATTTACATAGAATCGGACCAAAACGGAGTACCCGTTCAGGTAGCAATGAACTATAATAGTTCATACAGTGAAAACGTGGTTTCTTATGTCAATACTATCAATACATACGAAGGAGGATCCCACGTAACCGGTTTTAGAAGGGCTTTGACTAGAACATTAAAGTCTTATGCCGACAAATCCGGCATGCTTGACAAGTTAAAACTTGAGGTTTCTGGGGATGATTTTCGTGAAGGTTTGACTGCCGTGATCTCGGTGAAAGTCCAAGAACCCCAGTTTGAGGGCCAGACCAAGACAAAGCTTGGGAATTCCGATGTTATCGGAGCAGTAGACAGTGCGGTGTCCGAAACACTTCAAAGCTGGCTGGAAGAGCATCCCAAAGAAGCAAAAATTATTGTTGGCAAGGTAATTCTTGCCGCTCAGGCACGACACGCTGCTCGAAAGGCCCGTGAAATGGTTCAGCGTAAAAATGTTCTTGGAGGCGGAGGACTTCCGGGTAAGCTTGCCGATTGTGCAAATTCCGATCCTACTGTTTGTGAATTGTATCTAGTCGAAGGGGACTCTGCCGGTGGATCTGCCAAGCAAGGTAGGGATCGTGATTTTCAGGCCATTTTACCATTAAAAGGTAAAATCTTAAACGTTGAAAAAGCACACGAGCACAAAATCTATGACAACGAGGAAATCAAAAACATTCTTACTGCTCTGGGTGTAAAGCTAGGTACTGCAAATGATGACAAGGAATTGGATATGACCGGTCTGCGGTATCATAAAATTATCATCATGACGGATGCGGATATTGACGGATCTCACATCCGAACCTTGATTTTGACCTTGTTCTTCCGATACATGAGGGCACTTATCGAAAATGGCTACGTTTATATAGCCTTGCCACCGCTTTACCTTTTGAAGCGTGGAAAAGATGAACGCTATTGCTGGACAGAGGAGGAGCGAAAGCTTATGACGGCTGATATGGCGAAAGACGGAAAGATAGATAGTGTAGGAATTCAACGTTACAAGGGACTTGGTGAAATGAACCCTGAGCAGCTTTGGACCACTACAATGGATCCCAACGTGCGAACAATCAAACAGGTGAACATTGAATCAGCCGCGGAGGCAGATCACTTATTCAGCATGCTCATGGGAGATGAAGTAGCCCCTCGCAGAGACTTCATCGAAAAAAATGCGAAGTACGCCAAAATCGATACTTAAGAAAAAGGGGCTTTTGAAGCCCCTTTTTCGAAATGTTCAAGGATTCAAAATTTGACTTGGCCGTCTTTTTATTGAATATTGAATGAGATAAATTGAGCTGGTCTGCCTCAGGCACGACACTAAGCTACATAAGGGAGGTGGTTGCTAAGCAAAGGCAGATGCGAGATTCTTAATTCACTATTCTGCCTGTGACTTCTAGGCTTACCGGGCCGCTAGGCAGGTAGGGGTTAAATTGAGTGGTCTTTACTAATAAATAATAAACACATGAAATACCCATGTCGAAAGAGCGACACACAGGAGCATGATTATCTGGGGGTATTCCATGTGGCAATTAAAAACCAAATTATAAACACATGAAATACCCATTTCGAAAGAGCGACACACAGGAGCATGATTATCTGGGGGTATTCCATGTGGCAATTAAAAACCAAATTATAAACACATGAAATGCCCATGATCTCGTATTTACGGGATCACACAGGGGGATGCCCCGACCTATCGTGGCAGGGCATTCCATCTGACCATAAAAATCAAATTAATAAACAGATGAAATGCCCATGATCCCGTAGGTACGGGATCACACAGGGGAATGATTATAAAGGGCATTCCATGTGACAGCTAAAAAACAAATTATAAACACATGAAATTGGCAATTGGAGATAAATATGAATCCACAATCCAAAAAAGTGATCTTGTCAGCAGAGATTTAAGTTGGATTAAGTTCAATGAGCGAGTATTGGATCAGTCTAAAAAGGTCGGTCGAAGCATATTTGAAAAGCTGAAGTTCTTAGCAATCACTGCCTCCAACTTGGATGAATTTTTTATGATCAGGGTGGGCTCTTTGTACAACTATTTAGACTACGAAAAAGAGCGGGTTGACTATTCAGGTCTTAGAGAAGATCCATTTAAGGAGAAGCTCATGAAGGATTGTCAGCGGTATCACTTTGACCAACATGAGCATTTCACCAAAGTAATTCTCCCGGAATTGCATCAGGAGGGGATTTCCCTTTACAATGTTTCCAAATTGTATGAAAACGAACAGGAAATAGTAAAGCAGTATTTTCTCAAGGCAATCTATCCTATGCTTACGCCGATGGTTTATGATGGCTACCGTACATTTCCGATCTTGATGAATAAGCTCCTCGTTTTTGGAGTGGTCACTACAAGTCCAGGCGAGCGCAAGGACATGCGCAAAATGAGTTTTGTGCAGATTCCGGCAAATATTCCTCGGTTTTTTGAGATTGAGCGTGAAAACTCACTTTTACTTATTCCTATAGAGGAGGTGATTAGGGAAAACGTCATTTCGCTTTTTAGAAATGTAGAGATTGAATCTATCAGTCTTTTCCGAATTACTCGAAACGGAGATTTCACGCTGGAGGAAAGTGAGGATATGGACGCCAACTTCCTTGAAGAAGTGAAGCGTAAATTGATGGAGCGGAAGACCGGTAGGGTGGTTCGAATCGAGATTGAAGAAGGGTACTCAAAATGGATGTTAAACTCCCTTCTGGAAAGATGGAATCTCAAGTCGGATTCAGTTTATATGGTTAGTCGATCCAGTATGATAGATTTTACAGGCTTATGGCAGATCGTTGGAAATAAGCGATTTCGAGACAGGCTCCCTCAAATTCCAGAACCCGTAAAACCTCTTTCTTATCCGGAAGAGGGGAAAGCTGATATTTTTGAAATACTCAAAGAGAAAGACATTCTACTTCATCATCCCTATAATAACATTGATTCGATTTTGGATCTAATTGAAAATGCAGCGGATGATCCTGATGTAATGGCCATTAAAATGACCATCTACCGATTGGCCAAGGATAGCAGAATTACCAAGACACTCCTGAAAGCTGCCGAAAATGGAAAGCACGTATCGGTACTTTTCGAAGTGAAAGCCCGATTTGATGAAGAAAACAACATCCGAGAAGCTAAAAAATTACAAA
Organism: Algoriphagus alkaliphilus; assembly: GCF_900103735.1. Lineage (GTDB taxonomy): Bacteria > Bacteroidota > Bacteroidia > Cytophagales > Cyclobacteriaceae > Algoriphagus > Algoriphagus alkaliphilus. Next base: position 23,323 of record NZ_FMXE01000005.1, on the reverse strand, counting down.
AGGCAGGATGCTTTGTCATTTATGGTATTTCAAATTTGAAAACCCATACGAAGCTCCTCCTGATAGTTAAAAAAGACGATACCGAAATAACACGGTTTGTACACTTGGGATCTGGAAATTACAATGAAGATACTGCGAGGCTTTATACAGATATTGGCTTATTGACCACCAATGAAACCCTAGCCAACGATGTTTCGGAGTTTTTCAATGTAATCACTGGGCACTCTGCCCCAAGTACCTACCGAAATCTCATTACCGCCCCGCGAGATATGCGGAACCAGTTAATCGACTTTATTGAACAGGAGGCTGAAAATGCGAGGAAAGGTTTGCCAGCAGGAATTTTCATTAAAGTGAATTCACTGGAGGACTCCGAAATCATTTATGCCTTATATAGAGCTTCTCAATCAGGTGTCACCATCAAATTAATCGTTCGCGGAATTTGTTGTTTGAGACCGAGAAGAGTAGGATTGAGCGAAAACATAGAAGTTTTATCCCTGGTTGGAGATTTTCTTGAACACAGCCGGATTTATCATTTCCATAACAACGGAAACACAAGGACTTATTCCGGGAGCGCAGATATGATGGTAAGAAGCTTTGATAAAAGACTGGAATCTCTCTTCAAAATTGAAGCTCCATTGCTGGAAAAGCAGCTGATGAATATTATTTCCTTCAATTTAAAAGATAACGTCAATTCCTATGTGATGAAGGAAGACGGCACTTACATCGCCAAACACCCGATTGGAGATGAGCTGGAATTTAATGTTCACAAGGAGTTTTTCAATGTTGATGTTGAAGAAGTACTCAAAGTGAAGTTGGTTGAATAGTCCTCTTTCTGAAAAAAAGCCCTGGATAAATTCATCATCAATTTTCCGAGGGCTTTTTTATGAAATAAACAATTTGGTTCACCAATGTATTGGGGAGGGACTGATTTCAGTTCCGGTTATTGAGGAAACTCACCTCAATTTTTCTCTGGGCATCCTTTATCTTTTCTTTGAAGCAACTAACAGGATAACTCCGGCAGCGGCTACAATTCCACCGGCATAAGTTGGCCAGCCAATTTCATTTTTCTTATCGGCTGTCACCTGTATGGGGCCAGCGTCAATCACCTTTTCGCTGGTGGTAAAATTTAGGCTTGGAACAAACAACATGATTAATCCTACTACGATCAAAACAATTCCAAATGTTTTCATAAATGGTTTTGGGTTTAAGTGAATTGAATTGTTAAAATAAAGATGAGGATTTCCCAACTAAAAAGGAAAGAAAATCGGAATTCAAAAAGTGGGAAGAATCCAAAAGAGGATGTTGAGGGGTGTGCCTACCTTTAGAAAATCTGTGAATCGGTATTTTCCGGGATTATAGATCATTGTATTGGTCTGAAAACCCATAGGTGTCATGAAACTCAAACTTGCCGCGAATTTCTCCGCCATTAAAAACGACCTGGTTCTACGTCTACATTAAGACCTGCTGCAATATTTATAGCAATTGGAGCCAAAAGTGCGGCAGAGGCATTATTTGACATTACATTGGTAAGTAAGAAGGTCAACCCAAAATAAGCAGTTGTCTGAAAATATATTCTTCAAAGCGCGCTATCAACTATACGCCAATTATGAAACACTCGCTTTTAATGCAATCGACCATCGATTGGATCTGATCTTAGCAGCGAAGGTTTCCAATGCAATCAGTGTAACATTGGCGGTACTTACCATTTATGATTTGGACCAAAACGAAAAAATCCAATTTAGCCAAGGATTAGATATTGGATTAGTTTATAAAAGTGGAAATTTTTCGGAATGAAAATAAAAAAAATACAAATTATTCTTTGGGATTTTGATTTAAAGGGATTTGTATTACTTTTGAATTCATTGTGGTAGTTAAATAATAGTTGGTTTAGTTTTCAAATAAAGGGCAGGAGATTTTCTCCTGCTTTTTTATTTTAATACCATGGAATAATGCTATTTTTTTTTAATTCACTAGATAAGGATACAAGTTTTTTATAATCGAATCTTGCCAAGCGAGATTGTTCAATTAAGTCTATCTTCAATAAATTTTGATTTTTGAAAAAATTGAAATCTCCTTCGAGCTGAACTACCCTTATGAATGGATTGAATCCTATCACCTCTTCGGGGTTTTAGTATCGTATTTCTCAAATGTCATTCACAATTATTTCATCCCTTCAGGATTATAAATAAATGCAGGAAAATTCTAAAATCTGCTTTCGGTCTTCTTAGAAAAAATGAACTCGACTTGGTTTGACCAGCTGACCAGACGTTTTTCGGTCATCTGAATTGAGTTTAATAATGTTATGAAATTCTTTGACTCCTCAGTAGATACTTTCAATATAAACCCCGAAGGGGTGGTAAAATTATAGAAAAATTAGATGGAGGTTTTTTCAAAACCCTGAAAGAGTGATATTTTTCAATCAAAATCAAAACAATTTATTGTCGTCAAGCTTTTCAATTACGAAGAAAAAAAGCCCAGACATTTGTCTGAGCTTGTGCACTCGGAAGGATTCGAACCCTCAACCCTCAGAGCCGAAATCTGATATTCTATCCAGTTGAACTACGAGTGCGTACTAGTATTTTTAGCCTTCCAGTACAGCCTGTACTTTCTCGGCAGCTTCTTTCAATGTAATGGCTGACTGCACTTTCAATCCTGACTCGTCAATGATCTTAGCACCTTCTTCCGCATTTGTCCCCTGAAGTCTTACGATAATTGGGATTTTAATGTCACCGATTGATTTGTAAGCTTCTACCACACCGTTTGCAATTCTGTCACAACGAACGATTCCACCGAACACGTTGATCAAAATCGCCTTGACGTTTGGATCCTGAAGGATGATTCTGAAACCTGCCTCAACAGTAGTTGCGTTTGCTCCTCCTCCCACATCGAGGAAGTTGGCAGGATCACCACCTGAAAGCTTGATCATATCCATGGTGGCCATTGCCAGGCCTGCGCCATTCACCATGCAACCTACGTTTCCGTCAAGTTTGACATAGTTAAGTCCTGATTTAGCGGCTTCTACTTCCAAAGGATCTTCTTCAGCCAAATCCCGTAATTCCGCCAATTTTGGCTGACGATAAAGTGCATTGTCATCGATGTTAACCTTTGCATCTACCGCCAAAATTTTATCATCGGAAGTTTTAAGCACAGGGTTAATCTCAAACTGAGAGGCGTCTGTTCCGATATAGGCATTGTATAGTGAAGTGATGAATTTCACCATTTCTTTGAATGCGTTACCTGAAAGCCCCAATTTGAAAGCAACTTTTCTTGCTTGAAATCCCTGAAGTCCGACCTTCGGGTCGATCCATTCTTTAATGATTTTTTCAGGATGATTTTCAGCTACTTCTTCAATGTCCATTCCGCCTTCGGTAGAAGCCATGATCACATTTGATCCTGTAGCTCTGTCCAAAAGGATGGACATGTAATATTCTTTTGGTTCTGAAGCTCCTGGATAATACACATCCTCAGCGACCAAGACCTTATTTACTTTTTTACCTTCAGCGCCAGTTTGGATAGTGACTAAAGTACCGCCAAGAATTGCGGCTGCTTTTTCTTTCACATCATCCAATTTCTTGGCAAGTACGACACCTCTGGAACCGGTTTCTTTTACTTCACCTTTTCCTCTTCCACCTGCGTGAATCTGTGCTTTGATCACATACCAGGAAGTACCGGTTTGAGCATTGAGTTTTACTGCAGCTTCGTGGGCGGCCTCAGGAGAATCTGCTACATATCCCTCCTGAATTTTTACTCCGTAACCTTTTAATACTTCTTTAGCCTGATATTCGTGAATATTCATGTGTGTAAGATTTTTTTATCAAGGTCACATAGAAAGTCCAAAATAGTAATCTCCTTTAAGCGGAGGTTTTCTCGTGGACATTTCATCCGATTAAAATTTTGCACGAAGATAAGGCGGGCAGATGGATAAATCAAGCCGGTTTTTTTCAATTTTTCAGATGAAAAACCTTTAATTCCTGTAATTGAGGGATTTGTTTTACTTTTAAAAACTCAAAAAAAATTACTATGCTGATTGCCAAAGGGATCCATAAATCCTACGGAAGCCTTCACGTATTGAAAGGCGTCGATCTTGAAATTTCTACCTCGGAAATAGTTTCCATCGTAGGTTCTTCCGGTGCGGGGAAAAGCACCCTATTGCACATTCTTGGGACTTTGGACCAACCTGAAAAAGGAATGCTCACTATGAATGGGATGAACCTTCTGTCTCTAAAAGGCGACAATTTAGCCGATTTCAGAAACAGCCAAATTGGGTTTATTTTCCAGTTTCACAACCTTTTACCAGAGTTCACTGCGCAAGAAAACATTCAAATTCCCGGATTTATTAAAGGAACCCAAGAGTCGGAGTTACTAAAAAAATCCGGTGAACTTTCCGAAATCCTGGGAATCAGTCACCGGCTTGACCATAAACCATCCACACTTTCCGGGGGTGAACAGCAGCGTGTGGCTGTGGCAAGAGCTTTGATAAATAACCCTTCGGTAGTATTTGCAGACGAACCCAGTGGAAATCTGGACACCGCAAATGCCAAAGGACTTCATGAGCTTTTTTTCAAGCTTCGGGATGAATTGAGACAGGCTTTTGTCATCGTCACGCACAATGAAGACTTGGCCGGGATGGCAGATCGAAAAGTTGTGATGAAGGATGGATTTATCGTGTCAGATTAATTGCTTTTTCAATTTTTTGAGCACGCTTTCGATATGGCCTTTGGATTCAAACATATCGGAAAAGACTCCCGAAATCTTATGGTCTTGATCCAATAAGTAAGTAATACGCTTTGGCATTTTGATTAAAGGAATCAAGGCGTCGTAGGCTTTGCAGACTTTTCCTTTTTCATCAGAAAGTAAATCAAAGGGAAGCCGATGGGCTTTCTTAAATTTTTCGTGGGTGGCTATATCGTCCCGACTGATACCAAAAACCGGAATATCCAACGCTCTAAAAGCTTCAAATTGATCTCTGAATTCACATGCTTCTGCAGTGCAAACCCCTGTGAAATCCTTAGGATAAAAATAGAGGATCACAACTTTTCCTTCCAAGTCTTTGGAAAGAGTAATCTTTTTATTGGAAGTGGAAGGAAGTGTAAAATCAGGTGCTTTTTCGCCAAGGCTCAGTGCCATAATAGTAATTTCCATCTTAACTCCGTTCCGGCACGATTGGTTTAATCCAAAGATTCTTTTGTTGTCTTGAACTATTTTTTTTAAGGATTAGCTTTGGAAAAAAACTTACACAAAAAAGATAGCGTTGAAAATTACCAGTGTACAGTCCATGCTTTTAGCAGGAATTTTCTTTGCAATGATGAATGTCTCAGTGAAGTTCATCCCTCACATTCCTGCAATTGAGATAGTCTGGTTTCGGTCTATTTTTAGTTTAATTTTCACATTTGTTGTACTAAGCAACAAAGGGATTTCGGTTTTTGGAAACAATAAAGGAAGTCTGATAATCCGTGGAATTGTCGGATCAATCAGTTTAATCCTTTTTTTCTATACGTTACAGCGGATTCCTTTGGCAAGTGCGGTGACGATGCAGTATTTGTCTCCAATTTTCACCACAATCTTGGGAGTTTTCATTCTCAAGGAAAAAGTTAGACCGATTCAATTTCTATATTTTGCCATGGCTTTTGCAGGAGTCTTGATTATCCAAGGTGTGGATCCGAGAATTGATCCCCTGAGTGCTGGGATGGGCATTGTTTCCGGACTTTCGGCTGGGCTTGCCTACAATATGATCCGTAAGCTCAAGACTTCCGAGCACCCGCTGGTTATCGTGTTTTATTTCCCCTTGGTCACCTTGCCCATCGCCTCAATCATTATGTATTTCGATTGGGTAATGCCAGAGGTCTGGGACTGGGTAATATTGCTGTGGATAGGGTTCTGTACACAAAGTGCCCAGTATTTTATGACTGTGGCTTATCAGACCGGAAATCTTGCGCGAGTTTCAAGTATAAGCTACATGAGTGTGCTTTATGCCCTCATTTTCGGCTTTTTTCTGTTTGGTGAGACCTTTCCATTTGCTTCCTATATCGGAATGGCTTTGGTATTGGTGGGGATTTTGTTGAATTTGAGAGTGAAATAACCACTCATTAAGAATTTTAATTGGTTGTCAAAAAAAAGCTGACCCTGGTAGAAGTCAGCTTTTAAGTGATTTGCCTAGAATATTTAATTTGATTATCCGCAATCCTGCCAGTAAGAAAGATTAGGCTATATAAAGTTGCGGATAATCGACCACAGACGACTGTCAACAGTCCACAGCTCGTTTTTTGGAACTTCAAACCTTATTTTATTTTGCTACTGGCAAGAAAGCGGACATACATAATATTTAATTAAGCTTCAGTTCAATGTCGGTAGAATCTTTAATTCTTGTTTCTACTTTTCTATAGATTGATTTGTTTTTATCCTTGTTGATTAAAAGGACACCATCAGTGAGATCTGCAGTTTCAAGTTCAAAAGATCCCACTTTTGTAAACCAACCTTTGGCATCTATCTGAAAAAGGGCTAGGGGATTGTTAACTCCATTTAGGAAAAACAAATCGTCATCATCTGCCTCTAATTCTACTTCAAAATCAAAATCATCGTCATCATCTCCAAAAACCTGAAATCTCATTGGGACAGTTCTTCCGTCTTGATAAGTGTAAGTTCCGTCCAATTGAATACTCGGCTCTTTTCTATTATCAATCAAGTCAATTTTAAATTCAATTTCTTCATAATTTCCCGAAGGAATATTGATAAAAAAATCTACTTCTGAATCAAACCTATTGAAATCGATTTTTTTGATTTCTTTGAACTTGAGTTCGAATTCTTTTTCAAACTTATTTCCGTTTTCATCAACTCCTTCGGTCTCCAGCTCAATTTTTTTAATCTGAATAAAGCCGCTTTGCACAACCAAACCCGCATTCAAAATTCTTGCTCCAGCGACACCGCTATTTTTGAGTTTTACTCCCATTCCAATCCGTACATCGCCTTCTCCAATAATATCGAGATCTGAATCTTCAGAGCAGGATGCAAAAAGCGCTCCTGATAGCGCAAAGACCATTGCGTAAATTTTTTGTTTAGTTTTCATAATAGTTAATTGGTTGTATTTCCACAACGTTCAAAAACAGTGCAATCTTTTTCTAACTAATTAAAAAAAATGAGATCCATTACCAAAATACCGTTTTCTTGCTCAGATAAGCAGATCACCTTACCTTTATTTTCGTAATTATTTTCCCTTCATGAAAATCACCAAAGACCTTTATCAAAGTAACCTCGTGTTGCTGACTGACTTTTATCAACTTACGATGGCCTATGCCTATTGGAAGTCAGGGAAAGGAGAGCAGGAGGCAGTTTTCAATCTTTTCTTTCGCAAGCACCCTTTTCAGGGTGGTTTCACGCTGGCTGCCGGGCTGGATTATGTTGTTGATTTTTGCAAAAATTTCAAATTCGAAAAGGGAGATCTGGAATACTTGGCGGGGATGAAAAACAAGGATAAAAGTCCTGTGTTTGAGCAGGCCTTTCTGGAGTATCTGAAAAATCTAGCATTCACCTGTGACATCGACGCAGTCGAGGAGGGAACCGTGGTTTTTCCAAACGCTCCTTTGATTCGTGTAAGGGGCCCTTTAATTCAATGTCAGTTATTGGAAACACCACTTTTGAACATCATCAATTTCCAAACCCTGATTGCCACCAAAGCCGCCCGTATCAATATTGCTGCGCAGGGTGAACCGGTATTGGAATTTGGTTTGAGAAGAGCACAGGGAATTGACGGCGCTTTGGCGGCAAGCCGTGCAGCGTATATCGGTGGATGTACTTCCACCTCGAATGTGATGGCGGGAAAGCTGTTTGGAATTCCTGTTGCCGGCACGCATGCGCATAGCTGGATTATTTCTTTTGAGACGGAGCTGGAAGCTTTTGTGGCCTATGCAGATGCCTTTCCGGATCAGTGTGTATTCTTGGTGGATACCTATGACACACTGAATGGTGTTAAGAATGCGATCAAGGTCGGGGAGATTTTGCGCAGCAAAGGAAAAGAAATGGTCGGAATCCGAATCGACTCGGGTGACTTGGCTTATTTCAGTACCAAGGCAAGACAACTGCTGGATGAGGCTGGCTTTCCGGATGCCAAAATCATCGCTTCAAATGACCTGGATGAACATATTATTGCCTCGCTTAAATCTCAGGAAGCCGACATCAACGTATGGGGAGTAGGAACAAAATTGGTGACAGCCTATGATCAGCCTGCACTTGGTGCGGTTTATAAGCTTTCGGCAATCCGAATGGCTGACGGTACATGGGATCCAAAAGTAAAAGTGTCGCAGCAATTGCTCAAAATCAATATTCCTGGTGTTCACAATGTAAAGCGGTATTTCACCAAAGGAAAAGCCATTGCTGATATGATCTACTTGGAAGATCAAGATATTGATCCTAAAAGTGTTGTGATTATTGACCCCATCGATGCGACTCGGAGAAAGCGACTGATGCCGGTCTATTATCAAGAAGAGGTATTGCTGAAACCAATTTTTAAAAAAGGAGAGAAAGTCTATGATCTACCGACTTTAGATGCCGTCCGAAATCGTGCTGCGGAGCAATTGGAGTCCTTGGACAAAACGCATAAACGCCTGGTAAATCCCCACTTATATCCGGTAGGATTGGAAGAGAATTTGCATCATTTGCGCATGGAATTGGTTTTGAAAGCTAAAAAATTTGATAATGGAATGGATTAATGACGATTCGGTACTGCTGATCGTAGATGTACAAAATGACTTCATTCCGGGCGGGGCTTTAGCTGTCAGCGAAGGAGACCAAGTGGTCCCGCTGATCAATGACATGCAGAAAAAGTTCCGGCATGTCATCGCCACCCAGGATTTTCATCCGTCGGATCATGGTAGTTTTGCTGCAAATCATCCCGGAAGAAAACCTTTTGAATTCATCGAATTGGCCGGATTGACACAGATTCTCTGGCCGGTACATTGCGTACAGGGGAGCTCAGGAGCGGATTTTCACCCGAAACTGAATCGGAGTCAATGGATGGCTGTGTTCCAGAAAGGGAAAAACCCGGAAGTGGATTCTTATTCGGGTTTCTTTGACAATGCCAGAAGGGGAGATACGGGACTAGGGGATTTCCTAAAAAGTATTGGAATTAGGAGGGTCTTTGTTTGCGGTTTGGCATTGGATTACTGTGTGAAATTCACTGCTTTGGATGCTAAAAGCCTCGGTTTTGAGACGTTTTTAATTTCAGATGCCACCAGAGCGGTAAACCTTAAACCTGAGGACGGAAATTTAGCGATTGCCGAAATGGAGGCAGCGGGAATTACAGTTTTAACCAGCAATCAACTTTAAGCCATGTTTGACTACAATCCAGAGAAACACTATCCAACTGAAACTGAAAGTCGAGTGGTCATTCGATTTCAGGATTGTGACCCGCTTCGTCACCTCAACAACGCGAAGTATTTTGACTATTTCTTCAACGCTAGGGAAGATCAGGTTCCAAAGCTGTATGGTTTGGAGATCATAGATCTGATCAAAACATACAAGGCTGCTTGGGTTGTCTACAATCACAACATCAGCTATGTAAAACCTGCTATGGTGGGAGAGTGGGTGCGGATCATGAGTCGGATTCTTTGGCATAATCACAATACAATCGTGGTGGAATATTACATGACAGATGATTCCAAAACACAATTGAAAACAATACTTTGGTCAACTATGCGATATGTAACATTGGCAGAAGGTAAATCAACCGATCATACCGGAGCGGTGAAGGACTTTCTGAAAGCTACTTCGGATGACTTGGATGTCTCCCAAATGAATATCAAAGACCGTGTGAAAATGCTGGCTACTGAGCTTAAGAAGGAGTAGAATTCTTTATTACTATTGAAAGAAAAAGAAAAATAGTTCTAGGGTTGAGAATCGGGGTCTTTGATTCTAAATTTTTTTTACCATAGGTTCTGAGAATGTAAGGGTTTTTTCCACAGAAGAGAATAGAGAAAAATAGAATTTGAACTCTTTCTTCCTTGAAAAATATCCCGCAGACTGATGCAGAAAAAGCCGCTGATGAACGCAGATTTTTTGAAAAACTGAGGATTGAAGTTGAACTCTTTGCGAACTCAATTAGAGCGAAAGCGACTGGATTAAACCTATTGAGACTAGATTAAATTATCTCTTTTTTCCTTTGCGGTAAAAAAAAGTGAACTGTAGCAGGCATAACTGCCTAAATCAAATCCCAAATTCATAATCCCGCTCCACCAATGCAATGCGGGTCTTGTAGGCTGAATACCATTTTTCACGACCGAATTTTTGAGCTATTAAATGGTCTGTATTGGCTTTCCAGTTTTTTATAGAGTCTAGATTTGCCCAATAACTGACTGTAATTCCCAGCCCGTCACGGACACTTTCATGCCCAAGATACCCGGGCTGCAGTTCTGCTAGGCGAACCATTTCTTCCGCAATTTCTTCATAGCCTTCGCTGACTTCAGTTCTCAGATTGGAGAAGATTACGGCGTAATAAGGGGGATTTGGGGTTTTTGCGATCATTTTGAATCCAAATAAGGTTGATATTCCATATACTTGGCGGTTTTCAAAGCCAATTCTTCACCAAAAGTTTTCTCCAATAAGTACAAGGACAAGTCTATTCCGGCAGATATGCCGGCTGCTGTCCAAATCTTATCATTACTTTGGACGAACCTGAGCTCTGGTTTAGGTATTCCATCAGGAACAATCTCTTTCATGCTTTCAAAAACCTCATGATGGGTGCAGTAAGGTTTTCCCTCCAAAAACCCCGTCTTTGCCAAGATTCTGGAACCGGAACACACGCTCATTGTCCACCTGGAATTTTGGATCAGCAATTCAAGGTCAAACAATAAGTCGGAATTTTGTATCACTTTTTTGCTTCCATCTCCTCCCGGAAGTACCAAAAAATCCAAATTCAATAGTTCGGAAATCCCGAAATCAGGTTTAACCTGAAGTCCGTTTTTTGTTCGGATTAGCGAATCATCTGCTCCAAAAGTGAAAACCTCTAGGAGGGAATAATCTGACAGCTGTGAACCCACAGAAAAAACCTCAAATGGTCCTGCAAAATCCAAAACTTCGACTTCATCAAAAATAAAAATACCTAATCGCTTCATATTCGGTCAAAATGATGGATTAAAGTTAGTTTTTATTTTAATGGACTTGGAGTCAAATCAGGACAGGTGGATATTTTTTTTTAGGAATAACATGACTTGGAAAAGTGGCTGTTGATAAGGCCTGAATCTTTCAACTTAAAATAAAAAATTAACAATTGTTTTTCCATACGGACCTCGATCAGGCTTGGAGTCTTGTTTTTGTTCGTTTCATGTGACTCTAAAATTACCACATTCTCTATTCCGAACTTTTTTGCAACAGGCAAGATTAATTGAGGCAAGTGAGGTCAATTTCATTTTATTTACTAATTACTACACTTAGTAGGGAATCTTGGGTATTGAAAAAAAAAGATTTCATCTTTCGTCAATTCAGATTAAAGTCAGTTTTATCCTTCTTTGAAACCAACCAAAACAGGTCATAATTGTTGTTTTAACAGCTGATTTTAAATGGGAAACTGAGTCAGATTTTGTTGTAATCTTTCACTTAATATATTCAATCAATTTAAATTCCAAGAAGTTATACTGTAGTTAAGAAATTCACTACAGTTTTCCTTTCTGTATCGAATGCCAGTAAACCAATTGGTAAAACATTGAAAAGGAATCGAGAAAAGTTGTTTCAATCACCCCTAGCCCCGGCCTGATCAGCCTGGGTTTTTTTTCTTTCCGCCCTCATTTAAGAATCCTCAGAGTAGGCTTACTAAGTCTTTTCATCAGGAAAGACAATCGGATTTATCTGTCTTCTATTTTTAGCTTTCCATCAAAAAATTTAATTCTAAACCCTTTTTGATAATTGGCTGCTGATTAAAATTGTGATAGGAGTGTAGGTGATTGGAATAGTTTAGGAATCGGAGTATGCATTGAACAATCGACTGATATTTAAATAATAGCGTCTTTTTCTTGCGTAATCGTTAAAAATAGTAAAGATCTATTGCTTGATATTAAAAAAGTGTACCTTTCAATGTTTTTAGAAAAAAATGATTTCTCTTCTTAATCTTCTCATTCTATCCTTACGCCTGACCTTGGCTGTCCAAGGTCAGGCAGTTGGGATTTTACTGAATGATTTTTTTGGAGACAGGATTGCTGCCTCAGATCTTGGTTCTGATCAAGAGCTACACGAGTTTTTAATTCCCGCTTTTGCAAATGAATATGGCTTTATAGAAGCCGAGGAGGAGAAAACAGAAGATAAAAGTGAAAGCGTAGCAGATATCTTGGCTTTGCTCTTTCAAGATTCTATTGAGCGGGAGCCTCGATTGCTTTCAAATACTATTTTCGGGAATAAACCCATTCAGGGGGACCTGCATCTTTACGATATCTTCCAATCCTGGAAGACCCATTTGGGTTGATTTTTAGCCGATAGGCTTTGATTACTGTTGTCGCAGACTTTTGGTCTGTTGGACACTGCCTGATCTCCAACTCAATACTTAAATTCATGAATTCACATTTGATGCATCATGCCTTTGGCTTGGGCGAAATTCTGCATGAGTTGCGGCATTTCCTCCCTGCACAGGCTCCACTCAAGGACTTTGTCCATCATAATACGCTACATGCTTTTCAGCACCTGCCTTTTCATCAAGGGTTAAAGCAAGCCAAAACACAATTGGGATACCAAGGCTATTTGCCCTTGGAAGCCTACCGAGATCTTTTCAGATCCAGTAAAATCAAAGGTCAACTATTAAAAAATCTGCTTGAGGATCATTTTGGTTTAGCAGCGGCCAATGACTGGGCTGTCAAACTACTCGATCAAGATTATCAGGAGGTTTCGGGTGCTAAAGTTGGTTCATTGAGGAACCACTGGAAATCTGATTATCATTTTAACCTGGATAAGGTCACACATCCTTTTCTCTTTAGAATCTTGGCAGCTTACCTTGATCAGGGAATTTCGATTTGGTCATTTCCGGTCGAAGCCAAGGGGTTTTTGGATGCGATCAAAGTCATCCAAACCCAAAGTTTTTCCTCGATTATTAAGAGTAAAAGAGCTTTGGATTTACTTTTTGATCCTCAATTAAGTTTGGAGAAACTCCTTGATATTCTGGTTGGTGATCCTCAATCCTACGGTTGGTATTTATTTGATCAACAATTTGCGCATGCGGGGTGGTCGGGTATGGTGTCAGTTTTGGAATCCCAACCTGAATCTCTTTTGGATTTCAAAAAAATATGCCTGGAGGATGTGATCAAATTTGAATGCCTGCTGGAGATCGATGCACTGGATCAAAAGTTTGGAGAAAATTGGATCCCAATTGGTCATAGATTTCCTTTTAAAACCAAGGATCTGTTTGAAAACAATCCTTTTAATGAATTAGACCTAGTTCTTCAATGTTGGCAAGAAGCCTACGAATGGAGCTATTATGATGAGGTTTTGGCAGGTATCTCGGCGGTTAGACCTCAGTCAAAAGCATCTGGAATACCTAGTTTTCAGGCTTTATTTTGCATTGATGACCGGGAATGCTCCACTCGACGACATTTGGAATACATCGATCCTGAATGTGCGACATATGGTACCCCCGGATTTTTCAATGTGGAATTCTACTTTCAGCCAGAGTTTGGAAAGTTTCATACCAAATCCTGCCCGGCTCCTGTCACCCCGAAGTTTCTGATTAAGGAAATAGCCAGCCATAAAATACTGGTCCGAGATCCACATTTCAACCAAAAAAGCCACTCACTGGTCCGTGGCTGGGTTAGTGCTCAGACTCTCGGATTTTTATCCGCAGTGAAATTGGTGGGTAATATCTTAAGGCCTTCCAGTTCAGCACTTGAGGTGTCCTCCTTTAAACACATGGATCCTTCCGGTACCCTGTCGATTGAATACAAGGGGCTGATGGAAGAGGGGCTTCAGGTCGGTTTCAAGGTAGAGGAAATGACTGATCGAGTCGAAGGTCTTCTGCGGAGCATTGGACTTATCGATGGCTTTTCTCCTCTTGTTTATTTGATTGGGCATGGCGCATCCAGTATAAATAACACCCACTATGCCGGATATGACTGTGGTGCATGCTGTGGTCGTCCAGGATCTGTGAATGCCCGAGTGGCCGCAGCCATGGCAAATCATCCTATGGTCAGGGAGCAGCTCCTCACTAGAGGGATTGAAATCCCTGTTTCCACCCAGTTTTTAGGTGGATTGCACGATACCACCAAAGATGAAATCGCCTATTTTGATGAGTATTTACTTTCAGCGTTCAATACTCAACTTCATCAGGGAAATAAAGGGAAGTTTGGTAAGGCCCTGGGATTTAATGCCTTGGAGCGGTCAAGGAGATTCGATACGTTAAAACCCAACAAGTCGGTAGGAAGATTGCATGAGGAGATTAAAAAACGTGCCTTTTCCCTTTTCGAACCCCGACCGGAGTACAATCATGCGACTAATGCGCTTTGTATTATTTCCCGAAAATCAACGATCAAAGGTCTGTTTTTTGATCGAAGAGCTTTTTTGAATTCATACGATTACCGAAAAGATCCCGAAGGAAAAGCCTTGACCAAAATTCTCGGTGCGGCAGCACCGGTGTGTGGGGGAATCAATCTGGAATATTATTTCTCCCGAATGGATCCGGATAAGCTTGGGGCTGGCACCAAACTACCCCACAATGTTATGGGATTGATCGGCGTAGCCAATGGTGCTGACGGTGATTTGAGAACAGGATTGCCCTACCAAATGGTCGAAATTCATGACCCGATTCGCTTGTTGATGATTGTTGAGCAAGACCCCGCGGTAGTGATGAAGGTGCTTCAGGCTAATCCCGGAACCTATGAATGGGTAAAGAATTATTGGATCCATTTAGTAGTCATCGATCCATTTACAGGCACGTTTTTGCGGTATAGAGATGAGGGATTTGAGGCCTACCAGCCCGAGTCCAAAATCGAGCACCTTGATCACTTGCAGGACAAGCTGTTGAGTAGCAAAGAAAATCTTCCCGTTTACCTTATTGACTCACTTTGATGGAACTTCAAAATTGGATTCAGTTAATGATTGGGATACCTCTCGTTGGCTTTTTGGTGAGTCTTATGGTGCCGGAGTATAAGGAGAAACTGCTCTCCAGAGTAGCCTTTTTCACGGCAGGGTTTAACTTGATGAGTGTCCTGGTTTTCTTGGTGTTCTGGAGTATTCAGGGATTTCAGGCGCTTAATCTCAAGGAATTTGTCCTATATCGAAACGACCACTTTGAGTTTTTGGTAGACTTTTTCTTTGACCGGGTCGGCGCCGTGTATGTGGTTATAGGCGCATTGTTAACCTTTTTGATCACTTTCTACAGTCGCTATTACCTTCATAGGGAAAGTGGCTACAAACGGTTTTTCAACACTGTTTTGTTCTTTTACCTGGGTTTCAATATCACTGTTTTGGCAGGAAATTTCGAAACCTTATTCATAGGTTGGGAGATCTTGGGTTTATCTTCTTTCCTGTTGATTGCCTTTTATCGGGAGAATTACCTACCGACAAAAAATGCAATCAAAGTTTTTTCTATTTATCGGATCGGAGACGTCGGGTTGATTTTGGCGATGTGGGCCAGTCATCATCTTTGGCATGAAAACATCACCTTTCTCAAGCTTAATAATTCCGAATTAGTATCGGAACATTTGGCAGGCCACTCTGGAATCGGTTTGTTCATTGCATTGATGTTGCTTTTGGCCGCTGCTGCCAAATCTGCCCAATTTCCATTTTCCTCTTGGTTGCCCCGAGCAATGGAGGGTCCGACTCCTTCTTCGGCGATTTTCTATGGATCGCTGTCTGTTCACTTGGGGGTATTTCTTTTGCTCAGGACATTTCCTTTTTGGGAAAATCAACTTGTCGTGCGAGTTCTGATCGGATTAATTGGCCTTATGACGGCAGTCTTTTCCACAATGATCGCCCGTGTTCAGACTTCTGTCAAAACCCAAATAGGTTATGCTTCTCTGACTCAAATCGGGATCATGTTTATTGAGGTTGCCGCTGGCTTGGAAGTGCTCGTATTGATCCATTTTGCCGGAAATGCTTTCTTAAGAACCTACCAGCTTTTGGTTTCTCCCTCAGTAGTCAGCTACTTGATTCGAGAGCAGTTTTATGGCTTCGTGCCAAAGCAATTCCATAATAAAACCGGCATTTGGAATAAACTTCAGATCTCATTTTATATCTGGAGTCTAAAAGAATGGAATCTTGATCGACTGATCAATCGGCTTATTTTCAATCCATTGAAGAGACTAGGTCATAGACTTGACTTCTTAAGCTATCGAACTGTCCTGTTTTATTTTGTACCAAGCTACTTAATCGGAATGGGACTCTTGCTTATTGGATATAAAGTCCCCCCGGAGTTGCACAGACTGCTACCGCCGCTCTTTGCATTTATAGCCCTGCTGATGGTTCTCAAGTCATTTTCCGAACGAAAATCCGCAAGGTTGAGCTGGACATTTTTGATGATGAACCATTTCTGGATGGTCTTGGCAATTGCAGAAAATGAAAAATTCTCCGCTGAAGAAATTGCCATGTACCTCAGTGGTGTACTTGTTTTTGGGTTTTCAGGTCTTCTGATTATTTCACGGATGAAAAATTCCCTCGGGCAGAAGGGATTATTTGAATACCAAGGCTATGTGAGTCGGCACCCGATGTTGGCTTTTGGTTTTTTGATCAGCTCGCTTGGCCTGATGGGATTTCCACTTTCGCCTACGTTTATAGGTGAGGATTTGCTCTTCAGCCATATCCATCAAGATCAATACCTTTTGGCATTTCTTGCAGCGCTGGCCTTTGTCATGGAAGGTATTGCTTCTGTGAGAATCTTTGCGCGCTTGTTTCTGGGAGCAAAACTTACCGGTTACAAAAAGGATCCGGCAAAGCCTGGGATTTTATCTTTTTGGCAGTTTAGTACTGTCAAAATGATTGCGAATAAAACGCAAATAAAAACCTCATTCTAATCATTCATTCAAGAGGAATTTCCTCATAAAATATCATATCAAATGAAAAGCGAAACAAAACTTCAACTACCAAAGGACGGCTGGAAAGGTCTGGTTGAAAACTTCGGAGCAGATGCCAGTGCAGGATTTGTAGTATTTCTTTTGGCAATGCCCTTAAGTTTGGGTATCGCCAAAGCCTCTGATTTTCCTCCGATAATGGGCTTGGTGACTGCCATAATTGGGGGCATACTGGTCAGTTTGATTTCAGGTTCACTATTGACTATCAAAGGTCCTGCGGCGGGGTTGATTGTGGTAGTAGCCGGATCTGTTGCAGAATTCGGCGGCGGAGATACAGGTTGGAAACTAGCCCTCGGAGCCATGGTGGTGGCTGGCCTGGTTCAAATTCTATTCGGTGTATTTAAACTCGGAAAATTGGCCGATATATTCCCCCTTTCCGCCATACACGGGATGCTAGCGGCGATTGGAATTATCATCATTGTAAAGCAAATCCCTGTTTTATTGGACGTCAATCCAGAACTTTATAAGGGGATGAGTATTGTGGGGATGATCAAATCGATTCCTACCTTCTTTGCAAATTTTGACCCGAGAGCCACGATGATCGGCGTGTACAGCTTGGCCATCATGCTGGGATGGCCCTATTTGAAGGATTTTAAATTAGGAAAAATCCCTGCTCCATTAATGGTGTTAATCGTTGCCATTCCCTCAGAATTGGCGATGGATTTTGCACACACCGAACCACCCTATGCCTTGCTTCATATCGGGAATCTGGTGGAAAACGTAAAGTACAATGCGGACTTTTCGGGGATTGCCCAAACGGGTACGTTTATTAAGTATGTCATTATGTTTGCCTTGGTCGGAACTTTAGAATCGCTGCTGACTGTAAAAGCAATTGATCTCTCCGATCCTTTCAAGCGGAAATCCAACAACGATAAAGATTTGATCGCGATAGGAGTCGGAAATACGGTTAGTGCCTTTTTGGGAGGTTTGCCAATGATTTCTGAAGTGGCCCGTAGCTCTGCCAATGTGACTAATGGGGCAAAAACCCGTTGGGCAAACTTCTTCCATGGATTTTTTATCCTTGTTTTCGTATTGGTTGCTACTCCTGTGATTGAGTTGATTCCCAACGCTGCCTTGGCGGCGATGTTGATTACTGTAGGTATTAAGCTGGCCCATCCGAAGGAATTTGTCAACACCTTTAAAATCGGCAAAGAGCAATTGGCAATATTTTTAGTGACCATAGCCTTCACCATTTTCGAAGATTTATTAATTGGAATTGGAGCTGGAATCGTCTTGAAAATGTTCCTTCACCTCATTAATGGTACACCTATCAATTCTTTCTTCAAGGCCCCAACGGTGGTTTCTTTTAATAATAATGAATACCTGGTAGAAATCGATAAGGCAGCCATTTTCTCAAATTTTATGGGAATCAAACGAAAACTGGAAGAAATTCCTGCCGGATTCAATGTGACTATCGATCTGAAAAACACCAAGCTGGTCGACCACTCGGTGATGGAAAACCTGCATCATTTCCAGCACGAGTATGAAGAAAATGGGGGACAAGTCAGGATCATTGGCCTGGAAAACCACAAGCCGGTATCGGATCATAAGTTGGCATCGAGAAAACTGATCCAATCCTGAACTCAAGGGAAATCGCTCCGATAATCAAGGATCTAACAATCGATCAGTGGTGTGAAAACTGCTAATCAAGCTTTGACAGTCGTGGCTACTTTTCCTGCCTCAAAATCACCACCGAATAAATCTGACTTCAAGGCACTGTTTGGATAGTGCCTTGTGGTCCTATTTTCCAAATAAATAAAAATCCATCATGAGAAAAATAGGTCTAATCCTTCTCCTGGCAGCACTGATTTTTATGGCATTTATTCTTTCAGCCACTGCCCAGACCGAAAAAGAAGTCAAACTATTTCTGAATGAGGAAAAAACCCATTGGGTAAAAGGAACCGGTCTCGGACAAATTTGGATTCGCTATACAGATTTGAATCCCGGTTCTACTGTGGTTGGGACAGCCAAGGATCAGGTCTTCGATGTCGGTCTTCGAAGAGTTCGCTATCAGGTGATGGGACAAGTTACGGATCATGTATTCGTCTATACGCAGTTTGGGATCAATAGCTTTGGATCACTTTCTGCCCGAAAACCCGGACTATTCCTTCATGATGTCACCGCCGAATATGCAGTGGTTAAATACAAGCTCAGTCTTGGTGCCGGGCTTCATGGGTGGAACGGAACGGTTCGCTATTCGTCATCTTCGGTAGCTAGCATTCTGGGATTGGATCTGCCCTATATTGAGGAATCCACCAATGACATTACGGATCAATTTGTCCGCAAGCTTGGGATTTATGCCAAAGGAAAACTGGGCGAATTAGACTACCGGGTATCGGTTTCAAATCCTTTCCCGATTCAAACTGCCTTGGTTCCTGTCCCCACTTTACCGGAAAATGTCACCAATATCGCTTATTACAGCTCATCCGCCCCCGCAGTTAATTACCAGGGATATTTCTTTTGGCAGTTTCATGAGAAAGAAAGCAATCAGATACCTTATATGACAGGGACATATTTGGGAAAAAAGAATGTATTCAATATCGGTGTTGGCTTTTCTACTCAAGATCACGCCACGGAATACCGTGAGACAGTGACAAGTCCTGTGATCCAACAAGCGAGTAGGCAATTTGGGCTGGATGTCTTCTACGATGCGCCGCTCGACCAAGAAAAGGGTACTGCTTTGACGGTCTACGCAGCGCTGATCGATTATGATTTTGGTCCCAACTACCTGAGAAATGCCGGTGCCATCAACCCGGCAAACGGAACTACTAGCCAAGGGGCATTTAATGGACCCGGAAATAATGCCCCCCTTATCGGTACGGGTCAAGTCTATTATGCCCAGATGGGTTACCTGATGAGAAATGATTTGCTTGGCAAACAGAGCACCCTTCAGCCATATGCACAGCTAATTGTTTCAGATTATGAGCGGGTAGAAAAGCCCATCACGATCTATGACATCGGGGTCAATTGGCTTCAGGCAGGGCATCGTTCCAAGCTTTCCTTGGATTACCAAAGCCGACCCATTTTGGCCAAAGGAAATTCTGAAAAGTTGGTAAAAAACGAGTCTGATCCACGAAAGGGAATGCTGGTGATGCAGTATCAGTTTTCATTTTGATTGAGGTTTTATTGATATGTTGACCGATAGCCCCGGTGGATTCTTCCGGGGGTATTTTTTAAAATATCTGCCGGATTATTGGCCTTTTGATACTGGAAGAGGTGAATTTGGATTCCGGAAATTTAATCAAATCCAATTTAGGCTACTATAAAACGCCTGAATTCTGGAATAGAAAGGAAGGATGATTTAAAGGCATTCTTCTTTTAAGCCAATCTTAAGAAAAAGCTAAGAAAGCCTGAAGGAGTCTGCCTCTAAATTTACTTAACACCCTAAACATCAAAATTATGAATGAGAAAATGAATCGCATGGAATTCCTCAAATCCTTGGGATTGAAGGGGGCTTCTCTATTTGCAGTTTACTGCGCTGCTTCAGGTCTGAGTAGCTGTGTAAACGAAAGCATGGATCCGACTTTGCCTCCCGGCACAGGTGGAAATACCAATGAATTGACACTCGACCTCAACGACCCCACTTACTCCAAACTGAATACCGTGGGAAATTATGTTATCGTCGGTGGTATTGTAATCGCAAGGATTTCTGAAACTTCATTCGCGGCAGTGACACAGGTATGTTCCCATGAAGGCAAAAGGAAAGTTTACTTCAGGTCCGGGGAGTTTTATTGCCCAGAGCATGGGGCTTTATTTGACACTTCTGGAAAAGGATTGAATTCGAAAGGATCAAAAGGTCTTAAGACCTACCAAACACAATTTA
Organism: Algoriphagus alkaliphilus; assembly: GCF_900103735.1. GTDB lineage: Bacteria > Bacteroidota > Bacteroidia > Cytophagales > Cyclobacteriaceae > Algoriphagus > Algoriphagus alkaliphilus. The sequence continues at coordinate 2,473 of NZ_FMXE01000005.1, read as the reverse complement.
GCGGCACTACGCTTATTGTAACCTTATGATCTTGAATCCTTCCCTAAAGAAAGTTCTGCTTATTCTTTTGCTGGCAGGACTGGTGGCCATGATTTGGATTCCCAAAGCCTTGGCCCAGGATGAATTGCTGAAGATGTTGGACGAGGAGCAATCCAAGGAACCCACATTCACTCTGGCAACCTTCAAGGCTTCCCGGCTGATCAATGGGCAAACGATCGAGACGGTATCCAAAAATCACCTGAACTTTTGGATTTCCCACCGCTTTGGCGCGGTCAACAGTGGGTTTATCGCCAATTTCTTTGGTTTGGATGAAGCAAAAATAAGATTGGGTCTTGAATATGGCCTTACTGACAAATGGCTAATCGGAGCGGGGAGAAGTTCACTAGAAAAAACATATGACCTCTACACCAAATACAAGGTCCTGAGGCAATCCAACAAATTCCCCCTCACGGTGACTGGACTTGGAGGATGGGCGATCAACACAATGGAGACGGGTTATGTCATGGAATCCGGTTCTGAAATGCGCTTCAACAATAATACCGAGTGCTATTCCTATTGGGGTCAGGCGCTGATTGCCCGGAAGTTTAATGATAGGCTATCACTTCAGGTCATGCCAACTTTCCTTCATTTAAACAAAGTTGAGGATCCCTCCATTCCCAATGACCTTTGGGCCTTAGGTTTTGGAGGACGCTACAAGCTCACCAAACGATTTACGCTTTCAGGAGAATACTACCATGCCTTCTCTGATCCGGGAGCTTATGAGACAAGTACCGGGAAAGCCTATCCGTATCACGATGCCATTTCCATCGGAGTAGACATCGAAACAGGCGGGCACGTCTTTCAGCTCCACTTCACCAATTCACGGGGAATGATCGAAAGGCATTTCATCGGTCAGACAACAGGCTCGTGGGAGGATGGTGACATCTATTACGGATTCAATATTGCCAGGACATTCAGCTTTGACAAAGGAGCAAAAAACAAAGACAAATGAGGAATATGCTAATTCTTTCTGCACTACTTTTCTTCCTTCATGTGGGAGATGCATGGTCACAGGTACTATATGGTACATCCTCAGGAGTGGTATCATTTTATTCAGACACTCCGCTGGAGACCATTGAGGCTGTAAACAAAAAGTCTGGGTGCATTATCAATTCCTCTTCATGGGAATTGGCTGTGCAGATGAAAATCACTGATTTCGTTTTTCCCAATAAGCTTATGCAGGAGCATTTCAATGAGAATTATCTGGAAAGTGAAAAATACCCTGCGGCGGTTTTCAAAGGTAAGATCAAAGAACTGGTAGACTTGACAAAGGCGGGAACCTATCCTGTTACCGCAGAGGGAAGCATGACCATTCATGGAGCCACTAAGGCTGTAGCTGTAAAAGGAACCCTTATTTCAACGGGAAATGAACTTAAACTGGACTTTAAATTTCAGGTTAAACCTGAAGACTATCAGATTAAGGTTCCTTCTTTGGTGATTACCAAAATTGCTGAAACCATTGAAGTAACCGGAAAAATGAACTTGGTGAAAAAGTAAAAGCAATGGCGGTATGAATTTAAAAAAGTAGCAGTTAGTTATTTCCCTCATTTTTTTTTCTAAATAAACTGAAAGAAATAAAGATTGAATTGCGGGCTCAAATTGACTTTGTATAATTTTTACTTCGATAGGAATATAATTTAACTTAGAAGAAGGTTTTCCACTCTGATACCTTTTATGAACAATTCAAAAAAAAGCTTTCAAAAGGTCCTTGAACATAAAACCCAAAAGGTACTGGCTTTTCCATCCTTTTTAATACGCCTGAGTCGCTTTGGATTGTTCGCTTTTTCCTTAGTAGTAGTCTCAGTGGGGTTTGGAATGTTGGGATATTGGTTTTTTGCTGATCTTACTCTTATTGATAGTTTTCATATGGCCAGTATGATTCTGACCGGGATGGGACCGGTATCTGATATGACTTCTAACGGAGCCAAGCTTTTCTCTTCCTTTTATGCCCTTTACAGCGGAGTTGCGTTCCTGAGTATTACAGCTGTCTTTTTTGCTCCCATCATTCACCGCTTGCTTCATATCCTTCATGTGGAAGACGGTAAGATCGAAAATCACTAAGCCATGGACATGAAAAATATTCAAACCGAAATGCTTTTATATTTTTTGGAATTTGTAATTCCATATCTAGAATGTTCAACCCTTTCAGGCATTGGCGTTAACTTAAGGCTTATACCCCTATTAGAGAGATAGTTCCTCTCTTATTTTTTAGCCTTCTTCTTCAGAAATGATTCTTTTTTAATTACCCTTTTCAAAACAAAGGTATTCCTGTCCTCTATCTCCCATTCCAATTCTTCTGCTTTTTCTATATCACAAGACTCTGCCAGAGCCGCAGGAAAATTGATATAATAGGAACTGGTTTTTCCTCTTTCAACTCTTTGAATTTTAACTTTATAGCCCATATTTTTTATGATTTTATAATAGTATATTTACT
>NZ_FMXE01000057.1:8866-10390 GCF_900103735.1 Algoriphagus alkaliphilus | reverse complement strand
GAAGATTTGTTTACAAGTTGAAATCTGTGGTCTAAGGGGGAGTTGGCTGCTGCGGTCTTCGGTCTTGATACTTGATACTAAATACTTGATACTTTGAATCAATACATCAATCCAAAGTGCCAAAGGGGGATGGTATTGAGGTATCCTCGCTCTATATCGTCTTTGACTAGGTATCCTTTTGGGGCGGTTTTGATTTGCTTTTCTCCTTTGCCTTTTCCGCCTACTTCAAAATCCATCATATTAATTTTGAAATCACTGACAGATGAAGAAACTACGTGGTGATTCACTTTCAATTGATTGAGAAAAAAGGTCTCCCGTATATTTCCTTTGTTTTGATGGTCATCTACCAAGCTGTAAACCAGATTACTGTTTTCCAAATAAACTTTATCGACTTTACCCAATGCCCTGACGCCCTCTGTTTGGCTTCTCAGCTGAGTGATCATACCCGCCTCTTCCATGTAGAGCAAGTAATCTGCTATGTTGTTTCGGCTTATATTCAGCATTTCTGCTATTTTGCTCATATTGGGTTTGAAGGGTACGCTTTGTGCCACAATTGCCAGCAACTGCTTCAGTTTTCGTCCTGTCGAAACGTTCATTTGGGCATAGGTTGGGATATCCACTTCCAGGGTTTGATTTACGACCTGCTGTAGTTTCAGTCCAAAATCATCTTCCCTGGAATATGGGTAGTATCCTTTTTTCAGATAGTCATCAAAGAGGGGAAGTGGATGGGGAATTTGAGGAACATCGGCTTGGTGATTGATAATTTCGTCTAGTGAATAAGGTCGTACTTCTATGTGATGAAAAAGCATCAGATATTCACGAAAAGACAGTCCCTGCATGGAGTAAACCACTGCTCTTCTGCTCAAATCGGCACTCCCTTTTTTGATATCAAAAATCGAGGAACCCGTAAACACTACTTTAAGCTCTTGATGGTAATCGTAAATAAGTTTTAGTTCTTTCGCCCAATCCGGGTATTTGTGCACCTCGTCAACAAACAAATATTTTCCTCCAGCTTTTACAAAGTCATTTGCCAAATCGGTCAAACGGTTTTTTGCGAAATAGAAATCTTCTGCTGTCACATAGAGTGTTTCCTGAAGATTTAGATTGTTTTTGATGTACTGTAAGATGAGGGTAGTTTTCCCGATACCTCTGGGTCCGATCAGTCCGAGCAATCTGTTTTGCCAGTTAATTTTATCGTAGAGATAGCGTGTAAATGCTGGATCTACATGGGCAATTAATTGGTTGGAGTATTGAAACAAACTATCCATTAAGCATATTGAGTATGCAAACTTACAAGAAATTGCACCAAAGGAGTGCGAATTTTTAATTTTTTTGCACTATAGCAGTGCGTTTTTTGTTGAATTGGGGGATTTGGGTTAAGGGTTAATTGTTGAATTGGTCAACGGACGACAGTCCACAGTCCACAGCAGCGGGATGTTGAGTTGGTATCTCGTTCTTCCTTCTTGGTTCCGGTGTCTTGCTACTTGCGTCTAGCTACTTGATACTTATTTTTAGTCAACGGTC
>NZ_FMXE01000057.1:0-8166 GCF_900103735.1 Algoriphagus alkaliphilus | reverse complement strand
GCGGGATGTTGAGTTGGTATCTCGTTCTTCCTTCTTGGTTCCGGTGTCTTGCTACTTGCGTCTAGCTACTTGATACTTATTTTTAGTCAACGGTCGACTGTCCACAGTCCACAGCAGCGGGATGTTCAGTTAGTAGTTTGTCTAGCCTCTTGGTTATAGCCTATTGTTTCGACTGTCTTGGTACATGGTACTTTGTACTTGGTACACTTATTTTTAGTCAACAGTCCACGGCAGCGGGATGTTCAGTTGGTAGTTTTCCTGTTATCGCTTCGGTGTTCTTCTCTGTCCGTTTGCTGATCTATTTTTTTGTCTTATGAGCCAAACAAAAAACAGGTTGTTTTATCCGATATTTAACCGCCATTTATCCGCCATATCCGCCATATCCGCCAGAGTAAATTTCATAAGAAGCCCCTTTTTTATCACCAATTCTTTTTAAAACACCAATTGATATCAAATTTTCTAAATCTCTTGATGCACTTCTGTCTGAAGTATTATTGATATTCTGATACTCTTTATTTGTAATTCGTCCCTTTTCTTTCACATACAACACTGCTTTAACCTGTCGTTCATTCAAGTTAAGCGATTGCAGATGTTTTTCATGGTAAATGTCTTTTCTGAACTCTACGGAAATATCGCTTGAATCGTAAGTAAAAACTGGTTCGGGAATCCCTGCTTTTTTACATTCATTGATGATTTTAATGGTTCCTCGTCCCCAAGATTCAATGTAACCGCTTCGAAACAAAGCATTTGCAATGTCAGGATTGTATGGTCGGGAGGCGTGTTTTTCCAATAGGTTCTGAACCGTCCAATTTTCAGGAAGTTGCCCTTCATTCCAAATCATTAACTTGTCATTGTAGACACTGATTTGAATAGGAACGCCACCTGAATAGTCTTTATGGGCAATAGCATTTAGCAATGCTTCCCTGATTGCTTCTTTCGGATACTCGTATGTTTCCACACGATTCAACCCTTCATAGCTTATCAAAGCCTTGATGTATTTTGTGAAAAGCAACTCTGTAGTCTTCTCAATTTGTTCAAATAGATTCCCGTGGATTTCATCCTGATACCTCAAATCACTATCACTTTCGAAAAACCCTATTTTTATGTAAGCCCCTGTGATATATTGTTCAGGATTGGGGTGAAAAAGTAGAATGGATGCGCGCTTAAGAAATTTACCTTCTTTGAGATGAAGGTTCTCAATAAGGTGTTCATTACTGTCTGCTAAACTTTCTTCATCAATTCTTTGGCTTCTTAAAGCTCGTTTGCGAAAAAAATCAAACGTTTCTTGCTTTAATTCATTTGTTGAAACATTCGGAACAGGAACTCCATCCCATCTTTTCCCTTTTTTCTGAAGTAGAAACTTGTCAAGTGCTGCCCCTTTTAATTCTTGTTTGGTGCTTCCGCTTCTATAATGATATTGTCCTTTGTAGTTGACGGGATAAGGGTATTGTTCTACAAGAATTTCTATAAATTTCCCTTGGTCTAATTGGTGCAGATTAACATCAACCAAAATCCCTAAAGTATCTCTGACCTTGTTAGGGATTTCTTCCATTAGATTTTTAGCATCCTTCAGGTCTATTACATTTCCTGTGTCGTCTTTACCAATAAAAATAGTACCGCCATAAGCATTGGCAAAACCACAAATCCATTTCAGGTATTCGTCTCTCCAAGATCCTTTGAATTCAATATTTTGCGATTCTGATGTCAATAGCGGTTATTGATGATTTTTAAACTACAAGTTTACTCCTTTTCCGGATATCATTCTGATGTTCAGGTTTTCTAGACTAAGCGATAAATTGATACTTTTTTGTCCACGGTCCACAGCAGCGGGATGTTCAGTTGGTAGTAGGCAGTGGGCAGTGGGCAGTAGGCAGTGGGCGGTAGGCAGTGGGCAGTTTGCAGTAGTCCACGGTCCACGGTCAACGGTCCACGGCAGCGGGATGTTCAGTTGGTAGTTTGTCTTCCTTCTTGCTTCTTGGTTCCAGTGTCTTGCTACTTGCGTCTAGCTACTTGATACTTATTTTTAGTCAACGGTCCAGGGTCCACAGTCCACGGCAGGGGGATGTTGAGTTGGTATCTCGTTCTTCCTTCTTGGTTCTAGAGTCTTGCTACTTGTGTCTTGCTACTTGATACTTATTTTTAGTCAACGGTCCACGGTCCACAGTCCACGGCAGCGGGAAGTTCAGTTGGAATTTTGTTTCCTTTCTTGGTTCTAGAGTCTTGCTACTTGCGTCTTGATACTTGATACTTATTTTTAGTCAACGGTCGACTGTCCACAGTCCACGGCAGCGGGATGTTGAGTTGGAAGTTTGTCTGACTTCTTGGCTCTTGCTTCTTCCTTCTTGGTTCCGGTGTCTTGCTACTTGCGTCTAGCTACTTGATACTTATTTTTAGTCAACGGTCCACGGTCCACTGCAGCGGGATGTTCAGTTGGTAGTTAGTCTATAATTTGGCATTTTTTTTTACCGCAAAGTGCACGAAGAATATTTTAAGTTAAGCTCAGGCGGTCTTTGTTTTGGACTTCAATCCTTTTTGGCGCTAGAGTCGTTTTTCAAGGTCACAAAGGATAAAAGCAAAGCTTTTGTTGGAATGACTGCTACGATCTCCGGTCTTCCGCCTTCGGTCTTGATACTAAAGTCTTGTTTCTTGCGTCTAGTATCTTGCTTCTGCTAAAATCCCCCTTGCCCCCTTTGATGAAGATTTGTTTACAAGTTGAAATCTGTGGTCTAAGGGGGAGTTGGCTGCTGCGGTCTTCGGTCTTGATACTTGATACTAAATACTTGATACTTTTCTACGCTACATCAGCAAAGATCCTCTCCATCCGTCTAAAATACAGCATGCCAAAGACGAAGAATACGACTGCCAGGATGCTGCCGGGCCAGATCCATTCCCAGGGCATGGGGCGGTTGAGGAAGGCGGCACGAAAGCCCTCGATCACGCCGACCATGGGGTTGAGGATGTAGAATTTTTGGTATTGTTCGGGTACGGCATTGGTGCTGTACACCACCGGGGCGGCGTACAGCAGGAGTTGGACCACAAAGGTCAGGGCGTGTTTGACATCGCGGTATTTGACTGCCATGGCGGAGAGGAACATGCCTATGCCCAGGGAGGTCATCAGCAGCTGCACAATAAGCAGTGGCAGGAACAAAATCCCCCATCCCGGCACCTGCCCGAAGTAGATGAGCAATACGATCACAACCACGAAGGCGATGATAAAGTCCAGGAGTTTGGAGAGTATGGCTGAGAGTGGCAGGACCATTCGGGGGAAGTAGACCTTGGTGATCATGTTGGCATTTTGGATCAGGGAGTTGGCCGACTCGGTGAGTGTACCGGAGAAGTAGTTCCAGGGCCACAGTGCCAGGTAGGAAAACAGGACGTAGGGCATGCCGTCGGAGTCTACTTTTGCCAGTCCTCCGAAAACCAGTGTGAACACCAGGGTGGTGAACAGGGGCTGGATGATGGCCCAGGATACGCCGAGTATGGACTGGGCGTAGCGGGCTTTGATGCCGCGGAGGGTGAGGAAGTAGAGCAGATCCTTGTATCTCCAGAGTTCGGCAAAGTCGACCATTTTCCATCCGGAAGAAGCCTCGATTACTTTGTAGTGTTTTGGGGTCAGGGGGTTGGGAGGCTGATTAATTTTCAATTTTCAATGCTCAATCCTCCTGAGGCGGACAAGTTTTTCAAGGTGCTTGGTACATGGTACTTTGTACACTTTTTTTTAGTCAACGGTCCACAGTCCACGGTCCACGGCAGTGGGATGTTCAGTTAGCAGTAGGCAGTGGGCAGTTTGCAGTAGTCCACAGTCCACGGCAGCGGGATGTTGAGTTGGAAGTTTGTCTTCCTTCTTGGTACTTGGTTCTGGTGTCTTGCTACTTGCGTCTTGCTACTTGATACTTATTTTTAGTCAACGGTCCACGGTCCACGGCAGTGGGTGCTTTAACTGGGCTTTGTCTCCGTTCTTGCTTCTGCATCCTGCTTACTGCTTACTGCTTACTGTTTTAACCGCAAAGAACACAAAGGGACGCGAAGGTTTTTTTAAGTTTGCCTTTGATTAAGGTTTTATTGAACTTTCTGGCTTTTAGACTCTTGGTATCGTTTTCAAGGTCTCAAAGAAAGAGCTTCGCTCTTTGGTACTACGCAGTCTAGCTTCTTGGTTCTAGTTTCTTGCTTCTGCATACTGCTTACTGCTTACTGCCTACTGTTCACTGCCTACTGCTTACTGTTTTAACCGCAAAGAACACAAAGGGACGCGAAGGTTTCTTCAATCACCAATCCTCTGCCAACAGGAAGTTGCTGATATGGACATGTCTTACACCTTGGATTGTGTCCTTAAAAAACTCGTCCATGGTGATGACATATTTGGGGAAATGGTCATTGATCGGCAACAGCGGTGCAAATTCCCGATCGATTGTTTCAGGGCTTTCGAGTTTGTAGGCTACCTGAATATAGAGTTTTTGTTCCCTTCGCTCGGCTACAAAGTCAATTTCGCGTTGGTCAAGCTTTCCCACATACACGTTATATCCTCTCCGTTTCAGTTCCAGAAACACCAAATTTTCCAAAACCCCTGCAATCATTCGATCTCTGTACCCCATCGTGGCATAGAGTAAGGAGATGTCTGCGAGGTAAAATTTTTCCTGAGTCTTGAGGATTTCTTTGCCTTTGAGGTCATACCGAGACACCCGGTAGAAGATAAATGCTCCCTCCAGGGCATGTAAGTAATTATAAACGGTATTGAGATCAATTTTACGCTGTTGGCTTTTGAAGTAATCTGCGACATTTTTCCCTGAGAATGTATTACCGATATTGTCAAAAGCATACCGGATGACCCGGTTGAGCAGTTCGATATCTCTGATTTTGTGCCGCTGAACGGAATCCCTCAGGATGACCGAATCATAGATGTCCCGCACTAGCTGATCGGCTGTCTCTTCATCATAGTCTGAGGTATGGATAACAGGGAATCCGCCTTTTCGCAGGTATTCGATAAACAGTGCAGGCTGATTTGAACCCGCAAGTGAATAGGAATTTTTGAAATCCAGAAATTCTGTAAAGGACAGGGTATAAATAGGGATTTCAACATAACGACCTGCCAAAAAGGTGGACAGTTCGGATGAAAGCAGGTGAGAATTGGAGCCGGTGAGGTAAATATCCGTGTCAAAATCCACCAGAAAGGAATTCACCGCTTTTTCCCAATTTTCTACTTCCTGAACCTCGTCAAATAGAAGATAGTATTTTCCGGGACCATTTATTCTGCTTTTAACTTCCTCATAGAGACTCTTGGCCTGGGTAAGATGAGAATTGGCAAAACTCTCAAAGTTGATGTAGATGATTTGATTTTGATTTACACCCCTTTGTGTCAATTCATCTATCAAAAGCCTCAAGACCGTTGATTTGCCTGATCTTCTTATGCCTGTGATAATTTTGATCTGAGGCTTCCCGATAAACTTTTTGATTTTATCGATGTAAGTATCTCTTTTTATCATTTTTTTAGGGTATAACCACAAAATTATCTATAATTTAGAAATTTTTATGGTTATAAGCATAAAATAAAACTAGAGTTTGGATCGGGGTACGAGGTAGGAAGTACGAGGTACGAGGTTGTGAGGACTGTAGAGGTTGAGGGTTGTCCGATGTGGGCAGTTGGCAGTGGGCAGTTGGCGGTAGTCAACGGTCCACAGTCCACGGTCCACAGTCCACGGCAGCGGGATGTTCAGTTGGAAGTTTGTCTTCCTTCTTGGTACTTGGTTCTGGTGTCTTGCTACTTGCGTCTTGCTACTTGATACTTATTTTTAGTCAACGGTCCACAGTCCACGGTCCACGGCAGTGGGATGTTGAGTTGGAAGTTTGTCTTCCTTCTTGCTTCTTGGTTCCAGTGTCTTGCTACTTGCGTCTTGCTACTTGATACTTATTTTTAGTCAACGGTCCACGGTCCACAGCAGCGGGATGTTCAGTTGGTAGTTTGTCTATAATTTGGCATTTTTTTTTACCACAAAGTGCACGAAGAATATTTTAAGTTAAGCTCAGGCGGTCTTTGTTTTGGACTTCAATCCTTTTTGGCGCTAGAGTCGTTTTTCAAGGTCACAAAGTAATGCTTCGACTTCACTTCGACTTCGCTCAATACAGGCGCTCAGCACAAGTGCTTCGACTTGGTTCGACTCCGCTCACCAACCATCGCTCACCAACCACCGCTCAGCACAGGCGCTCAGGGTGACGTTGTGAAGTGGGAATTGGCTTTAACCTCCCTAAGCCACACGAAGGTTTACGATTTCCAATTCAGCACCTTTTGATACTGCTTCTTTTCCGGTTTGAAGGATTTTGGCTGCAGTTTCGGAATCGAGATAGTAATGACCACAGTTTTGACACACGTCAGCAGGAACATGCTTAAGCAAGACAATAGTTTCTCCCTTTTCAAGTGTCACTGTGACATGTCCGGGTTTTGTATCTCCCAATTTGCAGATTGAACATGCCATATTTTTTATCTTTTAATTCCGAAGGAAGTATGCATCAGCTTTCGCCATCCTGGACAACCCAATACCCTCCTGTCTTTCGTTCTCCTTTGAACTTGATTTTTCCCTCGGTCCGCAATTGTTTGATCCACCGCTCAATTGTTCGGGAAGTCACATCGAAATATGCACTTAGTTGCTTTGAGTTCAATCCAGGTTTGTTGCTAAGGATTTCAACCAATTTATTTGCACCGACATTTGCACCGACATTTGCACCGACATTTGCACCGACATTAAATGTCATTCCAGTTTGCACTTCCTCCATCGAAAAACTCATTCGGATGTAATTATCTGAAAAGTGGAAGCATTCTCTACTATAGGATTGGAGAATACGAGGAACTCCCGAACCGAGCTGCTCGACAAGTTCCATATCTCTAAAGACGCGCATGAGTTCTTTGCTTCTTGGAATGGAAATACCCTCGAAAAATTCTGAACGAGACAATCCCTGAGGTAAACCGCCGTAGGAAGTAATTTCAAATCGATCAGAAAAGAATTCGAACTTTGGGGCCAATTCATAGGTGAAGTCATTATGCACCATCGCATTGATCACCGCTTCGCGAAGAGCTAATGGATTCCATTGCCTTTTTTCAATACGCTCCTTGGAGGTGATTTTAGTAAAGGTTTTATTTTCAAGATCTATTTTATCCAAAACCTGCTTGGTGGCTTTAATCAATGAACAAAAGCCAAAATCATTGCTTTCAATCAGATCTACACGGGTGGCTCCGGCGTATTTAGCGATATTTACTGAAACGTTGTTATTATCCGCAAGGAGATATGCAACATAATTGAGCTGATCATCATCATTTAGGAGTTCGAGAGTTTTAGTAAAGGGGATATTGAGTGGCTTCCCAGCTGATTCATAATAGATTCGGAGTTGCTCAAATTTGAGTTCCTGATTTGGGGATTTGATTTTACCAATTGAGTTTCTAGTTCTTTTTGAGAAGAGTTCCTCAATCATTCGAGGTGGCATAGGTTCGGAGGCACTTCCTTTTCTGACAAAGGCTCCTTTTTCGGACATTCCGTATTTTTTAATGTAGTATGGCCGCTCCTGACCACTTGCTACTATAATTTTCAGAAAGGTCTTTTGTTTACTGATTTCTGAAACGATATCGAAAAGTCCAAGGCAAGAAGGAGCGATATTGTTTTTGATTCGATCCTTAACCTGAAGCTGAACACTATCGGGGCTTTCAATCCCGACTACCTCCCCTTCTCTATCCACTCCCAAGTAGATTACACCACCACCAAGATAGTTGAGAAATGCAACCACTTCTTTTTCGAGGTTATCGGTAAGTTGGCGCTTGTATTCTATACGATGGTTTTCGGTCAAGGATAATGATGGTAAAAAGGTATTTGGATACGGGCAGTGGGCAGTAGTCCACAGTCCATGGTCCACGGTCCACGGCAGTGGGATGTTGAGTTGGAAGTTTGTCTTGCTTCTTGGCTCTTGGTTCCAGTGTCTTGCTACTTGATACTTATTTTTAGTCAACGGTCCACAGTCCATGGTCCACAGCAGCGGGATGTTCAGTTGGAAGTTTGTCTATAATTTGGCATTTTTTTTACCGCAAAGTGCCCGAAGAATATTTTAAGTTAAGCTCAGGCGGTCTTTGTTTTGGACTTCAATCCTTTTTGGCGCTAGAGTCGTTTTTCAAGGTCACAAAGTAATGCT
>NZ_FMXE01000039.1 GCF_900103735.1 Algoriphagus alkaliphilus | reverse complement strand
CCAAATCTGGACCGCTTTGATCACCATCTTACTGCTCAAGGTCATGAAAGCTACGGCTAAATTTGGGTGGCACCTGTCCAATCTGGTCGCATTTATCCGACTGAATATCTTTGTCAAAATTGAACTCCAAAAATGGCTCGACAAACCCTTTGAAAACCATGAAAAACCACCTGCAAAAAGCCTACAGGGGGTTCTGTTTCCAGATTTCTACAAAAAATAGTCTCAACAAAAGAAAAACCCATAACTTCAACAATCCCTAAGATTGTTTAGGACAGCATTGATTTAATTTCATTTTTCTTGTTCTTTTGCCTTGACGCAAAAGAACCATAAGGTCAAGATTTGCCAAAGCTCCAACCGCACGTGGCCGAACACTGGCTCGCTGGCAAATCCTCCCCGCGAGCCTATCCTGACAATATTTAGTGGAAGCAGGGCAGAGTTCAAGCGTTATCTCTCACTCAAAAATCTTTAAGGATGGCTAACCCTTTCCTTTCACAGTTCTACTCCCTCACTCAGTACTCTTCAAGTTCCTCAATGAGAAAAAGTTCCTGTTCTTCTTCAGAAAAAACGACAAATTGAAATCCACACATTAGATCCGGACATTGATGAATCTGGATTTGGCTGGTTGTATGGCTTAAGTCAGCCAATATTTCTGTTCGCAGGCCACAGGATGGACATGTTTGAGGTTGGTCGGTGGAGAGGAAATGTTTTGAACAAATCATCTTCTCCAACATCCAATCTTTCTAAACTGTTAGTCAGATTGGTTTTTATTCTAAATCCTCTCTTTTCTCAATACTGATCCATCCTTTATCGAAGCCCATTGCATCTAGAATACTCTGTTTCTCCAGAGGAACTGGCTGCCTTATCTTAATAATCAGACAATCTTTTGGCACATCTTCTATGATGGTAAACTGAGACCCATGAGGTTGCCATACAAACTTTTTGTTACCTGTACTTTTTAAAAATCCTTCCAAGTTTTTGTTCTTATTCCATCCAAACACAAACAATTCTGGATCATAACGAATTGTTTCATATTCAAAAACTGCAACTTGTGTAAGGTCTTCCGATTTGACCAAGACTACGGTTCGCAGGTTTTTGAATTTTTCTCGAATGGATGAGACTCTTTCATTCCAGATCCCTAAGACTAATCCTCCAATAACATTTGGGTCGGCAGTTGGATCAATGGTGCCACCATAGGAATAAACTGTAGAATTTCGGCCAGAAATCAATCTGACTTTTTCTAATTTCCTGAAGTCTCTAATTGAAGATTTTACAGTTTTGGCACCCCATGCCGTGTTACCCAACACTACATCATCTAGTCCGACATTTGAGGGTTTCCATTCTGCACCTATACATGAAGCAAAAATCTCTTCCCATTCTGCTCCTTCTAGCACACCTTTTCCTTTTGTAGCAAGCAAATAAATAATTTCCCTACCTAAGGAATAAGGAAATTCGGCACCGAATTGATTTAAGGGAAATGCAGGGCTAGTTTTACTTACTGTCCTTAATCTTGGAGAAAAATTTTGATCATCCATTAAGCTATATTGTATTGGATTTCCACATCCCTAAGTAAAACAGCTTCATCCAATGATAGTGCAACATATGGAAGAAGCTTTTGAAGCACAGCTTTGATCATTGAGACAGGAATTGAATTCCCTGCCTGTTTTCTAGCCTGACCATCATTTTCAATAATTTGATACCAATCAGGAAATCCCTGAAGACGAAACATTTCTCTTGGAGTTAGTCTTCTTTCCCCATTTACCAACAAATAGTTGTAGGAAGCACCAGCTCTTAAGGCACAGGAGTAAGGGTAAGAGCAGATATTCCCTGATTTATTTTCGTGCCAGATACTTGGGTTGAAGGCTGACTTGTGACTTTCTTTTCTTTTTTCCCGGATGTAGTCCGAGGCAAAATGTTTTTCCCCCACTTCTTGCTCGAGAATTTCTGTTAGCGGTCTAAATGGCTTTATTGGAGAAGGAAAAGTAAATAATATAGGATCCCTGTGTCCAACGATCACAACGCGTTCTCTTTTCTGAGGCAAGCCGAAATCCAATGCATTCAAAACTTTGTATTGAACAGTGTATCCAAGATCTTTAAGTGTCTGAAGAATTATTTTCAGGGTATTTCCTTTATCATGCCCAACTAATTGCTTTACATTTTCAAGGACAAAAGCTTTTGGTTTTTTTGCTTCAAGAATTCTAGCAATATCAAAAAACAATGTACCTCTAATATCATTCAATCCCTGCATGTTGCCAATTATACTGAATGGCTGACATGGAAAACCCGCAAATAAAATATCATGGTCTGGAACATCCATTTCATCAATTTTGGTAATGTCTCCTTTCGGTCTTTCCCCAAAATTAAGTTCATAAGAGTCCTTACAAAATTCATCTATGTCTGAAGACATGACGCAAACTGGAACCACATCAGACTCTGAGCAGGCCTCCTCAAATGCAACTCGGAACCCCCCTATTCCACAAAAGAGGTCAATGTACCTGATTCTTTCTCTACCTTCATACATAGTATCAAATTTAATGGCAAAAACTTAGTTTCAAAATCAAATTTAAAAATACCCAAAACCTGATAGAATTTCTTATTTAAATAAATTCGGAAAACCATTTGACATTAAATGTCAAGAAATTTGGCTAAAGCACCTGAAGGCATGCTGATTTCAGGAGGAACTGGCTAAAGCCGCGTTCCTATTTATGGACGGGATCAAAAGGTTAAGCAATTGGCAAAAAAAGCCCTGCAAGATGCGCATTTAGGACAGAGGGGTGCAGGGGATAGACAATACAAAATAAACAAACTCTAATTTTTTTATTCAATAAGATTTAGATTTTTTCAGTCTGGTGCATATGTGATCCAAAACATTTTTAAGACAGGACCCCACCTCCCCCTTCACCTCAAAGTCCCAAAACCTCAATACGGTCCATCCTTTGGCTTGATAGAAATCATTCACTTCTTAAGTAAGAACAATAGGATCATATCCATCAAACAATGATTTTTGGTACACACCTCCTTTGATCTTATTCATCAATTCCCGGATGAATTCGTAATGTTTGACGTAGGGATTAGGAATGGTAATTAAGTTGATTCCTTTGGATCGGAGCAGTTCCATTTTTATTTTATCCGATTCAATCCGCTTTCTGTTTCTGTAGTGTTCTGTGCCGTTGATTTCAAAGACAACCTTTGGTACCCGACCCTGATAAATCACTCCATCAAATTCCTTCTTGTTGACCGCTTGATTATCGATTTCTTCCGGCAAGACATCCAAAACTTTCACATTTCTTTCAAATCGGCTACCCTGGACGGAGCAATAGTGGCTCATCGTTTTATAGAATTCATCTTCAAATTTTGAGTCATTCGAAAACCCGATGGTAAACCTGTTTGCCGTGCTTTGTGGTATCTGGATGGTGCCATTTTTTTGAACATAGTCAACCAACGCATATAGATCATCATCTTTTCTCGACAGTATATCTATAGCTCTTTTGTCCGCAACCACAATCAAATTTTCCTGGGCCCTTGTGACTCCGACATTGATTAGCTGGCTGTTGTTCTTTATCCAGTCGTAGGTTTTGGGAGAAGTATTTCTTGATAGGGAGGTGGATATGATGATGGTTCTGTTCTCCTGCCCTTGAATTTTGTGAATCGTACCACAACTTACCGAATTGTCTATTTCATTATTGGCTTTTGCCCTTCCCAGGTAATGATTCAAAACTGCTTCTTGGTTGCGGAAGGGGGTGATGATGAAAACATCCTTTAATTGATGGTCTGCAATGTATTTTACGATCTCTGCTGCTTCATCAATTGAGGCATTTCTATTCTGTTGATTTACATTATTCACATCAATCAGCTTCAGCTCCCCTTTAGTTTTAATCTTCGAAAGGTTCAGCTTGTTTTCATAGAACCGCATGTTTGAATAGTTGATAATCTTTTCTCCACAGCGATAATGATAGCTCAGCAAAATATCCCTGGAAATATTATCTATCCTCTTGTATAGTGACAGGATAGAATTATTGTGATAATCATAGGTACTGTCCATACCGAACATCCGCATCAGTTGATGGCCAGTACTCTCTTCAAAAACGACGATTGGCTTCAGCTGGTTTGTGTCGCCAATAAGAACCATGTTTTGGCACTTTGAAATAGGAATCAAGCTTGTGGAAATATCGCATTGACCCGCTTCATCTATTACGAGTAAATCAAACTTAAATTTCCGTCCAAGCTTGCGGCTCGATATATTGGTAGTCAGGATAATGGGAAATACTTTGGTAAGCTTTTCCAAGTTCTCATCAATGGCAAGCCATTTATTGAATTCTCTTATTTGTTTTTCGGATTCTTCAATGTCAAGTATTCCTATTAGATCAGCATATTCCTTTGACCTGAGACGCTTTACATACTTCAAGGATTCGAAGTAGAAAAACTGCAAAAGCTGGTGATTATCTTTAATAACTTCATATAAATCGTCCAGATCATCATTGCTGGTCTCCGGTATCTGGCTCAGTTTCTCTTCAATGGCAAGTTTTTCCTTTTCCAGCAAATGATTCCCGGCTTTTGACAGCAGACTGCTTACAAACTCGAGATTTTGCGACTGTTCAATTCTAGTCTCATGATTTTGAATTTTCTCAAGCAATTTTCGGTTTTTCTCTTTTGACGTTTCTTTGAGATTATACAGCAGTTTTTCCTTTGGCACATCATTGGTTTCAAAAGCATACCATTCCTTAATTGCCTTGATGGCATGTGTTACGCACTCATTGTTTCCAAGCCGAAGTACAGGAAGCATTATTTCTTTGTTTCGGTATTTGCCCAAGTATAACTTGTCTTTAATCCCGTCAATGGGCACATTGTTGTTTGACGAGATCAATAGCGTTTTGCCATTCGTAAGGCAATTGACAATGATATTTAAAATAGTTTGGGTTTTACCCGTTCCCGGTGGTCCCTGCACATAGGTGATGGGGTATTTCAGTGCATTATATATGGTTTGAATCTGATCAATATTTATGTTCTGATCGTACAGCACGATGTGCGGCTCCTTTCGGTTTTTCCTATCCAGCAATGACAGTTTTTGAAAGAAGGCTTTAAGCGGAACTTCCATTTCATCCTTCTTATATTCTGCATGGATGTTGTCATAAATCCCAGCTATATCTATCTGCGCATATCCCAGAACAATAAGTTCCGGCCTTGTATTGATCAATTCGCCGGTTTTGAAATTGCCCTTCAATAATTCAATGGCTTCCGACTGATCCTTGGTGTAAACTGCTTCAAAATCAGTAGGATTTAAATCAGTGTAATAAGCCAAGGAGTGCTTGACATCTTTGATATAGAAATTCGAATTGAACTGTGTTTTGCTACCCACATGTAATTTTTTGTTTACTGGATCAAGGGTGAGCTTTCTGTAGGCAATCACAAATTTGCCTTTAGAGGGTAAATCAATTGAAAATTCACTGATCGCAAGCTCGTATTCATAATACTTGCGGTAATCGTTATTATAGATCTCTTTTATGATCTGTTTCAGCTGTTGGTCCTTTAAGGAATATGGATTTTCCTTTGCCAATTCTGCCAAATCCACTCCATGGATTAAATGAGATTTGTGCAAGAAGGGATCTTTATTGGCTTTGTAGCATTCCAGATAGTAATTCAATATGTTGTTATCATACGGATCAAATTCATAGACCTGTAAACTTTCATCCTCATCCAGCTTTTTGATCAGTTTCTCTGAAGATTCACTATGGGAGAATTTTAGGATTTCAGCACTCTGGATCGATGAAATAAATATTTTTTTGCCTAGGAGTGGTTCATCCTTTGTCACATTAAACATGTTTACCCACAGTTCATCTTTTGCGCTTATATCAAGGATGCTGATCCAAAAAGGTGTAATCTCCCCTTCCTTGTTTTTGTAGGTAATGTTCAGAAATTTCCCTTCCCGGATGGCTTTACCAATAAGTGAAGTGATTTTTTTGTCAATCATTTCGCGGGAAATTTAAATTTCATGGACTTGAAAGCTCATCTCGTTAAAACGTTGATCAGTATATACCCCTTCAAAATATTTGTTTTTTGAAACATCTATAAAGAGTAAAATTTGACAAATTAGATTAGGCTTACGCTATTTGTAAATCCTTTTTAGAAAAAGTTAAACTTAGAACTAATCATCTAAATATCCAACACCTACTAAAAATCTACCCTTTTTGCTTAGTAATTGGTATTACTTTCAAGATCCGGTTGCAAATTTCATTTGATATTGGCGATCCAGAATTTCCGGTTGGATTTGATAGCAAGTTTACTGTTTTCCCAATCGTAGCCATGCCAGAAAGCACTGTATACAAAGATGACCAGCTTGTATTTTTTCAGGCTATTTTCAGGTTTGCCTAGAAGTGGTTTTTCAGGGGATTTATATCGGACTCCAGTCTGCCATAGAGCCTTTTTGAGAAGCAGTTCAGGCCAATACAACCTTTCCCAATTATTATTGGTGGGATAATCAAATCATGTTGGCAGTTCCAAAGGAAGATTGGGACTTAGAAAAAATAACAGTAAGCATCATTCGTAACTACCTAAATTGATTTTTAAATTCTTTAGACACAAGATATCATCCTTCTTCAATGTTTCCCCTAGGACCACGAACCCAATCACCAATGGCATGAACTTGAGTCTTGGGTTTGACAGATGAAGAACCCACTGATCCGCATGATGCTCTCACTTTTTTAAATGAAATCAATAAAGGCACCGCGCTAAAGGACTTAGAACAATCTTAATCACTATTCTTTTGATCCTCCCTCTCCTCCGACCGAAAGTATAAAAACAAGGACACATACATCAAACAGGTAATCAGGTGCCAGACCGCATGACCCTGTAGCAGGGAATCCGGCCCGGAAAACTCACCGGCGATGTCCAGATCCCGGGTTCGGGAACCCAGCACGATCGCCACCACTCCTCCCAAAAACCAGCGAATTTGAAGGTATTTGCCCGGAGTGATCGCACTGACTCCCGCAAAGAGAATCAGCACCCCGCTGAGATAGCCCGAGATCTTAGCAAAAGAATAGTCCCATTTGTAATAGGTAAAATACAGGGAACCATAAATCACAAAAAACGCCAATACAGGCCAGGTAGGGATAATTTGATGGGTTTTAAGTACACGAATTTGCGGCAGCCAACTCCCAAGGGCGAGAGCAACCAGGCAAATCAGCGTGGCATACATCGCCCCTACGTCGCACTGCTGGCCATTTCGTGTCAGGGAAGCATGAAAAAAGCCGCTTCCCAATCCCAAGTAAATCCCTGACAGTCCAAAAAGAAAGGTTTGCACAGGTACAAAAGTGAGGTATCCTCGCGTTAGGGGCAGTTTTCGCTTCCAATCGTAGATGGCCAGAGCAATGGCATAAAAACCAAAACAGATGTAAACCAGGTTGGACCAGGTATTCATCCGGGTGCGAAAGACGCTGTCGGGATACATGCGCTCTGCATACTCGGGATGGAGAAATTCATCCGCCGGCACCCAATCGGCCCATACGGGTACCTCCCTGAATACAGCAAATACCAGAAGAGAAAGCAGAAAAACCAGTGCCGTACCACCAAGTCCAATCCCATGTACCCAGCGAGGCAAGTGATCCAATTTCAGGCGTTCGGCCATCTTGAGTTGAAGACGCTTTTCTATCGGGTCTGGCGAATCAGGCATGGATTGATGGAGTCAGTTGAATAAAAGTTGAGGATTGAAATTAGTTTATCTGTATATCCGCATTCCTACCAGTAGCCAAATAAATTAAGTTTTGAAGTTCCAAAAAACGAGCCGTGGACAGTTGACTGTCGTCTGTGGACGATTATCCGCAACTTCTAAAGCATATTTCTTAATTACTGGCAGGATTGCGGATAATCAAATTAGTTTATTATTCTTCGCAATCGTGTCCAAAAATTAAAAATATACTTTGGAGTGATGCATAATTATCCGCTGGCAAGGGTCCATTTTCCAAGGTAAATTTTGCTGAACATCCGTCTCATGTTAAGACCGATTTCTTTTGTACTTTCCAATCCTAAGAATAATCAACAGCATGATCGATTTAATTCAATCCTATCTCCCGGACGGAACCAGTTCAAACTCCAAATCCAGAGGCTTTATTCCTGTGTCCGGAACTCCCGTGGAAATGCCCTTTACCTTTATCCATGGTACCAATCCCGGTAAGGCATTTCTCTTGACCGCCGGAGTTCATGACGGGGAAAGGGCAAAAACTGGGAGAAATCCGGGATTATTTTGGAGTAATGCAAGCGGAGTATTTCAGCGATTCGGAAGGGATAGTTTTGTATTTGGTCACTTCTTTGGCCATTATGACCAATGATCCGCTTTGTGCGGTTGGGGTGACTGGGGGAAAGAGGTTGGGTTGCTCTATCAAGGAATTGAGAATTGTTAAATTGATAGATTCTCGGAGGAACGGGCTAAAGCCGCATTCCTATTGATGGCGGAGTGTTATAGTCAGAATTGGATTTTAATTCAAGCATTTCTCCGCCATCAATATCCTCCTGCTTCAGCAGGAGGTATAAAAAAGCAGGCAGATGTTTTTCGGCTTTAGCCCAAACTTCAGATCCTTTCTTTTAAGAAGATTTCCGATTTCAAAAAAATCCCTAAATTCGTATGCGTTGATTTTTAGCGCATTAGATCCTTTTGTTGCACATTTTTATTTGCAGTCCATGCATCGATTCAAAAACTTTTTCCAAAGGAAAATACGATCCGCTCTGACGGACACTGTCCGGGTCCAAAAGCTTGAAACGGACGCAATCCGCAAAAAGAGAACTGTAAAAACTTCCATTCCAACGATCTCCTCTACCCTTTTTCTCTAAATCATTTTACCATGACCCACTTCTTTGATTCACACCTGCATCTGACTTTAAAAAATCAGTTTTCAAAAAAAGGAAACTCCACCAGCCCCTGGAAAGCCATTACCAAAGAAGACCTGAAAGATGGACTTCCCGAATTGTTGAAGATCTTTGCTTTGGGACTGATCGACAAGATGTTTAGCTCCCAGTCCTCGCCTGACCTCCTTATCCAATCCAACTACAAGTTGGTCGTGATGCCGCTATTTGCTCCGGACATTGACTTGGTCAAATCCCTGAGCAGCAAAAAGGTATTTATGAAGCTTTTGGATAAATACCGAAACACACGATTTGGAACGGTGTTGAGCATAGACCGCTACCAAGACCTGCTCAAAGAGAAAAATGCCTTTTCTATTGTGGAAAATGACCTGGCATTATTGCCGGAAAATGATCCTTACCAGCCGGGACGTAAAGTTGTTTTTCTCACTGCTAAAAGCCAATGGAACGAGGCAACCGCCAATACCCTTTATGTGGTCTGTTCGGTCGAAGGAATTCATTCTTTGCGTAGCAATCTGGGAGAGAAAAATGGCGCGGTGATTTTGGAGGATATCCGCAGAAACCTCAAAAAACTCCAAAATAGAAACATCAAAGTACTGATGGCCAACCTAACCCATATTGACGGAATGAACAGCGCATTTTGCAATCAGGCCTACGCCATGGACGGCATGCGCGTGAGCAATTTTGATGAAAAAGATCTGAGGCCAATTCATAGCGGACTGACAGATTTCGGAAATAAGTTAGTTACGCTGCTGGAAGAGCAGGAAATCTGCACAGACATAAAGCACATGAGTCCGCAAGCCAGATTTCAGCTTTACAAATACAGGGCCGCACATAGTATAACGAGTCCGCTCGTTTCATCCCATTCGGGTCTTTGCGGAATCCGATTCCAATCCGATTCCGAAAGTTTCAGCGATTACATCTACTCCTCCCGAAAGGAGGGAGATTGCTATCGGGTGAAGGTGGGTAAACCTGCCAAATACAAATTCAACAATTTCCCCTCCCCGGGATTCAATGCTACCACAATCAATTTGTTTGATGAAGACATCAAAGCCATCTATGATTCCGATGGACTTTTGGGGATTTCATTGGATGAGCGGGTTTTGGGCTACACCAAGGCCTGGAGATTAAATCAGGACTCCTTTTCAGATAATGTGGGATCAATCACCCTCAGAGGAATGGGTACAAAAAAAATCCTGACAGATACAGACTTCCTCTCCAACGAAGAAAACAAAGCCTTGGGCTTGTTTAACTCTACCAAAGGAAAGCTCCTTTACAAGTGTGCCGATGCGAAAGAATTGACGGATTTAATAACCGGGAATTCCACGGATATCGCTCCGCACCAGTTCCACCATTTCCTTAACCAAATTCTTCACTGTGTAAAGTTGGGCAAAGACTGGGACGGAGTAGCCGGAGTGGAAAAGATGCTGACAAAGATCCTGTGTATTGGATCTGATTTTGACGGTTTGATCGAGGCCATCGATTGGTGTACAAGCTGCGAGAAGATCGATTTTCTGAAGAAAAAGTTTGTAAAGGAATTCGAAAAAACCATCATCACAAATGGCTTATTTCTTCCACAGAACTGGCCTATTGATCGGATAGCAAATCGGATATTCTATGAAAACGGAAGGGATTTTGTGTTGAGTAGGCTGAAATAATTATGCAATCTTCAGACTGCTAAAAAAAAAAAATAACCACAGAGGGCGGGAGAAAATTGAGATTGGCATTAGAAATCTGTATCCATCCGTGATTTTTTCTGTTATCAACTTGCCTGACGGAAGTCAGGTCTGTGGGAAATATTCTGCGAAAATCAGCGTCCTTTTCTGCGAAAACCTGCCTGGGTAGGCAGGTTCGTGGTAAAAAAACTTTTATGCTCCTTCGTGTCCTTAGTGGCTAAAAAAAACTCCGTGGTGAAAAAATCTTTTGGTTCCTTTTAAGTAAAAAACTCGCCGCATTAGTTTTTTCTGACCATCTCGATGTGTTCAATTCCATCCTCATCATAGGTATCTCCCTCAGCCACGAAACCCAAGGAAGAATAAAATCCAAGCGCGTAGGTTTGTGCACCGAGACGGATGGCTCCGGGACCAAATAGCTGACGGCAATAGTCAATAGATAATTCCATAAGCACTTTGCCCAGTCCTTTACCTCTGACAGATGGCGCAGTAACGACTCTTCCAATTGCCATTTCCTTGTAGAAAACACCGGCAGGAACTAGCCTACTATACCCTACCAGAACTCCATCTGAATAGAGCATCACATGATGACATTTCTGATCCTTATCGTCCATGTCCTGAAACACACAATTCTGCTCTACCACAAATACCTCAGACCTCAGCTTTAACAATTCGTAAAGCTCGTTTAATGTGAGTTCTTGAAAAGCTTTAACTCGATGCGTTAGAATCATGGAATGATTAGTTGATGTATTGGGCCAGCAAGCTATGAAAATGATGCACTCCTTTTTCCATTTGGGGAGAAAATCGACCTGTCTGGTATATCCTTGAATTCATTCCTTTGAACACTCCCTCAACCACAAACTCGTCCTCCCGCTCGACCTTGTCCAAGGCTGCACCAGCACCGGTATCCAGTTTACTTTCATCATTGACATAGGTGATAAAGCTGACTTTCGTTCGGTTGAGTGCGATGGGTTTCACTATATTGATCGAACAACCCCAAGGGTAAAAATTAAACATCATATTTGGGAATATCCAAAAAAAATAAGCGCTGATCTGCTTGCCGTAATCTTCATGTTCGGGGGGAAGATCAAATACATGCTCGCCTCCGGAGGAATGTCCAATTTGCAAATTGGCATTTGGATAGAGTACCGTTTCATATTGGGAATAATCCAGTACCGCATTTAGGCTTTCGTGAACAAAAGGAATGTGAAATCCCTCCAGGTAATTGTCAAAATACACGAAGCCTGGGTTTGATCACGGTAATATCCCCCTTAGCCGGGGGAATGATAGGCTCGGGGATTTTCACACTTCCGTCAACACTGGCAAAATTTGGAGGAATTAGCCGAGGCAATTTCCTGATCGGCCAGCCTTGCTTGATTCATCGCTAATTCCTCCGTCAGTGTGATCACACTTTGGAACTGTTCGTCGTAGCGTTTGATTCGGTCGGAATAAAGTTATGTGAGCTATCTAAAAAATGTAAAACTGAAAAATCCGTCCTTATCAAAGGAACACCTTCGGGGTTTCTAAAATCGCGAAGGTGTTTTTGGATTTTTACTGCGCTAAATAACCTCCATCCACCGGATAATAAGATCCTGTCACAAAGGAAGATTTAGGAGATGCTAGCCAGAGAATCAGTTCTGCAACTTCTTCTGAAGTCCCCAAGCGTCCGATAGGATGCAGCATCTCAACCTGCTTCAGGGTCACCTCATCCAATGCATTGGTCAAAAGTGGGGTCAAAATATACCCGGGACCGATCGAGTTTACCCGGATGTTTTTTGGGGCATATTCGAGTGCCGTAGCCTTAGTCAGTCCCACCACGCCATGCTTGGCAGCCACATAAGCAGGAGAGAAACGCGTGCCTGCCATTCCCAGAATCGAGGCGATATTTACGATCACTCCTCCTCCGTTTTTCTCCAGTGCGGGAATTTGAAAATGCATCCCATAGAATACCCCGCTAAGGTTAATATCGATGACTTTTTGCCATCCATCCAGGGGATAATCTGCAGTCATTCCCAATGGACCACCGATTCCGGCATTATTCACTGCAATATCCAATTTACCAAAATGCTTAATTGCAGCTGTTACCAGGGCTTCATTTTCAGCCGGTATGGAGGTGTCTGCTTTTAAAAAAACAGCTTCCCCTCCGCTTACCTTAATTTCACTAACAAGGGCTTTTCCAAGTTCTTCCTGAATGTCGGAGACGACTACTTTGGCACCTTCTTTTGCAAAAAGGATAGCGGCGGCTTTGCCAATTCCTGATGCTGCTCCTGTGATAATAGCGACTTTGTTTTCAAGTGTTCTCATAGTATTTGGTGGAATTAGAAAGTTGAAAAGGAAATCAGAAATCCGTCATTCCTCTCCTTTGCTAACGCAAAAATGAAATTAAAAGCCTTGAATTTGACCGATTTTAAGCCATTTATGACTAAAGTCATTTTTTCCAATCCTAAGATTCAGGAATTGGGTATAGACAAAAACTCTTCCGCTAAATCTTTGAATGCAGAAGGGATAATTACGCAAAACAAAAAATGACATCCCGGGAGATTTCCTTATGCTCAAAGCTAGCCAACACTATTCACTGAGAGAATTGAAATATACTTTCAGCTACGAAATTTAAATCAATTCTTATTTTTTTTAAGTCTAAAACCGAAATTAAAGAAAGTGAGTATCGGTTTTCACACCCGAATTGAACAACTTCATCCCTTTTCAGGGTCTTTTTATAGGCGATTTATTGGGAGGTTGTAGTCCATTGAGCCCAAAAACAGACTTTTTTAACTTTTTTGTTAACTTTTTAAAAGAAAAATCACTGAAAATCAAATTTTTACTTTTAATCCAGTTAGTTTTGAATCGGCAAAGTAGCCATATCAACATATTAAATTTTCCAAATGAATACCGGAACAGTAAAATTCTTCAACGAAACCAAGGGATTTGGTTTCATCGTTGACAATGCCTCAGGAGAGGAAATTTTTGTACACGTAAGTGGTCTTATAGACACTATCCGCGAAGGCGACAAAGTTACCTTTGACACAGAGCGAGGCAAAAAAGGAATGAATGCAATTAATGTAAAGGTCGCTTAAGCGATTCTGTTTTTTTGTATCATCAAATTCCCGTTCGGATCTAATCTGAACGGGAATTTTCTTTTTTATCCAAACCACATTTTTTACTGCTCATTCTAGGCAGTTTTTTTCGAAATAAATCACTGAGATCAAGTATTCGGCTTTTGCATAGAAGATCGCTAAATTCGAGTCAGAGAATCCCGGTTACTATTTAATATAATCCAATCCCACAAGCTATGAAAACCAACTTATCCATTATTCTACTCCTATTGGCAGTAAGCTTCCAATCCTGCACCGGCAATTTCAACAGCAAATCTGAAAATCATGTCAGTGATGAGCGGGAAATCGAGGGTGCATCCAAATTAAAGGTTAGCGGTATCTTCAATCTTTACCTTTCTCAAGGCGATAAACCGGCACTTAGGATTGAAGGTGATGAAGCTTTGGTGCAAAAATTAAAAGTGAATCGAAATGGCGACTGGTTGGAATTGGACTTTGAAAAAGTAAATGAGAAGTTTTTCAACAAAAACTCATCCCTCGATGTCTATTTGACCTTGGGCGATCTGGAGAATTTTGCTTTCGAAGGTGTGGGCAACATAAAAACCGAGACCCCATTTATTGTAAATGACATTAAAATCAAAGGAGATGGCATGGGCAATCTTAAACTTGAGCTGATTGCCAAAAAAATTGACGCTGACTTTGCCATGTTGGGAAACATCAACTTGAAGGGAAAAACTGATGAGATAAATCTAACCAATGACGGGATGGGCAATGTGGACGCATCAGATTTGATTGCACAGACTATGACCCTCAAAACCTCCGGAATCGGCCGAGTGGCAGTTCATTGTGAAGGTGACCTCTCCCTGATTGTGGATGGAATCGGGGCGGTCAGCTATACCGGCAATCCCAACGTGATCAAGGAAGAAATCAATGGTATCGGCAAGGTGACCAGAAACTAAACTCATTTTTCTTTTTTTGAATCTAAATTTAGTCTTTAGGAAAACAAGTACTTTCGGTTGATTTCCAGATCACTTTCCAATTGGTAATTTCATCACTTTCAATTCCTTGAGAACCTAGGAAACCAAGATTATCTCCGGAGCAATCATTGATCAGGTTTGGTGAAGTTTATTATTCTTTAAATCAATTGACCAAAAGTCAGTAAGGTATGATTGGGATCTAAAATTGCAAATTCTTTAACACCCCAGAGTTTCACCTCCAATTTTCCGTTTGGATGCATCATCGCTCCTGATCTTTCTAAATCTTGGTAGAGCTGTTCGATCCCCTCAGCCACACGAATGTAAATCATCGAATAATTGTTGAGCGGATCCAACTCTTTAAATTCAAAAAAGTGTAGCTCCGTAGTTCCGCTTTTCATGATCAAATATTCAGGATAGCGACTGATAAGGGTAAAACCCAAAGCATTTTCAAAGTAAGATTGAGTTTCTTCTAAATTGATGGCTGGAAGCCGTGGAATTACCTGGAGATTGGCTAGCATGGTGTTAAGTCTTGCTTAAATTTAAGAAGATTTGATAGCAAATGACCACTTCTAGTTGCAATCCCATTTACAGGATTTAACTTCAGCTGTTGAATAAACCCAAAAAATTGAAATGACTCCCCACGAGCAGCTTTTGAGCTATTTTCAATCTAAAACTCACCTGTCACCCGAGGAATTTTCCGAGTTTAAGGATTTCTTTGTTTTAAAAAAAGTCAAGCGAAACGAATTGCTCCTACGGGAAGGAGAAGTGTGCACCTTTAATCTCTTTGTGCTTAGTGGATTATTGCGGATGTACCATATAGGACCGGAAGGCCAGGAATTTACCCGATATTTTGCGTTTGAAAATAAATTTGGGACGAGTCTAACTAGCCTAATTGAAGGTATGCCCTCCATCGAAAACATCCAAGCTGTCGAAAAATCCGAAGTGCTGAAAATCTCCAAAGTTGACTTTTTTAAACTTGTTGAGACAGTCCCGTCAGTCAATTTGATCTACAAAAACATACTGGAACAAGCTTACATCACCTCACAAAAGCGGATTTATGATTTTCAGGGAAAAACAGCCCTGGAAAGACTAAAATGGCTACTCTCCCATCAGCCCGGAATCCTGAACCGAATTCCAAGCAGGCTTGTGGCCTCATACCTCGGCATTACTTCCTACACCCTCAGCAGAATCAAAGCCGAACTTTGAGCTAAAACACTTCAAGGTATTGCTGTAGGGCAAGAGTCAGTAAATCTACTGGGTCTAACTTTGGACTTGAAAAAATTCAAAATCATGATCGATCTTCAAAAAAACCAAGTTTTATCCGCCTCAATTGTTCTTATTTCTTTTTTAATGATGTTTTTGGGGACAGCAAAAGCACAAACTAAACCCATGTCGCCTCCAATACCTCTGGAATTTTTCTTCGGGCAGGAGCATCTCAACTTTCAGTTGATCGTCAAAAAGAAGTTTACCCCTACCAGTAAGTTTGACCTGCTTGCTATTTCGGTTTTCTCCGAAAATTGGGACAAAAACAACAAAATGGGAAACTCCGTGGTCATTCCGTTTCAGATTAACTACAATATCGGTAAAAAGGGTTTTGCCTTAGCAGCCGGTGGTGAAGGGAATTCTGTTGTTGGTTTTAGCCCATTAGTTGGGATGGGGCATAGCTTTGCCAATCGGGAAATTTTAGCCATCACAGTACTCAACTATTTGATCAATGAAGCACAGGATTTAAAACTTTTCGGTCTATATGAATACAAGCCACCAATCAACGAGACTTGGTCTTGGTATAGCCGCCTACAGTTTGTCTACAATCAAAGCTTGGCGGAGAATAGTCACAACCGGAGTTTTCTTTACCTAAGAGCAGGAGTAAAAAAGGGATCATTGGGATTTGGCCTCGGAGCCAATTGGGATCAATTTGGTCCAAACCGGATTACAAAAGAAAATTTCGGGGTCTATACGCGGTGGGAGTTCTAAGGCTTCACGGACTTAATCAAGGATAGAATTGCTCTGGAATCCGTTCATGGACTATTCAATAAATTTGTTTTAAACACTATTAAAGCTTCTCTTGATTTTTAAAATTTTGAATTATCAACTATTCCCGTGATTTTCGGGTAATGAGCTCCTCCAACCCGCTTGATTCCATTCGCCTAAACTTCTCACAGGGCGATTTGCTCTTGCTCAATCTTGCGCTAGCCTTGATCATGTACGGTGTAGCCTTGGATCTGCGATGGGAGGATTTCCGATACCTCCTGAAAAATCCCAAAGGATTTTTTATGGGGATATTTTCCCAGTTTTTACTTTTACCGTTTTTGACTTGGGTTTTGATTTCCATAATCAAGCCACCCCCAAGTGTAGCGTTGGGAATGTTTTTGGTCGCGGCATGCCCCGGTGGAAATGTGTCTAATTTTCTGACAAGCCTCGCCAAAGGCAATACCGCACTTTCGGTAAGTCTGACCGGCTTTTCTTCCATTTTATCCATTTTCAGTACCCCATTGAACTTTGCGCTTTGGGCGGGATTTTACGAGCCCACTTCCCTCCTGCTGCGGGAGATAAGTTTGAATATTTCTGATGTCTTTTTTACAGTCGGTATTATCCTGGGCCTGCCGCTCATTATGGGAATTTTTACTCATAAGAGATTCCCCAAATTCGCCGACAAAGCCGCCAAAATCCTCAAGCCGCTGAGTATTTTGATTTTTGCAGCTTTTGTGGGTCTGGCATTTGCCGGAAATTTTAACATTTTTATCCAGTATATCGGAATGATTTTCGTTTGGGTACTCGCTCATAATTTCATTGC
The DNA here is from genome assembly GCF_900103735.1 of Algoriphagus alkaliphilus. Lineage (GTDB taxonomy): Bacteria > Bacteroidota > Bacteroidia > Cytophagales > Cyclobacteriaceae > Algoriphagus > Algoriphagus alkaliphilus. The sequence continues at coordinate 25,344 of NZ_FMXE01000039.1, read as the reverse complement.
CTTAAGCACTGGTTTTCTGACAGGAAAGCTCGGTGGCCTACCCATTGCAGATATTAAAACGCTGACAATTGAGACAGGAATTCAAAATTCCGGGTTGGGGCTGGTATTGATTTTTACTTACTTTGAGGGCCTTGGAGGCATGGCAATCATCACTGCACTGTGGGGCATTTGGCATCTCATATCTGGCATGACTATCGCCAGCCTTTGGAAATTACGCGAATGAAAGATCTGATTAATGCGATTTTAAGATTATTGATAAAAGTATCCCTTCATGGATATTTTAAAAAAATCATCGTTGAGGGCAAAGAAAATCTCCCCAAAAATCGTCCGGTTATCTTGGTAGCCAATCATCAAAATGCATTGATTGACCCCTTGCTGCTAGCCACTCACACCCGGCTCAATCCCTGGTTTCTGACCCGAGCTGCCGTATTCACCAATCCAATAGTATCCAAACTCCTACATTTCATCCGGATGCTTCCTGTGTACAGGGTACGGGATGGATTTTCCACAATTCAGCACAATCACCAGACTTTTGATCAGACTTTTGAGGTGCTGCGCAAAAATGGAACAGTCGTTGTCTTTGCAGAAGGAAGTCACAGTCTGGTAAGAAATCTGAGACCATTGAGCAAAGGATTTACCCGAATGGCTTTTGGTCTGAAGGAAAAATACCCTGAACTTGACCCTGTGATATTGCCTGTGGGATTACAGTTTAGCGCACACATGCGATCCGGAAGTACAGTCAGAATCACTTTCGGAAAATTCATACCGGTAGATATGCCTTCCTCTCAATCCGGCAAACTGACTAAAAGTGTGGAAAATGCCTTGAAGTCTTTGATCGTGGATATTCCGGATGAAAACTATGCGCATACACTTCAACGATTAATAGAAAATGAGGTGGATCTAACCTCCAAAGTTGAGGTTCATACCTTTTTGGAAACAGGGAAAGTCCTGAATCCTATCCCAACTGTTGGGAGTTTGAATAATAAGCTGATGAAGATTTTCAACCTGCCGCTCTATTGGCTTTGGTTATGGAAAAGAAATAGCGTGGAAGACGAGGTGTTCAGCGCTACCTGGAAATTTCTGATCGGTTTCGTTTTGGCAGTACCTTACTACTTTTTTCTGCTTTGGTTGGCGATGGAAACGGTTTTGGGAACCTGGGCATTGACCTTTTTGATCATGGCTTGGATCACGCTGTGGAGAAATCAGAACCCGCAGGAATGAGGCCTTAGCTCACAGATTTTTCCCAGATCAGCACTGATCTTTAACTTAAAATTGAAGCAACCTTTTATCTGTGACTATCCGTGGCATCGGTGAGCGATTATTCAAAAAAAGTTTTAAGACAAACCAAATATTCTTTGGTTTTGTTTCTACCTTTGAATAAGAATTCGCAACCCAAATTTAACCCACGCATGAACAAGGACTTTCTTCCCCTCAACGGTACCGACTACGTAGAGCTTTATGTTGGCAATGCCAAGCAAAGCGCGCTTTTCTATCAATATGCTTTTGGATTTGAATTGATTGCCTATGCAGGTCCGGAGACAGGTGTTCGCGATAGAGCATCCTACGTTTTAAAGCAGGATAAAATCCGACTTGTCCTGACCTCGCCACTTGGCCCAATTCACCCCATTGCCCAGCATATCCAGCGACATGGTGATGGAGTGAAAGTTCTCGCACTATGGGTAGACGATGCAGAGAAGTCGTGGATGGAAACCACTTCCAGGGGTGCAGAATCTGCTTCAGCACCTGAAGTGATCAAAGATCAGTTTGGAGAAGTAAAAGTGGCCTCAATTTTTACTTATGGTGAAACCATTCATACGTTTGTCGAACGAAAAAATTACAAAGGCGTATTTCTTCCGGGCTATCGTCCCAGAAAAAGCACCTATCAACCCACAGGAATCGGTCTGAAATACATCGACCACTGTGTGGGAAATGTGGAACTTGGACAAATGAACCGATGGGTCGAGTTCTATGAACATGTCATGGGCTTTAAGCTCCTTCTGACCTTCGATGACAAGGATATTTCCACGGAATATTCCGCGCTGATGTCAAAGGTAGTTTCCAACGGAAATGGCTACATCAAATTCCCGATCAATGAGCCTGCTGCGGGCAAAAAGAAATCCCAAATTGAAGAATACCTGGAATTCTACGGTGGACCGGGCGTGCAGCACATGGCCATCGCCACAGATGATATCTGTCATACAGTAAGTGAGTTAAGACGCAGGGGTGTAGAATTTCTTGAAGTCCCTTCCTCCTACTATGATGATCTTTTGGATCGGGTGGGAAAAATCGATGAAGACCTCCAACCACTCAAGGATCTCAACATCTTGGTTGACCGCGATGATGAAGGTTATTTGCTCCAGATTTTCACTAAGCCGGTTCAGGATCGTCCAACCTTATTCTTTGAAATCATCCAAAGAAAGGGCGCTAAATCTTTTGGCAAAGGCAATTTCAAAGCGCTTTTTGAAGCGATTGAGCGGGAACAGGAATTAAGAGGGAATTTGTAAACTCTGAATGTCCAACGGCGGTCTGAAAACACGTTATTGCGAGGGGCTTTCCATAAAGAATTAAGTTTCCACTTAATTCTTCGCCCCGAAGCAATCTTTTAAAAAATTCATGCTTTTAAATTAAGACTGCTTTGCTCCGCTCGCAGTGACGTCACCCAAAAGCAACTTTTTATCTCTTTCAGGGGTTTGTTTTTAGTAATCTAATTCTAATGCGAAGAAGAACTTTTCTTACCAGTTTGGCTGCCGTGATTCCTGCGGGAATTATTTTGTCCAACTTGGATTTAAACGGACCTCCTACCTTGACCCACACTTCGAATCCCAAGCTACCTTACGACAAACAGCCTTCGGGTTGGAAAGGTACTCCCCGACTCAGCGATGGAACTTTCCAGAATTTATATCATCCCTTTGAGGCGAGTTTGGCTGCTGTCCTCAAATGGAAATTGGATAAGAATCCTCAGGAAGAAGCTAAAAAAACCGATAAAAGACGGCTTGAGGTAAATCACATCGGAACATTCCATCCCAATGGGCGAGATGAATTGATTTGGCTTGGTCATGCGAGCTATCTTATTTACATCGGAGGAGTAACCATTCTTACAGATCCGGTATGGCTGGACAACTGGGTGCTGAAGCGTAATTCAGCCCTCCCTATCGATCCAGAGCAACTTCGCGATGTGAATTATATTTTACTTTCACATGACCATCGGGATCATTGTGATGAAGCAACGCTGAAATTACTGGGAAAACTTTTGCCGAAGGCTCAAATCCTGACCGGAATGAATATGGGATCCTTAATACAATCTTGGATGCCCAAAAATAAGATTCAGGAAGCAGGCTGGTTTCAAACCTATGACATAAAAGAGTCCCTTAGAATTACCTTCCTTCCTACAAGGCACTGGTCACGAAGAGGTTTGTTGGATACCAATCAGCGACTATGGGGAGGTTACTATATCGAGAGCGGGGAGAGCACCATCTACTTTATGAGTGATTCCGGTTATGGATCTCATTTTAAATTGATCTCTGAAACAATGGGTTCCCCTGACTATGCCCTGATGGGAGTTGGGGCCTATAAACCAGAGTGGTTTATGCATCCGGCCCACATCAGTCCGATGGATGCTGCCAAGGTTTTTCAGGAAATGGGTGGGAAGCACTTCATCCCGATGCATTTTGGGACCTTTGATTTATCCGATGAATTGCTTTTAGAACCACTCGATTGGTTAAAAGCTAATCCTGAAGCTGTAAATGGAGCTTTGGTCGAGCCAATTGTAGGTAAAAATCTGCTTGTAGGCTAGAGGTACCGAAGGAACGCTTCTGGATTGTTGAGGAAATTTTTCATGATTGTGAAGTGCTCCGTTTCATCCACCATTACTTCATGTACTGTATCATCAAACTGCATGATTTGAGCTTCCGGAAGACTCATCAGTATCGGAGAATGCGTAGCTATGATAAACTGACAGTTTTCATTTAAAGCCAGATTTTTAATCATGGAAAAAAGTGCCAACTGACGCTGCGGAGAAAGCGCGGCTTCAGGTTCGTCAATCAGGTAAATACCTTCCGGTTGGATGCGACTTTGGAGAACTTTGATAAAACCTTCTCCATGTGATACTTGAGTCAAATCCCCGTATTTACGTTGCAGGGCTTCCTTTTGCCCCTGAATTGCACCAACAGCCACTTTGAGACCGTAGCCGCTGAGATTTTTTTCAAAGTCTACAATGTCCCCTTTCAGTTCCTGATCGATGGATCGGAGCCTTTTCACAAAGCCGAAGTAATCCTCCGCACGGAAAAAGAACCCCCTGTACGTTTTGGTCCGCTTCCACCTGGTAATGATTCCTTCGCTAAATTCCCTAAATCCAGTTAACGTATCATCCTGCTCCAAATCTGTGCTTCCGATCGCAGGAAGGTTGATTTTCATGGCCAAAGCTTTGAGTAAAGTGGATTTTCCCGAACCATTTTCCCCAACAAAAACAGTAATCGGACTTTTGAAATCCAAGGTTTCCAAACCCTTAAAAGCAGGAATACTGAAGGGGAATTGCCGGGCATTTCCGGTTGGGAGCGCTATTTTTTGAAGGAAGATCATGCTAAGCCATCGAATCTGCCAAAGATAATTCAATCTGAATTCTAAAGTGCTCACAGATAGCACGGATGTCCAAAGATGGGTTTCTTAGGATCTGTGCCTATCAGTGTCATCTGTGAGGTACAGTATTTTCACCACTTCTTCAGCTGTTGATAGACCAAATGCTGAGGGAAGCCCATCACGGTGAAGTACGATCCTTCGATTGAAGTCACCCCTACAAATCCGATCCATTCCTGTATTCCGTAAGCACCTGCTTTGTCAAATGGCTTAAAGTTTCGGATGTAATACCAGATTTCATCTTCTTCTAAAAAGCGGAAGGAAACCCTTGCCTCATCTTCGACAGTAATCTGTCTTTTGGAATCCTTGAAGGTGACCGCTGTCATCACCGTATGCGTGGCACCCGATAGGCTTTTGATCATTTCAAAGGCTTCCAATTCCGAATTTGGCTTACCCAAAATCCGGCCTTTCACGATCACAATGGTATCCGCGGTAATCAGGATTTGATTTTCTCCCAAAGGAACCGGAAAGCTATCGGCCTTAAGTTTTGACAAATATGCTGCTGCATACTCGGCGGGTAAATCCGTGGGGACTGTCTCATCCACAGGATGAACCTTCACCTCAAAATCAACTCCCAAAGCTTTCAAAAGCTCCTGTCGTCGGGGAGAATTGGAAGCCAAAATGATTCGTTTACCGGTTAGTTTGGTCAAAAAAGGCTCCATAGTCATAATCAAATTCTTCCTGCTTAATACTTCCAAAAAGCAATCCCCCGAGTGCTTTTGGATAAAAATAGGTGGATTTTTGGGGCATCACTGCTCCGGATTTACACACTTCCAATACTTGCTCCAATTCGATTTCCCGGGTGATGATTGCAAAACTTGCTTTTCCGAAGCGAACTTCTCGAACACACCTTGAGAAATTCCGCTCAAACGCCAATTGATCTGACTTTCGCTGCTGCTCTCCATTCAATCCCAAAATCTTTTCAAACAAGATGTGGTGTAAAATTACCAAATCAAGATTTCTCAATGACTCCGGCAATTCAGGACGAACTTCTTCGAATCGATCAGGCTTAAACTTGATTAGATAGGCTTCTTCCGAAAGAATCAATCCGAATGACCATTTCCTTTGGAACGTGTAATTGACCAATTCATCCGCATCACCAAATGGGCGGATGTCAAACCATAGGCCGATTCGATCTAAAAGTTCAGCTTCCGAAAGATCCAAGCCATAAAAAAGCCGATGCGTCGGAAGGATCTTCAGGTGATTGCCGTGTACATTGGTCAAGTACATCAAATGATAATCAGAGCCTTTCCATTTAGACTCAGGAAAAGCGTTTTGCTGTAACTTCCTATATTCAATAGCACCTTCCAAGCGATGATGTCCATCGGCGAGAATTACTTTTTTATTAGCTAAAACTGCTAAAAATCTCGAAATCACTTTTGCATCGTGAATCACACCCAAGACTTCCCGGACTCCTTGGTAATCTTCCAATTCATAAAGGGGCGATGCGATGGCTGCATCCATATGAAATTCTAATTCTGTACTTTCATCCTCATACAAGCCATGCGTGGGACTGGCCTGGATCTCTGTAGCCCGAAGTAAATCGATTCGGTCATTCACAGCAGAAACAATCGTACTCTCATGGCGCAGTATCTGATTTTCCTCCCAATCGTAGGCTTTTATCTGTGCGATGAATCCCTTTCTACAGCGCTCCTCATGATCTCCCGGAAGACGGAAATATTGGTAGTAAACATAGATTCCGGGTAATGAATCCTGATCAAGAACACCTTCTGATTTCCATCTCAGGAGAATCTTTTGAGCATTTTCGCTGGGATTTTCTCCTTGTGGTACAGAGAGATGAATACTGTTGAGGGGATTTCCGTAGAGCACTTCTCTTTGCTTGGTCGACACCACATCAAAAAGCGGGGCAGTTAAGTCTTCCAAATTTTGAGCGAGCTTCTCATTATATCTCCAGGCTTTAAGCGGTAAAATTTCTGCCATCAGACCAGTCGGTTTTTCCAATTGGTGCTGGGAAGTGACTTGATGGGCTTGGAAGGATTGACACGGTTTTCTTCTTTTTCGAAAAACTCCACGGCCAAAGCCGCCAGCAACTCCTTTTCTTCTTCAGAGAAAACAGGTTCCAATTTTTCAGGCCGAAAGTAGTTTTCTACAAACTTGGTGTCAAAATTACCTGAAACGAAAGCTTCATGCTCCAAAGCAAATCTGCAAAAGTCCAGGGTGGTTTGAATCCCTGTAATCCGGTAGTCATTGATTGCACGGATCATGCGATCAATTGCATCCTGACGGTTTTCTCCATGTGTGATAAGCTTGGCAATCATCGGATCATAATAGATTGGAATATCCATTCCCTCCTCAAAGCCATCATCCACGCGGATCCCGGGGCCTTGAGGTCTTCTATAGGTGACAAGAGTTCCGATATCAGGCAGAAAATTGTTTTTGGGATCTTCGGCGTAAACGCGGATTTCTACAGCATGACCATGAATCTTAAGATCTTCCTGGGCAAATGAAAGCGGATTGCCCTCCGCTATTAAAATTTGCTCACGAACGAGATCTTTTCCCGTGATCATTTCAGTCACCGGGTGCTCTACCTGAAGACGCGTGTTCATTTCCAAAAAGAAAAAATTCAATTTATCATCGACGATAAATTCCACGGTGCCGGCCCCATAATAATTGCAGGCTTTTGCAACGCCTACTGCGGCCTCACCCATAGCTTTTCGCATTGCTGGCGACACCACGGCTGATGGTGCTTCTTCGATTACTTTCTGATGCCGACGTTGAATTGAGCATTCCCGTTCAAAAAGATAAACCGTATTTCCATGCTGATCCCCTAAAACCTGAATCTCAATATGACGAGGAGAAGTGATGAATTTTTCGATAAATACCGCTCCATCACCAAATGCAGATTGCGCTTCAGAAACAGCCCGGTTCATTTGCTCCTCAAATTCTGACTCAGATTCAACGATCCGCATTCCTTTGCCTCCTCCACCGGCGGAGGCCTTTATTAATATAGGATATCCTATTTCAGCAGCTCTTGTCTTTGCGATTGGGATATCAGATATGGCTTCTTCTGTTCCGGGGACAAGTGGGATATCATATTTGGAAACCGCCTGCTTAGCTGCCAGCTTTGAGCCCATGACCTCTATTGATTCGGGTGAAGGACCGACAAATATCAAACCTGACTCGGATACTTTTTTGGCAAAAGCGGCATTTTCCGAAAGAAATCCATACCCCGGATGGATGGCATTCACTCCAAGTTCTATACAGACTTGAATTATCTTTTCTCCCAATAAATAAGACTGGTTGGATGGTGGGGGGCCAAGACAAACTGCCTCATCGGCAAATTTAACATGCGGAGACAGTCGATCTGCTTCTGAGAAAACCGCTACGGTGGCGATTCCCATTTCCTGAGCTGTACGCATGATTCGAAGTGCTATTTCACCACGATTTGCGACTAAAAGTTTTTTGATTTTTGGCATTGTTCTCTAATACGAATTATTTGGGTTGGGCAATTGGCGCGAAGCGAAATAAGGAAATAAATCCGAGCTTTTATGTGTTTGTAATTGATTTTTAAAGGCCGAATTACCTTCCCTAACCAACTTTACCGGCAGGCAGGCCAGTCTGCTCTAGGCAGATCGTTTATAATCATCCTACTTTGTACTGACTTGGAAATATTCGATTTATGAGGAATACAAGAGCTTTCGGGCGGATTTTTGCTTTGCAACGGGTAAAAGATTATTTTTGAAGACTTTTAATGAAAATTCATTAATTCAGGAAACTCTAAATTCAATATTACTTTGGATCTATTTGCAAAATTAAAAACGAACATGGGCCCTTTGGGCAAACACTCTGAGTTTGCAGACGGCTATTTCTCATTCCCGAAACTTGAAGGCGAAATTGCGCCTCGTATGAGATTTCAGGGAAAAGAGGTGCTAACATGGAGCCTAAATAATTACCTCGGTTTGGCTAATCACCCGGAAGTACGCAAAGCTGATGCTGAGGCAGCTGCGAAATGGGGAGCCGCTTATCCTATGGGAGCTCGAATGATGTCGGGTCAAACCAGCCTGCATGAGCAGCTTGAGGACGAGTTGGCGGAGTTTGTTGGCAAAGAGAAATCCTACTTGTTGAATTACGGATATCAGGGGATTATGTCGGTAATCGATTCTATTTTGGATCGAAAAGATGTGGTAGTCTATGATTCCGAATGTCACGCATGCATTATAGATGCCTTGAGAATGCACTTGGGCAAGCGCTATGTATTTCCTCACAACGACATAGAAAACTGCGAAAAGCAACTGGAGCGCGCTACCAAACTGGCAGCAGAAACCGGAGGCGGAATCTTGGTCATCACCGAAGGTGTATTTGGCATGACCGGAGATCAAGGTAAGCTGAAAGAGATCGTTGAATTGAAGAAAAAATTTGATTTCAGACTTTTGGTAGATGACGCGCATGGCTTTGGCACAATGGGTAAAACCGGAGCTGGAACAGGTGAAGAGCAAGGAGTACAAGAAGAAATTGATTTATATTTCTCCACTTTTGCAAAATCGATGGCATCAATAGGTGCCTTTATCGCAGGAGATGCAAATGTGATTCTTTATTTGAGATACAATATGCGCTCGCAGATTTTCGCAAAATCGCTCCCGATGCTACTTGTAGAAGGTGCGCTTAAGCGTCTTGAACTTTTGAGGTCTAAGCCGGAATTGAAGGATGACCTTTGGAAAATCGTTCATGCTTTGAGAAAAGGGCTCCATGATAATGGATTCAGCACTGGAAGATCAGATTCTCCGGTTACCCCTGTAGTACTCAATGGAACTGTTGGAGAAGCGGCAGCACTATCTCGGGATTTGAGAGAAAATTACGGTATTTTCTGTTCAGTGGTCATTTATCCTGTCATACCTAAAGGAATGATTATCTTGAGATTAATCCCTACAGCAGTTCATACGATAGCGGACGTCGAGGAAACCATCCGGGCATTTGCATCTGTAAAAGACAAGCTCACTAGTGAGTTCTATAAAAATTCAGAATTGGCACTATCGATTGTCGAATAAAAAAAAAAGTAAAAAAAATGCCCTCTGGATTGAATTAGTAAGTATTTGACCTATATTGAAACGTAATAAACTTATCATCAACCTTAAAATTAAACTTTTACTATGAACAGATTTAGTGAAGTAAAAAATCTTGTAATGGACCTAGAAGGTGATTTCGAGAAATTCTATGAGAAGGGCAATCAAGCAGCCGGAACTAGAGTAAGAAAAGGAATGCAGGACCTAAAAAATCTGGCCCAGGAAATTCGTACTGAAGTTCAGAATAAGAAGAACGCCGGTTGATCCAAAAAACAAAAGGTGGCATTAATGCCACCTTTTGTTATATGGATAACTAATAAAGTGGACCCTAAAACTCCACTTTATTGTTTTCAGGCTGTAGGTCAGCCATCCGTTTGCTTGGATCGATTTCTACAGACTTAATGGTTTTGAAATCTTTTGTCAATACCATCGTTTTGGTCAGATTCGTCCAAGGCCAAGCCTCAGTCCGAATTCTGACCGGCATTCCGTTCTCAGCACCTTTCTCCCCTCTCATGATCACCAAGGGCAGATAAATCAACTCCGAAGTTCCATCCTTGTAAGTTACGACCAGGTCCACAGGCATCGGCATCAATCCTATTCGTTCGAGTGTGATTTCGGTATTGCCACCACTTCCTTTTACTTCTTTGACCCCATAGTCGATGGTCTTTGTCGAGTTTACAAAGTATTCTTTATACCAATCCAACTCCAACCCGCTTTCTTTTTCCATAATTCTGACCAAATCATTCACGTTGGGATGACGGAATTTCCAAGTATCGAAATACCGCAACATTGCCCGGTTTCTCACTTCATCTCCGATCACATAACCCAATTGGGACAAGAATACAGCTCCTTTGGAATAGGCCGCTGCACCATAAGCTGAGTTGGTATGATAGTGATCCGCATGCGTAGACAAGGGTTCTTCAAGACCTGATTTTGCCAGTCTAAAATATCCGTTGTACGAGCCTCTGTTCGGATTGGATGAGGTTTGGAAAATATTGGCCATCGTCAAATCGGTGGCGTAGCTGGTAAATCCCTCATCCATCCAAGGATAAAGCGATTCGTTGGTTGCCAAAACACCATGAAACCAGCTATGGGCCAATTCATGAACCATCACTCCAACCAAACTTTGCAACGGTCTTTCTCCAGTAATCAAAGTGGACATCGCATATTCCATTCCTCCGTCTCCTCCCTGTACTACTGAGAATTGCTTGTATGGATATTGCCCAAAATTCTTAGAAAGGTAGTCGATGGCTTTTGGAGTGTACTCTTTCAGCTTTTCCCAATTTTCGGTTGTTTTTGCACCTGGTATAAAAAAATGGTGCACCGTAATTCCATTTTCCATCAGCACTTTGTCGTGTTTGTATTTAGGATCAGCTCCCCACATAAAATCATGAACCATAGGAGCTTTGAAGTGCCAAGTGAGGTTCTTTCCTGAAGACGTGGGAACCTTAACGCCCTCGTCTTCATATCCATGGCCAATTTCATTGGGATTCTGCAAGTAACCTGTCCCACCCAAAACATAGCTTTTGTCAATCGTGATTTTCACATCAAAATCTCCCCAAATGCCATAAAACTCACGTCCTATGTATGGATTTGCATGCCAGCCCTGTTCGTCATAATTTGCCATTTTTGGATACCACTGGGCCATGGAATAGCGCACGCCTTCTTCACTGTCTCTGCCTGATCTTCGGATTTGTATGGGTACTTGACCTTCAAATTCCATTTCAAAAGTCACGGTAGAATGAGGTAGAACCGCTTCCTCCAAATCCACCTCAAGGATCGTTTCCACCTCTTTGAACTTCAGGGCTTTTCCGTTCATTGTCAAACTTTTGGCATGGAGGTAGCCAATTTCGTTTGGCTTTAGATTGGCAATTCGGGATGCTACACGTCTATCTGGATCTGCTATGGTTCTGGATCGGACATCCATCATGGAGCCGGGTTGAAACGCATTGAAATACAAATGATAAAACACTCTATTCAGTGTATCAGAAGAGTTATTGGTGTATTTGAGTACCTGCTTACCTGTAAACTGATTGCTCTGGACATCCATATTCACATCCATGGTGTACTGGACGGCTTGTTGAAATCGACCGTTTTGAGCATTTGCCCCCAGGACCCCCACAAAAAGAAAAAGCCCTATAAAAGGCTTCAATATACTTTTAATCATATTGAGTAATTTTTTTCTAAAGAAAAAGAAATCTCGTTCAAACCGCAAACCAGCAGTAAAAAATCGATTCGGGAATATTTCCCGCTCGCTCTCTCCCATTGGAATAAAAAACCGATTCCGAGTCCTTTGTTTTTATTTTAATTAATATGTGTATTCGGTTAGCTGCACGTACCCAAATAAAGGTAGAATTAAGTTCCAATTGAATGTGCTGTGGACTGTTGACAGTCGTCTGTGGACGTGTATCCGCATACAAAATACCCCAAATCTAGTCCACGTGCATCAGTGCGGATACACATATTAATTAATGAAGTAAAAGAAATCTTCTTAATTAAATGGAAAAAATCCATCTCTTGATTTTGGCGGTCTTGTTCAGCTTCGGAATAGAAGCATAACATGTCAACATGGACTTATTTTAAGTCCATGAAAGCCAGGAGTATCGGGCCGGGAGCAATGAGTGGCAGAATTACTGCCGTCGATGCCATCCATGACAATCCCAACATTATATATGCGGGTTCAGCCTCTGGCGGACTCTGAAAATCCAACTCTGGGGGAATCACTTGGAAACCGATTTTTGACAATGAGAAAGTCCACTCCATCGGTGCGATTTCCATCTATCAGAAAAACCCGAATATTATTTGGGTAGGTACCGGCGAAGGAAATCCCAATAACTCGTTCAATATGGGATATGGAGTCTATCGATTCATGGATGCGGGAAAAACTTGGCAGATGATGGGCTTGGAGAAAACAAGAGCAATTCATCGAATCATTCTACATCCTGATGATCCAATCACGGTATTTGTTGGAGCGATCGGTTCTCCCTGGGGAGAGCAAGAGTACCGTGGCCTATATAAAACGACAGATGGCGGAAAGACCTAGAAAAAAATCCTTTACATCGACACCAAAACCGGTGTGGGTGAAATGATCATGGCCCCAAATAATCCCAATAAGATCTTTGTCAACATGTGGCAGCACAGACGTTACCCATGGTTTTTTGAATCAGGAGGGGAATCCTCTGGCCTTTATGTAACCCATGATGGTGGGGACAATTGGAAGAAGCTTAATGCGGAAGACATGGGAAGAGCTTCCGTGAACTACTCTCCTATGAAGGCGTACATCCCGACCATCACGCATGTGGTATATCAATCCCAACGACCCTTCCCTTTAGATCAATGGAAATGATGGGGGATTGAATATCTCCCGTGACATGGGTAAAACCTGATACTTCGCTGAAGGAATTTCGGTGGGCCAGTTTTACCACATCAATGTGGATAATGAAATCCCATACAATGTATATGGAGGAATGCAGGATAACGGTTCCTGGACCGATCCGGCCTATCTTTGGAGAGTCGATGGCATCCGAAATACCTACTGGCAGGAGCTCTCCTTCGGTGATGATTTCGATGTGGTTTCTCATCCTGCTGATTCCCGATATGGCTATACCATGTCTCAGGGTGGTAACGTTTCGAGATTTGACAAGTTGACGAGACACAACAGAACCATTAGACCAACGCATCCTGACAAAGATGTATTCTTGAGATATAACTGGAATGCGGCTATCGCACAGGATCCACATGATGTGAATACCGTTTATTATGCTTCTCAATTTTTGCATAAGTCTACAGATTCAGGGGAAACTTGGGAAATTATTTCTCCTGATTTGACCACCAATGATTCTACAAAGCAGCGACAGCAGTTTACCTGTGGATTGACTTTTGACATCACAGGCGCAGAAAACCACACGACAATTATTGCAATTGCTCCAAGTCCGGTAGACAAAAACGTAATCTGGATAGGAACTGATTATGGCAACTTGCAGGTAACTCAGGATGGTGGAAAGACATGGACTAATGTTGCCGCTAAACTTAGGTGACTGGAAAGCTTTTGAGGAGAAAGTAAAAGCCACACCGATTGATATCATCTACAGGTGAAGTAGCTTCTGAATACTTAAAGTAAGTTCAAAGTCAACCTTGATCAATATCCAATTGAATCAATTAGACTATTGAAATACTTTATAAACAACGGATGTTGATTATAACTTCGGTCCTCGGTCTTCTGTCTTCCAGCTTTTTCCACTACTTCTTCACCTGTAGATGATACTTGAATATAGAACAGGCGTAAAAATAGATCTAGGCTACTTCGGTCTCCCGTCTTCGGTCTTCCATTCGATTTTCGATTGATTTTTGGAAATTGTCAGAGCAACCTTTAGGCATATCCACGTAAGTATTTCGACTAAAAGCATCCTGAATTTTCGGAATGCTTTTTTCGTTTATTACCAAATCATTCCAAGGAATAATTTTTAACTTATATCAAAATTATAAAAGTCATGATTACAGCAGGAGAAAAACAAGATTTAATTGATTGGATCACAAACCTTGAAAATCAATCACTCTTAAATTATTTATTTGAGTTGAAAGCTGCAAACGAAAGCAATGAAACCATATTTCAAGTTTCTGAGCAAGAAAGAGAAGGAATAAATAGAGGTTTAGACGACTTGGAAAATGGAAGAACAAAAACCCATAAAGAAATGAAAGATGAACTAAAGTTAAAATTTCCTCATCTTTTCCAATAGTGGAGTTTGTATGGACATATAATGCTTCAGAAGAATACATCCAAATTTTAGAGTATTTGGAAAAGAAATGGTCTTTACGAGTAGCTAATAAATTTGTCCAAGATGTCGACGAGAAATTAGAATTACTTCTCACGAATTATTACACTTTTCAGAAAGTTGAGGAAAAGAAAGTTCAAAAATTCCTCATCAATAAGCATATAACCCTTTTTTACTTGGTTGAAGGAAAAAAAATAGTGTTGCTCCATTTTTGGAATAACTCGCAAGACCCAAATAAATTAAGCCTTTGAGCTACGCCACCTCCAAGATTTCATGGAAAACTGCTGCCGGACTGGTAATCTCCAGTATGATTGGTACAGGTGTCTTCACTAGCTTGGGTTTCCAGCTGCTAGAAGTTCAAAATACCTGGTCCATACTTTTGCTTTGGACTTTGGGCGGAGTGATGGCTCTCGTCGGTGCCTTTACCTATGCAGAACTGGGTACTCACTTCCGGAAAACTGGCGGAGATTACATTTTCCTTTCGGAAGCCATTCATCCCGCAGTTGGCTATTTATATGCTTGGGTTTCTCTAACTGTTGGATTCTCTGCCCCCATAGCCATTGCTGCCATGGCAATGAATGGTTATTTGAGCCCTATTTTAGGCAATACGATTTACCCTGGTTTGTTCTTTTTGTTAGCTGTACCAGTTGCTCACATTTTTTCAGTGAGCCGGTCGGCCCATTTTCAGGATGTTCTTACCTTGATCAAAATTGCTTTTGTAATCCTTTTGATAATCTTGGGCTTCGGATATTCTTCTTCTGCCGAAGTCTCATCATTTGATTTTTCCTCTTCCTGGCAAAAAGAAGTGATAATGCCAGGATTCGCCGTTTCGCTGATCTATGTTTTCTATGCCTACACGGGATGGAATTCAGCTGCATATATAATCGAGGAAGTGGATCATCCGGAAAAAAATCTGCCAAAAGCCCTGATTTGGGCTACTTTCTCAGTTATGGTAGTCTACCTCCTACTCCAGATGGTCTTTTTGAGACATGCTTCAATTGCACAGCTAATTGGAAAGGTAGAGGTAGCAGATATTGCTTTTGGTAATTTATTCGGGACAACAGGGGCGCTCTGGGTAAGCTTCTTTATTGGGATTCAACTGATCGCTACCATTTCGGGATATGCTTGGATAGGTCCCCGTATCACCTATGCAATGGCAAAGGACTTCAAGCTTTGGAAGCCATTGGCCAAAGTAAATACCAATGGAATACCGGTGCGGTCAATTCTGCTTAATACAGGAATCAGTTTAATACTCTTTCTATCCGGATCTTTTGAGCAGATTATGCTTTATGCTGGATTTGTCCTGCAGCTGATGGGAACAATTACGGTATATTCTTCACTCAGAATAAAAAAGGAAATTGGGTTCAAGAGCCCTTTTAAACCTTGGCTTCAATATAGTTACATCATCTTCAGTAGTGGGGTGATGATTTACCTTTTCTGGGATAGACCGATGGAAAGCTTTGCGGGATTAGGCATACTTGCCCTGGGCTTACTTATTTTTCTTTTTGATAAAAAAACGGAACAGGTTTAATTTTTTGCCAACAGGGGCTGACCCAAAATAATCTTCGTTGCAAAAAAAGTCCAAGCTACTATTGGGAAAACCAGGTGAGAAAGGTTGGAAGAAAGTTCAGCTAGCGTCACTCCCACCCAAAGTGCGACCAAAATAACAACTACATTCCCGATGAGCCCAAATTTCAAGGCGGAGATTCCCGTGAGCTTTTCCAATCCCAGGGTATAATAGGCATAGCTATCACAAACAACAGCCAGTCCGATGGTCATTTTAGCAAGGTAATCAGCTTCAATCTGAACCAGTTTATAGCGTAAAATTGCAAGTAATAGGAAAAGAAAGACCCAAACAATTGTCTAACAAAACCCGGTGGTTCAAACCAAAGGCGCCTTTTTTGTTCATTCCCTTCAATTCTTAGCCCAAGAAAATAGGCAGGCACATTGATCAAAAAGAGTATGCCAAAAAAAGAAGAATATTTGTTGATAAGGCACCCATCAAATAAAAATAGTACAGAAAGTGAATTTTCTATAAAAATCCGAACCGGATCGAATCAGTTTTAACAATCTTTTTAATAAATCAATCCAGCAATCTTCGGTGGTAATTAATTTGTCCTAAATGGTAATTAAAATGCCCATATAGGTGAATCAGAAAGAAACCTATGGACATCCCATGTCCAAAGAAATCATGCAGGGATTTGTCTCCGAGACGACTGGGATTTAGTCCAAGAATTGAATTTGAAACGATTTTTTTAACCTCTTCCAATTCCTCCAATAAAGACTCCCGCGTTTCACCTTTTACACCAAATTCACGCTCTCTATTTCTTAAATAGGCAATTCCTCCAAAATCTAATCCGATGAAATGCCTTAAATTTCCAAAAATATGGAGCGTCAGATTTCCTGCCGAATTAGCAATTCCCTTTTCAAGTATCCAGAGATTTTCTTCCTTTGAATAAGACTTTAATTCATTCCCAAGCTTCTCTAAATCTCTCTGAAATAGCTGATTAAGTTCCTTTAAGTTCATTGATGGTTTAAGTGTTTTTGATAGGCTTGAGCCATTTTTATATCGTATTTATTTTGAGCATAGCTTGGCCCGTTGTAGCATTTGGCAAAAGCAGCCCAATTCTTTGAACGTAAGTGGTTGATGCAACCGTATGCAGCAATATATCTGCCGAAGGCTTCCAGTTGATATCGTTCGTGAATGTACATTTGGTCAACGAAAGTTTGTGTTGAATCGTATCCCAACTTTTTGGCATGAAAACCCATAATCTGATAACTACCCCAAGACGCAGAGGCCAATGCGGCCTCTTTTACTTTGGGATCTGGCAAAAGCTTGGAAGCCTTTTCCAGCCGATCATATTCTCTTGTACCACCAAGATAGTGCGACTTGGTCCATCTGGAATACAGCACATCCTCATTCGAAGCATTGGACAGGGTACTCGGGTTGAGGCCTCTTTCCTGAAGCTGTCTCCAAAAGATATGTCCTTCAAAAAGGATTTTTGGCCGGCCGTCTACGAAAAAGCCTTTGCCACTACTTTCTACTTCATTTACTGCCTTTACTGCTGCAAGCTCCAGATTGTGCTTTTGAGCAAAATCTCTTAAGTCTTGTTCACCCAAAAATTTGTCACTGAGGGTTTGGGCTGGTCTGGTTTTGTCAATCAAAACTGTCCAAGATTTGATACCGACTTCGCCGTCTTCTACTAAGTTGTTTTTTTTCTGGAAATCCCTTACTGCTGCGTCCGTAAGATTGCCAAAGTAACCGGTGGCAGAAATTTGATAGCCTAATTTCCCGAGTAGTTCCTGAAGATAAGAGACATAGGGGCCCCTTGATCTGAATTTGATGGTTTGCATAGCGCTTTGGTTAAAAATGAAAAGTACTTCAAGTTACCTGAAGTACTTCATAAAAACCAAAACAATCCCCTGAAAATCAGGAGTCAATCACATTTTTTCGCTGTCCGTACTTACTCGGCGTTTCCGATTTTGGAGTATCCGAGGGCTCAGTTTTTTTAGCTTCTTGTTTCGGTGCTTCTTGTTTATGAGCTGGCGGAGCATTTTTAAAATCTGCCCTAGGCTTGAAACCTGATTCTGAATTTCTTTTTTCACCCGCAGGTTTATTTCCCGGCTTTTTCTTCTTTTTGTTTTTTGACTTGCCATCTCCTCCTGATGAAAATCCTGAGGATTTCGCCTTTTCTCCCAAGTATTCTGGACCTCTTTCAAAGCCTTCTGGCATTGGATTTCTGGTGATCTCCATTCCGATTAGGCTTTCAATTCGCACAAACTTGTGCTGATCTTTTGGATTGACAAATGTAATGGCTTCGCCTTCCTTATCCGCTCTTGCCGTACGCCCTACCCGGTGAACATAATCTTCCGGATCACTTGGAGTATCATAGTTGATAATTAACTCAATCCCCACCACATCAATTCCACGGGATATGATAT
This sequence comes from Algoriphagus alkaliphilus, assembly GCF_900103735.1. GTDB lineage: Bacteria > Bacteroidota > Bacteroidia > Cytophagales > Cyclobacteriaceae > Algoriphagus > Algoriphagus alkaliphilus. The sequence continues at coordinate 6,977 of NZ_FMXE01000039.1, read as the reverse complement.
CTGTACCGATCAGGATTTTCACTGCCTTATTTTTGAAGTTTGACATGATCTTCTCCCGCTCCAACTGCTCGAGATCCGAGTGGAAAGCCTCAATGTCAAATTCTTTTCTGAGTACTTTGTAAAGCGCTTTCACTTTGTCTTTGGTCGAGGCGAAAATGATTACCGATTCGTAGGCCTTCTGAGAAAGAATATGACGTACCAATTCTTCTTTTTGGCCATCGTAAACAGAGTACATCGATTGTGTCACCCCTTCGGCAGTTTTCCCTATTGAGAGCGAAATTTCCTCGGGATTATGCAGAAATTTCATACTGAACTGTCTGATCTTTGGAGGCATGGTAGCCGAGAAAAGAACTGTTTGGCGTTTCTGAGGCAGGTAGTTGACGATCTTAAGGATATCATCCGAAAAACCCATATCCATCATTCGATCAGCTTCGTCCAAGACCAAATGCTCTAATGTGCTTAGGTCCATTTTCCCTCCTGCCAGCAATGCTATCAAGCGACCCGGTGTAGCCACCACGATTTCTGCTCCGGTCTCCAGAGCCTTCTTTTGTTGTTCCCACACAATCCCATCGCCTCCACCATAGATTGGCACCGAACTCACTCCTAAAAAGTAAGAAAAACCCTGAATCTGCTGATCAATCTGAATTGCAAGTTCACGGGTAGGTGCCAAAATCAAGGTATTCAGTTTATTTGAACCTGACTTGGATATTTTGTTGAGAATAGGAAGTACAAACGCTGCGGTTTTTCCTGTGCCGGTTTGAGCGCAGGCAATCAAATCTTTGCCTTGCATGATTACCGGAATTGCCATTTCCTGAATTGGAGTCGGGCGATCAAAACCCATGGCATCGAGACCTTCCTGTAGTGAAGGCTCAAAATTGAAATTAATAAAACTCAAATTATTGGTGATTTAAAGAAATAAATAAGGTCTAAACAAAACCGACCCTTTCAAATATACGGTGTTAAACAATACAAAGCCAATCCTTAACCTTCTGTTAAAAATTCAAACCAGCCAAACTCATATCATTTAGCATCAATTCTAAGTTTGGACTATATTACTTTATCATTCAATGTAATTTGAGAAATGATCGAACTACGAAAAATCTATTTCCTTTGCTTGACCATTTTACTTCCATTTTTGGGTTTTGGTCAAAATTTCAGCCTAAGTGGAAGGGTCATGGATTTTGACACGAGGGAATATATAGAGGGAGCATCAGCCACACTTCGAAACACGGACTATGGTGACTTGAGCAACGGAGCAGGATATTTTCTGATAGAAAATATCCTTTCTCAAAAGTATAATCTCGCCATCACCCTGCCCGGTTATAATACCTATGAGCAAGTAATTCAACTCAAAGGTGACCTAAACCTTGGAAACATCTACTTGGTCAGATTTGGAAGTGAAGGCACGGGTGCTGCCTTGCAAAAAACCATTCGTGCCACCAATGTCAGCCGACTGCTGGTGGAGCGACCAAACTTCATTGGAAATACGGTTTATGGAATTGCTCCCGAACCCAAAAAACTGGAGGGAAATTTCTACCTCGACAACAAATGGAATGTGGCCTCTATCCTACTCTACCGAGATCAAACTGTCTTGGAAGGATTTCGAGTTCGATACAACATCAATTCCAATACATTCGAATTGATGGAGCCGGAAAACAATCTGGTTTCCACCATGGCCGGACAAAGAATTCAGAATATAGTCTGGATGGACAGCAGCTACAAAGTGCCCCGATACTTTGTAAACGGTATGGATTTCAAAGAAGACAATGTACCCATTTCCGGTTTTTTCGAGGTATTGGTAGAAGGAGATTTACCTTTGATGCGAAGAACCAAAGCAATTTTCAAAGAATCCAACTACAATACCGCCTTGATGGTAGGGAATCGAAACGATCAGATCATTAAGCGAAATGTGTATTACTACCTGAAAGGAAAAGATCTCTTTGAAGTTCCAAAAAAGCGGAAAGAACTATTTAAAATTTTCGGAGAAAAGGCTGCCGAAATGCAAGCCTTTGTGGAAGAAAATGAGATGGATTTGAAAAAGAATGGATCCATTTTCCAACTCTTCACAAATTATAATTCCAGGTTCCCGGGTTTTGTTCCTATCATGAATCAGCTGTTGGATGAGGGTGATTGAGGGGGTTGCTAAGTTATGGCTCATTTTCATTTCTCTACAGGTTTGATGTCCGATGACAGATGACCGATGAAGCCCAAATCCAATCTCCTTCCTGTAATTAAAATAGATACATTATTAAAATGATGATATTGTTAAACCCAAAAGATTAAATCACATCAAACATCGGTCACTCGACATCCGACATCGGTCATCCAACATCGGTCACCCGACATCCGAAATCCGACTTCCGAAATCCGAAATCAGTCACCCAAACCAATATGAAAAACCTTTTACTACTAGCCCTCCTCCTCCTCACCCACTCCTCTTTCTCCCAAGGGCTACCTGGACATGGGGCCGGCACTACCCCTAATCAGCGCCCCATTTTACATGGGAAAAACTGGGTTGCTATCACCGGAAAACCACTTGCGGCCACTGCAGGAGCGGCGATTTTCCTGCAAGGAGGAAATGCCGTCGATGCAGCCTGTGCGATGATAGCGGCCACTTCCACCATGTGGGACGTCCTGTCATGGGGCGGAGAAACTCAGGCTTTAATATACAATCCCAACACAAAAAAAGTAATTGCCATCAATGCACTTGGTTATGCCCCGACAGGTGCCACAGTGGAATTCTACAAGTCTCAAGGCATGGATTATCCTCCGCAATACGGTCCTTTGGCCGCAACGACTCCCGGCACTCCGGGCGGAATCATGACCATGCTGGCTGAATATGGCACGATGAAGTTGGAGCAAATCCTCCGTCCGGCTATGGACTTAACCAAAGGCTATCCGATCGAAGCTCAGACCGCAGATAATATTGAAAAGGGAAAGGCACAAATCAAGGAATGGCCTTATTCCAAAAAAGTTTTCCTTACCCATCCGGGAGAAAAACGAGAAGCACCCGAAGCGGGGGAAATCTTCGTTCAGGAGGATTTGTACCAGACTTTATCCAAAATGGTCGAAGCTGAAAAGTCAGCGCTAAAAGCAGGAAAAACCAGAAAGGAAGCCATCTACGCTGCCTATGACCGATTTTATAAAGGAGACATCGCCAAAGAAATCGTCCGTGGTACCAGAGAGCAGGGCGGACTGTTCACTGAAGCAGACCTTGCCAATTGGAAAGTAAAAATTGAGGAACCTCTTCACGTAAATTACCGGGGCATCGATGTCTACAAACTGCAGGAATGGACACAAGGACCTGCTTTGCTTCAATCACTGAACATCCTGGAAAACTTTGACCTCAAGTCAATGGGGTATAACTCCGCCAACTACATCAACACCGTCTATCAAGCGATGAGCTTAGCTTTTGCAGACCGTGATTTTTATTACGGCGATCCGGCTTTTGTCAAGTCACCGATGAAAGGTTTACTCTCCAAAGAATATGCAAAGGAACGCGCAAAGCTGATCGGACACGTCAATGATCCGAAGCTTGGACCCGGGGATCCCTACCCTTTTCAGGGAGGTACGAACCCTTACATGGAATTATTGAAAAAGAATCAAAAGGCACTTGCCATGCTGGACCCATCCGAAATCAATTCGCTGGTGGATGAAAAATTCCTGGCAGACTTCCAAAGTGGAACTACTTCAGTAGAGGCCGCAGATGCAGAAGGTTGGGTGGTTTCAGTAACCCCAAGCGGGGGCTGGATCCCTGCGGTGATCGCCGGAAATTCCGGTGTGGGACTTTCGCAACGGATGCAAAGTTTTGTTCTGGATGAAAATCTGAACCCTTACAACCTTCCCGAACCCGGAAAACGACCAAGGGTAACCCTGACACCTAGTTTAGCCTTGAAAGATGGCAAACCGATGTTAGCTTTTGCCGTGCAGGGCGGAGATTCTCAAGACCAAAATCTACTTCAGTTTTTCCTCAATGTAGTCGAATTTGATATGAATGTGCAGGAAGCTGCCGAAGCCCCAAACTTCAATTCCTATCAGATGCAGAGCAGCTTCGGAGATCATGAGATCAAGCCGGGAGCGATTACTTTGCGCAATGATACCCCCGACTGGGTTCGCAAGGACTTACTTAAGCGGGGCTATGTGATGGACTTCTGGACCAAGACCTCAGGCCCAATCACCGCCATCTGGCTGGACTGGAAGCACGGCACCCTCTGGGGCGCCGCCAGTAATTACGGAGATGATTACGGGATTGCTTGGTAAAGAGGGGAAATAGTTATTGGTTATTGAGTTATTGGTAAAGAGGAATGGGCGAGAGCCTGTTCCTTTTTTGTTTAAAAATCCCCCAACCCCTTTGAAAAGGGGGAATTGCCTAAATAGATCTTTCAGTCCAAATAATTTTCTAGTCAACGCCCAAGTTCAAAAATTAAGGGTAGAAGTGCTTTAGGCGCGACTCCCTCCTAATTTTGCAAGATTCGAACTTTGACTGGCAAATTTGAAGCTAAAAGATCTTGTGAGGCAACTCCTCCACCTATAAATGAGGTCAAAGTGTGGAAACTTCTTACTTCATAAATCGTGTTTCGAAATTCAAAAAATATCCTCCCCAAAACGGGGATAATTCAGTTCAAACGCTATCTTTAGAAGATAGATTATTATAATCCAAGCCAAAGTCTTCTCTCAAATTTGCACTAAAAATATCCAAGTGGCAATAAAGATTTTCAAAAGCCATTGTAACTGAATCCAATATGAACAGCGACATCCTGATCTACCAAATCCATGACGGAAACATAAAAATCGATGTGCGCCTGGAGGAAGAAACCGTTTGGCTGACTCAGGCACATATGGGGGCTTTGTTTGGTAAGGACAAGCTGACCATCAGTGAACATCTCGGCAATGTCTTTCGGGAAGGAGAATTGGACAAAAGTTGAACTGTCCGGAAATTCCGGACAGTTCAACTGGAAGGGTCGCGAGAAGTGGAACGGGAAATCGACCACTATAATCTTGATGTTATAATCTCTGTTGGTTATCGGGTCAAATCACCACAAGGCACGCAGCCGACATTAATAAACTGAGGAAGCCAAAGAATTGAAGCTTATTCTGGGTCCAAGTCTGAGACAAAAGCCCAATTGTCAGGCTGAGCACTGGAGCTACGATAGTAGCGTATATCGAAGCCCAAACTAAAGAGCCGAGGGAGAGAACCTTCCGTTTTTTTTCCAAAAACCTCAAAAAATACCCAGTACTGGGTATTGTGAAAAGAAGGATTTAGGCTGTTATTGAGATAGGAAATTCGTCAAAAGTTGCACTAATGCAGACAAATAAAGAAATAGATGCACGATAGGTACTATGAATAGACGAGTTGGCAGCAATTTTAAAACGCACAGCGCAACCCAACAATGAAAATAGAAATAGGAGAAAATTTAATAGCAAGTTATTTGAAGCACGTTGAAGACTGTAGAATTGTACAGACAAATTGGAAAACGAGTAGTAAATGGAAAATAACTGAATACGAAGAGGAAAAATCTAGGAAACTTTTTGATAAAATAAAATCGTCCCCGTTGTTCAGCGAAATTTTTAAAAACAATACGTATAACCAACTTATTAAGCAAGCTGAAATTGACGTAATTGGCTTAAATACAACTGAAAAATCTGTTTTTGGAATCGACATTGCTTTTCATTACGCTGGGCTAAATTATGCTGACACAGAAAATGTAGTTTTAAAAAAAATATTTAGGACAATATTTGTTTTGCAAACATATTTTAATGACTTTAATAAGTTTAGCGCTATTTTTATTACACCTAAAGCTAATCCAGCAACGGAGAAACCAATCCGTGAACTTATTGAAGAGGCAAATAAATTGATTAATGATGAAATGATTTCTGTAAACTTTATAAGTAATGAATCATTTTTTAGTTCTATTGTTGACCCATTATTAAATAACATTAACGAAGACAACGACACATCGGAATTGTTTATTAGAAGCATTAAACTTTTGCAATTGGACAAGAGAGTCAACATAAAAACAGAAAGTAAAAAGCAAAACAAAAAATCTACAATAAACATCAAGACAACTGTAGACGGTATGAAAATTGGACAATTTGTCCAATACAATATGAGAAAATTGTTTGAACAGAATTTAGTATCTCAAAACGAAATTGAAAATCTTCAAAACAAAGAATATTCCAAAAATATTTTTGACCAAAACTTTGAAGTATTAAGAAGTTCTGACAAAGAAATTACCGGTATTGATGGTAGAAGTCGTTATTATGCGAATGAAAAATTCTTTAAAGATTATTTTTTAACATCTCAATGGGTAGAAAGACACTGGGAACCTTTTAAAAATTGGATAGACAAAATGAATAATAGTTAACAAAAACTGCTGGTAACAACTAGATTTTCCTTGCCCGCGAAGAACAAACAATGAATGCACTGTTGCAATGCCTGTCCCGGTAATTTCGGGAAAACCGGAATTGGGACAACTTATAATATGGGTCTACCCTTTTCTACACTAACCTCATCCGCCATTTTCCCCCGAGAATCCTATCTTTATCCCTCCCAAAAACTAGTACCCCCAATGTTCGAACAAACTTTTAAAAACGTAGACGATATACTCCACAAGGATGCGGGCTGTGGCTCGGAACTGGATTATGTGGAGCAGACTTCCTGGATTCTTTTTCTCAAATATCTGTATCCCTCCGAGGAACTACATCTTGATGTGCTTTGCTTTATGAGCTAAAGTTGCGGGATGAAAAAGACAAGTATTGAAACCTACTATGAGCTGTTTTACAGATGGCAGCGATCCGGATTGAGTAAAGCTGCTTTTGCGGATCGAGAGGGGATTTCAAAAGTAAGTTTTTATTCTTGGTGCAAAAAGTTTGAAACCAAAACCGATTCCCAGGATACCTCCACTGGATTTACCAGAATCGAATTGGCTGAGGCTACTGCTCAGCTAGCAGTGGCCAAGATCAACTATCCAAGCGGA
>NZ_FMXE01000031.1 GCF_900103735.1 Algoriphagus alkaliphilus | reverse complement strand
ATCTGTATATCCGCTTTCTTACCAGTAGCCATAGGAAATAAGGATAGAAGTCCGATGAGACGAGCTGTGGACTGTTGACAGTCGTCTGTGGACGATTATCCGCAACTTTATATAGCCTAATCTTTCTTACTGGCAGGATTGCGGATAATCAAAAAAAAGAAAATCACTCTTTGAGTTTTTTTTCAAGACCTTGATCCCAATTTTCCAATTCTTTTCTAGCTTTAACTGATGCAAAAAACCACCAATTCACGACTTTTCGGCCCTCTGGTAGTTGTATTTGGCCTACTTCTTTTTCCCCACTTTAGCTATGCACAAGGAGCCTATATTCCTTACGATCGGGAATATTATCACAAAGTGGACCGATACGAAATCCTTCAGGGAAGAAACAATCCTTTTTTCAACAGTGGATTCAAACCCTATCGAAGGGATATTCTCGCGCAATACCTTGACAGCCTTGCCGAAAATCCTGAAGTAATCAGATCCAAAGCAGACCAGTTTAACCTCGACTTTCTAAGTCAGGACAATTGGGAATTTTCCAAAAGGAACATACCCACATCCAAAAAATCATTCCTCAAATCGCTTTATCGAAGACCGGGAGACTTTGCTCATTATGAAGGTGAAGATTTTGGAATTCACCTCAGTCCGGTTATTTACCTTAGCGGAGGTACCGAAACCGATAATGTCAGAAATCCTGCACGATTGGCGAGAGGCCTTGTTTTGCGGGGATCAGTGGACAAAAAAGTTGGTTTTTACACCTATTTGACCACCTCGGAGGTTTTTTTTCCCAGTTGGGTAAAAAGCTACACGAAAAATAACGGGGCAGTACCCGGAGAAGGATTTTGGAAAGAATATGAAGGTGATGGCTACAGCTATTTTTCTGCTTTGGGTCATGTTTCTTTTCAGGTGACCAAGCATATTGAAATCCAAGCGGGACACGATCGGAATTTTGCAGGAGAGGGATACCGCTCTTTCCAGATTTCGGACTTTTCCAATCCCTACATGTTCGTTAAATTCAACACCAAAGTCTGGAAGTTTCAGCTGACCAATCTCTGGACTCAGATGACAGCGGACGTATTTTATAATCGAGGCAGACCGACTGACGGTCGCTATCCTCAGAAGTATTTTGCCTACAACAGATTGGGATTTAATGTGGGGAAAAATCTGAATTTGGGCTTTTTCTCTTCAGTGATGACTGACAAAATCAATTTCAACTATTTCAATCCCATTATTTTCCTTCGTTGGGTCGAGCAGCAGCAGGGCACTCCAGACAAGGTCATGCTTGGCTTGGATGCAAAATGGATTTTTACGCCAGGCATGAAACTCTATGGACAATTTGCGCTGGATGAATTTGTGTTTACGGAGTTTTTTGAGATCGATGGAGAAGGATCCAAGCGAAATAAATACGGCGCACAGCTGGGCTACAAATACATCAATGTGCTCGGACTGAACAACCTCGACTTTCAACTGGAATGGAATCAGGCTAGACCTTATACCTTTCAGGAAAAAGTAGATTATCAGTCCTATACCAACTGGAGGACACCACTCACACATCCTCGTGGCGCAAATTTCAGAGAGTTTGTCGGGATTGTGAGGTATCAGCCGCTTCCAAGGTTAGACCTGAATCTCATCGGTTTTTACCAATATTTTGGGACGGACGGGGACGCGGCAACCAATTGGGGAGGCGATGTGCTCAAAAACAGACTGAAAGGAAGCCCAACCGGGTTATTTGGGAACTTTATCGGACAGGGAATTGAAAATAGAGTGATCCAGTCAAACCTGACCGCCTCCTACATGCTCAAGCACAATTTCTTTGTGGACGCATCCCATACCTTTAGAAGAAGAACCGCACAGGATCTGAGTGCTCCGCAAAGTAGCCATTACCTACAGCTGGCGTTTCGCTGGAATTTTGTGCGTCCTGACTTCAATTATTGACCGAAGCCTCAGAATTCAATTTTGAGTAACTTGCAGATCGATTCCCCAATTACCTTTAGATGCAGACCTACCTTCGAATCCTGTCTTATGCCCGCCCATTTGGCAAATTCGTCCCGACATACGTCTTTTACACGCTCTTTTCGATCATTTTTGGACTGATCAACTTTACCCTGCTCAAGCCTCTCTTCGATGTGATTTTTGAGCAGGTGGATCCCCTGTCACTGGAAAAATTCAGAACACTCCCTGATTTTTCATTTTCGACAGATTATTTCACAGGCCTTTTCAACCATTATTTTCTAAATGTTCAAGATGAATACGGGAAGATGGGCACACTCTTCTTCGTCTGCATCATCATCGTTGTTTCGGTCTTTTTATCCAACCTATTCACCTACCTATCCGGGGTCGTTTTGGCAAAAGTACGCGCCAATGTTATCAAAGGCATGCGAATGGACATTTTTCAAAAAGTGGGAGCCCTGCACCTTGGGTATTTTTCAAATGAGCGAAAGGGCGACTTGATGTCAAAAATGACCAATGATGTACAGGAAGTGGAAAACACGATCGTGCAGTCCCTGCGGGTGGTGTTTCGTGAACCAGCTACAATTATTCTTTATTTCTCGGTGCTGTTTTTTATGTCAGTAAAATTGACACTTTTCACCATTTTGATCATTCCGATATCCGGCGCCATCATCGGCGGAATCACGCGAAGGCTGAAAAAACGTGCCGTGCAAAGTCAGCAGTCTCTGGGCAGAATCGTCAATATACTCGATGAAACACTAGGTGGAATGCGCGTGATCAAGGCATTCAATGCAGAACGCTTTGTTACAGAAAAATTCGATCAGGAAACAGAGTATTATTCCCAGGTAAATGTGAGCATGGCCCGAAAAAATGAACTTGCCTCTCCCATTTCTCAATTTCTGGGAGTGAGCGTGGTGGCAGGTATTCTGGTTTATGGAGGCAGCTTGGTACTTAGTGGAGAGTCAGACCTGAGTGCGTCAAATTTCATCACTTACATCATCATTTTCACACAGGTACTTAATCCTGCGAAAGAAATCTCCCGTTCCGTATCCAATATTCAGCGTGGAATTGCATCTGCAGAGCGGATTTTTGAAGTGGTCGATACACAAAGCCAAATCCAGGCCCCTAAAAACCCAAAGCAAATTTCCGGATTCAATCGCCATATTGAATTCAACCAAGTGTCCTTTGCCTACGAGGACAAACTCGTCTTGAAGGACATTAACTTCAAACTTGAAAAAGGAAAAACCATTGCACTGGTTGGTCCATCGGGGGGTGGAAAATCAACCTTGGCTGATCTAGTACCTAGATTTTACGACCCCTCTTCAGGAAGTATTCTGCTGGATGGAGTCGATATTAGGGAATTTTCTCCATCCGAACTGAGAGGCTTGATGGGCATAGTGACTCAAGAATCGATCCTCTTCAATGATTCCGTTTTCAACAATATCGCCTTCGGGATTGAAAATGCAACCGAGAAACAGGTGATGGAAGCTGCCAAAATCGCCAATGCCCATGATTTTATTTCCCAATTGGAAAATGGCTATCAGACTTCAATCGGTGAACGCGGTTCCAAGCTATCCGGAGGTCAGCGACAGCGATTGAGTATCGCACGGGCTGTATTGAAAAATCCCCCGATCCTCATTTTGGATGAAGCTACCTCTGCTTTGGACTCAGAGTCTGAGCTCTTGGTACAGGAAGCCCTGACCAAACTCATGACCAATCGCACTACTTTGGTGATTGCCCATCGACTGAGTACCATCCAGCATGCGGATGAAATAGTAGTAATCGAAAATGGGGAAATTGCGCAGCGTGGATCTCATACAGATTTGATGGCTGTGGACGGACTTTATCAAAAGCTATCCAGTATTCAATCCGTTTGATTAAATTTAGAATCCTAAAAAAAAATGAACCTGTGAAATCAAGCCTGTCTCCCACAGGCATGATGTAAGCTTGAATCACTGGGATGGTTAACCTGCCCCTTGCATTCGGGTGCCAGAATCTCCCGAATCGAGCCTACAAGTATCATTCAGGATAGGGATAGACTATATGACCTTAAAAAAATTATAAACTCATGAAAAAAATAGCGCAATACCTGCAAATCGTAGTTTTAGCATACTTCATCCTTTACTTGATCTTCTTCATTTCATTCGGTGTGTTTGGATCCATGTTTGGCATGGATCCTCTGACCTCCGACTCTATGGTCAAAGTATTTCTGATAGGACTCATTTTATTTTTGACGGCTTGGGGGGCGGGCCTGATGCACAACAGCAATCAAAACGCCACTTTCAAAAAAATGCAGGATGAGATGAATGGTCTGAAAGCCAAGCTTTATGATTTTGAACATCCTCAAACACCGCAACAACCTAAACCTTTGCCTCAAAAACCGCATGAGGAAACGAGCGGAATTCTTCGCCCGAGACAAAATTTTACAGATCAATAAAGATTTAATTTTCACAATCCAGTATATTAAGGAGACAAACCGTCTCTTTTTTTTATTTCTGCTATGGTCGCAAAAACTTTTGGTAGTGCAGTCTCAGGCGTAGATGCCAATCTGATCACCATTGAGGTCAATGTAGGTCAGGGTACCAGCTTCTTCATGGTGGGGCTTCCAGACTCCGCAGTCAAGGAATCCCAACAGCGTGTCGAATCCGCCCTTAAATACTTCAACTACCGCATGCCACGCCAAAAAGTGGTCATCAATCTTGCACCGGCTGACATCCGCAAGGAAGGTTCTGCCTATGACTTGTCCATTGCGATGGGGATTCTACAGGCTTCCGAACAAGTCAACTTCCCCGAACTCGACCGCTATGTGATCATGGGCGAACTTTCATTGGATGGAAATCTCCGTCCGATCAAAGGCGTTCTTCCTATCGCGATAGAAGCGAGAAAAAGAGGATTTAAGGGATTCATCCTTCCCCTGGAAAATGCCAAAGAAGCTTCTATTGTCAATAACATTGACATCATCGGGGTCGAAACACTCGATCAGGCTGTGGATTTTCTTCAAGGAAATCTTCAAATCGAACCGCTCGTCACTGATACACGGGAGATTTTTTACCATTCGCTAGACGACAATGAATTTGACTTTGCGGATGTACAAGGCCAGGAAAACATCAAACGGGCAATGGAAATAGCCGCTGCAGGCGGTCACAATGTGATCATGATCGGACCTCCGGGCGCAGGAAAAACCATGCTCGCCAAACGCCTGCCCTCAATTCTCCCTCCGCTTTCCCTGCAGGAGGCTTTGGAAACCACAAAGATTCACTCTGTTGCGGGAAAACTGGGTAGAAATGGATCCTTGCTTGCACAGCGGCCTTTTCGCTCTCCTCATCATACCATCAGCGATGTCGCCTTGGTCGGAGGAGGAGGAAATCCTCAGCCTGGAGAAATTTCTTTGGCCCATAACGGGGTACTTTTCCTGGACGAACTACCGGAATTCAAACGTACTGTACTGGAAGTGATGCGGCAGCCACTCGAAGACCGAAAAGTCACCATCTCACGCGCCAAGGTTTCGGTGGACTATCCAGCCAACTTTATGCTAATCGCCAGCATGAACCCCTGCCCCTGCGGCTATTACAATCACCCCGAGAAGGAATGTGTCTGCGGTCCGGGCATTGTGCAGCGTTACCTGAATAAAGTCAGTGGTCCGCTCCTCGACCGCATCGACCTGCATGTGGAAGTAACACCGGTGAAATTTGACGAGATGACTTCCACCCGCAAAAGTGAATCCAGCAAATCCATCCGTGAGCGGGTGATCCAAGGAAGGGAACGACAGCGCGAACGCTTCCTAGACAACCCTGAAGTCTACTGCAATGCGATGATGCCTTCGCACATGGTGAAGGAAATCTGCCAAATCAATGAGGCTGGTAGAGCTTTACTCAAAACTGCCATGGAGCGACTTGGACTGTCTGCCCGTGCATACGACCGAATTCTTAAAGTGGCTCGCACCATCGCCGATATCTCAGGTACCGAAACGATCAAAGTCGAGCATCTTGCCGAAGCCATTCAATACAGAAGCTTGGATCGAGAAGGTTGGGCGGGGTGAAAAAATAAATAAGTGAGAATTTTTTGAACATTAAAAATATGTTGCTTCAAGAAATTGAAACTAGGATTTTTACTGTCCGCGGTATGCAAGTCATGCTTGATAGTGACTTGGCAGAAATGTATGAGGTAGAAACCAAAGTTTTGAACCAAGCTGTAAAGAGGAACTTAGAGCGATTCCCTAATGATTTCAGATTCCAACTCGAAGAATTTGAATATCAAGTTTTGAGAATAAAAAAAGAAAACCTCACTCACTCTTTAAGGTCACAAATTGTGACCTTAAAGAGTGGACGGGGTAAACATCGAAAGTATTTACCCTTTGTTTTTATAGAACAGGGAATAGCTATGCTTTCTGCTTTAATCAATAGTAATACAGCAGTGCAGGTTAGCATTCAAATAATGCAAGCCTTCATCAATATGCGTAAGTTCCTTATGCAAAATGCATCCGTTTTTCAACGCCTTGACCTGTTGGAGATGAAACAATTTCATTCAGAAGAAAAAATTGAGCAAATTTTCAAAGCACTTGAGGCTGGGCAACCAAAACTTGAAAAAGGAATTTTTTTTGACGGGCAAATATTTGATTCTTATGCATTCATTTCAAGTTTAATTAAAAATGCTAAATCAGAAATCATTCTGATCGACAACTATGTAGACGAATCTGTTCTCACGCTTCTAACCAAACGGAGCAATAAGGTAAAGGCTTCTATTTTTTCGAGAAACATCAGCAAAGCCTTCCAACTAGACGTGGAAAAACACAATTCTCAATATCCCGAAATACAAATACTTCAATTCTCACAGAGTCATGATCGTTTTTTATTGATCGATAGAAAAGATCTTTATCATTTAGGCGCATCTTTAAAAGACCTCGGAAAAAAATGGTTTGCTTTTTCTAGGATGGATAGCTTCGCAGAAGTAATCATAATGCAGTTACAACTTGGAAAAACGTAATATCTGGATAAGACGCAAGTAGCAATCAACTAATTTATAATTATAAAACTTTAATCCAATCATGGGAAAAATAACTAAGAGAGAGATTATCGCCTTCCTTCTGGGAATTTTTGCTTTGTTTTTATTTGAAAGTATTTACGACTGGGAAGGAACCAAGAAGGTAGTTCGTCAAGGATACAGAGATGGGTATAACTCTGTGAGAATGGACAATTAAAATTTCTTATTAATAAACGGCCAACCGAATTTTTTCTCCTACGAATTTATCATCAAATTATTTGTAAAATTCCTCCAAGCCTGATGAAAAACCTCTGCCTCACTATCCTTCTCTTTGCCATAGTCTTTTCAGCATCGGCCCAGCAGAATGTTAATTACGATGAAGCGCAAGTTCCTGATCTTATTCTCCCCGATCTGTTTGTGGACTTTCAGGGAAACCGGATCATCACTCCGTACGCTTGGGAATCGAAGCGCAGACCTGAACTTTTGAAGTTATTTACCGAGCATGTCTATGGACAACTACCTATCGATTTTGATCAGCAATCGTTCGAAGTCGTAGATATTCCCAATCATCCACACGCCGAATATGCCAACCTGAAATTGGTGAATATCACGGTCTCCAGAAATTCAAATTCACAAACGACCCGATTGCAGATTTACTCCCCAAAGACAGGCAAAGGTCCGTTTCCTGTTTTTCTATTAATCAGCCATAGAGATGTGGAAAAGTTAACCGGAGATACTGAAAATCAATTTTTCCCGATTCATCAAATCGTTTCTCGAGGATATGCGGCAGCTATTTTTGATGTGAAGGATGTCTCTCCGGATGACAAAATCAGATTCACGGATGGGATATTGAATAAGCTTTATCCCGAACAGCTTACCCTACCGGACGGAATGAGGGGATTGTCTGCTTGGGCTTGGGGAGCCATGAGGGCGATGGATTATTTTGAAACGGATAAATCCATCGATGAGCAAAAAGCTAGTGTGGTAGGACATTCACGAGGAGGAAAGGCAGCCCTGTGGTGCGGAGCAAACGATACCAGATGGGCTATTACTGTTGCAAATGAATCCGGATGTGGAGGGGCAGCACTATCCAGGCGGAAGTTTGGCGAAACTATAGCCCGGATCAATACTGTCTTCCCTTATTGGTTTACAGATAATTTCAAAAAATACAACGGGTTGGAGGAAAACCTCCCCTTAGATCAACACCAATTAATTGCAACCCTTGCACCGAGGGCAGTCTACATCGCCAGTGCGATGGAAGATTCATGGTCCGATCCCAAGGGCGAATATTTGTCACTGAAACTGGGTGCAAAGGTGTACTCTGAAATCTATCAAATCCCGATTTCTCTCCCCGACCAATATAACTATTCCCTCCATACGCTCCACCAAGAGTCAGTCGGATATCATCTCCGAGAAGGAAAGCATGATTTGATCGGCTACGATTGGGAAAAGATCATTGACTTCACCAATTTGCAGTTTGATTGAGGTATAAGTGCCTACATGGTAAATCTATAGTGATTTGCGAGGAGATCTGTTATTCAAATTCATATACGGTCCCCTCTGCGCACAATTCCACTTCAAAGTCGAGCTTAAGATGTTGAGTAGATTCTTTCAACATATACTCCAGCTGTTCATCGGATCGGGTAGGCTCATGGTGAAAAAGTGCCAGTTTTTTGACCCCACACATTTTTCCAAACGCGATCGCATCTCTCACCGAGCTGTGTCCCCAGCCAATTTTGGTCATGTATTCTTTGGAAGTGTAAGCGGCATCATGAAAAAGAAGGTCGGCGGACTTCGCGATTTCATATCCACTTGTCCATTCCGGATAATTCGGGAAATTGGAGGCCCCCATCTGAAGCTCATGATCTGGCAGGTATGCAAAAACAGATTTTCCCGACATTATTCTATAGCCTAAAGTTGGACCGGGATGGCAAATAAATTCGGATTGAATGGTGACTTCACCGATTGAAAACTCACTTTTATTCAACTCATGAATGATCGGATGGCTGGGTAATTCGCTGAGGCGAACCGGAAACAAAGGCGGAGAAAAATACCTACGGAGCCGATTGACCAAGGGCTCATTACTGGTCGAAGGCCCATACAAATGAACTTTAATATTCGGATTGTATAGAGGTATAAAGAATCCTAATCCCATGGTATGATCCATATGGAGATGAGTCAACAGAACATGAATTTCCTTGATTTCCGGACTTAGGAATTTACCCAAGCGTAAGATTCCTGAACCCCCGTCCAAAATGATGCAGGTATCACCTTGCGTCACTTGGATGCAGGATGTATTTCCACCATACGTATTATTTTCTGGCCCGGAGGCTGGCAAAGAACCCCGACAGCCCCATACTTTCACCCTCATAATTCTTCAGTTTTCCAAAACATAGCCATCGCTCCCAAAAACCGATCAGGCCTTCCCATGATCGGAAAGGAGGTGACCGTAATTTGAAATCGATCACCTTTGAGATTATCAATGTAAAAAGAACCATAGGCAGGACTCTTGGTAGAGATCGTTTGGACTAAAGGCAAATCTTCAGGAACGAGGAGATTTCCATCCCCATCGGTAGGCTTAAAAACAGTAGACCATTCCTCCACCCTCATTCCACCGGTCTCTCCAAACCGTAATCCAAAGATGCTCTCGGCGGCTTCGTTGTAAAAAAGCAAATTTCCGTCAGGATCTACCAAAAAGCAGGGCATACTGAGGCTGTCTCCAAATTGCCTCGCTAAAATCAATTCCAGGGGTTGTGCCGGCATATTCTTAAAGGTCTTCGTTAAAAATTACGAGAAGTTAGCTATTTTTCAGAATAGACAGAACTATCTACTATTTATTTATAAAACAGCTCAATAATCTTTCTTGAAATCAAAAAACTAACTTTTAATCCGCAAAAATGACGATAAAACTCCTTCCTTGTTATTTTCACATTGTGAGCATTTCTGACATTGTCGGAGCATTGGTTTCAGCACATCAACTATTAGAGCCGGATTTGAATAAAAAATAGATCAGCTGCCTTTCAAAAATTGATTTCAAAAGGCATTGGCTCATAATTCAAAAGTGATTAAAAAAATAGGTTTGAGTAGTACTTTTAAAAATCTTGGAATAACTTAATGCATCATTGATTTCTAAGTCTTTCCTTTAACAACTATATGCGTAAATTTTTCCTCATAATTGTCGCCTTTTCGCTTTTTCTGCCAAGGATCCAGGCCCAACAAAGTCAAGAAAACAAAATATTAATGGAGGAATACCTCCGTCAAAGTGAAAAACAGAAAAAAACAGGTTTGATCATGTTAGGCGCCGGCGCAGGATCAGTCATTTTGGGCACTGTCCTCTTTGGAACGGCATGGAATAGTGGAAGTAATTTCCAATGACCTGTTTCGGGAATTACAAAGACCTCTTTTGGAGCCTTGATTTGATTGTATGCAGCGTAGAAAGAAGTCGGTGGGCAGGTATCGTCATTGTATCCCCAAGAATAAAATCCCGGTGTTTTTAAGATTCTGGCAAAATTCACAACGTCATAATAACTGAGCGTCTCAATCACTTTCGGATTGTTATAATATTTGAGATTGCTGTCTGCAAAAATATGGGGCCAGCCTCCGGCTCTTTTATTTAAATAGCCGGTCATATCGCTGAGTGCGGGATAATAAGCAACGAGGTAATTGATCCTTGGATCCAATGCGGCAGTAATAATCGATAAGGCTCCTCCTTGGCTCCCACCCTGTACCCCGAGATTCTGTCCATCATATTTAGGCAAGGAAACCAGAAAATCCACTGCACGGATGCAGCCCAGATACACCCGCTTGTAGAAACATAGAACTTTATCCTGCGCGTTAAAATTTCAGTACCCGTTGAGCGCTCCACTCGCCAAATTAGAATAAACTTCCGGCACCAGGTCTACCGGGATCCCATGACTGAAAAAAACCAGAATCAGGAAGATTGATGATTCTTTAATGCCCTCAGAAGATGGGGAGTGGGCAAAAGGAAATTAGGTTGAAACATAATATTAACAGCAGGTATTTAGGGGGTACAAGATATATATTGGAATTATTTTCAATCACCAAAAGAGATCCCCAATCCTTTCGCCGCCTGAACCAAGGTCCCATTTGGATCGACCACATTGTATGCGCTGATTGCTTCCTTGATCGGAACTGAAGTGTAATCATTGTTTTGCAGCACCACCAGTTGTCCGAATTTTTCAGCAAGAACCAATTCCATTGCTTTTACTCCAAAAACTGAAGCTATCACACGGTCAAAAGCAATCGGCGTTCCTCCACGCTGTGTATGGCCGAGTACTGTCTCACGAATGTCTGCCTCGACTCCGGCATCTTTCAACTGCTGACTCAGCGTATAGCAAACTCCCCCCAATCGAACGGCAATCCTGCCTTCCTCGCCTACTGTAGCAGTAATCGAACCTTCCTTGGCATGCGCTCCTTCAGCAATTACAATATTGACGAATCCCCGTCCATTGTTATACCTACTTCTTATCCGATCGACCACGACATTGAGATCAAAGGGAATCTCAGGAATGAGACAAATCTCCGCACCGCCTGAAATGGCAGTGTACAAGGCAATCCAGCCTGCATTTCGTCCCATCACTTCCATGATCATCACCCGATGATGACTGCTCGCAGTAGTCACAAGTCGGTCAAATGAATCCGAAGCAGTCTGAACTGCAGTCTGAAACCCAAATGTAAAATCAGTAGAGCTCAGGTCATTATCGATGGTTTTTGGCACACCCACTACAGGCATGCCTAATTCAAACATCGCTTGAGAAATAGCCTGAGAGCCGTCACCTCCAATATTGATCACAGCATCAAATCCTTTAGATTTCAGGCGATCCACAAGCCAGGGGATTCGATTGACAATTTTCGTTGTCCCATCAGCTTGCTTTTCAGGAAAACTCAGGGGGTTGCCTTTATTGGTAGTACCGAGGATCGTTCCTCCTCTGACATGAATCCCGGACACCGTGCTTTCCTCCAATTTAGTAAGCCGCATTGGTTCCTCCATGACACCGTTTAAGGCCTCAAAACTCCCCCATATTTCCCAGTCGCTTTCTAGTGAAGCACGCTTAACAATTCCTCTGATTACAGCATTCAAACCCGGGCAATCCCCTCCACCTGTTGTAACTAGTAATTTTTTCATGATTGGTAGTATTTAAAAAAGAAATCAAAGCTAAGCTTTTATTCATTTTGGCCTTTTGACTTCGTTTTCTATTTTCTAAATCGTTACCTTAATTTCCTTCTATTACGCTAGCAATCTTTTTAAAAAATTGATTTCTAAAGAAAAGGTAATTGGGGCATTTTCCAAAGTACGGTAGTTGAATTTTAAGAACTCACGCATGACGCGAGTATCACAGCGTGGAATAATTTTCAACCCTGCGAGATCCCCCATACTAGCTGGCTCTCGGGATGCGCTAGCTATAAATACTGAACAGCTGAAAATATTCCTACAACTATAACCTTAAAATTATCCATCATGATAAACAGTGGCGAAGAGCAAATTAAAAACCTCAAAAATCTCAGCAAAAAGGAGCTTGTCATAAGGGCTAAAAAATTTGCTAAGAAATATTACGTGGGAGATGGAAAGAAATTCAGGCTGAAGGACTACTCTACTCAACCCAAAATGACACTTGGTCCTGAAGATAAGCCATTGGTCAAAGAAGCACTTGAACAGGGTATTCAGGCACTGGCAACACTTCAGGACATTCTATACACACAGGATAATTATTCTTTACTTGTGATATTCCAAGCTATGGATGCGGCAGGAAAGGACGGCGGGATCAAGCATGTGATGTCCGGAATCAATCCACAAGGCTGTCAGGTGTCTTCTTTCAAGGCTCCCAGTGCGGAGGAATTGGATCATGATTTTCTCTGGAGGTGCTTCAAACGACTTCCCGAGCGAGGCCGAATCGGCATTTTCAATCGGTCATACTATGAAGAGGTTTTGATTGTAAAAGTACACGAGGCAATTCTGAAGAACCAAAAACTACCACCAAAATTAATCAACAAAAATATCTGGAAGCAGCGTTATGAGGATATCCGGAATTTTGAAAAATACCTCTGCCGTAATGGAACTGTGGTCATCAAGATTTTTCTACACGTATCTAAGGATGAGCAAAAACAACGATTCATCGACAGAATAGACGATCCCTCAAAAAACTGGAAATTCAGCACCGGAGATGTCAAAGAGCGAGCATATTGGGGCCAATATCAGGAAGCCTATGAGGAAATGATCAAAAACACCTCAACCAAAGACTCGCCTTGGTATGTCATCCCGGCAGATAACAAATCCTACGCAAGGATTGGCATTGCCGCAGCGATCATCAGTGCATTGGAACGGATGGATCTGGAATATCCTCAAATAAGTGCTGAAAAAATCGCTGAACTCCAAGAGGTCAAAAAAGTACTTTTGGAAATGAAGTAAAGAAGAATGGAGGTATGGAAGATTGGAAGAAGAGGCTGTCTCAAAAAAAATTCCAGTGTCAGCCTGAACGGAGTCGAAGGCCATTTCCAGTAAATTAGGCCACATTTCGACCATGCCACCAATGACAGATTGTGTTAAATTTTGTTTTTTCTAATTATTCAAAATTATATTTCGATTTCATGAATTCTGATTTCTCGCCAGAAACCAGTTAATTCTGGTTTTAAGTTTAGGTTAGGTTATTCGTTTTCTTCGTTCTTTTGGCTTGACCCAGGAACTAGCGTATAAAAACAGTCCAGTGGACAGTTTTAGCTAGTAGCCAGGTGTAGGGGAGGAAAAAGGTCAAGATTTGCGCAACCCTGCAAGCTGGCCCCTCGCTAAATCTCTCCACTGGAGAGATTCTTAACACTCGGTCCTCACCGCACAAGGCCGAACGCTGGCTCGCTGGCAAATCCTCCCACCGCGCCCTTCCGATCGATGTTTAGTTTACGCAGGTTAAATCAAACGTGGTTTTACATTTATTGACTTACTTGGTGTGCAAAACCCCGTCATTCCCTTTTTGTATGTTTGCGGAATATTTAAGACTCAATGTGACAATCGATACTTAAGAGACAGCTTCTTCTTCGCATTTTACCAACTCGAAGCTGTCTTAAATCTTGATACTTACGTCTAGATACTTCATCTCAAATATCAAATTTGATCCCTTGGGCTAAAGGCAAAGAAGTCGAGTAATTGATCGTATTGGTCTGTCTACGCATGTATGCTTTCCAAGCATCAGATCCGGATTCTCGTCCCCCACCGGTTTCTTTTTCTCCACCAAAAGCTCCGCCAATCTCTGCACCGGAAGTTCCGATATTGACATTGGCAATCCCGCAATCTGAACCTGCCGCTGAAAGAAAAGCTTCCGCCTCCCGCATATTCATAGTCATAATAGCAGAAGAAAGTCCTTGAGGAACACTGTTTTGCAAGGCAATGGCTTCAGGCAAAGTTTTGTATTTGATCAAATAAAGGATGGGTGCAAAAGTCTCATGCTGCACTATTTCAAAGTGGTTTTCGGCCTCAAAGATGGCTGGTTTCACATAACATCCCGATTCAAACCCTTCTCCTGAAAGAACGCCGCCGTCTACCACAGCTTTTCCTCCTTCCGCTTTTACTTTATCAATTGCAGTCAAATACCCTTTCACCGCGTCCTGATCAATCAGTGGCCCGACATGATTTTTTTCATCTAACGGATTCCCGATAACCAATTTGGAAAAAGCACCCGCCAATCGGGATTTCACTTCTTCATAGACATTCTCCTGAACGATTAAGCGGCGTGTGGTTGTGCAGCGTTGTCCTGCTGTACCCACAGCCCCGAACAAGGCACCCCGAATAGCGATGTCCAAATCTGCGTTTTCGGTGATGATAATGGCATTATTTCCTCCAAGTTCGAGCAAGGATCTTCCAAGCCGTTCCCCGACAGCTTTCCCTACTAATTTCCCCATTCTGGTAGACCCTGTCGCAGAAACCAAAGGCACTCGAGGATCATGAGACATCAATTCTCCAATCTTATAATCACCGATGATCAGATTGGAAATTCCCTCCGGCATTCCATGCTTGGCAAAAATCTTCCCAACAATCAGTTGGCAAGCTACACCGGAAAGGGGGGCTTTTTCGGAAGGTTTCCACAAGCAGACATCCCCACATACCCATGCCAAGGCAGCATTCCATGACCAAACTGCTACGGGAAAATTGAATGCGGAAATAATCCCAACAATTCCCAATGGATGCCACTGCTCGTACATCCGGTGCCCCGGACGCTCAGAATGCATGGTTAACCCATATAATTGACGGGAAAGTCCTACTGCAAAATCGCAGATGTCAATCATTTCCTGAACTTCCCCCAAACCTTCCTGATAGGATTTACCCATCTCATAGGAGACGAGCTTGCCGAGATCGGACTTCACCTCACGGAGGGCATTTCCGATTTCCCGGACTATTTCGCCTCGTTGAGGAGCCGGCACGAGTCGCCATTTTTCAAAAGCGATCTGCGCCTGACTGATGATCGACTCATAGGCATCTGCATCTGATAGCTGAACTTTAGCAATCAATTGCCCGTCGGCCGGTGACAAAGAATACAAGTAGGACTCACTGGATTTCAACCAGTTAACCCCAGTAGAAGATCCGAGATTTTCTTGCTTAATGCCTAGATGTTTTAATGATTCTGAAATTCCAAAAGGATCTTGCATGGGGAAAAGGTGTTAATAATGCCTTCCCAAAGCTAAAAAAGAAATTCATGCCAGCCGAGATTAGTCTTTTTTAAAAATCCGCTGAACGATTTTCATGGGATTGTACTTGGGAAAATTTTGGGACAACTTCGGCCCTGCATTGATTTTGTAAGCAAAAATAAATCGATAGTTACCAGTGTTGATACTTTGCCCCAACTCATTCACTTCAGCAAGTGCAAGATTTTTATAGACGTAATTAAGATTGAGGGAAAAGCGTGGCCCATTGTAGCCGGCAAAGCCTCTTAGAAAATACCCGGGTTTCAATTTGGTGTTTCTGTCAGCCGTTTCCTGATCGGGAGTCGAAATTGAAAATCCAAGATTAGCAGCAGCTGAACCTGTCAGGAAAAACCCTTTACCAAAAACCAAGGTCCCGATCATCCCCGCATTGGGACCGATATGAAAAAAATCTGCTCGCTCGTAATTTTGATTTGTGGTAAAATCGGATTCAGGAAGTACGAGTGAATCTCCCGAAACTTTAACATAGTATGCCTCTGCGCCGATAAATGGAGAAAATGCGGATTTTTTCTGGATTGCAGATTGCTGAAAAGCCGCCGCTAGTGATATTTTATCCCCATGAAACACATAGTTGGCATTTACGCCAAATTTCCGAATACTCAGATCTGCCCGCGCCAGCTTGTCTTCGCCGGGTCCCTCAACCTTATACCCATTGTAAAATTGTCCAAATAAATCGATGATCCAAAAGGTCGGATAGATGTGCACTTGCAAATCAGTTGTTCTTGGAAAATCCTTTTCCCGCTGAGGGTTCAGAAACCCCAATGGCCCCGCCAGATTCAAGGTGAACTTTTGAAATGTAGCTCCGAACCCGGTATTTAGACCGGTATTTGGAGAATAGACCAATTGAGGATCTGCGACTCGGTATTCGGTGTACTTTTTCGAAGAGTAAAGGCGTAGGACAAGTTTTTCTTCCTGCTCATCGATGTAAGTGGTATCCACTCCGCGGTTTTGAGCCAAGGTGAAAAATGGAATAATGCCAAGCAAGAAAAGAAAAAAGAATTTCGAAGATCTCATTGGGAGGAATACTCAGGTCTAAAGGTAAACAAAAAGAACCCCGACGAAACTCGGGGTTCATTGAAAACTATCAGAGTTCCAAAAATGGATTCTATCTGAATCTCATTTCAAGGTGAGACCATTTTGTACCTTTTCACGGCAGACCCTAAATAATTTTTCTACTTTTGTGATCAATTCAATAGGTTACTTTTCATGAGCATAGTTCATTATTATTCAATCTGCTGGAACGAGGAGAAACTACTCCCCTATGTTCTTGATTATTATTCTCCGATCTGCGAAAAAATGATTTTCCTGGATAATGAATCGGATGATCGCTCTCCCGAAATTATTCGCTCGTATAAAAACGCAGAAGTCAGAAATTATTCCTCGAATGGGGAAATACGGGATGATATTTATATTCAGATCAAAAACAACATCTGGAAAGAAAGCCGAGGTAAAGCCGATTGGGTCATTGTCTGCGATGTCGATGAAATACTATACCATCCAGACTTGATTTTCAAGCTGGATGAACTTAAAAACCAGGGCGTTAGTATTATTAAACCTCACGGATTTGATATGTATGCAGAGGACTATCCGGAGCATAGTCTGCTGGAAATAACCTCAGGCATTAAAGACAACAGGCTACTTGGAAAATGCATCATATTTAATCCCAATATGATTGATGAAATCAACTATAAAATCGGCTGCCACAAATGTTACCCAACCGGGACACTGAAATTTTACAGAAAAGACGACATCAAGTTACTCCATTACAAATGCCTCAAGCTTGATTTTCTTTTAGACCGCTTCGACCTATTGAAAAAACGTTTGAGCCAATTTAATATTCAGAATAAATTTGGGAAGCATTATTTGGCTGAAAAAGAATTGATTAAGAAGAAATATTATAAAAATTTATCCAACTCCGAAAATATTTTTAAACCTTCCCCTCAAGGAATCATCGGATGGGCTTATGACAAATTTGTCAGAAAGAAGCGATGGTAAAAAATCAAAAGAAAGACTCATGGCAATTTACTAACTGACCGAATAGCGACTAATCGGAATATCTAACACTTACATCGGGAAAATGTCTTCCAGCCATCCAAAAATAACATTCGTTTTAACAAGCTGTAAACGCTTCGATCTACTGGAGCCAACGCTCCACAGTTTCCTGCAATACAACACTTATCCGATCGAAGAATACATCATCATTGAAGATAGTCCGGATATCGAAAAGCTGAATAATGTTCTGCGAAAATTCCCCCAAACAAAATTCAAGGTCTTATATAACAACCCACAGCTGGGTCAGCTCCGAAGTATTGACAGGGCCTACAGCCACGTAAAAACTGAATTTATTTTTCACTGTGAAGATGACTGGCTCTTTTACAAACCTGGTTTCATCGAAAAATCGTTATCGGTTTTGCTTGAAAAAGAAAAAGTAATCAATGTCTGGATTCGCGAACAAAACGACACCAACAATCACCCATTGGAATCGGAAATATTCCAGACAACGGACGGAGCTCAATTCAAATACTTGCAGACAGGATTTCAGGGAGGCTTCCATGGGTTTACCTTTAATCCCGGACTGCGCCGCACCAAAGATTATGAATTGATTAAGCCCTATGCCAACTGGCCCGATGAAATCGATCTTAGCAACGAGTACTTTCACAAACACCAGTTTCGAGGCGTGATTTTAGTGAATGGTTATGTAAAACATTTAGGAGATCATCGGAAAATCCGATTCAAAATAAATGAAAAAGAATGGGTGAAAACGCTCAAAATTGGCTTAAAACGAATGGGTGCCAATCTGTGTAAGATTTTGGGCATCTAAATCTTAAGCCTATACAAAAAAAGTCCTAACAGCTTTAAACTAGGACGAAAGCTTTACTTTTTTAATTTTTTGAAATACAAAAGCTGTAATTCTTTTATTTTAAGGCCTTTATGAATAACCCAAAGTGTCAATAATCTTTCTCCAAGAAACCCAAGAATTCTTCTCTGGTAGCCAATATAGGATTCCAAGTCTGTGCGGCTTTCAAAACGGAATAAGACATCAAACCACCACGCCATAAATTCCTGATAAAGGGAAGATTTAAGGATAAACATATTATTGGCATACAACACATTTCCATCGAGAACATTTCGCCAAGTGGAGACATATTCAGGATGACTCTCTGCCAGGATCTTCTCAATCAGCTCAAGATCGACGGCAGAATGGTACTTCCGGTAGTGTTTTTTTAAAGAATACCTAAACACTCTGGCTCTCGGAAGGATAATATCATTTTCTTCAAGAATGCACTCAGCCTCGTTCTGGTTTAAGATCCAATCCGTATATTTTTTGACATTATTGACATATATCAGGGGATTGGGGCCACGCTGGACATTAAATGGATGCGTCAAAAAATACTTTAAGCGATAATACCAAGGCTCCTGACGACAGGTAAAATACCTCCTATAATGACAAAAACCTGTGATTTCTTGACTCGTGTTTTTCCACACCCAATAAATCCCGGTCAACTCGCTATAAAACTCGTTCTTTGCAGAGATCTGAATACCGGCATCATCCCTCAAATATGGGAAATCTTCTATCCCCTTTCCATTTCCGCAGAGTAAGGGCTCGTATATTCTACCCAAAGGCAGTATAGTGCCTGATTTATAGTAGAGGATATACAATTTTATCGATTCAAGCATTTCCATAGCTTTTTCAAGATCTCCCGATTTGAATTTAAAACCCGATTCCAATCAAATTTTATCCAATCCCTTCCAAAATTTCAAAAAATAATATTTCAACGGATTGGTATATTTCAGCTGCTTCCAGGGCCGACTTGCATGCGGTCGATGCCAAACCGGAGCATTCATCAGCACCGTGTTTTCAAAGCCCAGTTCAATTGATTTTTTCGAAATAAACGTGTCGTACCAATCCTTGGCTGCATCCAAGCCCATGAAATCATAGCTTTTTAAAAAATCCAAGGTGAACAACGTGCAACAAAAACTCAGGCTCCGTTGTGTATGAATTACCGGTTGTTTTACGCCTTTAAATTTCAAGTAAGGAAAATTAACCAATCCTGCTTCATCCACGGTGACGGATCCAACGAGCCCGGATTTTGCATTTTTCCTTTGCTGAGAAAGCAAACTGGAAATCGTGTCCGGCTTCACAACTACATCTGATTCGATTACCAAAAGTGGCAATCCTGCTTCCAGAGCTATCTTTTGCGAAGTTTGCAAAACCAATTTATAATTTGGCGAAGGATGATCGGTCAGCTCTTCGATATGAATTAAATCATACCCGATTTTCGATTTATTTTCCTCTAAACTCGCTTTCGTCTCGAAAGTGCTGAAATCATTGAAAATAATATGTCGGACCGAAACGTCTGAGGCGGCAATTGCTCTAGCCGTATCTAATGTCGTTTCGATCGAATTTTTCACCGGAGTGATCACCAGTACTTCAGCCATGAATTGTGATTTTGGTCAAAATTAATCCTTTCTGCCAAGGCAAAAAAACAGCCCGAACTTTCATCCGGGCCAGTTCTTATTTCAGGTTGGAATTAGGCAAGTTCGCCTAAGGACTTTTTAATTCTTTTCATCGCTTCTACCAATTCCTCATCGGAAGCAGCATAAGACAAACGAATACAGCTTGGTGCCCCAAATGCCTCTCCAGTGACCAAAGAAACATTTGCGATAGCCAACAAATACAGGCAAAGATCGTCAGCAGTTTTCACATCATAGCCGTGTGCGGACTTGCCAAAGAAGGCACTTACATCGGGGAAAAAGTAGAAAGCTCCTTCAGGTACATGAGTTTTGATTCCGGGAATATCTTGGATCAAGCCCAAAACCAAATTTCTCCTTCTGAGATAGGCTTCTGCCATGGCTTTTGAGGGAGCTTGATCGCCGGAAATCCCAGCCAATGCAGCACGCTGAGCAATGCCTGTTCCGCCTGAAGTGAATTGACCCTGGATTTTTTCGCAAGCCTTGGCAATTTCCAGTGGAGCGCAGATGTAACCCACTCTCCAGCCTGTCATGGCATAGCCCTTAGAAAAGCCATTAACCGTGATCGTGCGCTCAAACATACCCGGAAAAGAAGCAATGCTGTAGTTTCTACCGACAAAGTTGATCAATTCGTAGATCTCATCTGCAATCACCATCATGCTTGGATGCTTTTTGACCACTTCGGCTATCGCTTCCAATTCCTCCTTGGAGAAAACAGAACCGGTAGGGTTACAAGGTGAAGAATAGATCACTGCTTTGGTTTTAGGCGTTACAGCTGCTTCCAGCTGTGAAGCTGTTGCTTTGAAGTTATTTTCCAAAGTGCCTTCAATCAGAATGGGAACTCCGCCTGCCAACTTGATAATTTCGGCATAACTTACCCAATACGGAGAAAAAATTACCACTTCATCGCCTTCGTTGATCAGGCACATGAACACATTGGCGATCGAGTGCTTTGCTCCGGTGGAAACGACAATGTTTTCTGCTTTTGCAGCCGTGATTTCGTTTTCTTCTCTAAGCTTCTTCGCGATCGCTTCTCTCAGATCCTGATAGCCTGCCACAGGCGAGTAAGAAAAGTATTTTCCTTCATCAATTGCAGCCTTTGCTGCATCCTGAATGTGTTGAGGCGTCTTAAAATCCGGCTCGCCCAAGCTCAGGCTGATGATGTCAATACCTTGAGATTTCAGTTCCCGGGCTTTTTTTGCCATGGCCAGGGTGGCTGACTCTTCCATATTCAGTACTCGGTCTGATAGAATAGAATTCATTTTTTGTGGGATTTTTTTACAAATTCCTCAAAAATAGGCAGAAGATTATAAAATCTAAACAATCCGGCAAAATTGATGCTTTAATGTTATTTTTGGATAAAATAGTTGGCAATAACTACCGTTTTCCATTCTATGAGCAGGAGATTAACTGTTTTACTAATCCTAATATTTATTTCCGGCAAAATGGCTTTTGCCCAAAAGAAAACCACGGAAGAAAAGTCCGATCCTGATTCTACAGGTGTGGTCAATTCCGCACTATTACCTTCCGTTGCTCCCTTGCTTCTTTTTGACGAGGAAAAAGAAAAAGAAGAGAAGAAGCAAAAAAAGAAAAAGGCCAAGAAAAATATCTGGTTTGGGATCAAGACTCAAAGAGGCTTTACCCGGCGGGAACTGAGAGGTCAGTCTTATTATGAATACTTCAACTACACAGATGCCGACCGAAATCCCGATCCTTACATACGGGATGTGTACTGGTATGATTCCAAAGAAAGAAGTATCAAAACTTCAGGTTATACAAAAGGAAACGGATACTTGCTTCATGGGCCCTATGAACGGATAGTAAACGAGACCGTAGTCGAAAGCGGAATGTTTTATTACGGTACCAAACACAAGACTTGGATGCTTTTTGATGACAAAAACGTGCTTCAGGATAAAAATCACTTTTCAGAAGGTTGGCCTCGTGAATCGCGTATCTCTTATTACAACCAAGCCTCAAAATCAATAGAAGAAATCATCCCTATCCAGTACAGCCTCGCAGAAGGGAATTATTTTTACTTCCACGAGGATCAACAGATCGCTGTCACAGGAGAATATAAATACGGTGAAAAGGTGGGGTTATGGACCGAATATTGGGATACAAATAATACAAAAGCAATCCGAAAACGGGAGATCCAATATCAGGAAAAACCTTATACAAAAAATTTCCGCCCTTACATTCGGGCGGAATGGGATAAGGACGGAAACCTGATTTACCGTAAAGACAATTGATTATTTTTCGCGGAATTTAAACTGCTGCCCGCCTACAGAAGCCTCATACATCAAGCCTTTTTTGGTTCTGGTGAAGACAGCAACTCCTTCGATATATTCGGCATTTAACGAAGCTCCGGATGCCGCAGCAACAGCTGATACCTGTGCAGCCATTTCGATTTTACCCTCTTTGAATCGGTCAAAGGCTTCTTTGTTTTGAAAAAAAACCACCTCACTATAGGCCTGACCACCTGCCTGAAATCCGATGGTCAATTGGGTCATTCGAGCAAATCCAATGTGAGTCCCTTGTTCAAAAGCAACACCATTTCCTGCTGCGCCGCCGATTCCAAATCCGCCCTTCCCAACATTAGGAAGAATGATGTATCCATAGGAATCCTCAAAAAAGGAATTCATATCCGGATCATCTTTAAGGAAAGCTACTTTGGCGGCTTCTGAATCTGCTATTATTTTTTCATCCTTTTCATCCGTTTGGGCAAAAGAATAATTTACCGCAAAGCCAAGCAGTATAGCAATAAGTATTTTTTTCATGATAATTGGTTTAGTAAAATGCGTCTTCGAAGTGCCTGAAATTAACCGTTCCACTTCGATCTCTGTAAACGCCCACAATGTCAAAACGGATGTCTTTGTGCCAATCTTTTTCATAGATGTAATGGTCGGCAGCCTTGACCAAAAGCTTCTTTTTGGTAGAATCCACAAACTCCTCCGCATAGCCAAAACCCGTTCCTGACCGGAATTTGACTTCGATAAAAATGAGCAGTTCCTTGTGCTTCATCACCAAGTCAATTTCGGCGTACCCATGTCGGTAGTTGGTGTCCAAGAGTTCGTACCCCTTACTCACCAGCCAATCTGCGGCGAGCTGCTCGGCGAGTCTTCCGGTATCATTATGTTCAGCCATGGTTTATTTGATTAATTTTGAAAAATCGAAAGAACGCTTCAGCCTGATTGGCTGTTAAAAGGGAATTCCGGAAGGAAATCATATGAACGAAATTATCAATAAAACCGTAAAATTCCGAGACTTGGGCCGGATGGATTACCAAGAAGCTTGGGATTATCAAGAGGCCGTTTTCGCAGAAACGGTCGCCCTCAAAATCAAAAACCGAAATCTTCCATCAGAAAAACAGGTCGCCACACCCAATTCCCTCTTTTTTGTGGAGCATCCGCATGTCTATACCTTGGGGAAAAGCGGAAAGCCGGAAAACCTGCTTTTGGACGAATCAGGACTGAAAAATCATCACGCGAGCTATTACAAAATCAACCGTGGCGGAGACATCACCTATCACGGTCCCGGTCAATTGGTAGGTTATCCAATCTTGGATTTGGACAATTTCTTTACCGATATCCACAAATACCTCCGTCTACTCGAGGAAGCGATCATATTGACTTTGGCCGATTATGGAGTGGAAGCTGGACGGATTGATGGGTTGACTGGAGTTTGGCTAGATCATGTCAAACAGGAAAATCCCCGTAAAATTTGCGCCATGGGCGTGAAGTCCAGCCGATGGGTGACCATGCATGGATTTGCATTTAACCTGAATGTTGATATCAGCTACTTCGGTCATATCATCCCCTGCGGCATTGACGACAAAGCAGTGACTTCACTTCATTTGGAATTGGGAAGGCCAGTGGATGTAAGTGCAGCGAAGGAAAAAGTCAAAAATCATCTTGGCGATTTATTCGAAATGGAGATTATTTAAAAAAAGATAAGCTTCGCGAAATAATTGGAGATAGGCTGCGCGAGATAAGCTTCGCGGATGCCTCACAAAGGTAGAAAATAAGAGGCAATGGGCTATATCAAAAGGGGTGATGGTGTCAGCCTGACACTTCGACTCCGCTCAGGGTGACTGTAGTCGAAGGCAATTTACAGAGAATAATGGCGCATTTGAACTTCCCTCCACAGCACGGCTCTCAATGTGACAAGCAGCAGTTATGAGACAATCTCCTTTAAAATAAAAACAATGAAAAAAGACATTGATTTTTCTCCTGTTACTGGGGTAAAGTTAGCCATTGCAAAAAGTGAATCATCCACAGGAACCGAGTGGAATGTCTATATCATCAATCTCAACCTGATCGAGTTGAAGACAGTCATGATCACTTCCAAAGGTTACGGAATCCTGGATGGGGAAAAGCGACAGACTTCCACACTTCGCCACATGATCGAAGAACTTGGATCAGAATCGGTCGCGAAAGTAGAGTCCATTGACCCCGAAGTTTTCAATCTGACCAATGAATTTTGGGTAAGCTATTACATCCTCGATCAGATTTTTGACAAAAAGTTTATCTTTACTTCAGGCAGTTTTGATCCTGCCCACCTCCGCAGAATCCCTGAACTGGGGTTGGAGGGTATCCTTCACATCTAAACTTTGACCAAATGGCGGACTTTTTTGATCATCTCAGCGACATTTTATTTTTAGATATTGAAACTGCTTCCCTGACTGAAAAATTTGAGGAGCTTGATCCCCGGCTTCAGGAGGAATGGATCAAAAAAGAACGATTGATTCGAATGGAAAATCCCGAGGAGGTCGAACCCGGCTCCTTATATTTCGATCGCGCGGGAATTCATGCTGAATTTGGCAGGGTCATTTGCGTCGGAGTCGGTTTTTTCCAATCCAAAAAGAAGGATAAAAAACTGGTCTTCCGATCCAAGATATTCGGAGATTCCGATGAGCGGGAACTTCTTTTGGCATTAAAAGACTTATTAGACAAGAAAAAGTGGCTGCTTTGCGCACACAACGGAAAAGAATTTGATTTCCCCTATCTCTGCCGGAGAATGCTGATTCAGGGAATCCCTCTGCCTGAACCGCTTCAGATAGCCGGCAAAAAACCTTGGGAAGTGCGTCATTTGGACACCATGGAACTGTGGAAATTTGGCGATTACAAGCATTATACCCGGCTGGAGCTTTTGGCAGCGGTTTTTGGAGTTCCGACATCGAAGGACGGAATCGACGGAAGTCAGGTCAACACAGTTTTTTATCACGAAAATGACCTCGAAAAAATCAAAAAATACTGCCTCCGGGATGTAGAAGTGACTGCACGCATCTACATGGCCATGCATCCACAATCCGATGAATTGGAAATTGAAATCGTCCATTCAGAAGAATCAAAAAAAGATCACAAAGATTAATGACGAAGGCGTCTAAATCTTTTTACATTGAATAAAAACACCCCAAATCATGGGAAGAAAACCAGAACGAAAAAACTCAAAAAATAAAATTAGAAGACCATCCGATGATGCCGCAAACTTGGCACGTCGAATACTCCAATTTTTAGACTCCAACTATGGAGAAGAATTCAACTCCAAACAGATTACCAAAAAGCTGGAAATCCGTGACTCCCTCCTAAAAGGCGGGGTCGAACCGATTCTCCAGCAACTTGTTGATTCCGGAGCTGTATCCAAAAATTCACGCAACTACTTCAGCTCAACTAAGGATCCTTCCTTTATCACAGGAACCGTGGATTTTGTAAATCCACGATTTGCCTTCATCATTCCGGATAATCCGGAAGTAGCAGATGGAGATATTTTGGTCAAAGATGCCGACCTCAAGCAGGCGCTTGATGGAGATAAAGTTCGGGTGATGCTTTTTCCATTGAAAGGAAAGACCGGCCGGACAGAAGGGCGAGTGCTTGAAGTCATGGAACGGAGCCGAGACGAATTCGTCGGGCGGGTGGAGATTTCCCCCCGCTTTGCTTTCGTAGTACCGGATTTCAAAAAAATGCACAAGGATATCTTCGTGCATCGTGGCGAACTCATGGGCGCAGAGCACAATGAAAAAGTCATCGTCAAACTCACCGAATGGCGGGAAGATGATAAAAATCCTACCGGCAAAGTCATCCGGGTCCTTGGGAAAGCCGGATTGCACGAAGTGGAAATCCACTCCATCATGGCGGAGTTCGGGCTTCCGTTCGAGTATCCTCAGGAGCCGGACGCTGAGGCAAATGAGATCTCAGAAAAGATCACAGAAAAGGAAATCAAAGCCCGAAAGGACTTCAGAGATGTACTGACCTTCACGATTGATCCTGCTGATGCCAAGGATTTTGATGATGCGATATCATACCGAGTTCTGGAAAATGGAAACTTGGAAGTAGGCGTACACATCGCTGATGTGACGCATTATGTCAAGCCAAAAACTGCTTTGGAAAAAGAAGCCTTCAACCGGGCTACTTCGGTTTACCTGGTGGATCGGACGATTCCGATGCTACCCGAAAGGTTGAGCAATGGACTCTGTTCACTTCGTCCAAATGAAGATAAATTGACCTTTGCCTGCGTCTTTGAAATGGATCGGAATGCGAACGTACTCAAGCATTGGATCGGGAGAACCGTCATCCATTCTGACCGAAGATTCGCTTACGAAGAAGCACAGGAATGCATCGACAATCAAGCCGGAGACTTCTTTGAAGAATTGACTTTGCTCAATAACTTGGCAAAAATGGTCCGAAAGAAGCG
Source organism: Algoriphagus alkaliphilus (assembly GCF_900103735.1). Taxonomy (GTDB): domain Bacteria; phylum Bacteroidota; class Bacteroidia; order Cytophagales; family Cyclobacteriaceae; genus Algoriphagus; species Algoriphagus alkaliphilus. The sequence continues at coordinate 36,408 of NZ_FMXE01000031.1, read as the reverse complement.
GTTTGATCAGGGTGCGGTAAACTTTGAAACCGTCGAAGTCAAATTCAAATTGGACGAGGCAGGTAAGCCACTTGGACTTTTTGTCAAAGAGCGAAAAGACATTCACAAGCTGATCGAGGAATTTATGCTTTTGGCTAATAAGTATGTGGCCGAATTCATCTTCAAGAAAAATAATGGCATGGATACCTTCGTGTACCGAACTCACGACAGCCCGGATATAGACCGTCTTGAAACGTTCTCCGGCTTTGCAAAGCGCTTTGGTCATCAGATGGATGTAACCAATGTCCAAAAAATCTCAGCAGCCCTGAACAAACTCATGGATGAAATACAGGGTAAACCTGAGCAAAATGTCTTAGAGCAATTGGCTATTCGCAGTATGGCCAAAGCCAAATACACCACGGAGCCTAAGGGTCACTTTGGGTTGGCCTTCGCACATTACACCCACTTCACCTCCCCGATTCGTCGCTATCCGGATATGATGGTTCATCGACTTTTGGAACATTATCTCGATGGAGGCAAATCTCCTGAAGCTGAGTCGTGGGAACAAAAGTGTCTTCATTCCTCAGAGCGTGAAAAGCGAGCTGCCGATGCAGAACGCGCTTCCATCAAGTACAAGCAGGTGGAATTTATGTCTCTTGCTGAGCAGAAGGATTACGAGGGTATTGTCGCCGGTGTGACCGAGTGGGGAGTTTTCGTAGAAATCACCGAAACCAAATGTGAGGGAATGATCCGAGTTCAGGACATGGATGACGATTACTATGAATTTGATCAGCGGAATATGCGACTGGTTGGCAGCAAAAATAAAAAAATGATCACTTTGGGTGACAAAGTAATGGTCAGGGTAGTTAATACCGACATCGACCGAAGAACTATCGATTTGGAATTTGCAGATAATGACAGAAAAAAGCCTCGCCCACGCCCTTTTAACAAGGCTTGAGCATCATATTACCTCTCACAGTTTCGGAGAATCACCCCGGGAACTTTACGAACCCATCAGCTACATCATGAGCCTCGGAGGGAAGCGGATCAGACCGCTTCTTTCTCTTTTGGCTTATGGACTTTATGGCAAAAACCCTGAAGAAATATTAAGTCAGGCGGCAGCTGTGGAAGTTTTTCACAACTTCTCGCTGATGCATGACGACATCATGGATCAAGCCCCACTGCGAAGAGGCAAAGCGACTGTTCATGAAAAATGGAATGCAAATATTGCTATCCTTTCGGGGGATGTGATGCTCGTAAGAGCCTATGATTTGCTTTTGGGAACTGATCCAAAATTGCTTTCTGAAGTCATCCGCCTTTTCAACAAGACAGCAGCAGAAGTTTGCGAGGGACAGCAGTTTGATATGAACTTCGAAGCCTATGAAACAGTGCATGAAGACGAGTATCTCAACATGATCCGTCTCAAAACTGCGGTTTTGTTGGGTTTTGCTTTGCAGCTCGGAGCAATTTTAGCCGGTGCAGAAAAAGGGGACGCGGATAAACTTTATGAGTTTGGAGTTGATATTGGAATTGGTTTTCAGCTTAAAGATGATTTGTTGGACGTATTTGCCGATCAGGCTAAGTTTGGAAAGCAGGTCGGTGGAGACATCATTTCGAATAAAAAGACATTCCTTTTGATCAAAGCATTGGAGCTTGCCAAAGGAAAAGATGCAGAAGAGTTGAATTATTGGCTTTCGCTCAAAGAATTTGGCAAAGCAGAAAAAGTAACTGCCGTCAGAGCACTTTATGAAAAACTGGGAATCAAATCGCTTACCGAGGCGAAGATGAATTCCTATTTCGATGCCGGATTTGCGCAGCTGGAAAGCATTCATTTTTCCAATCCGGAATATTACCAAGCACTCTACGCCATCACTCAAGACCTGATCCACCGGGAAAAATAAGCCATGGAATTATCGTTGACAGTTATCATTATCGCAATCACTGCGATCACGAGTATTCTTGCATTTAACCGCCCTGAGATGATGGACCGGTGGATGTTTATGCCCTATCGGATCAAGCATCGCAACCAGTGGGACCGCTTTGTGCTTTCGGGTTTTATCCACAAGGATTACATGCATTTGCTTTTCAATATGTTCACCTTTTACTTCTTTGGAGGTGTGGTGGAAATGTTCCTGCGGTACAAGTTTGGTGTCGTATTGGGAGGAGTTTTATTTGTGGCTTTTTACATTCTGGGAATAGTCATTTCAGATTTACCCACTTACAAAAAGCACCAAGATGACAGTTATTACCGGGCTTTGGGTGCATCGGGGGGAACGGCCGCAACTGTTTTTGCAAGTATAATTTTGATGCCCTTGTCGGACATCTGCTTCTTCGGGATCATTTGTCTGCCGGGATTCATTCTAGGCGTTCTTTTCCTGATCTATTCTTATGTCAAAGGAAAACAGGGAGGGGACAACATCAACCACGATGCGCACCTATACGGGGCGATTTTCGGAATTATTTTCATTCTGATTCTCTCGCCTTCCAGTGCCATGATGTTTGTGGAGCAGATTAAGGATTTTAGTTTGTTTTAAAAGAAAAAGACCTGGCAGGTTTTGAAAACCTAGAAGGTCTGAACTATCATTTTTTGATCATCTTACCGAGCATTTCTTTCAGGTGTTGTAATTCTTTCTCAGCTTCCGATAGGTTTTTTTTGGGGGGGGGGGGGGTGATAAATGTATCCCATTTTCGGATAATAATTTTAGGACATCCAGGCCATATATCTCACCCATTTTTGCCAATTGAATTACAGAAGGCTGAGTTTTCCCTCTCTCCATATTGGACAAAGTTTTTTGAGCAATGCCCAAAAGTTCCGCTACTTCGTGCTGACTCATCCGTTTGGATTCTCTCGCTCTCTTGAGATGATGGCCTAGTTCCATGGGTTAAAAGTTTAATTGGCTTGGTAAAAATTTACTGAATTTTAGTAAATACGGTATAGTCTTTACGATTCGTATTTTTCAAATTTATCTAATCATTTTAAACGACAAAATTTTAGTCCAATTTTTATTTCATGGCAATGGATAACTGTTTGATAGTTTGTAAAAGCTTATTGTGGTCCTTGGGAGTCCCTTTTACACCGCGTTTTCTGGTGGAAAAATTGAGCACACATCCTGAACCGGAGTCCTTATTGGCTATCTCGGATACTTTGGCTGAGTACAAGCTAGAAAGCCTTGCCCTCCAACTTGGGGAAAATAAATTGGATCAGCTTCTCTTTGCGCAGATCATGCTGTTTTTAGACAGAATGAGTGTGGAAGTACTTCGAGGATGGATTTTGCTGCACCTGACTACCTTTATTCTGAAAAAACTTGTAAAATTCAGACAATTTATCTGATCTGGTCCACCCCATGAGAGCTCTCTATTTTATCTTCTTCTTTTTTGCTTTTGGAAGCATATCTGCTCAGACAGTCAGCGGAGTGGTGCAGGAAAAAGGCTCTGGCCTTCCGCTTCCTTTTGCCAATATTTTTGTCAACAACACCACTCAAGGAATAGCGACTGATGGTGAGGGGAAGTTTAGCTTATCCGGTGATTTCCCTGCTCAGATTGAGTTGGTCGCTTCATTTGTGGGCTATGTGACGCAAGTCAGGACCATCTCATTTGAGAACAACAATGAGGTGAAAGTGATTTTTGAGCTGGCATTTAATGAGTCCAATCTTTCCGAAGTGGAACTGAAAGCCAAGCGCGATAAATCTTGGGAGCGGAATTTTCGAAAATTTGAAAGTGTTTTTTTGGCATTACCTGATGATCCCTATAAATCTCAGATAGAAATCTTAAACCCCTGGGTAATAGAATATGATAAAATAAATCCTGATAAGGGGGCGAATTACATCAGAGCGTATGCGAAGGAGCCACTCTTGATAAAAAACGAAGCACTCGGATATGAGATTGAATATCATTTGCAAGATTTCAGAATGTTACGAACTGGATCTAGTTTTTCAGGTCAGGTATTTTTTAGGTCACTTAATTCATCTGATTCAAAAGAACAATTTAGGTGGGAACAGGCTCGGCAATCAAGCTACATAAGTTCGCTTAGACATTTAAACCAATCTATTTTATTGAACGTATCAAATTCTGTTTATTTTGAAATGTTTAGAGTGGTATCTGGGCAATTAGATCGAAGAAGGACTAATGTGTTTAACTTAGAATTAAACGAGACGATTATCCCCTTGGAAAACAGTTCTATCTTGAGAAGACCTTTAGGAGACAAGACTTTTCGAATTTTTCTTCCCGACAAAATTGAAATTCATCACTTGGGAAAAAAATGGGGGAATGATTACTACAAAGATATCTTCAACCCAATTAGCTGGATTGAAGCTCCCGATGGTTATTACGATATCGATCGAAACGGAGTACTCATCGACCCAACTAAGTTAATATTGTCAGGTTATTTGGCACGAGAGCGGGTAGCAAGAGCACTTCCACTTGACTTTGAAGTCAAGCCTACCTTGGCATTGAGCCATGAAAAATCACAAATTTCAAATTCAAAGGCTGAATTTCAAATCAATAAACTCCGGGAAAAAGTCTGGCTGACCACAAGTAAGCCCTATTTCTATCCCGGCGAGACAGCCTGGATTGGAGGGAGGGTACTTTACCAAGATCCATTTCTGGCGGATTCCCTGAGTCGGGTACTCTATGTGGATATCCTCAAAGCAAATAATGAGATCGTGCAGTCGGCTACCTTTCCCATTTTGCAGGGTAAAATCTCAGGTGCGCTTGTGTTGGCTCAGGATTTAAGTCCGGGAGATTATGGACTGAGAGCTTACACCCATTGGAATCGTAATTTTCCCGAAAGTGATCAATTCATAGCTCCATTTATTGTGATGGAGGCTGGTTTTATACCTGAATTGACAGAAGCAGCAAAAGAATCCTTTCCTGGGAACATAAAGGTTAAATCAGATGCTGAGCTCAGTGATTCGCTGAACTTTCGTATGATGGATTTACAGTTGACTTTTATGGATGAATTTGATAACCCTATTGCCGCAGAATTTGTGCTCTCGATCTCAGATGCGGATCAGGTGACGGAATTGACTGAAGAGAGTAGCTTGGAGCAAGCCACGGAATGGCTAGATGAAGATTTGCCAGAAACTTTTCAGAACAGGCTAAGCTATTCAGTGGAGTACGGAATTTCCCTAAAAGGGAAATTTATTCCCGATAATCAGCGTCAGGGACTAATCCAGCCCATCACGATAGTTCGGGGAGATTTGGAAGATTATGGTCAGGTCATGACAGATTCTTCAGGTTACTTTTGGGCGACTGGGTTAAGTTATCAAGACACTGCCCAGATAGCAGTGGCTGCCGTGAATCAAAAGCTCAAACCATTTGGATCAGTGGAACTAGAATCATTAGGTAAACCAGAACTTGGAGTCGACCTGCCTAAACTTACCTATCAGAAAGTACCTATTTTATCCAAAGATTATTTTTTGGATACCTCTGGAGATTACATGCTTTTGGAAGAGTTTGTAAAAGAGGAAACTCGTGAGAGAGAAACCATGGCCGAGCGAAATTACGGATATGGAGCACCGACCCAAGAAGTTGGTCCCAAGGAATTGGAAAAACTAACAATGCCAGAAATTTTAGGATTACTTCGATTTAATACAAACACAGCAAAATTTGGAAACTATAATTTTGGTGAAAAAGTAGGTGCCCCCCTTTTAATTTTGGACGGATCACCGAGGCCGTATATGGAAAAAGGAGAATTATTGGATTTTCTACTTAATTCAATAGAGCCGTCTCAACTCCTATCCATCAAAGTTTATTCTGACAATATCAGTAAAGCTGTTTTTGGAATGGCTGGATATGCAGGGGTAATTATGATTGAGACCAAAAAGGGTTTTAGAATAAACCCTGAAATCCAAACAAAATTCAATTCCGAAGGCTTCCAGTTTTTTACTGTTCCAGGTTTTACAGCTTTCCCTGAGTTTTCGAAAGCGCCATCATCAGATCGATATCTAACTAAAAAACCAACAATTTATTGGGATCCGCTGGCAGAAACCACCGATGGTGTATATAAGGTCAAAATTAAGGTTCCGTATGGCGTCGAGCGCTTTAGCATCAAAGTAGAGGGCAGAAGTTTGGATGGAGAGGTGATATTTGAAATGATTGAAATAAATAAATAGCTATTTTAAGGTAAATAAAAACGTCTTTTTCAAGTTTTACTTTTCATAATTTATAGATAAATAAAATCTTGAAAAAAACTTTCCCCCTTTAAACCCAACCCGATTCCAAAGACTGTGGACCCACTTGCTTGCGAATAATCTCAAAGCACTTTGGGAAGCTCATTTCCTTAAAAGAAATCCGGGAAATATCGGAGACCACTCGGGAAGGAAGCAGCCTATTGAAGCTTAGTGATGCAGCAGAGGCGATGGGATTTAAGACCATCTGTGCCAAGTTAAGCTTTGAAAATTTTATAAAGAGTACCTCAGCCTACAGCGAAGTGGATAATCAAAGGGCAATTAGGAATAGCCAATTGAGTAACTATTTACTGAAACTTAGTAATTAGGGTATAGGTATTCGCTTAATAACCAGATAATTTGACATCTAATGATTGGAGATTCCAGTCAAGATTCTTAAACATAAAAATATTTAACATGAAAAAGTTAAGCTTAGAAATGCTCAAACTCTCTTCAGAAGAAGTGCTCGAGCGAAGTCAAATGAAATCAGTAATAGGCGGTGGAAGATTTAGATGTACATGCTACAACAGTGTGGGTAGTTGGACCGGTAATTATTCGGATAAAGCTACAGCAGAAGCACAAGGAGGAGGTGATTGTGCATCAGGTATTGCTCAATGTTATGAGATCATTCAATGACAATTTTTAAAAGGATCCAATCAGGAATTGATTTTCCTGATTGGATCCATTTTCTTATCAAAATGAAAAAATCAATAATCATCCCTCTCTTTTTAATAGGAGCATTATTCTCGTGCAAAGAAAAGTCCGTTTCACCTTTATCAAAAGACCTTTCTAAAATTGACACCCTGATTTTTAGCTCCGAGAATGAAATCATCGATCTAGGAGAAGAAGGTGAATTCTTGGCTTCTTCAGCGATGTCAGATGATGCCTCTTCTTACTATATTTTCAACCTTGAAAAGAGATTTTTATACACCCTTGATTTAAAAACAAAAAAACTTCTCTCGACCTTAAAAATGCCTTCCGAGGGTCCTGATGGTATTGGAGACTGGCTGATAGACTTTCAGCGATTGGATGACCAAAACTTTATCGCACAAGGTGATAATGTTTTCTATTTTTTTAATTTGGAAGGAAGACTAGTGGATAAAATACGTGTAGATCACCTGTTTTATTTTAATCCTGAATTGGCCAAAAAATTCTCTAATGTTGGGTTCTTATATAAGGCTGAACAATTCCACTTCACGACAGGAGAAATTGGCGCGATTGAGTCGGAGGTTCTAAGCTATAATCCGAAAAGCGACTCAATTCTTCTAAGAGAGATTCCATCCGTCGATTTGATAAAGAATTCATCTATGATTTCCATGGTCAAATCCTTCACCTTCTATTCTTCTCCTTCTTTTGTAATTAATGATTTTTCCGGCGGATTTCTAATCGTAAACCGTAGCTTACCCAATATGACCGCTTACTTGGATAATGGAGATACAGTAAACACCAAGCCTAACAGTTCAAAGTTTTTCGAAGACTTGGTGCCGATTGAAGAAATTTTCAGAGCCAAAAATGATACGGAAGAAAAGGAGTTTAAAAAGGAATTAGAAAAGCGGATGAACTTTCTACGACCTGTAGCCGATGAAAAAAATGAAAAGCTCTATAGACTCGGCTATCGACTGGCTTCGGATGGTATTTCCTATGACAACTTTTTATTTGAATATGATCTGGATTTGACCTTGACAAGGGAGACTCAATTGGAAGGAGTCAAAATCAAACCCAAGAAGATGTTTCTCAAAGAATCGACTTTTTACCTAGCAGCACCTTTTGACGACGAACCTGGTTTGCTGATTTTTGCGAATCCTTTTTAATGGCTTTATCTAATTTCTAGAATTGAATTCAACCTAAGCATGGATTGATTTCTAAAATAAGCCCACAAAGTCTCTAAAATTATCTTTTGATATCACCATAAAATCAGCTGGATAGGTTTCCAAAAAAAGGGATGGCTTCTTGACTTTGGCATTTGGATTCCATTTGAATTCAAATGCGGAAATTCTTCCATCTGCCTCCTCCAAGTAATCAATCTCTTGCTGCTGTTTGGTGCGCCAAAAAAACGTATTCGCATACGCCCGATGGTAATGATTTCGCTTTAGTCGCTCGGTGATCAAAAAATTTTCCCACAAGGCTCCAATATCATTTCGAAATTCGAATGGATTGAAGTTCTGAATTAGGGCATTTCGAATTCCATTATCATAAAAATAGATTTTCCGGTTGGTCTTAATTTCGTTTCGAAGATTTCTGCTGAATGACGTGAGTGGATAAATGATACAAGACAGCTCAAGTAGGCGGATATAACTGGAAACGGTGTTTTTATCTACTCCGGTTAACTGAGCCAATTCATTGTAGCTGACCTCGGAGCCGAGTTGAAAAGCAAGTGCTTGAAGGATCTTCTCCAAGACCTCAGGTTTTTTGACGGTAGCAAAAGCGAGAATATCCTTAAACAGATAGCTTTGCGTGATTTCATTCAGAATACCCCGCTCTTCTCCGCGATGATTGATGACATCTGGATAAAAGCCAAAAATCAGGCGATGCTCCAAATCCCGCAAAGCATCCAAATAGCCAACCGATTTCTCATATTCTTCATAGGAAATGGGATAAAGAAAATATTCAAATTTTCTTCCGGTGAGCGGCTCATGGGTATTGCTTCTAAGTTCGAAGGCAGAAGAACCACTTAAGATCAATTGCACCTGCTTAAATTGATCATGAATAATTTTAGCAGTGATTCCGATGTTTTCGATTCGTTGAGCTTCGTCGATAAAAATAATTTTGGAGTTGCCAATGAGGGTTTCGATTTGCTTGGTGTTGGGATTGGTCAATTGCTGTTTGACCAGCAGATCATCTCCGTCCAGAAACAAAAACGCTCGATCTTTAAGTATCTCGCGAACCAGAGTTGTTTTGCCGACCTGCCTTGCTCCGATCAGTACGATGGTCTTCCCTTTAAATAGTTTTGCAGAAAGCTTTTCTTTAAGTATTCTTTGGATCCTATTTTCATTCATTCACCAAAAGTAATTCTTTTTGGTGAATTGATTCACCAAAAGTTATATTTTTTGGTGAGTTAAACTGTCATAGAACCTAAGGTGAATCGATATGAATCTAGGCACCCACTTGTGCGGAGCTATTTTTGGGATTGTGTTTAATCTGATTCTTTCTCCCACGAGTGCGGGGATGTTTTTGGAGCAGATTAAGGATTTCAGGTTGTTTTGAAAAAGAAAGACCTGGCAGGTTTACTGAGTCATTTTTTGATCATCTTCCCGAGCATTTCTTTCAGGTGCTTTGCTTCTATTTCGACCCCAACTAGTTTTTTTTGGAAAGGGTCAATCGACTGCTCGTTTGGCTAGTTTGCGGTGGTTTAGGCTGGTGGAATCCCCAATAAAGCCGAATATTTAGATTGTAATCGAAAATTTAGGCCCTTTTTTTGGATTGTAATCGAAAAATTAAGCAATTTTGAATTCCAATTTACAGAAATGATCAAACGCAAACTATCAGAAAAGCTAATCCAAAGCTGTTTCAAAGGTAAAGTAATCATCCTTTTGGGAGCTCGGCAGGTCGGCAAGACCACCTTATTGAAAGAATTGGTAAAAGAGATCAATTCACCTTATACCTGGTTCAACGCAGATGAAGCAGATATTTTGGAAGCCTTTACTTCTGCCGTGACAAGTACCCAATTGATTCACCTGATTGGTACAGATTCGAAATTAGTGATCATAGATGAAGCCCAACAAATTCCTGATATCGGAAAGAAACTAAAGCTAATTTATGACAATCGACCTGACATTCAGCTGATTGTGACAGGCTCCTCTGCATTTGATCTTCAAGATCAAACTTCAGAGCCACTTACTGGCAGGAAGAGAACCTTTCATCTCTATCCAATTAGTTATTTGGAAACAGAAAATCTCACTTCTGCTTTGGAGGCCAAACGATTGTTGGACACTCGTCTCATGTTTGGATTTTATCCTGATGTAGTCAATAATCCAGGAAAAGAAAAAGAACTTCTGATCGAAATAGCCCAAAGCTATCTCTACAAAGATGTACTGAGGTTGGACGGCATCCGCAAACCAAGCCATCTGGAAAAACTATTAAAGGCTCTGGCATTTCAAGTGGGCAGTGAGGTAAGCTATAATGAATTAGCCCAAATCATCGGAAACATTGATACCGCAACCGTGGAGAAGTATCTGGATTTATTAGAGAAGGCCTTCGTCATTTTCAAACTTCCTGCCTTCAACCGAAATTTGAGAAATGAAATCAAAAAAGGGAAGAAATATTACTTCTTCGACAATGGCATCCGTAACGTACTGATCAATAATTTCACCTTGCCAGAAATGCGGGTAGATAAAGGTGCCTTATGGGAAAATTTCTTGATCTCAGAGCGGTTGAAAGCTAACACCTATGCCGGAAGATTTGTCAACAGCTACTTTTGGAGGACCCACGATCAGGCTGAGATTGATTACCTCGAGGAAACTGATGGAATCCTTCATGCATTTGAATTGAAATGGCAGGATAAAAAGGTCAGATTTCCTGCATCCTTCCTTCAGTCTTATCCCAATCATCAGACGAATGTCGTGAGTCGAAGTAACTTTGAGGGATTTGTCAGGTAGTTCTAAATCGAATCTTTCAGTAGATCAGGTTTGAGTTTTTCCTACGTTCCGCTAGCTGGTTTTGGCTAGCAATCCTGATGGATTGGTAAGATCGGATTCTTTATAGTGTATGGTTCTGATGTAAAAAAAAGACCTTCGAGGTTTTTTAAAACCTCAAAGGTCTGAACTATCATTTTCTAATAATCTTCCCGAGCATTTCTTTCAAGTGTTGTAATTCTTTCTCAGCTTCCGATAGGTTTTTTTTTGGGGGGGGGGGATAAATGTATCCCATTTTCGGATAATAATTTTAGGACATCCAGGCCATATATTTCACCCATTTTTGCCAATTGAATAACCGAAGGTTGTGTTTTACCACTCTCGATATTGGATAATGTCTTTTGTGAAACTCCTAAAAGCTCGGATACTTCATGCTGGCTTAGTCTTTTGGATTCTCTGGATTTTTTCAGGTGATGGCCTATTTCCATTCGGAAAAAGGTTAATTGGGTTAGTAAAAATTTACTGAAAGTTAGTAAATACGGTATAGTCTTTTAAAAACGTAATGTTCAAATTTATCCAATAATTTTAAACGGCAAAAAATTTAGTTGAATTTTTATTACCAATCAATGGAAAACTGTTTGATCATTTGCAAGAGATTACTGGAGTCACTTAAGGTACCATTCACCGGGAAATTCCTGAAGGAAAAGATACTCACCCATCCCCAGTATCCAAGCTTACTTTCCCTCTCAGATACCCTGGAGGAGTATGGAGTGGAATCTGTAGCAGCCAAGCTGGGTCCGGAGCGATTGGATGACTTTCCTTTGCCGGGAATCGTGCAGGTATCGCTGGCAAATGGTACTTTCTTTAATGTGATCACGGCTGTTTCTGAAAATATGGTTTCCGTATTTGATGAAAAAGGAAAGCAAAAGGATATATCCCGGTTGGATTTCCTGAAGATGTGGACTGGTGTGTGTTTACTGGTTGAAACCAAGGAAAATGCAACCGAACCGGAAATCGGGCAAAAGACCCGGGATCAGCGTATCATTCGAGGTTTAGTGGTGCTAGGTGTAGTTAGCTTCTTGTTAGGATTGGGACTTGGCCTAGTTGAGAATGGATCTTCAGGATTGTTCCTATTCTATTTTTTGCTCAAGTTACTGGGATTGTCTATCTCGGGTGTGCTGCTCTGGTATCAGCAAGACAAGGAAAATCCTACTCTTCAGAAATTTTGCTCGGGTGGGAAAAGTGTTGATTGCAATTCCGTGTTGGATTCAAAGGCGTTCCAGTTATTGGACGGCAGGATCAATCCCAGTATGCTGGCATCCGCTTACTTCTTTGCCGGGTTGGGACTGCTGGTGAGCTCAGCTTTATTCTCCATGCCATTCCTTGCCTGGTTAAGTATGACAACCATTCCTGTGGTGATCTACTCCTTTTATTATCAGGGGATGGTTATCAAGAAGTGGTGCAGGTTCTGTTTGTTGATTCAGGGGGTGTTGGTTTTGGAAGCCCTGGCAGTATTGGGGGGGTTTTTGGGAAGGAGGGCTTTCTTTTTCAGCTCTTGGCTTGTTTCTTTTTCTTTTCACTGGAGTGGTCTTGGGAGGCGTGTGGATCAAACCTATGCTTGGACGGCAGGATGAACTATATAAGGCAAAGAGAGATCTCGCTAAACTTAAGAGCAATAAGCAACTATTTCAAGCAGCATTTTCACAATCCAGAAAGATGCAGAACGTACCTCAGGGTCTTGGGATATTGATGAAGGGGGAAACGCCGAAACACCAAGTCATTAAAGTCTGCAGTCCGTATTGTAATCCCTGTTCCCGGGTTCATCCGGTGTTGGAAAGCCTTTTTGATACGGGAAATATTGACCTTCAGATTCTTTTTACACCCGGTAGAGGGGACGAGCAAAAAGAAAAAACAGTCCGGCATTTACTGGCTATAGAGAGTAAAGGTGATTCAAAACTTACGCAACAGGCTTTAGATGATTGGTACGGAGCTGAGAAGAAAGACTATAGTGCATTTGCTGCCAAATATCCGATGAATGGTGAACTGATACAACAGGAGGAAAAAATGAAGGCTATGGAGGATTGGTGTGAAAAGGAAAACATCTCTTATACACCAACCCTGTTTATTGACGGTTATGAACTGCCTAAGGAGTATAATGTGGAGGATCTGAAGTATATACTCACCTAAATAAATGGAAATCTTTAGGGTGGGATAATAAATATTCAATCGCGATGAATGGTCAGAGACTCTGGCTGACCTTAATGTCTGGGGAATGGGTAAACTTTAAAACCAAAAAAAAACAATGAAAAGGTTAAGTTTAGGTAAACTTAAAATCTTTAATGAGGAATTGATTAGTAGAACACAATTAATTTCAATAATTGGAGGTTCAGGAGAAGACGGTGGCACTTGCGGAAAATGTAAGGATGATCCACCAGCTGGTGGGGCGCCTTGGTCATGTTTTGAGAATACGGGACCAGGATTTTCATGTCTGTGTGTTTATAGAAAAGCAGGAGAATCTGGATGTGATGATTAAGTAAAGTATCTCCTCTTCTAAAAAAATAGAAGAGGAGTCTTTAAAATTATTGGAAGCCTCAAAATAGTTCAGAATGGAAAAGGTTATAAATGAATACTTAGATTTTATCGGAATAAAATATTCAAAAATTTTTTTAAGAAATTTAATTAAGTCAAATCCAAATTATCCAAAAGAAATAAGTGTTTATGATGCACTTAACAAAATTGGACTTAAATATTATGCCTGTAAATTGAGTAAGGTTAAAATTTATTCATTAGATTTTCCATTTTTGATCTATTTAGATGCTGAGGAAGAATTCAAATTTGTTAAGAATAAAAGCGACTTAGACCTTTTGAAAGAAATTGGAAATGATAGGGAAGGGATTGTGGTTGTGATAACAGCGGAAGATAATTTTATACTAAAAAATTCAGATCATTACAATACTTATAAAAAGGAAAGGCTTTTTAAATTTATGTTATCCTTAGTTTTAGTATGCCTGTTTATAGTGGTAATTGGATCTATGTTTTTCGGTTTAGAGAGAGGATTTAACACTACTGTTTTACTGGCTTTTGCAGGAATAGTATCAAGTATGTTTTTGCAGGCCAAAGAATTTGGTGTTAATTCAAGAGAAATAGAGCAGTTTTGTAAAGGAGGGAAAAATTTAGATTGTGACTTGGTAACAACATCAAATTATTCCCGAGTTTTTAAAAATGTAAGTTTAACGAATGTGTCAACATCATATTTCGCAGCATTGTTAGTGAGTTTAGTGTTTGTAGGTTACCAACAGAATCTCCTTTTGCAACTCAGTTCGTTTTTGTTTTATTTGTTTTTAGCAAACATCCCGATAGTGCTTTGGTCATTGTATATTCAATATTTCAAATTGAAAGCATGGTGTAAATTTTGTTTAATTATAGATAGCGTTTTAGTGTTGTTGTTTATCCAGTATTGGTTTTTCAATGATGAAAAAATGAATTTCAATAGTAATATTATATCACCAACTGTCGCCTTTTCTTTTGTATTTTTTTTAATTCTACTTTGTATTTTGCTAGTAAAAAATAAATCAGATGATTTGAAAGAACTAGAACATAATTTAAATCTTTCAAGAAGGATTGTAAATTCTGAATCTGTTTTTAAGTCCTATGTTTATAATCAGTCTTATTATGATACAGAGTGTTTTGAAAATGAAATCTCGATAGGAAATATTGACAATCCAATAAAAATATTAGTTGTAAAAAATCTATATTGTAAGCCTTGTAGGGAACATTTTTATAAGATTATTAATCTTTTTCAATTGTTTCCAAATATTTATCATATTACCTTTCGGTTCAAAGTGTCAGGGAAAGATATTGATAAAGATCCAACAACAGGTGAATATTTGATTCAATACTGGGCTCAAAAGATAAAAGGATCAAATTATCAAGATATAGAAACAATAGATTTTTTAATGAATTGGTCTAAAATTCGTGAATTAGGTAAATTTATGGAAAGTTACCCATTGAAGTCTGATTTTAAGATTGGCAAGGAAATAGATCAAAGGCAACTTAATTAGATTGTTTCAGCTGGCATTTATAGAACTCCTACCACATTTTTTAATGGCTACATATTGTCTCCCAATTATCAGGTTAAAGATTTGATTTCCTTAACTCCTGAATTGATCGGTGAAAAGTTTCTTTCTTGATCTGGAGTCTTGAATTAATATTCATTTATACTTAAACTAATAGACATGATTAGAAATTTGATAAAATTGGGAGTCCTTGGATTAATTGCTATTACTTCTTGTGAAAAAGCAAATAAGGAAATTGTTAAATCAATCGATATTCAACTTGACTATCATTTTGACACAGTAATTATTGAGAGAAATGATCATTTTCTGTTCTTGAATATGGGGTTAACTATGTCCGACTTTTCCGAATATGATAATAAATTGTATAACCTAAATCCATATAATGGAGAAGTTGAGGTTATAGATATTTTAAAAGGAGAGTTGACTGAAGTGATTCAATATGATTTCGATGGCCCTAATAGTATACGGACTTTATTTACATCTGGAATCAAAAAAGGGTCTAATGGAAACGTGTTTTTTTTAGATCAATATATTGTTCATGTATTGGATTCTTCAAACAATAAAATATCTAGTGTTAGAATTGATAAGAGTTTTCTAAGTGGGGATAGATTGCCCGATAAGGTTGATATGGATCCAATGGGTAAAATTAGTGCCACTGGGTCAAAGTATGTTACATTTTATCGAGAATTTCCAGAGATTGGAGGCAGGTTGTTAGGTATAGCAATTGTTGATTTGGTTAGTCTTTCCTTAAAAATTATACCTATTGAATCATTGAACGATTTGAATGAATTTGATATTAGGTTGAAGATAGGTGATGAAATAAAAAGAACGTCATCTGCTTCTAATTATATTTCTTGGCACGAATCAAATGTTATTATATCTAACTCAGTAAGAAATGAAGTTTTATACTATGATTATTCCAAAGATAGTTTAAGTCACTTATTTTTCACAAGTTCTTTCACTTCTGATTCTAATAGTAAAAGAAATTTGATTGCAAATAATGATGAAGAAAGTTTTGATAATATGGTTAGTGATAAATTTGATAAAGTTAATTTTGGTCCAATTATTCAAGATTCTAAGAATGGATTATTCTACCGATTTAGTCAAGAACATTCTGGTTATGTAAATGGTGAAAAGAATTATAAGCATGTGTTAGCTATCTTTGATAAAAATTTTTCTTTAATTCATGAGGAAATGTTAAATATTAATGGAACTAATTCATTTAGATTATTTTTTGGAAAATCATTTTTTATTGACAACATTCTTTATTGCTATTTAAATATTAATGATGAAATGGCATTTGTAAGACTTCATTTTAATTTCAATAATTTGTAATTTTACGTATTTATCTATATTTCGTATTATAAACATACCTATATTTTGAGCATCAATTTCCCCTTTTACAGACAACCCGATTCAAAAGACTGTGGACCTACCTGTCTAAGGATTATTGCTAAGTACTATGGTAAGCTTATATCCCTACAAGAAATCCGAAATCTTTCAGAGACTACTCGTTCAGGAAGCAATTTGCTTAAACTCAGCGATGCGGCTGAAGAAATGGGGTTTAAGACTATAGGGGTAAAATTGGATTTTAATAGGCTAAAACAAGCCCAAATGCCCCTAATCGTCCATTGGGACAATAAACATTTTATAGTAGTTTATCGAATAGAAAATGGTAAGGTTTTTCTTTCAGATCCGGCTTATGGATTGATCACTCTGACAAAAGAAGAGTTTGTATCACGTTGGATTGGGAATAATGCCACAGAGAAAAGTAAGGAAGGAATTACTTTGCTTCTTGAACCGACTCCCAGGTTTAAAAAATTGAAATGGGAAAATACAGATAAGCGTTCCCTGGGCTTTCTTTTCAAGTACCTGTTCAAATATAAAAGTTTGATTGTCCAACTGGGCATCGGTTTGCTGGTAGGCAGTTTACTCCAGCTGATTTTTCCATTTTTGACCCAGAGTATCGTAGATATCGGGATTCAAAACCAGAATATCGGGTTTATCTATCTGGTCTTGATAGCACAGGTGATGTTGTTTTTTGGACGGACCAGCGTTGAGGTGTTTCGAAGCTGGATACTGCTCCACCTCAGTACCCGGATCAATATCTCCCTGGTTTCTGACTTTTTTATCAAGCTGATGAATCTTCCCATTTCATTCTTTGACACACGGATGACCGGGGATATCATGCAGGGGATCGGAGACCATCGAAGGATAGAGACTCTTCTGACAGGCACCTCTTTAAACACCTTGTTTTCTTTTTTCAATCTGTTTGTATTTGGTGCTGTGTTGGTGTACTACAGTCTCCATATCTTTCTGATTTTCATGGGAGGTAGTGCGCTTTATATTTTTTGGATTCTCTATTTTATGAAGCGGAGAAAAGAGCTGGATTACATGCGCTTTGCCCAGCTCAGCAAGGAGCAGAGTACCGTGATCGAACTGATCAACGGCATGCAGGAAATCAAGATGAATAATGCCGAAACCCAAAAACGTTGGAAATGGGAGTTTGTACAGGCCAGTCTTTTTCAAGTGTCGATCAAGACACTCGCTTTGGAGCAGACCCAGGGAGTGGGATCTTCAGTAATCAACGAGCTGAAAAACATATTGGTCACCTTTGCCTCAGCGATCCTGGTGATAGAGGGCCAGCTTACACTGGGGATGATGCTTTCTCTTCAGTATATCATCGGCCAACTGAACGGTCCGATTATGGGAATAGTGACCTTTGTACGTACCTATCAGGATGCCAAGATCAGTTTGGAGCGGCTCAATGAGATCCACGACAAGGAAGATGAGGAAAGCCGTGACAGGCAGCTGGTACATGAGATCACCCCCGGAGAGAATATGAGTGTCCACAAGCTCAGCTTTCGTTACTTGGGAGCTGAGGAAAATGTCCTCAAAGAAATAAGCCTTTCAATTCCTGCCCAAAAAATCACAGCAATAGTAGGGGCCAGCGGATGCGGAAAAACTACCCTGATGAAGCTCCTCCTCAAATTTTATGAGCCGTCCAAAGGGGAAATCAGCTACGGAAGACATGGCTTGGAATCCATCTCGCCCCGGAGCTGGAGAGCCCATTGCGGGGTGGTCATGCAGGAAGGGTATGTATTCAATGATACCATTGCCAGTAATATTGCAGTAGGAGAGGAAGTTGTTGATCATGACCGACTGGTCATGGCTTCACAAACTGCCAATATCTATGACTTTATCCAATCCCTCCCCCTGAGATTCAATACCAAAATCGGAAATGAGGGTGTAGGGATCAGTACCGGGCAAAAGCAACGTTTGTTTATTGCCCGTGCAGTTTATAAAAATCCGGAGATCCTCTTTTTTGACGAAGCAACCTCTGCCTTGGATGCCAAAAATGAGCGTGTTGTGATGGAAAACTTAAATCGGTTTTTGAAAGGGAAGACGGTCTTCATCATCTCCCACCGACTCAGTACGGTAAAAAATGCGGATCAGATCATTGTAATGGATGAAGGGGAAATTAAAGAAACAGGAACCCATGAAGAATTGGTTTTACAAACGGGAGTGTATTACGATCTGGTGAAGAATCAATTGGAACTGGAAAAAATCAGAGAAAACTAGGCATGCCCGAAAATCCCCATACTATTGACAATCTACAGCTCAGATCCGAGGAGGTCCAGGAGATTATTACGACACCTCCGGCATGGCTGATTCGGTGGGGGATCACACTGGTGTTTTTGATTACCTGCGGTTTGATTTTTTTGTCCTTTTTTATCAAATATCCTGATTTTATCATGTCTAGGGTAATGGTAACCACGGTGGAACCAACCGAAAAAATGATAGCCAGAACCTCAGGGCAGATCGATAGAATATGGGTGAGCAATGGCGAAAAAGTTAAGGTTGGTCAGCTATTGGCCAGCATAAAAAGTACTGCTGACGTTCACAGTGTACTGTTACTGAAAAAGATACTGGATGAGATTCCCTTTGGGAAAAATAACGGGTTTTTCTTTCCTCTAGATTCTCTTTCGGATGTGGTCTTGGGGGAAATAGAACTGGCATTTGTGGAGTTTGAACGAGGCTATATGGAATTCAGACTTCTCGAAAGGCTTCAGCCATCCCAAGTCCAGCTGGAAGGGAATCGGCTGTCCATCCTGGAAATCCATGAAAGGCTTACTAGCCAATTGGCCCAAAAGGAGATTCTGGAGAGAAAGGTTATTTTGGTAGAGACGGACTTCAAACGAAATAAGATGCTCTATGAAGGTGGGGTAATCGCGGCCAAAGACTTTGAGAGCCGGGAGATGGAATATCTTCAGGTGCAGGAACAGGTCAATGGAATGGCGATATCAATTTCCCAACTTCAAGAAGCTTTGGTTAATGCCGGGCAAACCCTAAAAAGCACTCAGGTATCCAAGGAGCAGGATGAATCCAGGGCATTAATTAGTCTTATCCAGTCCTATCATGGCTTGAAGCGGGCTGTGAAGGAATGGGAGCGTAATTATGTGCTGATTTCCTCCACCAATGGAGAGGTCAGCTTCCAGGGAGTCTGGGGAGAACATCAATTTGTTCAGGCAGGTGAGCACGTTTTTACCATACTACCTGACCAGAGGTCAGAACTCCTGGGCAAAATGACTGTCTCTTCGCAAAATACGGGCAAAATCTCCATGGGGCAGCGGGTATTGATCAAGCTTGATAATTTCCCCTTTCAGCAGTTCGGAACCCTTAGAGGGGAAGTAGGCAGTATATCAGTCTCCCCTGATGAAGAAGGAAATTATGTGGTGTATAGCTCCCTTCCTGAGGGAACAAAAACCTCCTACGGAAAGGATATTCAGCTAAAGCAAGAACTGCTGGGTACGGCGGAAATCATAACAGAAGACCTGAGTGTGGCGGAAAGACTGTTTTTCAAACTAAAATCAATAACCGAGTATTAGTTAATCAAGCAATTAATAATAAGCGATGGAACAAGCATTGGAAAAACTTCATGAGATCAACGGATATCTGGTGGAAAATGCCAAAGGGGAAAATGGGTTGGGCTTGCTGCACGGAAAGTTGGGTTTAAGTATCTACTTCTATCATTTGGCAAGGAAAACCGAAAATCAGGAGTTCCTTGAGGCAGCGGAGAATCTGGTAGGTGAGATTTTTGAAAAGTTGGGTCAAGCCAAACTTCCTGCTGATTTCGAAAATGGTCTGGCAGGTATAGCTTATGGCATCAGTTATCTGGTCAATTCAGATTTTGTGGAAGCGGATCTGGACGATACTTTGGGGGAGCTGGACGATAGGATTTTTAAGTTTTTGGAAGATCAAAAAGGGAAGCTCGCTGCAAATGTAAGAAACGGCATTATCGGTTATCTGCTTTATTGCCTTGACCGCTTAGAGAATTCCTTAAAGTCTGGTCATACTAGCAATATTTATATTTTTCAAAAGCTTGGAGCCGAACTGCTCAATCACCTAGGGCAATTGGTTGAAGAAGAGAAGCTACAAAACCGAGAACCACAGCTTTTCAGCATCTTTTGGGATCTCCCTCTGGCACTGATACTATTGGCCAAGTCGAAAAAACTACAAGTCAACGCCTTCAAAGCGGAAAGAATTCTGGACTACTTGCTTCCATCTCTGATTTCCCTTTTTCCAAATCTCCATAGCAATAGAATATATCTGGTACTGGGAATCGAATCAGTTTTGAAAGAGATCGAGCATCCTATTTTGAAAAGGCATGCCTCCTTTTTGAAAAGCAACATCGATGTAAAGACGATTTTCAACACAGAATGTAAAAACCTAAACATCTGTGTTTTGGATGGGGTGAGTGGTTTGAGATTGATTTCAAAAATGATTGCTGAAATCACCGGAGATGATTCCTTTATACCGTCAGATAAGCTAATTTTTCGTAAAATCAATAAATCAGAATGCTGGGGAGAGGAAGTCTTTTACAGTCTTTTTAAAAAAAGTATCGGACTGGTATCAGGGTTACCTGGGATTGGTTGGACTTTATTGGAGAGCCTATCCGACGTGGCGGATTTGGAGGTGGAGAAAAAATCTGAAATCGTAAAAACAGGGTGATATGAAAAAGATTAATTTAACCGACTTTACATTTTTGATTCCCTTGCGGATTGATACAGTCAATCGTTTGGAGAACACATTAATCACTATTGGCTATATACAGGCTAATTTTAATACCCACGTAAGCGTATTGGAGGCTGCGGGAAGGAATACCGGATTGCTTAACAGGTTATTGCCTCAAGAGGTAAACCACGTTTTTATCGAAGATATGGATACTATCTTTCATCGGACCAGATACATTAATCAATTGGTTAAGTCAGTCGACTCCGAGTATATCATTGTGTGGGATACGGATATTATAATTCCCATTAAACAGCTTAACAAAGCTGTTGAGCTATTGAGAAAAAGAGAAGTTGACTTTGTCACTCCTTTCAAGGATAAGTTTTTGGATACATCAGATATAATAAGAGATCTATATATTCAATCACGCGATATTGATATTTTGGAAATGCACAAGGGTAAAATGAAGCCCTTGTACACTCCCAACCCAGTAGGTGGAACATTTCTGGCCCACCGGAAAACTTATATTGAATCAGGGATGGAGAATGAAAAATTCTATGGTTGGGGAAGAGAAGACGGAGACCGGGTGAATCGTTGGAAGATTTTGGGTCATAGGCATCAGCATGTTGAAGGCGAATTGTATCATCTTACACATGAACGTGGGATAAACAGCAAATTTCACAGCCCAAACCAAGATTCCAGAAAGATGACAGAACTAAATAGAAATCTTGCCATGTCAAAAGAAGAGTTGAGGAAGGAAATAAAGTATCAAGATAAACTAAATATTGATCAGATTAACATAATTACTTAACTCTAGAAACAATCCCTGAAAAGATATTTTGAAATAGGTTATGAATGGAAACAACGCAATACAAACCCTTTGGGCTGGAAACAAATTATCAAAAATGGAACTATTAAGCCTAAAATCCTTCCGATTTAATTCCAATGAAATTCATTTATACCTTTACGAGGATTTACTAGACTTACCAAATGGCGTAACTATACATGATGCCAATAAGATTATTCCAGCAGAAAAAATTTTCAAATACAAAAATAATGGAAGCTATGCTGGCTTTGCTAATTTATTCAGATACAAGCTGCTTTTAGAAAAAGGGGGTATTTGGAGTGATTTGGATATTATCTGTATAAAACCAATTTCTATAGCGGAAGATTATTTATTTGCCTCTGAGCGATTACCGGATGAAAGTGTGCAAGTCAACAACTGTTTTATCAAAGCACCTGGAAATTCACCGATAATAGAATATTGTTACAATATTGCTTTAAATAAAAAACCGGAAGAACTGCATTGGGGAGAAACCGGGCCAAGATTACTCACACGGGCTGTTTTACAATTTGGGCTTGAAGAATATGTATTAGACCCAGCGGTAATCTGCCCCTTGGATTATTGGAATTGCCCAGATTTGGTTACTAAGCCTTTGAATGACATCATTACCGAAGAAACTTTTACAGTTCACTTATGGAATGAAATGTGGAAAAGAAATTCCTTAGACAAATGCATGACATTTGACCCGAATTGCGCTTATGAGGTACTTAACAATATGTTTTCGATCATTCAGTGATAAAAAAATGGAATGAAATTTAATTGCTAAAATTATATCATAAGTCTGAATAAATAAATAGTAGTGGGAAAAATCGTAAAACCTGAAATAATTCTTCAAAAAAGATAAAATTAACTATACATATACGACTTTTTCAGTAAATATTTACTGAAACTTAGTAAAAAAGGAATAGGCTTTATTTTATGATCTTCAGAAATTGGCTTAAGGAAAGAAACAGAGAATCTGTTTCAAAACATTAAACAACTAAAAAAATGAAAAAGTTAAATTTAGGAAGATTGAAGCTTACCTCTGAGGAGGTTCTTGAGCGAGAGCATATGGCTGGTATTTACGGGGGGTTAGGGAGTAGTCAGAATTGTTGGACGAATTGCGTTGAAGGCTGCGGAGGAAATACCGATAATTGCGATCGAGATACTGTGACATTTTTTTGTCAGGATAATGGTGGTCCCCAATCTTGTTCTTGTTGGTGATTCAATTTGGATAGTTTTCCCAGATTCACTATATATTTAAAGAAGGAGGCCTAGGCCTCCTTCTTTAAATATATAGTGTAGTATTTATGGGCCAAATCCCGTCCTACTTTATCTTCATTATAAAAATAATAATTCAAACTATAAAGATTTTGTTTATTAATTTAGTAAGGTAAAATACTAGAAATTATTTTATTGACAAGTGTATCAAAGCTATCCGCTTTTTCAAGGTATTAATTCATAAATTTATATTTTCAATTTGAATTATATTGTTGACATATTTAATTTATATATTGATCGTTTGTTAAAAAACAAATCAAGTAATCAGATGAAAAATCAATTTGAATGTTTAATAAAAAGATATCTCTGGATTTCCATACTTGCAATTCATTATTCTTGCAGCGGAGATAGAGTTGATAAGCGAACTGATAAATACTACCTTGAGAAGGAAAGTGAATTGAAAATTAATTCTCTATTATCTGTTGAGCTCATCGATTACTATGCAAAAGATCGGCTTTTCCTTGGGTATACTCTAATTTCCGGCGGAATGGAGATTGTTATTGTAAATGAACGGGGAGATATTGTTGTTAGTAAAAACCTAGTAGGGGAAGGCCCCGGACAGTCTATGGCGAGCTTGAATTCGCTTTCCTTTTCTCCTGTGGGCAATATTTGGGCGTTGACAAACGTTGAAATTTTGGAAATAAATAAAGAATTAGAGATAGTATATAGGAAGAAATACTTTCCTATTGTATCTACTACCTTGTACAATAGAGCTGAGTTATTAAACTATTTTTTTGTCGATTCCATTCTTTCAGCTCCCTATTTCATTGTCAATCCAGAGAGTGTTCCTCAATACTACAAAATGGATTATGGTTTTTATGACAGCAAGTTGATTGAGATACTTCCGTGGGGTACCGATACTACCTATCAGATTTCCCCGCTATCCGACAGAAGTATTTCTGAATATATCGATCTTTCCGTGTCTACTCTTTTTGGGCCTGTTTATGCGGTTGGAATCAAAAAAAACAAGATTTTTTTAACGGGAACACTGGATAACGAGATCACTGTCTACGATCCATATTCAGGGAAGGTGGTTAGTAGGATTGGAATTGATCACGAAGATTTTATTAACCTAAGTTCAAAAAAACTAGTAAGATCTGATTTCCCAATCTATAATGAAAAGGTACTTTTGATTTCAAAAAATCATAAAATTCATCTTCTGGATGATCAGACTTTATTACTCGACTACATTACAACGGTTCCAAGTGGTTTGTACGAGCAAAAGAAAATATCGAATCCAGGATATATCTATGCCAATGACTCATACTTCCATCGGTTTATCTTGTTCAAGGATGGAGTTCAAGTGATACCTGAGTTGTCGCCGCCTCTTCGTGGTAGTCTCAAATTAAGTATGCTTGGAAATAGGCTTCTTTTTCGAATTGATCCTGTCGAAGAACAGGACTTTATACAATATGAAATCTATACTATTAGAAAAGAATAGCACCCTAGTTCTCTTGATATGAATTCCTAAGGGATAGGAGTGTGTTTTAGTAATTTCTTACTAATAAATCAGTGAATAAGGGATTGGATTTCGTTAAGGATTCTTCCAAATTAATTTATAAGATCCAACGGAGTCCTTGTAGGTCCAAGTGGAATAGTGTAACCATATAAGAAATAAAAAATTATGAAAAATTTAATTTTAGGAAATTCATCTATACCTTTACTGGGAATTGGTAGATATACCAAATGGCGTAACTATACATGATGCCAATAAGATTATTCCAGCAGAAAAAATTTTCAAATACAAAAATAATGGAAGCTATGCTGGCTTTGCTAATTTATTCAGATACAAGCTCCTTTTAGAAAAAGGGAGTATTTGGAGTGATTTGGACATTATCTGCATAAAACCAATTTCTACAGCGGAAGATTATTTATTTGCCTCTGAGCGTTTACCGGATGAAAGAGTACAAGTAAACAACTGTTTTATCAAAGCACCAAAAAATTCTCCAGTAATAGAGTATTGTTACAACATAGCACTAAATAAAAATCCGGAGGAATTGTATTGGGGAGTAACTGGCCCCAAATTACTAACACAGGCGGTGCTAAAATATGGAATGGAAGAGTTTGTTGTAGACCCTGAGGTGATTTGTCCACTGGATTATTGGAAATGTCCAGATTTAATTAATAAACCTTTGAAGGACATCATTACAGAAGAAACTTTTACAATCCACTTATGGAATGAAATGTGGAGAAGAAATTTAATGGACAAATCCATGACATTTAGCCATGATAGCGCTTATGAGGAACTGATCAGATCATATTTCAAAAATCAATAGAAAAATTCCTCTACAAAAATCACAACATTAAAATTAATTTACCATCTTAATATTTTTTAGGAAAAATCTTGAAACAAACCAACAAATAGGTATAAAATAAAATCATCATCTTAGTAAATATTTACTAAAACTTAGTAAATATGGTATAGGCTTGAACATATTCTTTTTTTTAATTCACATAGGAAAGAAACAGAAAGCCTGTTTTAGAAAGAACAAACAAATAAAAAAAAATGAAAAGGTTAAACTTAGGAAAATTGAAGCTTGCTTCGGAAGAAGTACTTCAAAGAAGTCAAATGGCAAACATTTATGGTGGGTCTGGAGGACAAGGTTACACTTGCTATTGCAGGGACCAAGAAGCTACAACTTCCAAAACAGTTGTAGCTAGTACAACAGAGGAAGCACTTAATGCGATGTATCCACCCTGTACTCATGAAAATCCTCCTCATTGTAGTTAGTTAACTTAATAGAGGCTGTCTTAATAACCGAAGACAGCCTCATTAAATACATGAGAGCACTTAAATATAAATATTCCATATTTGTCATAAACACCGTAAAATATATAAAATCAATTTTTTAATTTATCAAAATATTATCTAATAAGTCATCAACTTAATACGTATTACTAACAAAATAGCAACATAAATGTACAAAATTTTATAAGATTTACTAAATAAACTGATTGATATTTATGATATCTATCAAACTAATTGATATCCATAAGTGTTTTTTCGATTCTATAAGTAAAATTATCTACAAAATTATGAAAAATAGAACCCTATGTTTTTGGCTTTACCCTATACTTATTTATCTAGTTTTAAGTTGTTCTGAAAAGCAATCCAATAATTTATCTCCTCTATTAGTTAGTGAGAATATAGATGAACAATTAAAGTTGGTTGATTTCTTAAGTTCCATTCAACATGTTGAATTAGAGACGAATCAAAATTCTTTTTTAACATATATTGTAGATGTTAAGCTTGAAAACGAACATTTATATATAACAGACTTTTCCAAAAATCTACTGATTTTTGATTTAAATGGGAGATTTATTAAAAAAATTTCTGGTCTAGGAGATGGCCCAGGTCAATATGAATTTTTTCCCTCTCTTGTATTTGACAATACTCGTAGAAAAATTTATATTGGATCAGGTTATAAAATATTAGTATTCTCGAGTAATCATAACTATATTTATGAGATTAAATTTCCATTTTTCATCAACAAATTATTTCTTTTAGATGGCAATCTGTGTGTAATATCTCAACAGCAAGCAGTCAAAGAAAATACTGGATTCAGGTATAGTACAAATCTATTTAAACTTGATTCAGAATTTAATTTAATTGACACATTGGAATTTAGAAACGTAATAATGAATTCTAGTAATTTTTCAGACTATTTACACAAAGATTATATTTCAAATTTTGGAGATAGAACATTCATTTATACTCCAATTTTTGGAAACGAGTTAGTTCTTCGCGACACTTTATATGAAATTATTGGAGATCGTTTTATACCAAATTCAATTTTAGGTTTTAAGTCGTATCAAGAAATAATTAAGGGACAAAAAAAAATTGAGATTTACAATATAATTAATTCCAAATCATATATTATTGGTGAGTTTGATTTGGGATCAAATAGAATAATGTATTTTTTTGATAAAAAAAATTCTATTGGCTATAGTCTAAAAAAAGGATTCATAGATCCAGAAAGGGATACAGTATTTTTAAGGCCATTGAATCTAGAAAATAATTTATTCTATTATGTAAAATTAAACAAGTTAAATGTTAAAGGCATGGAAGAATTGAACCCAATCATATCATTAGTTGAATTGAAATAAGTTTGAACTCCTCCTTTCCATATTACAAACAACCCGATTCCAAAGACTGTGGACCCACTTGCTTGTTGATAATCGCAAAGCACTATGGGAAGCTCATTTCCTTAAAAGAAATCCGGGAAATATCGGTGACGACTAGGAAAGGAAACAGCTTGGACTTAAGCACGAAAAGAAAGCTCCTGTTGGATGGGCTCAAAATCAAACCCAAGAAAATGTTCCTCAGAGAGTCGACTTTTTACCTGGCAGTGTCTTTTGACGACGAACCGGGGTTACTGATTTTCAGGAATCCTTTTTGAAGGTTTTGATTCATCTCTAAGAAATTGAATTCAAGAGTTTTGGTCAGTATAGACCTGTCAGGTTTTGAAAACCTGACAGGTCAAATTGGAGGTCTTTTAATTACTTTTTGATTTCAAGCTTGGTTTTCATTTCCTCGATATTGAGGAGTCGGGAAATCTGCTCTCGTTCCAGCTTTCGGAATCGAGCTAGCTGTAAATCGATCTTCTCCGTCAGTTCTTGCCTTACTTCCACGGCGCCGTCAGTAGGTCGATAGTCTCCATTTCCTACGACTGAGTTCAGGTGAGCCAGTTTGTTGTTCAGGCGGATAGGGAAATTCAGCGGATCCTGCCCGCTTCGGTTTTGGGTCTGGTAGAGGGTCTCTTCGATCTCCTGCATTTCAGCTTTGATGGCTTCGAGGTTTTCCGGTTTGGTTTCCAGGGAGTCCAGTTCACTACGATAAGCGCGGATCAGCTTGATGGTCTCGTGCGTCTCGGTAAGCTTATTGCGCACACCCAGCAGGAAGTCGTATTGAGTCACCAAGTCCTCCTGAGTGGATTCGTAGCGTGGATCTGCCAGGACTTTGAAGATTTGCTCCTGGGTTTGGCCGTCCACCGTCATTTTCACTTTGTAGGTTCCGGGAATTACTTTTGGCCCTCGAAGACTTGCTGACCACATGATCAGACTATCAAATCCGACAGCGTTTTCAACCCTCAGGTTCCAGTTAAATTCATTCGAACCGTCTTTTACTTTCAGCGTATCTCCGTTGATTCCTTTGGTAGAAAAAGCTCTTAGTGGGGTATTGCTGCTATCGAAGAACTCGATTTTCAATTCATTCGCAGGTTTTTCCTTCAGGAAATAATACATCAAAACTCCGCCCGGACGATTGGATCCATCAATCAAACTGGTTTTTTTAATTCCATCGATGCGGTAAGAATCCTGTGGTTTGAACAGGTGGAATGCTTTATTCTCCATGCCAACTTCTGCCTGATGCAAAACGGTCAAGTCATCAATGATCCAAAAAGATCGACCTTGAGTAGCAGCAATCAAGTTATTTTCTTTAATCGCTAAGTCAGTAATCGGTACGATCGGAAGGTTCAGTTGCAAGGAATGCCAGCTTGATCCATCGTCTTTGGAATAATAGATTGCCGTTTCCGTTCCTGCGTAAAGCATTCCCTTTTTCGCGGGATCTGCTCTCACCACTCTGGTGAAATGTTCCGGATCAATTCCTGAAGTGATCTTGGTCCAAGTCTTTCCATAATCCTTTGTCTTGTATAAGTATGGCTCGTAATTACCACTTTTGTAACCTGTTGCAGCAAAATAAGCTTCTCCCGCTGCAAATGGACTTGCTTCGATACTGTTGACTTGAAGCCACTCCGGCATGTCTTTCGGAGTAACGTTTTGCCATGATGCTCCATTATCCTGAGTCACATGCACAAGCCCGTCATCAGATCCGGCCCAGATCACTCCAGCTTTAAGCGGAGATTCGGCTACTGTAAATATCGTCGCATAATATTCAACAGAAGTGTTGTCTTTGGTGATCGGTCCACCTGATGGGCCCAACTTGCTTTTGTCATTTCTGGTCAAATCCGGAGAAAACACTTCCCAACTTTGTCCACCATTGTTTGAACGATGCATCTGATTACTTGCCGTATAGAGCATCTTAGGATCATGTGGGGAAAAGAGAATCGGGAAATTCCACTGAAAGCGGTACTTCATATCCTCGGCCCCATGCCCCATTGGGTTGTTTGGATAGACATTGACGGAGCGGGAAGTACCGGTGCGGTGATTCTCTCTGGTCAACAGACCGCCATACGATCCACCGTACACGATATCACTATCCAAGGGATCGGGTGCGATCCAGCCTGATTCTCCTCCGGCTGTAGGCTCCCAGTCACTTTCGGTGATGGCCCCTCCGTCATTTCTGTGGCGGATTCGGACCGTTGAGTTGTCCTGCTGAGCACCATAGATGCGATAAGGAAAGCTGTTGTCAGTAGTGATTCGATAAAACTGCGAAGTTGGCTGATTCATCATCGTGGACCAGTTCGCGCCTCCATCTTCGGACACTTGAGCGCCCCCATCATCTGCAATGATCATCCGCTGATTGTTGGCAGGATCGATCCAGAGGTCATGGTGGTCACCGTGTGGAGCTTCGAAGTTTTTGAAGGTCTTGCCGCCGTCAGTGGATCGGTGGTAATCTACGTTGAGCACATAAATCGTCTCCTCATCTTGAGTATCGGCATAGATTCGGGAATAGTACCAAGCTCTCTGACGCAGGTTACGGTCTTCATTTACCCGTTCCCAAGTTTGTCCTGCATCCTTAGAAGTGTACACACCGCCATTTTCATTTTCGATAATTGCAAAAAGTCGATTTGGATTCACCGGTGAAACGGTAATTCCCATTATGCCCAAAGTACCCTTCGGGAAAGTTTCTTTGGCAGAAAGCTCATCCCAAGTTTTTCCTCCATCACTGGATTTAAACATTTTGGATCCTGGCCCGCCACTTTCCAAGCTATAAGGAGTACGCTTCAATTCCCAAGTGGTCGCATAGAGTACCTCCGGATTGTTTGGATCCAAAATCAAATCCACTGCTCCGGAGACCTCATTGACAAACAGAACTTTTTCCCAATTCTGACCGCCGTCGGTAGTCTTGTAAACTCCACGAGTCGCGTCAGGCTTGAAAATATCTCCCAATACTGCAGCATAAACTACCTCAGGATTTGTGGGGTGAATTCTCAGTCGAGAGATAAATCGGCTTTTGTCCAAGCCTGCTCTTGCCCAGGTTTTTCCTGCATCACTACTTTTCCAAACGCCATATCCAAAGGAAACATTGCCTCGGACTGTTTTTTCACCACCACCGGCATAGACTACAGACGTGTCACTTTCGGCGACGGCAACTGCTCCCATCGAACCTCCAAAAAAGCCGTCAGAAACAGATTTCCAGGTTTGTCCGGCATTGGTGGTTTTCCATATTCCTCCGCCTGTGGAGGCAAAATAGTAGGTTTTGTCATTGCCTTTGACTCCGGTAACTCCATCAGCCCGGCCACCTCGAAAGGGACCGACGAGTCGCCATTGGACTGCATCGTAGATTTTAGAATCGGGGATTTTCTGGGCTTGCAGGTTATTTCCTGCCAAAAGCAAAGTCAGGAATATTCCTAACCAGCCAATTCGTAAATACTTTTTCATTCAGGATAAGATTGGTGTCAATTCAATTTAAAAATTAGCCAGAATGAAATGAATAATCGTCAAAAAAATGATCAAAGGTGATTTACTTGATGCCAAAAGGCAAAAAAAAAGCCTCTTCTTTCGAAGAGGCTTTTTTGCTGTGATTTCTATTAGTCTACGGAAGGCAATACGCTAACGTAAGATCTTCCGTCGGCTTTAGTCTTGAAGGTAACTACGCCTTCAGACAAAGCATACAGTGTATGATCTTTACCAACTCCTACATTGAGTCCAGCATGATGCTTGGTGCCTCTTTGTCTAATGATGATGTTACCGGCGATTACAGCCTCACCACCAAATTTCTTCACACCCAGTCTCTTAGAATGGGATTCTCTACCGTTTCGGGAACTACCTACACCTTTCTTGTGTGCCATGTTCTTATGTGTTTATGATTCCGTTGTGGGAATTCTTACAGAGTAATATTTTCAATCAAAACTTTGGTGAAGTCTTGTCTGTGACCGTTCTTCTTTTTGTAGCCTTTTCTTCGCTTCTTCTTGAAGACAATCACTTTATCACCTTTTACATGATCCAGGATTTTCCCGAATACCTTGGCTCCTGCTAATAAAGGAGCTCCTACAGACACAGTGCCTTCGGCTTCCGCCAATAAAACCTGGTCAAATTCCACGGAAGCGCCAGCATCTCCGACTAGCTTGGGAGCATAGACGTACTGATCTTTTGTTACTTTGAACTGCTTACCTGCGATGTTTACAATTGCGTACATGAGTATTGATATCTTTTGCCGAAATCGGAGTGCAAATATAAGAAAGGGATTTTGAACAAAAAAACATTCTTCGGAAATCGCTCCTTTATTCCCAAAGCTTTTGCAGTCTGAAAAATGAAAATCGAATTCATTTGAGAAAATCGCATAGCTTTTTGCAAATAATTTGAAAAATAAAGGTTAAGAGTATTGAAGGAAAACCACATAAGGAACTGGTATTCAGGCAGGACTTTTTATTCTGAACCCATTAAATTTTCTGACTTTAGGTCAAAAATCTAGTCAAAATATCTTGTGGAAAACTTTTTTTGAAATGTTGAAAATTAATTTAAAGCCTCTAAGCGATCAAAATAATTAATTCTTTTATTTACTTGAACCATTCTAAATAGCTTATTTATTGGTACTTAATTAGTTTTTGACCGATGTTTAAAAAATGGCATATTGTAGGGCTCAATCGGTTTTTTTTTCGCTTTTTGCTTCACATATTTGTTTATAGGCTGTTCTGAAGAGGCAGCCTTTTCCATCCCCAGTCTAGGTGGAGACCAGTATTTATCCTTCAGGAAGTTTTAGGAATAAAAAAACAACAGAGAGCAAGATGCAGCAGGAACCAATTTTAGTAGAGAATAACAATCGTTTTGTGTTATTTCCAATTCAACACAATGATATCTGGCAGTATTACAAAAAAGCAGAGGCGAGCTTTTGGACTGCAGAAGAAATTGATTTGAGTCAAGATCTTACAGATTGGAAGAAACTAAGTGATGGTGAACGTCATTTCATTTCTCACGTCTTGGCATTTTTTGCGGCCAGTGACGGAATAGTAAACGAAAACCTTGCTGAACACTTCGTGTCCGAAGTTCAGTATACGGAAGCTAAATTTTTCTATGGCTTTCAGATCGCAATGGAAAACATCCATTCAGAAACCTATTCTTTACTCATTGACACTTATATTAAAGACAATGTGGAAAGAGATCGTCTCTTGAATGCTATCGAGCATATTGACTGTGTGAGAAGAAAAGCTGATTGGGCACTACGCTGGATCGATAACGGAAATTTCCAGGAACGCCTTATTGCTTTTGCCGCTGTGGAGGGAATCTTTTTTTCGGGATCCTTTTGCTCTATTTTCTGGATGAAAAAGAGAGGCTTAATGCCAGGATTGACTTTCTCAAATGAATTGATTTCCAGAGACGAAGGACTACACTGCGATTTTGCTTGCCATTTATATACCAAACATGTCGTAAATCCACTTCCAAAAGAGACTGTACGAGATATCATTATGGACGCAGTAGCTATCGAGAAAGAATTCGTGACAGATGCCCTACCTGTACGCCTGATCGGAATGAATTCTGTCTTGATGTGCCAATACATTGAGTTCGTAGCCGATCGTTTACTTATGGAATTAGGCTGTGAAAAGGTATGGAACAGCACCAATCCATTTGACTTCATGGATATGATTGGCATGCAGGGTAAAACCAATTTCTTTGAAAAGAGGGTTGGAGACTACCAGAAAGCTGGAGTAATGAAATCAACCGAAGTAAGTGAGTCTTCCGCTCGATTTTCAGTAGAAGAGGACTTTTAATGACCAATTTTTCCATCAATCCTAAAATCACCAACGAATGCTAGTAATCAAACGCGACGGAAGAAGAGAATCGGTAAGATTCGACAAAATCACGGCAAGGATAGAAAATCTTTGTTACGAACTTGATCCCAAATTTATCCAACCTATCGAAGTTGCTAAAAAAGTAATTGATGGTCTTTATGATGGGGTTACAACATCCGAACTTGACAATCTAGCTGCAGAAATATGCGCTTCACTGACCGTACGTCATCCGGATTACGCAATACTAGGTGCCAGAATCGCAATATCCAACCTACATAAAACCACGAGCCAGTCTTT
Organism: Algoriphagus alkaliphilus; assembly: GCF_900103735.1. Classification (GTDB taxonomy): domain Bacteria; phylum Bacteroidota; class Bacteroidia; order Cytophagales; family Cyclobacteriaceae; genus Algoriphagus; species Algoriphagus alkaliphilus. The sequence goes on along the minus strand of NZ_FMXE01000031.1, from coordinate 3,291 downwards.
CTCCAACACGATGAAAAGACTGTATACTTATGTAAATCCTAAAACTGGTGCGAATGCTCAGTTGATCGATACTGAAGTGTACGGCATTATTAAAAAGAATGCGGCTCATCTAGATGAGGTAATCGATTACAAGCGTGATTTTGGATATGACTATTTTGGATTTAAAACACTAGAGAAAAGCTATCTGATCAGACTTGATGGCAAAGTCGTAGAAAGACCTCAGCACATGCTCATGCGTGTGGCTGTTGGGATACACAAGGAAGACATTCCATCAGTAATTGAAACCTACAATCTCCTTTCAGAACGTTGGTTTACACACGCTACTCCTACGCTCTTCAATGCAGGCACACCTAAACCGCAGCTTTCTTCCTGTTTCCTGCTGACAATGAAGGATGATAGTATTGACGGCATCTATGATACACTCAAGCAGTGCGCAAAGATATCTCAATCAGCAGGCGGAATAGGACTTTCTATCCATCATGTACGTGCCAAAGGAAGCTATATCAAAGGAACAAATGGAGTATCCAATGGCATAGTACCAATGCTCCGAAACTTTGACATGACAGCACGCTATGTTGACCAAGGAGGAGGTAAAAGAAAAGGAAGTTTTGCAATCTATATAGAACCTTGGCATGCGGATATTAAAGATTTTCTTGAATTAAAGCGAAATCACGGAAAAGAAGAAATGCGTGCACGGGATCTATTCTATGCACTTTGGATACCGGATCTTTTCATGAAACGGGTCGAACAAAATGAAGACTGGTCTCTTTTCTGTCCTAACGAAGCTCCCGGTTTGTCAGATTGCCACGGAGAAGAATTTGAGCGCTTGTATGAAAAATACGAACGTGAAGGTCGGGCAAGAGAAACCATCAAAGCGCAGGAACTTTGGTTTGAAGTCCTGGAATCCCAAATTGAAACCGGTACTCCATATATGCTTTACAAAGATTCGGCAAATGGAAAGTCAAACCAGAAGAATCTAGGTACAATTAAGTCATCTAACCTGTGCACAGAGATCATTGAGTATACGGCTCCTGATGAAGTGGCTGTATGTAATTTAGCCTCCCTGGCACTACCAAAGTTTGTCCAGACTGGAAAAGATGGCAAACTCTATTTTGACCATGAAAAGTTATATGAAATCACCAAGGTTGCTACCAAAAATCTAAACAAGGTCATTGATGTCAACTACTATCCGGTAGAAGAGGCTAGAAGATCAAACTTCAGACATCGGCCTATAGGTTTGGGTATCCAGGGTTTGGCAGACGCATTCATTATGCTTAGAATGCCATTTGATTCTGTAGAAGCCAGAGGTTTGAACGAAGATATTTTTGAAACAATATACTTCGCTGCAGTTGAAACTTCTATGGAATTGGCCAAGACACAAGGCACCTATGAGACCTATGAAGGTAGCCCAGCTTCCAAAGGCATCCTTCAATTTGATATGTGGGGAGTAACACCTAAATCAAACAGGTGGAATTGGAGTGAGTTAAAGGATAAAGTGAAAAAGTACGGCATGAGAAACTCATTGCTAGTAGCTCCCATGCCAACGGCTTCCACTTCCCAGATATTGGGGAATAATGAGTGCTTTGAGCCTTACACCTCCAATCTTTACACCAGAAGAACGCTTTCAGGTGAATTCATCATGGTCAATAAGCATCTGATGAAGGATTTGATCAATCTTGGATTGTGGAATGATAACATGAGGAATAGACTTATTTCCACAAATGGATCTGTTTTAAACGTCCCTGGAATACCTCAAAACATCAAAGACCTATACAAAACAGTTTGGGAAATTTCACAGAAAGTCATAATCGACATGTCAGCTGACCGGGGTGCTTATATTTGTCAGTCTCAAAGTATGAACATCTTTATGCAAGATCCCAACTTTGGTAAATTGACTTCCATGCACTTCTACGCTTGGAAAAAGGGATTAAAAACAGGCATGTACTATCTAAGGTCACAAGCTGCTACTGCCGCAATCAAGTTTACACTTGATAAATCCTCATTTGACCAAAAAGTAGAAAAGGTAAATGAAACCGAAATTGCAAAAACACAAAAACAAGACGCTATCGCCTGCTCATTGGATGATCCAGAGGGTTGTGAAATGTGTGGAAGTTAATAATTAAGAGTTCGTTAAATGGATAAAAAAAGCGTTTGATGGTATCAAGCGCTTTTTTTATCCCCAAATTCAAAACCATGGAAGAAGACACAATCAAAACAAGAATAAACACGCTCTCCGAGAGTACAAAAGGGGATTTTGGAATTATGACAGCCCAACATATGATTGAGCATTTGACAATCACTGTTAAACTCTCCTATGGAAGAATAAAATTGCCGGATTTTGAACCGTCGGAAAAGCAACTTGCACAAAAAAACGCCCTCCTCAACACGGCTATGAATTTTCCAAAAGGAGTCCTGGCACCCGGCATTGGGAACAATCTTTTGGATCTAAGATATGCAGATTTAGACACTGCGAAAGTTGAGTTACTTAAAAGTATTGATGAATATAATAATCATTTTACTTCATTTCCTGAGGAAAAAACTATCCACCCAAGGTTCGGAAAATTGAATCATGAAGAATGGGAAAGATTTCATCAAAAGCATTTTGACCATCATTTGATTCAGTTTGGATTATAACAGCAAAGGAGCCTTTCGTAAACGAAGGGCTTTTTAATTTATTTTCCTTAATGTTTTTCTCTATAAGAATAGAAAGATATCCAAGTTTCTAGGGCAGTAATCCCAATTGTCTAGAGATATAATTAAAATCAAGAATTCAGAGGGCCAACAAGATAACATAAACTTAAAAGTCCACAGCAACTTGGACACCCAAAGCCCACACCAGTATAGACCGGATCAAGCTTGGATGAGTTTGACGTGATGCGAGCGATCTAAATTCTGGCAGGCTTGTATTCCTGTTTCGCTCCTGCTTCTTCCCTTCAAAACAGGGAGGGTTTAAACGCAAAAAAGCCTCCGGATTGCTCCAAAGGCTTTTGAATAATGTGGCGGCGACCTACTCTCCCGGGTGTAACCCCAGTACCATCGGCGCTGCAGGGCTTAACTTCTCTGTTCGGGATGGGAAGAGGTGGGACCCCTGCGCTAGGCCGCCTAAATTGGAAGACTTCAGTAGCTCGTATCAAGTATCAAGATCTCTCTTCTCTTGTCTAACTTCTTTTCGTCTAATGTCTTATGTCTTTAACATATTTGGTAGAAACTGTAACAAACGTAGCGTAAGTTTTTGGGCAATTAGTACTGCTCAGCTATGCCATCACTGACTTTACACCTGCAGCCTATCAA